>NZ_JBYFBY010000001.1:0-1253112 GCF_057652195.1 Pedobacter sp. T50_32 | reverse complement strand
CTGTTGCACAGGTTCGCCAGCAGTTTGGGTGGTCAGTTTGACACGGAATCCCATGGTCAGTTTCTCCGAAATATACAAGCATACTCCCCATTCTCGGGAAAACTGCCAAAACTGGCAGATTCCCTGAAACCAGGGGTCTGCAAGGCCCATACCCAATTTGCATTCTCATCAAAAAAGCCAAAGCCAGCTTCCTTGGTCCGTTGGGAAAATCTGGGAGACCACGCCCTTTTTTTCTCATCACGTCCCATATTCTCCCTTTCCACCTTTATCACATCTTTAGCATCCACGCTGCCAGCCGATCTTGGAGCAACAACTACCACGTCATTCTCCTTTGCTTTTTTTCTTGCCAGTTCGGCCTGCCGCTGTTTTTCCGAAACTCCCTTACTATATTCCAGCTTGCGCCCCTGCTCATCGGCCTTATGTTTTTGGTCCGATGCTAACCGCTCTCTTTCCAGTTTCTGCTTTCGAGCAATCTCCTTCTTGTTGCCACATACCTTGCAGAAACAGTCCACACAGGCTACCGAATTCTTTTTATCCTTCGTAGCCTTCAGGTAATCATCGTGGAACAGGCAATTTTTGGCAGCCCTATTGTGCGATTGAGCGAAGGCGTTACCAGCATGCAGCACCAATAAAAATAACATCGCCAGTGCAGACATTAAGATTTTTCTAGTTACTTTTTCCATAATTTGAGTTGAAAAGTATTCGTAATGCCCAAAACTATCGATTGTCATGAAAACAAACAATCACTAATAGTAGGTAATTTTTAAGGTTACTGGGTCTGATGTACCTTCCAAAAAAGTAGCTGTCCTACTTCCGTTCCGCAGGGCCAAAAAATCAAAGTTTCATTCCTAGAAGAGGGATCCATCTGGATAACATCCCTCCATTACGATCTCCCCCATCTAGACCAGCAAAACCTATCTACTTCTTTCCAAACGCATTTCATAATGTTGTTGGCCCATCAAACCATTGAGCCTCCACCCGTCTCCAAGGGCTTCCAAACTACCCTCAAACGCAGCTGCTCCACTGCTGGGGTATCGCCATCGCATGTCAATTGCGCCGTCCCGACCTAAACTGTAGCTGCCCACACGCTGACGACGATAGTCATTCCACCTGAAGACCACCTCATCATCAAGGTCAAAATACACGGTCGTAAGTACACTGTCCGTATCGGACCGCGTCTGCCGGGCAATGCCATCGATCTTCAGGCCAGTGACCACATATTTACCGGTAAGTCCGGGATGCCGATCGGGATGCCTGAGGTGCAACATGCAAAAAACAGGGATCGCCAGCAAGGCCAGCATCCATGACCATAGGCCAGAAAGCTTCACCGGAACCTCCCCTAACCAGAGCGCGGCAAAAAGCCGTTTGAGGTGATGCGACAGGAAATATAGGATCGCCACTGAAAGTATAGTTCCGTGGAGCAGCACACCAAAGGGCATGTCATAGCAGAAATCCATCAGCAAGATGAAGCCCATAATGGGCAGGGCAACCAGGCAACCGTACAGCCTGGTCCTGGGGTAAAACAATAAAAGCGAAGCGGTCACCTGCAACACCGCCACCACAACTGTAAACCCGTATGAATACCTGAAAAATGCCCACACCAGATTTTCTCCAGAAAATGAAGAAAAGGGCGTATCCAGTAGCCCCAGCGGAACGATCATCTGTAGTCCCAGCAGCTTCTGCATCCCAAACATGATCAAATCTACAGCGACAACAGTGGCAATGAGCTGCACCAGAACAACGCCATAAGCGGAATGTTGTCGATCGTCTACCTGCCGGTAATGCCAGACAAAGGCCATTCCCAGACCAGCCAACAGGATAGCGTAGGCAAATAGATAAACCACATCTACCGGCAGATAATCGATTAAATATTTGGACCCCAAGCGCCTAAAAGTAGCGCCCGTTACCAATCCAGCAATTATACCCAGGCATAATTTGTGTTTAAGGGAAGTCTTTTCCATCTTTTTTGCCCCAAATGTAGTCCGGATACCCCCATCAGCTGTTCGGATGGATACAGGCGAACAGACTGTTTGTATCCAAACGTTATATTTGATCCAGATTTTGATGATATGGAAACTTCACTGGCCCTACTGTTGAGCGCCCTTAACGCCGGCAGCCTCTTTTTGGCTGCTTTCTTGTTGATCACCGGCCTACCCAGCCCCAACCCATCGGCCAACAAATGGCTCGGTTTATTTTTCTTGCTGTTAAGTCTATTATTCGTTCAGCTCCTTTTGGAACTGTCAGGCAGACCCGATCCTGTATTGATCAGGATGGCCGAATGGCCCCGGTGGCTCACCTTCCCCTTCGTCTACTTTGCAGTATACGCGTTTGTACATCACGGCCTCAGACCGAAGCTGTTTGATCTCCATCTACTACCGGCATTGGTATTTATCGTCCTAAACATCCTAAATGACCAGGGATTTTTATCCCAGGTTGACCTAGGCATCGCCATCAATTGGCTGGTAAAATATTTCTTTTTTCTACAGGGGATCTTATACACCTTATTGAACCTTAACCTCCTACAATCGCACAAAGCCAAGGTAAGGCAACTGCTCGGCGACAGGGCATCTGACCTGGATTGGCTGCGCCATTTCACCTTGGCCCCATTTCTGATGGCCTTGATCTGGCTGCTGGCCAAGCATTGGCATTTGGGCCCAGTGCTCCCCCACCTGATCTGTTTGATCTTTTGCCTCTATTTCATCACAGCATCCCTCAGACAGAGAGCCGTGTACCCCACTGAAATTGAAGCCTTGGATGAACTCGACAAGATCACGACCCTAAGCAACAACATCCACCAGCGCCTTAGCCACGAGCAGATTGCTATCCTGAAACAAAGGGTGGCCGAAATCATGGACAAAGACAGGCTATATCTGGATCCCTCCCTGAACCTGAAGCTCATGGCCGATCAGGTCGGCATCAACATCCATGAGCTTTCACTGGTGCTCAACCAGGGTTTCGGAAAGAACTTCTACACGTACATCAACGAGCTGCGCACCAACGAAGCCGTAAGGTTGCTAAAGACCGGACATTATGCCCGCGGTGACATGCAGGAAGTAGCGGTTAGATCGGGCTTTAATTCCCGGACGACCTTCTATGCTGCCTTCAAAAAAATAAAAGGCCAAGCGCCAGCAAGCTATACCGAAGAATGACCTCCGGCGCAGACGGATTTGAACCCGATAACGGATGGCATTGACCCTAACCAAAACTGTTGTAACCTAAAATCCATTTATCTCAGCAGCGATCTCAGCGGTAGATGTAATTACTTGTTCTGTCGTTCCCTGCATTTTGTCTAAATACAATTCGGTTGGAAAGTAAGTTTGCTTTGTCCCTGGTATTGTTTCGTAAGACAGATTTTATTTTACTGATAGCTTCTGAATATTCTTTTATAAATGAAGCGTCTTTATTTTTTAAAACGAGTTGTTCGGCTGTAATTAGGGCATTGGCTTCGCTTTCGGTAAACATTACTGGAGGTATTCTGTAATTTTCCATTAAGGAATAGCCTTTCCCCTCTTCTGTCAAAATAGGAATACCCGCTTGTTCTAATGCTTTTATATCTCGATAAATTGTCCTGTTACTAACTGAAAATCTAATCGCTAATTCCGAAGCTGTCAAAAGTCGTTTCGTTTGCAAAATTGTCAAAATTGCAGTTAGTCGTGAAAGTCGTTTAGTCTCGTTATCACCATCCATTTTTCTTTCTGTTCGGGTTTCTTCGAATCGTTTTACCATGGTCGACGATTTGCCACTGCCAGAAAATGGCGATCATGAAATCGGCATTTTGCTCCAATGAACCTAAATAAAATACGAGTTCCAGTTTATCGCCAACATTAGTCAGCAACCTTTTTAGACGGCCAACACAATCAAAACCTCAGCTGAACGAAGTAGCGACTGCTCTTCAAGAACAGTCACTACTTAAAGCTTATTAGTCTATTTTTTTACTACCTTAACCACGTTACTCTCTTTATCTCCAAGAAGTTTCACAAAATAGGTTCCATTCGGGTAGGCAGATAAATCAAGTTCCGCCTCCAATTGCCCAATACTGAGCTTCTGTTGGTTGATAATGCGGCCATCAACTGCAGCTACTATCAACTCCCTAAATCTATTTGCACCAAACTTCACTTTTGTTTTGCCTGACGATGGATTGGGAAAAACAGCGACATTAACTGAGCCTAGATCAAAATTCAATACTTTCTCTCCCAGTTCAGTAGAAGTTCCGTTCCTATCTAGCTGAACCAATCTGTAATAATTGTTACCATTCAGAGGATTTTTATCAATAAATGAATACAAACTTGCTACATTTCTGCCCGCTATTTCGGTTAATCTCACAAAGCGCTTATCATCTCCACTTCGGTAAATTTCAAAGCCACCATTGTTTTGTTCCATTGCTGTCTGCCATTGTAACCTTGCATGATTACCATCTATTTTAACCGTAAAATCTACGAGCGTAACTGGCAGCACATTTTGGTAGTTGATCACGAATTGTGTTGCCGCAGTGTTGCCGTTACCAGCGGCATCTGTCGCCACATTAGCGGTAACATTAACGACTACATTACCGTTGCCATTAGGAACAACATTAAAACTATAATTGCTACCGCTACCAGTAAACCCACCTACTGTTCCATTTGTAACTGTGATATCCCCAACTGTAAAATCATTTACGGCTTCAGAAAAAGTTACCGTAAATGGAACCGGTGAGGTTGTCGTTGCCGTACCAGATGCCCCCAGCGAAGATGAGATCACTACAGTTGGTGCTACGTTATCTGCAACCGTAACTGTAAAAGTCTTTTCGAAGTTACCACCGAAATTATCGGTAGCCCTGATACGGATAGTGTAGTTACCAGCTGGCAGAACGGAAACATCATTAGCCCTTAAACTAGAGCCACTAATATTGAAGCTTGCGTTATTTGCACTTCCCGCTCCAGCGACCAGCGTATAGCTATGAGTGTCGGTGGCATCAAGATCCGTAGTGCTTATCGTTCCGATCACAGCATTTGCACCAGCACTTTGGTTAACTGTCAGGCTAGACAAGCTGATATCTGTCGGTAGGCTGTTGGCCACCGCCACATAGGCCGAGTTGGATGTTGTGGTACCGCCTTTACCATCGTTCGCCGTAACCACCACACGCAGGTACTTGTGCGCATCACTGCTGGTCAAGGTATAGCTTGCACTATTGGCCCCGGCAATCGAGGCCAGGTTCGTACCCGCATTATCATCAGCACGGTACCATTGGTAGCTGTAAGTGCGGCCATCGCCATCGGCATCAGACCAGGTGCCATTGCTAGTGATCAGCGCATTGCCTATCGCAGCCGTGCCGCTGATACTCGGTGCAACACTATTTACAGGAGCCGAATTGGCCACCGCTACGTAGGCCGAGTTGGCTGTTGTGGTACCGCCTTTACCATCGTTCGCCGTAACCACCACACGCAGATATTTGTGCGCATCACTGCTGGTCAAGGTATAGCTTGCACTGTTGGCCCCGGCAATCGAGGCCAGGTTCGTACCCACATTATCATCAGCACGGTACCATTGGTAGCTGTAAGTGCGGCCATCGCCATCGGCATCAGACCAGGTGCCATTGCTAGTGATCAGCGCATTGCCTACCGCAGCGGTTCCGCTGATACTTGGTGCAACACTATTTACAGGAGCCGAATTGGCCACTGCCACGTAGGCCGAGTTGGCTGTTGTGGTACCGCCTTTACCATCGTTCGCCGTAACCACCACTCGCAGATATTTGTGCGCATCACTGGTGGTCAAGGTATAACTTGCACTGTTGGCCCCGGCAATCGAGGCCAGGTTCGTACCCGCATTATCATCGGCACGATACCATTGGTAGCTGTAAGTGCGGCCATCGCCATCGGCATCAGTCCAGGTGCCATTGCTAGTGATCAGCGCATTGCCCACAGCAGCCGTCCCGCTGATACTCGGTGCAACACTATTTACCGGAGCCGAATTGGCCACCGCAACATACGTCGAGTTGGCTGTTGTGGTACCGCCTTTACCATCGTTCGCCGTAACCACCATACGCAGGTACTTGTGCGCATCACTGCTGGTCAAGGTATAACTTGCACTGTTGGCCCCGGCAATCGAGGCCAGGTTCGTACCCACATTATCATCGGCACGGTACCATTGGTAGCTGTAAGTGCGGCCATCTCCATCGGCATCAGACCAGGTGCCATTGCTAGTGCTCAACGCATTCCCTACTGCAGCCGTCCCGCTGATACTTGGTGCAGCGCTGTTTACCGGAGCAGAGTTAACTATGGCCACATAGTCCGAGTTGACGGTTGCGGTACCGCCAGTTCCGTTGTTAGCAGTAACCACCACACGCAGGTATTTGTGTGCATCGCTGGTGGTTAAGGTATAACTTGCATTTGTGGCACTAGCAATAACAGCTAGGTTAGTACCACTGTTATCATCGGCACGATACCATTGATAGGTATAACTGCTTGCATTTGTCCAAGTACCAGTATTGCTAGATAGTACGTTCCCCATCGTAGCTGCTCCTGTAATTACTGGAGCTACCGTATTTACCGGCACTGCCAATACACTTAGAGAAGCCTGTGCTGTACCAGTAGAGAAAGCAGTGGTACCGCCATTTGTATTGGTATTTGAAAGGCCCCTTACACCGTTGACAGATGCTGTACCAGAAGTCCTGTCCCAAGCCCTAAAAGTAAGACTTGGTGTTTCGGCACCAGCACCACTAGGTACGTAACGTAGCTGTGTGGTAGATGTAAGCAACAATGCCGAACTAGCAGATACGCTTCCTACACCGGTCCATGTGTTTCCATCGGTAGAATACTGCCAAGCCCCGCCACCCGAGGTAGCGGTAATCGCTATGCCTGACAAGGCTCCCGCATCAAGATCAGCATAAGTTAAACCTGCAAGTATAGTGCTTACCAACGTACCGTTTGAAGTTTCGCTTGCATTGATACTACCCAAGGAATAAGGCCCCCCGGCCAAAGTTGGCGCATCATTTACCGCAACAATGGTTACCGGTGATGGAATGTTAACGCTAACTGCACTTATGCCTCCATTAGCTACACCGCCATTATCACCAATTGATGATAAAGTAACAGTACGGCTAGCGCCTGTTGGAGCATTGCTGGTGTTTCTATACGTAATGCCATTGATCAATGTTTGTGTGGCCGCTGTACTGATACCTGCCGTTTTGGAAAGCGTAACCGTTGCTACCCCACTTGCTACCGATACACTCGCTGACAAGGCATTGGTTGCCGTAGTAGCTGTTGTCCCATTCGTTAAGGTAATATCCGTACCGTCGACAGTCAAGATTTCACTACTGCCATTGGCAAGATTGCTCACTCTTAACTGCAAACTTACAATGGCTTGCCCGCTTTCTACCGTACTTACCGCAGCTGCACTAAATAGATTTACTGCCGATCCTTTTTCTGTAAACGTAGGGTTTGAAGCTGTAGCCGTTAAGGTAGGTGGATCATTTACATCTGTTACACTTAGGGTTTTGGTGGCAGCGGTGCTATTATCGGTACCATCATTTACCACGAAAGAGATGGTACGGTTTGAGGTGTTTGGAGTGTTGGAGGTATTGTTGTATGTAACCGACCGCAAAGCAGCTTGCCACTGTGCCAATGTAGCGTTGGCCCCAGCAGAAGTCAAGGTCAGCACACCGGTAGTATAGCTACCTGTTACGTTGCCCATGGTGGTACCATTGTTGGTAAATGCCAATACATCTTGCCCGCTCTGGAAATTGCCCGAAATAGTCACCGCTGCAGAAGCCAGGGTAGTATGATCAGTGTCACTTACCGTCAAGCCATTGTCGATCACTACAGGAGTACCCTCTAAATGGGCCGTTGTACCGCCTGAAGCAGTAACAACCGGTTTAGCATTGGCAGTAAAGCCAATGTCTTTAAATGTTATTTTTTTTATCGCTCCCATAAAACCCACATTGGTGTTTATCTGAAAAGGTGCCCACGCATTATTGGTAATGGTTATCGAGGTAGCTCCTGCAGGCAATGCACTAAGATCAAAAATTTGATTGCTATATCCCACATCATAACTGTCCTTAATATTTACATTTATACTTCCTCCATTATTTGTAGTGATTGTAGCTGGATCTCCTTGCCAACTATAAATTTCAATCGAAACAGGCTTAAATGTACTGCCGTCCGTAAAGCTAATGGTGAGTGCCTTTTCCGAAAACCCAAAAGAGATCCCATAGCTATTGTCGGCTTTAATACTATTGTAGGCCCCATCAACCTTTAAAGTACGCTCAACACCATTTACCGTTTGTTTAACTAAGGCATCAATACCTGTAGCAGCAGAATTATTTGCACCATTTGGTGTAAATCTCCTGTTGCTAAATCCTGCGTCAACTATCGTCCAAGTACCAACTTGAAAAGTCACATTTTGCAGCACCTCCGTAAAATCTCTCATAGCTATAGAATTAGCCAAGGGCTGTGTCTCGATATTACCCTTTTGTACTTCCAAATTCCAGTCACCGTTAAATTCGGTATTGCCGGTCAAATTGCTGGAAGCCGCTACATCTACATGGGTATTTCTCTTAATGATTTCTAAAAATTCATCGCCTTTTTGGCCTTTACCCAATTCGCAGCCATAAAGCAGAAAATCGCCTCCGGCTTTCATAGCACTATTAACCACCTTCGCAAATGCGGTATGGTTGGCTAGGGCCTCGCTGTTTACCTGTGTGTTGCCCAAAAGCAGTTCTCCTCCATTGGCATGGGAGAATAAATGGACCGCCTTCAAATTTTGATATCCTGCAAGCTTCTCCATTAAAAAAGCCAAACCATCTACATCTTTTGGTATTTCTACCAGTGTCACTCCAGGCCTTGCCAAACTACTGAACTGCTGATGGCCTTTAATGTTGTGATCTACCACTAAAAGTTCCCTTACTGGCGAACTTACAATTTCCAAATGATCGGCATTGGTAATTTTTGCAGGTCCTGTTAGCCTTTTATTCGTCTTGTAGGGTTGAAGTAAATTGTGCGGCACAGCTCCCAATGATGGCTCTGCCAAATAGCTTTTGTTTTTTCCTGGAGCATGGTTACCACGCTTGCCAACATAATAGGCTGCGCCAGCCGCACCGGCGGAAAACGAAGTAGCCATTACCACCATCTGCATGAGGGCGGCACTTGCTTTTTTGCTTGCTTTTGTAAATTTCATATCGATATGCAATTAATTTATAGGTTATGGGAATCTTTAGCGGCAATAACATTTGCCGAACTGCCCGCGGTATCGTTCCAAAAAGCCATTTCGCTATATTTCTGGAAAAGGTCTGGCGGTAAAATGGAGCGGCGCTGTTTAAATTTTACTTTTTTGCCAATGGTATGTAAGCCTTTTACGCCAAGGGTGTAGTCAAATTCGTCGTGCGAGTAATCTACATTATCAAAATCATGATGATAATGGCCAATGCCCGTAAAATCATAAACCAGCTGCATGGTTTTTTCAGGAAAACGGGCCAGCAAGTCATAATCTACCAACAGGAGCTTATCAGCATATTCGCCATAAAAAGCTTCTTTAAGTGCAGTAAGCGCAATACCTACAGGCCCATTTAAAAGACTTTCGCAACGGGTATAAACCGTAGCACGGTTTCCCGCGGAGAACATACGGCTATAATCAAAAGGGTTTTTACGATAGATCTTCTCAAAACTATCCATGATCCATGCCGGGTTACGTACCAGGCAAACCACTTTAAAATCATCAAACATTTCTACCAACTGGTGCATGCGGGCTGTCCATAAGCGGTTGGTATCAAAAATGATTTCCTTTGGCATATCTTCGTAATAGGCATCGAACAATGCAGAACAGATTGTTTTTCGCTTTTTCTCATCGAAGAAACTGTAAAACTCGCTGCCCGCACCAATCTGCTCCAAACATCCGTTGATTAATGAAGCAACCGGACTGCTCATGCCTGCATGGATTAACGGATTTTGGGTTAAAATACCCGAAAGCAGCGTAGAACCAGACCTAGGTAGTCCGGAAATGAAATGTATTTTTTTAATCACGTTAATTTTATTTTAGTTATCATCTTGAGATAGTTACTTCCTGACTATTCATTTTACCCAACAGAATACGCCGAACAATCAGTTTAGCGGCTTCGTGTATTTCCAATCGATCGGTATCTATAATTAAATCTGCTTGCTCAGGATATTCAAATGGAGCATTTACGCCAGTTAAATTCGACAACTTATCTGGATGATCATCTGGTAAAAATGCTCTTTGATATAAACCCTTGGTATCTCTATGCCTCAACACTTCTATGCTACATCGCAACCAAATCAACTTGGCATTGGCATAATCCCTAAACAACTGCCTACCTTTTTCGTAAGGATTAATTACCGCAATCAATACAATATCGGCGTTTACTGTGGCAGCCAATTGCGCTACCCTTTTTAAATGTTTTAGACGGTCTATTTCACTAAAGCCTAAATCGGCCGAGATCGTCTTTCTTAATTCGTCCCCATCTAGCACCGTTACTTTGTAGCCTTTGGCCCTTAGCTTTTCGCTAACTGCCAGAGACAAGGTGCTTTTTCCGACCCCGGAAAGCCCAGTAAATTGAAAGACGTTTTTAGACATAATTTATCTCATTAATATTGTAGTTTAATGGTTGCTCCCTGTTTGAACTTGCTTTCTTCAGCTGCTTCCATAAAAGCCAAAATGGCCAACGTTTCTTTTGCCTCAACTGGAGCAATACCTGTTTCAAAAAACTTCACAATTTCTAGCAACAATGGCTCGTAGCCTAAATAAGGACCTAGTTGAAAATTACCTTTGCTGGTAAAACAAACACCACCAAAATCGGCCTTACCATTTCGCGTACCCCTAAAAGTACCTATACGCCCGTCGTCCCACTTGCCAACCACCACATCAGTTTCGTCCGTGTAAAACCGATTTACAGAAATACAATTCGGTCCCATCGCCGCAAATAACATTTCTACGCCATGTATGCCATACCAAAACAAATCGGGATGTGTAGGTTCAATGGTGGCCGGACTATAGGTGTCCGCCCCGAGCACTTTCAATTCCTTGATACTCCAAATTTGTTTAAAATTATCCATAAAACGAAGAGAAGAAGCAGAAAAAACGGGTACACCAAACTTTTTAGCTTCCCCAAAAATCAATTTACCATCTGTTAAAGAGGCTGCCAAAGGTTTATCAATAAAGAGCGGTTTTCTAGCTCGAATTACCTCCAATGCCTGTTCTTTATGGAGGCGACCATCATTAGTTTCCAACAAGACAACATCTACCTCTTGTAGCAACTGGGCAATGGAATTGACAATTTTAACACCATATTTTTTTATCTCTTCAATCTGTAAAGGAATACGTTGCCTACTTAATGCTAACGTTTTACTGCCATAGGGATAAGCGGCAACCACTCTGTAGCCCAACAAGGATGAATTGGCATTTTCGGCATTTAGCAATTTTGTGAATGCAAGGCTGTGGCTGGTATCTAGACCAATAACCCCTACCCGCTTTTGCACAGATTGATGACCAAGGGAATTCCCTGGAAGTGCAAAAACAGCACTTCCCAAGGTCAACATCTTTATAAAATTGCGCCTTTGGATGATCAAGACTTGGTTACTTTTCTATATAGACTGCCTTAACCCAAAAACTCCCACAACTATTTTTTATTTTTTTATGGTGATGGTTTTACTGCCCCGCTGTCCAACAAAAGTTTTGAATTTAATGGTAGATGTAGCATCTATTGGTCCTTTGTAACTTTTACTCTGCAAAGTTGGTTCACTGCCATCGGTAGTGTATTTAATTTGAATACTTGGAAACTGTAGGTTTACACTTAGCTTCCCTTCTTTAAGCGACACACCTGGAGGCGGTACACGAAACTTAAAACCACCAGCATAATGAAGAAGTCGTAGTAATTCTCGCTGTCCTAACTGGTTCGCAAAATGGTTCCAGTCTTCTAAATAGTACGACCATGATTTAGCACTATCGGTTTCTTTTGACCAAGCAGGTTCTGCCGCCCAAGCACGTTCTGCATAGCCAAGTAATTTGGGCAGCAACATGTATTCCACTGCTTCGGGTCCGTTAATTTTCTCAGACCATAATTGGCTCTGTATGCCTACAATATGTTGCTTACCCTTATCAGTTAACCTTTCCTTATCTTTAAAAATAGTGGTGTTTAATACATTTCCACCAGCATCTTCAGTTGCCGTTTTATAATAATTAAATGGCGAAAAATAAAAGGCTTTGTCGGTATCTACATAGCTGCCCCAGTAAAGGCCA
This sequence comes from Pedobacter sp. T50_32, assembly GCF_057652195.1. NCBI lineage: Bacteria > Pseudomonadati > Bacteroidota > Sphingobacteriia > Sphingobacteriales > Sphingobacteriaceae > Pedobacter > Pedobacter sp. T50_32. The sequence continues at coordinate 1,240,887 of NZ_JBYFBY010000001.1, read as the reverse complement.
GGCTCGCTAGAATTTTGATTATAAGCCAGATCAAAGTAATAATTGGTTACCGCAGATAGTACAACGTTGTAACCAGCATTGGCTAATCGATAGGATAAATCTTCGTTACCACCTCCCCAAACGTTGTTCCATACGTAAACTTGGAAGTTTTCGTTCACAAAATCTGGATTAGCAATGTAGGTTGATTTACCATCAGCTGTGCTTACTTTTCGCATAGCGATTTCTTCCCAGCCCGCCATTTGCAAATTTTTAGCTTTTAATAGCTGATTGGCTCTGCCGATGTAGTAGTACCAAAGATCGTCGTAAGTAGCAATTTTATGTTGTTGCATCAACTGGGCAATAGCAGGCGATTTTTCCCAAACCCCCTTTGGTACTTCATCCCCCCCTAAGTGCACAGTTTTTAATGTAGCTCCAGCCAAACGGTACATTTCTACCATCTCATCTACTACTTTGCTAATAAAATTATAGGTAGATGGCAAAGCGATATTCATCACATTATCACTATAGCCTTGTACCGATCTGTAAACCGATTGATCTAGCGTATCACGCAGTAAATATTGGCGAGCTTCTGTAGGTTTACCTTGCTGCATCAATCTGCGGTATCGGTTATCCATGGCTTTGATGGCTGCTCTTGCATGTCCCGGAGTTTCAAGTTCTGGAATTACGGTAATGTGGCGCTGTTTGGCATACTTTAAAATCTCTATAAAATCTTGCTGACTATAATAACCGCTGCCGGGTGCTTTTGCTACGTCTGGTCCAGAACCATAGGCAGGTTTTAGGTAATCGGCATCATTTAAGGTATGTCCTCTTCTTGCACCCACTTGGGTAAGTTCTGGAAGCCCCTTAATCTCTAGTCTCCAACCTTCATCATCATTTAAATGAAAATGAAAAGTATTGATTTTATAAAGCCCCAAAAGGTCTAACAGTTTTAAGATTTCAGCTTTGCTTTGAAAATTCCTAGCCACATCTAACATAAAAGAGCGATAGCCAAACCTTGGTGCATCTTTAACTTCTACGGCTTGAATACTGATTTGCTGCTGCTTTTTAGACCAAGAAGTTGGAGGCATTAGCATTTTTAGCGACTGCAATGCGTAGAAAATACCTGATGTAGAAGAAGCAGAGATGACTACCCTATCTTTAGTTACAGATAGCTGATAATTTTCATCGGGCAGGCCTTGAATTAACTTCAATTGAATATAGTTGGTTGATGCACCCATTGCTATCGCTAATGTTTTGCCTAGCAGCTCCCCTAACTCTTGGTTAAATAGCGCCGCTTCTTGAGCAAAAACTGAATCAAAAACTAATTTCGTAGCTGCAGATAAGCTAAACGTACCCAAATGCTCTTTATAACTTACTGGTTTTGGTAATATTTTAACTATTTGACTAGTTGGTAAAGCCGATACGTTGCTATTTTTGGTAAAAGCTGCCGCTGCCGACTGTTTTACTAAAGCTTGTTCGTGCTGCTCACCTAAATTGATTTTTAAATCATTAACGTTAACGATGGTTTGATCATTGTTTTTTGCTACCCAATACAAGCCACTTGGCGCATCGGTAAGGTTCATTGATTTACCTTTGGCTACGTAATTTATAGCTAAGCTTTTTCCAGCGGCAAGTGTAGCTTTATCGTTGATGAAACTTAATTGTCTAAACTCGCCCCCGTGAGGTTTGGCTAAAGCATTTGCGGTAGTGATCGAAATAATATCTCGAGGATACGAAAAGTATAATTCCCAATCTTGCAAATTTACAGCTACATTATTGTTATTCGTAAATACGAACGATGCGGTAAATTGTCCTTGCTGTGGGTAATCGTTTTGATGCAGTTGCCATTCGATACTAATTTTCTTTAGCAATTCCGTTTGCTGGGCATTTGCAGAAAGGGTTGCTGTTATTGTTGTTAGTAGCAGTAAAAATAATTTTTTCATATTGACCTAAATTAAGGTGAACTATCCGTATTAGTAATAGTTTTCCAATGTCTTGTGTTATTCTTCATGTATGAAACGGCCGTCATTTCGAGAGTAGCCGAGAAATCTTTGGATAGTTATAATAAATATATCCAAAGATTTCTCCACTCGCTTCGCTGCGGTCGAAAGGACGAGATAAGTCCCATAATCACGTGAATTACGGCGTATAAGACCACAGTTCCGTACCACGTTTAAAGTAAATTTTCCCGGTTGGATCCATAATCATTAGTCCAGCGTTTTCTGCTAAAAATTCTACTTTTTTAGTGGATGGATCTAGCTTGAAAAGCTTTCCATTATCGGTTCCGTAAATTGCTCCCGACGGATGGACTGCTAAAAATGCACTGCGCCAAATGTGACTACCAAAGGGAGGATAATCATACAACTTTTGTACAAAAAGCACTTCTTGTTGTGCTATATCTAAGATGAACAAATGACCATCGGCGATGCCCCAAATATGACCATCTGGACCATTAATAAGGCAGGTAATGGCAGCTGCACCGGCCACTGGCACCAACTTTTTCATAGGCTGATTGGTTTTGAGATCCCAAAGCATCAGCTCTGCTTCTTTAAGTGCTGGTTTTACACCTAAGCCCCCAGAAATAGATCCGCCCAAAATCAACACATCGCCTTTGCTGGCCAAACTTGCCACCGACTGCTTTTCTAATACCTCTCCAAAAGAAGTGTGTGTATCGTTAGCTTCATCGTACATGGCTAACACGCCACCCAATTTACCATATTCCGGTACAGTACCAAAATAAACCTTTTGCAACTTCGGCAAGGCATATACCGCAAAAGAACGACTTTGGTCTTTCTCTTCGAAAATCAATTTCGGATTGTTTTTAGCGGTATTCCAAGCTTGGGTAACATCATAAGTGTAAAATCTCCCTTTGGGATAAATACCAAAATAGATTTTACTGTCCATAAAGGTCATTCCTTCGGTTTGGTCTAAGCCAGCATATTTAGTGTTTTTGTGCGTTGCAGGATCAAATGTAGCATGACCACCTGCCAGATAACCACCAGTCCATACTTTTTTATCTGGGCCGTACATAATGGCATTTATTGGTATCGGCTGCGACGGAATTTTTAATGTAGTGCTTTGTATTTTCTGGTTTGGAGAATGGTAACGCAGTAAATTTCCTTTAACGTTTAATGCGTAAATATTCCCGGAATTGTCGTTATAGAATGCCGTTGCAGCAGCAATATCTGTTGCTAAAGTAACGGCAGTATTGAAATTTTTACCCGCATCAACACGTTTCAAACTTCCTTTTGAGGTATAGTACAGCATCGATTTATTCACATCTAAACCAACCGCCTTCATGTCCATATTGGCAACTTCCTGCTCTACTTTTTGTGTTTCAAGGTTGTACACCAAGGTAGTTTGCCCAGCAGTAAGTAAGGCTAATAACCTGTCTTGGCCGTCTGTACCTTTTACCATTTCTAAACCATAAACAAATTCTCTGTCTTGATATTTAGTTGGCAGTATTTCCTTTTTCTCTTTGGTAGTTAAATTAACAGCAATTAGATGCGCATGGGAACCCACACCAGCATACAAAACATTGCGTTTGGCATCAAAAGCAAGGCTACGTACATAATTTTCGCCAACAACTAGTGGGCCATTAACCAAATCTGTAAATCCATCTTTTGGGTGATACCTGAACACCCTACAACCGGGATAAGTAGCACCGAAAACTTCCCCATTTTTACCAGCCGTAAGGTTCCATAGATACGTTTCGTTTGGTAAAGCATTACCTAAATCTGTGATAGTTTTAGTGCCTGGTTTGTGGCTAAACAGCTTCCCTCCAGCACCGGGAACGTACAACATCCCATCAGTAGATTGTGCTAAATCCCAAGCGCCATCAGATTTTGGCAAGGGAACATCGAGCACCAAGGCTTTAGTTTTTACATTAAACGCAAGCAAATGTGCAGGTTCGCCTCTCACTACGGTATAAAGCAATAAATTTCCTTTGGCATCTTTCAAGAAGATACTGCCCTGTATCATGGTAGCCGTTAGTTGCGGGCCATGGTTTACAAATTTATTCTGCTGTGCTGTGGCCGTTTTAACAAAAGTAAAAGCAAGTAATAGCACCCAAATTTTCAATAGCTTCATCTTAAAGTCCTCCTTGCTTTGCTAAAAAACTGGTTACAAATGCATCATCATTTAAGTGTGGATAATCCTGATGTACACGTTCAATTTCCTCTAATTGCCCAACAGAAAGTTGCTCGTTAGGGTTTAAGCACCAAATACCTTTCAACAAACCCTGTTTGCGTAACATTTGGTGAATACCAGGAATACAGCCGTGGAAATGGTTCGCTGGATCAAACAATGCGGCATTAACGTCAGTAATTTCTACACCTCGGCTCATCAAATCATCAAATTGAGTAGCCGTTGGATTTTCGCGATAAGCTTTGATTTCTTCCATCAAGGTTACCGCTTTTTGTGTCCAAACTGCCCAATGACCTAACAAACCACCTACAAAACCTTTCTCCACTTGTGTTCCATGTACAGTAAAACGATAAGGAGTAAGCAAATCGGCCACAATATTATCATCGTTACCAGTATAGAGTGCAATTTCATCTCGCCTGCTGCTGTTACAAACCGCTCTTACTACATCTAGAGTTTGGTAACGGTTAAAAGAAGCACATTTAATTGCCAATACGTTTTCTATCTCCGCAAACTGCAGCCAAAAATCGTAGCTGAAAATACGCCCACCTACAGATGGCTGTAGATAAAAGCCAAATACCGGCATTACCTTGGCCACTTCCCTCACTCTAGCTAAAATTTGTGTTTCACTCCAACCTTGTAGGCCACCCATGCTCAGCAGTCCCATGTCATATCCCAAACCAGACGCAATTTTTGCTTCGCTAACTGCTTGCGCTGTTGGGCCGCAAATACCTGCCGCTTTTAAAAACGGGCGTTGCAAGTTGGCTTTTTCTACTTCTTCGGCTGCCCAAGACAATACTGTGGTAAACAAATTCACTCCTGGATCGCGGATTTCGAATTGCGTAGAATGAACAGCAACTGCCATACCACCTGCACCGCTTTCGATATAATATCTGGTAAGCTGGCGCTGCATTTTCTCATCTATAGTCCTATTGGCTTTAAGTGCCAACGGATGAGCAGGTATAACCGTACCCCGCTGCAAATGCTGATATAATTCGTTACTTAATTTCATTAGAATTTCCCTCCTCTTTCTTGAAAATGGGTTGCTTTGCCAAATTCATCACCACCGTTGCTTAACCAAGTAGCAGTAATGTCTATAATCTCTCTGATGGTAACTTTTGGATAACCAAAAATGCGATGACACTCCGAAGCATTATTTAACAATGCAGTACCTACAGGTTCGTTTACAAATTTTGGTTCGATATTGAAAATGCTGGCAAATTGCTGCGCTATCCATCGGATGGATAGAATTTCGGGACCAGTAACGTTTAAAATTTTTGCAGGAGCCGTGCAATGTAAGAGCGAACGGATTGCAATTTCATTGGCATCGCCCTGCCAAATTACGTTCACGTTTTCGGTGCTCAGATCTATTTCCTTTCCTGCCAAAATAGCCTTGGCAATCTCCATCACTACACCATACCTAAAATCTACCGCATAATTTAGCCTGTAAATCAAAGTTGGGGTTTGATTTTTATGTGCAAAATATTCGAAAATACGCTCTCTACCCAAACAAGATTGTGCATATTCGCCAATAGGCTCTGGTATAGTTTCTTCAGATACACCACCCGAAGTAACGGGTACAAAAGGCAATACGTTACCCGAAGAAAACACTACGATATTTGATTTTTTGTACTTTTCGGCTACCCTACCCGGTAAGTAAGCATTCATTGCCCAAGTAAAATTTTCTTTTCCGGTGGTACCGAATTTGTTGCCTGCCAAATAGATTACGTTTGGCGCATCTGGCAAGGCAAAAAGTTCTTCGTCGTTTAATAAATCGCAAGCAATTACTTCTATGCCTACCGCTAGAAGTGCTTCTTTTGCCTCCTGATCAGAGAAACGAGATACGCCAATTACACGGTTAGACATTCCCGCTTCACGCAGGGCATCTACCAATAATTTGCCCATGCTCGGCCCCATTTTACCGCCAATACCTAACAGTACAATATCACCATTAATTTTCTTTACGTCTGCAATAAGAGCTTCCGAAGGACGTGTATATCTTTCTTCAAGCGCTTTTAAATCTTCCATATTTATGTGTTGTATTTGATCGTTTTTATTGAATAAACATATTGTAGAAATTCCATGCGGCTAGTGCTACCAGTAACAGCAAGCCAATGGCTCCTACTATTTTAATGTAAGTGCTGTTTTTTTGAGCACCCATAATTTTTTCGTCGTTAGCAATTTGGTACATGGCATAGCCGATGAATGGTACCAAGAAAATGGTTACGCTTTGGGCGAAAATGATGAGTTCTAAAGGCAGCTTTCCAAAAATTAAGGAAATGGTAGCTCCGCAAACCATGACCAGCGCAATAAACAATCGCACCATTTTAGCACTCAACTGACTGCCATAACCAAAAGCATCGCCCAGTAAACTGCCGCCTACCGTAGCATTACCTACTAAAGATGAAAATGAAGCGCCAAATAAGCCCACCAAAAATAAATCGGCGGCATATTCGCCAAACAGTGGCTGTAGAGCTTTAGACATTTCGGAGGCGCTGTTTACCTTGATGCCTTGCGGATGGAGCACCGCAGCGGCACAAATGATTACCACGGCACTCATAAAACCCAAAATCAGGATGCCTGTTGTGCTTTTGTTGGTCACTTGGGCACCTAATTTTTTACGCTCTTGCATTAAATACGATTGATAAAAAGCCCCCACAATGGAAAAGCATGAGGCTACAAAAGCAATTAACAATACAGAAGCATTTGTATCATAGCTAGGTACGAAACCTTGTACTATTCCAGAAACAGATGGTTTGGCTAAAAAAAGTGTGGTTAAAAAAGCGATGAGCATTACTGCTACTAGGGCAATCATCAATCTTTCCAATACCTTATAAAAACTCCTAAAAAACAGCAGCGCCAAACCTAGTGCATTGAACAATACCACCCAAAACCAAACTGGTGTGCCGCTGGCTTCGGCAATGGCAATGCCAACGCCAATAGAGTTACCAGCTTGAAAAGAAGTAGTGACTAAAAACACCCCTAATCCAATAGCAATGGCGGCACTTTTGCCCCATTTTAGTCTAATTTGAGTAAGTAAACTTTCGTTACTGCTAAGCCCTATGCGAGCGCCCATATTGGTAAAAGCGAGCATAAAAAATATGGCTATTACTACAATCCACAACATGGCGTAACCAAAATCGGCGCCTAAGCGAGAAGTAATGGTCATTTTACTTGGACCAAAAACCAAGGCGGCTGTAATGATACCCGGCCCCAATCCTTTTAATATGGATATGATTTTATTTGAATTTGCCATTTGATCTACTGTTTTTTGATTTGCGAAGGTGTAATGGCGCTTGCTTTGTTACCCCAGTTTTGGCGGATGTAAGTAAGAACGGCAGCAGATTCTTGAATGCTTAAAAAATCAAAAGCTGGCATGGCCGCACCTGCTTGTTCCTTGCTAATGCCATTTAACAAAATAGGAATTAGCATTTCTGGGCTAGCCTTTACTTTGGCCGAACCTGCTAAAGCAGGGAATGTACCTAACACGCCTTTTCCATCTTCTTTATGGCAAGAAGCGCAATATTGTTGATAGATGGTTTTACCAGAAACGAGATTTTCAATTTCTGGTTCTTTGGCTTTGAGTACCTTGTGCGTCGCTTTATCAGCTTTGCTAATTTTTAAGATTTTATCATCTTCTGGTAGTGGGAAACCTGGTGAAGGGTTCCAATCTTTGTTGCTGGTTGCGATATAAACAGCACCATATTTATCGGTACAAACATCACGTAACCTGCCATAATATTTTTCAAAAAAGATTTCTTCTCCTTTCGTGCTCCTACCATCATCGCTTAACTTAATCACCCTTAAACTTTTGCCCTTTAATGTGGTAAGCAGTAAACTATTTGCCCATTCGGGGATGCCTTTACCGTTGTGATAGGTAATTCCTGCTGGAGCAATAACGGGTGTCCACGATTTGATGGGTGGCGTGGTATGATATTGCAACGCAAATGCTTTTTCGGCTGGCAAATCTTCCTTACCTTCAATAACTGGCCAACCATAGTTCTTCCCTTTTTCAATGAGGTTGACTTCATCTTCAATAGCATCACCGTGTTCGGAAGTATAGAGCAAACCTCTATCTGAAAATGTTAGTCCCTGCATATTTCTAAAGCCCGAAGCCCAAACGTAACTATTTCGTGTTGGGTTATCGGAAGGCACGGAACCATCAGTATTTATCCGCAGAATTTTACCGTTTAAGCTTTTGGGGTCTTGTGCTTTTTCACCGAAATAGGCATCGCCTGTGGCCCAATATAACTTTTGATCAGGACCGATAGCTAAGCGAGAACCATTGTGTGCAGTGTAGCCATCTATTTCTAAAAGTATTTTAGGATTTTTCAGGGTGTCGGCGGTAATTTCGTAACGCACCAAACGGTTTATGACAAGCAAACTATCCTTTTTAACGGTGTAGTTCACAAATAGGTAAGGATTTTTTTGCACCTGCGGATGCACCACTAAACCCAACAAACCGGCTGTGCGTTTACGCCAAACCTCAGCTATTTTAACCAACTGTCTTTTTTCCCCCGTCGCTAAATCTATCCTAGAAACCGTTCCGCCTTGTTCGGCAACAAGAAGTGAATGGTCATCGGCATAGCAAATATCCCAAGGGACATCCAGATCTTTGGCCAACACCTCTACTTTCAATAAATTGCGCTGCAGTTGAATATTATCAATGGTTGGCAATTGCAGTTTGTTTTGGTTACAAGCCGTAAAACAAAGCGCTGTCAGCAATCCAAATATCAGCTTTGCGTAACTCCTCATGCTTATTTATTTGGTTTATTTAGTTTGATGGGCTTCATCATATCGGCAGTCATATTGTCTGGTAGCTGATATACATTTCCTTTTTTATCCGAGAAATACAAATGAGATACAGAACGCTTTCTTCCATGTCCATCGGCCCAAAAAGCGAAGAAACCATCATGTACATTTACAGGTTTTCTGGCATAAGAGTGATTATATGTGCTATTCGCTGTTAGCGGTTTTGCTTTCCAGTTTTTACCTTGATTACTGCTAGTCCACATCACCATTTCTCCACCAGTGTTGAAAGCTTGAGGCCCGGTAGTAGTTGGCCCTACAATAGTCCAATTACCTTTTTTATCTACCATTAAAGAGCCCATATCATAATTATTATCAGAAGTGGTTACCGGCAATATTTCCCACTGCGTACCTGTAAACCTTGCAGTATGCCAAGTATAGGGTGCGTTTCCTGGGCCAGCTTGGTAGCCTTTACTAGTGATGAATAAAATGATAGGATTGCCTTGGTTATCGTAGGCTAAATCGTTAATATAAACGTTTAGGTCAAGTGATTGATAATCTTTTACCAATGCTTCATTTTGAATTTGGGTTAAGGGTAGCTGCATCTTTTTACCAGTTACGTTCTCCCAAGTTTTTCCAAAATCTTTGGTTTGGATATAGTACAAATTCGTACGGTAGTTCAGTCCGTTCTCTCCCTGCTTTACTGGGTGGAAGTTAAACGAAGTACCCACTGTATTGCCAAAACTACCACTGGTTTGGTAATGCCCTTCTTCGATAGTGGCCAAATCCTTCCAATCGCTGTAGCTTATACCATCGGGGCTAGTCATATAACTAATCGTTCTACGTGGCTTGCTAGGTTGGTTTGGTATCACTTTTCTATCGTAATGGGTAAATAAATTGATAAAGCCATTTCCCTTTTGATACCAACTTTGCAGGTAAGAAAAATTGTTCATCGGCACCACTTTGCCATTCTCGACTTTGGTAGCCTGAATTTGTTCGAACTTAGTAATATCATAAGGCTTTACGCTTTTATGCACATAAGATGGCCCGTTGGTACCGTGTGCTGTAGAAAACAGCCAAATGTAACCCTCGCCATCAATATTCATTACCGGATTATCATGTGCGTTGTCTGTTTTTTTATCTAAAACAATGGTTGGTTTGGGTACCATCCCAGTTTTGTGATCGAAATAAGAAACCATGTGCAGCAATGTCTTGCCAGCTAGATCTGCTCCGCCGTAACAAAAAAATGTTTTGTTCTCTTTAGCTACGTATACAGAAAAAGGATAGTGATTGGCTGGGTAAGTGCCCAAACCGCCGCTATATTTGTAGACGTATTCGTCGTTAGAAGGCTGGTTGCTGTACCATATCCCTCTATAGCCAGTATCTTTTTGGTTAAGTGTTTTTACCTGCGCCCATGAAAATTGAAAGCAAACAATGGCCATTAAGCAAGACAGAAATAATCTTCTCATAAATTTAGGAATTAAAAGATAGGTAGAAAGATATCAAATCAAATTCCCGTCTTTGCCACAGCCGCAGCAAAGACGGGAAAAAGATAACTTAGTTAGGGTAACCCGTATTTTGCCTAATTAAAGCAGGGTTAATATCTATTTGACTTTGGGGAATAGGGAACAATATATGATGTGCTTGTATACCACTACCAGCCATTACCGTTAAAGCACGATCAGTACGAACTAAATCGAACCAGCGGTGGCCTTCGAAGGCAAGTTCTACCCTTCTTTCCTGTTCTATAGCCAATCGAAAAGCATTCTGATCGGCAATCCGCAGTGCTAAATCTGCGTTATTACTGGTTTTAGGTAACAGACCTGCCCTATTTCTAATTTGGTTAAGATAAGTGAAAGCTGGACCATCGGCTACGTAACCTTGCTCGTTTAAGGCTTCAGCATACATTAATAGCACGTCAGCATACCTCAACACAATCCAGTTGTTGTCACTATCCAAACTTGCTGCTGGTGTTCCCAAATATTTGACAACGTAATTATGTTGTACTGTATTTGCTCCCAGCACATAACTATTTCTCATAGATACCGCTTTTCTTAAATCGCCAGCTTCATAAGCATTGCTCATATTAGCAGTAGGGATGTTCTGCCCTAATGGATTTCCGATAGCTACTACCGCAGTTCCAGAGCCAATTGGAGCAAATTGGTTGGTAAACGGGCTACCTTCTCCTGCCGAACCTTTTTTAAACTGAACTTCGAAAATAGACTCTCTGTTATTCTCGTTAGCAATACCAAAAACACCAGCATAGGTTGGCATAATCTGGTATTTATTTAGCGATACGTTGTCTATTACTTTTTTAAGTTGTGGCGCTGCAAGATCCCATCTTTTTTGGGTTAGATAAACTTTTCCCAATAAAGCAGCTGCTGCACCTTTAGTTGCCCTACCAATATCTACACCTGTAAATTCGTGTGGTAAAACAGCTTCGGCTTCGCTTAAATCAGTAATAATTTGATTATAAACTTCGGCTGAGGGGTTTCTGCCGTACGTATAGCCTTCCTGCGGGCTATTGATCACCTTTACTACCAAAGGAACGTCGCCAAAAATACGCACCAAGTTAAAATACATCAATCCTCGCAAAAATTTAGCTTCGGCTGCATATCTAGCTTTTAAATTGGCATCCATATTTACAGCTTGTATTTTCTCTATCACAATGTTAGCCGATTGGATGGCTTGATAATGACCTGCCCAAGTAGTGCTGCTGATAGATGTGGTTGGCAAATTTTGAAAGTTATCGATAGCCACCAAATCAGAACCTGCATTTGGATTGGTAATTTCTGTATTATCCGATCTCATGTCGCCAATGACGTGCATAGATGAGTAATACAGACCTGCAGTTTGCAAACCACTATACACCGAAGAAAGTGCATTTTTCATATCATCGGCAGTTTTATAAAAGTTGTTCCCATTCATCTGAGAAATTGGTGCACGGTCTAAAAAGTCTTTGGTACAACTGCAGACAGACAGTATCACTAATACGCCTGCGACAAAAATTGTTTTTATATTTTTCATGTCTAATACTTCTTAAAATCCAAAATTTAAACCAAACATAAATGTGCGAGCAAGTGGGTAACCACCAGAATCTACACCAGGCATTAAAGGATTTGCACCCTCAACACTTACTTCTGGATTGTAGCCCTCGTATTTTGTAAAAGTATGCAAGTTTTGTATCGTAAAACTTAACCTCGCATTAGCTACTTTTAAGCTTTTGGCTACTGTAGCTGGCAAATTATAGCCTAAGGTGACATTTCTAATCCTTAAAAAAGAACCATCTTCTACAAATGCAGAAGTTGCATTATTAATTACCGAAGCATTGCCTAAGGCATTAAAATTACGATCTAACTGTGGGGTTACGCCATCTCCGCGGTCACTTTCAGATTTCCAACCGTTGGCCGTGCTCTTTAATACATTATAGGAACCTGCATAGTTTCCATAAAATCTACGAGCTGCATTCAATACCTCGAAACCTTGAACACCTTGTAGTGTAAAAGCCAAATCGAAACCTTTATAAGAAAAGCTGTTGGTCATCCCGTAGGTAAAATCTGGAAATGGACTTCCAATATTTGTTCTGTCATCAGCTGTGATGATTCCATCTCCGTTCACATCTGCAAATTTTAACTGTCCAGGTTTACCCGTAGGCACGCCACTTGCATTTACAAAACCAGGTTGTGTATTAACTTCATTTTGATTTTGGAACACACCAATCACTTTGTAACCAAAAAATGCACCAGGGGTACCTCCAATTTCGGTAATATGTGTGTTTCCAGCTGCAAAAGTGGTTTGTCTAGCTAAAATTCTAGAACCATCTGGACCTAAAGCCAACACCTTGATATTGTTGGTAGAAAAGTTGATATCCGTATTCCATTTAAACTCTCCTACTAAATTTCTGCTGGTTACCGTAAATTCGAAACCTTTGTTCTCTATTTCGCCAATATTCTGCAAAGCATTGCTGAAGCCTATTAAAGTAGGTGTTGGAACGTTCAATAATAAATCTGAAGTTCTTTTATTGTAATAATCTACACCTAAAGAGACACGATTTCTCAAGATACCGAACTCTAGACCGATATCTAGCTGCTTGTTCTTCTCCCAGCTCAAATCGGCATTGCCAATATTGGCTAATCTTATACCGTTAACTACTGTTCCGCCGCTAGCACCAAAAACATAATTATCTGGAGCAGTTAAGCCAATAGCGCCATAGTTGCTAATGAAATTATTTCCCGTTAAACCATAACTGGTTCTCAATTTTAAATCAGATACCCAGTTCACATCCTTCATAAAGTTTTCTTCTGAAATTCTCCAACCTAATGAAACAGATGGAAAAGCTCCCCAGCGGCTATTAAAACCAAAACGAGACGAGCCATCTGTCCTGAATGTTGCCGTTAGCAAATACTTGTTATCGAAACTATAATTGATACGAGCTATGTACGACAGCAATGCCCACTCCTCTTTTGTTGCCGTGGCACTGGTAATAGCACCTGCTGCACTAATGGTTTTAATTTGATCATTAGGAAAGTTGGTAGCGCTTATAGAATTTAATTCGATGTTTTCTTGCTGAATGGTATAACCTAACAAGGCATCAAACGAGTGCTTTTTTATTTTCTTGTTGTAGTTTAAGGTAAATTCGGTCAGCCAATTTCTGGTTTCCAAAGTATTGTTGTTCGCAGTAGCCAACTTGGTATCGTTAACACTATTGGGATTAATTACCGATGGATTAAAAATTTGCTCTCTAAAGTTCCTGATATCAGCACCAACCAATGCTTTGAAGTTTAAATCTTTAATGATACTTACTTCGGCAAAGGCAGTTCCCAATAATCTCATATTACCCTGTTGATGGAAATATTCTCTGGCAATCTTCACCGGATTATCTACCTCACTAGTTCCTATACCTTGACCTGTAATTTTAGTATAACTACCATCTACATTGTAAGGCGTTAAAAGTGGATTTGCTGTTAAAGCTGATTGAATGATACCACCACCTTGCCAGTTACCCTCGGCCAAACTTTGATTAGAGAAATTGTAGGTTGGTGTAAGGTTTGCTCCCACTTTTACGGCTTTATTTACCTGAGATTCTACATTTACACGAAACGAGTAACGTTTTAAATCAGAGTTTAAAACAATACCATCTTGGGTTAAATATCCGCCAGAAACAAAGTATTTAGTTTTCTCGTTACCACCAGAAAAATTAATCTGATAGTTGCTCATCGGTGCATTTCTAAATATTTCGTCTTGCCAGTTGGTACCTTGGCCTAAAGCGCTAGGATTTGAAAGCGACGCTGGTAGTAAATACATCACATTATTTAACCTTGCCGAATTTGGATCTGAAGCCGAACGGCCAGCAGCCGAATTTATCCAGGCATTATTTCTTGTTTCGTTGATAAAAGTAGCAAACTCACTGGCATTTAATACTTCTAGGGTTCTCTCTACTTGTTGTACACCGGTGTTTAAATTGAAATCGATTTTAGAAACACCCGACTTGCCTGATTTTGTAGTGATAATTACCACGCCATTTGACCCTCTTGAACCATAAATTGCTGTTGCAGAAGCGTCTTTTAAGACTTGAATGTTATCTATATCAGCCGGATTAATGGTAGCTAATGGATTATTTCTTTGGTTATAGTCATTAGTTACAGGAAAACCATCTACTACGTACAATGGTTCGTTACCAGCACTTAAAGAACCTGCGCCCCTAATTCTAACGGTAGAACCGCCTCCTGGTGCACCTGTAGCTTGGCTAACTTGCACCCCAGCCATTTGCCCAGCCATCGCATTATCTAAACTAACTACGGGTTGGTCTTTAATTTTTTGCGAATTGATAGAACTGATAGACCCGGTAATGTCTTTACGCTCTTGTTTACCGTAACCTACTACTACCAAAGTATTGAGGTTACTGGCATCCTCTACCAAAGTAACGGTAAGCGATGTTTTGCTGCCAACGGTAATTTCTTGCGTTACGTAGCCCACATAACTGACCACAAGCACCGCATTTTCTGGCAAATTGGTTAAAGAAAAATTACCATCACTATCTGTTGTGGTGGTTTGCGTACCATTTTTAACTCGAATACCAGCGCCGGGTAAAGGGGTCGATTTATCGCCCAATACCTTACCTTTAATATCTATAGGCACAACTGCTTTGGTGGTTAGCTTTACTTTTGTAACCACAATGGTTTTCTGTTCTATAGAAAACGTAAATGGTTGGTCTTTTAAAATTTCTTGCAAAGCTTTTGATAGCGATGCGTTTTTCAGGTTTAAAGTTACTGGTGTAGCTTCCTTTACCTCATTATATTTATAAAACAAGTAGTGACCACTTTGCTCGCTAATGAGCGTTAAAGCTTTCTCTAGTGATATATTTCTACCTGATAAATTGATACTTTGCGAATAGCTTTTTGCGCTGATATGAAAGCAAGTAATGAAAATAAAGACAACCGTAAGTTTCATGATTAGAAACATTTTGGATGAATAAAACCCAGAATTTTCCTGGATTTTACCATAAAAATTTAATTGCATACTTTTGTTAAGTTTGGTTTTTGAATAAAGGTTCTTTACACAGCATTTAGGTTAGACCAAACAGGCTCCTCAACGGAGGTCAAACCGGTTGTGTTCCCGCACATCCGGTTTTTAGTTTGTTAACCATTTAGTGATGAGGGTAGCTAAGTTTTCATACTAAATTGGGTTTAAGTTTTGGTTAGTAATTATTTAGTTGTTGATGATGATTGTTCTTCCCTTTACGGAAGTATTTATTTTACTCAGTTCTAAAATTCTCAATACCCCGTTAATATCTTCTGTACGCTTAATTTTACCTACAAAAAGATCTTTACTAGTTTGCCCTTCGTATTTCACATCTACATTGTACCATCTAGAAATTTGGCGCATTACTGTTTGTATATCGGCTTTATCAAATTTGAAATAACCATTTTTCCAAGAAATGGCCACTTCTGTATCTGCAGCAGCAATATTTACAATATTACTTCCTTCAATTAATGAAGCTTCTTGTCCGGGCTTTAACATTTTAGCCCAGGCCATTTCGGCAACACCATTTTTCAACCTAGCTACTTTTACACTACCTTCAATCAAAGTAGTTTTCTCAGCCTCTTCATCCGTGTAAGTATTGACGTTAAAATGTGTACCCAGCACTTCAATTTGTTGGTTTGGTGTGCGTACCTGAAATGGCATATTCTTATTTTTCGCTACTTCAAAGTATACTTCTCCTGTAATATCTACGGTTCTATTATCTCCGGTAAAACGTGTAGGAAATTTGATAGAAGATTGGGCATTAAGCCAAACTTTGGTACCATCGTCTAACACCAATTGATACTGTCCGCCTCTAGGTGTAGCAATGGTATTAATAGTAGGCACCAATTCATCGTTAGATTCGTACTTTACTTCTCCGTCGTTACCTTTTGTTACCCGAAGGCCAGCTTGCGCCACAATAATGCCTTTTTCCTCTTCGTTTAAACCTATGGTAGATCCGTCGGCCAATGTGAGGATAGCTTGGTTGCTCCCAGGTTTAATCACTGTTACAGTTTCCGTGTTTTCAACTACCACCCCTTTATTGGCAGGTTTTTTAAACCATAAGAGGCTTACAGAAAACAACAACACTAAAACAGCTGCTGCAGATAGCCATCGACCTTTATACCATCTTTTTATTTTTATTGTAGTCCCCTCTGGATTTTCTGGCATTACCTCGGCTAATATTGTCTTTTTCAATTGCTCTTTTCGGCCCAGATCCATTTTATCGAGGATATTCTCTTCTACATCAAACAACTCATAGTAAGCCTCCAACAATTCAATTTCCTGCTCGCTGGCTTTACCCTTATTGTATTTACCAAGAATATCGATGAATGTTTTTTTATCCATTTTAAATTATGTGCCACGAGTTTAGCGTAGCCCTATATGATCAAGACCAGCAAATACGGAAAACTCCCACAAGAAAATAAAATTAGTTTGAAAGGTGCAGCATCGCTACTAAATAAAGTACATCTAGGGCGTCTCTCAATTGCCCCACGCTCTTTCCAAGTTGGTTTTGCACTGTCTTTCTACTGATATTCAGCTTTTCGGCAATTTCTTTGGTAGACAGTTCTTCATGAAAACGAAGCTTGAAAATAACTTGTTGAGCTGGTGGTAAACTATTCACCAAGTTTTCGTATTTCAACATAAACTCTTTTCGCAATAACTCTACATCGGCTTGGTCGCTTACCCTTTCTAAACACAACAATAAATCTGGAATGGTAGTAAAACGTTGTTCTTTTTCCATCCATTTAAAAACATTGTTTCTCACAGCGGCATAAAGGTAACCTGGCACAAAAGCAATTTGTATCTCTGTCCTTCTAGCCCAAAGTTGCAAAAATATATCCTGCGTAATGTCTTTTGCGTAATCAGAGTCTTTCAAGCGCTTGAAGGCAGCATTGTAGACCTGCTCCCAATACTTATCGTACAGCAAATGAAAAGCAGATTCGTCACCCGATCTCATTTGAGTTAGCAAATATTGGTCGTCTACTTGGTTGTCTGTTGATCTAATCATACTCAGTGCAGTACTCAACCAAAGCTATCTAATATTTTCGATTTTACAAAAAGCGGCACTTTGTATCGCCACAACGAAGCTCGATTACTGCACTCCAATCTCCCACAAAATTAAGCCTATTTTATTCTCTGGTAACGCAATAACCCTTCCAAAAAATAATAATCCGCATAGATTAATGGCACATCTATCTCTCTATTAGATGGTAAATTACCAGTACTTTGTTTCAACAGAAAATATGGATTTTGATGGTCTACGTTAAGATATCTATCAGTACTGAGTGATTTTAACATCCCTACAGCCGCATTGAAATACTTCTGCTTATGTTCACCTTTAAGCATCGTACTTAACTCTAATAAGCCAGAACTGGCTATGGCAGCTGCTGATGCATCTCTAGGTGTTTCCTCAAATTTGGCTGGATTAAAATTCCAATCCGGTTTAAAACCAACTTGCCCCACATTGAAATCCCAATAGGGAATTTTATCTGTCGGTAGATTTGGATGATCGATAAAATAATCTGCCATTTTCATTGCTGCTTTTAGAAAGCGAGGATCCTTGGTTTCGCGGTAAACGGTGGTAAAGCCGTAAACCCCCCAAGCTTGACCTCTAGCCCAAGTAGAATTATCTGAAAAACCTTGTAATGTTTGCTTGTGCAACACTTCTCCTGATAAGGGATCGTAATTCACTACATGATAAGAACTATAGTCTTTCCTCAAATGGTTTTTCATCGTCTGCTCTGCATGTTTAATCGCAATATGCTTAAAGCTAGTATCCCCGCTTATTTTACTAGCATAAAACAATAGCTCCAAATTCATCATATTATCCATAATTACCGGGTACTG
Organism: Pedobacter sp. T50_32; assembly: GCF_057652195.1. Taxonomy (NCBI): domain Bacteria; kingdom Pseudomonadati; phylum Bacteroidota; class Sphingobacteriia; order Sphingobacteriales; family Sphingobacteriaceae; genus Pedobacter; species Pedobacter sp. T50_32. The sequence continues at coordinate 1,222,644 of NZ_JBYFBY010000001.1, read as the reverse complement.
CCAAGTGTTGATATCGCCCTTTGATTTGCGTTTGTTCCAAGATTGGATGCTGCCCACCACCGGAGAATATCTTTGGCAGAGCGATTTTGCCGACTGTAAAAGTATTTGAGGGTATTTTTCGTTGTTCACAAATCTTAATGCATTGCCATAACTACAGTACATCATAAAGCCGATATCATGATGCGAAGTGTTAAACTGGTTGTCTTCCAAGGAATGTGTCCATGCTAAGGCAGCAGCTTTCCATTTTTCATCTTTAGTAAATTCATACATATACCACAAAGCTCCAGGCCAAAAACCGCCAGTCCACTCATCAATCTGTAAGTATTTGATTTCTCCATTCTCATAAAGCGAATGCGGATAATCTTTAAAATTACCTCTTGTTTTGGCTAGTAGATTTTCATAGAGCGGTTCCGCTGTCTTAAAACTCTTGCTTACAAATTCTGATTCCTGCGCCGTCAAAGGACCGCTCATTGACAGTGAGATGATACACACTGTCAAAAATTTACCCATCTTAATCATATTTTAGTGTTATGTACTATAGAAGAGTAACTAGTACCCGAAAATCCCATATGCTTGCAAAAAATATGAACAAATTAATTTCATCTTTGAATGATGTGATGTGTATGGCAGCATATATTATCTGCTGATAATAATTCCCAAATGATGTAATCTGCGATCTTTCATCAGATTTGCAGCAACCATGGCCATTCTAATGCTTCTACTTTTCGCAAAACTATTTTCTTTGAAATTGAAAGATAGTTCCTCTTATTGACTAACACCATTGCACCGCCCCATTGGCAAAAAAAACCACTGGATTAATTTTTGGGCTGGCCTGAAATTGAGCTTGGCTAATCGATATGTTCAGTAATGATTGGCGGGAGTCAAAAGAGATAACTCTATCATTGGCAATAATTACACGCTCCCGATCAGATGTCGAGGTGTCGTCGAAGAGCAGATAGGGTAATGACCATTTTTCCAGATCCATCATGAGGTCTTTTAAGAGTCCAAGACGTCCGTCACTATTATGTATATCATAATTTACGATAGGTTTGAAACTGAGTGTATGTCTGCGCCGTTTAACCGAAAACTCGGCAACGTTGGCCAATCCGGAGCCAGCTTTCATCATTCCAAGCGTAGGATAACCATTGCCCGCCCTTCCAAAGGCAGGCCAGGCACGATGGCTGTAGAGCAGCGAAGTATTTCGTTTTGTGATGGGTCTAGGATCTTCATCCTCCGAAATACGCTTTAATTCCGCTTTAGTTAATGCAGACATTAAAACCTTTTGTTCCGCGAGATACAGGGCAGTATCTAGTGGCGAAATAAGTACCGATTGACCAAATGGCCAGCTGCCAGTATCCACAACCAAATACTGCACCCGCCATTCCTTATCCTCGAAATAAATATCTTTCACTTTTCCCAGCTCCCCATCGGCAGCCACAACCAAAGTACCTATTAATTCATTAACATATGGCATTTGTTGCGCTAAATTAATTGTGCTATCGTGTAGGAAATGATGAAAGTAGGGTAACCAAAGTCGCTTTGTAACGGTTATAGCCTACCCATTTATAATGATGATGGAGACAACGTAGCCATACGACTCATCGTCATTTAAAAACATCCTTTAACTTAGGCTGTTTAAAGAACAGAGCATATGGATAAACATAGACACAGTTCCCTAAAACAACGATTGTATATTATCATCTTTCGTGCCGACACCCCAGCAGGCAAAAACTTCGACATGCTTTTATTGGGACTGATTGTAGCGAGTATACTTTTGGTTTTTCTGGAGAGCGTAGCCGAAATAAGGCTGACCTATGGTCGGTTCATTCACCTACTAGAGTGGCTATTCACCGGACTTTTTACGATAGAATATATTTTGAGGATTTACAGCAGCAGAAAACCTTGGCGATACATCCTTTCGTTTTATGGACTAATAGACCTTATTGCAATTTTACCCAGCTTTCTCAGCTTGTTCTTCCCAGGAGGCCAGTACCTGATTGTGGTGCGGGCCATCAGACTGCTTCGGGTTTTCAGGATCATGAAACTTACCCGCTTTATGAACGAAGGCAACGTGCTGGGCAATGCACTTAAGGCAAGTTCGCACAAAATCATCGTATTCCTTACCTGCGTACTTACACTCGTAACAATTATCGGTACGCTAATGTACATCATTGAGGGCGAGGATACGGGTTTTACCAACATCCCTGTATCTATCTACTGGGCTATTGTAACCGTAACAACGGTGGGCTATGGGGATATCTCACCGCAATCTCCCTTAGGTCAACTGCTGGCCAGCGTGCTAATGGTCATCGGTTACGGGATCATTGCCGTTCCTACGGGAATAGTTTCGGTAGAAATGGCCAGGGCTACCGAAGAGGCTAAGCGGCGCTGCCCCAATTGTTTGGGGGCTCTGCACTCGCCAACAGACAGGTATTGTTCCCATTGCGGAATAGCTGTGCCACCATCAGACGAGCAGCGGCCACAAACTTCAATTTAATAATTTTGCTATTTTTGCCATTTCCCATCCATAAAATCTGTTATCACATGATACAAGGTCTAAAGCCCGCACCTATAGAAAAAATCTCCAAACCGATACAACGCTTTATCCAGCAGCAAAAGGCGGGAGGAATTGTTTTAGGTTTAAGTGTGGTGATCGCCCTGATACTGGCTAATTCGCCATTGTCGCACGCCTATCACCATTTTCTCGAACACCAATTTGGATTTCAATGGGATGGCGAGCCCTATTTTAATTTCAACCTTCACCATTGGATCAATGATGGTTTTATGGCTATTTTCTTTTTCGTGGTAGGCCTCGAACTAAAACGCGAAATTGTGGGTGGCGAACTCTCAAATCCACGTAAAGCGATGTTGCCCATTGCTGCTGCCTTGGGCGGGATGGCCGTACCAGCCGTAATTTATCTGATCTTCAATCCTTCAGGTCAGGCGCACGCAGGCTGGGGAATTCCAATGGCAACAGATATTGCCTTTGCATTGGGCGTACTCTACCTCTTGGGCGACCGAATTCCCCTGGCACTAAAAGTATTTCTTACTGCCCTTGCCATTGTAGACGATCTCGGTGCTGTGTTGGTTATCGCATTTTTCTACACTTCCGAAATTTCGAGCATGCACCTAATTACTGGCGGAGTTGTACTCGTCATGATGTACATTGGTAACCGAATGGGTGTGAGGAGCATACTGTTCTATGCCATATTGGGCATTGGGGGCGTATGGACTACCTTTCTTTTGTCTGGCGTTCATGCTACCATCGCAGCTGTGCTGGCCGCATTTACCATACCAGCAGATGTGAAAATTGACGAAAAAAACTATATCGAACGGATCACAAACTTCCTTAACCGCTTTCGTAGCCTTGACCCTACGGACAATACGCCTACCCTAACGAACGAACAACTGCACGAACTGGAAAAGATCCAGGAAACCACTATTGCCGCAACACCCCCGCTGCAAAGATTGGAGCACGCCATGCACCCTATGGTAACGTTCCTAATTATTCCCATTTTTGCCCTTGCCAACGCTGGGGTGTCGCTGGATATAGACATAGACCATTTATTCAGTACCAACGTCGCTGTCGGAGTGGCACTTGGACTATTGCTTGGAAAAGTGATTGGAGTAGTTGGTTTCACCTTTCTTGCGGTAAAAGTACGCATTGCGCCCTTGCCCGAAGGCATGGACTTCCGTAACCTGTTAGGACTGGGATTGTTGGCATCGATAGGCTTTACCATGTCCCTTTTTGTCACCTCTTTGGCCTTCAGTAGCGAGGAATTGATTACCCAGGCAAAGATTGGCATTTTCGCGGCATCGCTGATAGGCGGTATCGGGGGCTATCTTACCTTGAATAAGCTGACTAAAAGGGAGATTGACCCCTCGTCGTCAACCTAATGCCCAAATCATATCTCCGCCTTTTATAAGATCGCTGACAACTGTAGCATTGAATTCTAAAGATTCTGTAGAAAAGTAGTGCGACGCCAAATGGAATTAAGCTCCTAATAGACCTTAAATTCGGCATTAAAACTGCAGTCAGCTACATACGAATTGACATCAAATTAGCTGCGATACGAAAAAGAAAAGTTTAAGCTGCGCATACAATCAGCCTACCATATATTTAGATGAGATCATTAACAGCAATGCCCTATCCGCCTTCGCGTCCAAATAATTTTCCTTCAAGAGCATACTGACCTGTTTGTTTCCCAACTTGACCGCTGCCATCTGGAGTACTTGAAATGAGGACATCTCCACGCTTTCAATATTCTGAAGGTAAAACATAATGGACAGGTCCTGTAATTCAGGCTCGCCCACCAGCGATCCGATCGCCTCAAATGCATCATCGATCAAACCAGATAGACCGTGGATACTTCCATGGTTCACCTCTGCTTCCAACAGCGTATAGATCATCTGCATGCGGGCAATCTGTTTTTCGACATCAGAAACCGTTTCTTCTATCGCATGCTTGAGTGCCGAAAACTGCACCTCTACGGCCAAGGTGGGAACCTTTGTTACCAAATGTAGCTTTGCAGCGTAGATGCGATCCAGATGCCTGAGAAAAAATAGCCTCAGCTTATCTGAATCCATATTGATACGGTTCCATGAATTGGGTATACTTGATCTTCCTTCCATAACAGGGAGCTAAGATACAAATTCCCTGATCTTGCCCAATAAAACTTGAATATCAAATGGCTTACGGATATAGCCATCGGCGCCACTGTTGGATGTCAATTCAGCCAGGCCATCTTCAGAGGAGAATAGCAGAATAGGGATGTTCGCCATCGTGCTGTCAGACTTTATTTGGGCACAGATTTCCGTACCCAAGTAGGGGTAGCCCTTTATCCTAACGTCCATCAGAATTAATCTAGGATTCAACATAACGATGTCCGAGGCCTGGGCGCCAGTCTGCCGTAAAACAGGCTGGTATCCCCCTTCTATCAGGATCAATTCAACAACGTCCAAGATATCAGGGTCATCGTCGATCACCAATATTTTTTTATCCATATTTACTATCTATTTGAAAAAATCACAGCACTACACCAATGATCTAGAGCAATTCCGCTATATCGATACCATAAGTTCTATTGAAAACTTTTTTGAAATGAGTTTTGGAAGTGTATCCGGCTATACTTGCAATTTCGGCAAGAGAATGATACTTTCCAGATGCAATTGCTTCCCAGGCTAGGTGAAAACGTATGGTCTGTACAAGCTTGCTCGGGGTAACGCCCATGATCCGCTTCACCTGTCTAAAAAGCTGCCGCTCACTGATCGCCATATCCGAACTGAGCATTGCAAGGTTGATCTCTAAGCGGCCAACATGTTGTCTGACCACCGCCTCTAGCCTGTTCAGCCAAACCTGGTCCCTTTGGGATATTGGGGAAACATTCCCCATCCACTTCAAATTCGAACTATCGACGACCATTGCCGGTCTGATGAACTTAATATCGGCCTCAAATCTTTGCATCTGATCAGTATTCAGTTTTTCCAAAATCGTTCCGATATGCAGGTCTCTTGCTTCCTTTAATAAGGTAATATCTTTTGCGATCGAAAAAACCACCCTATCCCTTTCTAGGGGAACCGAAGTCCATAAAAGCCAAACGACTTTTCCGCCCTTTGCCAGGTACCGGCTCTCGAAACACAACAAAATCTCTCCATTGCGCAAACATTCCAGTTTTTTGGAAGTAAGCTCCCTATCCTCCGGATGTACAAAGCTATAAATGGGAGCCGAGAGCAGTTCCTGCTCACTATAACCCAATATGTTCAATGCCGCAGGATTGACTTTCTTGAAGTAGCCATCATAACCCGAGACACATATAAAGTCAGGGATCTGTTTAAAATAGTATTCAAAATCGAATTGGACATTATGGGGTTTACTCTTCATTTTCTTGGTTTGATATTCCTTTTTAAAATCAGCCAAAAAATATGTTTTGGTGTCAAGGCAACAGCAAATTAGCTGTTTTGTTTCAGCTGTGGGCTACGTTATCTCATTTTGTCAGTCGCATCTCTAAATTGGCAGAACCATCATCATTTTTTTCTTGAATTTTGTTTTTGGAAGGCAAAAATGTGTAGCACTTGGAAATAATTTGCAATGTTCCCATGTCTTTTCGAAACCTACGACAACTAACTTTGAGATGCATAAAAAATCATTTTATCTGATTTGTATAAGTATCGCCCCAGCGAGGATGAACGACAGCAGTCTGCTCCAGCTCCTTGAACATTCCCATGGCTACAACCTGGCACGCAATATAACGGGAATGCTCCTCTATATGGAATCTCGTTTCATAGTTAAGTTACAGGGAAGGTTCATGCATGTGATCGAGGGAGAAGAGACTGAAGTTATGAAAGTTTATGAAAGAATAAGCTGCGACCCCCGGCATCAGATCCCCGTTATATTAGCCAGTGGCTTCCAGGAAAAAAAACACTTCAATTCTTGGTGCATGAGCTTTCGACCACGCGACCTAGTGCAACCTGAACACGAAGCATACCAAGAGCTACATGATAAATTATTTGAACAGTCCCTACTAAAACAGAAAATCCAGCCCTACAACTATCTCAGGAGCTTTTATGACTACAACCTAGAGCTTCAAAACACGGACCGATATCCCCTCCTTCAAGACTATAGCGATATTGAATTGCCCTTGGCAGACTCCCCCCCTAAATTGATGATGATAAGTTGATAAATCATGTGTACTAGAGTAGTTATATAAGGTAAATTAACTATCTTAAGCACAGAAACCTGTTTCCAACCATGAAAATTCCGAAAACCATTGACCATATTAGTAGCGCTGAACTCCGAAAAGATCCCAATCGTTCCGAAGGACGGCATAGCGCCTACCGTAGACGGGTAGAAACTATTCTGGAAAGTTTTACCGATGGATTCTTCGAGGTCGACGGCAATTGGACGGTTACCTATTGGAACCGTACGGCCGAAGAGCTATTGCTCATGCCAAGGCAGCAGATTATTGGACAAAACTTGTGGAAATGTTATCCAGAAGCTACATCGCTAAAGTTCTTTACTGAATACCACCGTTGCTTAACCGAACAGACGGCCACCAAGTTCGAAGAATATTTTGAACCGCGTCAGATGTGGTTTGAAGTTGCCGTATTCCCCAACGGACAAGGACTTTCTGTTTATTTCAAGGACATCTCCTATCGAAAGCTGAGTGCCCAACAGCTGGAAAACGAGCGCCAGAAGTACCGTGATCTTTTTAACCATAACCCATTGCCACAATGGGTATATGACATTGACGATCTATCATTTCTCGATGTCAACGAAGCGGCAGTGACCCATTATGGATACTCTCGTGAAGAATTTCTCACCAGCGGCCTAAGGGACATCAGACCTCCCGAGGACATCCCCGCCCTGGAAGAAGCACTGCTGAATATCCATCAAGCCAACTTCGCTCAGCAAAGTATGGTCAGACACCGTAAGAAGAACGGGGACATCATCTATACAGAAGTGAAAGGAACCACGATAGTATTCAACGGCAGGCCAGCCAGATTGGTTGTCGTTGTCGATAAGACTGACGAGCTTGCAGCAAACATAGCCAAAGAACAGAGTATTTCCAAGTTAAGGGAGCTCTCCTGGATTCAGGCCCATGAGGTCAGAAAGCCCCTATCTAATCTTTTAGGTCTTACCGAGCTATTAGAATTGGAAGATCGTAGCGATCAGCATACGGTACTGCTCACCAAGCTTATTGCACAGGTTAAAGAACTTGACTCGGTGATTAAAAAGACTATGAAAAGGCTGAATGATACCCCGACGGCTGCACCTGAGCGATGACATTAAAGCAGACTTTGTAGTACCACTATGGGATAAATTGCGATGGTGTTATAGGTATATATCATTCTGCTCATAAATAAGGACTGAGTGAACAACGAGACACATTAAAGATAGCGAAGAAAATAACGAATATTCCTAAAAAGAGCAAATGCGGTGGCATACCGAGAGGAACCAATCATGAAACATCATTATATCCGCATCTCCTCAGCTTCGGTCCGTATAGAACTGATCCCTGAATACGGTTCCGAAAAATTGCTTTTAAAACAGCTGGAGAACATACAGCTGAACGACCTGTAACTAGCACATCTGTTCTAAAAGGCCTTGGCCTCCAACCTGGCTCTATGCTTATCGGGATGAAACTTCATGAACTTTCCATACGTGGCCCTGTACAGCTTCCATCACTCGAAAATTCACACCCCTCCCAGCAGGGAAGTAAAAATCAGCACGTAAGGAATAATTAAAGTGACGTAGGTCTATCCTGAGTTTTTGCCTTGTTAGATTTTCTTACCCTAGCCTTCGAAGGCTCTTTCTTTGTATCCAGGGTCTGCTGGACGCTTCCATCCCCATCATCCGTTTTATCCCTTGCCGAAATCAGCTGTAGCTCTTGATTGACCAACGCCGCCACCTGTCTTTTGATCATTTGGTAATTCTCTGCAATTTCTTCCTTTGAAACCTCCTGTACCACCGGGATGTCCCCATAGACCCGCTCCTCCCTTACAAGAGCGCCATGGTCATTCTGTATTTCGCTATGGAACATTTTTAAAGTAATCTTCTGCTCTGGATTATCTGCAACTATGCCCACAAACTCGCCACTGGATAGGCTCGCAATTTTTGCGGCTGGAATGGCAAAGTCCAACTGGGTGGACTGGGAAATCGAAATGTCGCTGCTGTTAATTGACTTGCTCTGCCTTTCCTGCATGATCTTGCCAAATCCCTCTGATAGTTTCCTGGCCGTATCTCCTGTAACCTGTCCCGAGATAATATTGCCTACGATACCCGTAATTACATCTGCCTGTTCAGCACCATAATCCTTTTTCAGCTGACTAAAATCTTGTACCGCTAAGGTCGTTGCCACCTTGTTACTTCGGGCTGTAGCGATCAGGCTATCAATATTGTTGAAGAATATTGTTGGAAACTCATCGAATACCAAACTACTTTTCAGCTTCCCTTTCTGATTGACCAATTTGATCATCCTAGAGATATAAAGGGATAGCACCGCCCCATAAACCTGTAGCTTCTGTGGATTATTTCCGACACAGATGATCTTCGGTTCTTCCGGATTGTTCACATCCAGGGTAAAATCATTCCCGCTCAGCACGTAATACAAAGATGGAGAGGCAAGCCTTGCCAATCCGATCTTAGCAGAGGCGATCTGTCCTTCCAATTGCGCCATGGCCTTATTCTGATAAGCCGATACAAAGGGATTGATCAACACCCTGATCTCTTCCTGCTGGTATAATACGGCAAATAACTGGTCATAGTCGGTCTGCATCAATTCGATCACATGCGGCAGCGTACAATACTTACCCTCTTCATATCTACGGAGGTACCAGATAATCGCTGTCAAAAAATTGATCGGGCTCTCCACAAAGAAATCCCCCTGTTTTTTGATCCAGTCCCTATTCAGTCCGAGCATAATCGTCCTGCTGGCCTCAGTTGCATCGGTAATGTCATCCATACTCAACGGATCAAGGGGATTGCAGCGGTGCGTCCTGCTTAGATCATCGAAGTTGATCACAAAGAATTGGGGCTGCACCTTATAGTTGCCCCGATATTTCAGGAGCATATTGTAGGCCAGCTTAGAAAGGTCATCGAACTTAAAATCATAGAGAAACATAGAAAACCCTTTTTTGATATGCTGCTCTATCAAATGCCTGATCACAAAGTAGGATTTACCAGACCCCGGGGTCCCTGCCACCAAAAGTCCCCTGAAGGGATTGATGATATTGATCCAACTTTCCCTAACCTTATCCCTCAACCGATATTTTGCCGGAAGGTTGATCGAATATTCATTTTCGAGCAATCGCTCTTCCTGCGGAAAGGTTTCTGCCAGGTTATTGAAGATATCACTATCCAGATGGTTTTTGATCAACCTTGATAATTTTACTCCTCCAGTCAAGACCAATAGATAACCTAGCGAGGTTAGGAGCATGTAAAGCAGTGCCAACAAAACAACTCCAAGCTGAAGGTAAAGTACCAAAGGGCTGGAAAAATAGATGAATAATCCTGTTCCAATCAGCCAACAGATCGGCGCCAGTTTCAACTTTTCATCCTTTCTTCCCTTGGCTCCGACCAGTGAAACAATCAGACAGACCAGTGCTGCAGCCTTGGCTGCGAGGAAACCTGTAAATAGCCCAGTCGTGGCAATATTAGCTACAATCTGATCGGTAACACCAGTAGTCAGACCCCATGCTAGGAATGCCCGATAACAGCCAACATAGAAATGGATGGCCAAAATAAATGTGCTGATCAATCTAGTGAAATCAATGATCTTGCGCAGCGATTGGATATCTTCCCCTGTATTCATATGTTTAACGATTTAAACCCTGTGAATTTGATTTTCCCTTTTTGCGTTTCTTTTTAGTCTTAAAGCTGCCTGGTACTTCTTCATTGTAGTTTTTTGACAGTACCATATCAAGCAGTCCGATGTCTGATGAATTAGATTTGGACAGGCTGCCATGTTCGGGAGCATTTGCTTGGACCGATTTGATGGCAGCCCCCAAATAAGTTTTTGGTTCGTCCCTACTTGCAAATGTTTCCGTTAGTGCTTTAGCGGAATATACCTTGCCGAGATCACTTCCATTGAAAACGCATTTGGTACGATGGTCTACGAAAGTCACACCATAACACCTGCCTTCTGTATTCATCCGATAGACCATTCCGATCTTCTGAGCAGCAAGCTCCTTATCAAAAGTATGTTTGGTCAACAGGTTATATTTATTCATTACCTGATCAATCCGCTGCGTAACACTTTCCTTATACGTCTGCCTGATTCCCCTGCTTCTTCCGAACTTCCTCTCTACCACATCCAATAACGGCCTTCCACTCAATCGGGAAGCCTTGAAAGGGACACCAATCCTTTTACCATCCACATCGATCAGCGAATAGACCAAGCCACGGTTCTCAAACATTTTAGTCTCCTCCTTTCCCTTATCTGCAACTACCCCAAATTGTCCAAGAACAGCATTGAATTCTGCGAGCGAGGTATACTTATAATCCCTGATCACTGCCCATACGACATTGGTAATCGTACGTTTGGTCGCGGCCTTTCCATAAACAGCTTTGACCAGATCGATTGGCGCCGTTTGTAGGATTTCACTTCTCTGTCTACCTTCCGCCTTGACCAAACCATAGGTAACTTCCAATTCCTTTCTTGCGTCCTCGGAAAGTGTTCTACCAATGCCATGCATATCTATCCGCTGACCATAAGCAGTGATGTTAGTGGTAACCACGTGTAGGTGTGGATGAGACGTATCATGGTGCTGATAGACCAGATAGGGCTGGTCGCCGAAACCAATTTTGTCCATGTACTCAACTGCTATGTTTTGAAGTTTGCTGGCATCCAAAGCATCGCTGCTATCAAAATTGAGCATGATATGGAGCGCATTGGCCTTCACATTAGGCTTGAGGAAAGTCAACAGTTCAAAGCGTTTGAGCTTTGAGGCGACATTCAGTTTTTCTATATCAATACCAAATTTGTTAGCGATAACAATCTTCGCCTTTTGCTCCTTGACCTTATTTTCATTGTAGAGCATAATGCTACGCAAACTTTTCCCAGTTATGATCTTTGTAACCATTTTTCCGTAAGCTCTCCAACCAAGACCAACAGTCTATCCACTTTAACATCTACCTTTTTATACAGATCGGCCACCTGCATCACATAGTATTGCCTAGCCGTATCTTTAGTCTTTTCCTGATTGAAACTACGGGTGATCTGATTGATGTTTACACCGATAGATTTTAGTTCCTTACGGATAGAGACCAGTTCTTCCATCGGCGCATTCATCGTCGTATCCGTGTAGACACAGTTGATTCTTTCCCGATTGATCAATTTACGGATCAGTTCTCCCATAGATTGGCAGGTACTTGATACTAGCAATTTCTCCAATCTCTCGAAGCTTTTCTTATCCACTCTTGTTCTTAAGGGATAGTCCAGACGCTCACTTTTCTCATCTTTTTGAAAGCCCATAAGGTACATTATTGACGTTCAGGCAGGCACGAGTTCCGAGTGCCTGCTCCGACCGCGAGGGCGGCAAGATGTTTTTGTCCGTGGACAAAAATACATCTTGCCAAACACAAGGGTGTTTAAACCTAGGCGCCGGAACCGTGCTGCTGAACTATGGTTAAATGAAAAATTTGTGCGTTAATTACCCTCTAGTAGTTTGAGGATATCGTCATGTTTATAATAGAAAGTTCCACCGATCTTGGAGAAGCGGATGGTGCCATTTCGTCTCAGTGAGACGAGTGTATTCTGGGAGATGTCAAGCAGCTTTCGTACATCGAAAGTCTTGATCCATTCTTTCTGCTCGTCCTTCTTGTTGAGTTTATAGCTCGGACGCCTGAGCTCCGCAAAGAGTTCCTCTTTGAACTTTTGCAGATCTTCTTTCGTTATTAAATCAAATGCTGTCATAATCCGTTCTTTCTGACAGCAAATGTTGGAAGATAGATTTGATCAATTTGGGTACGTACTGACCACGTACCCAATTTTTTTTTACAGGTTTTTCCAATTGAGTTGCCCAAGCATCTCTCCCAATTCAATATTCCCACGGTCCTCATATATCTGATAGGCCTCATCTAACATCTTCTCATAAGTTACCTTAGTGTCTGACCTTGGGTCAGAATACATACGTTTCATATTCAAAGTCTGAAAATCCGCCCAGGCAAATATTTTTAACCACTCAATATCGAAGTCTGTTCTTGCACCCTTATTCTGTAGCCAATAACCCTTATTAAGACAGAAAGCGGCATAGTCTGCCAGTTGCAACATCGGTTCTTTTTCAGAGGCGACATATTGAATTGTTCTATCGATGAACTTACTGTTAAATTCATCCATTATTTGCAAACTGCCATCCTTCTGTCTGCCAGCATCAATGGTTACTCCTACAGGTTCGCTGTTGTTCCAATTCGCCTTCAGAAAATAATGACAACGAAGCAAAAGATAACATAAAGAAAAGTCTTCGTGTCGACTCATATCGAAACTGTCGATCATATGTTTTCCTTTTGGCAGTTGGATCTTACTACGGTCGTAGTCATCTCTTGCCATGGTCATACTAAGTATTGGGTACTTCATCTCACGAAAAAGCTCAGCAAAATCCTCAAAAATTTTCATACGTCTTTTAATCGAAATGCCCTTATAGGCCTTTACGCCACTAAAAATATCAGTGAAATGAAATTCATTCACACCAAATTCCTTAGCATTTTGTGCTAAGAGCCCACCCATAATTGTTTGGGCCCTGCTACGTTGATCTGCTGTGAGTACAATGGCATACCAGCTCTTACGATCTGTAGTATCATACTTGTTTTCGGTCTTTCTTCCCGGATTTCCAGAATCATCAATAAAAATTCCCGCTCTCATATCAATTTGTTTCCATAATAAAACTAAGATATTTAAGTGTGGCGGAGAAATATTTTAAACCGCCTACAATTAGACTACCTTTTTTAAAGTTGGGCTAATTTTTTCCCTGAGACTCGACATATCATTCAATACTTTCTTTTTCTTGATCTTCGAGTAGATTTGGGTGGTCCTTATACTGGCGTGCCCGAGCATATGTGATACACTTTCGATAGGCACTCCATTTTCCAAAGTAACCGTTGTAGCAAAGGTATGTCTAGCCAAATGAAAGGTAACCTGTTTATTGATTTCTGCTTCCTCGGCTACAAGTTTTAGATAGCGGTTGAGTATCTGGTTGGTATAGAAAGGGAATACAGTACCATTTGCAATGGCAGCGGGATGTTTACGGTATTTTTTGATGATTTCCAATGCTTCTGGCAATAGCAACACATTAAACTTCCGTTCCGTAAAACGTTTGGTTTTTTGTCTGTACATCTCTATCCAATACTCGCCGTTCACGTCACGGGTAATATGGTCCTTGCTGAACCGCGTGATATCACATGGTGAAAGTCCCGTCAAACAGGCAAACAGAAACATATCCCTGACCGCTTGTAAACCATTCTTTCTTAATTCCAGATTACGCAACCTATCCAGTTCATAGGTGTCTAAACAATTCCTGTCCTTGGTAACCATCTTTCTTTTGAAATGCTGGAAGGGATTATCGGTCATCCACTTGTTTTCGAGCGCTATCCCGACCAACTTTCTCAGACGCTCCATGTGCTTCATGACTGAATTATTTGTACATGGCCGCTGCCCCTTGTCAGGGGTCCTATTTAGGAGGAACAGCCCAAAATTTGTCACGAAGAGATTGTCCATATTTTTGAGCATGATATCCTTCTTTTTCCACTTAAGGTTAAGAAACTCTGTTAAGTACCTTTTGGTGGTCCGATAGTTTTTCATCGTCCCTTCTTCTAGAAGTTGTTTAAGTTCATTATTATGATAATCAACTAGGAACATTAGTGTAATGGGAGCGATCTCAACGCCCTCAACTCTAGCCTTTACCGCAACCGCAGTCAACTCTGCCCTGTCCCTTCTAAGTTCTTCATATGCCGTACTGATATCTAGCCCCAACAGTCTAATCTTGTCCCGAGTGGAGTTATCTTCCGCTGTGCGCCCCGACATACTTTGTGATTTTTGATCCCACTTTTCTGGTGCGACCCAGCGCTTGGTCGCTAAATCTACATGTCTTCCATTTACGGTAATTCTTGCGTACAAGGGCGCAAGACCATCTTTTTCCTTGTCCTTTTTTAAAAAGAACGAGACAGAAAATGTGTTCTGTGTTTTCATACTTTTTCTTCTGTGCCCATTTTACGCCCTATTTCAGGGCGTTTTTTTTCGCAATATCAAATGATACCAAATGGGGTCAATTAATAATTAAACAATCGATAAACAGATTTTTACATCAAAACAAAGGCAATGATACAAGAAAAATACAGGGTGTAGAATAGGGCATAAATTATATGGTATTTTATGCCCTGAACTGATCTGATTAAAAATGAAAAACCCCCTAAACACGAATATTTAGGGGGTTTTTGCTAGATTTTGACATCTAATAAGTCGGGATGGCAGCATGCAGCTACCCTTAGTTAATATACTGTAGTCTAAGCAATTAGACAATTCACCAGTTTATAGGTCACCGAATCAGGCTCATATATTTTGATCATAAAAATATAGTGCTAGAATCAGACTGAATATCAAAGTACTTTATTTACATAAAAATAAGTAAAATAAATTGAAATCCAAACCTAATAGGTTTAAATTAAATGAAGTCTGTCGACAAAAAGAATACGTCCGTCTACCTTTTACATAGCCAGATAAAACATTAGTAACTTGGCATTACAATAAAACTATTAGTAATGACCTATCATATCCTTAATGGAGACGCTCTTGCAGACCGACTCGCCCACACCGCCATTAGTCAAAACTTTATTATATGTAGGGAGGCATTGATCGAGGGGAATCTCAAAGGAGAAACCCTGAAAGACTTCTTTACAAACCGGGCAGCGTTCTTTGCTGAACGTTATCATACGACACAAGAAAAATATATTGAGCTGGTAGCGGAAGAGCTCGATCAGTTAAGGAAAATTCCCGAGGACGGTGAAATCTGCTTATGGTTCGGAAACGACTTGTTCTGTCAAGCTAACATGTGGTTTGTTATCGATCTGTTAGCAGAAAACCAAACCCTGAAATTATTTCGGGTCTTCCCCAATGGAACGGATACTTTTGGTAGCTGCAAGGGCTTCGCAGAATCTACAGAACAGATGTTGGAAAAAGCCTACCTTACCAGAAAGCTTTTTAAAGAACGGGATATTAAACTAGGCAGGGAGCTTGGCAGGCCTATCGAAACCAAGATTTGAAAAGGTTAAATCTATTAGCTCTTACACCATCTGGATGCTTAGAACACCTACAAGAGTTATGTCATGCACATACAGCTAGATTTCCTAAAAAAAATACTTTGAGCAGACCAGAAAAGCTTGTGAAAGAGATTATTTCGTCGGGACTTACAGAATTCAGTGATGTATTCAAAGAGTTTTCAAGATTAGGAAGTATCTATGGCTTTGGTGACACGCAAGTAAAGTCGATCTATGACAAGGTAAAAAAGCTTAGCTAACTGGCGACTTCGATCTACATAGCATATAATGAAGCTCTTAAGTATTTTCTTCCAGAATTCGGAACCAATCAATTATTATAATGAATATACAGACTGATCCTTACTATCGAAAATTACTCTTAGACCAATATCAGTTCGTCAAAGGTTCACGAGCAGTACTTCTGGCGCATTGTCGTAAATTGACAAACAGCCAATTTATAAAAGAGCATTCCTCATTCGCAAAGGGCGGAAGTGCCAGGAATATGTTGATTCATATCGCTACCACCTATCAATTTTGGATAATGTCTACAGCGATGGCGATAGAGGTTGATTTTGCAAATGCTAGCGACTATGCTGATATAGGAAAGATTACCGGCCTTTTCAGCAAGATTGACCAGAGTGTGGATCGGTTTATTTCCGAGATACATGATCTCGAGGAAAAGGTTGCCTATTCGATAAAGGGTTCCAAAGGACAAGCGAGTAAGCTACAATTATTTACCCATGTCATCACCCATGAGTATCACGACAACGGACAGATCATGACCCTTTGCCGTCAGCTGGGACTGGAAGGGGTTGATACAGACATTATGAGATAACCACTACCTGTCGTCAGCTACACCTCACTGAAGTGATGAGCTATTAAACTTATATCGATAGAATATGACGTCCCGTCGACCCATAGAATGCTTATGTCGATACGACCCCTCTAAGTAAAAGGTTGTTGTCCTTAACAGAATATTTGTTCCTGGATTTAACATCTTCATCATGAACAAAACCATCTTTCTTCCATTGCTCTGTCTTTCGATAGTTAACAGCTTAGCAAAAGCGCAATCAATTGATCTTCGCAATCGTGATATAGTAGCCGCTGAAATAGATTTCGTCGGGGCAGCAGAGAATTACGGTCTTAAATATGCATTTGAAAAAAACCTTGATTCTTTGGGGCTAATCGTCAACTGCCTTCTACAACGAATCCGCCTTTTCCAGCATTGCCTTTAGGCGATAGTATTTCGGAAAGCCCTGCTGAGCATATCCGACTTTTAATATCCCAACCATTATCAATATAAAACACAATTTTTTCATTCGATTTATAGTTACAACTTTACTAAATTACATAACCCTGGGCTTTAAGTCATGAAAGCACCAGATCGATACACGGAATGTTACTGCTATCATGGCCGGCTAAGAAGCTGCGACCAGCTCACAGATCTTATTTTTCATCTCATGGTACAGATGCAGGGTCTTGCCGCCAACTAGCGATCCGTCACAATTTGCAGCGATAAACAGAACCACCCTCTGCTCTTTAAAATATAGCAATAGGGAACTTCCTCCGAACACAGCGCCCTGATGCCCGAACTGCTGTTTTTTACTATAATTGAACTGGTCGAGTCCCAAACCGTACTCCGAGTCTTTAGTCGGAGTCGACATCAACTTCAAACTTTCTGCGCTAACTATCTCATTTTTCGTCAGAGCGTGCATAAATCTTACAAAATCTAAACTTGTAGCCACCAGTCCGCCGTCGCCATATTCGCTATATATTTCGACCTTAGTCGGAACAGTTACGTTCTGAAGGCGCCCATCTCCAAAACGGTCCATATAGAAATTCGGCATAGCAAACGCATCCAAGAAATCTTTTCCATTTCTATAAAAAGTGTATTTTAATTCTTGGGGATAGAAAATATTATCAGCCATCCATTTGCATTCCTCCTGCTGGCCTACATGTTCGATGATCAGTGAAAGCAGCACATAATTTGTATTTGAGTAATTGTAGCCAACATCTGGCTGTAGGTATTTTTTTCGATTTACAAATTTTAGGATTTTTTCGAGATCCCAACGTTGAGAGAGATCATTGAACCAGTGCAAACGGAAGCTCTCATCTTCTATATAATCCGGAATCCCCGACCGATGGCTTAGCAACATCCGCACAGTAATATCTGATGCTCCTTTTATTTTAGCAGCAATTTTTTGGGGCAAATAATTATCGATAGTTTTATCCAATTGGATTTTTTGCTGCTCATGCAGCATCATTATCGCCGTAGCGGTATAAATTTTGGTCACACTTCCACCCGCATGTACGAAACCATTGGTCAAAGGCTGGTTGTCCTCGATGCGAGCAAATCCCGATGCACCCTCCCATACCCCTTCGTCATCCGAAAGTGCTACCGATACTCCCGGCAATCCTTTTTTTGAATATTCTTGTATGATCGAACTGATCTTTAGGCCTAGTCTATGGTCCACTTTGAAGTTCTGTGGGAATTTGACATCTTTGATGGGCTGTTCGAAGATCTCTTTTGAGCAGCTCAGCAATATGGTTACTATGCCGAGTAATGTGAAGAATTGATTTTTCATGCTTGTTATTTTTTGGAAAGGTTGAACCTAGAGCCGACTGTTAACAACGAACTTGGAAGTAGCGGAAACGCATTGTTATACTTTATAACCGGCATGAGTTCATAGCCGACGAAAGGGGTCAGCTGGTTGTATTTGCCAAAGTTGAACTGGTAACCCAAGTCGACAGCTAGTGGAAGGATCCATCTACCTTCTGTTTGTTTGCTACTTTTTTGCCATCTCTCGCCGACCATCTCATACAACGGGTTTGAGTTATTAAGATAGATCATCCTGCCAACGCCCAAGCCAACTCCAGGTTTGAATCTGCCTACCGACGGTCGGTAGTGGAATAGAGTGGAAATATAGATAGCATTGCCATGTTCTGCATGGTTGAACCAGCCAACGTTTAGACTCTGTGCAGTAACTTGGTCAGATTTATAGCCATAATTTATGCCAAGTGTAACCCCTGGATTTTTGAAATTGTCGATCAAGCGTTTAAATGGAAGGTTATATCCCTGCATGGATAATTTGACAGTGTAACTCAATTTCGATGGCGATTGGGAGAACACCTCGCATACACATACGAGCCCAAGCCCTATGACAAGTCCGATAAGTTTGATTCGCATTATAAATAGTCGGTTTAAATTAAGCGTAAAAATTCAGTTCGGCGCTAAATTCCAAAACTTTGGCTGCTGATCTCAGCATCGTCGACAAACGACCTTATTTCATCTTCAAAAGGATAATCCACACACCTAAACGGACCTAACAATTGGTCATAATTTGCGATCAAGCATTAAAAAATTTAATGAACGATGATTTGACACCAGGTGTTTGAATTCAGTCAGATAGATGATCAGGTGATTTAAAGTTATCATTTAAACTTCATGCTTAATTGCATCCAATATTTCCTCGTACGCCAAGGTCTTTAGGATACAATTATGCGATCCTAAGGGACCGTCCATGTACCTACCGGTATTTACCAACATATCCGATGATGAAGACACAAAACTAGCTGAAACGATTGATTAGAAATATTCGCAGGTCACCAAAAAAAAATATATCGCTCTAACTGCACACTTCGTCGACGATTAGGATGCATCTATCTATAGTGCTCCAGGTGCTATTTAGATTCAAGTGATGGAAAAGCATATTTGCCCAAATTATCAAAAAAACATGAGAAAAATAATAACCCTACTGGTACTTTCAACTTTGGCTGTCCATCCCTTGAAAGCACAACTTAATAATGCTACACGGAAGAACATCGTAAGCAGTGAATTAGATTTTGCGTCAACAGCTGAAAAATCAGGACTGAAATATGCATTTGAAAAAAACCTGGACTCCTTGGGGCTAATCGTCAACGGCATCCACTTGGTCAATGGTCTTAAGGCCTATTCAAAAGCGAAAAGCGAAAACATCGACCTCCTAACCTGGTATCCTTCCGTTGCTAGGACCAATAGTACTGGGGATTTTGGATTTACCACCGGTCCCTACCTATACTATAGCAAGCGAGGGGAAGCTCCTGTGGCTAGTGGTAACTATTTTTCAATCTGGAAGAAAGACAAGAACCAGCACTTCAAACTAATTTTCGACGGAGGAGTAAATCACACCAGGATCATTGACGGTTATACTGCAGCCCAAACAAAGAACCTTCAAGTGATAAGCTTTAAGCAGGCTAATCACAAAAAAAAGCACATTCCGCCTACCCTGACCAGTACAATTGAAACAGCTGCTCATCTGCATGAGGATATCATCACATTGAGATCCGACCAATCGATCCTGTTAGGGAAAAAAGACTATCCCCGGACATCCAAAGAACTTTTATATCAGCCAAAGCAGAGTGGCTATGATCTTAGTGGAGATATGTATTATTGTGTGGGGAACCTCTATGAACGTGGGTTGGAAAAGCCAAAGGGCTTTTATGCACAGGTATGGCATTATAAAGACGAATGGAAAATTGTCGCGGACGTTATCCAGTTAGCCCAATAGGCGCTCTATAGCGCTTTCGGTACTGTAAGGGGGTGATTCCGAAAGTTGCCTTGAACAGTTTGATGAATGAACTCACCGACTCCAGTCCTACCAGCATTACGATTTCGTTTACCGGATACTGGTCCTGCTCCAAGTACGTTTTGGCCCTGCTAAGCCTGATCAGGCCAAGGTACTGGTATGGCGTCCGACCGTACATTTCCTTGAATGTCCTCAACAGGTGGTTTTCTGAAAGCAAACTGGCGGCGGCTAAATCACTCAAATGGAATTTGCGATTGTAGTTATTAGAGATAAACTCTTTGGCCATGACCAATCTCCTACAGATATCATCTTGAGTAGCGGCCTTTGCAAAGGACAGCCGCTGTCTTCTGGACTTGGACAGTCCACGCTGAACATTGATATAGTCTACCAGAAATCTACAGATATATTCGTTGATCAGTGCATCCTCCGCCCTAAGGTGAACTATTTTGTTCAGTAAGTGCTGAAAATTTCTGCGCATGTCGCTACTCATTGGCACCAATGAAGTCTGCAAAAAATCATAGGATGGTGTCTTGGGCATCGCTCCTGTGATTGACGGATACCTCGCCCGCAAAAAACTGCCGATGAAACCCGCATCTAGAACGATTGAAAGCGCCTGTACGGGAACTTCAGCATCTATGATGCATTCAAAGGAACTCCCAGGAGGAATTATCGCAAGACAATCGGGAAAGATGGATACGCGTCTTTTTCCAAACAATAGATCCTGCCTTTCATTGAAGACCATCCTGATATTGAAATCTTCGGCAGAAAGGCGCTGTCGCTGCGCCGATACCTTCGTATATTCTATTACATTATTATTATTTAGTACCCTGCGTAACCTCATAATGGCAGATCAAATTCATAGAAGCGTTCTTCTTTGAGCAGGTAGGTATTGCCCTCCTGGTCCCCCATCGTTGCACATAGTCCCTCAGTGGAATAATTGGGCACAGAGATCATGGAAAAGCCAAAGGACCTGAGCAAAAAACAAGCATTAATGCAATCTTCTACAGCGACGACGTAAATATTCGCTTCTTTGATATCTGTATTCTCAGGGTGAAGGGTATCGATCCAAAGTAACTCCTCGCCCAAATGATCGGCCAAAAAGCTACCGACATTATCGATCGACTGCGATGCAGTGTCAAGAAAAGTGTCCATTACATTCATCATTGGATTTCAGCTAAATTAAGGTCAGCTAAAACTGCCCTTATTAACTGATAGTTATGAGTATTGTAGATAGCCACTGCGTTTTCTCTTACAGATAACCGTTTTTCAAAGGCTAAGGCAGCTTAAGGAAAAAGCTATCCAAGAAATGTAGCGTAATGTCGTTCGTCTACAAACAAATGCATTCTATCTACAAACCACAGGATAAACATGTTACACTACGCCAATAACAAAACAGTTCAGTATCTTTATCGCGTACGAAGAACGTATAGGCATTATGCAGCCGCCGTTGAATCTCATGTTAAGTAGAATTTGGTCCCGATATAGCAAAATAATTCGTCATCTACTCTTTTGGAGCATATGCACTACTATACTCACCTTTCTTTTCGCAGTGGGCCTGCCCAGTTACTTATTGGCATTTAAACTGGTCCTAATGCTGTTGCCGGTACATATCTTCTACTATTACACCGTAAGTGGGCTGATCATTCCCAAGTTTCTATATAAAAGAAAATTTGTAGCCCTAGCCCTGTCGTTTTTCTTGGTCTGTGTTCTGTTTACCTGTTGTTATCGCCTAATCGAGATCCTATTTGCAGACCCCTATCTTTTCCAGCAGATGAAGCCCTTGAACCCTACCTTCAAGTGGAAGAAAATAGAGGGAACAATCCCCCAGCAGTTTTTCAATCCACAATACATGGTGCATGCCCTTGAGCAGACCAATGCCATTGTATGGGGAGGTCTACTGATCAAGTTCATCGGAATGTGGTACGACCGAAAGCAGATGGCACTTAATTCCGAACTTAACTTTCTAAAGGCACAGATCCATCCGCATTTCCTTTTTAACACGCTCAACAATCTCTATTCACTGACGCTCAACAACTCCCCTGCTTCGCCTGGAGTAGTATTGGATCTTTCACAGATTCTGCGCTATATGCTCTACGAATGCAATACAGATTATGTTCCTCTGAAAAAAGACATAGAGATCATCCAGCATTACATTGGTTTGGAGCAATTGAGGCACGGCGACCGGTTGGACCTCAACCTTAGGATCAAGGGTGAGATACAGGGTCAACAGATCGCCCCTTTATTGATGATCCCACTGATCGAAAATGCCTTCAAGCATGGCGCAAGTGAAATGATCGAGGACGCTTGGATCAATATCGTTATAGAAGTAGAACCTAGCGCCATCAAATTAAAGGTGTCTAACAGTAAACCTTTGGAACAGCAGCAGGGACATCGCTCACATTTCGGAAAGATCGGATTGGAAAATGTCCGGAAGCGTCTGGAACTGATCTACCCAGAGACACACCAATTCACCATACATGATGAGGAGGATCTGTTCGCCGTAATCCTCCAGATCGAACTTAAACCTAGCCTTCTGCCATCTAAAACAAAAATAAACAAGCCTATTCATCCATCACCTGCAGTGTTGACTGTAGAAAATAACGGTTTATGAAAATAAAGACCCTTATTGTCGATGACGAGCCGCATGCGGTCGACGTCATCCAAAAATATATCAGTGAGTTTCCGCAGGTGGAACTGGTCGGAACCTGCAGCAACGCGGTACACGCCTTCCAACTTTTGCAGGACAGGGAAATCGATCTGATCTTTCTGGACATCAAAATGCCAGGGCTTTTGGGCACCGAACTGGTCAGGACCCTTAAAAATCCACCAAAGGTAATCTTCACCACCGCCTACCAGGACTATGCCCTAGACGGCTTCGATCTTAATGCCGTCGATTACCTGCTGAAGCCAATCCCATTTGATCGTTTCCTGAAGGCAATGGACAAGGTTTTTGACATCTTCAAGCTCCAACACCAAAAAACTTCGACACCGGCAGCCGGTGAACAAAAATCAGAGGACTTCCTTTACCTGCGCATTGACAGAAAAAGGGTAAAGATCAATGTCAACGATATTTACTGGATGGAAAGCCTCAAGGATTACATCAGGATTACCTTAAAGGACCGGGTACTGGTCAGCAAGCAGAAGATCGGTGTCTTGGAAGAACTTTTGCCACAGGACAAGTTCATCAGGATCCACAGGTCCTTCATGGTTTCCATAGACAAAATCGACAGTTACCATTCCTTTGCCATCGAGATCATGGGAAAGGAATTGCCAATAGGTAGGAACTACAAAGCAGAATGTAAGAGACGCCTGGTTGTAGAAAGTTAATCCGACCTGTCCAACGCTTGCCCTTTGTATGAGGGAACGGCCTAAATGCTCGACATTTGATGTAGTTCTTCGAATATATAATGCCCTCTGTCTACCTATATAGGTTATCCGTCGATAAAATATGCCTGGTTCAAATGTACTATTGATTTTAGTAGCTTAAAAATTTAAGCCATTCAATGAAGATTTTGAAACTTTTAGGCCTCATTTTGGCCATTGTAGTATTTGTGATCACGGGTGCAGCCCTTTATGTCAATTTCACCCAACCGAATGTAGGACCCGCCCCAACAATTACAGTAGAAAGGGATAGCCTTACTATTGAAAGGGGCAGATATTTGGCCAACCATGTTTCGGTATGCATCGATTGCCACAGTACCCGTGACTGGAGCCTTTTCAGTGGTCCGGTCGTTGTAGGAACCGAAGGTAGTGGTGGAGAAGTATTTGACCAGAAGG
Organism: Pedobacter sp. T50_32; assembly: GCF_057652195.1. Lineage (NCBI taxonomy): Bacteria > Pseudomonadati > Bacteroidota > Sphingobacteriia > Sphingobacteriales > Sphingobacteriaceae > Pedobacter > Pedobacter sp. T50_32. Next base: position 1,198,557 of record NZ_JBYFBY010000001.1, on the reverse strand, counting down.
CAGGATTTCCAGGCAAGATATATTCCTCCAACCTTACTCCATCCAACATTTCTTCCTGGTCTGACGGCGAGCTTTACAGGGCGATTACTTCCGGGGTAAGCAAGGATGGACACGCCCTATTTCCACTGATGGCCTACAATCGCTTTGGCCAGATGAGCAAAGGGGATATTTCCAGTATCATCGCCTACCTTCGCAGCCTGAAACCTATCTCCAACAAAGTTCCTAAAACGGAATTGGATTTTCCGGTAAACCTGATCAATAAGCTCTCACCTACGCCGGCACAACATCGGCCACGTCCCTTGCCGGAAGATACAATCAGATATGGAGGCTATCTGGTCAATGCGGCAGGATGCGTCGATTGCCATAGTAAGCAGGACAAGGGCAAGATCGTTGCCGGAACAGAATTTGGTGGAGGGATGGAATTTACACAGCCCAATGGCACTATAAGGGCACCCAATATTACCAAACATCAGCTAGCCGGGATTGGCAGCTGGACCAGGGAGCTCTTCGTGGCAAAATTCAAGGCCTATGAAAAAGCCAGCCCCGCTAGGCTTGGAAAGGAAGAACTCAATACGCCTATGCCCTGGAAAATGTATAGCGGCATGACCGAACGGGATCTGTCTGCGATCTACAGCTACCTCCGCAGCTTGCCCCCTAATGCCAATCAAGTGGAGACTAAGAGCTTTAAGAGATAAGTTTAAAGTTTGTCTAGCATATAACAACTAAATTAAGACCGAAAGCTCTACAACAGAATTGTAGAGCTTTCTATACCTAGCATTTTTTTGAGATTACCACAAGAAAACTTGATAAATCTGAAAATACCGCAGTGTAGTCCTTTGCTTTACAGTATGCAAGCTAACAGCACGTACTACGCTGAGTTGATCAGTATCTGCGGAAATTCAGCAGTGCATCACCCTTTACCTAGGTTCGACTGGAATAACATGGACCTTTATCATTGAAAAGAACGAAGATGCAATATGCTTTTACAAAAAAGTTTTGAAATAGCTGGACGTTATCATCAGGTATGCTGCAGAAAATCCTTAACTACTTCCCGAGCATGAGTTTGAATAAAAAAAAGAGCCTCAGAATAGCAAATACAAAAGACATCCCAGCAATTATACAACTTTATACCGAAACAGTACTCACTGTGTGTAAAACAGACTATAGTCAAGCGCAACTTGAGATCTGGGCACTATTAGGAAATGTCACGTCCAAATGGGAAACACGTATTCAGGATCACTACTTCTTAGTAGCCGAATTTGCAGCACAGATTGTAGGATTTGCAAGTATAGACAACACTGGTTACCTGGATGTGTTTTATGTACACAAAGACCACCAAAGGCAAGGAATAGCTGGTATGCTTTACCAAGAGTTAGAAAATCACGCCGCTGGGAATAATTGCAACAAGAGAATAATTGCAGACGTCAGTAAGACTGCAAGGCCCTTCTTTGAAAAAAAAGGATTTTCAATCGTCAGGGTCCAAGAAAATCTTTTACAAGGTCAATTACTCATTAACTACAAAATGGAAAAGGCAATTGGAGATTTTAACCGGGCATACAAACTAGAAGAAAGCACTTCATAGAAATAGCTCAGATTATTAATGGTTCAGGTGAAAGTTTAAATGGATGGCTATAACTACGGAAGTTAGTTGATGGGACCAATAAAAGAAACAACTATATAATAAGTGAAGAAAAAATCTATCTACTTTTTCAGATCTTTTTTCCGATGCAGCACCTCTTGGCCCCATCGGTACGCATACACATTTACTTGATAAATGAAGATGCAGAAAAAAGCTCTGAAAATGTGCTGTTAAAAAGGTTGATCTACTATGGGCTGCCTATACAATAGGCAGAAAAAAATGTCCTCTAATGCAAATATCTATATCGTTAATTTTGGGGATTCCGTTATCCATGAAAACACCTCCAATCCTGTCTCCATAGTCTTATGACGACAGCCGTCCTTCGCTGACGAAAGAAAGGGAAATATAAATCATAGTAACAAGACTAAAAAGCTGGCTCCCAATTTGGTAATCAGCTTATATTATCAAGGAGATCTATCGAACCGAAATATAAAAATCTACGATCGCCTTCCTCTGCGGGTGCTCCTCAAAATTATTGTGGTAGATTTCGAAGGGATTGGTATCGGTCTTCCTATATCCCTTTTCGTTCATCCATATAAAAAGCCCGGTCCATGCCTTCTCAAATTCCTCATGGCCGATCTCATAGCTGCCCACGATAAACCTGCCTGGACCAACAGATGATATTGATATGCCATCGGAAACCTCGACCGCATCAGCGAGTACAACTCCCGTACTCATTCTCACTTTGTCCGGGGAGGTGACCTTGAAACTGTCATGGTAGACCGTGATCATCTTGCGCTTTTCCTCCATTAGGCCCATCGGCACGGCCCATTTCAAGAGCTTATCAAAGCCTTGGGCAACTTGCTGTACCCCGATAACCTGTACGTAGGCAAATTCTATCTTCCCTACTTCCCTGATTTCAATTTTTGCATTCATTTTTATCCAATCTTTAAGGTGATTAATGGTGCAAATATATTTTTCGTAATCAGGGTAGGCTTGACCATTCTTGCTTTGTAGTTGACGTATCTTGCTAAACTTGTTGGGATGTTGTTTCCTGAATTCCATCGGACCTACTCCATAGAATTTTTTAAAAGCACGGGTAAAGGAGGAACTGTCGTTGAAACCATATTTAAAGCCGATCTCCTTCAACTGGGTGTCGGCATGTATCAGTTCGGAAGCAGCGCGCTCCAATCTCCTCCGATTGACATACTGGGCGAGGGTTTCGCCACAGACCATCTTGAAGACCCTGTGGAAGTGGTAAGGTGAAAAATAGGCAAGCTGGCACAACACCTCCAACTTCAGCTCATCCTGCAGATGATCATCGATATACTCAAAAATCCGTACCATGCGGGACTGGTAATCCTGCTGTAGGCTGCTTTCTGGAAAAACCATATCAGAAAATTTAGTTAAAGATAGTTAGAATTATACGATAACGGCGGACTATGACCTGCCAATAGGCTCATGAATCCGGAACACCCATATCGGCACATATTTGATTTCCGGACAAATAAAAACCGGCCCCAAATAGGAACCGGCCAACACTACTACGAAATAGGGGACATCGTCCCAGAAATTCTAAAAGGTATACTTGATCCCGAAACCTCCGCTTTCTGCTCCGAAGCCTCCGCCATTGAAATCGTAGGCTGGCATCCAATCGGCACTGATGGCGATCGGCATTTTTTCGAATTTATATTCCAGCCCGGCCATAGCTGCAATACCATAGTAAGAGTAACCACTTCCTTCGTAGCCCAAGTTATAGATGTTATCCTTGTAGGAGAAATGCCCAAAATATGGCCCTGCTCCTACCAGCCAGTACAATCCCTGAACTTCTGTGATAGGTTTTTCATATTGATAAAGTGCGGTAATGGCAAGATCTGTGCCCAATCCGCTATAGCCTCTATAGCGTAAAATAGCTTCCACCGCCTGGTCTTTTTTGAAAAAGTATTTCCCGGTAGCGGCAATGCCCCACATGAACTTGATCCCAATGGCAGCCTTGTACGGCGCGTCGGTCAGCACCTGCTTGGCGTTGGATCCAATCTTTGGCTCTTCTGCGACAACTGTTTCCGCTTTGCTATCACTTTGTGTAGGTGCTACGGCTTGCGGTTTGGTTTCGCTTGGAGCAGCCTGCGCTACGGGCTTAGCAACTTTTTTTTGTTGGGGCACTTGTACAGTTTTCTTAACTCCGGTGCTCTTCTTCACCTGTGCGCTTAAACTGGTAGCTGAAAACAATGCTACCAAACATAAAATTGACGTTAGTCTTCTCATTATAATTGTTTACTAAAATTTGTGATGGTAAAATCATCTATTACTCGATCCTCCGTTGATCAAAAACAAAATGCTTTGTTTGGATCTGCTAGGGTGATGCAGGGCGAAGCCGACAACTGTGAGATGAGGTTGCTCCTGTCAAGCTTTTCGCAAAACCCGATAAAAAAGCGCCCGATGTACCCACCGGAGCGCTCTCATTATATGAAACTAAATCCTTCTAAAATCTTGTGGCATTGAGCGATAGTTCCACTTCTATGTTATTCTTGATCTTGTCTGCAGGAGGTAGGTCATCCGAAGAGGCATAGGTCATGCCCCACTTGGTCCGATCGAAACTAAACTTCGTATCCACCTTTACCGAGGCATTCGAAATCTGGATCTTTGCGGGAATATCTAAGACCAATTCCTTGCCCAAGAGCTTCATACTTCCTTTAATGAGGTAATTGTTGCCCTGCCCGTCTACGGCCATTTTTTCTGCAGAAGAGATCGTATAGATCACATCGGGATGAACAGCCAAATTGAAGAAAGCATCTGTTTTTAAGTGAGCCAATAGTGCCACTTTTTCTTCTGTGCTGAGCAGCTCACTGGTCACTACGATAGACGATACCGGGATGCGGACCTGTCCGCCGACGATTTTGTCGTTTTCCAGGAAGATACCGTTTGCGCTGAGCTCAATATTACCAGAATTGAAGTAGCCATTTTCTAGATATCCTTTCCAACTGGCCTTGGAACCGGCCGATAACAATAGCTCTTCCCTGTCCTGCTGCTTGTCCTTCTTACAGGCAGCCATCATCAGTACGGCAGTAAACCATACTGCGAATCTCAATGTTCTGAATCCAAATAAACTTTTCATTTCTACTTCTTGATATTGGTTAATACGATTTCCGAAACACTTTGCGTCCCCGCAAAATCTGTAGTGGTCTGCTGTTTAATGACGCCTATGCCATGGGCCATCCAGAGGGTAACACTCTCAGTCCCCTCCCTGAGCATCTCTTGGCCTCCATCGATCTTGATGACCTGTTTTTGTGTACTTACGTAGGAAATCTTACTGCAGGTAAAACTTCCGGCGGGTACGGTGATCATCTCCACTAGGGTAACCGTCCCAGGTTTTTGGACGATCTCCTGTGTGACTTCGAACTTAACGCTGCTACCGGAAGACTTCTGCAGGTACCTTAGGTACTGTCCCGTCGTACCGGGAATTTCCCAGGTCAGCTTACTGCCTTCCTTTACACTGTTTTCAAGTACCATGTAACCTGGAAATCCTAAGGCCTTAGCTTCCTGTACCTCGATATTAGGCTGTTTTTCCAATTCTTTCACCAGGGCATACCAGGCATCTGGCATATTGAAACTGGTGTAAGTCTTCCCGTTGGCTACATATAGGCTATTGTCCATCGCCATATCACCATAGGGCGAGGCTACATTGGTATGTAGGTTATAAACATTGATACCAGAGGAATCCTTGCCGCCGTCGATCCATTTGGTCGCGGTAGCTACCGCCACGCCACCCTCCGAGATGCGGTATTCATACTTGGTATTCATTCGCGGAATGAAAGTATCCTTGGGAGCTTCCGGCAACAATACCGTATCTCCCTTGTCCTTTTTACAGGCACTGATCGCCAGACAACAGACTAAGGCCAGGCGAAGGCCCAGTGTCAACTTGTTTCGTTTCATGTTCTATTTATTCATTTTAATCTGGGGCAAAACTACCCGCTAGGGGGCGCAGCTTCAATCTCTGTCGATAGAAGGCTGCGACTGGTCGACCGACGACATGCTAAATGTCTGAATAAACGAACCGACTATCCAATTATCCTACTGACGTAGGTATATTTTGCGAGATAGACTGCTGCTAAAATTGTCGGCCAGTTTATTTTTCCGAGGTCAACGCCGCATCCATCGCCGCCTGTATGGTATTCCCTACCATTGATCGGGTACTGTAATGGTCCGCACCAGGGACGATCTCGGCATGGATAACGGCACCTACCTTTTTGGCCTTTTCTGCAAATGCCTGCAGGGATCTTTGCAAATGGAAATTATCATTTTCGCCTGCGTAGATGTAGACTTTTCCGGCAAGAAGCTTCCTCTTTCCTTTCCAGTGCCGCTGCAGGTAGCGTCCAAGATCATAACCTTCCCAAGTGCTGACTACAGCCTTGTTGATAACTCCACTAAGGGGATCGAACAGCGGAACGGGCCTACCGTTGCGGTCGGGAATACCGAAAGCTGCCCCGAAGGACTGCAATTGTCCACCATCACCTTCGACCAACTCCTTACGGGCCATTGCGCCTAAAGTAGTCTGGGCCTTACCATCGATGACGTTAATCCCTCGTTGCCTTTGCTTACTGTCAAGGTAGAAGTTCGAATCACCATATAGGTCGACGCCGATGAAGTTGCTGAAATCGACAGGATCGGGGGAAGTCGCCCAGCAACCGCCAAAATCTTCAGGAAAATGCATCGCAAGCCAAAGTGCCCCATAGCCTCCAGAACTTTGTCCGGTCAGTAGCCGCTGGCCAGGCTTGGCCTTGATGCGGAATTGCTGTTCAAGATGCGGGACCAACTCCTTTACCAGCGCAGACCCCCATGGACCATTGATCCTGGAATCTATAAAGGCATGCAGACCATAGGGGGTATGGCTTTCGGGATTAAGGAAAACATAGATTTTTTCCAGTCCCCTATCCACGCCATACGCTTGCCACTGGGGCTGGCTATTGGCATGGTGATGCGTCCCACCCCAACCGGGAATGACATAGACTACGGGAAAATAGCGGGTAGAGTCGCGGTCATAGCTTTCTGGCAGGACGACTCCCGCTTGCAGATAGATGGCCTCCTTCCTGAAACTGCTCAGCAGCTGCGAATGCAGCCTGACTTCACGGGTGCGAGCCGTTACACCAAATTTCCTCTCGCTAGCGACATGGCTCAGCGTAAGCACTGGTGCCGCCGTCCGCCCACCGCCCAACTTGGCCACCACCTCGGTCCGAGAATATAGGTTGCCCGGCGCAGTTAGCGACCTTTCCCTGGAATTGGTGTCCAACATAGCTACTATCCTGTAATAGCCTGCTGGAAGCGAGTCTATGCTTTGGGGATAACCTGCCGATGAGGCATCAATGGTCTGTGTAGTGCCAGCCCTCCACTCTCGCACAGTGATCGAATAGGCGGGCCAGTCTTCCCTGGCCCTGCCAAATGCTTGCGTAGTATCCGACTGTAGGTAGACAATCAATCTACCGCTATAGGGTCCCATAAGACTGGGATCCAGCTTGACCTGTATAGCCTGCTGGGCCATAACGTTTGTGGTTAAAAATAGGGCAATCAGACATGCCCGAAGAAAAATGTTGATCATATTGCTATTGCTATATAGTTCAGTACTTCCAGGTATCAAATATGATCAGATATCGGGCAATAAATCAACAATCGTAGGCAGAGGGTGCATTTAAGTCGATAGACTACTCGGCAGCCAGTAAGCCCGCCCAGAGGGAACGCCTCCCGCTGGCAGCTGACCTGCCAGGCCGATGTTGGTCCCAGAGAAAATGTCGTAGCTACCCCGTACCAACGAAGGGAACCGCGCTCTTCTATTTTTCTTTGTACCATGTTTAACCAAAATCATTGACATGAGAACCATAGAGCTGATTACCAGTGAAGACCTGGAACAATTTCGGACACAACTCCTGTTGGACATCAAGGAACTGCTAAGAACACCAAAATTATTGGAATCCAATAAGGAATGGCTCAAAAGCTACGAAGTTAGGGAAATACTCAAGATCTCGCCCAGCACCCTGCAGACCTTACGCCTGAACGGAACGATACCCTATTCCAGGATCGGCGGACTGATGTACTACCGGAACGACGATATCAAACAACTTTTGGAAAAAGGCAGGGACTGGTCCATTGCTACAGGGAAGCTTTAAACGAACCACTGCTAAGGAACAATGGTACCCATCCGACCTGACCGCGTGGTCATAGCAAGATGTATTTTTGCATGCAAAAACATCTTGCCGTCCTTGAGGCCGGGCCTTACTCGGAACTCGTAAGCCTGAAAAACCCTATAACCTTTTGAGCCATGCCTAGAAAGAAACTAGCCAACCAGGAACAGCTGTTGAAGCGGAACGTAATCATCCGCTTGCCGCAAAGACAATATGATAAGTTGATGCAGATACAAATGGAGAGTAATTGCCATAGCATCGCGGAAGTCATTAGAAAAATGATCGACGGCAAGAAGATCAAATGTTTCTATCGCGACCTCTCCCTGCACGCGCCATTGGAAGAAATGGCGATGATCAGAAAAGAGCTACGCGCCATTGGCATCAACATCAACCAGATCACCAGAAGCTTCAATAGCGAGAAGTCTTCCGAAAGCGCCCGTGCCTACTATGTAATGAAGGTGGCCGACCTTTATCAGAAGGTAGACTTAAAAGTAGAACGCTTATTGGAACTGATCGGAAAACTTGCAGAAAGATGGTTGCTAAAATCATAAGCGGCAAATACATCAAGGGCATGCTGAACTATAATGAGAAAAAAGTATTGGATGGTTCGGCCCGGCTCATCCTTGCCAATGGATTTGCTATGGACATCGGCCGGCTTGACTTGAAGGGAAAACTTAAACGATTTGAATACAGGACCATGCTCAATACCAGAGCCAAGACCAATGCGATCCATATCAGCCTCAACTTTCACGCGAAAGATAAGCTCGACGATCAAACCCTCCAACAGATCGCGGTCCGTTACATGGAAGGCATCGGTTTTGGAGAACAACCTTTCCTGGTGTATCGGCACTTGGATGCGGGACACCCCCATATCCATATTGCCACGACCAATATCTTGGCAGATGGCAAGAGGATGGATATCCATAATTTGGGGAAGGGCCTTTCCGAACAGGCCAGAAAGTCGCTAGAGGTCAGTTTTGGATTGATCAGGGCTGAAGCAGCTGGCAGGGAACAAAGGCAGGGACCGATCATGCGGGCAAGATACGGACAGGCTCCCACGAAAAAGCAATTGGATATGATCACCTCCCTTGTATTCCAGCAATACAGATATGGATCCTTTAACGAGTACCAGGCGATACTCGCTTGCCTCGGCATAGTGGCAGATCGCGGACCGCAGGGCAGCAGGATGATGGAAAGAAAGGGACTGACCTATTCGATCCTGGACAAGGGGGCTGCCATTGGCGTGTCGTTCAAGGCCAGTCGGCTACAGGCCAGACCAACCTTGGCACGCCTAGAAAAGAGGTTTGAAAAGAACGTGGAAATCCGCAGACCGATGACCGAAGAAATCAGGCAGAAAATACTTGGCACGCTCGATCGATATGAAAGAATCAGTAGAAAAACATTTATCACCGAACTGGCAAAACTGCAGCTTCATGCCATTTTCCTGGAGAACAAACAGGGCAGGGTCTATGGCCTGACCTTCGTAGACCACGCCTTGCGTTGTGCGATCAAGGGCAGCGATCTGGGGAAAGGGTTCTCCGCAGGGGCGCTAATGGGCCAGTTTACGCAGGTGGACAGCGCAAAAAATTATACAAGATCGATTGGAACAGGTCAGCAGGTTCACGAGCATGCCGGCATCAGGCCAACTTCATCCCTATTAGAACAACTCTTGGACAACACACAAAGGGAAGAAGGCCTTGCTTACATCGGCAAAAGAAGACGACGCAAGACAGGCCAATCACAACAAAGGTCACAATAACAACCACATGAATACAGGTGAAGACACTCAGGCATTGCGGAAGATCGCTGACTATATCAGGTTGGTTAGCGTAACCATACTGGCGCTCCATTGCTACATCATGTGCTATGCTGCATTTGATCATTGGCAACTTTCAACTGCCCTTAGCGATAGGATCATGGTCCGCATCTGCCGGCTCAGCTTATTTCAGGGGCTTTGGAAAGCCAAGATGGGAAGCTTGGCCTGCCTGATCATCTCCCTGATCGGTACGACCGGGAGAAAGGATGAAAAGATCAGGCTTGCTCCACTGCTCTGGCCAATCGCCGCTGGATTGTTGTTTTATTGTTCTGGTACCCTCGCCTTCTACCTGCCGATAGCCATGGAGGGTATGGCCCTAGCTTATATGCTGACGACCTTCGGCGGTTACCTGCTTATACTGGCCGGGGGAGCGAGACTGTCGCGCCTGATCAAAAATGCCCTGGATAAAGATATCTTCAATCACCTGGCAGAAACCTTTCCCCAAGAGGAAAGACTCATGGAAAACGAATTTTCGGTCAACCTCCCTGCCCAATATCAATTGGGGAGGATACGGAGGAATAGCTGGATCAATCTGGTCAATCCGTTTAGGGGCACATTGGTCGCGGGAACCCCAGGGGCCGGTAAATCCTATTTTGTCATCAGGCATATCATCGACCAACATCTTTCCAAAGGGTTTTCCATGTTTATCTACGATTTCAAGTTCGACGACCTTTCCAGGATTGCCTATAATAAGCTTTTGCAATATCGTAACCTTTACCCAATCGTTCCGCAGTTTTTTGTCATTAATTTTGACGACCTCGACCGTACCCACCGCTGTAATCCCTTAGATCCCCAGGCCATGGAAGACATCACCGATGCTACCGAGGCTTCGCGCACCATTATGCTCGGGCTTAACCGGGATTGGATCAAGAAACAGGGAGACTTCTTTGTGGAAAGTCCCATCAACTTCCTTACTGCGATCATCTGGTTTCTGCGACGTTATGAGAATGGCCGTTATTGCACCCTTCCCCATGTGATCGAGCTGATGCAGACCGACTATGACGAGCTGTTTGCCGTACTCTATGCCCAGGAAGAGATAAGGGTATTGATCAATCCTTTTATTTCCGCTTGGCAGAATAAGGCCACCGCACAACTTGAAGGCCAGATTGCCAGTGCCAAAATCGGATTGGCCCGGCTCTCCTCCCCGGCACTCTATTACGTGATGAGCGGGAATGATTTCTCCCTGGACATCAATAGCCCCGAGAAACCAAAGGTGGTATGCATGGGAAACAACCCCCAGAAGCTGCAGGTCTACGGCGCTATCCTGTCCCTCTACATCTCAAGAATGGTAAAATTGGTCAACAGGAAAGGACAATTGAAAAGCAGTCTGATCTTCGATGAATTCCCGACGATCTATTTCGGTGGCATTGACAGTCTGATCGCTACCGCAAGAAGCAACAAAGTGGCCACTACCCTGGCCGTGCAGGATTTTAGCCAGCTCAAAAAAGATTATGGCAGCGAACAGGCCGAGGTAATCACCGGTATCGTAGGGAATATAGTCTCCGGCCAAGTGACTGGCGATACCGCCAAGAAGCTATCAGAAAGCTTTGGAAAGATCATGCAGGACCGACAGAGCAGATCGGTTAACAGTACCGACATCTCTATCTCCCAATCCAATCAACTGGAGTATGCCATCCCGGCAGCAAAGATCGCGAGCTTATCTTCCGGTACTTTTGTCGGCATAACGGCAGACAACCCTGACCAAAAGATCGACTTAAAATTGTTCCATAGCGAGATCCAAAATGACCATGAGGCCATTGCGCTCGAAGAAAAGACATACCTACCTATTCCTGTGATCCAAGGAGTATCGGAAGAGGATATCCGCGAGACCTATCTCAACATCAAACGGGAAATCAGATCATTGCTCAGGTCCGAACTGGATAAACTCCGAACTGGTCAGGAAACAGATCGGGAGGATCGCCCAATACAAGGGGAAGGATTGTCACTGTGAAATGACTATCCACCGTACAGGTGCTGCCCTGCCGGCGGCGTGTCTTCCAGTTTAGCGCTCCGCAAAGCGCTAAACTGGAAGACAGCTGACATACATTAGTCCAGAAAACCCCGATCCGTAAGTGCAGTATTGAGCATTCGAGTTCCTACCAAAATGAGGCAGCAATATAGGACGATACCCTGTTACTGGATTCATAAGGCCGGAAAACACACCAACCAAACAGACAAAAAATGAGCTAGGAAACTTCTAAAAAGATGGTATGGAAACATTTTTATAGCGATTATGAAAATACTTTTGTGTGAGCCAATTGAAAAATTGAGTAATCACTAAGCAACGAGTCGTCACCATGGATATGGTACGGCTCTTTTTCTTAACGAGCCCATCTAGATCCACCGTAAATACAAGCGTAGACTGGGATATAGCGGGCATTAGGGCAGTTCAACTTTCAAATGAATAGATTCATACAAACGATAACAAATACCATGCAGATCGAAATTTTAACAAAGCAGGACCTTCAAAAGTTCAAGGAAGAACTCCTAGAGGAAATGAAACGGCTTTTTGGAAAAGAAAGGCCAGTAGACAGCGAATGGCTAAGGAGTGCCGAAGTGAGACAGCGCCTGAAGATTTCCCCGGGCACCCTGCAAAACTTCAGGATCAACGGCGTACTGAAGTACGAAAAGCTTGGTGGCATATTCTATTATGCCCAAGCGGACATTGATAGATTGTTGGGTAAAATGGGAAATGTCTAATGGAACTGGCCGCATTACTGTCCGGTTTCCTGAAACTGGCAAAGGGAAAGAAAATCTTTCGCCAACCGCACCTTAGTTTATATTCAGCGATCTTGGTCTGCCACTACTCCGCCGCTGGAGCAAATCCTTTTCGGGTATCCAGAAGGGAATTGATGGAACATGCCTCGATCAGATCGTATATGACCTACCACAAGTGCATGACAGACCTGATCGATAATGGGATTGTAGCATACGAACCTTCCTATCACCCAACAGTGGCGAGCAGGATCACACTATTGGATGTACGCAAGTTAAGCGATCCGGCCGGCCGATCAGCACCACAGGGGATAAAATAAACGGAAGCGCCTCAGCTTTGGCCAGTAATCCTGTCTCATTGAGACAGGCTACAATACATATGCAGGAAAGTTGGTGTTCTGGGAACATTTCAGAACAATGGTAATCCCTAGTTTTGTCCCACTTAACTTTTGTAGAAGTTTAGGATAGTTAATAATTAAGGGTCTTCAGCATGGATGTGCTGAAGACTTCTTTTTAAAAACACAACAATTCACTCTATGGAAAAATCATACCTCACTGATCGGCTCCAACTAAGTCTACTCGAAACTTCTCATACGGACTTCATCTACCAATTGACCAATACGGCGGCCTGGATTAAAAACATTGGGAACCGGAACATCACTGATCGCGCCGCTGCCCTGAGTTACATCGAAGCTGTAGATCAAAACCCTTTCGCCTTATATTGGGTGGCCGAACGCCTCGCCGACCAGCGCCCCCTAGGGATCGTGACCTACCTCAAACGGCCTACTCTTCCCTATTGGGATATCGGTTTTGCCTTCCTTCCCGATTTCCATGGGATGGGCTACGCCTATGAGGCTGCCCAGACTATCTTGGAAAAAATTATGGAAGACCCATCACAATGTCCGGTGCTGGCCACCACCCTAGCTCATAATCAAGATTCCATTAAACTGCTCAACCGCTTGGGCATGTCAATGGAAAAGAAACTTGATGGAGATCTGCTACTATTTTCCACTAACAAATGTCACTAGCTGAAAATTGGGGGGGGGGTGAAATGTAAAATTGATCACCACAAAGCTAGTCCCCGCGATGCATACGGGTGCGCTGCGCCAAAGTAGTAACGACAAAATGGGTATCCCTGCGGGAGCCTCCACATTTTGTCGATCTCCACTTTGCCCTTTAGGCATCCCTCGGGGGACTGGATTGCTTCATAATCAATTCACTTAAATCAACATGTTATGAAAGCGATCCAAGAAAATCCCCTGAACACGATCTCCGAACTGACCTTGAGCTATAGGCCTGAGATCAATCCCAGCCAAAGACCATTGGTCAAAACCTCTGACGATGCCTATCAGATCCTGATGGGCTTTTGGAACCTGGACCAGATCAATCTTTGCGAAAGCTTCTGCGTAATGCTCCTGAATAACCGCAAACGCGTATTGGGTGTCGTACAACTCTCCACCGGTGGAATGACAGGCGTAGTAGCCGATACCAGGATGATCTTCAGCGTAGCACTCAAGGCATGCGCCTGCTCGATCATCGTTGCCCACAACCATCCCGGAGGGGACACCGCCCCCAGCAGTGCAGACATCCAGGTCACCCGAAGACTTTCCGAGGCAGGAAAAATCCTGGAGGTCAAACTTGATGACCACCTGATCATCACTACCGAAACCTACTTCTCTTTTGCCGAACAGGGCTATCTCTGATGCCCCTGTAAAAGCTTTATTCCTACAGCTCCTTAACCAATAGGCTGATGACATACGGTTTGGAGCTTTGGCCGCCCTTCTTGGCGGTCAGGGTAATCTTATGCACGCCCGCTTTGGTGAACCTGACTACCGCATGTTCAGCTGTATCGTCGGCAGGTCCATCCGCACCGAAGTTCCACAGATAGCTATCACAGTTGGTAGACTGGTTGACGAGGTAGATGTCGTACCCTACAAAATAGCCCGCCGGCTGATGGCCAACGGCAAATTTGGCTACCGGGTTGGGATTGGATTCCACAACGATCTGCTGTTCGAATACCACGGAGCGCTTTTGGCCATTGATAGCTGTCAGCGTAGCCTTATAGGTTCCCGGAGCGGAAAAGATATAATCTATCGGGGACTGGACATTGTCTTTTCTACCATTGATGTCCCACTCATAGCTCTTGGCGTTGACCGATTCGTTGACAAACTTGACCGTAGCCGGGGCATAGGAAATATTGTCCTTGAATACATAACTGAAGGAGGCCTTTGGCTGGTCGTCCTCGGTTACCAGCACCACCCTGGAGGTAAATACGTTGCTGCTGCTATTGCTGGCCCGAAGGGTAACGGTATAGGCCCCAGGCTTTTGGAATATGATCTTTCCCGGATGCTGGGAGCTGGACCTGGTCCCGTTCCCGAAATCCCATTGGTAGGCAGTGGCATGCTGGGTGAGGTTGTTAAAGTCGAGTTCGGCGGGCGCAATGGGGCTACCCGTCCATGAAAAATCCGGAATGACCGTTTGGGGCCGATCAGGACTGTCGGGATCTTTGGATCCATCGGGTTTGTCGCAGGCCACTAGCAGAAGCGTTGCGAACGGCAGGTAATAGATTTTTTTCATGTTTTTCTTCACAAATTATCAAAATCAGTTGTCCCAGATCTCATTTGAAGACAGATGACTATTTTTCGTAGACCGAAAACTTGCTTCCAACTATAGATACAACAGTCCCATCGGAAAATCCGATGGGACTAAAATCTACAAGCCGTAGCTGATCTTAAAGATCAGTACCTGGCTTTCGCTAAGCCCACCGCTTTGGGAATAGCTCAGGTTCTGCTGCTTTTCCAGGTCGAGCAGCTTGCCCCGGTCGCCCGCTACCGCGGGAGCTTCGGCCTTCTGTAACAGAATGGGCTGCTTCAGCTGCAAAAAGGTATGGGTCTGCGTTCCCGCATGCTGCAACCATTGCGGGTCTACGGCTGCCAGATAAGCCAGCTGCGCGGGATCCAGTTCGAAATGAGTGACAATCCAAGCACTGAAATCGCTGCCTGCAGCAGAGGCCTCCAGTTCCAGCTGCCCTTGGGGCAGCGCGTAAAGGGCATCCATCAACTGCGCGGCGCCCTGTGTGGTAAAGGGAAATTTTTCCATAACTATAAATTTTAATGATTTGGGCAAGGTTAGGGCTTTATGGGATAGGCCGGTAAAAAGCATGGTCGGCTGGTAGTTTTTTTTTGGTGACCGGGAACAATTTTCCTAACCGGGCTTTTGCGAACTTGGTCAGTTCTCCTAAATCAAGGCCGATGAACAAAGAGATCACCTACTTCCCAAGAAGCCTACTGGCCGGCTGCGCCCTGTTGGTCGCCCATCTGGTCGTGGCCGAAACCCAGGATAAGCCCAGCCTTCAGCTCTTCGGCCAGCTGAACTATTGGCTAGCCATGGCCTTCAGCTTTCCCTTCACCTATCTATTGATGTGGTGGATCCACTTTGCCAACCGACAGCTGGACCGGTACCTTCCCTGGCAACTGCAATGGTCAAAGAGGATCCTGTACCAATTTGTGCTTTGTGTGGTACTGGTGTTGCTGGTGGACCTGTTGGCCGTCAGAATCTATTTCTGGTCCTTTGGAGCCGATTTCAGCAAGAGCGGCTACATGCAGGTCGAGTTCCATATCATCTGCTGGATGGTCATGTTCATGAATGCGGCCTATATCGCCCGGTATTTTTCCCTGAACTATTTCCACGGACTGAAGGTCAACCATAGGCTCAACGAATACCTCCGCTCGATAAGCAGCGCTGCCCAGCGGCAGCAGCTAAAGATCGACGCCAAACTCGGCAACAAGATCGTACGGTTGCACCTTTCCGAGATCGCCTGTTTCGAGCGCCATGAGAATATTGGCCACATCCATCTGCTCAATGGCAAGATCTACCACACTGACCTGACCATGCCCGCCCTGGTGGATATGCTCGGCGAGCATGGTTTCTATCAGATCAACCGCTCGGTGCTGCTTTCACTGCAGGTGGTCAGGGGCTATGAGAAGGTAAAGAACGTACAGGCAAAGGTGCTACTTGACGAAGGGGTGTCCTTGCCGGTATCACTGCTGATCAGCCGGACCCGCTTGGAAGGCTTCAAACAGGCGCTGGATAACTTGGCGCAAAACTAAAGTCCATTCCTCCACGCTTGGCGAGTGAAAAACTACCAGTCAACAACGTTCATTTGCCAGATCCAACGCTCCCGCAATAACTTGCCGTGCGCTGCTACGATCGACTACCGGATGTTGCGGGCAACGATACCCTACGCTGATGAACGCCCCACAACAGATAACATCCCTATGGACGGATATGCTTCCGATCTTCGCGATGGGAATGGCCTGCTATCATTTGGGCCATGCCCTGGCGCGCGACAGGGAACTCCGCCGCTTTGGCGATGTCCTACTTTGGAGCCTTTTGGCCATGAACCATCTAGGGCCTACAGCTTCCTTTGGTAACGGCATTGGTCATCCGACAGGCTTCACTGGCCAGGACCTATCGCCACTGATCGCAGCGTGGCTGCCATGGTATTTCTACTTTAGGTTCCACTTAAAGTTCCCGATGACAAATCTGCCGATAGCGGTGCTCCTTGCTTCGGGAATGCTGTCCCCCCCGATCCTGTCCAGCTTTCCAGGCCTTCCCAACTACTGGAAAACGATGGCCAACTCCTACACCCACGCGTATCTACTGGCCGCCTGGATGGCCATAGCACTGTCCATCTGGCAAAGATCGAAGAAAAGGTCTACGATCTTGGTCTCGGATACCGTAGAACTGGAAGCGGCGATCGTCCTGCTCCTGCCCTGGTCTATTGACCTCTGCTTGGAAAGCCTCAGACCGACTTGGCTATGGACCAAGGTACTCTCCCAACTGAGCATGTTGATTTCGGCAATGGGAACGATCGCCCTCCACCTGCGCAGCCAACTGCTAAAGATCAGGCTTGCCCGACATCACCATGCCGAGGACCAGCTGGACTTCTACCACCACTGCAGCCTATACGGCCTGAGCAAACGGGAAATAGAGGTGGCCGAGCTACTCTGCGCAGGACTAACCTACCGCGAGGTCGGCGAGCAGTTGTACATCTCACAGCATACCGTGGATAACCATGTCCAGCGCATCTTTACCAAGACGGGTGTCAAGCGTAGGATCGAACTTTTTCAGAAACTGCGCCCAAACCGTTACTGATATCACCTAGTGCTTTCCCCCTATCCTGCATTTGGGTGGATTCTCCCTATTTCATATCAGCTGTCGAGCTGCTAACATTGTTCAGGATTTGGCCAATTCCATTTCCGTCAATGCCATGGTATTCCTTTCCAACCGTATCAACAACGCTACCCTTGTCCGGCTCATCAGCTTTGCCATCGCCCTGATGTGGGCCTATGCGGCCATCAGCAAATTGGCCAACTACCGGCAGAGCCGCAATGAGATGCTTGCCCAGCTCTTTGCGCCTCCCGTGGCCTTGGTACTGGTCTGGCTGGTGCCCGGCCTGGAACTGTTGATCGCCATTGGACTGGTATTTGGCAAAAGCAGGTTGTCGGCACTTTGGGCCTCCATCGCACTGCTCCTGTTGTTCAGTGCTTACATCACCCTGGCCATCACCGGGGTTTTGGGCAGGACACCCTGCAGCTGTGGAGGGATCATCGGGAAGATGGGATATGGCAAGCACCTGCTCTTCAACCTGCTCTTCGCTGGCCTGGCCGGATGGGCTATCGCATTGGAACGGGACTGGCGTACGGTACATGGCTGGCTGCACCATTGGGAAAGGAGGTCCGGAAAAACGTAGACGAAAAGACAGCAGGCATGGTTCGGCCTGCGCAGCATCGATCATCACGGCGAAGGACAGAGAACCCCAGGGTCCCAGCAGCACTAAACCGCCCGCAGGGGCATAACTTTAACAATCATGAAAAATTCAAAAAAAATCGCCCTAGGCGTTTTCGCCATCGTTATGGCATTCGGTATCGTATTCAGTCTGAGCGCCTTCAAACCTGGAAAGTTCCAGAGGGACAGCTACACATTTTACTTTGTAGGTGATCCCAGCGACCAGGATGAAGTCAGGGATGTAGAGAACTGGATCTATGATGACCAGGGCCAGTCCTGCAATAATGTTCAGGAACGCGCCTGCACCATTACGGTAGACGAGGACTTCGTGGACAACTCGGGTACGCCAGAACTGTTGCCGACCATCGACCTACAGGCTCAAAAGCACAGTACCCTGAATGCCTATTATATCAATGGTTCGGACGATCCGACCATGGGGATTGCCAACAAGTCCCTATAGTTAGGATGTATGCTAGCTTAAAGTGGTCCCGCAATGCGGGACCACTTTTTTAGTTTTGGGGCATACCGGTCTGCTCGATGATATCGGCAGGCAGTGGCAGGGCATAGCGTGGAGAGTTCGGTGAGAGCGTATAGCTTACCCCGCCTACTTCTCTTGTCAGGCTAATGCCTGCACCTTCCCTATTCAGTCGCTTGATGTCCATCCACCTCAAATTGCGCATCAGCAAAGTTTTGCGGCGTTCCAGCCTGATCAGCGCCAATGCTTCCGCTTTATGCTGTACCGTCAAATCCACAAAGTTGGCCGCCGCGCGCCATCTCCTGCGCAAAAAGCCATTGAGTACCTGCATCCCTTCGGTTTCCCTATCCAACCAGGCCAGACATTCTGCCTGGGTCAATATCAACTCATCTACCGCCAGACCCGAAAACTGCACAAAGGCCTGGGCAGTATAGTTGCCCTTGAAGCGCGATCCGCTGGCATCTGTCGTAAAATAGGCAGTCCGCCTCAGGTCGTCAGCGTGATAGCTTTGATAGAGCGCCGGCGCAATGTTCGCCCTGTTCTGCCCGTGCAGCGAAAAGCCGCCCGAAATCTCGGCATAGAAGATGATCTCCTTGTTGAAGGGTTTGAAGGGTACCGCGGCCGACAGACTGTTCAGGTCGGGATCAGCATTGTAGTCCATCAGCGACGACTTCAGTCCCAGTGCCGCCTCGCTGGCCTGCAGGGCCCTGCCGTAATCGCGCAGGTAAAGCTGCGTCCTGGCCAACAGCGCCAGTGCCGCCACCCTAGAGGGGCGATAGGGATGCACCGGCAGAGTGGGCAACAGGTCTATACTGGCTTGGAGATCATCAACAATGGCCTTGTAACAATCCGATACGCTTGCCCTTACCGAAGGCACGTTGAAATCCGATGTCCTGCGCAGCACGATACCCAGCTCACGATCGCTACTTGCCGGATCATAGGCCAGTCCATATTCGCCCAGCAGCAGCAGTTCATAAAAGGCACGAAAGAAGAGTGCCGAACCTTTCGCCCGGTCCCAGGCCTCGGCATTGCCCGCCGTCCGATCCACCTTCTCGATGAGCTCCAGGGCCAAATTGGCATTGTAGATGCAGCGGTAGCTCCTGGCCCAATCGTTGCCAAAACGATAATAGGGATTCTTCCAGAGATAGACTTCTTTGCCCAGATCGCCATACACGTCGAGGTTGGCAGGGCTCAGTACATAATCATCGGCCGAACTTTCACCAAAGGATGGGGTGGCCAGCAGGTTCATCACCGCCGCATCGTCCAACATTCCCTGGATATCGGCCAGGCTCTTGGGCACGACCAATTTGGCGTCGGACTTCACGTCCAAAAATTTCTTGCAGCCCGTATGTGCCAGGCCAAGGGCCAGTAGCAACAGGGCCATATAGTGTTTTGTTTTCATATCGTATTTTTAAAATGAACCCCTAAGACCGAAGGCAAACTGCCTGGCCGGGGGAACCTGGTTATTGTAATCTGGATCAAGTCCCAAGTGGTTCCTTCGCCAAAGGATGCCGCCCTGTTGTAAAGCCGTAAAAATTTCTAGCTGGCGAAGGCCCAAACCCCAATTGGCCACCTGTGGGTTCCAGCCCAACTTGAGGTAGCCGAGCCTGATGTGGTCAGCCCTTTGGGCATGGACCGCGGCCGCAGTATAGAAGCTCTCCCTGTTGTTGTTGATCGGATAGACCATGGCCGGGACCTCGGTCTTCAGCTCATCCCCTGGGGATTGCCAGCGACTAGCATAATCGGCATGGGAGATCCCATTGGAGATCAGCGAGCTGTAGTTGATCGACTGCTTCATGAACCAGTAGGCCAGCTTATAGTTGATGTTGACCGAAAGTCTCCACTCGCCGTAGCGGAAGGTATTGATCACTGATCCGAAATACAGGGGCGAAGATCTGCCGATATAGTCCAGGTTGGCCCCGCTGGCACGGGCCTCGTTGACGATGGCGGTATAGTTGGTACTCAACTGTCCGTTGAGATAGCCCTGGGGATTTCCCGAAGCGTCCAATCCGCCCCAGCGATAGGCGGCGATGGCGTACATTGGCTTCCCGATCACTGGCGAGATATAGTTGCCCGAGTTCAAGAGTTCGGCCAGGTCCGATCCCGAGTTTCGGTAGTACTTCGTCGTCTTGCTCTCGCTCCTATTGAAGAACAGGTCGATCTGCCAGCCCAGCCCTCCGGTCAGCACCTTCCCATGGAGTTCCATGTCGATGCCCCTACCCGCCATGGCGGCCACGTTGCGGGACAGCACGCCGCTCTGTCCCCAAGTGGTATAATCATAGGGAGCCGTACCATAAAGATCGGTTCCCTTTTTGATAAAATAGGAAAGCGTTCCACGCAGCCTGTCGGCCCTGGTGGCAAAGTCCACTTTCAGGTCCAGCTGCGACAACTGCTCCCATTTCAGCTCGGGATTGTTGATCGTGGCAATGCGCGTGGCAGGTAGGCCGCTCACCGGATTGGTGATATAGGCGGCGATGGGCAGGGCGGTCCTGCTCAGGTCTACGTTGCCACTGTGCCCATAGGTCGCCTTCAGGCGAAGTTCGGGAAGCCAGGATACCGCAAAGAACCCTTCGTTTGATACCGTCCAGCCAAGGCCCGCAGACCATAGGGGCTTCCAGCGGTCATTGGCATTGGCCCCGAAAATATTCGAGCCGTCCTGGCGGACACTGCCCGAGAATTGGTACTTGCCCCGAAAGCTGTAGCCGATGTTGCCGTAAAAACTCAAGAACCTGTAATGGGTGGACGTAGCTGAAGGAGCGCCGTTGATGCGGCTATTACTCTTGCTCAAAAACTCGGGATAGGTATTGACCACGTCGGCCGCAGCGAACATCAATGGATCGGGCTGGTAGCCAAAAAGGCTATGGCCGTTACTCTGGGTCTGCACGCCTCTGCCCTCCGATCCAAGGATGGCATTGAGGCTATGGGCGCCAAGCCTTTTGTCCAGCGTCAGCTGTGCCCTTGCTGTCGAGGAGGAGACCTCCGAGGAGCGCATGCGCAGGATACCGCCCTTGGGCACAATGTATTTGACAATTCCGGTGGTATAATTGTACTGGCTGTAGGTATTGACCAGGTCGCGGGCGGCATAACTTTCTAGGCTGCTGTGGCCGTCCTGTGCGATGGACTGCCTTTGCTGCTGATAGGCCAGGTCCAGTTGCAGAAAGCTGGTCAACTTATATTTCAGTCCCAAACTACCCATCAGCTCTTCCCTTTTCAATACGGTCCGGTCGTGCAGATAGTCGCTCAGCGGATAGTATTTCCAGTCGAGCAGTTTGCCGCGAGCTGCCGTATCGGTATAGGCGCCGCGATAGGTCCTGTCCAAATGGATAGGCTGGCCATCGGCGTTCCGGAAACTGAGGTAGGCGGGCCTTCTGCCGCCGACGGTAAAACTATCAAATTCCGGTCTGCCGTTCTCCGAACGGGCGGAGGTGTAGCTGGTAAGCAGGTTGATGCTCAGTTTTTCACTGAGCTTGAAATCAGTATTCAGTTTAAGGTTCAGCTTGTCATTGGGTGCGTAATTCTGTCCCAGCGCCCGATCATAACCGGCCGAGAGAAAATAGCTGTTGCGGGCACTTCCGCCCCGAAGGTTCAGCCCGTACTGCTGGGTCAGCGCACCGCGATAGAATTCATCCAGGTAACTGCGCCTTTTGTCCTGGCTAGCTAACCAGTCCAGTTGTGCTTCCAGCTGGGTAGTAGTCAGTTTACCCTGCCTTTGCTGTAGCATCAGTTCCACCGCTGGGGGTAGTGCGCGAAAAGGTGTCCGGGTGATCTGGCTGTCAAAGTAGCCCTTGGCAAAGAGCATCCTTTCTACTTCGATGTAATCCCTGCTGTCCATTTGGCTCAGGGCGAAAAGGTCGGGTTTGGTCTCGGCCAAAAGGTTGACGTTAAAGGCCACCTGCAGGGCCTGGTTGAGCTTTCCCTTTTTACTGGTGATCACAATCACGCCATTGCCTGCCCTGGCGCCCCAGATGGAAGCGGCCGAGGCGTCCTTGAGGATACTGACGTTTTCGATCTCATTGGGGTTGATGTTGGCGATGTCCCCTTCATAGATGAAACCATCGAGCACGATCAGCGGATCCAGTGGGCCTTCGATGGTGCCCAATCCACGTATGGAAATATTGGTCTTGTTCTGGGCGTTGTTGGGGGTACGTCCGGTGTTCAGCAGCAGGCCGCTGCTCTGGTCGAGGATGCGGCTGAGGATATTGGTACCGACGGTGGCGTTGATGGCTTTTTCGGAGATGACCGAAACCGAGCCGTTGATCTCGTTGGGCCTGACGGTCTGGTAGCCGGTCTGCACGACCACTTCCTGTAGCTGCTCGGTGGCAGGTTCCAGCTTAAGGGATAGCTGGCCGCCGGCATCGATGATCCTTACCAGTTCCCGATGGCCGATGGCGGTGAAACGAAGGGTATCTGGCAGCTTTTTCAAGGATAGGCTATAGCTGCCGCTTTCATCGGTAATGGTCATGCCATTGTGCCTACTGCGGATGGTGGCCGAGATGGACTGGCCATCGAGATTGCTGATCTTGCCGCTCAGGGTGGCGGGCTGTTGGGCGCTGCTGCCCATGGCAAGGAAGATCAGGGTGAGCATCCATAGGATTGGATGCTGAAGATGGTATTTTGCTATTCTAGCTTTCATGGCTATTCTCCTTCTTTGGGTCGCTAGCTGCTGTGGGGTGAATGCGGTGGATCATCGGTGAACTGTATTGGCTTGGGATCGCGTGTCGATGGGTTTGGTCCATGCTGTTATTACTTCGGGGTGTTTGATTGAGCGCTGTGCTGTCCTTTGAGGTATCATTGTCGTTAGCGCTGGGCTGTTTTTGTTTGTGGTTCTGTTTTGGGCTGGCTGGGCTGTATTTGCCCATGGGTGTTTTCTGGTCGGCTGGCTGGTAGCCTGCTTTGAGGGGCAGGTTGAGCTGTTGGCCTGCGACGAATTTTTCGATGTTGTCTTCGGTGATGGCTGCTGGGCCGGTGATGGCCTTGACTTTTCTGTCGTAGCCGATCCAGAGGTAATGTGGGATGCTGCCCTTTAAATAGAGCTGTCTGGTCTGGGCGTTGCCGATGATGATGGGCAGGCTGAAGTTGGGATTGTCCTTTTTGAAGGTGTTGAGGAAGGTCTGGATCTTGGCCCTGTCGTCCCTGTTGGAGTTGTTGATGAGCAGGAACTGGAGGTTCTTGTGTTTGTCCTGTAGTTGCTGGCTGTGGGGAAAGGCTTGGATGCAGCTGCTGCACCAGGTGGCCCAGAAGTCTAGGATGATGACCTTGTTCCTAAAGTCGGAGAGTTTGGCCTGAGCTGTGGGATGGTTCAGGAGCTGGTCGAAATGGAGATCTGGGACCTTGTCGCCGATCTGGATGGGGCGTTCGCTAGCTTGGTGCTGTGCCTGTAAAGGGGCAAAGTTTGGGCAAAGCGCTGCCAGGACGATGGATATCGTTATTTTTTTGAGCATGATGCTGGTTAGTTTAGGGCGCGCTGCTAGCTGCTTTGGGCCGGTTGATATTTGGTGAGCTGATCGGAAAACCTGCCACCGAATTAATTAACCTAAATTTCCAATGGAATATGGTGGCAGGTTTGGGTTGTGGGTTAGACGGGGTTCTTGGGTTTCAGGGCGTAGAGCCTGTCGAAGGAATAGAAGGATTGGGGTTTCATAGCTTCGTTGTTGAAAAAAAATGAGACAAAAACCAGCCCTCCAGCGTGTTTCAAGTGCTGCTACGGAAAACCGTATTGCTTATTAGGGAAAAGTTGTCTACCTTAGAATTACGACAAACCAAGAAGTGCAACTTATGGCCCGTAAGCTATAAGGGCTGGTAACCAAACAAAATGTAAACCGATCTAAAAATTTGTGGTTCGCTCTCACGCACCCTCCTGTTTTTATTGGCTCCTTTTATTTGGAATTTCTTAGCACGCTACGTTGGTGAACAGATTTTGTTCTTTAGAATAATGGATTGGAAATACCTGTATCCTACCTCCTTGAGGTAATGATACATGACGAGGATTAATTTTTTCGTTGGCATAACGGATTAATAATTTGGTTATTTAACGAGGTGCACCCGAAAAGCAAGAGAAGAAAACCGAATTGGTGAAAAATCAATAAGGCGAAACTCAATGCTTTTGGACGTGGTACCGCTAAGAACCGCACAAACCTAGGCTTGTGTTCCACAAAAGACTGACATGAGTAACGCCCTATTGAATAAGTATCGCGAAGATAGCAAAACTCAATAGATATGGCGAACTCACGATCGGCTCATGTGGAAAGTTTAGCGGTTTTCGTCCATGAGTGACATCGTAAAAAGCAAGGCCTAACCCCGCTCTATTTTGTCGCTATAATTAACTGATAACAAATATAATAAAGTTCGCACCAAAAGCAAACTTTATTTAGATTTTTTTTTAGATAGATGGGAAGAAAAACTACTAAAGACACCTTAAAAATCAATCAAATAAAAGAGATTACAAAAAATGTAGGAGCTTCCTCTCGTTTGATTTCGCTTTGGGTTGACGTAGATTATACAACAGTAAGTAGTTGGAATTCGAATACATCCCAACCCAACTATGAAAATCTTAATGAAATAGGTGAGCTTTTAGAAGAAGACAATGGAAATCTCCTTGCATCTCAAGGTCGTAAAAACACAGGACTTGCGAAGGCCCTAGAAAACGAACTACAAAGGTTGCACAAAGAGGAAGGTTTACTTTATGAAGTTGAGCAATTGGATAAGAAAAAAGGGAAAAGTGTTAAGGTAAATAATCCTGAATTGATTAAGAGGCTGAAGGACTTTGCGGAGAGGTATAAAATTAAATAAAATAGATAAGGCAGCATTTAGGAAATGTTTGTATGCAATTTTCACTAAAAAGACTATATCCTTCGATCAATGAATTATATCTATAGACTACTACTTACATTCAATGCTACATCATTAATATTGGTTATTTTTTTGATAAAAGAAGAAGTGACATTAAATGTCTTACATGAAAAACTAAATAACTTACCTCATTATATTTCTTATATAACATACTTTTTTATTCCGATTGTCTTAACTTATTTGAGCTTATACATTTCAAAGTTTCTTGGTAATTCAAATATTACCAAAGGATCAATTACAGAAGTAGAAAATGCTAACAATGCCTTTTTACCAAGCTATTTAGGGTATTTTTTCGTTGCTCTAAGCGTTAATAACTGTGAAACATTAATTTTTGTATTCGCAATTCTTTTTGTGTTTACTTTTTTGTCACAAACGCTATACTTCAATCCTTTGTTCTTAATATTTGGCTACCACTTTTACAATATATCAACAAATAATAAGGCAAAATTATTTGTGATTACTAAGAATGAGATTAACAAAGTTGATGATATTGAATTTACAAAACTGAAGCGTATAAATAATTTCACTTTCATTGACAAAATCAAATAATTATGAATTATCTAATAGCAAAAAAGAAAAAAACCAAAAACACCTATTATTTAGTTTTGTCACAAGAGAATAGAATTTACGAAATTCCAAATGACCTATTAAATATCAAAGCTTATGAAACAAATTATAAGCTAGAAGATGATGAATGGTTTGGAATAGAGAATTTTAGCAATACAAACTATAGTATTCCATTATTAACGCAAGATTTCAACAGCGCTGAACATCATCAAATTGGAAACAATCAATATAATACGGTTAAGTTTTTTTGCACTTTTCAAGATGATGATGATTACTGTTTTCAAAAATTCATATATAGCAATATAATTTCGAAAAAATGGATCTCATTAAGCGGAGAACCGGAGATTAAAGTAAATGAACCAATTTTAATTTTGAAAACAATCCCTGATGCTATTTACAAAAAGTCCACTGACACTTTATACTTTAAAAATTTGAGCGATGTAAAGTCTATTTTTCCAGAAGTGATAGAATTATATAAAGAAGCGACAGATGAAGAAACAGAAAACTTTTTAAATAGCGAATTTATAAATTTAAATGACGGTTTTGACAAGACTAAAGTAAATTCCGCGAATAGGAAGAGAATTTCTATGGCGATCGAAACATTAGCTAATCTTGAGGAAGAGCATAAACTGCAAATACATAGTTATATCAAAGATTACTGCCCTGAATTAGAATTTTCTGATGAACACAATACATTTAATATTGGAACTGAAGAGCATTTAAAAAATTTAATCTTTGGTATTGAACAACGCTTTTATACGACAATTGTAGGAAATGAAAGAAGATTAGCAAATTCCGTATCAAAACTCCAAAATTAAAAAGGCTTTCTACAATATTTATACGGAATTGGCAGGTTACTGCCAAATTCAATTATAGATCTTATTTAAACTTTCGTTTATCATGTAAGCAAAAATTCAGAAAGAGAATTGGAGTGATTGCTACCGAAAAACTAAATAAATATCTAGACTTCTTAAGAAGCTCGATTAACTAAAATAAATAATTCAATCTCCGTTTAATGAAAGACAACCATAAATTAGCGTTGTATATTTCATATTATCTCGCAAAATATGATAAAATTGCTTTAAGCAATTTAGGTTACAAGACTTGGAATAGTGCATTCGAAGATGTGAGTTCAAAGCTTAATATCAACATCAATTCAGTTAAAAATTGGAGGGATGAATTTGATCCTCTTTTTGAACATAGAGCGGGATGGCATCAAAGACCTATGAGCTTAAGCAGAGTGATCATCGCTCAAGCTTTAGAAAATCTTTCTGAGCTTCAAATTAGAGAGATTGTAAAAGACATACTTTCTGGAGATATCTATAAAAATGATGAAGAATTAAGAAGCCTTTTGACCATCATCAACGAGTATGATCACAAAGAGCAGAGAGATTTTATTATAAGAACTCCTACTGGAAAAGCTGCAGAAAATTTCTTTATCGATTACCATTCAAGAACAGATGCACCAATGGCTGGAGAACTCATTGACGTTAGAGACTTTGGGGTAGGGTATGATTTTAAAATCCAGACAAATGAAGCTGAGTTTTACATAGAAGTAAAAGGTCTATCAGGTGAAAAAGGAGGAATTCTTTTAACTGATAAAGAATGGGCAATGGCTAATGAAAAACGAGAAAATTATTTCCTTTGTATCATTTCCGATCTAGAAAACAAACCGAGAATAACTTTTATTCAAAATCCGGCAAAAGAGTTAAAACCTAAAAAGCACATTTACACCTCCATACAAGTCAACTGGATGGTTTCTCCAACCCAACTCAATTTACCAACAAATTAATCTTTTGAAATGAAAAATTTTATAGCCGAAACTGCAAAGCCAAAACCTAAATCTACGATAAATTCTTATCGCAGTTTTGGCTATAATCTGTCAACGGCTATAGCTGATATTATAGATAATAGCATTTCTGCAAGTGCTAAGGAAATTCGAGTTGAATATAATTGGAAAGGGCAAAATTCTTTTATTTCTATCCTAGATAATGGAAGCGGAATGAATCAGGAGGAATTGGTGATAGCTATGACGCCTGGAAGTAAAGACCCCGAAGAAGAAAGGCACGAGAAAGACTTAGGAAGATTTGGGATGGGTTTAAAAACCGCTTCATTTTCACAATGTAAGAGACTTACATGTATTACTAAAAAAGAAAACTATAACCTTATTAAACGGTGTTGGGATATCGATTTTATCAATGACGAAAATGAATGGTTTCTTTTAGATTTTATTTCGGAAAGCTCTTTTTTAGATGTTATTGACAAGCAATTGTCTGGTACTTTAGTTTTATGGGAGAAGTTGGATAGAATTGTTGGTAACGCTGATATAAACAATGAGGCAGTTAAACATGCCTTCTACCAAGAAATGGAAGTTGTAAGAAGTCACTTAGCACTCGTTTTTCACAAATTTATTGAAGCAAAAAAGATTAAGATTTATTTTCAAAATGAAGAATTAGAACCCATCAATCCCTTTCTACTAAATTTAGCTGCGAAGCCAGAAATGGGTTTACCAGAAACTTTCGGCAATGTAGAAATTACCTATTTCGTTTTACCACACATGTCAGAAATTGGAAAGGATGATTATGAAAAATCTGGAGGTGCTTTAGGCTGGTTTCAGCAACAAGGATTTTACGTATACAGAGGAGATAGATTACTAGTGGCTGGGGATTGGTTGGGATTAGAGAAGAAAAGGGATTATTCTAAGCTGTCGCGTATTGCAGTAAATTTTTCTAATGCTAATGATTTTAATTGGAACCTGGATATCAAAAAATCTACTGCCACTCCTCCTATTGAAATTAGAAGAGAGCTTTCTAGGATTGCAAAAATTGCAATTATGAAATCTGCAAAAATTTATAATTGGCGAGGACAAAAATCATTAACAACATATTCAGAACATAGCTACGAGCCTCTTTGGAAAGATGAAGTAACTAGAGAAGGAATTAAGAAATATCGAATAAATAAAAAACATCCGATTATCATCTCGCTACTTAGCGAAAAAAATAAATTGTTAACCAAAGCCTTAAAATTACTCGAGGAAAATGTTCCTATTGAATTAATATTAAGTAATCAAAATGAAGATCCGGCTTTTCACGAGTTAGAAAAGCATAACGACATACCTAGCGACGAGCTGATCAATTTAGCTGTAGAACTTTATCAAATTTATTTAGCACAAGGAATTCCAGAATCATTAGCTAAGCAACAATTGATGAACTCTACTCCTTTTAATCTATTTCCACTAATTAACAACTACCTAAAATGAGCACCTTATTACAATCTGCAAGAGCAATTTCCCATACACTACTAGCATTACATCAAGGAGAAATTACCGATGACATTCTGTTAAATGTTATCGAAAAAGCCTCAGCTATCAACATTATTGATGGACAAACTTTGGATAAGCAAGAATTATTTGAAATTCTTCGTGCCGATTTCAGTATTGGTAAAGGAGCAATTACCGAACTTTATGACAAAGACGTAACGCCTTGGTTAAATGATGAAAAAGCAAATATCAAGTTTGATTTATGGAATAGGTATAAGCTTTATATGGCAGAAAACGATCCATCTTTTCCAGTGAACGATTTAGATGATTTTACAGATAAAATTTTAGATAAGTGTATAAATCCCAAAGACAGTAATTCTTGGGATAGACGTGGAATGGTGGTGGGCCACGTGCAATCTGGAAAAACGTCTAACTATGTGGGATTAATTAATAAAGCTACGGATGCTGGATATAAGGTTATAATTATAATTGCTGGAACAATTAGCTCTTTAAGGAGACAAACACAAGAAAGGATAGATTCAGGATATATTGGTAGAAATAGTTCTGCATTTATCAATAACAAAGGAGAAAATAAAATTATCGGGGTTGGTAAATACAAAGTAAATACCGACATCTACTCATTAACTTCTTCATATTACAAAAATAATGATGAAGGGGATTTTAGTCAATCTATAGCAAATAGATTAAATATTCCTATTGGTAAAAATCCAGTAGTATTTGTAATCAAGAAAAATAAAAGCATTCTCGAAAACCTGATAGATTGGTTTGCAAAAGATGTGAATGCAAAAATTGTAGATGGCTCGCCAAAACTTTTCAACGTTCCTGTTCTAATTATTGATGACGAGGCAGATGCAGCATCGGTAAATGCTTCAAAAAGTATCGAAGATATAAAAACCATCAATCGATTAATTAGAACGCTGCTAAACTTGTTCAACCAAAACACTTTCATAGGCTATACCGCTACACCTTATGCAAATTTGTTTATTTCACAAGAGCATAATGATGAGTTAAAAAC
The DNA here is from genome assembly GCF_057652195.1 of Pedobacter sp. T50_32. NCBI lineage: Bacteria > Pseudomonadati > Bacteroidota > Sphingobacteriia > Sphingobacteriales > Sphingobacteriaceae > Pedobacter > Pedobacter sp. T50_32. The sequence goes on along the minus strand of NZ_JBYFBY010000001.1, from coordinate 1,168,298 downwards.
TTTTGTAAAAAACAAGGAATATAAAATTGGAGAAGATTTATTTCCGCGAGATTTTATTATTAATATTAAAGCACCAACAAATTACTTTGGTGCCGCAAAAGTATTTGGATTTGAAAACATTAACGGGGAAGAAAAGGAACCTTTGGATATTTTCAGAGAAATCGATGATTTCGATCCTCCTTTCTTTAAAACGATAAATAAATCCAACAAAGAGGATTTACCAGAATACCTTCCCCCCAGCCTAGAAAAGGCAATAAAATCATTTATTCTAACCTGTGCAATTCGTAGGTTGAGAGGGCATGAAAAAAAACATAATTCGATGCTTGTTCACGTAGCTTTGCTAGTAAAATGGATTGATAGGGTTGCTTACTTGGTAAATGCAAAAGCTAAAGAATTTGCAAATGCAATCAATAGTGAAGACAAAAGCATCTTAGAAGAACTGAGAATAATATACGAAACCGACTTTGTTCCAACTACTGATAATATCTTAGACAACCTAGATTACAAAGACATCCGAATTAAGCAACATTCTTGGGAAGAAGTTAAGAAGGAGTTAAAAAAGGCAGCATCAAAAATTGATGTTCGTGCTGTTCATGGCACTCGATCTACAACAAATTTGGAATATCACAATATTGAGGAAATTGATTATGGCCGCTACGAGCAAGGCTTATCTGTGATTGCCGTTGGCGGAAGTAGATTGTCTAGAGGGATCACATTGGAAGGCTTGTCTATAAGCTATTACCTGAGAACTACAAAAATGTACGATTCGTTGATGCAAATGGGTCGCTGGTTTGGCTACCGTCCTGGATATGTAGATTTATGTAGGTTATACACCACTGAACAAATTTTTGAATGGTTCAATCATATTACGATGGCAACCGAAGAGATGAGAAATGATTTTGATGAAATGACAGCATCGCATCAACGTCCAAAAGATTTTAGATTAAAAGTACGAAATCATCATGGACTAATGACTATTACAAGCTTAGCTAAAATGAATTTCTCAAAAAACATAGAGATATCATTTTCGGGAACCAACCCCCAAACCTATCAACTGCTTAAGACAAAATCTGCAATTGAAAATAATTTCAAAAACTTTCAATCTCTGTTGGACATTGGCAATAAACCATTTGAAATAATCAAACATAAGGAAAGCGACGATATTCCAAGATATGTTTTAATTAAAGATTTTGATAAAGAGAAAATAGCAACGTTTTTAGACAATTTCAAAATCGATTTATTGCGAGTAAAAAATGCACGTTTGGGAAATTATGTTTTGACCCAAACTGAAATCAGAGAATGGTCGGTTGCAATCGTTTCAAATACTGACAGCGAAGTTTTTATTGATTTTAAAGGTGGTTCAAAAAAAGGAGAACGAGCAAAAAATGCGAAAGTGGAAACTTATGAAATTAAAATTGGTAACCAGAACGTCGAACTAGCATGTACTATTCGTAACCAACAATCATTAAGAGATGGAGAGTATTATTTAATTTCTAAAAACCAAATTGATGATACAGTTGATAGACAAGTTGATTTGAATGTTTCAGATTTGAAAAAAAACGAAGACATTAAAATTCAAAGAGAAAGAGAAAAAAAAGGTTTGCTTTTAATTTATGCGTTAGACGAAAGAGGAACACCGAATGTAAATAATGGAATTCCGATAATTGGTTACAGTCTTCATTTTCCGAAAATTGAAAATGAAGTTAAAACTTCATATACCACCACAATTTTCGCCGGTTTTGATGAAGAACCACAAGACGACGACGATTCACCAAATAATGATAACGAATAGCTTATGGTAAACATCAAGTCAATCTGGGAAGCCCAGAAACCAACAGGCGATTTCATTATAAAAACAAGACTTGAAAATATCGCACATTTAAATTGCTATGCTTGCACCAACAATATAACAGGACAGTATTTGTATATCATGTCTATTGCAAAAAACATGGTAATTCCTGAACTCAAAAACTATCGTTTCAAAGGTGTCGAAATATTTTCTTTTGAAACTGATAGCTCCCTTGAATTGAATATTCATCTGATAGATAATGAATTGAAAGATATCTTTACATTGTTTATTCAAAACATCATAGAAGATATTATAGCAACAACTTCAGAAAATGAAGCGCTAATTACGACCTTAAATGTAATTTTTAAATGGAAAAGGCTATTTGATAAAATTAGCTTTAGTGGAATGTCTCCTGAATATCAAAAGGGTTTAATAGGAGAACTTATTTTTATCAATTACTTAATTGACAAAAATTTGCCTATTGAAAAAATATTAGGCGCTTGGACAGGTCCTGAACAAGATGATAAAGATTTTAGATTTGGGGATATTGGCATTGAAATAAAACTCACTTCATCAAAGCACCCAAGTCTAAAAATCACAAATGAGAGGCAGCTAGACTCTCAAAATGTCAACAAGCTCTATCTTATTCTTTATTCTGTTGAAATTGTAAAAGAAAATGGTTCTTCTTTGAACTCTTTGATTTCTCAAATAAGAGATAAATTATACATAGAGTTAGACAAACTCAAATTCTTTAATGAAAGATTATTACTTTTAGGTTATTTAGATGATGACAACGAATATTATAACACGATGTATTCCATCATACAGATATATAGCTATCACATTAATCCGAATTTCCCTAGAATTATAAAGTCTCAACTTCCAACAGGAGTTTATAACGCCTCCTACTCAATCGAACTTTCTGCAGTTGAAAAATTTAGAATTGAACCAGACATGATAATAAATTCATTTAATTAATGGAAAGAGCTCTTACTAACTATATTGAAGAATTAAAATCAGATGTAGCATCACTAGTTTATTCCGATGGTGAAGGCGCCAGCTTTGAAGATAAATTTACAGAGTGTTGTATTGAAGTGCTTGAGAAAATTGGAAAATCCGAAGGAGCAAGAGTATTATCATATGTACACCCTAATAGCCAAGGCGGGGTAGACTGGAAAATAAATGGTTATTGTCTAAAAGATCAATTTAAAGATGATAGCAATAGGAGCTATTTCGAGACTTTAGATCTATTTATTACTTATTATAGAAATGATAGTTATGAATACAATATTACTCAAGCCGATTATACTAAATCCCTCAACCAAATAAAGAAATTTATTAATGGAGCTTTAAAAAGACACATAGATTATCTAGATCATTCACATACAGAGTTAATAGAACTCATTAAAATCATTTCAAAACAAGGTAAAGACTTTGACAGGATAAATATTTTTTTCCTAATTAATGGCTTTTCAAATCATGATAAAGAGCAACTGGAAATAAATGATATCAATGTATTCGTACATACTTGGGATATCAACAGGTTATTTAAAATTAATGAGGCTAACAGTATTCACGAGCCTATAGAAATAGAATTTGAAAAATTTAGCACAAATGGAGAAGGGCTTCCTTGCTTAAAGGTTCCGACAATAGATGAAACATATGACTGTTATTTAGCTATTGTTCCTGGAATAGTTTTAGCAAAACTTTATGCAGAATTTTCTAACGAGTTATTGGAAAGCAATGTTCGATCTTTTCTAGGCCAAGCTGGGAAATTCAATAAAGGAATACGTGATACTATCCAGGATAAACCTCATATGTTTTTACCATATAACAATGGGATAACTGCAACCGCTGAAAATGTTACGACTGCCTTTGTGGGCGATCAATTGGTGATCACCCATTTAAATGATTTTCAAATTGTTAATGGCGGACAAACAACGGCGTCCCTTTATCATACTCAAAAAAAATACAAAGATGCTGATTTGAACAAAATTTTCGTTCAAATGAAACTCACGGTTATTAAGGATAAGGAGAAAAAAAATGAAGAAGTTCCTAATATTGCGAGATTTGCAAATAGCCAAAATAAGGTAACTGAATTAGACCTATCTTCTAACAATCCTTACTTTGTTCAAATAGAAAATCTTTCTAGAAGAAAATATGTTGTTAACCCGGAAAATAGAAATCAATCGATCTTATGGTTTTTTGAACGAGCAAGTGGCCAATACAGGGAGACGCTTAACAAACAAACGTTAAGTCAGCAAAAAAAGTTTAAAGAACAAAATCCAAATAATTTTAAATTTGTTAAATCAGATGTAGCCAAATACATTAACATTTGGGATTTACAACCTCATCATGTATCTCTTGGTTCTCAAAAGAACTTTATCCATTACACGAAAAAAATTGAGGATTTAGTTAAAAAGAATAAGCTACCAGGCGAAAACTTTTATAGAAAACTAATCGCTAACGCAATCATTTTTAAATCTGTGGACAAGCTTTTTGGCAGAAAGAATGTGGATGCAATTGGCGATACTAACTTAAAGTCATTTACTGTAGCTTATACCGTTTCTTATTTCCACTACTTGACTAAGAATAGAATTGATCTGTGGAAAATTTATGATAATCAGAAGACTGATGAAGAATTGGATGGTACATTAAAAAGATTAACGATTTTTGTGTACGAGCATTTGTTAAAAGCATCTAACAACACACTATTCTCCGAGTATGCAAAAAAGGAGGCATCGTGGACAAACTTAAAAAATGCAAGTTATCCTGAGAACTTAGAAAAAACCTTAGATAGTTATCTTATTAGCGAAAAAGAAAGAGATAGTAGAGAAATTGAAAAAGAAATAGACACTAATGATCTCGAAAATGATCTGTTTACAATAAGTGAAATAAGAAAAGCAGGAGTTAAATTTTGGGATGGTTTCAGAACATATGTAGATCGAAATAAGCCAGAAGAATTTGATTATTATTTAGCTTTTGATTTACTCAAAAAAATAAAAGACGATAAAAATTTATCATCACGCGAGATTTCATTTGGAGGTAAAGTTATGAGTTATATGAAGGAAAACCCTTCATTAATAGAAACCATTAAGTCTTTATCTAAGTTAGAAGAAAACGACTCTATTGAAGTTAAATTTATTTATGATAAACTTTTACTGCTTTCTAAAGAAGAATGGAAGAGGATTATAGATGTTGCAAGTCAAACCAAAATATTCGATCATTTGGAACTTGGCAATGTGAAATCTGTTTACAACTCATTTCAAAAAAAGGAAAAGGTAAAAGAACTAGCAATAATTAAAGCTTTCAATTCTATTAAAAAACTAGAAAAGTTTAAGATTATAATTTAAAGGAGACCTTTTATCTCAGCGGCTATTCGTTGTCCTAATAGACAAGGAACAGCATTACCGATCTGCTTGAAAGCTGCCGTACGATTAGCGCCTTCTTTTACACCTTCAAAGTAAAAATCGTCTGGGAAGGACTGTAAACGAGCTGCTTCACGAACTGATATAGATCTATTTTGCAGCTCATCGGGGTGGATATAATAATGTCCATCCTTTGCGATATGCGCGACTACAGTTTGTGATGCATTTAAATCTTCCGCCACCACTTTAAACCTGTCGAAGAATGATGTTCTATTTTCATGGGTTTTTAAATGCTCTGGCAGGTCATTGTAGTTAAGACGTTCTTTTTGGTTATTCCATTTATCAACAGCAATACGATAAATCTCTTTATCTTGAACTCTATGCGGCCTAGCTATATGTTGGGTGAGCGTAATAATGCCATTACGTATATTTGCTGTTTTCAAATAATCATTATTTCCTTGAGTGTAGTCTAAGAATTTATCTCTGCCCTCACCTGCTTGTATGATAGGTAAGTCGGCAAATAAACTTGATACGCTTGCCGTTAAGCCACTGTCGTAATTATCTAAATCCGGCAGGTTAGGTATAAAGTCTTGTCGCCAGCCAATGATAATTAGTCGTCTACGTTTTTGTAATACGCCGAAGTTTTCTGCTTTAACTGAAAAGATATGAATGTTATAACCTTTTTTGTTAAAAAGCTTTTCCATGTTTTGCAAATACACTCCACCACCAGCAGATTTTAGACCTAATACGTTTTCAAACACAAACATTTTAGGTTGGTATTTCTCTAGATAGTTAGCGTATTGCACATAAAGAAAATTACGGGGGTCTTTCTTCATGTTATGCTCAGATCTAGCTCTACCAACTAAAGAATAGGCTTGGCAAGGCGGTCCACCAACAATGAGGTCTATTTCTCTGTTACCATCTAGGCTTTGATCTATTCGGTTGAATATCTCAGCGTTGTTTTCATCGCCAATACCTAAGTTGATAACAGAGTTTAATATTTCTTTAGGAATATCATTATACAACTCGGACCTAGAGATTTCACCTTTCAGATAAGAAAGGTAAGTATCAAACTGATTATTTTCTTTAAGGTGATAATAGGCTGCTCTGGTTCTTAAGGAAAAAGATGCGGCAACATCAATCTCTACGTGGGCAATAGGTTCGTAACCTGCCCTTTTGAAGCCTTCAGAAAGGCCTCCCGCGCCAGCAAAGAGATCAATATAGTTCAAGATTATAGATAAAAATGTGAAGATACAAAGATTTATATAAATCGCCTTACAATAAGAAGATTTGATCAAACTCTGGAATTCAATAGATTCTGCTTGCTGGCAGGATTATTCATTTCTCAGTATAAATTAACTTAAATTTTACGGATATAATAATTTTCTTACTGACATAGCTACATGATAAGCTAACAATGGAGGCACAGCATTTCCTATCTGTCTGAACTTAGTGGTTTGAGTTCCGAAGAATTTCATATTCATAGGAAAAGTCTGTATTAACGCTGCCTCTTCTACCGTTATCCTTCTTAGGCTATTAGGCACTGGCATGTCAGGCTGTCCCCCGTTTAATAGGTGTTGATGATAGTTACGGATCCAAGATACGACGCCGATATTATCTATCTCGGATTGGTCGACTATAGGTGTCCTATTCCCACCCATTGAAGCTGGAAGCGTAAGCGCGGGCATGTCTAGGTTCATCGGTCTACCTTGACCATTGAAAAGCATACCAGCATATGGGGATTTTCTTAGCACCGGCTTTTTAGCAGTTGTAATTTTAGCAGTACAAATTCCATCATTACCAATTTCTCCGTACCTTGGAAGTGCTTTTAGGGCGTTTCTTAAACTGATTGGTTTATCAAATGTAGTAGGGGGAATATCTGCAGGTACATAATCTTTTACTCCGATCAAAAACATCCTCTCTCTTGCTTGTGGGACACCGTAATGACTTGCATTGAGAACAAACAATCTAGTTTTGTAACCAATACTTTCTGCTTCGGCTGTCAGATTTTTCATAAGTTCTATCCAACGAGTGTTTACAGCAAGCGACTTTACATTTTCCATAACGAAACCCCTAGGTGATAAAACCTTTACCACAGACATAAAATTCCATACGTGCTTACTTCTGGGATCAGCAGGGTCCATTTTGCCGGCTATTGAAAATCCTTGGCAGGGTGGTCCTCCAATAACTAAATCCAAATCTTCGACTACCGGTAGCTGTTGATCGAGAAGATTTCCAGTGGTGACCGTATGTCCTGGCAAAACTCCGGCATAAGTTTTTGTCGCATATCGGTCAATATCGTTGGCCCACACAGGAGTAAATCCTGCTTTGCTAAATCCGATATCCATACCACCACATCCGCTAAAAAGGGAAACCATCTTTCCTATTGAAGAGGGTGTGACAAGTTGTTGAAAATCGATCATTATTCTATTTTGGAATGAGCTCCAAATTTAATCTAAAAATTTCGATAATATCGCATAATTAAAATTTTTATGAACGTCTCAACTTCGCATGAAATTCGGTTGGCTAAATGGCTTTCCTCTCTAAGGGAAGAAAAAGGTATATCACAGGAGGCCCTTGGCGTTCAACTTGCAAAGGGTCAGTCAGATATAGCAAAGATTGAAAGTGGAAATAAACGTGTCAGTGTTATCGAACTAATAGCATGGTTGGCGGCTTTGAACGTTCCAGTGGAGCACTGTCAAGAAATTTTTTCTGAGATTTACATTTCAATTTCTGGTAAACAAATCGGCTAGTATGGATATAAAGCTGGAATTTAGAGAGACGATACGCTACATGCTTCTTCCCATATCAGATCAGGGGGAGGAAAATAATTTCGAACAAGTAATGCAAATATTGGAGGAGAATGGTATAGACCAAAATTCCGCCATCGAATATTTGAAGCTACAATATGAAATATGGTCACAAGATGGTAAAATAGACAGTTTGATGAGTAATTCCATCAAACTGATACTGATCAATTCAGATGAGAAAAATGGGCAGCTTTTCGCAGATCGGTATTTTGGCATACACCAAGCACTTGTAAAAAATCCGTTCTACGATTTTGCCTTGGCAACTATTGTCCTCAGTCACCTGAAATTAATCCACAATCTTGCAAAAGAAGAGCATATGTCTGCTGCGAAAATTGCAAAGGTAATCCGCTCGATAGATTCTAGGTTGGATTCCATCACTTGGAAAGAGATTCAGCAAATATTGAAAGAACTCGATCTTTTGCCAGCATTAAAACTTGCTGATGCATCTCGAATCTACTTGGAAGATGAGGCTTTGGAAGAAGAATATTTTGCAGACGCCAGTTCAGATGATGTACTAGTCAAAATTGGAGAGGTAGCATCCAAGTTACAGTTTACCGGCTCTGCAACAAATCTGCTCAGAAAGTTATGTGATGAGCAAAACAGTCATTTACCATACTTACAGATGCTACATTACCAATGTTTGATTTCTGGAATGTATGACCATGTTCTCTCAGCCCCTTATGAATTTAGCCCACGTGGTACCGTTGCGATGGCTTTATTCGCTAAATATGATGACCTTTTACCGACCAGTAATCCTTTTCTAAACAATGCGAAGGCAGTTGATCTGCTTGATATGAATTGGGCGAATAGCAGAAAACCGAAAGAATATGAACAAGCTAAGGTTTTAGTAGAATTGCTCAGGGGAATAGATGGAATGGGTTTCGCGGCAGCACAAGAACTTGCTTCTTGGATCAGGCGGTGGTTAGTGAGGTATATTAGATTGGAAAGCAGAATAATTGTACCGATCAGTAAAACAATAAATGAAGAACAACGGATTGCAATATTGCGGACTATAATGAGTGGTCCAACTTTTACTTTTGGTATTTTGGAACAACGTTTCGTGGACGTGCTTTCTTCGGCATTACATCTGAGAGAGAATGGCTGGAGACCAAGAGGCCTGTCAGATTCTGTAAATAGTAATAACCTTTCGAAAAGGAAGCTTGGTGATAGCGATTTTCAAGATAGTACCAATTTTAAGATAGTTGCTTACGAGGGACATGGCGGTATACTATCCGATATTTATCTACAGGGCCATATTCGAACATTCAAAAGAGTTTTTCGGCTACGTACAGAGGAGCTTGAAAACATTGCTGATATTGATCAGTGGTCAATAGAAGTTGTATTTGTTGCTTACGGGTTCGAAGCAAATTTGATAGAATCATTTGAATCGGATGGTGTGACTATTAATATACGATACTTCACGTTTGAACAATTGTTTGAAAAATCGGAGTTGAACACCGACAAATTTAATGAACTATTTGATGAGCTTTTCATTGATGTTCTCAATAAAAGAGAAACGCCGACGATAGTCAGAAATAAGATTCATCAAGTCATTGATGAAGCATAGTGCAGTGTTACGCCCAACCCAAGACATTATGACAAACTTACCTTCCGGCGAACCACTTTCCGTAAATCTATTGACTGCTGCTTTTAACAGTACTTCTGCGACCTATAAGTTCTATTGGTTTCTGGCGCTGTTGGAGGAGGTGGAATTGGGGAACAGTAGGATCGATAAGCAGCGGCTGTTTGCAAGGATGGTGGCTGGCGCTTGGTATACGGTGAATTATTTCCATATCAGTTTTGGCAAGCAGGATAAGCTGCAGCGGGCGATTGAGCAGTTGGCGCTTATAGAGGGGATCAGCGTAGATGAGAAGCGTGAGCTGATCGTTTCGAAATTGGCGTCCAGCAGAGACAGAAGTACTTATCGGATTTTAAGGTATTTTGATGGTGAGGTACCCTATCGTTTTTTGAGTCCCTGGTTTCCAGGGTTGAAAGGGATCAGGAAGGAAATCTACGGGTATTCTCAGTCGTTTGCAAATGACTGTCTTTATGCTGTTGATGAATCTGAGGTGGTGATCAATCCGAAATGGATAGACTATCTGCAACAGCATAGCGGTATTCTGAAATCATTTTGTTACTGGCATTTGAGCCTCTACCTGCAACGGCACAATCCTAACGTTCCGGATATTCCCAACAAGTTGATCAAGCCTGCCCAGCGTGGGAGCCTGTTGCGCCACCGTCGGGAGTTTTGGGATGTAGTATTGGATAATAGTGATGAATTATCCTGTATCTATACGCAATCACCTTTAACCAAAGGGGCATATGCGGTGGAGCACTTTATTCCTTACGCTTTTGTGTCCCATGACCTGATGTGGAATCTGTAGATTCAATAGTAGCAAAAGCGATAAGCTACCTCCTTTAGAAAGATACTTTGAACCTTATTTCCAGTTGCAGAAGGTCGCACTTGAAGTGATCGGAAATTCCGATCCTAAGAATAAGTTTTTGGAAGATTATCTCTCCATTTTACCTGACTTATCGGAAGTCAGACAGTTGAGCAAGGATCGGCTGAGGGAAAAGTTTGCGGAAAATATCAAACCGTTAACGACGATAGCTGCCAATAATGGCTTTGAATATCTCACGATCAGCAATGCTAATACATAACCAACTAGGTTGAACCTATTTTTCACTCTTTACATCACTAAAATTTCCTATCTTTTTAAAAGAGATGTACAGTTTGACGTGAAAAATTTTACATAGATCGAGGTTTCTGCCTAGTAAAACTCATTAGCAAGTTGTGACCATAGGATATAATTTATATTATAGCACAACTTGCTAATGAGCAACATTGAGTTTGAAACTGCCACTTGATAACAAACTAGTTAATAGTATTTAATCCCTGCTACTAGTTCACTTATTCATCTCATGGGGCAAAATATACCTTCAACATCTCTATGAATTGTCTGAAGTTCATTCCAGTATCCCAGATTGGCTTGTTGATATACACCGAACTGGACTGGCTTTCCAGTTTTACACTTAGATCGCCCAACTGGTTCATTCTTAAAAGATTTTCTTCCCAATTTTTCATTTTATCTTCAAGATCCGTCCCGATGGTAACTACAAATTTGGCGTTGTTGATGAAATCCTCTTTTGTAGTGAGTTGGCCGGCGGGCCTACTGATGACACATAGTGCATACGAGTTTCTTTCGTCTACTGCTGTTTGCCCTTGTTTGATGGACATCTTCACCGTTTCTTTGGATGCTACTGCACTTTTGATCTCAATGGCATACTCTTTCCCTGCTACTTTTATCACAAAATCTTTTCCATTATCTGGGTTGTCAGGTTCCGGGAAGCTTGGACATGACTCTGCCAATGCCTCCAGGAATGCAGCTTCGGCGGCGTTCCCAACCTCCTTTCGCCAGCGTATCGCTTCGGCTTCCACCGCAAGTTCATCCGCTTTGTCTAGCAGGGATTGCGCACTACCAATCATTTTTACCGCATCATCTAAAGCTTTAACCTGAGCGGCAGACAAAGCTACCTTGTCAAGTATCTCTAGATCATCGGCAGACTTTTTCAAATTGAGTAGGCGTCCAAAGGTTTTACCGCCAAAAGCCTTGATGTAGAGTACCGGCTGTTTTTCGCTGAAAAGTGGGAACAATTCGTCGCCACGCCCGTTTTCGTCTACCCATTTCTTAAGTCGCAGAAACAAGGTCTTGTATGGACCGTCTTCTTTTACCTTTTCCTCCGAGGCCTGTTCCCTAAATAGACTATCAATAGAATCTGTCAGAAGTTCCATAGTCTCCTCTCTAAGATTTGTGTTGATGATCTCTTGGTGTATCAGAAAGCTGTCGGGATTACCTTTCCCACAAAACTCTGTATAGACATCTTTTATTTCCTGAGCGAAGGCAATATTGTCTTTTTCCTTGTAAAGATTTTCAGTGTAGATCCTAAATATGCCATCACGGGTAGGAATGATCTGATATTTCAGTCCAATGTCCTTATTATCTTCATTCCGGAATACGAAAGTAATAAGGTCATTTAACCACGCAAATCCCGCCTTTTCGTTGCCCTGAAAATAATTTTCAAAAAACACACCAACAGTGGCCGAGTTGGCGACCAATCCGCACACATACTTCAGTGCCCATTTTTCTGCTGGATCCCATGAATATTCTTCGTCCATGCTGATTTCCACCCTTGGTGTGGTAAGCTCAGGTAGAAGTTGGTTTATGATCTTGTACCAGATCTCCCTTTTTTCTGCACGTGAGGGCTTGAAAGTGCAACAGATATCGATAACAGCAGCGACCTGTCCCTCTGTTGCCCTGTCGACATCTAGATCACCGATCTGTTTGTTCAAATCTATGAGGAATTGTTTGACATTGAACTCTGGAACGAAATTAGCTGCGAATCCAATAGGTAAAAGTTCATTATCAAGATCTCTTCCGAACTTCTTCGAAATGGACTTGAACCTCGGATCTAATTCACCTTCGTGAAAAATACTGTTCTGATCCCTCCTACCGAGAGATTGGTTGGGATATAGCGCATTTTCAATGCCTAACCTTTCCTTGCCGATGGCCTCGAGATACTTAATTAAGCTCTGAAGCCAGGCGATTCTGTCATCTTCTACTGGAAACCTGCTTTCGAGCACACCTTCAACCGATATTTCCCTGATGAGATCATCTACTGAATACAATATTTCGGACGGCCAGGCCTCCGCCTCTTGATTGATTATCCTGACCCACTCCGTATAGCTGTTCTCATCAGGACATCTTTTCGGAATGAACGTACTTACCAGACCAAAAAACTCTCGCATTAATGGAGTGCCTTCCAAGAAAAAAACCGCATCACCTATAAGTATATTGTCACCCTCGATATTCCTTACAATCTTTTGCGCAATCAGAGCATTTCTTATCGGCTCTTGGATTTCCTTTTGAAACCATTCTCTCCCGTAATAAACATCAACGTTGGGAGGCAGACCGCTTTCTGCTAAAAAATGTAGATTGTCTACCTTACCATCAATCAATTCAGATATGTAGTCGGGAAAAAGGGTGACAAATTCCCGGAAAGCATCTCTATTCTTTTTTGCTTTCGGATCGAGATTTTCGTCACTGATATCTTCGGACATTTTTGTTCTCACCCCATCCCTAGGTTCTGTGGGCTGGAAGTGCTCATGTTGCATGATCACGGGGAGGTAAAATTCTTCAGTACCTATCAATGGGGTTAATTAAAGAAATCGCATCTGTGATTAAGGAATCCTCAGGAGTGAAAATCAAGATAGTAGGGCACACAGATACAGATGGCAATGCTGATTCAAATCTTGAATTATCAAAGAAACGAGCCATCTCAGTTAAAACTGTTCTCAGCAAGGAATTTGATGTAGATACAAGTTTACTTTTCACTGATGGCAAGGGTGCAGCAGAACCAGTTGCTAGTAATACTACACCTACAGGAAAATCTGAGAACAGGCGAGTGGAATTTATAAAAATATAGTTTTGTTGTTTTATATCAAAACAACATGACTTGGAAAATTGAGGGCATTGAAAGATTTCTTTAATATTAGAGGCTGGAGAAGTTAATATATAATCCACTTTGGTGGCCTGACATAACGGTTTAATAGTTTATGATCATTTTCTGCAAGTTATCAGTCGTTAATTATTAGTCTTTCGTCGATGTAACCTAGTCATGAAGCTTTGTTATTTGTACGCAATGATGTTCCTCGATAAGTTTGTATAATTTATTAATTGATATATAAGAGTAGAGATTTCGCTGAAAACTGGTTCTTCGAAATATACAGGTAGTGCTATGATTGTTGTTATATATCGATTGTATCAGTATGTCTGACGATTAAAGTCGAAGAACACAACAACAACCCCAAAAAAAATTATATAAATTATATATTTTTGCCACAAAATAAATGTCTTATTGAGTAAGATGAAGTTGGGCTTTTTTAGTGGAAATTTATTATTGTGAATAAAACAAATCTAAATTCTGTATGAATATTCAAGAATTATACAATGATTTAATCAATGCGTTTTCAGAAGAGAACTTAAATCGTATAACCGCGAACTTAATATCACTCTACAAAAATAAAAACTACGGCAAGATCAGGGAAGTTTCAAATCGAATTTCAAAGTATGTCCCTATAACTGAAGAAAAAGATGCAAAGTGTTTTTCTAAGTTAATTATGTTGTACCACCCAGATAAGGGTGAAGTATATAGAAAAAGTATTCAAGATCTTTTTGAAATAAATGACTACACTCAACTTCTTACATACTCACACATTTTCCTTATTTCTGATATTGAAAGTGTAACTGAAATAGCTATTGGGGAAGATATTGATTATCATCCAGAATATGTTTGGGATGTCGAAAATGACGATAATAATAGTGATTTTGAATTAATGCTTGACAATGATTCAGAAGAGTTTTACTCTTCTGAATTTGATTCGAACGAATTTGAAAAATCTTTTTATAATTTGATCAAGATACGAGAATATGGTCATGTAGCAGTTGAATTTCCTCCTTATTATCTTGAAGATTTTGAAGAGTTTGAAATGGTAAATAGAGGGATGGACTCATTAGACGGTATCGAATATTGTCTACATGTTAAGATTCTTGATTTATCAGAGAATATGGTGTCTGATATTTCAGATTTATGGAATTTAGTGAATTTGGAGGAATTGTATATAGCTAACAATCAAATCGGTTATATTGACTCACTAAGCAATCTAATTGAATTGACAGTAATTGATTTGTCAGGCAATCAGATTAACGATATTTCACCAATATTGAACTTAGACAATTTGAAATTTGTCAACTTAATAGGAAATCCTGTTCCTGAGGCGCAGATAAGTAAACTAAAGGAAAAAGGGGTTTTAGTTATGGAAGGGGAAGTCTAAGCCATAATTATTATGATTGAAGTTTAAAGCCTTAAATTAGTGCATAACTGCAAGTCTTTTGTTGAAAAATCAAATTTTTAAATATCTCTGAACGATATTTTGATTATGAGATAACGCCAAGTTTTATTTCAATTGTTTCAATTTCTCCTTAAGTATTTTTAATAATATTTGCCAAGTTAAGGTGTAAAGTTTGAACAAATCCTAAATTGGCGTAACTGCCTGTTCACCTCGGAGGGCAATGGGCTGGTGAGCTTCAATACGGTCAATTTGAAGAACGTCCAGTTCAGCCATACCGCTGATGGCTATTTCAAGAACATTGTCCACAATAACACGAGCTTTGAGTCCTGTCGTTTCGATGATGCCAAGTTCTATGGGACCTTGCATTTCAATACTCGGTTTACGGCCTGTAATTTCTACAACAATCTATGGCAGGGGGTTTCGTTCAATAACACCCAGGTTAGTCCGAGCAGGATTACAGGCGGCTATTTCAGCAAGATGAAGATCGTTGGCGGGGATTACAGCCAGATCAGGATCGAGGCATATGGGGGCATGAAACCGCAGTTTTCGGAAACCGAGATCGTCAATGCGATATTCACGGGTTCTACGATCGAGGCCTGGTTCAAGGAAAACTGTAAGATCAATGGCCTTAACGATTTCAGCAGGGTTAATTTTACCAGTTCGATCTTTGAGGATACGACTTTCGGCAGTACCGCCCAGGGGATGAGGTTTAACCTGAAAAATGCAAATTTCAGTGGCGTGGAGTTCAGGAGCAACGTCAAGTTCATCAAATGTGACCTCACCGGCGCTATCTGGCCAGCCAACGTCTCCAACGTACAGTTTATTGATTGTATAGGCAGATAGAAGTTGGATCGGTTGACAGGTAGTTGGGGCTTAGCCAGAGAGTCCTTGATCAACGGATACTTGTAATTGGTTCGCTGTCTATGACAACAACAAAGCCTTGATTTGAGCTTTGTTGTTGTTAGTTATGTAATTAAGGTAACTTGATGCTGAAGGAGCCTTTGGCATATTTAGTCTCTGCGTTGCAAACTGGACCGTTTAATCCCTTTTTACTGAGTGTGCCGCTGAACTCGCCAGTGAGGTATCCGGTGATCGAATTGACCTCGATTGTACCGGGAAGATAGGCATAATTACCTTGACAGCTGGTGTAATGGATCCATTTTGAACCTTGTGAAAGTATGGATAGACTGGTGGCCAGTCCAAATTCACTGCTACCGATCTTAAATTCATTCACCACAAAATGGACATTACCGCTTTGACCAAGAGCATTCACCCAGAACCCCCCGAAGGTGTCCCTCCCGAAATTTGGAGCAGTGGAGTATTCCGTATGGCCTGCCACGTTCCAAAGGATGTAGTTCCTCGGGACGATCCACACACTGACCGCGCCGACATAGAGCTTGACGCCCTGATCATTCTTTACATCTACCTGTACCAAGGTTTCGCTCGGCTGGGTAACTACGTTCGGGGCGGTCAGGGTCTGTTTGGCGGCCGGTCCTCCCGATAGGCTGCCCGAGCCGTAAAGTATTTTCCAGCCCTCCACGTTCGCATTGGGCACCAGTTCACCATCGGCGAGCAGGTACAATTCGTCATCATCACTTTTCATGTCATAGACCCTAACCTGCAGTTCAGCTTTTTCACCTACGTAGAGCCTGCCATGTGAGGTCTTTACCGTAAACCTGGCATAGATGCTCCAATCACTAAAGTGACGGGTCTTGACCGACAGCAGCTTATTGCCCTTGTTGATCGTTACATCCTTGGCCGGATGCCAGACCCCCTCCCTGTCCTGATAGGCCAAGCTCAGAGCATCTTCACTGGTACCAGCAAGATTGGCTTCAGTGTAGGGCAGGAAAATCTCTATGTCCTTTTTGAAGTTGATGTTTTCCGGAAGCAGGCGATACGAGGCATTTGCACTATTGGTGCTCAGCGTGTTCTCCACCCTTTGCAGGCTAAAAGTGGTTTCGGTATCTACCGCACCTGCTGGCACGATGACCTTGATGGCGCTATTGGGCAGTTCGATGGTGCCGCCCGAACTACCGATAGACTTGGTGAGGATGTCGCCAATGGGCTTGCCATGGGGAGCGGTGACCGGTTTGTCTTCTGGGGCCGGAACGGGTTCCTCGCCCGGCTTCTTCTTACAGGAAGCGATCGTGCAGCATATCACCACAGCAGCGATCAGTTTAAGTGATGGATTCAATCTCATATTTTTTTGATTTGTACGACAGTCTACCTGCCGTTGGGCAAAATTGGTCTACTGATACACCGAAGCCAAACTGTTGCGATAGAGACCAGCTTATTGTCGATGGATGACGATGTTTTATCGACGGATGCTTTGTTTGAAAATGGGCCAAATAACTGGTTTTCTGTCATCCCAGCTAGTGTTATGCCCCTATTTTGTCCAATGGGTGGCTTTACGCTATAGCACTATTGATCGGGATTGAGCTACTTTGTCCTACCAAAATTCCTGCGTATGGCTGAAGGCTACCTTTATCCCGACCTGTGAAAGTTCTGGCCAGTCAACGGGCGGTTCGGGATCTCACCTAAATTGATTGTTATGCAAAAACAGTATGCTGAAAAGCGTTACGGGGAGCTGATGGAGCGCCTGCAGCGCATCGAATCGGAAGATGGGAGTGCGGCCGAGAAGTTGGCCCTGTGCCTGGAGGCGATCCGGGGGAAACTGGAACTGCTGCGCATGCAGCTGATGCGCCAGCCCTTTGGGAGTGTGGCCGAGGAGATCCATTTCTTCAAGTACCAGAAGCCCAGGTTCTATGGGCTGTTGATCTATTATACCGAACGCTATACCGTCGAACGTGGCCTGCCGGCAGGCGGCAGGGAGGCCAAGAAGAAATATTACCTGCGGGAGATTGCCTATGTGGAACGTTTCTTCTTGCAGTACCGGCTGCAGTACGAGTATTTCCGTTTGGATGCCAGCGATTTTGATGTGCTCTACTTTACGCGGGGGGCCGAAAGCAGCCGCCTGATCCCGGAGATGCCCGAACTGCATCCGGATTTTTCGACCAATTGTGATTACCTCTTTTCCTGGTTTGTGGCCAAGGAGCGTTTGAAGGCCTGGCTGGTGGAATGCCTGGAGGGATTGGAGCCCACCAATGAGGAGGCACTGGCCGAAGGTACGGAACTGAGGTGGACGGGCGACAAGGTGAACCTGGCCGAGCTCATCTATGGGATCTATTTTACCGGGCAGATCAACCATGGCAAGACCGAACTTTCCACGCTGGTCAAATGGATGGGCAGATTGTTCCAGATCGACCTGAAACGGATCTATAGCGACTATAAGGATATCCGTAGCCGCAAGGTGGCCTCTCCCACCCGCTTTCTGGACCGGATGCGGGAGGCCATGTTACAGAAGATCGATGAGGAGAATGCCTACAAACCTGATCCATCACGGCGCTGAGCAATGGGCGGATTGATCGACCAATTGCCCAAAGTAAGCCAGTAGCCGTTTTAGGGCCTGTTCGGTAGTGTAACACCGGAGTCTGCCATGGAGATCAAACTTGCTTGCGATGCCGGGTATCAACAGGGTGGTTTCGCGGGTGAAGTTGGCCATGGCCGTTTCCATGATCAGTTGTAGTTGATCGTGCGCAGCAGTTCCGCTGGCCGATGCGGTGATCAGGGCGGTGGGCTTGCCGACAAAAATATTGGTGGCAATGCACCATTCGATGGCATTTTTCAGACCGCTAGGCAGACTGAAGATATATTCAGGGGTGCAGATCAGTAGGCCGTGTGCTGAGGCGATTTCTTGCCGCAGCGCGAGCACGGCGCTAGGGGTATCGGCAAGAGACAGCGCCGGATCGAAATGCGGCAGTGCCTTCAGGCCCCTAAAGGTCTGAAAGCTCATTTGTCCCCCACCGATCACCGCAAGGTAATCGATCAGTCGCTGATTGGAGGATTCTTCGCTGGCACTGCCATTGAGGACCAGGATTGGGTGCTTCTCTTTTTTAGACAAAGTTGCGGCTTTGCGATCCTAAACCTCTACCGGATAAAATCCCTTTGGATCTTCTTTTCTGGTAGATGGGGCTGGTATTGGGGCAGATAGTGCTGCAGGATCTGTCCGGCCAGATAGGGGTTCACGTCCAGGAAATTGTTGAGCACGATGACAGTGAGCTTTTGGCTGGGTACGCGCAGGATGTCGGCCAGTCCCGGTCCGCCGCTATGTCCGATGACCTGGTCACCGTTGGCATTTTGGGTGACCCAGCCCAGCTGGGTAAAGCTGTCCCCGCTATTGCGCTGTTGCTGGAACAGTTCCAAAGTAGTGGGCTGCAGGAATTGCTGTCCATCCAATGCCTGTACCCACTTGATGGCATCTCCCAAAGAGAGGTGCATGCCGCCGGCATCATAGGTAGTCTGGGCAAAGTAGCCCTTGAAGATCAGCGGGCCGTTGGTTCCGCTGGTGAAGTTCTGCGATTTACCTTTAAGGGGGTACATGGTCATCATGCGTAGATCACGCAGTTCGCCGTCGAAGCCGCTCCGCTCCATGCCCAAGGGCTCGAACACCTCTTTTTTCAGTACCTGCTCGAAGGGCATACCGGCCAGCTGTTCGATCAGGTACTGGATCAGGAAATAGTCGCCGTTGATGTAGAGCTGGCTGCTGCCCGGGGCAAACTTCAGGGGCATGGTCTTTAATTTTTCCACCAGTGACTCGAGGCTGTCGATGATAAAGGGCCGGGCAGGCCTAGCACCATTGCTTCCAGCAGTGGCCGGTGCCCAGGGTATACCGCTTTCATGGGCCAATAGCTGTCTCAGGGTGATGGCCTTCCAGCTTTCGGGACTATCGGCGATATACTTGGAAAGCTGATCGTCCAGGCTGATCTTTTTCTCCTGTAGCCATTTGGCGATCAGTGTAGAGGTGAACAGCTTGGTGACCGAGGCGATCTGGAAACTGGTGCCGGCTGATACCGGGATGTCGTGTTCGATATTGGCCGTTCCATAGCTTTGGCTGTGCAGGATCTTTCCATCTCTGATCACCGCTACGGCCATACCTGGGATGCCAGTTGCTTTCATTTCTTTTTTGACATAGGCATCGATCTTCGGATCGATGTTGTTTTTTGTCTTCTGTGCATAGGCTGCCGTGCCAAGCAGCAGCGCCATTAAAATCAGTTGCTTTTTCATCGATGTGTTGGTTTTTAGCATAGACGGTCTTCGGCCCGAAAGGTTTAGGACAGGTTTTCCGGTGCCTAATCCGATCATCAGGGATATGCGTCGCTATGCGCATGGGGTGTCGGTCGCGAAACCCCACTACAGCGAACAACAGCCTATCATTGACCCTAGCGGCAAAGCTAGAGGTTATCCTTTGGGAAAGGTGAGAACGTCGACCGACGGTCTGGTTTGGGCGACGGATAGCTGGGCTGCTGAAGGTATGCGGGTGAAAAAAATCTTTCGTGGCTACGACGTACTGGCGAGGCGGGACAACGGCTTCTTTGAAATTTTGCCCTGTCTTCCCGTGCAATGTCGCTCGGGCTAAACCAGGTGTTATGTTACAATCTGTTTCCTGGCAGGACTTCCTGCTGTCTTCCGCCGCACTGGCACTGGTCTGGTATGCCGGACTGTATTTTCTTTATTTCCGTAAAAGGGATGACCGTTCCCCGAGGGGCATTCCCCCTGCGGCGCGCAAGGTCCCTGCCCTTGCGCCCGACGGACCGGACGCCCCCTGGATCATGGGGGCGCCGAAGCTGCCCGAGGGCGTGGAACTGCTGGGCTCGCAGGACTTTGGCTTTGCAGGTTCCGATGGCAAGGTGCAACAGTTGGGACTGGTGGCCGACGTGCTGGCCGAGCTCAAGGAAACCTTTGCTGCGCTGGACGCCAATGATGGCTGCAAGGCAGATCTATTGGGGATGATGCAGCTGGTGGTGGACAGATACCCGGAGCTGGCGGACCATCCCAATCTGGAACAGGTGCGGGACTTTATCGCCGATCAGGCGCCTTTTGCGCTCAGCGAGGCTGAACTGGAAAGTTTTTGGTCCTAGTCATTCATTTTTTTTAGGAGGTTTTTATGAGAAGTTCAAAGATCATCTTTAGTCTGGTCCTCACTGGACTGGGCTGTATTTCCGTCCTTTCGGCCTGGGCCCAGGATGGCAACAATGGCATTCGTGAGGCGACCAATAAGGTCAAGGGCTATTTTGAGGCGGGTACCGACCTGATGTATGCCATCGGTGCGGTGGTGGGCATCATCGGGGCCATCAAGGTGTTCAACAAATGGAATGCCGGGGAGAACGACACGACCAAGGTGGCCTCGGCCTGGTTTGGCAGCTGTATCTTTCTGGTGGTAGTGGCCACGGTGCTGAAATCTTTTTTTGGGATCTGATGGCCGCCGTCTATCCGATCAATAAGGGAGTGGCCAGGCCCATCACCTTTAAGGGACTCGTTGGGGTATATATCCTGTATCTGCTGTTGGGACTGGCAGGACTGCTGCTGCTGTTCGGTGTACTGTATGTGCTGCGTGTGGAGCTTTGGCTGATCCTGTTGTTGGTGCTAATGCTGGGTACGGTACTATTTTCGCTGGTCTTCCGGCTGAGCAAAAGGTTTGGGGAGCATGGCCTGTCCAAGTACCTGGCCAGGCGCAGACTGCCCAAAGGTATACGGTTTGGCTCACGCCGGTTGTTCGTCGGACTGAAAGGGGGCGGCCATGGTTGATGCCAGGGATATCTTTCCACTGCTGAAAGTGGAGAAGGACTGTATGGTGTCCATGCAGGGGGACATTACGCTAGCTTTCCGATTACAGCTTCCGGAGATCTTTACACTGTCGGACCTGGATTATGAAGCCTATCATCAGGCCTGGGTACGTGCCCTCAGGCTCCTACCGAGGCATTCGGTCTTCCATAAGATGGACCTGTATTTCGAGGATGGCTACAGGGCAGACTTCGATCGCTGTGGGGACAGTTTCCTTTCCAGGGCCAGTGAGCGATTCTTCAATGAAAGGCCTTTTTTGGACCATGAGTGTCTCGTTTTCCTGACCAAAAAGCCGGCTGGCAGGAAACTTTCCACTTCGGCCACGAGCAACTTGCTGCGCAGCTCGATCGTACCCCAGCAAGTGGTGGATATGGCGATGGCCTCCGAGTTTTTGGATAGTGTGGGCGCTTTTGCCCATGTGCTGGGCGATAGTGGTTTTGTACAGCTTTCCAGGCTGTCCAATGAAGACCTGGCAGGTACGGCCAACACCGCAGGGATCATCGAGCGTTACTGCTTCCTTCTGTCCAAAGACAGCCAGCCGCTGATCAGGGACTTGGGCCTAAAAGGGGGAATTCACGTGGGGGACCAAGACGTGGAGCTCTATACGCTTGCCGATGGCGAACAGCTGCCGGGATATTGCGGGAGCAGGATCAACTATGAACCCTATAGCTCCGAACGGAGCAAGTTTTCGGTGGGATTTGGATCGGCCTTGGGCGGACTGCTCTGTTGCAACCATGTGCTGAACCAGTATGTCTTTATCGGTGATGAGCGCGATACGCTGAAAAAACTGGAGGCCAAGAAGCTCCGCATGCAGTCACTATCAGCCTATTCCAGGGAGAACAGTGCGGGCAGGGAGGCGGTGAATGATTTTTTGAACGAGGCGGTGGTGAACCAGCGTCTACCGGTGAAGGCCCATTTCAATGTGATGGTGTTTTCCCAGCATGGCAGCCGTAGCCATGAACTGCGCAACCTGGTCTCTTCAGCCATGGCGGGAATGGATGCGGTGGCCAAACAGGAGACCGATGGTGCCCCACAGCTCTGGTATGCGGGAATTCCTGGCAATGCGGCCTCCTTTCCGATGAACGAGACCTTTGATACCTTTTTGGAACAGGCCTGCTGTTTTTTCAACATGGAAAGCAGTAACCGCTCCTCGCCCTCCCCTTTCGGGATGCGCCTGGGCGATAGGCTGACGGGCAGACCTTTGCATGTGGACCTATCGGACCTGCCCATGCTGCTGGGCCAGATCACCAACCGCAACAAGTTCATCCTGGGGCCTTCGGGCTCTGGCAAGAGCTTTTTCACCAACCATTTGGTGCGCAGCTATTACGAGCAGGGGGCGCACCTGCTCCTGGTCGATGTGGGCCATAGCTATAAGGGGTTATGCGAGTTAGTGGGGGGGTATTATTTCTCGTATAGCGAACAGGAACCGATCCGCTTCAACCCTTTCTATCTGACCGCTGGCGATGTGCTGGACACTGAAAAGAAAGAGAGCATCAAGAACCTGCTGCTGGCCTTATGGAAAAAGGGCGATGAACCCTTCCGACGTTCGGAATATGTGGCCCTTTCCGGGGCACTCTCGGGTTATTATGAACACCTTGCCCTGCACCAGGACCTGTTCCCCTGTTTCAATACTTTTTATGAGTACCTGCTGGCCGAATACGAAGGGATACTGTCGGAAGCTGGGGTAAGGGAAAAGGAGTTCGATCTGTCCAATTTCCTGTATGTACTTGGACCCTATTACCGCGGTGGGGAGTTCGATTACCTGTTGAACGCCAGTGAGAACTTGGACCTGCTGCACCAGCGCATGATCGTCTTTGAGCTGGATGCGGTCAAGGACCATCCGATCCTGTTTCCTGCCATTACGCTGATCATTATGGAGGTATTCATTTCCAAGATGCGTAAGCTTAAGGGCGTCCGTAAGGTCATCCTGTTGGAGGAAGCCTGGAAGGCCATCGCCAAGGAGGGTATGGCCGAATCCATGCAGTATTTGGTCAAGACGGTACGCAAGTTCTTCGGCGAGACGATCATCGTCACCCAGGAGGTCGAGGATATCATCTCCTCGCCCATCGTCAAGCAGGCGATCCTCAATAATTCGGACTGCAAGATCCTATTGGACCAGCGCAAGTACCAGAACAAGTTCGATGCCGTACAGGAGCTATTGGGACTGACCGATAAGGAAAAGGCATTGGTCCTATCGATGAACCGGGCCAATGATCCCAAACTGCGCTATAAGGAGGTGTTCATTTCCCTGGGCGGCCAGTACAGCAAGGTCTACCGGACCGAGGTATCGACCAGCGAATATCTGGCCTACACCACCGAGGAAAGGGAAAAGATCAGGGTGCAGGAATATGCCCAAAGGTTCGGCAGCATGCAAAAGGGCATCGAGATGCTCGCACGTGAAATTGATAAACGATGAAAATGAGAAAATTGATAATCGACCGGCTACGGGCGGTCAGAGAAAAGATTGGAGGAACCATGAAAAAGTATATGGTGATCCTGCCGATGAGCGCCATGACGCTGTTTGTGGGACTGCCCCAAGGGGCAAGTGCACAACTGGCCATTGTGGAGGTCATCAAGGCCGGGGTCAAGAAAGTGATCAAGGCAGTGGACCTGAAAGTCCAACGCCTGCAGAACCAGACCATCTGGCTACAGAATGCGCAGAAGGTGCTGGAAAACCAGCTGTCCAAGCTCAAGCTCGGTGAGATCGCAGAATGGACCGAGCGCCAGCGCGAGCAGTACGAAAAATACTACCAGGAACTGTGGGAGGTGAAGTCGGCCATCACCTATTTCAAAAGGGTCAGGGAACTGACGGCCAAACAGGTGGCCATCATCGAGGAATACCAATGGGCCTGGCAACTGTTCCAAAAGGACAGCCACTTCAGCCTGGAGGAGATCGAGCAGATGGGCAGGGTCTATAGCGGAATGCTGGAAGCCAGCGTCAAGCAGGTGGACCAGCTGCTCTCGGTGGTCGGTTCGCTGAAACTACAGCTGGCCGATGGGGACAGGTTGGAAATGATCGCGGGACTATCTGATCAGCTGGACCAGCTCTATACTGATCTGAAGGCCTACAACAGGGAAAACAGTCTATTGTCCATCGCGCGTGCCGCTTCGCTGGAGGAGGCCGCCAAACTTAGGGAGCTCTATGGACTGGATTAACGGCGTTTGCCAAATTGGAAATACTGGTGGAGCTAGGCTTCGCCGGATGGTCTTCTGCCTAGTGCTCTGTGCCCTTAGCCTACCGCTCCATGCCCAGACCTGGGGGGAATGGTTCCGCCAGAAGAAGACACAGCGGCGCTATCTGGCCGAACAGGTGCTGGCACTGGAGGTCTATGGGGGCTACCTGAAAAAAGGTTACGAGCTGGCAAGTGGCGGATTGCAGACGATCAGGGAGCTGGCCGCAGGGGAATTGGACCTGCACCGCATTTTTCTGGGTTCGCTCAAAAAAGTCCGTCCGCTGGTGAAACGTTATGGACGTCTGGGCGAAGTGCTGGCCATGCAGGCCGAAATTAGCGTTTCACTCGCCCGCATTCAGGGCCTGGAACACCTGAACGTATCGGATAGGGCATTTCTTGCGCAGGTCAGGGACAATGTGCTTAGGGAATGTTCCGAGGAACTTGACGGGTTAGCGGATGCTTTGGGTGCGGGAAAACTGGAACTCTCCGAAGCGGCACGTATGGAGCGCTTAGCGGCGATCTATAGGTCAACGGTCGAAAAGCGGGAGTTCGTAGCGGATTTCCTCGGGCAGTTGCAGGTGCTGGTGGGCCAGCGAAAGGCAGAAAGTAGGGACCTGGAATGGGAAAGGAGGAACTATGGGCTACGTGATTAGAGCACTGATCTTATGCTGGTTGACAGTTTGGTGTGCTACAAGGGCCTGGGGACAGTCACATGAGGCACAACAGCTCCTGCTCAACGTGGAAAAGCTCAGCCAACTGAAAAACATCCTTTCGGACATGAAGAAGGGCTATCAGATCGTAAGTACAGGCTACAATAAGGTAAAGGATATTTCCAAGGGAAACTTCAGCCTGCACGAGCTGTTCCTGGACGGGCTGCTGCTGGTTAGTCCCGAGGTGAAAAGATATTCCAAGATCACTGGGATCATCCAGGGGCAGCGGCAGCTGGTCAATACCTACCGGTCGGCCCTGTCCGACTTTCGATCTGGCAATTTCTCGGCTACCGAACTCCAATACCTTTCCGGGGTCTACGGGAGGCTACTATCGGCCAGTCTGGAGAACTTGGAGGAACTGGCCCTGGTGATTACTTCTTCCAAGCTGAGGATGAACGATGAGCAGCGGCTCAGGGCGATCGATAGGATCTACGCCTCGGTTCGGGAGAAGTTGCTGTTCCTGAATGAATTTAACACCGAAGCGGAACTGCTGCACGGACAGCGGGCCATGGAACGGTCTGAGCTGCTCCGTGGTCGCCGCTTATTTAACCTAGATTGATATGAAAAATTTAAAAATAGGAAAAGCGTTTATCGCTGTCCTTGTATGCTTGTTGCCCAAGCTAGGCTGGGCACAAGGCATGGCCCAGGAACTGGCGGGCATGCAGCCGGTGCTGGACAGGGTATATGCCGAAATGTTGCCGCTGTGCAGTGGACTGATCGATGTCGCCCGTGGGCTGGCGGGATTTGGGGCGCTGTGGTATATTGCCGCCAGGGTCTGGCGCCATATGGCAGCGGCCGAACCGATCGACTTCTATCCACTAATGCGGCCCTTTGCAATAGGCCTGGCCATCATCCTGTTCCCCTTGGTGATCGGCATGATCAATGGGGTACTGCAGCCTACCGTTTCGGCGACGGGTGCGATGGTCAAGGGTTCCAATGTGGCCATCGACCGCCTGCTGAGGGCGAAGGAGGCGGCCATGAAAAAAAGCAGGAAATGGCAGATGTATGTGGGCGATAGTGGCAGTGGCGACCGTAGCAAATGGTATAAGTACACTTTTCCCCAGGCGGGCGATGAGGGCATGCTGGACAGGTTGGGCCATGACCTGCAGTTCTTTATGGACAAGCAGGCCTACAATTTCAGGCACTCGATCAAACAATGGATGAAGGAGGTCCTGGAGGTGGTCTATGCCGCAGCGTCGCTGTGCATCAATACGCTCCGCACCTTCTTTCTGATCGTACTTGCGATCCTGGGTCCCTTGGTGCTGGGCTTTGCGGTCTTCGATGGTTTCCAGCAGACCTTGACCGTCTGGCTGGCGCGCTATATCAATATCTATCTCTGGTTGCCCATCGCCAATATCTTCGGCAGTATCCTGGGCAAGATCCAGCAGAACATGATCAGTCTGGATATCTCGCAGATCGAAGCCCAAGGGGATACCTTCTTCAGCGGTACCGATACCGCCTACCTGATCTTTCTGATCATCGGCATCATTGGTTATTTCTGCGTACCGAATGTGGCCAACTATGTGGTACATGCCGGAGGTGGCAACTCGATCCTGCACAAGTTCAATGCGATCGTAATCGGTGCGGGAACTAGCGGAAAGGCGATGGCGACCGGAGGTGGCGGAATGGTCGCCGATAAAATGGGCGATGCCTATCGGACCATGGTGCAGGGCCACGCTCCTGCCGCACAGAACGATTATTTCCAAGAAGGCTCGGGGCATCAGCAAAAGCGGATCTCGGGCAAATCCTAACCTAAATCTCCAATCATGTTTACACATTTCAGGAACATCGATACGGCATTCCAACATATCAAACGTTTCAGCCTGCTATTGGTCATCGCCTGTACGCTGGTCTGCTGCTTTGCCATCTACCAGAGTTTCAGCATGGTCAGGGACATGCAGCAGAAAGTCTATATCCTGGCCAATGGCAAGGCTATCGAAGCCTTTAGCTCCCAGCGCAAGGATAACCTACAAGTGGAGCTGCGGGACCATATCCAGACCTTCCACCATTGGTTCTTTACCTTGGATCCGGATGAAAAGGTTATTCAGTCACATGTAGGCAAGGCCCTGTATCTGGCAGATGAGAGCGCCAAGAAGGCCTATGACAATCTTCGCGAGCAGGGTTTTTACAACAACCTGATCTCGGCCAATATTTCCCAAGAGATCAGTGTCGATAGCACGGTGTTGGATGTGGACCAGTATCCCTTTGCCTTCAGATGCTATGCCACCCAACGCCTGATCCGTAGCAGCACTTCCACGACGCGCAAGTTGGTTACCCAGGGCAGGGTCAGGAATGTTGCGCGCTCTGACCATAATCCCCATGGTTTTCTGATCCTTGGCTGGGAAACCTTGTTGAACACCGAACAGCTGCAGCCATGAGCAAGCGAAAGGAAATACGGCAGCTATTGTCGTGCTGGAAAATTGGACTAACCGAAAAGCTTAACCATTGGGCGGCAGAAGCCCCTGTAAAAAAATGCCTTTACGTATGGGGGATCTGCCTGCTCTGGGCCTGCTACTGCTGCTACCTAGTGATCGGTCTATTTATTAATTAATCCATAACAATATGAAAACAAAACACCGAATGGAAAAAAGCAGGGCACTGCTTTTTATTCCCCTGATCCTCTGGCCCTTCTTGGCTCTGGCTTTTTATGCCCTGGGCGGCGGAGGTGCCAAGGGAGAGGGAATGCCCGTGCAGAAGTTGGACACCAGCTTGCCCGATGCTTCCTTCAAGGATGAGGTGGCCAGCGACAAAATGGGACTTTATGACAGGGCCGGCGCCCGAGCCAAAAAGGACAGCCTGTCCAGTCTTAGGGAGATGGCCGGCCAGCTTGGCTTTGGCGATCAGGACGATAAGGCGCAACTGATCCAGCAGAAGCTGGACCAGCTCCAGCGCGAGATCGATGTACCAGCTTCCAGCCTTTCCAACCCGGCAGCGAACACTTGGGAAAAGAGTGCCAAAACGGTATCTTCTTCGATGAAGTCGGATATCGATCGCCTAGAGCTGTTGATGAAGGGGATGCGCCAACCAGCGGCCGAAGATCCGGAGCTCAAACAATTGGATGGGCTGATGCAGGGCATCCTGGACATCCAACATCCCGACCGCGTCGAGCAGCGCCTAAGGGAAAGAGGAAACTCGGCACCTGACAGCCAGTTTAGGGCCATACCTGCAGTTATCGCGCTGGGACAAAAAGTCGTCCAGGGGGCGACGGTAAAATTGATCCTCCGCGACAGTGCCATATTTGGCGGGATGCTGGTGCCGGCAGGTCATCCGGTCTACGGGGCCTGTAGGATCACCAACCAGCGACTGCTGCTGGACATCCGGCAAGTCCGATTGGGTACTTCTATCGTTCCCGTAGATCTTTCGGTCTACAGTTTGGATGGGATGATGGGCATCGATGCGCCGGAGGCCATGCTTTCCGATGCGGCCAGTAGCGGGGCGGACAATGCCATACGCAATGCCGGACTGCTGGCCATGGACCAGACCTTGGCCACCCAAGTCGCCGGAGCGGGTATCGATGCCGCAAAGGGACTGTTCAGCCGGAAACTTTCTAGGGTACGGGTCAGGCTCAAAGCGGGCACACCTATCCTATTGCGCAACAACCAGAATAGAATTTCAACAACAAAATAAAAAGACAAGTTATGAATTTGAGCAATTTGAGGGACCTCAAGGCGGAGATGACGACCTTGGGGTTTGGTCAGGAGCTGATCGACCAGATGGAGGAGCAGATGAAAAAGGATGTAGCGAACTTCAAGCTATATGATACCGTGGCCGCTACGCGCGGACAGGTAGACCTGACCCTGCACTTTAAGCAGTCGGGCCGCTCCGATTACTATTACCTGAACAAGTTCGATGCGGCCCATCACCAGGGCAAGCCCCTGCCCCAGGGGCATCGATATATGGTCATCGTACTCAAGCCCGAAGGACAGAAGCACGAGGTGCTCAATCCCAAAAACCTATTGGAAGCCATTGATCTTTTCAGGCTCCAGGAAGGCAATGCGGAACTGGCTTCGGGAAAGAACGGTGCCGATAAAATGGTGCTGGCCAGTATGGAGGATGGTGTAGTGAAGTTTGTGGAAAAGGACTTTCAGCGCAGCTACTATGGCCGTCCACTTCCCCAAACTTTCTATCTGGATCATGGCAAGGGCTTCAACCGTCAACAGGGCGCCAATCTGGTACAGGGCCGGGCGGTATTCCGCGACGACCTGTTGAGCCGCGAGGGAGTTCCCTACAAGGCTTGGATGCAGCTCGATACAGACAGGGAGCGCGACCGCCAGAACAACCTGAACTATAAACAGTTTACCGGAAACTACGGTTTTACCTTGAGGGAAGCTCTCGATAAATTCGACATCAAGGAGATGGCCGACCCCAAGTTGGCAGATCAGCTGGAACAGGACCTGAAGAACGGGAACAGGGTGTCCATCACCGTACTCAAGGATGGACAGGAGACCAAGCTATTTTTGGAAACGGCGGTGCGATGGGGCAAGCTTAATTTCTACAACGAAAAGGGGGCGCCTGAACAAAGGGAACAATTCGAAAAGACAACTGCTGGACAGGACAAAGAGCAGGGTTTGCAGAAAGGAAACCTGCTAAGCGGCGACAAACGTAATTCGCTGGACCAGGGGGTGGCACTTTAGGAAGAAAGTCTTATTTTAGTCGCACAAAAAGTCAAAATAGTAGACCAAAAATTTAATCAACATGGAAAAATTTCAAAAGCTGAAGGAACTGGTGGCATCGATCGAAGCTGATGCAGAAAAATTCTATACCAAAGAAAATGGGGCTGCGGGCACGCGTGTACGCAAGGGCATGCAAGACCTGAAGGTGCTTGCCCAGGAGATCAGGACCGAGGTGACCGAGAAGAAAAACACCAAATAGCATTTCACTGATTTGGGATAGTCAAGGCCCGGCCATAAGGCCGGGCTTTTTTGTTCCACCGTTTTTTGGCTACTTCCCTGCTTTTGCTGTTAGTCGTTTAGCGACAGAAACATGTTTTACGTCGACCGCATGGAGATGCAACCAAAAGTTCTTGGATATTAGCTTGGCCAATCCCCTGATTGGTATTACGATACAGCTAGATTAAAATGAAAAAAACCTTACTTTCCCTATTCCTACTGGTTCAGCTCAACCTAGGTAGCTTCGCCCAGACTATCGATGCAACCAAGCTGGATGCCTATTTCATTATGCTCCATGAACACCATAAGTTGATGGGCAGCGTGGCCATTTCCATCGGTGGCAAAGTGGCCTACACCAAGGCAGTAGGCTACAGCGATATCGCCAGCCAAAAAGCAGCGGACACCCAGACCAGGTACCGCATCGGATCCATTAGCAAGACGTTCACTGCCGTCATGGTCTTTAAAGCTATCGAAGCCGGAAAAATGAAATTGACAGATCCGCTCTCCTCCTATTTTCCGCAGGTGAAAAATGCCGAAAAGATCGTCATGGCCCAATTGCTCAACCACAGTAGCGGCATCCCCAATTTCACCGCAGACCGGGACTATCCCAAGATCAGGACAAAAGGACTGTCCCCAACTGAACTTTTCCGGATGGTCACTTTCAGTGCTAGTGATTTCAGTCCTGGGGAAAAACATGCCTACAGTAACAGCAATTACCTATTACTTTCGATGATCCTTGAAAAGATCCATGGCAAGGGATATCCGGCAATCCTACAGGAACAAATTACCGATCCTATCGGATTGAAAAACACCTATTATGGGCGACCAACCAATACCGCACAGCACGAAAGCCATTCTTACATTCGTAGTAAAGGGAGTTGGGAAAAACAGATCGAAACCAATATGTCCGTTCCCCTCGGAGCTGGGACAATCGTTTCTACCCCGGGCGACCTGAATTTGTTCGCCAGTGCGCTATACCATGGCAAGCTGGTTTCTGCAGAAAGTCTCAAGGCCATGGAAACCATACAATCTGGTTACGGCATGGGACTGTTCAGGGTACCTTTTTACCAAAAATCGGGATACGGGCATCGGGGAAACATTGATGGTTTCGCCGCTTTTTTCTATCATTTTGCTGATGGTGATGTCTCCGTTGCTATGACCGCCAATGGCGTCAATATCAATACCAATGATATCGCCATGGTTCTGTTGAACGCAGCATTCCAGCGCCCCTTCCAATTGCCAGACTTCAACCCTCCTTCCCTGACCACCCATGATCTTGACAAGTACCTCGGGGTTTATGCCAGCAAAGAGCTTCCCCAGGAGCTGACCGTCACCAAAAAAGGCAACGTACTGGTGGCCAAGGCAACCGGACAGTCCGCCTTTGAGCTCCTACCGACTGGCAATAATAAGTTCGGTTTTGAAAAAGCGAACATCAGCATGGAATTCCAGCCTACAAATGGAAGCTTGATCATGACCCAAGGGAAAAAGTACCTGTTCACCAGAAAATAATTTAGGAATATCCATATCATATTAACAAAGGGAGCGGTGAATAGAATTACCGTTCCCTTTGTGTTGTAAGTAAACGTCTTGTAGAATTCCTAAATGCATTCTATCTACACAAGCAAACTTTACATCTTCACATTAACTTCTTCCGTCGACATTTCAGGCAAACCAATCTCTCGAGAGTGAACTTTGCGGGGTTGTGTGCTGCAGTGGACGCCCTTTGCAGCCTCAAAATGATGATTTAATAAAATACAATATGATAAATAAGAGAAAATGGATCTGCATGCTGTTGATAGTGTGCACCGCGCTACAAGCGTGCAAGAAAAAAGGTGGCAATCAACCGGACAACCCCGAGGAACCCAGTATCCCTGGCGCCATCCGTGTAGAACATGGCGAGCCTAAGGGTGAAGTAACGGCAAAAACTATTGGAGCCAATGGAGGGGAACTGACTATTCCCAACACTTCATTCAAACTCACAATTCCGGCCGGTGCGGTGGACGGTGATGTGAACTTTAGTGTGCAGGAAGTATCCAATACGTTGCCCAATGGTGCGGCCAGCCCGGTGTACCGCCTGTTACCGGAAAATGTCACATTCAAGAAAGATGTAGAAATCACACTGCCCTACGATGACGCCATCAACATGGTGCTACCCATGGTAGGACTTTGCTATCAGGATAAAAAAGGGTATTGGCATGTGGTGGATAACTCGGTAGTCAACAGGAACAATTATACCGTAACCGCCAAAACGCGTCACTTTAGTGATTGGGTTGTCGTTTCCAAGCTCTCTATCTATGTGGACGGCAATACGGACTTGGAAAAAGGGGAAACCACACAGCTGCAGCTCTATTTTCTTCCAACGGTTGATGGACCGGATGTGGATGACCTATTGGGTAAACACGTTAAATTCGATAACAGTAAGGTAAAGGAATGGAGATTCTATGGTACCAGTACTGAAGACCGTGGAACTTTAACGGTAAGCACAGACAAGTTAAGCGCTACCTTCAAAGCACCAAGCAGCTATCCCGCAAGAATGACCGGACACAGTATTGAAGTCGTATTATATCCATTGGACGGATCGGGAAAGGAACACACTGCGCGGCAAAGACTCACGCTATTGTCCGAGGAATATAGCTACACCACCATTGAGGGACAGTCGGGGCGAGTAGACGGTAATGCGGGAGTAGAGGTTTATGGAGGAGACGCTTTGATCGCAAACTTTCGTGGACATTCAGGTAGCAGGCTTCATATAGAGTTGCCTGACCAAGCCTTGGGAAACAAACCTTTTGGAGATAAGGTTCGGGTGTCCTTTTCGTATGAATTCCAACCCTATTACTCTAGTGCATATACGGAATGTATTCCCAATGGCGAGGAATATACCTCGGGAGTAGTAGTATTATTGGAAGAAAAGAATGGACTGATTACTGGAGCCATGAGCGGTAACCTTAAACTGAAAACACAGGGTTCGCCATATTGCTACGGAAAGGCTGAAAAATTCTATGCTAAATTCAGATATAAGAAAAGGTAGTAAGCATCACTCCCTATATATCGATACTGAACTACATTGAAACATGGTCCCTCTTAATAACGAGGGACCTTTATTTTATAACACCTATGACATTTGTCCTATTTTTTTTGGGCGGCTGCCATAGGGCTGACATCCTTAATTTTAAAATTTGTAGAAATAAAAACAGAAATGAAAAAACAGTTAGAAAGTTTCCAGGTCATTGGCTTGTCCGTACGTACCAGTAATGAAGATGGTAGGGCAACAAAAGATATCCCTGAACTATGGAACCAGTTCTTTACAAGTGGCGCACTAGAGAAAATCCCCAATAGACAGGATGATACCTTGTATTGTATCTATACCGATTACGAGAAAGATCATACCCGCCCCTACACCACAGTCTTGGGCTGCAGGGTCGAAAACCTGAACGAAGTTCCCGAGGGCATGACAGGATTGACCATCGGCGCTGGCCAGTACCAACAATATCCGTTGAAGGGCAACTTGAACGAGGGATTGGTCTATGGCCAATGGACGGAGATCTGGCAGTCATCCCATGACAGATCGTTCGCAGCAGACTTTGAGGTCTATGACCACAGAAGCTTGGATCCCAGTAATGCTGAAGTAGACATCTTTATTTCGGTCCGTTAGACGGGACAAAAAAAAGCCATCTCTTGCGAAATGGCTTTTTTTTGACTTATGAAGATTTGATAAACTCCACCCGGCGGTTCTGGGCGCGCCCAATCCCGCTCTTGTTATCGGCCACAGGTTGTAGTGCGCCCTTACCGTCGGTCTGCAAACGCCCACCGTCTATCCCAAATTCCCTTACCAACAGTTCCCGAACGGCTTCGGCACGTCTTTTCGATAATGAAAGGTTGTCAGTCGTCCCACCAACGTTATCCGTATGCCCAACGATCTTGAATTTAGATGGGGTCTCTTTTAGCGCCTGCGCCAATTGCTTTAACAGCCCGTAGGAAGAGGGCTTGATCTGAGCGGAATTGGAATCGAACAGGATATCGCTGGTGACGAATTTGCCCTGCTCCAGTTTCTGCCTAAGATCCGGATCACCGTGGGCAATCTTGAGGTTGGAAAAATAAAATCCAGGCGAACCGTCCGCCTTTTTATTTCCCAAGATATACATTTGATTGAAGTTATGGTTCAGTGCTACCGCTATCGGAATATCCATGACCTTTTGTTCGTTGTACCACAAACGGACCCGCTCCTTCTGCACGGCCATGGACACATGGACTACGCTGCCGTAGTTGCGTTGGAAACCAGCAAGGGAAACCGGGTCGGACAGCAACTTGACCTTTCCCTTCTCCCTAGAATCCAACCTGGCGATGACCCTTTGGTAGTTGAACGAGTTAGAGAACATCATGATATTGTTCAACGGATAGTTATAGGCATCCAGACGCTTGAGCTTCTCCCCTCCGTCAAAGAACTGGAAACTCAGGCCAGGGAGTACACTGCTGCTATTGGCACTGATGTTCAGGAATACATCGAACTCTACGGTAAAATTTTCAGGGAACCTGATGATCGGCGACAAAGCCGCCCCGCCCGTAGTAGCCAGCCATTTTCCCGGAAGATCTTTTAAGGTGACGATCTCGCCGCCCCCTTTGGTAAACCATTTAAGTGGAAATTCACCGATGGCATCCTGCTCAAAATCCTCCAATAGGAGGATCTGGTTACCCGGTACAAAATCGAACTTTGAATATGCTGTAACAGATCCGCTGGAATTGCTTTCCGAAATCGCTTCGGTCTTCTTTTCTTCCTTGACATCTTTGGTCTTTTTTCCATCAATAGCCTTCTCGGCCTGTTCTCCAGTTTTCTTGACGATCAGATCGCTACCGGCATTTGATGCTTTGTTCGCCAGTTTCTTTAAAAAGCCCTGGGCCAGCGCCCCGCTTGACACGATACTGGTCACCAGCAGTGTGAGTATAACTACCTTGATTTTCATTACGAATTGATTTGCTTTAAAATGTGAATGGCAAAGTTTGCCAGACCGGCCGTGTTGTAAAAGGACAGCAGACGGACTGTAGCTTTTTGACGACCGACAACTTATACCCGTATCTTAACCGACATTCAGAATAGAAGTACTCGCAGATTGCCGACCAATCAATGTAATCTGACTGGAAAACCTGGCCGTCTGTCGACAGGAAGAAATCCAGCCTGATCATTTTGGGAGCTTTGGAAATTAATTCATAAGTAGAATAAATGAGAACAAATAGAATGAACCTATGGCTGGCAATCCCGCTACTACTGCTTGCCTGTAAAAAAGATCAGTCTGGAGAAATTGACAAGCCGAGCGCGGATATGGTAAAGGGAAAGGTGATGACTGCCGATGGCAGGCCGGTTGCCGGAGCGAGGATCGTGATGTCAAGCGTGATCTGGTATAATGAGAATACAGTGGCAACCACAGGTACAGATGGGACCTATAACAGAAAATTGGCAGGTTTGGGCAGCGATGCTTTCTATACCTATGCCTCTATCCAAAAGGATTATAACGGTAAGCGCTATACGATGGACCTACATCCCGAGTCGACGGATGATTTCTTTCCCGCAGATGGTGCGGTAAGAAACTTCACCTGGAAGCTGACCGGTCCTCAGGTAGGAAGGTCTACCGGGATCTATGGTGGACAGGTCACCGTAGCTTCAGAGCCTGGTGCCTTCTATGACTACACCAATGTAACCCTTACCATGGTACCCCAAGGTGCCCTGATTGATGGCAGTACCGGCAGTACCCTGACGATCAAGGTACCCAACAGCCAAAAAATAGAAGTGCCGATTGGACGTTATCTCGTCTCGGCGGTCTATTCGCCCCCTGGCCAGCCCCAAAAGACCATGAAAATAAGACTATCTGACACCGGCTCCTATGGTAACAGTGTCACTGTTGATTTCAACCCTTCGAGTGACTTCTGTAAAAACTGCCTGACATTGGATATCAAGGAATAGTGATCGAACCTCAAATCTATACTCATGCGATAAAGCCCCACCAGATCTAGGTGGGGCTTTTTAGGTTTTTATACCTCTTAAAACCTTGAAAAAGGTGGTGTGAGAACATTTTAGTTTTTCGGCACATCCTAATTTTCGGGATTAATTAACCATAAAAATTTTAATCAAGAACATGAAAAAAAGATTACTGTTATTGATGGTACTGACTACATGTTGCCTTGCCCTGTTCGCCCAGCAGCGAACGATTACCGGCACGGTAACTTCCCAGGAAGATGGAAAACCAATTCCCGGAGCGTCAGTACGCGTCACCGGAACTAATGTCGGCACCCAAACCGGTACTGATGGAAAATTCGTCCTTGGGATCGGCCCAGAGGCAAAGTCCCTTGAATTTTTCTCGATCGGTTTTGTGAAGAAAAATATCGCTATAGGCAACGCTACCACAATCAACACTTCACTCGAATCGGACGTGAAGAGCCTGAGCGAAGTGATGGTGGTTGCCTATGGCACACAGAAGAAACAGGCCATTACCGGATCCGTGGCCACAATCGGCACGGCTGAGATTGAAAAAAGGACAGTGACCAATGCCACACAGCTCCTGACCGGAGCATCACCAGGTATCAGTACCTCGTCGGGCAATGGACAACCTGGAACCGGCGTATCCATTCGCCTGAGGGGCTTTGGATCCTTCGCCGCGTCGAGCGAGCCGCTGATCATTTTGGATGGTTCCCAGTATGATGGTAGCATTGGAGATATCAATGTAAATGATATCGATAATGTATCCATTCTCAAGGATGCCTCTTCCTCTGCACTTTATGGTGCCAGGGCGGCCAATGGCGTGGTCATCATCACTACCAAAAGAGGTAAGACGGGTGCTTCGCAATTGAATGTCGCGGTCAACCAGGGATTTGCAGAAAGGTCTATTCCAGAATATGAAAGACTGAACGCCTTTGAATATTATCCCGCATTCTGGTTGGCATTGAAGAACAACTATATGTTTTCGGCTTCACCCGCGCAGCCAGAAGCTACCGCCGCACAGAATGCGACCAATAACATTCGCACGCAATTGGTCTATAACCCCTTCAACGTTCCCAACAATGCGATCGTTGGCACTGACGGGAAGATCAACCCAAATGCAAGTTTGCTCTATGACGATTTCGACTGGTTTGCACCCTTGGAAAGAACTGGAAAAAGAACAGATGCCAACCTGAGTTTCTCTGGCAGAAATGAGAAGTCAGATTACTATGTTTCGCTGGGCTACCTGAATGATATGGGCTATATCATCAAATCCGACATCAAAAGGTTTACGGCAAGGATCAACGCCAATTCGCAGCTCAAGCCTTGGCTCAAGACGGGATTCAACCTGTCCGCCTCATTAGCTAACCTCAACAATGCCTACGACAGTTCAACTGGTAGCGCCAACAGTTTCGTTAATGCTTTCAGCTTCACCAGATCTATGGGACCTATCTATCCTGTGCATGCGAGGGATGCTGCTGGAAACCTGATCTATGATAGTTTACAAGGTATGAACTGGTTCGATTATGGCCTACATCCCGGAGCAGTAAATCGTCCTCAGGGAGCTTCTCCAGGACGTCATGTCTATTATGAGACGCTGTTGAATGACAATCTATCCAAAAGGAACAATGTCGGAGGTCGGGGCTATTTGGAGATCCGTTTCCTCAAGGATTTCACTTTCACCCCTTCGATCAATATTGACATCAGGAACAACAGGGCAGATGTCTTCTGGAGTCCTTTGGTCGGCGATGGTGTATCTTATGCCGGCTATGGTGCCAATACCGGAACGACGACCAGGTCGTATACCTTTAACCAGATCCTAAACTATAATAAAACGATCGGCAAAAATGCCTTTGCACTAACGCTTGGTCACGAAAACTATGATTATAATGCAAGTAACTTCAGTGTTTCCAGAGCTGGGATCGTGGCCTTGGGAATCAAGGATCTTGGCAACTTTGTCTCTATCCTTGGCGCTGGCGGGGTAACCAATAGGGAAGCCATAGAATCCTATTTCTCCAAAGCCACCTATAACTACGATGAGAAATACTTTATCGAAGGTTCATTGAGAAGGGATGGAAGTTCAAGGTTTCATCCAAACAACAGATGGGGCACCTTCTTTTCGGCGGGAGCTTCCTGGAGTATATCAAAAGAGGATTTCATCAAACAGCAGCGCTGGATCGACGACCTGAGATTGAAACTATCTTATGGAGAGGTTGGAAATAATGCCCTGTCATCCTTCTATGCCTATGACGCCTATTTCGACTTGGGCTGGAACAATAATTCGGAGGGCGGTGTATTGTTGAGCTCTATGGCAACGCCGGACCTGAAATGGGAGACCTCCAAAACGACCAATCTAGGTTTGACCTTCTCCCTTTTCAAACGCAAGCTTTACGGAGAATTCGAATATTTCAAACGTGGCTCGGGTCAATTGATCTTTAGTTTACCATTGCCACAATCAGATCCCGTAACGTCAAAACTAGCCAATATCGGCTCGATGGAAAATAGAGGGTTCGAGCTACAGTTGGGCAGCCAATTGATCAAGGCTAAGAATTTCAGCTGGGACTTGGTGACCAACTGGACTATTTTCAAAAATGAGATTACCAAAATGCCGAATGAAACGCCAACGATCATATCTGGAACAAAAAAAAGAGAGGTAGGCAAGGATTTTTATGCCTATTGGTTAAGGCAATATGCTGGAGTTGACCCTTCAGATGGGGCAGCACTTTATCTACCAGCAGAGGGAACACCAGCTGCCAATATCCGTACCGTAAATGGCCAACAATTTGTCACCAACCAGACCTACGCCAAGTTTGACTATTCGGGAACAGCTATTCCGGACCTTACCGGATCGGTATCTAATACCTTTAGCTATAAGGACCTATCGTTATCATTCTTGGTCAACTACCAGATCGGGGGGAAATTCTACGACAGCAACTATCAGGGATTGATGAGCCTATCCTATGGTGCTGCACTACACAAGGATGCGCTGGATTCATGGTCTACCACAAACAAATCAAGCCATATTCCACGTCTCGATATTGGCAACACGACCAATATCAATGCTGCTTCGAGCAGGTGGCTGATCGATGCTTCCTATCTGAGCCTGACCAATGTCAACCTATCTTATAAACTGCCTAGCAAATGGTTGGGCAAGATCGATGTCAACAGCGCCAGGATATTTATTTCTGGAGAGAATCTGTTGCTGTTCTCCAAACGTAAAGGATTGGATCCAAGGGAGGCTTTCGATGGTGTAAATAGCAGCACCTATCTGCCAAGCAGGATATTGAATTTTGGTATCAACCTATCATTATAAGCAAATGAAAAAGACTTTATTATATTCGGGCATTTTCATATGTCTAGCAGCTGTCAGCAGTTGCAAAAAAGATTATCTGGATATTTCTCCTACCGACAAGGTGAAAGCCGATGCGGTGTTTACCAGTGTTGAGAATGCAAATACCGTTCTCAACGGTATTTATCGCTACATGTTCCAAAGGACTGATGTAACCACCAGCAATGCACAGGGCAAACCTGGAGTGGGCGGGATCCTTTTGGGACTGGACTTTATGGGAGAGGATCTTCACCAGGTCAATGCTACCTGGTTCACCTCTACGGGTGAGGGAAATTGGATTGCTCCAAGGACCGACACCCATGCCTCCAACCTTTATTACTACAGGACCTTCTTTCGTATCATCGGAAATGCCAACTACATCCTTGACAACATAGATAAGGTAACGGGAACACCAGAAGCAAAGGCAAAGGTTAAAGCTGAAGTTTTGGTGTTAAGGGCCTATGCCTACTCCTATCTGGTACAGCTTTATGGAAAGAGATATGATGCCGGCAGCAAGCCTAATGTCCAACTGGCCGTACCGCTCCTGCTTAATTCTACCGACTCAAAGAAACCAAGGGTTTCGGTGGAAGAGATCTATACGGCTATACATAAGGATCTGGATGCTGCCATTGCGCTTAACCAGACGGCCAGGCTGACCAAGTCGCACTCAAACATTTGGATAGCCAAGGCGTTAAAGGCAAGGGTCGCTTTAACTATGCAAGATTACCCGATGGCCATTGATTATGCTAAACAGGTGATCGATGGAGGCGCTTTTCCATTAATGGACCAAGCAGCCTATCAAAGCGGTTTCAATAATGCTCCTAACCTATCTGAGGTCATGTGGGCCATGATGCCCAATGCAGAGCAGGGCGATACCTTTGGATCCTTTTTCGCGCAGATTGCCTATAATGCCAATACCTCCTACCAGCGTGGAACACCAAAATTGATCAATAAGGCATTGTATGACCAGATACCCACAACCGATGTAAGGAAAAAGATGTGGGAGGCCGCGCCAACTGCAGCTAACTTTCCCCTGCCTTCTACCGCCTTTAGCAGAGTTCCCTATATGAGCAGGAAGTTTTCTGTTAAAAACGTTGGGGATCCTTCTTTGGGAGATGTGCCTTTGCTACGAAGTTCGGAAATGCACCTGATCTTGGCAGAAGCCTACGCCAAATCTACCACGCCACAGGATGCGTTAGCGCAAGATGCACTTTTTGTCCTAGTATCAAAAAGGGATGCCAGCGCCGTCAAGAGTACCAATACGGGAACTGCCCTGATCAACGAAATCCTTTTCAACAGAAGGATCGAACTTTGGGGAGAGGGATTCAGGTATCTCGATCTGAAAAGATTGAACCAGCCTTTGGACAGAACAGTCGTGCCTAATTTTACGGCCACTTCGGTGTCCAACGTATTACTTATTCCCGCAGGTGACGTGAAATGGCAATTTTTGATCCCTAGGGCAGAAATTGATGCCAATCCGAACATAGGACCTCAAAACCCATAACTTTTTCGACCAACTGTCTTAACGACAGTTGGTCTTTTTTAATCTATCACTGAATGTGTAGCATCAGCAGCATGATAAATCTTTAACAAGCAATATTTAAATCGGACAATGGACCTACTTACTTTGCAAACGGATCGTCTACAACTCAGACGTCTTACGGACTATGACTATGACCTGATCATTCAAACCCTCCCCGATAAGGAGATTATGGATCTCCTCAACATTGGCAGCGCAGAGCAGCTGGCGTTGGAAAAACGGAAACAACAGCAGGGATATGCCACTTACAACAAAAAACTATTGGTCTTTCAACTCCTTGATCGACAATCTCTGCGGAACATCGGATGGTGCGGGTATCATAACTGGTACACCGATCACTGCAGGGCGGAGATTGGATATGCCCTGACCAATCAGGCTGACCGGAATAAGGGGCTAATGTCAGAAGCACTAGAAAGGATACTGGCATATGGTTTTGCGGAAATGAATTTGAACCGGATCGAAGCGTTCATCAGTCCGGTCAACTATGCTTCGCAAAACCTTGTCAAGAAATTTAAGTTCAGGAAAGAAGGCGTGCTAAGGGGACATTACTTCAAGAATGGACTTTTGGAGGATTCATTCGTTTATGGTTTGTTAAAATTTGATATCACTACGTATGGAAATTGACGAACTTCAGCAATTGTGGCAGTTGGTATCCCAACTCCATGATGGTAAGAAATACGGGGGTAGAAACCAGGACGAACAGGTCGAATATATTAACCACATCGGCAGCGTAGTTTTTGAACTATCCTATGCCTCGGAACATTCTCCCGAATTGGATAAAGATTTGAT
The DNA here is from genome assembly GCF_057652195.1 of Pedobacter sp. T50_32. Taxonomy (NCBI): domain Bacteria; kingdom Pseudomonadati; phylum Bacteroidota; class Sphingobacteriia; order Sphingobacteriales; family Sphingobacteriaceae; genus Pedobacter; species Pedobacter sp. T50_32. The sequence continues at coordinate 1,126,346 of NZ_JBYFBY010000001.1, read as the reverse complement.
GCTCAAATGTGGTCTGTTGCATGATGCGGTTGAAGATACGAACTTTACGCTTTTTCAGATCAACAAGACCTACGGTTCGGCCGTCGCCGCAGGAGTAGCCGCCCTGACCAAGGACCTGACCATTAACGACAAGATGGGGCAAATGCTTGACAGCCTCCAGCGCATTAAACAACAGCCGAAAGAAATATGGGCAGTAAAGATGGCGGACCGTATCTGTAACCTGTTTGCACCTCCATTTTATTGGGATCAAGATAGGAAATTGGATTATCTACAGGAGTCCCATCTTATCTATAAGGAACTATGTGAGGCAAGTCCATATCTTGCACAACGCCTGAAGGTCAAGACACTGAACTACATGACATTCTTGGAATAATTAACCCAATTTGAAATACGCCCCTGAGCGATCAACGAAATAACTAATCCTGCAATCGTACAATCATCTAAAAAAAACGATTGACGAATTAGCATATAGATAACTTATGGATAGATTTTTATCCAATAGACAGCTTATATGTTTAGATACCAATACATGATCTACATTCGCCCCCAGCATTCTCCAAAGTCAGCTTCGTTGACTTGTAATCTAGCTGAAACAATCGATCCTCTCTAACACAGGTAAAAATCCTTGCCAGCATTTTAAAACGTATAGCATTGATGACACTCATTTTTGGTTTGCCATCAATCTCTGTTCTCCGATGGAAATAACTCGCGAGTTCGGGGTCAAACCGTTTTGCTGAAACGGCACAGGTATGCATCAGTGACTTCATCTGTCGATTCGAATGCTGCGATACCCTTGTCCTTAATCTAATTGAAGTACCCGATCGATGTTCGAAAGGCGCTACACCACAGTAGCATGCGAATTTTTTGTGGTCGTCGATGTCGATGAACTCATTGGTCGTTAGTATAATTTTTAAGGCTGTAACATGTCCAACACCCTTTATCGAAGTGATTATAGTCATGAGCCTATTAAGCTTTTTGTCTGATGTCCAGAGCTGTCTGATGTAACTATCAACACGTAAGATATCACTACACAGTGATAACAACGTTCCCTCACATAACTTTTTGTTCATATCAGAAGCAGTCTTTTGTATAAAAGAGGTCTTCTTCAACTAAAGGTGTCCTTAAGGATTTCTGTACTGTAATGAGTCTTTCCCTTAAAGCAGTTAATCTCGTCAACGCCAATATTATCGGACGTTTTACCTTCCTCAACGGAAGTTCATCCCTACTTTTGACAAGGTATCCGGCAATCCTTTGGGAATCTAGTTTATCATTTTTTCCCCTGACCGTTCCCAAAGAATTTTTGATGTACAGAGCATTTTGAACTATAACGTTTGCTTTGATTTTTTCCAGAACCGTCAGAAGATGATTACAGTAGATACCCGTCTGTTCCATTCCGAAGACGGAACTACGGATAATAACACCGTGTTCCTTTTTAGCATCCTTGATGAAATTTTGGATTTCGTATGTGTTATTACCAATTTTATAGTGTGCCAGCACTGTCCTGCTAAACATGATGGTGATATCTAAATCATTTTTTGAAACATCAACACCAAAGAAATGGTCAAATCGCCAGTTTTTTAATTTCTTCATTTTCCTATTGTGTGCCCTAATAATCGGTCAATCGAAGTAAAAGATTCCCATTTATGATTAGCCGCTACGAGAACATACTTTCTCAATAGTAACTAATTACCTTTCTTTTGAGCATTTCGCGGAATGAGAACGCATCCACCTGTTTACGGTTGGGACTTTAGCTTTTTGTTAGGTCATACCTTAGCTGTTTATAAGTCCTCCCAACCGCACTGACAATTTTCGATGCCCCATTCGTGCTCCTAATAGGTCCTTCCTGAGAGGTTTCAATAATTCTGCGGATACAAGGAAATCAGATAAAAGAGGCGTTAGCGTTTAATTTACCTACTACCGCTCGTCCTGTTCGTCCATTCTCTTAATCAGGGCATCACGCAGGCTGTCAAGGAATTTTGTGCGGTTCATTTTTCGGGACTTGAGTTCTAAAAATGTATGGTAAAAATCGCCCAAGTCAATATTAAAATGGTTTTCAAAAAATCTAACAATGGTAATAATTTCTGTATTCCCATTGTTAAATACACCTTGCGAATGCACTGCGTAAATCAATTCGGTCGCTGCCGCTTTAGTTCCCGTCCAATTTAAGGGCGAATTAGCAAACGACTTTCTATTCTGATAGTTATGTAGCTGGTCTTCAAGATAGACCTGTATCCGGTCATTCGCTATAATTTTCGCTACTTTATAATCGTGGGAAGTAGAGAACCGATGGTCTGTTTCAAAATATACGGTATCTAAACTTAACTTGATGTCGTGCTGTCCACGAACAAAATATTTGCAATCAAGATAGGTACTGTCGGTTCTGTAATATTTGCAGAACTCAATATTTCGGTCATAAAACCTTTTGAGTTCCGACATTTATTTGTTGAGGTAGTTTTCTACAACTTCTTTTCCTCCGAATGGATTTTTTGCCTCTATCTTATAAATTGCATTGTAAAAGATGAGTTTCGCAACAATGGCAGGTTTTTGATATTTGAAAAAACGAATTTCATTGTCTTTGTCATTGAAACCCATTTTTAAAACAAATTCTTTCATTTCCGACAAGCATTGCACAATTAGAGGTATAATAACTTCTATGCGTTGTAAGGGATTGTCAATATCAAGCTCAATTGCGGCGATTTCCCTTTCCAACTTACTGCGTGTTTCATTGTAATATACTTCCATTTTTTATTACCATTATAGGTTTGCATTTTGAAAATTGTCAGTGCTGTCAAACGCACCACCTTAACCAATCGACAAACCGCTCAATGTATCTCCTAATGCCTGAATAGTTCTGTCCATTATCTTCCAACATTGACCGTAAGACTTTTTCTGCATATTTATTCATTGTTTCTCCGATTTCTTTCTGCTCAAAACCTTTTTTGAATAACTGTTTTATTTCCGGTTCATTGGACGAATTAAACACCACGGAGGCATAGCCGATTACCTGTTTTTGGCAATCGACCAACGCCAAGGGCAAACCAAATGCTTCTGTCAAAGCAGCAGCATTACCGTTCGCTTCGTTGTATATGGAACGTATAAAGTGTAAATCTGATAGATATACGTTTCTGATTTTTAGTTGCCCATCCATAGTTTATTTTACCTGTCCTTCAAAGCCCTTAATGCCGAGGTAATGGAAATCACATCCACCACTTCCTGCAATCCTGCACCAATCAATGCCGGTAAAACACCGAAGGCTGCAATCAGCATCAGCACGGTACAAACGGCAATGCCAATGAAAACGGATTGACGGGCAATCTTCATCGTTTCTTTGGAAATGAGAATAGTATCACTCACTTTTTGCAGATTGTCTCTTAAAATCACCACATCAGCCGAATCGCTGGCGGCACTCGAACCTTTAGCACCCATCGCAATGCCTACATCGGCAACGGTTAACGACGGTGCATCGTTCACGCCATCACCCACCATTACAACCGGGCGAAATTCGTCGGGCATACTTTTCAGGATTTTTAGTTTGTCTTGAGGCAAACAGCCACCGTGCACTTCCGTAATGCCAATTTCTTTGGCAATGTTTTCAGAAATACTTTGTTTATCGCCGGAAATCATCATAATTTTTTGGATACCCATTTTTAGTAATTGGGCAATGGTTTGCCGGGCTTCGGGACGCACCTCATCGATAAAGGTGATTTCCCCAACATATTTGTCATTCACCGAAACAAACAACGAGGTTTTTTCCGTTTTAATTTGAATGGGTTCAGCCGTTACAAAACTCAGTTTACCTACTTTCACCAGTTTGCCATCAACTTTTCCTTCAATACCATTTCCTTCTATTTCCTTTAAATCTGTTGCCAGAAGAATCGTTTTATCGCCGATATATTTCATCACCGAAACCGCCAAAACGTGGGAAGATTGCTGTTCCACGCTGGCTACAAAATCAATCAGTTCGTCTTTCGAATAAGGATTTTCCGGGTTGATGTTGTCCACGATAAGATCGCCTTTGGTTAAGGTTCCGGTTTTATCGAAGGCAATGGCTTTCATTCTGTCCAGCTTTTCGATGACGGTTCCGGATTTTATCACCACGCCATTTCTGCTGGAACGGCTCATCCCTGCGATCAAGGCAATGGGAGCTGCAAGAATTAATGGGCAGGGTGAAGCCACCACCAAAACTTCAGCAATGCGATTAGGATCTTTGGTAATCAAATAAGCAATTCCAGCAATCAAAAAGGCAACGATGGTAAAAGGCAAAGCGTATCGATCCGCCATTCGTACAAAATGAGCAGGCTCTTTTTCGGAATGATGAACCAACTGCACGAGCTGCTGGTACTGGCTGTCTTTGGCGAGTTTGGAAACCTGAATGGTAATGGCTCCCGAACCATTCACCGAACCCGACCATAGGCTGTTTCCTTTTGTTTTGTTGACCGGTTTTGATTCGCCTGTGAGCGAAGATTCATCCAGCAGCACATCTTCACACAGTAAAATTCCGTCCACGGGAATAATTTCCTTGGGTTTTACGATGATAAGGTCGCCGATTTTAATATCATCCACCGGAACATCTTCTAAATCGTCACCTGTTTTTTTATGGGCAATTCGGGGGGTGTTATCGAGCAGTGATTTTAAATCTTTTCGGGCTTTCTTCTGAGCGTAATCTTCCAACGAATCACCTCCGGTAATCATTATCAGTATAATGAGTGCCGCCCAGTAATTACCAACGGCTAAGGTTGCTGCAATGGCAGAAATCGCCAAAATATCCACTCCAAAATTCCCGGAACGAATCACATCGATCATTCCTTTAAGAAGAACAATGGACATCAAAATGCCGGTTGCCGTAATTAAGATTTTAGCATAATGCGGTTCTTTCAGGATAAATTCCAGAACAAGTGCCACTAAGGCAATGCTGAGAACGATAATGAATTTATATATATTTTTCATTTTTATAATTTTAAAAGTTTAAAGACAAACCTAATCCCATTGTTTTATTTTGATAAAACGGATATACAAGAGCACTATTTTTGCTATGATCTTTTGAAAATAATTGACTGACTTTTGGGAACAACCAATAGGCAACTTCTGTGGAGAGAATTCCAATACCAGCACCTGCAACCACATCACCCACCCAATGTTTATCATTCAAAATGCGATAAACTCCCGTAAAAACAGCAATTGGATAACCAGACAAACTTAACCAAATATTTTCATCCTGATATTCCCGAAACATAAAATGTGCTGTTGTAAAAGCAGTTGTAGTATGTCCCGAAGGAAACGACAAATTATTAGAACCATCTGGTCGTTCTTCTCTCACCAAATGCTTGGTAGGTAATACGACAGCACTTGAAATCAGCAACGATGTGCCTAAAATAATACTTCGGTCTTTCAAATTATGTTTTCCTTTAAGTCCAATAGCATTTAATCCATAAACCAATATTGCAGGTACGTATTGGGTATAATTATCCAGTTTTATTTTATCCGGCTGATGCTCCCCAATTTCATATTGGGTGGAACGGTTCAGCTGTTTCAGATCATCAGACGTCAGGCTCAGGATTCCGTATCCGATAAAAACAGAAGGTACAATCAGCTTTTTATATTTAAATTGATAGGCGTGGTCAAATGATTGATCCATCTTTTGACCTGTTACCAAACTATCCGTTTGTGCTATTCCCAATTGATAAACGCACAATATGAGTATCAATAATAAATGTCTCATTCTTAAATTTATTAATCATCTCCGCCAATCATTTTGGAAGCAATTCCCTTTTGAGCTGTTTTTTCTGCCAGCCAAATCCCGCCAAAATGCAAAATAATAAAAATCGGAAACCAGTAAATTGCCCATTTATGAATGGTTTCCATTGTATCTTTCAGGTCTCCATTCCTCCATTTCAGGTAGGCTCCGGTGATGGATGAAACAATCACAAACAAGTAAAATAGCAGATAAATAAATCCCTGAAATTTTTCTTTTGCTGATGTATTTGCCGAAAAAGGATTTGGAAAACGAATGCCCTTTACCAACATATAAATGATGCGAACCGCAATGATTACAAAGAAAACATACGCTGCATATTCGTGCCATTGCCACATAGGGTCCAGAATGCTTTTTACTGTTACGATGGTTTGTTCATTGGTTAAATCAATGCCTTGCATATTTTTTTCAATAGCTCCCAGAATGGCTTTTTTACCCATCCAGTTGATCCGAAGAAATCCGGTGATAAACAAAACCGTCATTAGTAGAGCTGTGCCCCAGTGTAAACCACGATGAAGCGGGGTAAATATTTTTGTTGAATTTCTCATTATTTTAAATTTTTATATCAGATTTTATCTGACTGTTATTCTTCATCTTCACTGTTATTTTTCAACTTCATCAATATGGTATAGGCGTTTTTGACCACGATTTTCTTACCTTGAAAATCAGCAAAGTTGAGGATTTCAACAAAACCATTTTCGGAAATTCCCAATGTGACCGGGACCATCTTCCAGGTCTGTTTCCCGGTTTCTGTAAAGACATAACTTTTCCCTTCAAAATCCACCACGCTTTCTTCCGGAATAGCATTGGCAAAAGAATTTTCTGTTTTCACTTCGGCATTCATATACATTCCGGGAATGAGTGCAGGATCGTATTTTTCAAAATGACAATGAACCTCAGCCATGCCGCTTCCGTCCACATCTTTACTCGTCAGCAAAATTTCGCCGGCGTATTTTTTTGAAGGATCTACATTGGTATAAGCCACAATCCGTTGCCCGGTTTTCAGCATTTCCAAATCCTTTTCATACACCTTTAGATTGAGGTGAATATCCGATGGATTGATAAGTTCAAAGAGTATATCCGAAGGCGTTACATATTTGCCGATATTCACGTTCACCTTGCTCACAAAACCGTTGATGGTGCTGTAAACTGGTACGCTCCGCTGAATATTTCCGGCAGATATTTTAGCCGGGTTTATATTAACCAACTTCAGTTGCTGGGCGATGGAATTCATCAGAATCTGCTGACTGTTCATTTCGGATTGTGCCTGCTGCATCACTTTATCACTACTTGCCTGGCTTTGGTTGAGCTTATTTTGTCGGTTATAATCCAGTTGAGCAAAGTGATATTTGGATTTTGCCATCAGATAATCCTGCTGCAACTGTACAAACTGCGGATTTTCGATAACGGCAATCACCTGACCTTTAGCAACTTTCATCCCAGGCAAAAGGCGGGTGCTTTTCAGATAGCCGCCCAGCGGTGTACTTACGGAAACCAGATTTTGTGGTGGTACATCAATTTTCCCGTTTAGTTTCAATACGGTGGAAATATGCTGCATCGACAGTTCTGTGCTTTCAATCGGGGCATTGCGTAACTGTGCATCGGTGAAAGTAACCGTGTTTTCGTCTTTCGGATTGGCCTTTTTGGCGACGGTGGTTTCTTGTTTTTGTTGGCATTGAACTGCGGAAAGCAGCACCATCAGAACCAAAAAATAAGTACCGTATAATTTTAATATTTTCATTTTCTTGTCTAATTATATATTGATTTGAAAAATTTTGTTTGCGGTTTAAAATCGTCTGTTCATCAACTATTGAAGCGTGATATAATTCAGTTCAACCACGCTTTCGTTCAGTTTTAACAAGGCATCTGCATAATTGCTTTTGAGCAAAACTGCCTGATTGACGAGCATTACAAATTCCAGATAATTGATTTCTCCGTTAATGAATTGTTGCTGTGCTGTTTTGGTAATGATGTCTGCATTTTTCAGTTCATCAGTTTCGTAACGGTTGATGATTTCGAGATTCGTTTGATACATTTGCTTGAGCTGTTGCTGTTTTTTCTCTAATGCAAATTCCGTATTATGCCAATCGTTTTCCGCAATGCTTTCCGCCACTTTAGAAGCGTGAATTCTTGCCTTTTGTCCGCCTGAAAATATTGGAATGCCAACACCTACCATCACCGAATGAAACTGTGGTGTAGCAGAATACAGTTTATCATCAGGTCCCATACCTTTGAACGAATTGAGATTATAACCGATTTGCAAACCCGGAAGAAGTCTGGATTTTTCCACTTCGGTTTGTTTGCCGGCAACCGTTTTTTGCTGTTCCAATACATGTAACAAGGGATGCGAAGCATTTTCCTGAAGCAAAAGAACCGGTCTGGAATTTTCCAAAGGAAGATATTCCGTTTCGGAATTGAGCAACCAACTGAACTGCAACTGCAAGGTTTTTATTTCCTGCTGCACTTGTTTCAACTGAATCTCAATCGCCGATTTTTGGTTGGAAGCCGTTGTTTTTTCCAGAATATTGCTTTCTCCTGCTTTTAAACGCAAACTGGCTTTGTCTAAAAATTGGGTGTACAGTTGCAACGTTTCATTCAGCAATTTTTCCTTATCTTTCCAATACACCATCTGGAAATAACTTTGGCTGACGGCTTTTTTCAGTTCAAATTCTTTAAGCGAAACATTCAACTGGCTTTTTTTCCATTCTTCGGAATGCAAATTTTTCTGTTTCTGATACACAGTCGGAAAAGCGATGCTCTGTGAAATCCCGAATTTCATATCGTTGTATGCACTATTTATTTGTCCGTAATCTGCTGTAACTGCGGTTTGCGGAATATCGGCATTAGAAGTTTTAATCAATGCTTTGGCATAATCCAAACGCAGTTTTTCATTTTTCAGGTTGCGATTGTTTTGCAACGCTGTTTGCACGGCTTCATCTAAAGAAATTATGGTTTGTGCCTTCATTTTTATTCCTGAAAACAGCATAAAAATCAACAGAACAGAGGCGACATGTTTGGATTTTGGTTTTTTCATTTTAAATCCATTTTCGATATTGACATATAAAAGCGGTAGGACAAAAAGGGTGAGCAAAGTGGCCAATATCAGTCCGCCAATTACCACGGTCGCCAAAGGTCGCTGCACTTCTGCTCCAGCACCTGTGCTTATTGCCATCGGGATAAAGCCGAGGGAGGCAACGGCTGCGGTCATCAATACCGGACGCAATCGGCTTTCGCCGCCATCAATCACAATTCTGACGATATTTCTAATGCCGTTTTTATGCAGTCGGTTAAATTCTGAAATCAATACAATACCGTTCAAAACCGCTACGCCAAAAAGAGCGATAAAACCAACGGCAGCACTGATGCTGAAAGGCATTCCGCGTAAATTCAACATAAATACACCTCCGATGACCGACAACGGAATGGCGGTGTAAATCAGAAGACTTTCTTTAATCGACTTGAACGCCATAAACAACAGGACAAATATCAATGCCAATGCCAGCGGAACGGCAATCATCAACCGTTGTTTGGCGTTGTTCAGATTTTCAAAAGAACCGCCATACGTAATAGAATAGCCGGCCGGAAGTTTAATCTGTTTGTCCACTTTACCCTGCAATTCTTCAACAATGCTTTGCACATCACGGTCTTTGATGTTGAAGCCGACGACAATACGGCGTTGTGCATTTTCACGTTGAATTTGATTGGGACCTTCCACCACATCTACGGTTGCCAGCTGATTGAGCGGGATCTGATTGCCTGCAGGTGTTGGAACCAATAGATTTTGAATATCATTGATGTTTTTTCGGTCACTGGCATTCAGGCGTACTACCATATCAAAGCGTTTTTCGCCTTCAAAAACCAAACCTGTACTCTGTCCGGCAAAAGCGGTATTAATCACCCGATTGACATCTGCAACAGAAAGATGATACTGAGCAATCACGGGACGATTGTATTTTACCACCACCTGCGGAAGCCCGGAAACCGGTTCTATATAAAGGTTTTGTGTACCTCTTACCGTTTCAATGATTTTACCGAGTTGGTTGGCATTTTGCACCAAAGAATCCAGATTATCGCCAAAGATTTTGATGACCACATCCTGTCTTGCACCAGTCATCAGTTCATTAAAACGCATCGCTACCGGATACTGAAAACCAACTGTAATACCGGGCACATCTTCCAGTGCTTTGCTCATTTTTTCTGATAATTCGGGAAACGTTTTGGCGGAAGTCCATTCTTTTTTGTCTTTCAGAATGACCATCATATCCGAAGCATCCATTGGCATCGGATCGGTAGGCACTTCTCCACTTCCTATCTTGGTGACCACTTTTTCCACTTCGGCGAAACGGGTTTTTAAGATATGGGCTGCTTTTTGCGTACTTTCAATCGTGGTGGTAAGGTTGCTGCCCGGTAAAACGCGGGTATCCACCGCAAAATCACCTTCTTCCAAAGACGGAATAAATTCGCCGCCCATTCTGCTTAGCAGAATTATTGCCGTGATGAACAATATCCCGATTATGGTAAAAATGGTTTTCGGAATGCGTAAAACTTTCAGCAAGGTTTTCAAATAAAGCGCTTCTACTTTCTTCATTATCCTGTCCGACCACGAAGGTTTTAAACTTCTTTTCTTCAACAAAACCGAACTCATCATCGGAATGTAGGTTAGGGAAAGCAGAAATGCACCTAATAATGCAAACGCCACCGTTTCTGCCATCGGGCGGAACATTTTCCCTTCAATCCCTTGCAATGTTAGGATCGGAATGTACACAATGAAGATGATAATTTGTCCGAAAACTGCACTGTTCATCATTCTTCCGGCAGATTCTGTAACTACACTATCCATATCATTGGACGGAATTTTCAGCAGGCTCTTGAACTTAGGATTGAGGGATAACTGATGCAGGACGGCTTCTACAATAATGACCGCTCCGTCGATGATTAATCCAAAATCCAGTGCACCCAAACTCATCAGATTGCCGCTCACCCCGAAAAGGTTCATCATACAAATGGCAAAAAGCATTGCTAGTGGAATCACCGAAGCCACGAGTAAGCCGGCTCTGAAATTTCCGAGAAATAAAACGAGGACAAATACCACGATTAAAGCACCTTCCATAAGGTTTCTCTCTACCGTGCTGATGGCATTATTCACCATTTTGGTACGGTCAAGAAAGGGTTCTATCACCACGCCTTCGGGCAGGGTTTTCTGGATTTGAGCCACTTTGGCTTTTACATCTTTGATGACCTGACTACTGTTGGCACCTTTCAGCATCATCACCACCGCACCGGAAACTTCGCCCTGATCGTTGTAAGTCATCGCTCCGTAACGGGTGGCAAAACCAATTTTGACATCAGCTACATCTCGGATAAACAGCGGTACATCGTTGTTTTTATTGGTAATAGAAATGTTTTGAATATCCTCAATATTGCCCACCAAACCTTCGCTCCGAATGTAGAGAACGGTTGGCCCTTTTTCGATATAAGCACCGCCGGTGTTCTGGTTATTGGCATTCAGTGCATCAAAAACATCATTGATGGTAATGCCGTAAGCATTAAGTCGGTCGGGATTCACGGCAATCTCGTATTGCTTCAATTTACCGCCAAAACTGCTGACTTCCGCTACGCCTTTGACCTGAAGTAGCTGTCGACGCACAATCCAATCCTGAATGGTACGGAGTTCCGTAACGTCGTATTTTTGTTCAAAACCTTCTTTAGGACGAACGACATATTGATAGATTTCGCCCAAACCGGTAGAAATCGGCCCTAATTGCGGTGTTCCGATACCTTGCGGAATTTCATTCTGAACCTGTTGCAGCCGCTCTGCCACTTGTTGTCTTGCCCAATACACATCAATACCATCATCAAAAACAATGGTAACCAAGGACAATCCGAAACGGGAGAAACTGCGGATTTCTTTGAGTCCGGAAATATTGGAGTTCGCCTGCTCAATTGGAAAAGTAACCAGACGTTCGATATCGGTTGCCCCAAAAGACGGAGCGATTGTAATAACCTGCACCTGATTATTGGTAATGTCCGGCACAGCATCAATCGGTAATTTGCTTACCTGATAAGAGCCAATGCCGATTAAACCAAGAACCAATAATGCTATAATGAGTTTGTTCTTTACAGAAAACTCAATGATTTTTGTAAGCATAATTTATTCTGTTAATCGTAAATGATAAATAAAGAGATTTGACGTTTCCAATACATGATCAATCCTACAGGCGGACACAAAATACACCGACTGCCCGAATGAAAGTATTATCAAACAGCAAATGCACGATGAAAGGATTCATCGTGGAAATCAAAAAAGATTAACAGAATTTCGGAGGTTGCCAGATGGCAGAAAGGTAATTGTTATCAGAAAATGTATCGTCCAAAGGCAAGGTTTTGGGTTCTTTGCCTACAAGTTTTTTGGTTTCTATATCAAAACTAAAAGGGGGGGCAAGTACAAAACTGATATTCAAAACATCGATATGTACGATAAACGGTAATTGTTTGTCTTGTTCATAATCGTCATCGTGTGGATGGTTTTCCAGATGGTTCCCGGCGTAATGAACTTCCAAAAATTGCAAAACAGTAACCTCCGGATTTTTTTCTTTGTGATCGAAATAATGTTCTATAAGTATAGGAAACTTCAATAACTGACCTAATTCAGTTGTCGAAATTAAATACACAGACAATAATAATATTGAAAACATTTTTTTCACTTAACAAAGTTAATAAAAAAGTCTGATCTCTTTTATAAGACGCTGTAATTTAAAATATTTCAAAATAAATGATTTAAAAATTCAATATTATCCCTCCTGTATCAAATGCTGTAAATTCGGGTCGTTCTTTATACGCTCCATTTCACTTTCCACGATATGAACAATGTCTAATTTTATCTGACGATAATTGTTCTCAATATCCCGTTTCATATTATCTTCTCCGCTTTCATCGACAAAGGATAAAATTTCCGGTATCTTCTGGTACGCTTTTGTTTCGGCAGCAACCTTTTCATTATCTACCACAATTTCGGCGTGAAATATCTTTTGCTCAATCCGTTCATCAAAGTTATCGGAAACAGCACCCACAAACATACCCTGTGTTAAGGTCCTGATTTTTGAAGCTGGAATTAGGCTGTCTAATTGGGTAGATATGGAAGTTGATTTATCATTTCGGTTTATCGTCATACTTTGTCTTTTTTGTAGAACTTTACCGAAACGTTCTGACAAGCTCTTTGCCGTTTCGCCAACTACCTGTCCGCTAAAAATATTACCGACTGTATTCTGAATTACCTTACTTTCTTTGTCGCCATAATCACGAATTAATTGACTAAAATCTTGAAAACCAAGACATACCGATACGAAATTACTTCTCGCAGTTGCTATGAGTTGGTCAAGTCCCCGAAAATAAATTGTGGGCAATTCGTCTATTATAATTGAGCTTTTTAACTGTCCTTTTTTATTGATAAGCTTCACAATTCTTGAATTGTACAAACCCAAAGCTGCCGAATAATATTTTGTCTATCTGGGTTGTTTCCTACGCATAGAATTTTTGGCTCATTAGGGTTATTAATGTCGAGTGTGAAGTCGTCGCCTGTCATTACCCAATACAATTGGGGGCTTATCATTCTTGATAGTGGAATTTTAGCCGATGCGATTTGTCCCTGTAACTGGTCTTGCGCACCGCCTTGCCAGGCATCCATAAAGGGAGATAAGTAATTTTCCAAATCGGGATAGGAAGTTAAAATCGTGAATACGTCCGAATATTTTTTGTTCAGCAATTCAATAGCGTGTGGGAAAGTGCAATATTTACCATCCTCGTAGATTTTCAGATACCAAATGATAGCTGCAAGCAGGATAATTGGGCTTTCCACGAAAAAATCCCCTTGCTTCTGTATCCACGACCTGTTAAGGTTTAGCATTATCGTATAAGCCGCTTCGTAAGCATCGGAAATATCCGTCATAAAATCGGGATTGAGCGGATTACAACGGTGGTTCTTGCGTGGGTCGTCGAAGTTTATCACGTAGAATTTCGGTTGAACTTTGTACTTATCCCTGTTCTTCAGTAAATGATTGTAGGCAATGGTAGAAAGGTCATCAAACTTGAAATCGTAGATGTACATTGAAAAACCTTTCTCAATCTGCTGTTTGATATAATTGTTTACAATGGCATAAGATTTACCAGAACCCGGAGTTCCCAACACAATCGTTGCCCGAAAAGGATTGACGATATTAATCCAGCCATCATTCCATTTGTTCTTGTAATAAAACTTGGTAGGCAGATTGACCGAATATTGATTTTCCATCAACTTTGTTTCCTGCTGGAAGCTCTCATTCTCATTATTGAAAACGTCGTCCATTAAATTGCTACGAAGCAAACGGCTCATCCATACCCCTGCAACCATTAAAGCGATATAGCCTAAACCTGTGGTTAGGATGTAAAGAAATGTAGCGGTGTTTAGTGGTAGTTTTAGCAATGGAAAGTTTAAAAAGAACAAAACGAAGCCAATACCTAAAGCAACATATATTTTGCCCCAAGTAATCTTTTCATTCTTAACTCCTTTAGTACCTAAACAGCTTAAAGCCAACAATACCAAAGCGAAAACTTTGGTATATAAGGTGTGTTCAAACAGTCCTGCCGTTCGGTTGAAATTCCCTAATATTTTGTTGATGATTTCTAACGTCCAGCCACGGTGTATAAAGAACCCGTAGCAAAACCAATACAAGTGCATCAATACTATAATGATGCTTACTGCTCGCATAAAAGCCATAATCTTGGCTAAGCCTCTTAAATCGTCTTCTCCCTGCATTTTAAAAAAGTTTTAAATGTTCGGGCGTGAATTTATAGGCTGTATAGGGTAGCTATAAGATTGTGGCAGTCAATGGCGGTATGTGTATTATAAGAATTTAATATTTTCGATAAGATCACAAAGCTTACAATCACACTTATACATCACTCGAATGTCTCATAAAAAACTTTTCCCTCCGTTGTCGTTGATCTGATGTACGCACTAAATAAAAAATCAAATTAAGATCTTAAAAGAGATGACAATGTAAGTCATCGCTTTTCGAAGCCCTACCTATGCAAGTCTACTTTGCGTCCCTAATAGCCTGTTCTATGACAGATGTATCTATAGAAGCCCACTGTTGGATGATTTTATCACCTGCGAACTCAAAAAGCCGGTATCCTGTGGTTAGGATTTCTTTTCCTGTAGCAGGGTAAGACTTCCACTTACCTATGTGCTTCAGCTTCATGGTAATCCTTATGAAAACCTTATTGTCTTCCGCTATTATGTCTTCAACCATTGTTTGATGGCAAAAAGATTTACTTGTTAACTGCAACCAACCTTTCGTCCCAGCTATATCATTGGTGAGCCCCAGGGGTAAAGAATGGTTTACGAAATTAATGTCCAAATAATCTTCCAACTCATCCAACATACCATTGTTCATCACTGTTTCGATAAATGAAAGGACGATTTGCTTTTTATTCATATATTAAAATTTATACTTCGACAACTTTCACTTTTAATCAAGAAATCTGAACGCCAGATGTTCTATACCATGTTCGAAGAGCATACATTAGAGAAATACGCTAACAAAACAAGCCACATCTCTATACATTTTCTACAAAAAAAAGTTAAATAACAACACCATGCCAACGATAGCAGACAGACCGCTAATATTCGTAGATAGGATACAAAATTCACCGATTTAGTGGTTAATTATTTAAATATACCACTGAAATATTGCACACATTGTTAGAGAAGAATTTTACCAAACATCAATCGATTTTGGCAAGTCGTGCTTCGAGGTCCTTCATATCCTCGCTCAACTTCTCCTCGATCACCTTCGCGTAGATCTGCGTAGTACTGAGTTTCTTATGACCGAGCATTTTGCTTACGCTTTCCATAGACACCCCATTGCTTAAAGTGATGGCAGTAGCAAAGGTATGCCTGGCGATATGGAAGGTGAGCGGCTTTTGGATATTGCACAACCTGGCGACCTGTTTCAGATAAAGATTCACCTTTTGGTTACTCATCTTAGGAAGTAAGCTGTCATTTGCGATCAGATCTGGTCGGCTGATATACTTGTCGATTACCTGTCTAGCCTTTGAAAGCAAAGGTATCTTCACCCCTGTAGTTGTCTTTTGTCTATAGGCAACGATCCAATCCCGTCCATCCAAACCCTTTTCGATGGCCGTTGGATTCAGTTGTACTACATCGATGTATGAAAGACCGGTATAACAACTGAACACAAAAAGATCCCTGGCCTTTATCAATGGGTCTACCGTCAATTCCAATGCTTCTATCTTGGCAAGTTCCTCTCTTGTCAGATACTGGCGATGAACGGTATCAAGTTTACGCTTATAATTCACAAAAGGATCCTTCTCCAACCAACCAACAGTTACAGCCATGGTCACAATCTTTCTAAGACGCTCTATATGTTTCATGATACCGTTATTGTTCAGTGGCTTCAATTTATCCTTTTTACCTATCCTTCTGAGGAAGAGCTCAAAATTAAGGATGAAATCGTAGTTGAGCTCGGATATAAATAAATCCTTTCGGTTATAGTTGACCTGAATGAATTTTAGTATATATTTTTCAGTTGTATAATAGTTTTTCATCGTTCCCTCTGCCAGAATATCTTTCTGCATCTTGTGGTGATGGGCGACCATCTTGGCCAAAGTATGTTCATCATCATATCCAGGAGTAACACGGTTCTTGATAAGTTGGGCAGTGATCGTCTTTCTTTGCAGTTTTAATTCCTGATAGCACTCGACAATAAGTGACCTTAGTTCTTCCAGATAGTTGTTCAGCTTGGCCATCTCTTCCCTGCTGCCTTTGGCCATTCCCTTTCCGGGATTCCAATTCGCTGGATCGATTGTACGTTTGACCGCCATGTCGACCCTTTTTCCATTAACTGTAATACGAGCATAGATTGGCATTGTACCATCGAGATTCTTCTTGTAGGTCCTAAGGTAAAAACCTACACCAAATGTGTCCGTCATCTTTTTCATTTCCATTCGTTTTAAGTAAATAAATGCCCGAATGTTTCGCCTACAGTTGAACCCTCTGAAAAACGAGCACTGAAACGCAACAAATCGAGTGTAATTAAATTTTTAAAACACTTTGATTATCAAATAATTAACCACAATATAATCAAAAATAATAGGGCACCGAATCGGGCACATTTATATTGTTAAAACATGGATAAACTGGTATGGAATAATTGAGGCTAAAAACAAAAAACCCCTTAGAACATACATTCTAAGGGGTTCTACCTTCATAAACCTAGAAGGTTCGTCGGGATGGCAGGATTCGAACCTACGACCTCCACATCCCAAATGTGGCGCGATACCGGGCTACGCTACATCCCGAACTTTTGATATTATTTTTACCGTTAGCTGCCCGAGGTTTCTAACGAGGTTGCAAAGATAAACATTTTAATGTCCGTTGCAAATGATTTTGAAAATTGTTTTTTAAGACTTATTTATTGATTTCGCTCGCTGCTTTTGCCTTTATCCAGAATAGCAGCTCGTTAACAAAAGTTGTTGCTCTTTTATCCGTAGTTTCTTGATCGGTTGGCGTTCCATTTTCACTGAAGGATTTTTCTACAGCAGCTACAGGAAACATTGCTGGAACAGGCAAGGCGCCAATTTTCCACAAACTAAACTGTAGCGAAGTAACTACTTGCGAACCACCAAAAGGTCCTGCGGAAACTGTGGCAATTGCAATAGGTTTACGTTTCCATTCTGCGTACAATAAGTCGATTACATTTTTTAAGCTGGCTGGATAACCACCATTATATTCTGGGGTGACGATGATGACGCCATCTACTTCTGTAATAGTTTTAGCCAATTGTAACATTTCTTCCGTTGGGTTTTCGATTAAACGTAAGCGCTCCTCAAAAATCGGGAAGTTGTACGCGTCTAGGTCGATGATTTCTGTTTCTGCTAATTGCTTTTGTGTTAAGTAGTTTTGAAAGTATAAAGCTACGCTGTGGCTTTTGCGTCCTTTTCTAACACTGGCGGATATAATGGCTATTTTTGGCATTTTGATTATCTATTGGTCCAGCTAAATTAACGAATATTCATCTGGGTTGTTTGTTTATTTCCGATGATAACGGAAATTTTTAAGCAGATTTGGATTGCTAGGTTTTCGTTTGTTGCAGAAGAAGGTCGTTCCATAGCCCCGATTGAAGTGAAATACTTTTTGTTGCGTCATTTCGACGAGGAACGAGGAGAAATCTGTTCATTAGAAACGTTTAATCAACAGATTTCTCTCTGCGTTCGAAATGACGGCAACAGGACACAAAAAGATTGAACTGAAAGCGGGACTTGCGGAACATCATAGCACCGCAATTGCGCTTCTTATAATCTTATTCCCATTTAAAAGTTTTCACGGCAACGGCATAAATGCCAATACCCCAAACTACCATAATTAAGATTTGCTGTTTCACATCCCAAAGGTTAGCGCCCTCGAAAGCCACTTTACGCATGGCATCGTTTAGGTAAGTTAACGGCAAAGCTTTACTAATAGGCTGCAGCCAAGTTGGAAAATTATTGATAGAAAAGAAGGTTCCAGATAGCAAAAACTGCGGTAGCGTAATGATGTTTGAGATAGGCGGAATGGTGCTTTCGCTCTTTGCCAAACCTGAAACCACAAAACCAAAACCCATAAAAACTATGATACCGATGGTGGATAGCACAAGCATATTGATTACTGTAACTACACCGTTTACTAATGTAAAATTAAATGCGAAATGACCAATCACGATGATAAAAATCGCACCTAATAATGCAAATCCAATACGGGCAATTGCTTCGCCCAATACAATGCTAGAGCGTCTAACTGGCGTTGCAAAAAAGCGTTTGATCACCAAGTTTTGTCTTAGTGCGAAAAAGATAAAAGCCGTACCAAAAACACCTGTACTCAATAAAGAGAAGCCTAACTGTCCTGGTAAAATAAAATCTATGGTTCGGTGTAGCCTTCCTGTTATTGTAGTTCCTCTTATTTCAGTAACCTTAGGTTTTTGGTTGACGGTATTCAGCTGATGCGCTAAGTCGTTTAAAACTGATTTTAAGACATTTCCGTTGGTTAACGATGCTGAAGTATATTTCACATTGGTAAAATAAGCTGGCAAACCACTTGGATTTTTTTCTACACTAATTACCGCATCATAAGCGCCTTTTTCTAGGTTTTTATCTATATTTTCTTGAGTATCATGCTTCTTAAGACGAATTACAGCCGTTTTTTCGATTGCTGCAATTACTGGATTTTGCAAATCTGAGCCTGGTGCTACGGCTACGTCAAGCTTCATACCGCCGCCGCCTATAAAGCCGAAAACGATAATGAATATCAGCGGGAACGCTAAAGTAAAAATTACTGCAGAAGGGCTTCGGGTAATTGACCTAAAACTCGCTTTTGCTAACGCCAACGTGGCTTTTGTATGATTGTAAGGTTGCGACATGTGCAATGTTTTTGACTTTCTACTTGTGACTTTCTACTTAATTTACTCTCTCCACGCTTTACCGGTAAGATTGATAAATACATCTTCCAAGTTGGCAGCCTTTACTTCTTTTGAACGTTCAAAACCGCTGGCAATTAAATTGTCTATCAATTGGTCTGGCGTATCTAACGCGATGATTTTCCCTGCTTCTACAAAAGCAACTCTATCGCATAATTGCTCGGCTTCGTCCATGTAGTGAGTTGTGATCACTACTGTTGTGCCGTTATTTCTGATTTCGCTAATCAAATCCCAAAGATTTCTACGTGCCTGCGGATCTAAACCCGTAGTTGGCTCATCTAAAAACACAATTTTTGGTGAATTAATTAAGGTGGTAGCAATGGAAAAACGTTGTTTCTGTCCACCCGATAGCTCTTTGTACTTTGCTTTAGCTTTATCCTGTAGGTTTACCTTTGCTAGCATTTCCATCGGAGAAACGTTTACACCGTAAAGTCCAGAGAATAGTTGCAAAAGCTCTACCAAATTTAAGTTTGGATAATAACCCGCAGCTTGTAATTGCACCCCAATGATTTGTTTAATCGCATTGGCATCGCTATCTACATTCAAACCATCTACCAAAACTTCGCCACTGGTTTTGTCACGTAAAGTTTCTATAATTTCTAAAGTGGTGGTTTTGCCTGCTCCGTTCGGACCAAGCAATCCAAATATTTCATTTTCGTAAACCTCGAACGACAGCCCTTGAACGGCCTTAAACTCGCCATAGTGTTTCACTAAATTACTTACGCTAATAATTGGTCGTTTGTTTGTCATTGGTATAAAAGTAAGAAGCTTTATAATAATGGGAAACGTTTTTCCGCTAATTGGAGTAATTATGAGGATGAAATGATGATTTCGATTGACGATTGTAGATTTACGAATTACGATTAAAATACAAATCGCCTAACATATTTCACAAAAAAGAGCAAAGATTTAAGTCTTTGCTCTTCATATTTTATAGCCAGTGTTTAATTACCAAACTAAATCGCCTTTAATTAAGCTAACGAAATCATCAAAAAGGTAACGTGAATCGTGTGGACCTGGAGAACTTTCTGGGTGATATTGTACTGAGAATGCTTTTTTGCCTTTCACACGGATACCTTCAATAGAATCATCGTTTAAGTTAACGTGAGTAATTTCTACTTTATCCGAAGCTTTAACTTCTTCTGGAATTACACCGAAACCGTGGTTTTGAGAAGTTACTTCGCAGTGGTTCTTAATGATATTTTTAACTGGGTGGTTCAATCCACGATGACCGTTAAACATTTTCATGGTACCAATACCGTTAGCTTCTGCCAATAACTGATGACCTAAACAGATCCCGAACAATGGTTTATCAGCCGCTAAAACCGCTTTCACAGTTTCGATAGCGTAAGGCATTGCCGATGGATCGCCAGGACCATTAGAAATGAAATAACCATTAGCTCCCCAAGCATTCATTTCTTCGAAAGTAGTTTTAGCAGGGAATACTTTGATGTAAAGTTCTCTGTCGTCGAAGTTGCGAAGGATGTTTTTCTTGATCCCTAAATCTAAAGCAGCAACTTTAATTGCAGCCTCTGGATTACCGTAGTAGTAAGGCTCTTTGGTAGAAACTACCGAAGAAAGTTCCAAACCATCCATAGAAGGCACTTCTTCCAATTTCTTTTTCAATTCTTGCAAGTCAGTAATTTCCGAAGAAATAATGGCATTCATTGCACCCTTGTTACGAATGTGACGCACCAAAGCTCGGGTATCGATATCACAGATACCTACAATGTTCTCATTTTGGAAGTTATCTTGAATAGATTCTGTAGCTTCTTTTCTTGAATAATTGATGTTGTAATTTTTGCAAACCAAACCAGCAATTTTAACGCTTTCAGATTCTACCTCATCGCGGTGCATACCGTAATTACCAATATGTGCGTTGGTAGTTACCATAATCTGTCCGAAATAAGAAGGATCTGTAAAAACCTCCTGATAGCCAGTCATACCTGTATTGAAACAGATTTCACCGGTGGTAGTTCCTATTTTTCCAGCAGCCTTGCCATAAAAAACGGTGCCATCGGCCAATAACAAAATCGCTGGTAACTTAGTGTAGTTAGTCATTTAAATTACAATAAAAATTGGGGATAAAAAATGATAAAAAGGAATGGGAGTTTTTAACGGATAAACCGCTTTTACTAGAAGATAAAACCGTATGATTGAACTCTCTCATTTCGGAGTACAAAGGTATGCGTTTTGAAGCATTTTTTTTAAGATTTTTTAAAAAAGTTTGGAGCTGGGCTAATTGTTTAATTGCTTAATCGTTGAAACTGGTTATTCCCAATTGTTTTACGGCTTTATTGAGCAATTGTTGAATTCCTATATTATTAAACACAACAGCTATCAACCATAAGCCATTGACTACTACCTAATCCCTAACTTCTGATTTTCAGGAACTAGTTCCTGATCCCCGTCACCTAACCAGTTTTTTAAAAAATAAACCCTAATTTTGTGCACACCAAAACAAAAAGCATGTCGGTAAACAAAGAAATTAAGCGTATAACAACGCGTACTTTGCAAGAAATGAAGCAGCGCAACGAAAGAATTGCCATGCTTACCGCTTACGATTATTCCATGGCCACCATCTTAGACGATGCTGGTCTAGATGTTCTTCTAGTAGGAGACTCGGCCTCTAACGTAATGGCTGGTCACGAAACTACGCTACCTATCACTTTAGATCAAATGATTTACCACGCCCAATCTGTGGTTCGTGGTGCAAACAGAGCATTTGTAGTGGTAGATTTGCCTTTCGGCTCTTACCAAGGCAACTCCAAAGAAGCCTTAAATTCGGCCATCCGCATCATGAAAGAAAGTGGTGCACACGGTGTAAAGCTCGAAGGCGGTGTTGAAATTGTTGAATCTATCCAACGTATTATCACCGCAGGTATTCCTGTGATGGGACATTTAGGTTTAACGCCTCAGTCTATCTATAAATTTGGCACTTACACCGTTAGAGCTAAAGACGAAGAAGAAGCAAATAAATTAAAAACTGATATACTAGCATTACAAGAAGCAGGTTGTTTTGCAGTTGTATTAGAAAAAATTCCTGCTAAATTGGCTAAAGAAGTAACCGAAAGCCTTTACATTCCAACTATTGGCATTGGCGCTGGTCCGCATTGCGATGGACAAGTATTGGTAGTTAACGATATGATTGGCTTGACGAAAGGCTTCAAACCTCGTTTTTTACGCCAGTATTTAGATTTGTACGAAGGCATTAAAGGTGCCGCACAATCTTACATTGCAGATGTAAAAGCGAACGATTTCCCTAACGAGAAAGAACAATATTAAACCCCAAACCCCTAAAGGGGCTTTTGAATAATGGAGCAGAAAGTAGGATTTTTGAAAAGCAGTTTCAGTGCCAATCGGTTAAATAAGTCCCGCTTTTCGTTCCAACCTTTTTGTTGTCGATACTGCAGCCCACTCCTGTCATCCTGAGCTTGTCGAAGGATTAAGGAGGCAAGAACAAAAAGTGTTTACACTCCAATCGGGTTTAAATAACAAAAAATAGTACAAGAAACTTAAACCAAGCAACAAACCACGATTAACCATTTCATCGATTTAAACAATTAACCAACTAATGGCCATTACCGAAGCAGACGTACTTTACGAAGATAACCACCTCATTGCAATTAACAAAAGAGCTGGAGATGTAGTACAAGTTGACGAAACTGGAGATCAGCCATTAGACGATATGGTTAGAAACTTTTTAGCAAAAAAATACGACAAACCTGGAACAGCTTTTTTAGGCGTTGCACATCGTTTAGACAGACCTGTAAGTGGCTTAATTCTATTCGCTAAAACCAGCAAGGCTTTAGATAGAATGAATGCTATTTTCAAAAACCGCGAAATCAAAAAAACTTACTTTGCGGTAGTGCGAAAAAAGCCAGCCAAGCCTCAAGGCAAGCTTATCAACTGGTTAATTAAAGATCCAAAGAAAAACGTAGTAAAATCTTACGACTACGAAGCCAAAGGCAGTCAATATTGTGAGCTAGATTATCAAGTTTTAACGGAATTAGATGGCTATTACTTGTTAAGAGTTAATCCATTAACTGGTCGTTCGCATCAAATTAGAGTACAGCTTTCAACCATGGGTTGCCCAATTGTTGGCGATAACAAATATGGCTATCCACGTGGTAGTAAAAAAGGAAGCATTTGCCTTCATGCTCGCCAATTGGAATTCATCCACCCTGTGAAGAAAGAACCAATTAAAATTTTCGCCAAGCTTCCAAAAGACGGTTTTTGGGAAAGGTTTGAGAAGTTTTAAAGCACCTATTATAAAGACTGGGGTGTTTTTATTTTGCTTTATCGAAGTCCGAACAGTCAGTGCCTCGCAATTACGACGCAGCAAATATAGCCCCTAAAAAAAGAAAACCCTGCTTTCGCAAGGTTAACTTATTCAATCAAATATAAACTAAGGAAGATATTTTTTACCAAACAAAAGTTGCCGCAGCACCTGCTGGCAATGTTGGTGTTACCAATTTTCCTTGATAACTGATATTAAAAGTTTGATTGGTGTTACTTGTGTTCATCACAACTAATGCTTTTCTACCATCTGGAGTTTTAAAAGCTACATTGCTCAACGTATTATCTTCTGACGAACTAATTCTTACCGAACCAGGTCTTACAAACTTGGAAGCGTGTGCAATTACATAATAAGCCACGTTTCTAGTGATCGCAGGTGCAATAGTAATCGCTCCTAAACAGTTGGTGCAGCCGCCGTCTGGTGTATGAGGATCATAATTTGCATCGGCTGCTAAATTCCACTCCAAAACATTTCTGCTCCAGTTTCTTGTAGCACCAACAATTAATGTACTTACATGCCATTTCAAATCTTCTCCAAAATTGCTCGGTCCACCTACCCACTGTTCTGTAAAATAGATATGTTTATCAGGATAAGCATCACGAACTTTACTCAACGCCGTAATTGGACCAGCGTACAAGTGAAAAGCAGAACCATCTACGTATTTACTTGCTTCCGGATCGGCCAAAATACTCATCGGATAATCTGGACGGTCTGCATTATGATCGTAAAGAATGATCTTCGTTTTTAAACCAGCCTTTTGGAAAGCCGGACCTAAAGCCGTTTTAATGAAATTTGCCTGCTCATTAGCCAGCATCAACAAACTTGGTGTATTGCCCGGATGTAAAGGCTCATTCTGAATGGTAATTGCATCAATGGTAATACCTTGAGCTTTCATTGCCTCTATGTACTTCACGAAATACTTCGCATAAGCTTGATAGAACTCGGGCAACAGACTTCCGCCTTTAAAAGCTTTGTTTGTCTTCATCCAGATTGGAGGCGACCAAGGCGAACCTAAGATTTTGATGCCTGGATTGATCGCTAAAATCCTTTTCAAAACAGGTACCAAATCCGTCATTTCTTCTGCAATAGAAAAACGCTCCATATCTACATCGGTTTCTCCAACTGGCAAATCATTATAGGTAAAAACCTTTGCACTTAAATCAGATGCACCGATACTTACCCGCAGATAGCTCACGCCAATCGCATCTCCTTCGGTAGAAAATAGCTCTTTTAACAAGGCAGCTTTCTCTTGTTCTGGCAATTTATTAATTAACGTAGCACTACCGCCGGTTAAGGTATAACCAAATCCATCAATGCTTTGATAGGTTTGGTTATCATCTACTGTTATTGTTTTGTGTGTATTAGAAGCTGTGCCAAAATTTAAAGCTATATCTTGTTTTTTCAGCAATACCGATCGATCGCCTTTGGTGAGCCAAAAAGCCACTTCACTATCGGTTTGATTGTTATTGGCAGTCTGACTTTTCTTGCTCGCACAAGATGACAATACCACAGACAACACTACGCAACTCGCTATAAATCTTTTCATCAACTCTGTTTTTTTAAGGTGTATAATTAAAATTTGCTTTCTGGTTACCTAATTGAACGGTAAACTCGCCTTCGCCAGTAGTAGTAACCAACTCTGCATTTACATATGCAATATCTTCTGGCTTAATTTTGAAAGTAACCGTCTTCGTTTCGCCTGCTTTTAAATCGATTTTATCGAAGCCTCTTAAACGTTTTACATCAGGGCTAATATCATGTGCTACCAGATCAGAAATGAAAAGTAATACACTTTCTTTTCCAGCAACTTTACCTGTGTTACTAACATTCACGCTGATTTCTAAAGTCCCGCCATTTTTCAAAGTGTTACTGTTTAATTTGATATCACTATAAGCAAACGTAGTGTAACTTAAACCGTGGCCAAATACGTACTGCGGGTTATAATCAGCATCGTAGTTGTAAACGCCTTCTGTAGTTTCTCTCGATTCTGATGGCTTATGGTAATACGTAAATAAGGCATTGGGGAACTGAGGGTAAGTGTAAGGCAATTTTCCCGATGGGTTAACATCACCATATAACACATCCGCAATGGCATCTCCACCAAAATTACCTGGCAAATAACTCTGCAAAATGGCACTCATGTTTTTCTCAAACTTGCTAATCACTCTTGGTCTGCCTTCGTTTAAAACCAACACGATAGTTTTGCCAGTAGCGGCCAGTTTCTTCGCTAACTCAGTCTGCAGATCGGAAATGTATAGGTCACTTAGGTTGCCCGGTGTTTCTGTGTAAGAGTTTTCGCCTAGACAAAGTACAATTACATCAGCATTTTTTGCTGCCGCGATGGTTTCGTCCATTTGATCGGCATATTCTTCGAAATATTTACCATCCATTTTATAGCTTACGCCTGGCAAATAAGTTACGTTAGCAGCACCAACTTTGTTTTGAATTGCCTCAACTATGGTGTTGTATTTTGCAGCAAACTCTTCTACTTTTTCACCTTGCCAAGAGTAAGTCCAAGCACCGTTTAAAGTTCTCATTGAGTTTGCATTTGGACCTGTGATTAATATTTTAGCAGTTTTACTTAAAGGCAATGCATTGTCTGTGTTTTTCAATAAAGTCATTGATTCCGCAGCTGCATCATAAGCTACTTTTTCAAATTCTTTACTTCCAAATTTTGGATAATCTTTAATATTGGTAGTTGGTTTTTCGAACAAATTCAACTCATATTTTACTCGCAAGATGTTTCTAACTGCATCGTCAATACGAGATTGTTTTACTTTACCTTCTTTAACCAACGCGATTAAATCATCACAGAAAGGCTCGTAGTTATAAGCAATCATCGACATATCAATACCTGCATTGATAGCCATCATTACCGCTTCTTTATTGTCTTTTGCTACGCGATCACGTTTGTGAAGGTTTTCGATATCTCCCCAATCGGTTACTACCAAACCTTTAAAGCCTAATTCTTCTCTTAAAAGTTTGGTTAATATCTTATAGTTAGCATGTACTGGCACACCATTAATTAAACCTGAGTTAATCATAATGGTTTTTGCACCTGCGTCTACAGCTGCTTTAAATGCTGGTAGATGATATTCTCTCAAAGCTTGATCAGAAATGATAGCTGGAGTTCTATCTTTACCAGAAACTGGAACTTGGTAACCTAAAAAGTGTTTGATGGAAGAAGCAACTTTGAAAGGATTAGAAACATCGTTATTATCGCCTTCTAAACCTTTGATCATTTCTTTACCTAGTTCTGTAACCAGGAACGGATCTTCTCCAAAACTCTCCCACTGACGAGGAAAACGAGGGTCAGCACCTAAATCTAGAATTGGCGAGAAGTTCCAAGGAATAGCACTGGCACGGGTTTCGTAGGCTGTGATACTCGCACCTTCCTTCACTAAAGCTCTATTAAAGGTTGCCGCCTGACCTATCTGTTGCGGAAACATAGTGGCTCCGGCAGTATAAGTTGCACCATGAACTTCATCTACACCATAAATTACCGGAATTTTGTTTTTTCCTTTCTTCATTGCAACGTTTTGGATTTGGTTGATGATGTTGTACCAAACCTGGGGCGTTCTTGCCCTGTTGTTAGAAGTGTTCAATACAGAGCCAACATGGTATTGCAGCAAGGCTTTTTCCATTTCTTTTTGATCAAGCAAAAAAGGCTCTTCGCTAGCGTAACGGTCTTTACCTTTACCAATAACATCTAAGGTAATCTGTGCCATTTGACCAACCTTTTCTTCGATGGTCATTTTCGAGAGTAATACATTTACCTTTTGGTCAATTGCCTCCTTGCTCATTTTCTGCTGTGCAAAAACGGAAGTACCGGCTAAAACAAGAACGAGCGCTAAACTAAAATTTTTAATGTTCATAGTGTGTGTTTATTTTGGTGACTAGATGCCCTAAAATAGGCAGCAAAGCACCTTTAATGAAAGTAATCTGAGCGGTCAATCTGATTTCGATTTTGCTTACAACTGAAAGTTGATACGTTTAAATCTCTTACAAAATCAACCCCTATTAACTCTAAACGCATTTTTAAAACCCTAACCGATAATAAGTAATACGTTATAAAAATTACATGGTGTAGTATTATTGTTGTATGCAAGGCCTACTTGCATACAACAATTTCCTGTTAAAGATTAGGGTTACGATCTCGCTCTGCTTGTGGTATTGGGAACAATAACTTCGCCGGCGTTACATTATAGTTTAAAAGATTTCCATTGCCATCTCGCTGTGCGTTCATTACTGTAACAGCACGGTTTGTACGCACTAAATCAAACCAACGGTGACCTTCGAAAGCAAGCTCTAACCTACGCTCTTTTTCAATTGCTAAACGCATCGCTGCCTGCGTATTTGCAGGTGTTCCGCCTAAGCTAACACGTCCTCGAATTTCATCTACCAAAGTTTTGGCAGCCGTCCAACCTGTAGCAGTAAGCTCGTTTAAAGCTTCGGCTTTTAACAATTTTATATCTGCCAAACGAATGATATAAGAATTAGCCAAATCATCATTTCGGTATTTATTGATGAAAGGATAATTGTTTTTGTTCCAATAATCATCAGACCAACCTTCGGTAGATACGTTCTTGAATGATATGCTCGAAGCTTTGCGGATCACATCACCTTCGGCATCAAAAGCCGCAACCAAATCGTTTGTTGGTGTACAGAAACGTTTCCAACCTGAACCAACAATTACGCCCGTCATCCAGTTACCTCTGCCTTTTGGGCCACCCCAACCATCGTATTGCATTTCCCAGATAGACTCTGAGTTGTTTTTATGTGCACCGTCAAATAAATGGTCGAAATTGCTTACCGGAGCATAACCTCCTGCAATTACTGCATCAGCGTACTGATTTACTTTAGTCCAATCTGGGTTGGGGATAGAAGCATAAACTTTTGCCAATAAGGCGTTTACTACACCTTTGGTAATGATACCTTTGTTAGGAGCCGTAGTACGTACGTTCGGTAAAGCTTCTTCCAAATCTTTAATGATTTGTGTGTACACCTGATCTACAGTAGAGCGAGGTTGTTGCATTTCCTGTAAAGTAGTTGGCGTTTTTAAAATCAAAGGTACACTACCCCATAAGCGCACTAAATGGAAGTAAAAGTAGGCTCTTAATGTTTTTGCTTCGCCTATCATTTGCGCTCTTCTATCGCCGGCATCTAAGGCAGCGTCTTGAATATTTGCAACATTTTCTATTACCTCATTTGCATTTTTGATGTTCGAATATAATCCGCCCCAATCACGTCCTACGTTGCCGTTAGTCGCATCTGTAGTAAATAGATCAATTTGAATATTTGCAGGATTATCACCACCAGCGTAGGCATTGTCTGAAGTTACATCGCCATTAATCATGTAATCCCAAATGTGGTAATCGTTATACATGCTACCATAAACACCTGCCATTAATCGCTCTGCACCATCTGCATCTGTAATCTGAGTAACCTGATTAAATGGTTGCTTATCTAGAAAATCTTTTTTACAGCTATGCAAACTGAATGTCGCTGCTGCAATTGCTACTAAAGTTAATTTATTTAGTTTCATCTCTTTAATTCTTAAAATCCAACATTAACACCGAACAACAAACTTCTAGATTGAGGGTAAGTTCCAAAATCAACTCCCATAGCTGGGCCATTTGCCGAATTCATATTCACCTCTGGATCTAAACCAGAATATTTGGTAAACGTTAACAAGTTAAAGCCACTAGCAAATAGTGTAAGTTTATTCATTTTTAACTTTTGCAAAGCAGCAGAGCTGAAACTGTAAGATATCGTTGCTGTTTTTAAACGTAGGTAAGAAGCATTTTCTACAAATCGGCTAGATGTAAGAGAGTTTTCTACACCTGCTCGCGATACTTTCGGAACATTAGTGATTTGACCAGGAGCCGTCCATCTGTCTAACACTACTACCGATTGATTTTTCGAATCGAACATTCCTTCTAAATCAATTCTGGTAGCATTAAATAATTGGTTGCCCTGAACACCTTGAAAGAATAAATTCAAGTTCCAGTTACCATAAGTTAAATTGTTGGTTACACCGTAGGTAAACTTAGGCTGCGCAGAACCAATAAATGTTCGATCTTCTGTATCTCTAATCCCATTATTATTTAGGTCGGCATATTGCGCTGCACCGGTAGCAGGATCAACACCCGTAAACACATATCCATAAAAACTACCAAGAGGTCTACCTGGAACGATACGCACTGCAGCATCACGTTGATCGATACCTGCAAAGTCTAATGATTTAGTATCATTACCTAAACTTACTACCTTGTTTCTATTAATAGAGAAGTTTAAATCTGTAGTCCATTTCAACTTTTCACGGTCTACGTTCTTGGTTGACAATACGAACTCTAAACCTTTATTTTCTATTGAACCTACATTATAAGCTTGGCTACCAAAACCCGAAGATGGGCTTAACTGTACGTTAACCAATAAATCGTTAGTCCTCTTTAAATATGCATCGGCAGTAAATGTTAACCTGCTGTTGAACATTGTTAAATCTAAACCAATGTTGGTCTGCGTGGTTTGCTCCCATTTTAATTCTCTATTTTCTGGGTTTTGTAGTGTATACTCCCCTTGAGCATTAATGCTGTACAATTTCATGTAAGCGTAATCTCCAATTCCTTCATCGTTACCTACTTTACCCCAGCTACCGCGAAGTTTCAAATCATCAATGGTTTTGATGTCTTTCATGAAATCCTCTGCCGAAATTCTCCAACCTGCAGAGAAAGAAGGGAAATAACCAAAACGATTGTCTTTGGCAAATCTCGATGATCCATCTGCCCTAAAGTTCGAGCTAAACAAATACTTGTTGTCGAAGGCGTAGGTAACACGAGCTAGGTAAGATTGTTTTGTCCATTGTGCTCGTTGTGGAATAGTTAACAGTACAGATGGTTCAATTGGATTACCCGAAGTATCGAAGAAACGATTTCTTTCAGAGTTATTGTATTTCCAATCCGATCCCTGCAAGGTATAACCAGCTGTGGCGGTAAAAGCATGTTTATCTACATTTTTGGTATAGTTTAAGATATTTTCGTTTAACCACACGTTATCTCTGGTTTCGTTTGCACGTTCTACCCCACGCTCTTGACGACCGTACGTAGTTAGAAAGTTATCAGTATAGTAGCTGTAATCGTTTCTGTTAACGTTGGTACTGATACTTGATTTGAAATATAAATCTTTGGTGATATTGGCCTGAGCAGAGAAAGCTCCTATAAATCTCAAGTTTTTAGTTTTATTATCGTTACCAAAGGCCAATGCCAAAGGGTTATCCCAGCCACCTGCGTTTGGAATAGTGGTATATTGTCCGTTTGGTGCAAAAATGCCGATGGTAGGTGGTGTTGTTAATGCACCCAAGATCACGCCTCCACGAGAAACACTGCTATTATCGCCAACATCTACAGATCTGCTAGAAGTTAATACTGCATTACCAGTTAATTTTAACCATGTGGTGATGTTTTGCGATCCGTTAAAATTAGCCGTAACTCGGTTCAATTCTGCAGGGGCTACAACCCCTTTATCGCGTTGATATCCTGCTGAGAAATAGTACTGACCGCCCTTTACGCCACCAGAAATAGAAGCTTGATATTGGTTTTGTGTACCTGTACCAAAAGTTTCTTTTTGCCAATCCGTGTTCATGTCGCCGCCAAAAGTGGTATAGCCAAGTTCAGTCATTAAAGAGATGTACTGATCTCTGTTTAACACATCTTGGCTACGCCAGAAATTAGAGAAGCCAGTAAACGCATTAAAACCAATTTGTAGTTTATTAGCCGAACCTTTTTTAGTGGTGATTAAAACTACACCATTTGCACCACTAGAACCATAAATTGCTGCCGCAGATGCATCTTTAAGGATGGTCATCGTTTCTATATCGTTGGCGTTAAGGAAACTTGCATCGCGAGAAACAACACCATCAATAACATAAAGCGGACTATTAGACGCCGTGATAGACGTGTTACCACGAATACTTACCGCCACACCAGCGCCAGGTTTACCCGACTGCGATGTTACCTGAACACCCGCTGCCCTGCCTTGTATAGCTTGTAAAGGGTTGGTAATAGGTTGGTTTTCTAATTCTTTAGAAGATACGGATACTACAGCCGTAGTTAAATCCTTCTTCATTGTAGTTCCATAACCCACCACCACAACTTCGTTCAGCTTGTTGTCCTCTTCAGAAAGTGTAATGTTAATAGTTGTTCTACTGCTGATAGGTTCTTCAATAGTTTTAAAACCTATGAATGAAAAAGTAAGCACAGCATCTGCATTAGCCTTTAATCTAAAAGTACCATTAGATTCTGTTGATGCACCAGTGTTGGTACCTTTTACTCTCACTGAAACCCCTGGAAGGGGCAAACCTTTTTGATCTTTTACTTGACCGGAAATGGTGACCTCCTGCCCCATGACGTAACTCATGAAACTAAAAAGTAATACCGTAAGTAAGGTAATTTTTTTGTTCATATTTAATACAGTTAATATTTAGCAATGGTAAAGTTAAAGCGATTACAACTTTAAAAGCAAATAAAAAATTACATAAATAATTGATAAACAAATACTTACAATGTTTTTGATACGCTAAAACACCGCAACGCAAAACTGTAGTTCATATTGATTTACAGTACGTAATGCTACAATAAGTAGAATTGATCTTAGTAGCCCGATACGCTTCAGCACCGTGAGCATTTTTTTTTGATTTTTTCTGCTGGAGAGTGGATTTTCCGCAATTAATCTAACACGAGGAGGCTCCAACCGTTTTTGTTTGCCTTTTTTAGGATCGATTTTCGTTCTTCCATTACGGCTTTAATGCGTGTGCCGTAAGTCCAACAAGTACTTTGCCTAATATTTAAAAGCTCAGAAAGCTTGTGTGAGGATATTTTTCCTTTGGTAGAATATACCAAAAACACAATGTAGAATGCTTTGTTGATAGGTATTCGGGTATTTTGAAAAATAGTGTAGCTCGTTACCGACTCGTCGTAA
Source organism: Pedobacter sp. T50_32 (assembly GCF_057652195.1). NCBI lineage: Bacteria > Pseudomonadati > Bacteroidota > Sphingobacteriia > Sphingobacteriales > Sphingobacteriaceae > Pedobacter > Pedobacter sp. T50_32. The sequence goes on along the minus strand of NZ_JBYFBY010000001.1, from coordinate 1,093,810 downwards.
TCGCATTTGCTACAACGCCTGCTATACGGCGTATGTCCAGCAAAGTAATGCGCATTTTTACATTTTTTGCAGGCATAACCGTTCTTCCATTTCAGCTCTGCTAAAAAGCGGTCACAACTTTCTTTGTCGGGGTAAATCTTGCTAAACTCCTCAAAGTCAACATCGGCAGACATTACCCTAGCTATCGAGATTTTCTCTACATTGGTTTGCAGCTCTTGGTTATCCTGTTCCAAAAGCACGTTCATCCTAGAAATTTCTTCTGCCTGCTGTTTAAGTTGTTCATTGGCTTTCACCAGCTCGTCATTTTGCGCTTCAATAATCATCGATTTATTGAAAACCTCCTTTGTGCGCTCCTGCACCTGTGCCTCCAGCTCTTGGTTTAATTTATCCTTTAGCTTCGCATTTACGCTCATCTGTTGGATCATTTGTCGCTGTGCTTTATCTTTTTTCTTCTTTAAAATGCGAACCTTATCGCCAATAGCAAAAGACAGGAAGATCATTTCTAGCACAAAACAAAAGCTTAAACTATAATAGGTAATCACACCAAAATTCAACCAAGATATGCCTAACATGATTAGGAATTTCAGCGTGAATCCGAAGAACAGGAAGCTATATCCCAACACGAAGAAACGGGCCGGTTGATAACCTTTTCTAAAAATATAAATACCGGTAAAAAATGCTACGGTAAGCGGTACGAATTCTATAAACTTGTAACTAAATAACTCTTGATCAAATAGTAAACAGTAAATAAAAAATACAGATCTTACCAAAATAACACTGATAATCAATTTATCGATTTTTGGTGCTTTAGCTTTTACGAAAAGTAGCTCTCGAGTAAAAAGCAAGGCAAAAACGCTGGTTGCGTAGAGAAAAACCGCATAAGCAATCTGATTCCAGTTAGGTGCATTTGGCCATAGGTATTGATAAGCGATACCGTCTGAGCTCATCTCAAACAAGCCTACACTTAAATTATACAGTACATAAAATAAGTATTGTTTTTGCCTAATGGCGATATACATGATCAGGTTGTAGAAACTGAAGACCAAAATCATCCCGTAGAATATACCGAAGTAGAAATATTCGTCTAAAGCATACGCTATGAACCAATTTACAGAACGCAATACGATAATTACGTCGGCTATTTGCGATGATTGGATTTTGAAATAGTAGATACGAACTTCATTATCATCATTATCGAGGTAAAATTCGAAGTTTTTGTGCATCAGTTTTCGATCTTTAAACCTTAGCCGATCGCCCAATTGCTCAACTTGGTAAGAACCATCGCTTTGAGGGACATAGACCGTCAAATGGTCGATAGTCTGATCAAAAAACTCCAACAGAAATTTGTTGCTCGCCTCGGCGTTGTGCCTAATTTTTACTCGATACCAGTAAACGGTGTTGAAATTAGAAGTTTGCGGTGTACTCTTTACACTCGGTTTGAAACGCTGTTCAAAAGCAGCGCTACTTATCTGCTCGAAAGTAAACTGGCGTTTACTATCTACTAAAACTTCAATTTCGGAAAAGTTGAAAATATGCTGATCAATACCATCATTTACGTTAACAACCTTTTGCGCTGACGAAGGTATGTAGCAAATAATTAGAAGTAAAAGATAGAAGCACGAGATTATTCTAACCATATTTTTAGGAAGCATGGCAAAAATACGCAAAGTATCCTTGCCTACTCCAATATCGGTTAAAATTACATTTCTGTTATGGCTATTTACAAGCTACCTTTTCAAAAACTATTGGATTGCTAAAATCAACCCGCTTTAAATCTTTGAATTGCATTTTTCCATCCCTTTCCTCTACTTCTCCAAAACCTTCTAAAAATTGATTCCCTTTTCTAAGAAACACCACTTGTCTAACCGATTGTTTTCCTTCAGAATTAAAGGTGTAATTGGCCACCAAAGTATCTCCACGCATCTCACCTTCGATACTACCCATGTTACGATCTTTCTCGAACCATTTGTACTGAAGCTCGCCAGTAGAAACGATACCCGTAGTTATTAAGGTAAGCTTTGCTGTATCTCTGTCTTTAACGTAGGTGTAACAGGATTGCTCTTCTAATGGAATGGTACCTGATGTATCTGTTTTCTCTTTTTCTCCGGTAATTCTAGTTCTTTGCTGACAGGCAAACAAACATACTGTCAACAATGATAAGCAAATGATTCTCATGTTTTTTACCACTTATAGTTTTGAATAACAGAACATCAAAACTTCAAAAATGTTTCAGTAACAGTTTTAATTACCATCTACCCTTAAAATAGAGCCATTTTCTAAACTATCATCATAATCCATTTCAAATATTTTTGCCCCAACTGTTGCTGCATCATTCAAAGCACCATCTTCTTTCAAAGCAATAAATCGCTCAATATCTTTAAAACTGTTTTTATCGCTTTGGCGAATTTCCGACTGCATATCGGTATCTACCACTCCAGGTGCTATTGCCAATGTTTTCACACCATTTTGTACTTCAGCTTGTTCTACAGCAATTGTTTGCGTAAGCATATTTATGGCCGCTTTAGTGCTACAATAGGCGGCCCAGCCAAAGTAAGGCTTCAATGCTGCGCCAGAAGTAATATTAATAATCGACTTTTTAGCAGTCCAGCTTTCTAAGTATTTAATAAAAATCGAACTTAAAATAAAAGGTACGGTTGTATTCAATCTAATAGTTTTTTCTATTGTATCTATATCAATTTTATCCAAAGGATCGATTTTACCCAGCGTACCAGCATTATTAATTAGGGTAATTTTACTCACTTTGTCTTTAGCCAATAATTTCAAAACTTTATTCAGTTCTGCTTCTATCAAGTCGGTTCGCGTTAAATCTAGCTCAATTTGCGTTACACCATTCTTGCTCAGTTCGGCGTTTACCGTTCTCGATATTGAGAAAACTCTAGTACCATTCGCTAGATAGGCGTTTATAATCCCTTTACCAATCCCCTTGCTTCCTCCTGTAATAATTAATACTTCTTCCATTAACGTGGTAATTTATCTCTAATTAAACCATAAAACCAAGTACCAGTTATGGCACTTAATAAAGTAACAACAATTACCGTAGCTCCGTTTCCAATTTGTGCAAATAACGGTCCCGGGCAAGCACCCGTGAGCGCCCAACCAAATCCAAATAGCAAACCGCCATAAATTTGTCCTTTGTTAAACTGCTTAGGCTGTATCACGATCGGTTCGCCACTTAGTGCTTTTATCTTGAACTTTTTAATTATCCAAACCGAAAGCATACCTACCACAACTGCGCTTCCTATAACTCCGTACATGTGAAATGACTGCAATCTGAACATTTCTTGAATGCGGAACCAACTTATAATTTCGGCTTTTACAAAAACGATTCCGAACAATGTGCCAACCAACAAATATTTAAGGTTAGCAAGATTAAAACTTCTCTGTTCCATAACTTAAAGAGCTAAAATAAGTGGCAACAATAGATTAGCGGCCAAAAATCCACCCACCATAAAACAAATAGTAGCAACTAAAGATGGCCATTGTAGGTTAGACAGCCCCATTATGGCATGACCACTGGTGCAGCCGCCAGCGTACCGCGTACCGAAGCCCACCAAAAAACCACCAAATATCATAATCAGGAAGCCTTTCATCGAAAAGAGTGAAGACCAATTCATAATTTCTATCGGCACTAAATTGGAATAATCAACTATCCCATAGCCAGCAAGCTCGTCAGCCAATTTTTCATTTACTTGTAACGGTTGTGGATTTGCCAACAACCATGAAGCTAGCACACCCCCGACGAAAATTCCAAAAACAAAAAATAAGTTCCAGGCTTCCTTTCGCCAATCGTATTTAAAGAAAGAGATATTGGCTGGGATACAAGCAGCACAGATATGCCTTAAAGATGAACTTATACCGAAGGACTTATTTCCCAAAAGTAAAAGTGCAGGCACAGTGAGCCCAATCAATGGTCCGGCAATGTACCAAGGCCAAGGTTGCTTAAAAAAATCTAACATATATGATGTATTTCTATCAAAGTTAGAAAATCACCATCAAACAGCTATTCTCTTTTTAATAATAAAACTTCGTCGTTTTCAACTAAAGTATAGCCATACTCATAACAAAATACATAAACGCTGCCCGTTGGCGCAAGGTAATAGTGCGTATGGTAGTCGAAATCGAAACCCTTTTTGCTGAGGCTTTCTTTGCTGACCCTAGCCCTTCCATTATCGATTTCTTCCCGTAAAAACTTTCTGTTTCGGTTTAAAATTTGGTTAATCCTTCTGATAGATTCACCATCTTCACTCTTACGTTTATTATTGTAGTTGTTCCTACATTGGTCATCACAAAACTTTTTATCTGCACGCCCTTTAATCTGGGAATGGCAGTCTAAGCAAAATCGATTCATAGGTTTATTATCGGTTTGTACCTACTAAAACTACAAATAAATTTCATTTTAAAAGAACTGGAGCCAGTTTATCCGATAATAAACGTTTATAAATGGTTATTATCCGACTATATTTTTTTGTGATAAACGACTTTTGTTGAAGATAGTCTCAAACTATTGTTTAAGGATTAGATTAAGAAGTATAATCGTAGTAAACGCTAAAATTTTAGTAATTAACGTTTTAAATCCAAAAAACTTTTCATTTACCTATGAATAGGCAGTTTACTAAAATAGTAGCTGCCTTTTTTTATTTCTAATTAGCTTAGTTCTAGTCAATAAAAATTAATCGATTGATTACGTAAGTTTAAAAAATATTATAACTTTGAAAAACCCACTACTAATTGTATTTTTTACACTAAGGGGATTTTTAATCAAAACAAGTATAAAATGAGTTTAATTTTCGATGTCCACGCAAGACAAATCCTCGATTCGAGAGGCAATCCTACTATTGAAGTAGAAGTAATGACAGAAAATGGTTTTATGGGCCGTGCAGCTGTTCCATCTGGAGCAAGTACGGGTCAGTATGAAGCTGTTGAATTACGCGATGGAGATAAAAAAACATACTTAGGCAAGGGTGTTTTAAAAGCAGTAGAAAACGTAAATACTAAAATTGCACAAGCTTTGCAAGGTGTTGATGTTTTTAACCAAAAACTGATTGACAAATTGATGATAGACCTAGATGGTACCGAAAACAAAGGTAACCTAGGAGCTAACGCTATACTAGGTGTTTCATTGGCAGTGGCTAAAGCCGCGGCACAAGAAAGCCGTCAGCCTTTATATCGCTATGTGGGTGGCGTAAATGCAAATACATTACCAATCCCGATGATGAACATCATTAACGGTGGTTCTCACTCTGATGCCCCTATCGCATTCCAAGAGTTTATGATCATGCCTGTTGGCGCACCTTCTTTCTCTGAGGCTTTACGTTGGGGAACAGAAGTTTTTCATAGCTTAAAAGCAATTTTACACGATAGAGGTTTATCTACTGCAGTGGGTGACGAAGGTGGTTTCGCTCCAACTTTTGATGGTACTGAAGATGCAATTGAAACTGTATTGAAAGCGATTGAAAAAGCGGGCTACAAGCCAGGTTCAGAAATTTGTTTAGCGTTAGATTGCGCAGCTTCTGAGTTTTACAAAGACGGAAAATACGACTATACTAAATTTGAAGGTGCTACAGGCGTAATTCGTTCTAGTGAAGAGCAAGCGCAGTACTTAGCAGACTTAACAGTTAAATATCCAATCATTTCTATTGAAGATGGTATGGACGAGAACGACTGGGATGGCTGGAAAAGCTTAACTGACAAAGTTGGTGCAACCGTACAATTAGTAGGTGATGATTTATTTGTAACTAACGTTAAGCGCTTACAACAAGGCATCGATACCAATACTGCAAACTCAATCTTAGTAAAAGTAAACCAAATTGGTTCTTTAACTGAAACTATTGATGCGGTAAGCTTAGCACAAACCAACGGTTACACTTCTGTAATGAGCCACCGTTCTGGCGAAACTGAAGATGTTACTATTGCTGACTTAGCGGTAGCATTAAACTGTGGTCAAATCAAAACTGGTTCAGCTTCGCGTTCAGATAGGATTGCAAAATACAATCAGTTGTTGCGTATTGAAGAAGAATTAGGTGAAGCTGCAAAGTTCATCGGTAAAAACTTCAAGTTTGCGAAAAAATAAAAAATCAGACACCATTACGGTGTTGATAAGTTAATAAATACATTTGTAGAACATCCGAAGATTTAAAACCTTCGGATGTTTTTTTATATTTACACGTCATTTCGAGGCACCAAGCAATGACGATTTTCAAAACCCATGAAGCGATTAATAGATCTTTTCCGCAATAAATATTTTCTGGCTATCGCTGCATTTGGCGTATGGATGCTGTTTTTCGATAAAAACGACATTATTGCACAATATGAATACAGTGCTCAGGTGAAGAAATTGCAACAAGAAAAAGATTTCTACACCAAAGAAATTGCTTCGGTAAAGAAAGATTTAAAAGAATTGGATAGCAACTTAAACAGTGCCGAAAAGTTTGCTCGCGAAAAATATTTCATGAAAAAAGCAAACGAAGATGTTTTTGTTGTTGTAAGGGAAGAGGAAAAAAAATAGTTTCTTTTTATTATTTTAGTTGGATATAAATTCATCAAATGAGGAAAACCCTTCTTGTCATTTTCCTTTTTCTAGCATCATTCTCGTTAACATCTTACGGGCAAGAACTTCCCAATCTTAAAAATGTTAAGCTAAACAAAAAGGCAAGCTACAAACATGCCGAACCGACTATTTTAAAAGTGGTTGATTATCTTTTTCAAACCCCAATTAACAAGAAAAATAAATCTAGAAATAATGCTGGCCAATTTTTGGTAGACTGGATGAATGGCACACCAGATTATATTTTTTATATGGAAGAGCGGGAAACCAGTTTCTTCAATACAGATTCTGATTTGTTGTTGATGTACATGGCTGCGTTAACTAAATTTTCGCTGGAAAACCCTACAATAAAAGAAAAGCAAGAACAGGCCTTAGGAGCGATGAATTTATTGCTGCCCTACTTGTACCAGCAAAGCGATAAAAAAACTTGGACGAAAGAGTTATGGCAACTTTATGATGCTTCGAAGAATGGAAAATTGAAAGAGTTTGTTTATCCATAATGTCTGAAGCTGTTTCTCACTACGTCATTGCGAGGCACGAAGCAATCTTACAACATTATGAGTTATTACAAGCGCTTTAGGATTGCTTCGTGCCTCGCAATGACGGCTTGTTAAACTTAATACCCAAACCTCGGCAGTGCCAACTTATAACGCACTACGATAATTCTTAATGTTACAATAAAAGTGATGACTATAATTTTAGCAATGTCGGCTTTAAGGTTCATCTCTAATAATCCGAAGTACAGAATGCCACCAGCAATGCAAGCAGTAGCATAAATTTCCTTTCTAAAAATCAGCGGAATTGTATTGAGCAAGGTATCTCGAATAATACCCCCGAAGCAACCAGTAATGGTACCCAAAGCAACACAGATACCAGGCTCTAAACCAAACACTATTCCTTTTTGTACACCAACCAAGGTAAACAAACCTAGACCTAGCGAGTCGAAGAGAAAAAGGGTTACTTTAAACTTTTTAATTTGATGCTTGAAGAATAGCGTAAGAATAGATGTGACCAAAATTAAAAGACAGTAATTAACATCTCGCATCCAAGCTACAGGAGTATCTCCTAAAAGCAAATCACGCACTGTACCACCACCAATAGAAGTTACAAAAGCAATAATTAGTACACCGAAAGGGTCTAAACGCTTTTGCACGGCCGCAAAAGTACCAGAAATAGCAAAGGAAATGGTTCCTAGTACCTCAATAATTTCGGTGGTGTTAACATCCATTATGCTTCGCCATTACGTTTTCTAAAGAACCATTCGATACTTAGCAATACTAAGATAGCAGCAAAAATCCATTTTAGATTAATCATTTCCTCGTACCGTCTGTCTTCGTAGGTAATCGTTTTTACCTGACCGCTCTTTTCCAAATCATCGGATATGCTTAATAAGTTAGCTGGCATATACATTTTACCCAGCGTTTGTTGCGCTATGGTATTTAATAATTGATGATTTGCTGTAGTTTGCTGATATTCTGTAATCACGGCGTTGATGTAGAACGCACCATTGGCGGTGTATTTCTTATCGCCTAAATTGGTAGAAGCTGTGTAAGTATAATTGCCTTGCGGCAAAGCACCAGCATCTAATTGATAAGCGTTCCCAACCTTTGAAAAAGTATAATTGTATGCTTTGCCCTCCGAGTTTTTGATTTGTATCTTTACTTCGGAAGCATTAACAGGCTCAAAAGCATCGTTATACAAAGTTGCGTTGAGCATCACATTTTCGTTCTCTTCGAAAGTGCTTTTACTTGTATAAACTTTGAACTTTCGCTTATCATCTTTTACGGAAAGATATTGTACCGTTTTTGAAATCAGCTCTGCTACCAAAGGATAAGCATTTTCATTTTTCGCTTCTTCCAGTTTCCACTTCCAAATCCCCTCTCCTATTAAGAAGCCAAACTTTTTACCATTGTCTTCCGCAAAAAACAACATTGGACTTTGCGTATTCACTTTTCCAATACGCTGATTGAGCACTGCAGTATGGCTGCCTTTAATCATCATATTAGCAAAAGGAATTTGCAGCGGGTCATAGCCTTCCAGTTGCTTTAATGCATCTGTATTTAAATTGTAAGCAGTAAAGTTGTTCTCATAATATGGAAATACATCTTGCAAACTACCATTTGGCCTAGTAAAATTTAACTGCGTTTGCGCTTGATTGAAACCTTGCAAATTAGTCTGTGCACCTACTACAAACCAGGTCGCTATTTTCTGCTGCTTTAACTTGTTAATTAAGGCAATCGCCGAATAATTTAAGGACGGCAATTGATATAAAACCACTAAACTAAATTTAGAGACGTCTACGCTTTCTAATTCTTCAGCGATGGATGTACTTACTTCGTAGTGCTTATTCAGTTCGATAGCCTGCTTAAATGTTGCTAAATCTGGATGTGGCCCAGCTGCAGCTAGCAATACTTTCTGCCTGCCGTCAATTATTTCTACAAAAATGGTTTGGCTGTTGTTTTTGGTAGTGATTTCGTTTTTAACTTTCGATACATTTACTGTATAACGATGAACTCCGACTTTGGTAGCTTTCAATTTGATTTGAGTATCTTTTACGAAACTAGCACTGCCAATATTTAGAGATTGTTCGGTTACTTGCTTACCGTTTTCTAATACAGATAGCCTGATGTTTTCGCCTTTACTTTCGAAAGCTTGCACCTGCACATCTAAAGTGAATTCATTATCGAGATAAACGATGTTGTTGTAATTCACATTGGCTACCAGCACATCTCGTTTCGGGATTGTATCGCCCATGGCAATGGTGTAAACCGGTGCTTTAATTTTATTGAGTTCGTAAATTGGGTTTCCTCCACGATTGAAAATTCCATCGCTAGCCATGATGATAGCACCGACATTTCTGTTCAGTAATTCGTCATTCAACTGACTGACCAATGCTGTTCCGTTACTAATTTGGTCGTTGCCGGTAAACGAAAAACCTTGCTTCACACTATCGCCGAAACTGTAAGTTTTTACTTCGTATCTCTCGCTCAGTTTATCTGCCAGCTGCTTTAAATCTTGTTGGTATTTTTTGGCATCAAATCCTGATGGTTGTATGGCTTTTACCGAAATAGAATTATCATTAGCAATAATAATCACAGGTTTTTCTGGTGTATGACTAATGCGACGAACCAGGGGTGCGAACAGTAAGAACGCTAAAATAGCAACGGCTAAAGTTCGAACCGCAGCTAATGTATTTCTTAATTTTTTGTCGAGATTTTTATTTGCGGCATACAAAACCCAAGCATAGGCAGCGCCTAAAGCCAAGCAGCCCAAAAGAGTTAGAATTGTAGCAAACGAAAAGAAACTAGCCATACGTGTAATTGTAAAGATGCTACAATAAGTTAAAAATTGAAAGTAAAACGTAAAAAGTCTGACCAATCTAAAAAACCAAACAACAATTCAACTAAACAACTAAAATTGTAAATTGCATACAACAAACTACCAAAATGAAATATTTAATCTACCTCATCTCATTTATTACAATGACCTTAACAGTAAGTGCACAAAAAGGCTTTAAGCAGCAACAACTAAAGTTTGAACGTGTAAGAACGGCTTATGACTTAAAATGGGCATCCTTAGAAAAGGATTTAGAAAAAGCTGGTTTTGGTAATGGCTTCGAAATGCTCATAAATGCTTACAAAGCCGAAGGGAAAGTAGAAATCTGGTTAAAAAATACTAAGCAAACTAAATTTACTCTTTTCAAAACTTACAATGCCTGCGCAAAATCTGGTACTTTGGGACCGAAAGTGGTTGAGGGTGATTTACAAACTCCTGAAGGTTTTTACAAAATCAATGTATTTAATCCGATGAGTTTGTACCATCTTTCTTTAGGCGTAGATTACCCTAATGCAATAGATAAAGCGAGAACTGGAAAGAATAGAAAAACAGGTGGAGACATCTACATTCATGGGGATTGTGTAACGATTGGTTGTATTCCTTTAACGGATGATAAAATTAGGGAGGTGTATGTTTTAGAGGTAGAAGCTAGAAATAATGGGCAAAAAGAAATTCCTGTGAATATTTTTCCTTTTAAGATGACTAAGGCAAATTTTGACAATTATGCTAAGCAATTCCCACAGCATATTGCTTTTTGGAATGCCTTGCAGCCTGGCTTCGATTATTTTGAGAAGAACAAGATGATGGCAAAAGTGACGCAGGTTGGTGGGAAGTATGTTATAAAGTAAATTACAATTTTGAAGTTATGTTTGATAAAAAGATAGATGAAGAAACATTATTTTTTGAAATATCGGGCGACGGAGATTCTATTAAAATAAGTTTAATTGGTTTTAGCCACCCTAATGCGGAACTAGACTGGGATAAAAATTGGGTGAAGGGATTTGTTGAAGTTAAAGCTGGCGCATTTTCTGGAGAATTTGACGCGGATTTAATGACGACTGATTTTGCTAGCTTTAGAAATGAACTGGAAGAGCTTTACAGCAAACTAACCGGTACTGCAACATTTTCAACTTTAGAAGACCAGGTCAATATTAAAATTATTGGAGATGGGATTGGACATTTAAAAGCAGAATGCTATGTTATGGACAGTCCCGGTTTAGGCAGCAAATTACAATTTGAAATAGATTTTGACCAAACTTATATCCCGAATGTAATAAGGCAAATTGAAAAAATCATTAATAGATTTCCTAAAACTGGGCAGCTTAATTAGGCAACAAACTTTTATTAAATAAGCCCGATTGTAATGGAAACAAATTCTTCCCGATTTCGGGATTAAAGAATTTGTTGTAATGGAAAGCGGGACTACAGAAGCTAAGAACTATTGGCTTTCGCTTTCAAATTTTAATAATCATAAAAAAGGTGCAAAGTTTAAGCTACAACCTAAACCTTACACCTTTTACCTAATACCTTATCCCTCTCTTATAGCATACCACCGCAAACAGAAAGTGTTTGTCCAGTTACGTAAGCGCTCATATCTGATGCCAAAAAGACGCATACATTGGCAATGTCTTCTGTTTCGCCAGCACGTTTCAATGGAATATCTTTTTCCCATCCAGCTACTACCGCAGGGTCTAACACCTCAGTCATTTCAGTTTTAATGAAACCTGGAGCAACCACGTTAGCACGGATATTACGAGAACCCAATTCTTTAGCTACCGATTTGGTGAAACCGATGATGCCTGCTTTTGAAGCCGCATAATTAGCCTGACCAGCATTTCCTTGCACACCAACAACAGAACTCATGTTAATGAAAACGCCTTTACGAGCTTTCATCATCACTTTAGAAGCAGCTTTGGTTACGTTAAAGATAGATTTCAGGTTTACGTTGATAACGTCATCCCAGTTTTCTTCGCTCATACGCATCAATAAACCGTCTTTTGTGATACCTGCGTTGTTCACTACGATATCCAAAGCACCGAAATCAGCAACGATATCGTTGATTAATTGCTCGGCTTCATCAAATTTCGAAGCATCAGAACGGTAACCTTTAACTTGTGTACCGAAAGCTTGTAATTCTTGCTCTAAAGCTTGTCCTTTTTCTACCGATGATAGATAAGTGAATGCTACTTTAGCGCCTTGTTTTGCAAATTCTTCTGCAATTTTTCTTCCTATTCCTTTTGATGCACCAGTGATTAGTGCTGTTTTTCCTTCTAGTAATTTCATTGAGAAATATGTATGGTTGTAATATTAATATCGTAAAGTTAACAAATTGTTCAATTGTTGTATTGTAAACTGAAAACTGCCAACTACACCGCTGGTTCCTGCTGACTTAAACAATGGAAACTGCCCAATCCCCAAATGATATCTACCGAGTTGATACCAACTACAGGTCTATCAGGGAAGCAACCCTGAATGATATCCAAAGCTTTTTCGTCGTTTACATCGTTAAAAATTGGCACAATTACCGCAGCATTGGCAATATAAAAATTAGCGTAAGATGCTGGCAAGCGAGTATCTTCGTAAATAACAGGCGAAGGCATTGGCAGCTCAACGATGTTCAACTTTCTCCCGTCTAGTAAAGTCATTTCTTTTAAACGCTCCAAGTTTTCTTTTAGCAGTAAATAGTTTTCATCTAACGGATTACTTTCTACCACCGTTAAAACAGTGTCTTCGTTTATAAAACGAGTGATGTCGTCAATGTGTCCATCAGTGTCATCGCCAACAATGCCATCTCCTACCCATAAAATCTGCTCAGCACCGTAAAACTCTTTCAAATAGGTTTCTATCTGCTCTCTGTTTAAATGCGGATTTCTATTTTCGTTCAGCAAGCAAGCTTCGCTAGTCAAAATCGTTCCTGCGCCGTTAAATTCTACCGAACCACCTTCCATTACAATTTCTGGCGTAAACAACGGTAAGTTAAAATGTTGCGCAATTTTCGTCGGCACTACATCGTCTAAATCGTAGGGAGGATATTTATCGCCCCAAGCATTGTAACCCCAATCTACTACCGCTTTTTCATTGCCTTTCACTACAAACGCAGGTCCGTGATCGCGGCACCAAGCATCGTTAGTTTCGTTAAAATAGAACTCTATCTGACTTAAATCAGCATCTACTTTTTCCAACTCGGCAGTAGCAAAAGCTTTCATTGCCTCATCTTTCACATTGATGCGAACCTTCTCGCCAGTAGCAACTAGCTTGATGAACTCGCAATAAGGTTGGTAAATGGTTTCGATTTTACCAGGCCAAGAAGCTTCTTTGTGCGGCCAGCTTAACCAAGTTGCTTCGTGCTTTGCCCACTCTGCTGGAAACGCATAGCCTTGTTTTTTTGGAGAATTATCAAACTCTGGTTGCTCAGAAGTTTTTATCACTTTAATTGACATTATATTTCGTTAAACAGTTCCTTCTATCCCGTACATACGAGACAGGACGACAGTAGTTAATCTTTTCGCTTTAAGCTTTAGGCTTTTACCTTTCGGCTTAGTCCTCGTCTATATACCTCTTCGTAATTGGCTGGTACGAATCAATTCTTCTATCTCTTAAGAATGGCCAGTGTTTACGGATATAATCACTTTGTTTCAAGTCAATATCTACCACAGTGGTTTCCTCTTTATCGTGAGATGCCAAGTACAATAATTTACCTTGAGCGTTGGTTGCAAAACTTCCGCCCCAGAATTTCATACGGCCTTCTTGCTCAAAACCTACACGGTTAACGCTAATTACCGGTAAGCCATTAGCCACCGAATGCGAACGTTGGATCGTCTGCCAAGCATTGTATTGGTCTTGATTGGTTTCTTCGTCTTGTGTAGTATCCCAACCAATTGCAGTTGGATAAAACATGATATCAGCACCCATTAACGCTGTTATACGAGACGCCTCTGGATACCACTGATCCCAACAAATCAGAATGCCAATAGTAGCAAACTTAGTTTTGAAAACTTTGTAACCTAAATCGCCTGGTGTGAAGTAAAATTTCTCGTAGTAAGCAGGATCATCGGGGATGTGCATTTTGCGATATTTACCTAAATAGCTACCATCTGCATCTAAAACTGCAGTAGTATTGTGGTATAAACCTTCTGCTCTTTTCTCGAACAACGAAGCAATAATCACCACACCCAATTCTTTAGCTACGGCTTGTAAAGCATCTGTTGATGGACCAGGGATTTTCTCCGCCAAATCGAAATTATCGTAATCTTCTACATCGCAGAAATATAGCGATGTAAAAAGCTCTTGCAAACATACAATTTGAGCACCTTTTGCAGCTGCCTCTCTCACTTGCGCAATCGCTTTATCTAAATTTTCTTGCTTATTGGCAGTGCAAGTCATTTGCACCATCCCTACTTTTACTTTGCTCATATTTTTAGATTTGAGTAATCCTAACCTTTTAACTTAAACCATTTTCGAGCCGCAAAGTTAGGCAAAAACGTCGATATTTTTCAGAAAAGCAAAGCTTGTACATGGCAATCCCGAAAACCGGGCTTTACGCTAAAATCTTTTTGTGTGCTGTTGCCGTCATTCCGAACGCAGAGAGAAATCTGTTACATAGAAGCAATTTACTTTGAGATTTCTCTCTGCGTTCGAAATGACGCTCCAAAAAGTATTTCCGCTGCAATCCCGTTTATTGAACAAAGATTGTGCTACTATCTTTCGTTGCCATACAGCGCAGCAAAATGAACAACACTAAAAATCAACTACCTTTTCAAATTTCCAACCTTATTCATCAATCTTTCAAAGTAGTTAATTAAATTTTCATTTTCTAGAACTGGAAAAGTTTCAATTGCAAGTGCGAAATTATCTAACAATGCTTCATAATTTCTAAATTGAGTTTTCATTTCTTCTTCATCATTTGTTTCCCAATAACCACTTTCATCAGACAATGCAAAATCGCTAAAATACTTCTCCTTCAAATATTTAAAAAACAGAATAAGAAACTGATGTATCTTAACACCAGCGTATTGTGTTTTCACAGATATTGTATAGGCAGCTTTTCCTTCCTCCTTTCCATCGGCATCACCAAAAAAGTCCAATTTCAAGGGACAAACCAATGCCCCATTAGAAAGAAATGTAATAGAAACTGTTTCGCTACCTAACGGCGTAAAATTAATTCCGTAAATTTTCTCAAAGGAAGCTTTGTCACTAAATTTATTGCTCGGAAAAGTTGCATCATAGCTATGAGTTTTCCAACCATGCGCTTTCGCTACATCCAATACTTCCTCAACTAAATCTGGCAATAAACTTGCATTTCTTAATTGCCCGCTATAATGAATACTTAACCCCATCTTTAACTAAAACTAAATATACCAATCATCTCTTGCTGAACTAACACATCCTTATTTCAATTTACACCAAAACTTACAAACTTTTAGTTTTAACAAAAACATAAGGCTATCGCTTTAAGATTGCTTCGTGCCTCGCAATGACGTACAGTTCAAGTTAACTAGCTACAATATCCTTCATAATCTGCTCTGCATGCACACGAGAGTTTTCGATGAACCATTTGTGCGTATCCATTCCACCGCAAACCACACCTGCTAAATACAAACCTGCAAGATTAGTTTCCATGGTTTCTGGATTGTAATTGGGCACTTTATTTTCATCTAAAGTAACTCCAAGCTTTTCTAAAAACTCAAAATTAGGTTGGTAGCCCGTCATCGCCGCAACGAAATCGTTCTCAATTTCCACTTCGCCTTCTGGAGTAGTAATTACAACGGTATGCTCTTTAATTTCTTTTAGATTACTTTCGAAATAAGCTTTGATCGAACCTTCCTTAATACGATTTTCAATATCTGGACGAACCCAATATTTCACATTTGGTCCCATATCATTACCACGAATTACCATCGTTACTTCTGCACCTTTTCTGAAAGTTTCTAGTGCCACATCTACCGATGAATTGTTAGCTCCAACAACCAAAACCTTGCTAAAAGCATAATAGTGTGGATCTTTGTAATAATGAATAACTTTCGGCAAATCCTCTCCAGGAATGTTCATCAAGTTAGGAACATCGTAAAAACCTGTAGCAATAATTACATTTTCGGCTTCGTAATTTGCTTTAGAAGTTTCTACATGAAATAAACCACTTTCTTGTTTTCGGCAGCTATGCACTTTCTCAAACAATCGCACATTAAGCTGAAATTTCTCCGTTACACGACGGTAATACTCCAACGCTTCATTGCGGTTCGGTTTTGGATTAATGCTCACGAAAGGCACGCCACCAATTTCCAGACGTTCGGAAGTAGAGAAGAAAGTCATGAATACGGGATAATTGTACAAGCTATTTACCAAGGTACCTTTATCAATAATGACGTAACTTTTGCCTGCTTTTTGCGCTTCGATACCACAGGCTAAACCGATGGGACCAGCTCCGATAATTAAGACATCGAAATGTTGTTTCTCTGTTGTTGCCACGCTTTGGTTGCTTTAATGTTTAAACCCGATTGAAAGCGTTATATCCCGATTTTTATTCGGGAATAAAGCGCAAAGCGGCACTGAAATTGCCGATTAGTAAAAGCATGGTTTTTCAAATAACCCTCTCTGTCCTTTGGACATCTCTCCCTAAAAAGGAGAGAAACCTAAACTTTAACCAATTTGCTCGGGCAAATAAAATCAGTGCGCTTTAAGTTGGTGTTTTTAATAGCACCGTAACCGCCAGCTACATCAATTACGTTATCAATTCCACGTGCTTTTAAAATGGAAGCCGCAATCATAGAACGATATCCGCCTGCGCAATGGATATAATAAGTTTTATCGCTTTCTACCTCGTGCGTCCATTCGTTAATATAATCTAAAGGACGAGGGTGTGTAAATTCTAAATGTTCTGCTTCGTATTCGCCTGGTTTGCGCACATCTAAAGTTAAAATATTTTCGTTTTTATGAAATTCTTTCTCAAACTCTTCAGCAGAAACTGAAGTAATTTGATCTGTTTGCTTACCTGCTTTTTGCCAAGCTTCGATGCCACCTTCTAAATAACCAATGGTATTATCGTAACCTACACGAGCTAAACGAGTAATGGTTTCTTCAGCCTTGTCGCCTTCGGTTACCAGCAAAATATTCTGCTTTAAATCTGTAATTAAAGCACCAACCCAAGGCGCAAACTGTCCGTTTAAACCGATATTAATTGAGTTAGGAATAAAAGCTTTTGCAAAAACTTGCGGATCACGAGTGTCTAGAACCAAAGCATCTGTTTGGTTAGCTAAATCTTCAAAAGCTTGAGGTAATAAAGGATTTAAACCTTTCTCGAAAACTTCGTCGATACTTTCATAGCCACCTTTGTTCATGGCTGCATTTTTAGCAAAATATTGTGGCGGAGGTAAAATTCCGTCCGTTACTTCTTTAATGAACTGTTCTTTGGTTTCAGCTTTTAAAGCGTAGTTCACCTGCTTTTGGTGACCAAGGGTATCGAACGTTTCCTTGCTCATACTTTTGCCACAAGCAGAACCAGCGCCATGACCAGGATAAACGATTACGTCATCTGCCAATGGCTTTATTTTCTCATTTAGCGAATCATAAAGTAAGCCAGCTAAATCGTCCATCGTTAAAGTGCCTTTTTGCGCCAAATCTGGGCGACCAACGTCACCAATAAACAAAGTATCTCCAGAGAAAATGCAGTGGTTTCTACCTTCCGCATCTGTCAGTAAATATGTAGTCGATTCTAGCGTGTGCCCCGGAGTATGTAAAGCTGTGATGGTTAAATCGCCGATTTTAAATTGCTCGCCATCTGTGGCTATGTGTGCATCGAAAGCAGTTGTAGCAGTTGGCCCGTAAACGATGGTAGCACCAGATTTTTCAGCTAGATCTACGTGACCAGAAACAAAATCTGCATGAAAATGAGTTTCGAAGATATACTTAATTTTCGCTCCATTTTGTTCTGCCTTTGCAAGATAAGGTCCCACTTCGCGAAGTGGGTCGATAATAGTAGCCTCGCCATTGCTTTCTATGTAATAGGCAGCTTCGGCTAAACATCCGGTATATATTTGCTCTATCTTCATTGTTCTTTAGATTTGAGATTTGAGACATAGATCTCTCGCATCGTTTACAAAGTTAAGATTATTGCTTTGATGAACACGTGATGGCCGTCATAATTGCAGAAGTTTTACTTAAGGAAGTCCGAAAGTGGATAGACGGAAAGTTTGAAGATATAATCTTTAAAAAGCAAGCAACATTTCTAATCCAAAAACCAATAGACAGACCGAAAAACCTGTAATCATCAGCAGAAGACCTTTTTTCTTATACTGTTTATTATTATGATCTATAAAAAAATAAATAAACAATAACACCGCCCCCGCCGTAGCGCAAAGTGTTGCCAAAATTTGAATAAGAAACGTGAATATGTAAAATGACATGATCTAATTCGTCAACTCACCGGCAATTGGCGCTTCCATTTGTGTTTTTATTTCTTCTTTTGTTAAATCGGCACCTAAAAGATACATTAATTTGGTAACTGCAGTTTCGAAAGTCATATCGTAACCACTAATTACGCCCATGTTCTTCATTTCGCTGCTTGTTTCGTACATCCCTAATTGCACCGAACCACGTTGACATTGAGAAATATCCACAATGTGTTTTCCATTTTCAATTGCTTCTGCCAACGCATCAGTAAACCATTTGGCTGTGGTAGCATTGCCAGATCCGAAGGTTTCTAGTACAATAGCTTTTACTTTTGATCTAGTTACGGCATACACTACTTCTTCGGTCATACCGGGATATATTTTTAATACTCCAATATTGGCATCAAACTTTGTTTGGATATAAAAACTCTCTGTAGGAACAGGCAAAATATCATTATGAAAGAAAGATAGCTGAACCCCTGCTTCTGCCAAGATTGGATAGTTTGGCGAACGAAAAGCTTCAAATTTTTCTGTATTGTATTTGATGGAACGATTACCTCTAAACAATTGGTTATCGAAGTAGATGCAAACTTCTGGCACTACCGCTTTACCTTTACTTTTTGTAGCTGCAATTTCCAATGCTGTAATCAAGTTTTCCTTCGCATCTGTGCGGATTTCACCAATTGGCAGTTGCGAGCCTGTTAAAACCACTGGTTTAGCCAAATTCTTCAACATGAAACTCAGTGCCGATGCCGTGAATGACATGGTGTCTGAACCGTGTAAGATCACAAAACCGTCGAATTCTTCATAGTTACTTTCGATTAATTCTGCTAGAATTTTCCACTGATCAGGGTGCATATTCGAGGAATCGATAATGGGCACGAAAGAATGCACTACCATCTCGTAATTCAAACGGGCTAGCTCTGGAACATTTTCTTTAATCTGCTCGAAATCGAAAGGAATTAAAACACCAGTTTTAGCATCATTTACCATACCGATGGTGCCTCCAGTATAGATGATGAGTATTTTAGTCATTAAAAAGTACAGCTTTGGATTACGACTGCAAATTAAACAACATTAACACAGCTTTTTACAACTCCGAAAAGTTTTATCAAATATTTAAGGATTTGCGCATTAGGTTAAGAAAAGGATAAGTGAAAGGCTGTTTACGTTTGATTACCGCAAAGACAAATGAAAGATCCGCGAAGAACGCGAAGATTAAAGCCTATTTACCACTCTTCTTAGACCATCCTTTAGTAAAAAAGAATTAAAATTCATTAATAGACCAAGTCTAAAATTCCCAAGCTTTAGATAAGTTAACATTTGAGCTAAGTGTAAATCAGTTAATTTTTCTACACTCTTTAATTCCAACACCAATCTGCTTTCGACCAAAATATCTATCCTGTAACCACAATCCAACTTTACACCTTCAAATATTAAAGGCATAGCTTTTTCTTTCTCAACAAAAAATCCTTCTTTCTGGAGCTTATAAAACAGACATTCTTTATAAGCGCTTTCTAATAATCCTGGGCCAAGGGCAGAATGGACTTCAATAGCCATTCCAATTACCACATTAGATAATTCATTTACTTCCATTGCATTTCATAGTTAGGTAAGTAAACTTATAAATTTCACCGCAAAGAAAAAAAGAGATACGCGAAGAACGCAAAAGTTAATCCTACCCCTCCATCAAAATGTGTTCTGGAAACTTTGCGACACTTTGCGAAAACTTCAAAATCTTTGCGGCAAAATTAAATCTCCAAAATTTAACCGCAAAGAATAAAAAGAAACGCAAAGAACACGAAGACCTAAACTCCGAAAATCTTCCTCGAATTCTCTGTAGTCACTTCAGCGATTTCTTCTAAATCTTTTACGTAAATATCTGCTACTTTTTGAGCTATATGTAACAAGTAGCTGCTTTCGTTTGGTTTACCTCTAAATGGTACTGGCGCTAGAAAAGGAGAATCTGTTTCTAACACAATATGTTCTAATGGAATATCATACAACACTTGATCTAAACCTGCTTTTTTATAGGTAACTACGCCGCCAATGCCAAGATAAAACCCTAGATCTATTGCTCTTTTACCTTGCTCTAGACTACCTGTAAAACAATGAAAAATCCCTCTCATCTTATCATGCTTGGTTTCTTCTAGCACTTCAAAAACTTCGTCGAAAGCTTCGCGGCAGTGAATTACAAAAGGTAAATTGAGTTGCTTTGCCCATTCAATTTGTTGTTTAAATGCATCTTGCTGAATATCCAAAGTAGTTTTATCCCAATACAAATCGACACCAATTTCACCAATGGCATAAATCTTTCTATCAGCTATGCTGTTGTATATGTCTTGTAAAACTGATTGATAGTCTTCCTTCACATCGCAAGGATGCAAACCCGCCATGGCAAAACAATTTTCGGGATAACTTTTCACCATTTCATCAATCATGGCGATTGAAGCAACATCTACGTTAGGCAAAAACAACCGTTTTACACCATTATCGAAGCAACGCTGCATTTGCTCTTCTCTTTTAGCTAAATCTTTCTCGTAGTATTGATGCGTATGGGTATCGGTAAGTAACATGGTTACAAAGTTAGTTGTTTAATTCGTTAATCGTGGAACTGGTTAATCGGTTAACTGAAAGGCCACCGTTTTGTCTAAAACAAAAAAGCCATCCGCTATGCGAATGGCTTTATAAAATTTAAATATTTTGCTTAGTGGTTGTGACCATCATTTGCAGAATGACCTGCAGGAGCAGCTGGAGTTGCCGCTACTGGAGCAGAACCTGCTTTTGGTTTAATCACATCAACAATCTCGATTTCGAAAACCAAAGGGCTGTAAGGAGCGATTGGACCGCCACCTTGTTCACCATAGCCTAATTTAGAAGGGATAATTGCAGTAATTTTACCACCTTTACCTACTAATTTTAATGCCTCAGTGAAACCTGGCACAGTGCCGCCAACAACCATCTTAGTTGGACCATAAGGTCTTCCTGGTTGGTGTACATTAGCTTCTTTAGCTACCTTTTCATCACTAGTATCGAAAACCTTGTATTTTTTATCATCACCTTTCTTAGTGAATTTACCAGTATAATTTACGTTTACCGTATCGCCATCAACAGCCTTAACACCGCTACCAGCGTTAGTAATTACGTACTGTAAACCACTTGCAGAAGTCTGAACTTTTAAGTTGTTGTCAGCAATGTAAGCTTTGATTTTACCTTCTTCAGCATTTTTCTTTTTGTCCATATCCGCTTTAAAATCTGCTTGGAAGAAATCGCCAGCACGTTTTTGGAACGTAGAATCTGCCTCTTTTGGACCTTTTTTGAATACTTTTTCAATTTTAACAGTAAATACGATGTATTTATCGTTTTTAAACTGCTCTGGCTTAGGCTGTTTTGTTTGCGCAGCCATAGTATCTAAATTGATTTTGAAAGTTGCACTATCACCTTCTCCGAAAAGTGTTAATACATCTTGCATATCGCCAGCATATTGTTTTTTACCTACTGGAAAAATTTGCGCTTGCTCATTATCATAAGTACTACCTAAAACTGAATCTTTTTCATTTTTTTGGATGAAATTCAATTTTACGATATCACCTTCTGCAATTTTTTCTTTGCTACCGCCAGACTTGTGGATTTTATACAATAAACCACCCGGACCTTTTTTCTCTGTGTTACAAGCTGCCAAACCTAAAGTAGCAGCAAACAGAATTACTAAACTTTTCTTCATTTATTTTTTATAATTACCTTTTTGTCTTTGTTTTAAAAGCCCGCTAAGTTAACGAGCTTTCTCCTTATTTTTTATATTTTATTTTTATTTTCTAGGCTATTGTAGCAGTTGCGTTTTATATTCTGGCAATATAGCTTTAAAATCGGCAATTGTTTCTTCCAAACTTTTGTCAGATGCACCACCTGCCGCATTTCTATGTCCACCGCCTTGGAAATACTTTTTACAGATTTCATTGGCCGGAAAATCACCCGTAGAACGTAAAGAAAGTTTCACTCTGTCTGGTCTTTCGATGATAAAAGCCGCCAACTTAATTCCGTTGATAGAAAGTGCATAGTTTACAATGCCTTCCGTGTCGCCAGTTACAATGTCGTATTGTTGCAATTCTTCTTTAGTAGCACTGATGATAGCCGTATTGTACTCTCTCAAAATTTCTAACTTACTTGAAAGGCAGTAACCTAAAAACTTCAATCTGTTTTCAGAAACGTTATCATACACCAACTGGTGGATGCGCCAATGTTCAGCACCTAGATCAATCAAATCTGCGGCAATGCGATATACTTGCGATGTAGCCGATGGGAAACGGAAAGAACCCGAGTCTGTCATGATGCCTGTGTAGAGACAAGTAGCGACATCTTTGTTCACTTTCTCTGGCTCTTCCATTACGTTTACGATGAAATCATAGACCAATTGAGCGGCGGCACAAGCGTTAATGTCCCAATGGCGATAATCGTCAAAATCCTCAGGTTCCAAGTGATGGTCAATCATCAGTTTAATAGCAGATGTATTTCTGATATGTTCGCCCAACTCGTTAATACGGCTTAAAGTATTAAAATCTAAACAGAAAATTAAAGCTGCTTCATTAACCAATTTAATTGATCTTTCTACTTGCTCGGTGTAAATAATCACGTCAGAATTGTTGGGCAACCAGTGTAAAAACTCTGGGTAATCTGTTGGTGTAATTAAACTAACGTGATGTCCTTTTTGAATTAAATAGGCATATAAACCTAGCGAAGAACCCATCGCATCGCCATCTGGTTTATGGTGCGTAGTGATTACAATTTGCTGAGGCGTAGAAAGTAGTTTCTTAAGTTCTGGAACTGATATCATAATTGCTATAAGTGGCGAAGTTACTGATTTATTGGTTAACTGTGGTTTTGCAGAATTGTTTAATTGATTGCTAGATTGTTTTATTGTGAGCGAAGAAACTGTTCAGTTGTTAATTAAACCTGATTGCAGCGGAAATACTTTTTGTTTTTATAAGCAGGTTGTTAAATAAAGTAGTTCAGAAATAGATCCCCCGAAACTCGGGATGACAAGTTGCCTAAAACCAAAAAGATTACAGCGTAAAGCAGGACTGACGGAACAAAAGGACATCTACCATTGTTTTTCTAATGAAGCTGATAATTTTCCTATTTCAGTATCAATTATTTAAGTCAATAATCGTACTTTTGCAAAAAATTTATAAAAATGAGCACAAATAGAACTTTTACCATGATTAAGCCAGATGCAGTTGCAAATGGTCACATCGGTTCAATCGTAAATGATATCACTAAAGCTGGTTTCAAAATCATTGCTTTAAAATACACTAAACTTTCTGCTGAAAAAGCTGGCGAATTTTACGCTGTGCACAAAGAGCGTCCTTTTTATAACGACTTAGTAAGCTTCATGTCTTCAGGTCCTATCGTTGCTGCAATCTTAGAAAAAGATAACGCAATTGAAGAATTCAGAAACTTAATTGGCGCTACTAACCCAGCTGAAGCTGCTGAAGGAACTATCCGTCAGAAATATGCTAAATCAATTGATGCGAACGCTGTTCACGGTTCTGATTCTGATGAGAACGCACAAATTGAAGGTGATTTCTTCTTTACTGCTGACGAGCGTTTCTAAGAGCGTTCTAGTAGACGAAAATTCTAAAAATTTATAGATAAGCACTCCTTTTCGGGTGCTTATTTTTTTGTCGTATATTTCGCCTTTTAACATAAATAATGAAGAAGATATTTTTTATAGCATTAGCTTCTGCGGTTGCATTTAATGCCGCAGCACAAACCAAACCTAAAACTACCACTGCAAAAAAAACAGTACCAGTTAAAAAGACCGTTGGCACTGCCGCAAAACCTGTTGTTTTTAAAACCAAATTAGACTCTGCCAGCTATGCTTTTGGCTTAGCCATGGCAAATAACTTAAAAAGTGGTGGCCTTACTGGCTTAAATTACGACTTACTGAATAAAGGTTTAAAAGATGCTTTTAATAAAGATGCGAAACCTTTGATGGATGAACAGACATCACAAACGGCGATAAACAGCTTATTTGAGAGCTTAGCTGGTGTACGCGAGGCAAAAGAAAAAGAAAAGTTTGGACCTGCTATTAAAGAAGGTCAAGATTTCTTGGCACAAAATAAAACCAAGCCAGGCATTAAAACTACCGCTAGCGGTTTACAATACGAAGTTTTAACAGAAGGCACAGGCGCACAACCTAAAACTACTGATAAAGTTACCGTTCACTACAAAGGCACTTTACTTAACGGATTTGAGTTTGACAGTTCTTACAAGAGAAATGAACCTACTTCTTTTGGTTTAAACCAGGTAATACCAGGTTGGACCGAAGGCGTTGCTTTAATGAAAGAAGGTGGAAAGTATAGGTTTTTCATCCCATATCAATTGGCTTATGGCGCTAGAGGTGCAGGGCAGGATATTCCTCCTTATAGCACACTTATTTTTGAAGTAGAGCTGATTAAGGTTGGCGACAAGGAGCAGTAACATTCTTTTCAATTAGACTTACGAAGTCTTGGAAACTTCGTAAGTCTTGCTCAAAAAATATAAAGACGCCATCAAAATATTTTTTCTAAAACTATTCTATCCTCACACTGTTAGGTTATCAAAAATAGCTTAACGTATGAAAAAATTGATGCCCCTAACGCTTGTTGCGTTGTTAGCTACTACACTTAGCAGCTGCGAATTAGTAGAAGGAATTTTTAAAGCCGGCGTATGGACCGGGATTATTGTTGTAGTTGTAGTTATTGCGCTAGTAATTTGGTTAGCAGCTAAACTTTTTGGCGGCAGAAGAGGCTAGTCTACAAGAAAACAATATCGGTAATTACCTGCGATCCAGACTTCTCATTTAGCTTGTCTACGATAGCACTTTTTACAATCAACAACTCATTTTTTACCACCGAAGATTCTATTCTAACAAATAGTTTCTTCTGGTGGATATAAATTTGCTTAGTCCGGTTAGCAACTGCAGCTCCCATAATTTCGGGCCACATAGCTACAATGCCAGTTTCATCAAATTTACCTCGCAGTTTGTAATGATTTAAAAGCTTATCTATGGCTTGCTTTAAAGTTATATCGTTTGGTTTACGCATGCTCTACCCCTCCCTCGTTTACTTCAAACAGTTCAATTTCTACAGCGATTTCTTTAAAGACGGCTTCTACTCTTGTTTTATTTGCATCTGTGATAAAAATCTGCCCAAAATCGTGGTGAGATACCATTTCCATTAATTTATGGATGCGATGGGTATCGAGTTTATCGAAAATATCATCGAGCAGCAACAAAGGCTTAAAATCTTTAAACTTCTGCAGATAGCTATACTGCGCTAATTTTAACGCGATTAGAAAAGATTTCTGCTGACCTTGCGATCCAAACTTCTTCATCGGCATACCAGCAATTTCAAATTGTAGTTCGTCTTTGTGGATACCCGTTGTGGTACGCTCTAAAATCCGATCTTTTTCTATTGACTGCGTTAAGAGATTTTCGAAACTTTGTTCGTTTAATTGCGATTGATAAGTTAATGATACCTGTTCAGCATCATTAGTTAAAAAGCGATAATGTTTGTCAAACAGCGGAATAAAATCTTGTAAAAACTGTTTACGCTTCTCGAATATTGCATTGCCAGAATTGATGAGCTGCTCATCTAAGATCTGTAATAAAGCTACGTCTAAAGTCCTAGTTGCCGCAACTTGTTTCAGCAACGCATTTCTATTGAGCAAATGTTTGTTATAGGTAATCAGTTGATCTAAATACCTGCTGTCTGTTTGCGAGATTACATTATCGATAAACCTGCGGCGTTCTTCGCTACCATCCATAATAAGGTTGATATCGTAAGGCGAAATCATCACTACTGGGAACAAACCAATATGGTCGGCCAGTTTGTCGTATTCTTTTTTATTTCTCTTGAAAGATTTTTTCTGGTTGCGCTTTAAGCCACAAGAGATCTTTTCTTTTTTATCGTCCCTATCAAAATCGCCCTGCACCAAAAACAAATCTTCTCCAGTTTTAATTTGCTGGCTATCTATCGGATTAAAATAGCTTTTGCACAAACACAGGTAATGTATGGCATCTAACAGATTGGTTTTACCAGCTCCATTATTGCCCACAAAAGCATTTACCGTTTTCGAAAAGCTCAAATCGGCAGCGTTGTAGTTTTTAAAATTTAAAAGGGTTAGATTTTTTAGCCACATACTAGAGTTTCAAAGTTACCCATTTTTACGCTAGCTCAAATATCTAACTTGCACAAGTTATCAACTACATAAAAACATAGCCCTTTCTTTTTAGGGATGAGTTCGAATTAAATTACATAATTGTTATCGAAATTTGCTTCTATATCTCCTATGTGGTTACATTTTTCTAAGTATCCTTAATTAAATGATTTAAAAAGAGTTGATACTTTAAATGAAAAATGTATTTTTGCAATCCTTTAATTTTAAACTACAAATGTCTTCAACAGAGCAACAAACACCACAACCGATTAAAAAAGGTTCATTTATACAAGAAAACACTAAAAGTTTAGCATTTATTGCTGGAGCAATTGTTGTTTTAATTGGTATTTTTATTTGGTATCAAGGCGTGTATCTTACAAACAGACAAGAAGAAGCGGCTAGCCAAATGTTCAAAGTAGAGCAATTTGTTGGGGTAGATTCATTGGCTAACAAAGCAATTAATGGCGAAGGTGGTTACCCTGGTCTAGAAAAAATTGCTGCAGAATACGAAAATACAAAATCGGCTAACTTAGCTAACTTATATTTGGGCGGTATTTATTTGCGTAAAGGCGAATACAAAAAAGCAGTTGATGCTTTAAGCAAATACAGTGCAACTGGCAGCCCAGTAGCAGATCCACTAGCTTTAGGTTTATTAGGCGATGCTTATAGCGAGTTAAAAGACTACAAACAAGCTTCAACTTATTACAAGAAAGCTATCGACAAGTCTACCAACAAGTTCACTTCTCCAATGTTTCTTAAGAAATTAGGCTTGGTAAACGAAACTTTGAAAGATTTTAAAGGTGCTGAGGAAGCTTATACTAAAATAAAAACTCAGTTCCCTGAAAGCCAAGAAGCTCAAATGATCGATTCTTATATCGCTAGAGTTGGTGCACAAACAAAATAATTTTCCACAAAACGGATGGAAAGCCTCGAAGAAATTCGGGGCTTTTTTTATGCTTAACTATTTGCCATAGAAATTATCGATTTAGTTTCTAAAAAAGTATTAGAGAAAGATTATCGCCCCAACAAAAAATATATCTTTGCACTATGGCAACACACCTTAAAAATCTTTCAGACTTTTCACATACTACTATTCCTTCTGGGAAAGGCTACAAGATAGCTATCGTTGTAGCAGAATGGAATGCAAAAATAACGGGCGCACTTTATCAAGGTGCTTTTGATACGCTAATCAAACACAATGTTGATGAAAGCGACATCCTTTCATTAAGCGTACCAGGCACATTTGAACTTACTGGCGCAGCAGATATCCTTCTTAACAAAAGAAAAGATGTTGATGCTGTAATTTGCATTGGCTGTGTAATACAAGGTGATACCAAGCACTTCGATTTCATTTGTGAAGCAGCTGCTCAAGGAATTACCAATGTAGGTATTAAGTATAGCAAACCTGTAATTTTTGGGGTGCTAACCACTAACGATGAGCAACAAGCTATTGATAGAGCGGGTGGCAAACATGGCAACAAAGGTGACGAAGCAGCGATTACTGCATTAAAGATGGTAGAATATTCGTTAAACCTGTAAAAATATTAAAAACTCATAAAAGCTTCTCAGCAATTAAAGCGCTTAAAACTTAAAATTAATATTTGACTTTTAGGTTTTTTCGGTACTTTAGTAGTTCAAAATCAAAAAAATGAAGAAAATAGCTATTCTATTGTTATTTGCGTTCTGCGCTATTGCACTTTTAGAATCATGCTCTAATCGCCTATGTCCTGCTTACGGCTCTTACCCAGAAGCAAAAGGAAGAAGAAGGTAATCATGAGTAATTGGACCGATTTAAAAGATACTTCCCAAATTGACGGCATTAAGTCTAACAACGGTTACAGTTTAATCTTTAAACACAGTACGCGTTGTTCTATCAGCTCAATGGCTAAAAGAACTTTCGAGAGAGATTGGGATGTGATACCTTCTGACGTTAAGTTTTATTTCTTAGACCTCATTAGCCATCGCGATGTTTCTGCCTATATTGCCGAGGCTTTTCAGGTACATCATGAATCGCCGCAATTATTATTGATTAAAGATGGAGAATGTATTTTGGATGCTTCTCACGGCGATATTTCCGCTGATGAAGTGGCAGAAGTGATTGCCAAATCTTAAACGATAATTTACAAAAATCTAAGCTCAGTCCATTCCTTAGGTTTATCAAAATAAAAAAGCTCCGAAGTAAATTCGGAGCTTTTCTGTTATAAGGTGTAAGCCGGATTAAGCTATTACCTCTTCATTTAATTTTAACGCTACAGATGTACGTTGACGAACTTCTTGGCACAACTCATCATCTTCAGCCAACTTCTGTCCAAAACTAGGGATCATTTCCCTGATCTTACTTTGCCAGTCTGCCGTCTGCATTTGCTTTTTAAAGCATCTGTTCATCAATTCTATCATGATAGAAACAGCGGTTGACGCACCTGGTGAAGCACCTAACAAAGCTGCAATAGAACCATCGCCAGCACTTACTACTTCTGTACCAAACTCTAAAATACCGCCTCCACTAGGTTTTTTCTTAATTACCTGTACACGCTGACCTGCAATTTCTAATTCCCAGTCTTTAATATCGGCATTAGGCATATATTCCTTTAAAGCAGCAAACCTATCTTCTGGTGATTGACGCACTTGCTCTATCAAATATTTTGTTAAATCGATGCTTTTTAAACCTGCTGAGATCATTGGGCGGATGTTGCTCAATTTGATAGACGCGGCTAAATCGAAGTAAGAACCGTTCTTTAAAAATTTAGTAGAAAAACCAGCATAAGGTCCGAACAGTAAAGCTTGTTTACCATTGATAATTCTTGTATCTAAGTGTGGTACCGACATTGGTGGAGCGCCAACAGCTGCTTTACCGTAAACTTTAGCATGGTGACGAGCAATTACTTCTTCGTTGGTACATTTTAACCATTGTCCACTTACTGGGAAGCCGCCAAAACCTTTGCCTTCTTTGATGTTTGCTTTCTCTAACAAAAGCAAAGAACCACCACCCGCACCAATAAATACAAATTTCGCCAGGCGTTTTTTCTTCTTGCCACTATCAAGGTTTTTCACCTTAATTTCCCAGCTACCATCATCCTGCTTATTCAAATCACGAATTTCGTGATGAAAGTGAAGGGCAACCTTATCTTGTTTCGCCAAGTAATTAAACATTTCTCTGGTTAACGAACCGAAGTTTACGTCTGTTCCCAAATCAACTTTTGTAGCAGCGATAGGTTCTTTCTCATCCCTACCTTCCATTACCAAAGGAATCCATTCATTAATTTCCTTCGGATTTTCGCTGTATTGCATTTCAGCAAATAAGTTGCACGATTTTAAGTTGTTGTAGCGGGTTTTAAGATAATCTACGTTCTTCGCTCCCCATACAAAACTCAAATGCGGAATATTTCTAATAAAAGAAGCTGGATCTTTTAGGATACCTTTATCCAACAGATATGTCCAGAATTGTTTAGAAACTTCAAATGATTCTGCAATCGAAACTGCTTTTTTCACATCTACCGTACCATTAGCTTTTTGTGGCGTGTAGTTTAGCTCACAAAATGCCGAGTGGCCCGTTCCGGCGTTATTCCAAGCATCAGAGCTTTCCGCAGCGGCCACATCCAGTCGCTCATAAATTTCGATACTTAAATCAGGATTAAGTTCTTTGAGCAATACGCCAAGCGTTGCGCTCATGATACCAGCACCAATCAATATCACATCTGCGTCGGTTTCAACAACCGTCTGTTTTTTTCTACTCATTTTATAAAACCAAATATAAAATCCTACGGTTAAGCCGCAGGTAACAAATTCTAATAATTAAAGCTTATTTCTTGTTTAATATCGGGGTGCAAACTATATGCCACAGGACAAGTTTTGGCAACTCTCTCTATAATTGCCTTTTCTTTTTCTGTATAACTATTTGCCGGGAATTGAAGGTTTACAATAATTTCACTAACCCTACGTGGATTTTCGGCCATTATCTTCGTGATTTCCGCTGTAGTTCCATCTATATTAAAGCCATGGTTTTTTGCGGCAATACCTACAATAGTAAGCATACAGTTACCTAACGATGTTGCTAGTAAATCTGTTGGTGAAAATGCCTCTCCCTTACCCTGATTATCTGTAGGAGCATCGGTAATTATCTCCTTACCCGATTTAAGATGTACTGATTCGGTTCTTAAATCTCCAGTGTAAGTAATTTTTGATGTCGCCATTTCTCGATATTTTCGCAAATTTAACGCTTAAAATCAAATTATTATGTAAAAAAAATGAAGTTTTATTGACGTTTTTACAATCAATTCATAAATCCACAAATTGTTCGGATTTTTTAAATGATGTTATCGAAATATTTCGCAGCGATCAGTAAATAAAAAACATAATTTCTTCACTAAAATGGCTGATTAATAGCTACAGTACTGTTAGATCTATAAACTGATGGCGAAATTCCTGTATACTTCTTGAAAAACTTGCCGAAGAATGATTGATCACTAAACCTCAATTCATCTGCAACTTGAGATACGTTCATTACATGTGACGAAAGCAACACCTTTGCTTCGTTAATCACCATCTCGTCAATAATCTCGCCCGCCGTTTTTCCTGTTACCGTTTTTACCACTTGAGACAGGTGCCTAGAAGTTACAAAAAGATGCTTTGCATAATGTTGCACACGTTTTTCACTCTTGAAATTCTCACTTAGCAGATTTAAAAAACTAGTGGTAAGTTCCTCTTGTCTATTTAACTTTACCGGAATAAATACGCGATATTTACTGTAAACAATCAGTACTTCGTAAAGCACCGAAATGAAGCTATGTCGAATTACATCTCTAAAATGAGGCGTAGTAGCTGGCAAGTTAATTTTCTTTTTTAACAAACGGAGCGAATACACCAGATCTTCAAACTCTTCATCATTTAGTGAAAATTTGTGAACTAAATCTGATGAAAAGAGGTGTACAATTTCGGCTCCATTTAAGAAAACACCTTGCTCCTTCAAATATTCTTTCTTAAAACCCATGCTAATGAACTCCAAATCATCAGACATTTCATGCAATTCGCACAAACTACCAGGAGTAACCAAATATACATCTTTGGCTTTCATGGTGTTCTTAACGAAGTTATTTTGAAACACTAAAGATCCTTTCTGCACTACAATAACAGCAAACGAATTGGAGCGAAAAGGCTCGTTAAATATCATCAAAGGCTTTATTTCTGCACTGGCAAGTACATTCATCTTACCGCCATTAACCAAATCCTTTTCTACACATCGCTGTTCTATCATGCCATTCATGAGTTTACTATATTTAAGGAATCAAGATTACAAAGATGGTTAAAAGACAAAATATAATAATAAAACTTAGGTCATCTTATTCAACTTACCTACTTAATATCCTTTTGGTTACAAACTCTTCAAAGAAAAACTCCCTGTAAATATTACCAATAGGGATTTCGCTATTACCAATGTAAACGGTATTGTTATCCACAGAGTTTATCTGTTTTGCATTGATGATGTAAGATTTGCTTACCCGAACAAACATCGCCTTTGGTAACTGGTCATTTATGGTTTTAATATTCATTGCCGTTATGACTTTTTGACTTTCTGTATGCACAACCACGTAATCTTTTAAACCTTCAATAAAGAGAATATCGTTAAAATAAACTTTAAATATCTTGCGGTCTGCCTTAATGAAAATATAATCGTCGGTAATGTTTTCGACGTTGTTTTCTGTCAGGTTTCCTTTGAATAACCTGAAATAAATTTGTGCTTTCTCAACCGCCTTCTGGAAACGCTCTAACCTCACTGGTTTTATCAGATAGTCAATTGCGTCTACTTCGTAACTGTCAGTGGCAAATTCGGAAAACGCAGTGGTAAATATCACAAAAGTCTCTTTGGGGATGGTTCTAGCAAACTCAATTCCGTTTATTCCCGGCATTTGTATATCTAGGAAAATCAAGTCTACAGCATTATCCATCAAAAATTCAGAAGCAGTAGCTGGACTATTGAAAGAACCCACCAAATTCAAATCTTCCGTTTGTTCAACCAGCATTTGTATAGCTTCTCTTGCCAAAGGTTCGTCGTCTACAATAATGCAATTCATAGTTTCAAGGTTAATTTAATGGTATAGGTTTCTGTGCCATCTTCAACTTCTAATTGGTGCAACTGCGGAAAAAGCAACTCTAACCTACGTTTAATATTTGTTAAGCCCAATCCGCCGTTGGCATTTACCGCCTTTGTGGCCGGTTTTGAGTTTAAGCATTTGAAGAAAAGTTCATCGCCCCTAACATCAAAAAATAGGTTTACGTAAGAAGATTTTGCAGCATCGTTATTGTGTTTTACGGCATTTTCTACAAAAGAAATAAATAGCAATGGCGGAATTTGAACTCCACTCAGGTTACCTTCCTTAGAAATCACAAAATCAAAGCTGTCTCTCCGTACTTTTTCTAAGTTTAAAAAGTCTTCCAAAAAATGGATATCTGAAGTTAACAGCACTTTATCTCTAGCGCTGTCGTATAACTGATATCGTAGCAAATCGCTCAATTTCATTAATACCTGCGATGCCTTTTCTGGGTCTTTTTTGGTGAGCACATTTGCATTATTCAGCATATTAAACAAGAAATGTGGATTGATTTGATTTTTCAGTTGTTCCAGTTCGGCAACAGTTTTTGATTTTTCCAGTTCGTAAATCAACTGCTTATCAGTTATCCATTTTTGAAATAATTTAATGGATGAAGAAGCACAAACCAATACAATAATTAGCGATGCAAAAAGCGGAATATTCAAACCATTTTCGTCCGTTTCTAAATCGAAAAGATAAACGGCCAGCGAATAAATTTTTGCCGACAACGCGATAATCCCCAGGATGGAAAGACAGTATAAAATGTATTTGTTTTTAAATAACAATTTAGGCACCAGCAAATACATGTTGATGTAGAAAAGCAACAGAAAAAGCAGCAAAGTTAGTGCTGGCGCTGTAACCTCTGGACCACTATTTAATAACACTGCACTAAAAGAAACTATTAGCAGCAGGTGTCTATATATTCTGTATTTAGAAGCAATCAGGAATTGCAGCGCCCAATTTTCGTCATGGAGTTGATTGTGTAGATTTTCACTCATTTTGTAATTGTATTACGTAAACAAATGTAAAATATTAAACGAAGGGCAAATTATATATTATACGAAAGCACTTCGTTTTTATACGAAAACAAAACCTAAATCTTAACCAAGATATTCGACAAAGCTACCTACATTCGCAAACTAGGTTAAACCCTTAAAACTTTAGTAGTCGCCAAATACATTTTGATATAAAAATCAATCCCTTTGGTATAAATAGAAAAACGGCAATACCTTAAAAATATAGCTTAGCTCACAATTGGAACAAATCAAAATTTTCAAATGAGCTATAAAATCAGTGCTTGCCTAATTTTCTTTTTTGCGGTTGTATTTAATGCACATGCGCAAGAAATTATTACTAGCGAAACATCAAAACAAAAAGTTACCCTTAGCGGAACAGTGGCCAACAAGCTAAACAACGAAACGCTTATTGGCGTAAGTATCCACATTGTGGAACCTAAAATCTCGGTTTCTACCAATTCTTACGGCTTTTATTCTATCACTCTACCAAAAGGAAATTACACTATCGTAATTAGTTACATGGGTTTTGATAATGTGGAAGAAAAGATTTCGCTTACACAAACTACCAAAAGAAACTTTGTGATGAATGAAAACAGCAAATCGTTGGAAGGTGTCACCATCAAATCGAACCCTAATAAACTGAATATTAGCAAGCCAGAAATGAGTATTAACAAGCTTTCTATTACTACTATTAGAAAAATGCCACCAATGATGGGCGAAGTAGATGTGCTAAAATCGATATTACAATTACCCGGCGTAACCAATGCACAAGAAGGTGCTACAGGTTTTAATGTGCGTGGCGGTTCGGTAGATGGAAATTTAGTTTTGCTAGACGAAGCCGTGGTTTACAACACTTCTCACCTATTCGGCTTCTTTTCTGTGTTCAATTCTGATGTGATTAAAGACCTCAAACTTTACAAAGGCGGCATACCAGCGAACTTTGGCGGTAGAATTTCGTCGGTTTTAGATATCTACCAAAAAGAAGGTAACAATAAAGAATTTCATGTCAACGGCGGATTGGGCGTGCTCTCTAGCAGATTATTGGTAGAGGGACCAATTGTAAAAGAAAAAAGCTCGTTTGTGGTTGCGGGAAGAGGTTCTTATGCGCATTTGCTTTTGAAATTAGCGGATGAACCCAACTCTGCCTATTTCTACGATTTAAACGCAAAATTCAATTTCAGGTTGAACGATAAAAACAGTTTGTATGCATCGGGCTATTTCGGGAACGATAATTTCAACATGAACAATGTTTTTGTAAACACTTACGGAAACAAACTCTTCAATTTACGCTGGAACCATATCTTTTCTGACAAAATCTTCTCTAATGCTTCAGCAATTTACAGCAACTATAATTACGGACTGAAATTGAAAATGGTGGGCATAGACTGGACTTCGGACATCAAAAACTACAACCTGAAATACGATATTAAGCACTACGCTTCTAACAAATTGACCTTAAGCTACGGCGCAAACTCTATCTATTATCAATTTAATCCAGGAACAATTAGGCCGTTTGATGAAAAATCGACCCTTAACCCTGACCAAATTGCCAGAAAATATGCCTTTGAAAATGCACTTTACGCTAGCGCAGAACAAAAAATATCAGACAAAATATCTATCACCTATGGTTTACGCTACAGCAATTTCCAACGTTTAGGTCAGCAAACGGTTAATACCTACGCCAACAACCAAGCGGTAGTTTTTAATCCCGAATTAGAAATTTACGAAGAAGCTACACCAACCGGCAGCGTAAACTATGCTAAAAACAAAAAAATTGAAAGCTATGGAAATCTAGAACCTCGCCTTGGCATCGCGTATTCGCTAAACAACAATCAATCTATTAAGGCCAGCTACAACCGAATGAGCCAGTATGTGCACCTAATTTCTAACACGGCTTCTGTTTCTCCGCTAGATATTTGGGCACCGAGCGACCAATTCCTTAAACCAGAAGTGTTAGACCAAGTGGCATTGGGATATTTCCGAAATTTTAAAGACGGAGATTACTCGATCGAAGCAGAAACTTTCTATAAAACAGTAAAAAACAAAGTTGATTTTATTGATGGCGCAGAATTAATTGCCCATAAAAACATCGAGCAGGTGCTGCTAAATGGCCAAGCTCGCTCTTACGGATTAGAATTGATGTTGAAGAAAAACACAGGAAAATTGAACGGCTGGATTTCTTACACCCTGTCAAAAGCAGAGCAACGCACACCAGGTAGAACTGCAGAAGAACCAGGCATTAATGATGGTGAATGGTATCGTGCAAACTACGACAAGCGACACAACTTTTCCATCAATGCTGCTTATGATATTAGCAATAAATGGAGTTTCGGCGGAACATTCACCTACCAATCTGGCAGAGCTGCAACCTTTCCAAACGGCAAATACGAATACCACGGCATAACGGTAGCGAATTACGGTTTACGAAACGAGAATTCACTTTCTGCATACCATCACTTGGACTTATCGGCAACTTACAAACGCAAGCCAAACAAAAACCAAGGTTGGAGAAGCGAATGGGTTTTCAGTATCTACAACGTTTACAACCGAGCAAACGCAGCTGCCTTCACCTTTGGTCAAAATGCCACAACTGGTTTAAGTGAGGCGAAAAAGATGTCGATTTTCGGCGTTGTACTTGGCGTTACCTACAACTTTAAATTCTAAAAAATTAATCAGCAAAAAATACGAGAAATGAAAATATTGAGAATATTCCTAATACCAATTGCAGCCTTGTTTTTGGCAAGCTGCGAAAAGACAATTGATGTAGACTTAAATACAGCAGCACCAAAATTAGTGATTGATGCATCTATAGATTGGGTAAAAAACAGCGCTGGAAACGAGCAGAAAATTAAGCTTTCTACCACAACAGATTATTACAATGCCGAGTTCCCTACTGTTTCTGGTGCAATTGTTTCTATCAGCAATTCGGCAAATACTGTATTTAATTTCCCAGAAAGCGCTAAAGCTGGCGAATACGTTTGCAGCAATTTTGTTCCAGTAATTGGCGAAACTTATGCATTAACCGTAAACTTAAACGGCAAAATCTATACAGCAGTAGAAACGTTAGTTGCCGTACCCGATATTGATAGCGAAATTACCCAAACCAATGCTGGCGGTATGACTGGAGATGAAATGGAAATCCAGTTTTCTTATCAGGATGATGGTAGTCAAGATAATTACTACATGTCGGGGATTAAATCTAGCCATGTTGCATTTCCAGAATATTCCCTAGAGGCTGATGAAATGTTTCAAGGCAAAAAGATGTTTCAATATTATTCGCATGAGGATTTAAAATCTGGAGCTACGTTGAACATCAAACTATATGGCGTTTCAAAAAGGTTTTTCGATTATTTCAGGAAAGTAATATTGGCTTCGGGAGCTGATACAGGTCCATTTCCTTCGACACCAGCTAAAGTTAGGGGCAATATTGTAAATCAAACAGACAATAAGGATTATGCACTGGGTTACTTCAGACTATCGCAGGTTGCAACAAGAGACTACACATTAAAATAACTTTAACACCTATAGTGCTAGCTAAAAGAATTACATTATTACCAATTACCTTTTTGCGGCAATCTTATCAAATTTTCTAAAAAATGAACGTTTAAACACACTAACAGGAATAAATTACGCGAAAACAATTAAGCCTTCATTTTGTTTACAAAATGTCAGATTTAACAAAATAATACTTTTTGACCAATAAGCCGTACTTTTAAACCACAGCAAGCGGAGCAAACTTTTGTTAAATTTGCCAGAATTATTAATTCTCATTTATTAAATCGTTAAATTTATGTTATCAAAAGAGTAACAAGTTTAACGATGACTTAGTCTAACGACACATCGAAGTTATTCTTTATCAAACCAAAAAGGAATTAATATCTAACACACAAAGACTAATTGCATAAAAATATGCGTAAAAAATTACAAGATAGAGTAGCTTCATTTCAAGACGCCAAAAGAATTAAGGAACAAGGGCTTTACCCTTATTTCCGTTCTATTTCGTCTGCACAAGATACGGAGGTGATTATAGATGGGAAGGAAGTTTTAATGTTTGGTTCTAACTCATATTTAGGTTTAACCAATCATCCAAAAATAAAGGAAGCATCTCAAAAAGCAATTGAAAAATATGGTACTGGTTGTGCTGGTTCTAGATTTTTGAATGGCACATTAGACATCCATTTAGAATTAGAGCAAAGGCTTGCTGCTTACGTTGGCAAACCAGCTTCAGTTTTATTCAGCACAGGATTTCAGGTAAACTTGGGAGTAATTTCTTGCTTGTTAGACAGAAACGATTATCTGGTTTTAGACGAATATGACCATGCTTCTATCATTGATGGCAGCAGATTATCTTTCTCTCGTTCTATAAAATACGCACACAATGACATGAATGATTTGCGTGCTAAACTAAGTCGCTTACCGGAAGATGCTGCCAAGCTGATTGTTTCTGACGGTATTTTCAGCATGGAAGGCGATATGGTAAACTTACCAGAAATGGTAAAAATTGCCGATGAGTTTGGTGCAAATATCATGATGGACGATGCACACAGTTTAGGTGTAATTGGTTTTAATGGTGCAGGTACTGCTTCTCACTTTAACTTAACCGACAAGGTTGATTTAATCATGAGTACTTTCAGTAAATCACTGGCATCTTTAGGTGGTTTTATCGCTGCTGATGAAGATACCATCGAATTTATTAAACATAGAGCACGCTCATTAATGTTTAGTGCGAGTATGACGCCTGCTTCTGTAGCCAGCGTTCTTGCTGCTTTAGATATCATCGAATCTGAACCAGAACGTATTGATAAATTGTGGGCAAATACCAACTACGCTAAAAAATTATTGTTAGATGCTGGTTTCGAAATCGGACACCCAGAAAGTCCAATTTTACCGATTTACATTAGAGATAACGCAAAAACGTTCATCATTACTAACATTTTACAGAAAAACGGAATTTTTGTAAACCCGGTGGTTTCTCCGGCAGTTCCTTCAGACGCATCTTTAATCAGGTTCTCGTTAATGGCTACGCATACATTTGAGCAGATAGAAAAAGCTATCCACGAATTGAAACAGGCATTTAAGGAAGCAAGTGTTGACTTAGTTAAGGCTTCGGTATAAAAATGGCACAAATTGTAGCCGTTACTGGCAAGAAGTTACTAGCAAAGTTCGTTGATTTCCCTCACGAGCTTTATAAAAATGACCCGTATTACGTTCCTGAGTTACATATTGCACAACGTGATATGTTAACCCCGGGCAAGCACCCTTTTCACGACCACGCTAAATTGCAGCTATTTTTAGCTGTAGAAGGCGAGAAAATTGTAGGTAGAATTGCTGCGATTATCAACGGAAATCATAACGCTACAAAAAATGTAACAGAAGGTTTCTTTGGGTTTTTCGACACTATTAATGATAAAGCGGTAAGCAGTTTATTGCTAAACGCAGCTCAAAATTGGTTAAAGGAAAACGGTCAGACTTCAGTAATGGGGCCGGTAAATTTTTCTACTAATGATATCTGTGGTTTATTAATTACAGGTTTTGATGGACCGCCGGTAGCGATGATGCCTTACAATGCACCTTATTATCTAGACTTATTGGAAGATTTCGGTTTTACCAAAAAAGTAGATTTAAGAGCCTACAGATACACGGCAGGCAATTATGATGACAGGTCTGTGGGTTTGATAGACGGTTTAGAAAACAGGCTAAAAAGAAGCAATATCATCATCAGAAAAATAAACTTGAAGAAGTTTAAGGAAGAAGCTGCTGCTTTGAGAGAAGTTTACAACAAAGCTTGGGACAAAAACCTAGGTTTTGTCCCAATGACCGACAAAGAATTTGATTACACTGCCAATGATTTGAAGTTGGTTTTAGATACTGATTTCTGTTACATCGCCGAACAAGAAGGTAAAATTGTAGCCTTTGCTTTAGCTATTCCAGATATCAACCAAATACTAATTAAAATTAAACGTGGAAGGCTTTTTCCTACTGGGTTAATCAAATTACTAACTGGTAAGAAGAAAATCAATGGTATCCGTATTATGTTGTTGGGTGTTATTGATGGCTACAGAAAAATGGGTATCGAAGCTTGCCTGTACGGTAGAATTATCAAAGCTTTTAAAGCTAGAAATTTTCAATACGCAGAAGCGAGTTGGACATTAGAAGACAACGATATGGTGAACCGCCCTATTGAAAACATAGGCGGAAAGCTATACAGAGAATACAGAATACTAGAAAAGAAGATATAAAGCTGAAAGTCTAAAGCACAAAGCTTAAAACAATGTGCTAAAATAAAATGAGCAAAAAGGTATTAATTACGGGAGCTAGTGGATTTGTGGGTTATCATTTAATTGTTACGGCAATTGAAAATGGCTTAGAAGTTTACGCAGCAGTTCGCCCAAATAGTGATATCTCTCATTTAAAAGACTTAAACATCAACTATGTTAATTTAAATTTTAACGCAGTTGATGAACTGAAAGCAGAACTGGAAGAAAAACAGTACGCTTATATTATACATGCTGCTGGCACCACTAAAGCAAAAACCTTGCAAGAATACAACAGGGTTAATGCGGAATTCAGCAGAAATTTAGCACTAGCGGCATCGTTGGTTAGCTATAAGTTAGAAAAATTTGTATTCGTAAGTAGTTTGGCAGCTATTGGACCTATCGCAGATTTTAATGCAGCCATTAACGACGACGCTGTTGCTCAGCCCATCACTTTTTATGGTTTGAGCAAGAAACTAGCAGAAGAGTATTTGAATAAAATCGAAAACCTTCCACTGGTTACTGTTAGACCAACTGCGGTTTATGGGCCAAGAGAGAAAGATATTTTTATCCTCTTCAAAACCATTAACCAAGGTTTAGAGCCATACATTGGTAGGTTTAATCAAACGTTAAGCTTCATTTATGTGAGGGATTTAGCAGAAATTATCATCCGTTTTTTAACATCGGAGATTGAGCATAAAACTTATAACATTTCTGACGGCTTAGCTTACAACAGGTACGCATTGGCGGATGGTTTGAAGAAAGCAT
Source organism: Pedobacter sp. T50_32 (assembly GCF_057652195.1). Classification (NCBI taxonomy): domain Bacteria; kingdom Pseudomonadati; phylum Bacteroidota; class Sphingobacteriia; order Sphingobacteriales; family Sphingobacteriaceae; genus Pedobacter; species Pedobacter sp. T50_32. The sequence goes on along the minus strand of NZ_JBYFBY010000001.1, from coordinate 1,053,202 downwards.
TGCAGAAGAAAACGCTTAAAATGCATATCCCTTTGGGAATTATAAAAGGTTTAGCAGGTTTAATGGATACAATTTATGCCAGAAGCACCAAAACACCGACGCTAAACAAAGAAAAAATAAAAGAGTTAACGGCACCAAATTGGGCCTGCAACATCGAAAATTTAAAAAAAGACTTGCAGTTTGAACCTCAATATAATTTAGAACGAGGACTAGAAGAAACTGTGAAATGGTACAAAGTGAATAACTGGCTGAAATAAGGGTAAAACTGAAAGGTAAAAAGGTGAAAGGCGCTATACGCCATACGCTAAGCCCAATACAATACAAATAATAGGATTAACACATAATAATAAACAATAATGAAAAAGCAAGTAGAAGGAGCCAATGGAAAATTAGGTATCATGATGCCTGGCCTAGGTGCTGTAGCTACCACCATGATTGCTGGTGTAGTTGCCGCTAGAAGAGGTCTATCTAAACCTATTGGTTCTTTAACACAAATGGGTACCATTCGTGTAGGTAAAAGAACAGACAACAACGAGCCTTTAATTAAAGATTTCGTTCCATTAGCAAAATTAGAAGACTTAGCATTTGGTGGTTGGGATGTGTATGAAGATAATGTGTATGATGCTGCAATGAAAGCTAAGGTAATTGATGGTCATCTTTTATATGATATCAAAGACGAGTTAGAAGCAATTAAGCCTTACAAAGCTGCATTCGACAAAAACTACGTTAAAAACTTAGACGGAACTTACGTTAAAGAAGCTGCTTCAAAATGGGATTTAGCACAACAAGTAATTGAAGATATCAAAGACTTTAAAGCTAAAAACAACTGTGAGCGTATCGTATTGGTATGGTGCGGTTCTACAGAAATCTATTTAGAGCCTTCTGCAGTTCACCAAACCGTAGCTTCTTTTGAGCAAGGTTTAAAAGACAATGATGCAAACATTGCACCAAGTATGATTTATGCTTATGCAGCATTGAAATTAGGTTATGCTTACGCAAACGGAGCTCCAAACTTAACTGTAGATATTCCTGCAATGTTAGAGTTGGCTAAAGAAACTCAAACTCCAGTAGCTGGTAAAGATTTCAAAACTGGTCAGACGTTAATGAAAACAGTTTTAGCACCAGGTTTAATGGCTCGTTCTTTAGGTGTACGTGGTTGGTTCTCTGACAACATTTTAGGTAACCGTGATGGTTTAGTATTGGATGACCCTGATAACTTCAAAACTAAAGAAGTTTCTAAATTAGGTGTATTGGAAGATATCTTCAAACCAGAGCAAAACCCTGATTTGTATGGCGATATGTACCATAAAATCCGTATCAACTACTACCCGCCTCACGGTGATAACAAAGAGAGCTGGGATAACATCGATATCTTCGGATGGATGGGTTACAAAATGCAAATCAAGATTAACTTCTTGTGCCGTGACTCAATCTTAGCTGCTCCTATCGTGTTAGATTTAGCTTTATTCTCAGATTTAGCTAAACGTGCTGGCATGAGCGGTATTCAAGAGTGGTTATCGTTCTACTTGAAATCTCCTCAAACTAAAGAGGGATTACGTCCAGAGAACGATATCTTCAAACAATTAGAGAAATTACACAACACTTTGCGTTATTTCATGGGTGAAGAATTAATTACTCACTTAGGGTTAGATTATTACGACGAAGAATAATTCATTTCCATAAGTGCATAAAGCCTTGTAATAAAACTATTGGCGGTATTAACAAACCGTTTAATACCGCCAATTTTAAATTCATCTACCGACGAATAACACAAAGGCTATCAAATATTTAGCTGACAAAAAATATAAATCCGCAACATTTTCCTGTGTTTGTCTGACAAATGTAATATGGCATTAAATACACGGAAACAACCTATCGGAAACTTTAGATTTAAAAAAAGTTTCCATAGTTTTGCGACATAATTTTTACGAAAGAAACTACATAGATTAACCAGTGATATTTCACAAAATCATATCAACTAGCTTAGGAATTGGCTATATAGGCAAGGGCGCAGGAACGTATGCTTCTATCTTCACCTGCTTACTATGGTACTTTTTACAGCTGGGAAATTATGAGCCATCACTGGCACCAGTTTTATTTACTGTATTAATCACGATGCAGGGAGTAAGAAGCGCAAACCAAGTAGAGGTGCTTTGGGGAAAAGATCACCAGCGAGTGGTGATAGATGAAGTTGCCGGAATGTGTATCGCGTTACTTTTTGTACCGGTAGAAATAAAATATATCATTGCGGCTTTAGTGCTTTTTAGGTTTTTTGACATATTGAAACCTTTGGGCATACGCAGATTGGAAAAGTGGCCCGGCGGTTGGGGCGTAATGGCAGATGATGTTTTGGCTGGGATTTATGCCAACATCGTAATGCAAATAATAATTTTCTTCAACATATTATAAGAAGATGTTAACCTTTTTAAAAGCACAAGCTTCGTCACTAACAGCAACGTTGGTAGATTACTTGGTCACTTGGTTTTGTGTGAGCTTTTTAGGTTTTTGGTATGTTGCGGGAAGTGTAACAGGAACCGTTGCTGGTGGCTGTGTAAACTTTTATATGGGACGTAATTGGGTCTTCAATTCGAAAGAGAAAGACATCAAACTCCAAATTTTAAAATACATTTTGGTGTGGTGCGGCAATCTTTTGATCGTAACAACTGGAGTTTACATACTCACTCATTTTTTAAGCATTAACTACATGCTTTCGAAAATCTTGGTTTCTGGACTGATTGGGACAATTTATAATTACTTCATGCAGAAGCAATTCATTTTCACACAGTAAAATGAGACACACATATAGAACAATAATTTTAACGCTAACACTAATTGGTGCTAGCATTTTAGGCATATCATCGGCGTTTGCGCAAAAAACGGTAATCACCGGAACGGTGAGGGATGCCGTTACTAAAGAAACCCTTCCTTACGTTTCTATTTTCTTTAACGAAACTCGTTTAGGAACGCAAACGGATATTGACGGAAATTTTAGGATAAGCACCAACGAAGACTACAACAAACTGAAGTTTAACTATGTTGGTTACGAGGTTTTGTACAAAACAATTGTAGTAGGCCAAACCCAAAAAATGGATATCCTACTAAAATCTAATGCACAATCCTTAAACGAGGTTACAATCATTGCAGGCAAAAAAGTTAGGTATTCGAACAAGAACAATCCGGCAGTAGAACTGATTAGACAGGTTATCGAAAATAAAGATAAAAATCAGCCGAAGGCATACGAAACCGTACAGTATAAAGAATACGAAAAGATGTTGTTTTCGATGAGCAACGTTTCGGAGAAGTTCAAGAACAAACGTATTTTTAGAAATTATCAATTCTTGTTTCAAGAGCAGGATTCTACAAAAATTGGAGGTAAAAATTTATTACCAATCTATATCCAAGAAAAGCTTACAGACCAATATTTGAGTTTTGATCCTACCAGAAGTAAAACTGTTGTTTTGGCCGAGAAACAAGTAGAATTCGACAATAGGTTTATCGATAACCAAGGGATGAAATCCTATTTCGATAGGATGTACCAAAACATCAATATCTACGATAATAACATATCGGTAATTAGCAATGAGTTTTTAAGTCCAATTGCTAACTCGGCCCCAACTTTTTACAAGTTTTTCATTACCGATACCCTGAAAAATCAAACGCCTAATGTAATTGAGCTTTCTTTTACACCACGCAACAAAGGCGATATGTTGTTCGAAGGCAAAATCTATATCACAATGGATGGCAACTACGCAGTTCAAAAAGCGGCATTCGGTGTGAACAAGAACATCAACCTCAACTTTGTTAGAGGGATGGAGATTGAATTAGATTTCCAGAAAAACATAGATAACAGGTACTATTTGAGCAAAAGTAACCTTATCGCCGATTTCGGGATCAGCAAAAATAAGGGAATTGGTTTTACCGGCGAACGCAGCGTGAGCTACGACAGCTACAAAACGAATGTGGAAATTCCTGATACTGTATTTTCGGGCAAAAAGATAGAGGTGTTGGCTGATGCTGCTAAAAAAACCGATGCTTTTTGGTCGCAAAACCGTTTGGATACGCTTCGAGAACAACAACAGAAGATCTACAGCAATATAGATACTTTACAAAAGCTTCCTTCATTCAGAAAAACCATTAAGTTAGTGACGTTTTTAGTTGCCGGTTACTGGGATTTCCGCCCCTACGAAGTTGGACCTACCAATACATTTTATAGTTTTAATAATGTAGAAGGTTTCCGTTTACGTGTTGGCGGTAGAACTACCCCAGCGTTAAGTCAGCGGTTTTATTTTGAAAACTATGCGGCTTATGGTTTTAGAGACGAAAAGTGGAAATTTTTCTTGTCAGGAACTTATTCCATCAACAATAAATCTATCTATAAATTCCCGCAACATTATGTAAGGGCTAGTTTCCAAAGGGATACTAAAATTCCGGGACAAGAATTACAGTTTGTGCAGGAAGACAATTTTTTACTATCGTTTAAACGTGGTGTAAACGACATGTTGTTGTACAACGATTTTTACCGATTAGATTATGTGAGAGAGTTTGAAAACAGATTTTCTTATACTGTTGGATTTAAAAAATGGTCTCAAAGTCCGGCCGGTGGTTTGTTATTTACGAGCGCTGCAAATAATATGGATATCAACAGAATCCATACCACAGAACTTAGTTTAGGTTTACGATACGCCAAAAATGAGAAGTTTTATCAAGGGAAAATCTATCGTACTCCAATTATAGATCGTTACCCTATCTATAACTTGAGATACACCGCAGGTATTAAAGGATTTTTTGGTGGCCAGTACAATTACCACAACATTATGGGTAGCGTAGATAAGCGCTTTTATCTATCGCAATTAGGTTTTAGTGATGTAAGAGTAGAAGGTGGCTACATTGCAGGCAAAGTGCCTTTTCCGTTGCTAGCCATCCATCGTGCCAACCAAACCTATGCTTATCAGTTAAACTCTTACAACTTAATGAACTTTTTAGAGTTTGTAAGTGACAGATACGCTGCAATAAATATCGATCATAATTTTAACGGTTTCTTTTTAAATAAGATACCTTTGTTAAATAAATTGAAACTGAGAGAAATTGTATCATTTAAAGCTATTTACGGTGGACTAAGAGATGAGAACAACCCAGAAAAAACGACTGATGGCACATTTAAAATGCCAACTTTCGACAGCGGTGCTCAAAGAACTTACTCGCTAAGTAAAGAGCCGTACATGGAAGGTAGCGTTGGTTTAGGTAATATTTTTAAACTGCTAAGGGTAGATTTGGTAAAAAGATTTAACTATCTAAACAATCCAGAAGTAAGCGAATGGGGAATTAGAGCTAGAGTTAAATTAGATTTTTAAGAAATCGCAAATTGCTAGTGTTATGTTGAGCTTGTCAAAACATTGCTATAAACAGTCTTCGATAACAAGCTCCGAGTGACAAACAAAAGTGTAAACGAAAAATGAAATTAAGAGATAGCCTACAATTGGGCATTTACAAAGTAATCAACCCATTTGTAAAAGGGTTGATTAAAATTGGCTTAACACCGAACATGGTCACCACCATAGGTTTGTTGTTAAATATTGGCGTGGCTGTAATTTTTATTGTGGGTGCAGAAAAATCTAACCGTGGTGAGCTTGATTATGTAGGCTGGGCTGGTGCTTTGGTTTTATTTGCAGGGCTATTCGATATGTTAGACGGACAAGTTGCACGCTTGGGCAATATGAGCTCGAAATTTGGAGCCATGTACGATTCTGTTTTGGATAGATACAGTGAAATGGTAATGTTCTTGGGCATCTGCTATTATTTGGTGGCGCACCATTACTTTTTGAGTTCGTTGTTCGCGTTTATTGCCCTGATAGGTTCTATGATGGTAAGTTACACACGTGCCCGTGCTGAAGGTTTGGGCGTAGAGTGTAAAGGTGGTTTAATGCAAAGACCAGAACGTGTAGTTACTATTGGTGTTTTTGCAATAGCTTGTGGTGTTGCTCACAATTTTTTAGGCGATGATTATAAAATCTTCGTTCCGGGTATCAAGTTCCATGTATTTGAAACCATGAGTATTTTCACATTGCCTATTACGTTGATGGCTATTATGACTAACATCACGGCAGTAAACAGATTGAGAGATGCCAAAAAAGCACTTGACGCGAAGGAATTTCCTAAGACAAATAACAAAGCGGCTGTAATAGCAGGCTTAATTTTATTTGCTGGTTTGGGGCTTTCGAATTCAACTGTGTTAAAAGCTCAAAATGGCGACGACCCTTCACCACTTACTTTTCCAACACCAAAAAATATCAGTAATCAGTTATTTTACGTACAAAGAGATCCAAATATTAATACCATTATTTGTCAGTTAAATATCGATGAAAAAGGTGATTTAAATAAATCGCAACCGGTGAATGTGTTTTGGATGCGCTACGCAGATAAAGAAGGCAAGAAGGATTTAAACTATATCCAACGTAAATTTGCGTACGGCATACAAACAAAGGATATCGGTAATGGTAATTACGAATTACGTTTCGTATCGTACAAGAAATTTCCTTTGTTGCTTACCAAATCGCCAACTGATAAAAAATATCACGTTTATGCTACAGCAAACAACAAAAAGATATTACTAGACCGAATTTTCTTAAGAATTGAAGGGGGTAGTTTTTGGGTACCGAACGTAAAATATGTAGAAATTAAAGGTTATGAAGCTGGCAATCCAAGTAAAGCAATAACCGAAAGAATAAAAGTATAATACCATGGCAAAGAATTTTATTTCAAATTCTAGCGAGTCTACAAGGATGTTTAAAAGCGACTTGTTAGAACCACTATCTAAAGTTAAATATTACGTACCCTTAGTTATATTTGTCCCACTTATAGCTTTCTTAGTATGGAAAGCTCTTTTTGACCTAGAAACCCCGGTTTTAGAGTTTTTTGGGTGGTTAGCTTTCGGGCTTTTCGTGTGGACGATTACAGAATATATCATGCACCGTTGGGTTTTCCATTTTTACCCTACTGCTGCTTGGGCAAAGCGTATCCATTTTATTTTTCATGGCGTACACCACGATTATCCTAATGATGCAAATCGCTTGGTAATGCCACCATCTGCTAGTATTCCTTTGGCGCTGGCATTTTGGTTTTTATTCGATTGGCTTTTACCAGAGGCTAAAATCTATTCGTTTTTTATAGGTTTTATTGGTGGATATTTATTTTACGACATGGTACATTACGCACTACATCATGCCAATTTTAAAAGCGGATTGTGGAAGAAGTTGAAGCATCATCACATGTTGCACCATTATCAAGATGCTACTAAAGGTTTTGGCGTAAGCTGGATGTTTTGGGATGGTGTATTTAGATCTGGTTTTGAGAAGAAGAACGACATAAAATAATTGGTTCGTCATTGCGAAGCGCAGATTGGTCCAATTTTTTGAAAAAACGATCTTTCTATTCTGTCATTCTGAGCGCAGCGAAGAATCTATAAGTAAAACAACACTAAACTCATAGATTCTCTCCTAATGTTGGAATGAAAAAACTTTTAAGATTGCTTCATATCTCGCAATGACGAGATTAAGCCAAAATTGAATAAAATGATATCAGAAATTCCTGCTGAGGAGAAAAAAATAAATGTAAAAAAAGACCTGCCATTAACGCTCGGCATTTCTGCAATCTATCTCATTCTTTCCTACTTTTTGGTTGGCTTTAAAACCGACCAATTGGTACTGATTGCTATCTTTAATGCACTTTATTACCTAACTTCTACTACTCGAAAATTCATCATAGGCTTTTCCATCTTCATTGTGTATTGGATCATTTATGATTACATGAAGGCTTTTCCCAATTACAACTATAACCCAGTACACATTGCCGATCTGTACCAATTTGAAAAAAGTGTGTTTGGAATAGAAAAAGGCGGACAAAAAATTACACCAAACGAATACTGGCTGTTGCATCATAACTCGTTTTTAGATGTGCTTACCGGCTTCTTCTATTTGATGTGGGTACCAGTGCCTTTGGCATTCGCAGCATTTTTGTTTTTCGTGAAGGAAAGACGCAATTTCCTTAATTTCCTCCTCACTTTTGTATGGGTAAATTTGCTCGGCTTTGTAGTATACTACCTGTACCCTGCTGCTCCACCTTGGTATGTGCAAGAGCATGGTTTTAACTTTATTGCCAATACCCCTGGAAATACAGCGGGCTTGGTTCGTTTCGATAACTTCTTTGGCATAGAACTCTTCAAATCTATCTATAGCAAGGGTTCAAATGTATTTGCGGCAATGCCTTCTTTACACTCTGCTTATCCGCTAATTGTGGTTTATTATGGTGCTAAAGGTAAGTTCCGCAAAGCGAATGTTTTCTTTATTACCGTAATGATAGGCATTTGGTTTGCTGCCGTTTATACCAGTCACCATTACGTTGCCGATGTGCTCGCAGGCGTTACCACTTCAATTATTGGCATATTTTCGTTCAACTGGTTAAAGGACAGAAAACCTCTAGCTAACTTTATAGAAAAGATGTTAAAATTGATTTCCTAGCAAAAAAGGCTAATACCTTAACAAAACAGTTTGGCTATTCGTGAAAAATCATCAAAGGTTTTGAGTTGAATTTATGGAGATTTTCCATTTAGATAATCTATTTATAACTTTACTAAATACTAGTAAAGTTAGAATGAATCCCAAAGTAGATCAATTTTTAAGTATAACCGATAAATGGCGAGAAGAATTTGAAGCGCTGCGCAGTATCGTTTTAGAATGTGGACTAACCGAAGAACTTAAATGGGGTCAACCTTGTTACACAATCTACAAAAGTAATATCGCAATTATACAGGGGTTTAAAGATTACTGCGCCTTATTATTTTTCAAAGGTGTGTTACTTAGCAATGCAGACGGTTTACTTATTCAACAAACCGACTATGTACAATCGGCCAGACAACTACGCTTTACCAATTCAAAAGAAATTTGGGAAGTTAAACAACAAATTAAAAACTATATTTTTGAAGCTGTTGAGGTAGAAAAGGCTGGCTTAAAAGTTGAAATGAAGAAAACTTCAGATTTTGAGGTTGCAGAAGAATTTAAACAAAAACTCGAAGAATTTCCGGCTTTAAGCATAGCTTTCAAAGCACTTACTCCGGGCCGACAACGAGCTTACCTATTTCATTTCTCCGATGCTAAACAAACTAAAACACGAGCAGCAAGAGTAGAGAAATATATCCCACAGATTTTAAAAGGCAAAGGCATAAACGACTAATATTATGAGCAAAAAATTATCAGCACAGCAAAGCGAAGAATTATTGAGCATTTTAAAAATCCGCTTTGAGAAGAATATGAAGCGCCACGAAGGAATAGAATGGGCTAAGGTGCAGGAAAAATTAGCTGCGAAACCGGAAAAATTATGGTCGCTAAATGAAATGGACATTACTGGTGGTGAACCCGATGTAATAGCTTTTGATCAAAAAACTGGCGAGTTTCTGTTTTACGATTGCGCTGCCGAAAGCCCAAAAGGTAGAAGAAGTACTTGCTACGACCACGAAGCTTTGGAAGCCAGGAAAGAACATAAACCAAACGATAGCGCTGTAAATATGGCATCAGAAATGGGCATTGAGCTTCTTACTGAAGAAGAATACAGGGCTTTGCAAGAACTTGGTGAATTTGATCTTAAAACCTCCAGCTGGATACAAACTCCAGAGCGTATACGCAAATTAGATGGAGCTTTATTCTGCGACCGCCGCTACAACACTGTTTTCCTATATCATAACGGGGCTCAATCTTATTACGGAGCTAGAGGGTTTAGAGGATCTTTAAGGGTATAAATCATAACAACCTATTTATCACTTAGCGTTTCACTCTTTAAAAGAATAATTTTATATTTAACTGGTGTTTTACCAAACGAATAAAAACCATCCAGTTATGCTCAACGCCATCGAACGCTTTACGAAGTATATACTGTGCTGCATACTGCTATGGTGTATTAGTTTTTTGGCTGTAGCTCAAACTTCTCGTATAGATGATTTATTGGGACAACTCAAATCAACAGACCCAGATACGGTACAAATTAAAGTTCTAAAGAAGCTATCTGCCGCCTACACCTCTGTAGATCCTATCAAAAAATTCTATTATGCTAAACAGTACCTTCAGTTAGCAGAAAAAAACAATATAGATTCTAACGTTGCTGATGCTTATATAGACATGGGAATGGCCTATGCTGTTAGAAGTATCCTGGACACTGGGCTGTACTATTTCAAAATAGGAAACGAAAAAGCACGTGCTGCAAATTACATTTATGGAGTTGGCAGAAGTTTGGTCAATATGGGTTTTGTTAATGATCGGCTCGACAGGAAACAAGAATCCGTAAAAAACTATGAAGAATCTCTTAAAATATTTAGAAAACTTAATAGCAAGCGAGGTATAAATCAATGTATCATGAATTTAGGTTCGCTTTATTTCGATTTGGGCGAATATAAAACAGCCGATATTTATTTTAGACAGGTTTATGAAAATGTAAAGCAAACGCCAAATGATCAAACAGGGCTAGCAACAGCACTTTTTTCTTTAGGTGGTTCAAATAGAAAAATCGGCGATCAGAAGGTAGCTTTAAATTACTACCGACAAAGTTTAGCAATTAGAGAAAAACTAGGAGATTTAAATGGTATCGCCTTAAGTAACTGGGGCATCGGATTGGTCTACAACAATCTAAAGCAATATAAGAAAGCACTACCTCATCTTAAAATAGCACTAGAGAACAATCAAAAAACTAAAAATGTTTATCAAGAAGCTGTTGTTTTAATGTCGATGTCTTATGCTTATCTACATTTAAACGATTACAAAAAAGCTGAGGAAAGTGCGAATATGGCACTCGCCAAAGCTAACCAAGCCAGTTCTAAGACTTTAGTTGTACAGGCTTTGGAATATTTGGTAAGGGTAGAAAAAGCACAAAGTAAGTTTGAGGAAGCTTTACAGCACCAAACACACTACATGGCGATAAATGACAGTCTAAATAATACTAAAATAAAAAAAGAGGTCATATTAGACGACTTGAAACGAGTAAATACTGACAATAAAAATCTAGAGAAGCATAACCAAAAAATTGCAGCAAAAAATAACGATTACGTAATTGCTATTGGTATTTTTTCGATTTTGCTCATTATAGTCGCTATACTTTTAGCTCTTTATTACAAAAGAAATGCGGAGAAAAAAGCGGCGAACGATTTACTACTAACGCAATCAAAAGAAATTGCTGAAGTAAACGAAGAACTAAGCGCATTAAACGAAGAGCTAAAAACACAAATGGAAATTGTGTTTGCACAAAATTTGGAGCTCGAAAAACTTAACCAGGTAAAAAATAAGTTTTTCTCTATTGTTTCTCACGATTTACGAGGTCCGATCAACAACCTTAGAATGCTTTTCGAAATGTACCGACAAGGAGATTTAAATGAAGAAGAGCTTACAGCATTGTTTTCAAAACTAGAAGATACTACCTACACCACTGCTTCTTTTCTAGATAATTTATTGGAATGGTCTAAGAGCCAACTTGGTGGTATGGTTGTAAATCCTGTAGCTGTAAATATGCAACAGGTAGTGGCCCATAATGTTAAATTAGTAGAATCGCAGATTAAGCTAAAATCTATTGAAGTAGAGAACAATATTAGTGAAGATTTGGCTGTTTTGGCAGATTTAAATATGGTTCACGTAGTGATTAGAAACCTACTTTCTAATGCAGTGAAGTTTTGTAAAGCAGGCGATAGCATTAGTTTTAATGCTCGAAAAGAAAGTGAAAATATCATCTGCACCATTAAAGATACAGGCGCAGGAATTAGCGATGTGGATAAAGAAAATCTTTTCAATTTAACACACAAGCCAAATACTGGTACATCTGGCGAAAAGGGTTTCCACATTGGATTGATTTTGTGCCAAGACATGGTTGCCCAGAACAAGGGAGAATTACAAGTAGAAAGTGAATTGGGAATAGGAACTACGTTTTATATCACCTTGCCCATCTACAAAGGCTAGCAATTTATTAAGGCCATACCAAATAACATTCCCTAACGGAATAATCGTTTCTAAATATCAAATCCCTCAATTTAAATAGATATTTTTAGGCTTAACTTAATTGAATATTTCTCTCTATTAAGCATTGCCATGAAATACAACCCAGCCTTTTTATTGTTCTTTTTGTTCTTTTTTGGATGTTCTAGCGTACCTACCGATGAAGAACTGTTAGCATTGGATAAGGAAAAACTGACCGAACATTTAGATTACGATAAAATTACCTTCTATAAGTTTGCGAAAATAGCAGTGAGGTCATCGGCGGTACAGGATACTACCAAACCAGAATACCAAAAGTTTAGCAAGCATTTAAACAATGTACTAAACTCGTTAAGTAAAGTAAACGTAGACTCTGGCGAAAGCATTTCTCCTATAGATGCATTGCTGTTGTACAAAGATTACCGGGCAGTAAAAGGTTTTGTAAAGGAAACCGAAGAAGATATTTTCCCTACCCTAGTGGAAGGTTTCAACCATGTTTACGGCGATAAGAAGAACCGATTTGCACTGCTAACGGGAAATGCTAAAACAGAAGCACAGAATATTGAACATGCCGTTTTGAGTATGATTGTTTTGGCGACTAGAGATATGGGGCAACCTTTTGCGCTTTACGAATGTTCGAAAACTCAACCAGAACTTTTGCCAGACCACGAAACTAAAACTTTGTTGGAATTTGTACGAGGTTTCCTGTTTTTCAGCAATAATTTATTTTACCTATCGGAAGATGGGCTGAGTAGAAATATTAAATGGTTGGATAAAAATGAAAATGTTCCATTGCCTTACACCAAAGCTTTTTTTGGCTGGAGAAATTTGAGCGACAGTCAGACGCATACCGCTTTTCACGGCTTAAATTATTTGTTTAGAGGTTTTGATAGGTTAAGGATGGAAAGAAAAATTGATGAAGAAAGAGACTTAGACGATTTTGAGAAATTTTTGGAAGACACTAAGAAACTTGGTCTAGAAACTGAACTGACGTTAGCTGTAGAAAGTTACTTATACCTAAAACGCGAAGACAAAGAAAAAGCTACTCTAGCGCTGAGTAAGTTAAAACAAAGTCAGCTGTTGTCTAATAGCGAGAAGGAAGCGATAGAAAAAACCATTGTTTACGTAAATGACCGCGAAGCTGGCAAAGCACTAAATGGAGTTTACGACAAGGTATTTTTGAGCAAGATTGCTACGAAGTACATGATTTCGGTATTGGCTAAAATAGATTGGGAAAAGGTATTGAAGGATAATAAAGTGCCACATACTGATGAGATTTTTACGACAGTTGGTAAGGTTCGCCAAATGTCTAATGCGGTTAGTTCTTATACTAGCGAAGCAACGGTTGAGAAAGGTAAAAATGAGTTGAAGAAGAAAGGGAATGAGCTTTTGGATGGTGCGAAGGGCTTGTTGAAGTAGTTTTTTGCTAATGCTGGTCCTCTTCAATCTAAAGGCGGGTGTCCTCACACGCCTTATGTAATTTTCTTTGATACTTTTGAAGCATCAAAAGTATCCAAAACTGCTTGTCAATCCAGCTAGGAACCTACGCACAAGCTCTCGCACATCAAAAAAACAGCGGCACTTCGTTTTGTTAGTTTCTGCTAGTTGGCGGGCTTTTGCAAACATCATCACAAAACCACTGCGTTTTAGGTTCGGTACTGCTATGCTTTCTGCACTACAACTGTTTTTTTGATTTCCTGGTTCTTGGGATTGACGGCGTACTTCGGTAAATCTTGTGGGTTAATTTAAGTTAGTTAGCAAAGTCCAAAAAAATTAGCGGAAGTGGTGCTTTAAGGCGGTGGCTAGACGTTACCTGCACAGACGTTGCATTTTAAACCTTATTGCAGCGGAAATACTTTTTGTTGATGTCATCCTGAGCTTGTCGAAGGATTGTTGCCAATAAATGCTTCTACAAGCTCAGCATGACAAGCGTTAATGGCAGTGCCAACAAAAAGATTGTAGCGGAAAGAAGGACTAACATTGACCGCAGCCAATGACCCTGCTTTTCAAATCCTAAAAACCAACCATCCAAAAAACTAAAACCAAAACATTACAACTTCCAAACATTTCAACCTTATAACATTTCGGCAATATTGCTTAACTTTGTGCTATGATTGAACTTCCAGTTGTTGCCGCCGTTACCGAAAAAGCTCGTAAACCCGATTGGTTAAGGGTTAAACTACCTGTTGGTAAGGAGTATGCGCAGGTGCGAAGCTTGGTTGACGAGCACAAATTGCACACCATTTGCGAAAGCGGAAACTGTCCGAATATGGGCGAATGTTGGGGTGCTGGCACGGCAACTTTCATGATTTTGGGTAACATTTGTACCCGTTCTTGTTCTTTCTGTGCGGTTGCAACGGGTCGCCCTTTGGCGGTTGATACCGATGAACCTAACCGTGTGGCCAACTCGGTAAAATTGATGGGCGTTAAGCATTGCGTTATCACTTCGGTAGACCGCGATGACTTGAAAGATGGCGGTTCTATCATCTGGGCAGAGACTTTGCAGGCCATCAGAAGGGAAAGTCCAATTACTACTTTAGAGACTTTAATCCCCGATTTTAAAGGTCAGTGGGATAATTTATATCGTGTTTTGGAGGAAAGACCTGAGGTGGTTTCTCATAACATGGAAACGGTGCGCCGTTTAACTCGTCAGGTGCGTATCCAGGCTAAATACGACAGAAGTTTGGAGTGTTTGAAACGCATTTCGGAATTTGGTTTGCGTACCAAAACTGGCATTATGCTTGGTTTGGGCGAAACTGAGGAAGATGTTTTCGAAGCAATGGATGACTTGGTTGCTAACGGTGTTCATATCTTAACTTTAGGTCAGTATTTGCAACCTACAAAAGCACATCACCCTGTGGTAGATTGGATACACCCAGACCAATTTGCGAAATACAAGGAAGTTGGCGAGGCAAAAGGCTTAAAATACGTAGAAAGCGGTCCGTTGGTTCGTTCTTCTTATCACGCAGAAAAACACCTTTTCGATATCGAAGGGATTGTTTAAGTTGTCAGTAAGCAGGTATCAGTAGTCAGTTTGGCTAATCTTTTTTAGAAAAGCAATTTCAGTATTTCATTGGAGGCGAAGGTCCTTCCATTCGCTATAGTCCCGATTTTCAATCGGGAGCTGCCGCTACTGTAAGGTTTAGTTTACAAAATGCTGTGCAAGAAACTCAAATCTTCCCGAATAAAATATAACCACAAAGACACCAAGAACACGAAGGCACGATTTAAATTAATAGATAATTGAGCGGTTGAACTAACAAAAAACACCCCTAACGTTTCAGCTAGAGGTGTTTTTCGTTAGTATTACTTAATTACTTTCGTCATTGCGAGGTACGAACTTAATTTTATTCTATAGGCGGGTGTCCCCACCCGCCTAAGTTTATCTATTTCTTAATCACTTTAAGGGTTTGTTTTTTACCCTCGCTAGTTAAGCTTACGATATACATTCCAGTAGAAAGCGAACTTAAATTAACTTTTGTACTGCTCTCCCCTTTCTTAGCTTTCACAGTAACCTGTTTCTTGCCTTGCAAGTCCGACACTGTAATTTCAGCATCGCTAGTTAACAACTGATGTTTAACAGTTACCAAACCATCTGTTGGATTTGGATAAGCTTCAAAAGCAGCAGCCAGTTCAGCAATCGTAACAATTTTCACATCGCTTGTAGTAAACTTACCATCTTTGTCAATCTGTTTAAGTTGGTAATAAGATTTACCCGCTAAAGGCGATTGGTCTACAAAACTGTAATCGTGTACGCCTCCAACATTTTTAGAAGCTTGCGTATTTACAACCTGGAAATCAGTATTATCAGTTCTTCTCAAAACTTCAAATTTCTCTGTATTTACCTCGTTAGTGGTTTTCCAAGTTACTGCAACTTGTGGGTTGGTAGCCGTACCAGACTTCTTCGCATCAAAAGCCAATAAATCTAACGGTAAAGCTTCTGGAAACCAGTCTATTTTATCAGCACCTGCATAAATTGGCACCAAAACTCTTACTACTTGCGCTGGTAAAGCGTCATAACTATAGTAAGTAGAAGGATCGAAAACATTTGCTGCATTCAGTTCATCAAACTTTACTGATCTTCCGCCTGGGTTTAACATTGCCGGATTTATTTGCGAAGTAATTACAGGTAGCCCGCTATCATCGTATTCGTTGCCTACCTGCTTCAATCCAAATGCTGGTTTATTTCCTGTCTTTGAGGTGATACCATTGTCCGTATTATTACCAAATACAGCCCTAAAATCTGCAACAGTTCTATCGGCATACATTGGCCATCTGGTGTTTAAATAGAAGTTGTTTTCGGCAAATACATTAGCGCCAATTGCCGATGCAATACCATAAAGCATTACGTTTTCACTTAAACAGTTTAATACGTGCACTTCTCCAAATCTCACCCTTGGGTTTCTTGAATTGGTATTTTTAAAGTGGTTTGCGTAATGCGTTACCTTTAAACGACCTACATCTTTACTTGCGTTACCATCAGAGTGCCCAATTAAACCTGTTTTCCAACTGTTACGATAAACTGTCCAAGAGATAGTGATGTAACTTGCACCATCTTTCACATCAATACCACCATCTGGATGCTCAGAGTCTGTTGGCATAGTTGTAGGATGTCCAACTGTACAGTGATCTACCCAAATGTGATGCGTTTCTAAGTTTCCAATGTTGATACCATCATCATAGTAATCTTGGAAAGTGATGTTTCTGATAATGATATTATGACTTCTTTTAATATTAATACCGAATTTGAATACTACATTTTTACGACCAATAATCGTTAAGTTGGCTTGCTCTTGGATATCTAACATGTGATTTCCCCATACGCTAAAGCCGTTGCTACCTACAGCAGGGTATACACCTGGTTCCAAAACTATAGTCAATGGACTGGCATCCATATATTTGTACCTAATTCTGTTATAAAGAATTTCGCATAACTTGTTAAACTCGGCTGGACCGTTGATATATACTACTTTTTTAGGCAAAGCCGTTACAGCATCGCCACCCGTAGTTGGTCCAGTAAAATTATCTGCGGTTACCGAAGCAAAACCAACCGGTTTTTTAAAGTCGATATTTAAGTTATCGGTAAAAGTTGCTGTTACATTTTTATTGGCATTAACCGTAATGTTTTGTGTTGCATTTGCGCCTGTTAAATCTCCAGACCAACCTTGAAAAGTTGAGCCTAACACAGAACCTGCTGTTACAGTTACCACAGTTCCATCGGCA
This sequence comes from Pedobacter sp. T50_32, assembly GCF_057652195.1. Taxonomy (NCBI): domain Bacteria; kingdom Pseudomonadati; phylum Bacteroidota; class Sphingobacteriia; order Sphingobacteriales; family Sphingobacteriaceae; genus Pedobacter; species Pedobacter sp. T50_32. Next base: position 1,035,980 of record NZ_JBYFBY010000001.1, on the reverse strand, counting down.
TATTCTCCACCAGCGGGATTTAAAGTTACACTACCAATACCCACGGTATTTACATTAAGCTTGTAGGTGCTAATCACTCTAAAATTAGCGGTAACACTTGTGTTGCCGTTCATAGTTAAGGTCTGAGGATTTGTAGTACCGCTTAAAGCTCCCGACCAATTGTCTAATTTCAAAGCAGGTTTTTCTTCTGCCAAAAGCGTTACAACCTCTCCAGAAAAATAGTTATTGTTAGCTCTTACCGGACTTAGCGAAATAGTTCCGCCATTGGTTGCATTTGCTGTTAATGTATAGGTTGCACACTGCGCTCCAGATAAATCAAGCTTATCTAAGTTTGGTCCATCGGTAGTTTCCCAAGTTAATTTGATATTATTAACGCCTGCTACGAGGTGAACCGACACAATTGCTTCAGCCCAATCTGTAAATAAGGCAGTACGCGGGAAATCTACATTTTGAATAAAAACATCATTTACATATAATGCGGCAGAACGACTTTCATCTTTTGCAAAAGAGTATCTAAATTTGGCTGTCTGTACCCCAGCTGCTTGATTACATACCGTAAAATTGATATGGTTTTCGCCTGTGGCCAGAAAATCGACAAAACCGGTACCTGTAAAACCTGCGTGTTGCGCATCTACCTTACCTGTAAAATCAGCAGTTTCTGCTTGGTAAGCGGTAAAGGTTAAGTTAGGATCTACGATGGCAACTGTAACTGTCCATTGTTTAGTAGTACCATCTTGTGCGGTAACTACATAATTAACTGGACTAGCAAAGTTTTGTGCAGTTGAAATACCAGGGTTTACACTTGCCGAGTTAGACAGTGTAAATGTAGTTGGCACTAAAGATGCTAAACTTTCGCCAAGAGGCATGGTTACCAAAATCTGTCCGGTATTGCCATTGATAGACGCATTGCCAATTTGAAGGTTAGAAAGTTTAAATGCAGTAATTTCCTTTTCAGATGATTGTACAAAGTGGTTGTCACTGTCCAAGATTTAGTAGTAGTGCCATCTTGTGCTGTAACGGTGTAGTTTACTGGGTTGTTAAAATTTTGTGCTGCATTAGCCAACGGACTTACAGTAGCGCCACTAGAAATAGTGAATGTACTTGGCGCAACATTGCTAATATCTGTTCCCGTAGCAATATTTAAAGCAATTGTTCCTGCAGCATAGCTGATTACTTCACTCCCTACTTGACCTGGTAATTTGAAAGCTGTTACATCTACATCGGTACTAGTTACGGGTGTACTACTACCCTCTACAAACAAGTCGTGTATTTGTGTATTTCCAGAAATAGCCGTTAAGCGAATTTTAACGGGACCATTGTTTTTTAAAGCACTATATGCTGCCTGACTAGTCAAATCGAAAGTTTCTGGACCAGTTACGCTTAGCAAAGTACTAATGTTTTGAAATGCATTTCCACCATCTGTACTATAGCTTACGGCTACCGTTCTTGTAGATGAAGCAGTACTTTTCATATTTACTTTAAATACGCTGCAACTTGGCAAATTAACCTCCAAATATTGTGCAGATGATCCTCCGTTGATCTGTACCATTCCTTTAGAGCAAACCCCATCAGCCGATTTTGTTGGTGAAAGTGCTCCATTAGAAGCTAGACCGACAGGCAATGCCGTTAATTGGAAGTCGTAAGTATACTTTCCTTGACTATCGAATGCTACTTGCGCCTGAGCAATGTTCTGCAAGCCGAAAAGCAAGCAAATCGTCAGTAATAGTTGTTTTATTTTCTTCATATCCTTAAATTTCTTAGGCAAAAGCATTCCCATACTGCCCTAAAAGAGCAGTTGAGAATGAGTTAAAGCTTGTTTTACTTTTTAATAAATTTCTGAGATTGGGCTTTCCCGTTTACATCGTGCACCAATAAGTAAGTACCCGATGCTAGAGATGCAACATTGATAGTTGTAGATGAACTACCTACAACACTCGTAGTTTTGATATGTGTTTTTCCATCTAATCCAATCACTTTTAACGAAGCCGATTGCTTAACATAATCGTGGCTAACCACCAATTCTTTACTTACCGGATTTGGATATAGGTTCAATGCGATGCCATCAATTTTTACATTAGCAATATCGCTGTAAGAAGATTTACCATCCTTATCGCGTTGTTTTAAACGATAGTATGAATTTCCAGCTACAGGTTTCGCATCAGTAAACGAATAACTGTGCGTACCCGCCACATTTTTGCTCAACACTGTACCAACAGTAGCAAACTCGGTATCATCCGTTCTTCTTTCTACCAAAAAATCTTGGGTATTTACTTCGTTAGTAGTTTTCCAATTAAGGTTTACCGATTTGCCTAAAGCATCTGGTTTGGCCGAGAAAGAAAGGAGGTCTAGTGGAAGAGTGTAGTTAGCATCCCCGGCTGCAATTCTATATACTCTAAGTGTGCTTCCGCTCCTTCTAATTTGAATATATCTTTGTCCAGCTGGTATGTCTACCTCAAGCAACACCCTATTAGCTAGTGAAACGCCAGTAGTTGTACCTGTTCCCCTATCAGTAAATGCCGTACCATCAGCAGAGGAAGCTACGATTACAGTTCCTGCCCCAGAATCTCCACTTCCTCTGAAAACAACCGACACCCTTCTAATATCATTTGTATTGGAAATAAGATTAACTCGATTGTTATTTGTTGTGAAATTTAGATAGTTTATTCCAGAAGTTCCATCTTGCCTAACACCAACAACAGTACTATTTAAGCCACTACCGTTTATACTGATATTATTCTGTGTTAACGAATAATTTGCAGCAACGTCCGCACCAGAGGTAATAGTTCCTGTATTTTGTGCTGTTATATCATAATCAAATAATGGAGTTTGAGCTTTCGCTCCTAAAGAAAAGAGCATACAAAGGCATGCGAAAAAAAGTACACGTTTTTTCATATCAATCAGGTTTATTAATTTGGTTAAAATAGATTTGAGTAGGTGCAGATTTACCTCGCATGCAAAAGGCTAGCAAACACTTCTTTATCCAAATCTATTACAGATTTAAGCATTAGTTTTTTGTAATGAAAGAGAAAACTATGCAATCGTTCCCGACGAAAAAGTAAAGAAAAACCGGCAAAAAATGCACATAGAACACGTACCAAGCAATTTTGGTTTATTGTGCAAAGCATAATAAAACTGTGCAATCGTTCCCGACAAAGAAGAGTATTTTTAAACGAGATGAAATCTTAAGGCTTTATTAAAACAGTTGTAGAGTAACAGGTTCTTGTGCAGCAGAAGAACTATCCTGAACCCGCTTCTGTTTTTTTCGATGTTCAGCAATCCAGTTTTTATAATTCGCAGCTTCGAGTGGGTTCTCTAACAAACCCGTACCAACATGCATTAAGGTTAAGCTATTATCTATTTGCTGTCTTACTTTTTGTAATTGATATTGGATTTGCTGTTGAATTTTATTTTTCGGTTTTACCCTAATGATTTTCAGCAACGGATTTAAGACTTTCAATGAGAGCTCCTTTGCGAAATAAGTATTTGCAGCCACTATTCTAGCTTGAAATGTAGCTTGTGCTTGGAAACCACCTTGCTGATGGAGTTGCTTTACCTGCGCTTGCAGCTTTTCCACGGTTGCTGCCAGTGATGAAGTTGCGTTGATAACTTCCTTCAACTGAGCTTTAAAATCAGCAACATTGGCCTTATTGATTTCGGGGTCTGTGTCTATTAAATTAAGCTCTGCAATGATGGTGTTAAATCGGAAATGGTTAAGCACCAATTGCAAAATAAATTGTTCTTGTGCGTGAGTAATCTTTTGGGTTAACTCTTCTAAGGTCAAAGGTTTCATGAAATTAAGCACTTCATTATTCGACCTTAAACTATCTTTATTGATTTTCGATTTAAGTACCAAACCACCTAAGGTTCTTACCCTACTCAGCGCCACATAAACCTGTCCGCTGATAAATGATTTGCCTGCATCGATAATTGCATTATCAAATGTTAAACCCTGGCTTTTATGAATGGTAACTGCCCAAGCTAACTTAATAGGATACTGTAAAAACTCCCCTACTTGATTTTGCGAAACCTGTTCGTCATCATCCAATTTATACTCGAAAGATTGCCAAGAACTTTGGACTAACAGTAAATCTTCTTCATCAGGAAATGAAACGTAGATATCTCCTGCATCAATAGATTTGATTTTACCGATTTTACCGTTATAGAATTTACGTTCCTCGCCAGTATCGTTCTTGATGAACATAATTTGAGCACCAACTTTCAACGTAAGTTGCTGTTCGGCCTGTAAACCCATTTCTTTAAACTCGCCATTAATTTCGGCATCAAAAGTAAAGGCTTCTCCAGCTAATTCATCCAGCTTTTGTTTGTTAATTAAGTTGGCTTCCGCATTATGCGAAGTAATAATAATTGGATTGATATCCGCATTCCCGTTAAACGATGGGTCAAACCGCTGATTAAGTAAACTCAAACTTTCATCATCAATCTGATTACTTCGAATATCATTTAATATTTTAATGAAGGTTTCTTCAGTTTGTCTGAAAACCTTAGTCAACTCAATTTGTAAAACTGGATGTTTTTGGATAACTAAGGAGTGAAAAAAGTAAGGCGAAGGATATGCCCTGCTCAAAAAAGCCCAATCCTCACGTTTTGCTACTGGTGGTAATTGGTACAAATCCCCAATGAGTAGCAGCTGTAATCCTCCGAAGGGATTACTATTTCTTCTCACCGACCGCAGCAAGGCATCAATCATATCCATTACATCGCAACGCACCATCGAAACTTCGTCTATTACCAGCAACTCCAACTCATTAAAAAGTTTCAGTTTGTCGTTAGTATAACTCAAATCACTAACTGCAGAAGAAATAGAAACAAAACCATCCTGCAAGTTTTGAAAGCCTACATCACCAGGAAAAAAAGAACCTGGAGGCAATTGAAAAAAGGAATTGATAGTCGTACCTTTTGCATTCATGGCGGCAACTCCAGTGGGCGCTACAATTGCCATTTTTTTGGAGCTTTCTTTTTTAATCCGCTTTAATAAAGTAGTTTTTCCAGTACCAGCTTTACCCGTTAAAAAGATAGATTGGTTGGTGTATTCAATAAATTCGAAAACTTTATCTGCTATTGGATTTTCCTCCACGACTTGCTCCATAGCCACAAATTTAGCTAAATTAATTAGCAGAGAAAATAGCAATTTGTATCTATTTTTTCCGCCACAGATGCACAGATATATAATTTAAGATTAGATTTTGATAATGAATAGATATCAAATCTGTGCATCTGTGGCTCTCCTAAGTTTGTCATAAAAAGCGAGTTACTGTAACAATTAGCAACATCAGCAGTCTTTACAGCAATTGTTAAATGATTAACCAAAATTTAAAACAATGAACCTAAAACCTTCAAATGCCTTTATAGCGGCCTCGTGGATTGCTCTTGGCGTTGGCATGATTGGATTTATTATCGGCCTTTGGCGCTCAGACATGCTACTCAACGAAAAAGGTTATTATTTCGCCGTATTAATGTTCGGTTTGTTTGCCGTAATCTCTTTACAAAAAGCAGTAAGAGACAAATTGGAAAGCATTCCCGTAACGGAACTTTACTATGGCATCAGCTGGTTTGCAACCATTCTAACCATCGCATTGCTCATTATTGGACTTTGGAATGCAGATTTGCTACCCAGCGAAAAAGGCTTTTATGCCTTCGCTTTTCTCCTCGCTATTTTTGGCGCAATTACAGTGCAAAAGAACACCCGAGATGGGCAAATTGCTAGAGGAAAACATCCATTGAATTAAGAAAAATTGAAATTAATGGAAGCGCTGCAGGTGATGACTTGCAGCGCTTTTTTGTTTCTCATCATTCTATATATGCTCCCTGTCATCCAGAGCGCAGCGAAGGATCTAGTTAAAAGTCTATTGATTTATTAGATTCCTCGTACCTCGGAATGACAGAAAGGAAACACCAATCTTCATGATTAGTTCTCCTCTTTAATCTCATCATTCAAAAATCTCCAATCCTGATTATCTATCTCAATCAATGCGTTTTTCTTAACTCTCGACCATCCTTTTATTTCTTTCTCTCTAGCAATTGCATCATTTACATATTGAAATATTTCGTAATGCACCAAGTAGAAACATTGATATTTATTAGTAAAAGAATTTATACTATTTCCTTCTACATGTTGTGCAATTCTAATCTCTAAGTCGTTGGTTACACCGATATATAGTACCGTTTTATTATAATTGGTTAGGATATAGACAAAATAATTATGTTGTTTTGACATTTTAGATAGATGTTTACTAAAGATAATCGCTTAACTATAAATAAGCAATAGATTCCTCCTATCTTCGGAATGACAGAGAGTAACTAGCATAAAAACTATTCATAAGCATCTTGTCATCCAGAGCACAGCGAAGGATCTATTATGAGCTTAATAGATTCCTCGTGCCTCGGAATGCCAAATAGACGGACATTTATAAACAACTGTACTTAAAGTTTTGTCATCCAGAGTGCAGCGAAGGATGTATAATATACTTTTAATAATAGATCCCTCCAAAGTCGGGATGACAAGGAGGTTAAAATGACACAGAAGAAAAATCGGCTTTTAAAGCGGATTACATTTCCTTCTTCAAAAACTTACCGGTTAAACTAATCGGGTTTTCAATCAATCCCTCTGGTGTGCCTTCGAAAATAATTCTACCACCGCCAGCACCACCTTCTTCACCCAAATCAATTACCCAATCGGCTACTTTAACTACATCTAAATTATGCTCAATGACCAAAACCGTATTGCCTTTATCTACCAATGAATTCAGTACACCTAACAACACCGCAATATCTTCGAAATGCAGACCCGTTGTTGGCTCATCTAAAATATAGAAGGTTTTACCAGTATCTTTTTTAGAAAGTTCCGTCGCCAGTTTAACACGCTGCGCCTCACCACCAGACAAGGTTGTAGAAGCCTGCCCTAAACGGATATAACCCAAACCAACATCATTCAAGATTTTGATTTTACGGTAGATAGATGGCATGTGCTCGAAGAAATGACAAGCATCCTCAATACTCATATCCAACACATCACTAATCGATTTACCTTTGTAACGAACCTCCAGAGTTTCTCGGTTATATCTTCTGCCACCACATTCTTCACAAGACACCTGCACATCTGGCAAGAAATTCATTTCAATTACCTTCATCCCTGCACCCTGACAAGTTTCGCATCTTCCACCTTTTACGTTGAAAGAGAAACGACCCGGTTTGTAACCCCTAATCTTCGCCTCTGGCAAAGCCACAAACAAATTCCTGATATCAGAAAAAACACCAGTGTAAGTAGAAGGATTTGAACGCGGTGTACGACCAATTGGCGCTTGGTCAATCTCAATTACCTTATCAATTTCCTTTAAGCCAGTTACTTTCTCGTAAGCCAAAGGTTTTTTCTTCGCCCTAAAAAAGTGGTGATTTAAAATTGGATACAAAGTTTCGGTAATTAAACTCGATTTACCACTACCAGAAACCCCAGTTACGGCAATAAATTTACCCAAAGGAAAATCAACCGAAACCTCTTTTAAATTATGTCCAGTAGCTTTGATAATACCTAAATGAAGACCGTTGCCCTCTCTGCGTTTTTTCGGAACTTCAATACCTTTCTTACCATTCAAATAAGACGCCGTTAGAGTGCCAGATTTTAAGATTTGTGCTGGTGTTCCTTGGGCAACAATCTGTCCGCCATGCACACCCGCCGCCGGACCAACGTCAATTACATGGTCGGCTTCTAAAATCATATCCTTATCGTGCTCCACCACCAAAACGGTGTTACCTAGGTCACGTAAGTTCTTTAATGCAGTAATTAAACGTTCGTTATCACGTTGGTGTAAACCAATACTCGGCTCATCCAAGATGTACATTACGTTCATCAATTGCGAACCAATTTGCGTAGCCAAACGAATACGCTGTGCCTCGCCACCCGAAAGCGTACGCGAAGTACGGTCTAGAGTCAAGTAGTTCAAACCTACATCTAACAAGAAACCAATACGAGCTCTAATTTCTTTCAGTATCTCTTTCGCAATGGTATTCTGACGCTCGTTCAATCTTTCCTCAACCCCGTCAAACCATTGGTGCAAAGTAGCCACATCCATCGTAGCCAGTTCAGAAATATTCTTGCCATCCACTTTGAAATGCAGGCTTTCTTTTTTCAAACGAGCACCATGACAATCCGGACAAGTTTCTAACCTGCGGAAAGCTTCCATATCATCAGAAGCACCTTCGCCCCTTTTCTCCTGCTGCTCTTCTAATAACTTAATGATACCGTCGAAAGTAACTTGATAGTTCTGTACGTTCCATTTGTTGTAGGTCACTTCCACCGAAATCAAATCTGGTGCACCTTTCAAAAGAATGTCAATATGTTCTTCGCTAAGTTTCTCTAAAGGTGTCGACAACGAGAAATTATACTTCTTCCCTAAAGCCTTCAACACCTGAAAAACCCAAATATCACGATATTCGCCCAGCGGAGCCAAACCACCATTTAAGATGCTCAGCTTCATGTTTGGCATGATAGATTTTTTATCTACCACAAAAATATAACCCAAACCATCGCAAGTTTCGCAAGCACCATAAGGCGAGTTAAATGAAAAGCTATTGGGTTGTGGTTCATCGTAAGAAATACCCGTTGTTGGGCACATCAAAAACTTACTGAAATGCGCTACGTTGTTTTCTTTATCGCTGATTTTGATAATCCCTTTACCCAAACGCATGGCAGTCTGAATACTATCCAGCAAACGTTTATGGTCTTTCGGGTCTATAATTAAACGGTCTACAACAATTTCAATATCGTGAATTTTGTAACGGTCTACCTGCATTTTAGGCGTAATATCTTGGATTTCGCCATCTACACGCACCTTCACATAACCCTGCTTACGAATTTGCTCGAACAACTCGCGGTAATGTCCTTTACGACCTTTAACCACTGGAGCCAGAATGTTCACAGCAGAATTTTCGAACTTCTTGTAAATGTTCTGCAAAATCTGGTCTTCGCTCATGCGTTCCATTTTTTCGCCAGTATTGTACGAAAAAGCATCGCCCACACGAGCATATAGCAAACGCATAAAATCGTAGATTTCGGTAATCGTACCTACCGTAGAACGAGGGTTTTTGCTCGTAGTTTTTTGCTCAATGGCAATCACCGGACTTAAACCCGAAACTTTGTCAACATCCGGACGTTCCATACCGCCCATAAACTGACGCGAATAGGCACTAAAAGTCTCCATGTAACGGCGTTGTCCTTCGGCGTAAATGGTATCAAAAGCCAAACTCGACTTGCCGCTACCACTCAAACCCGTTACCACCACCATCTTATTTCGAGGGAAACTAACGTCAATATTCTTCAGATTATGCACCCTCGCACCATAAACCTCAACCTCTTTTTGCTCGCCCAAATCTACGTGGTTCTTCGCCATATGTTAATTCGCTCCGTTTTAAAAATAAGCTTGCAAAATTAACGAATTTTAAGCACAAAAGCTACGGATACAAATACTTAAAACGACTTATAAATCAAGAAATAGGAAGTCTTTACATTTAGGTAACTTCTCATTATAAACCATAAAGAAATGAAGGTAAATAAAGTCTTAACTTTTCTTAATTCCTTCATGTTCAAAATATTTTGAAGCGCAAAGACAGTACTATTTACATCGTTCGTCCCGCTTTCCATTTCTGCCGATGAAAAATCGGCATCCACTGCAATCGGGGCTATAAAACAAAAAACCCTGCAAGCAATTCGCCTACAGGGTTCATATTAGCGTCCGGAAAAAGACCTTTACTGTTTCACTACTTTCTTCACTACGTTACCTTCCTCAGATTTTAGGTTAATAAAGTAAACACCCGTGGGATAAAGTGTTAAATCTATCATTACCTGTTCGGTTTGTAAATCTATTTTTTGTTGTTTCAGTACCCTTCCCAAATTATCGCTCAGCACCAATGACTGGTATTTACCACGTTCAAATGTTACGTTCACTTTGCTTAAAGTGGGATTAGGATAAACGTTAAAAGTAGAAAGTTGAAGATTAAAAATTAGCGGTTTAATGCCTAGTTCTGTTGGTTTGCCGTCATTATCTATTTGTACCAGCTTATAATAGTTGTTGCCACTTAATGGCTGCTTGTCAGTGTAGTTATAATTGTTAATGGTTAATGGTTGATGGTTAATAGCAGCCGCCACTTCGCCTATCTGTACAAAAGCCTTATCATCGCCACTGCGGTAAACTATAAATTTCTTATTGTTAACTTCGTTAGTCGTCTGCCATTGCAGTTTAGCGTAATTGCCTTCCACTTTAGCTGTATAAGAAACCAAGGTTACAGGCAAAGTTCCTCCGTCTATCACTACCAAAGTCTGCTTTTCATTACTGGCTGCATTGTAATTGTCATCTCCGCCCTGTTTAGCGGTAATTTCTACCAAACCCACACCTTTAACTTTTACCCTCCAAATCCCAGCACTTTCATACACTTCTGCAACAGCATTGTTAGCGCTTTCATAGCTTACCGATAAACTACTACTCGCCGTAGCGCCCAATATAAAATCTGCACTGGCAGTAGTTTTTGGGTCTAGACTAGCAAAGTTGATGGTCTGGTTAGCCTTGCCTACCGTTAACACCTGCTGTAGGTTAGCCGCAGCATTGTAGGAAGTATTACCTGCTTGCGATGCCGTAATGGTGGTCGTTCCCGCACCAACAATAGTTACCGTACTGCCACTCACCGTCGCTACAGTTTCATCGCTACTGGTATAGCTTACCGCCAAATTACTACTGGCAGTTGCAGCTAGGTTAAAAGTTCCATTACCATAGGTTCTATTGGTTAAAGCATTAAACGTGATGGTCTGATTAGCCTTGCCTACCGTTAATACCTGCTGTACATTGGTCGCAGCGTTGTAGGAAGTATTACCAGCTTGCGATGCCGTAATTGTCGTCGTTCCCGCACCAACAATGGTTACCGTACTGCCGCTCACCGTCGCTACAGTTTCATCGCTACTAGTATAGCTTACCGCCAAAGTACTGCTAGCGGTTGCCGTAAGGTTAAAAGTAGCATTACCATAAGTTTTTCCAGCCAAAGCGTTAAAAGTAATGGTCTGGCTAGCCTTGCCTACCGTTAATACCTGCTGTACGTTAGCCGCAGCATTGTAGGAAGCATTCCCTGATTGAGATGCTGTAATTGTAGTCGTTCCCGCACCAACAATGGTTACCGTACTGCCACTCACCGTAGCCACCGTTTCATCGCTGCTAGTATAGCTTACCGTCAAAGCACTACTGGCGGTTGCCGTAAGATTAAAGCTTGCATTACCATAGGTTCTATTGGTTAAAGCATTAAACGTGATGGTCTGGCTAGCCTTGCCTATCGTTAATACCTGCTGTACATTAGGCGCAGCGTTGTAGGAAGCATTTCCTGATTGAGATGCCGTAATGGTAGTCGTTCCCACACCAATAATGGTTACCGTACTGCCATTTACCTTAGCCACAGTTTCATCGCTGCTGATATAGCTTACGGTAAGGCCACTACTGGCAGTTGCCGTAAGATTAAAGGTTCCATTACCATAGGTTCTATTGGTTAAAGCATTAAAAGTAATGGTTTGGTCGGCCTTATTGGTAGTAACAGCTATAGTTTGCGATGGCGCTCCCTGCCCCACAGGAATGTTTTTGTTGGCACGTACACGATAGTAATAAGTTTTATTTTCGTTTAAGTTGGTAATTATACTGCCTGTAGTTCCGGCCGCTATGGTAAACGGCGAGCCAGATACAAGCTCAGTAAAGGTTGTGTTAGTCGCTACATCAAGAAAGTAATTGCCGACCTCGCCAATGCTTGGAGCCGTCCAATTGGCTTTAAAGCCATTCGCCAATTTATCTGTGGCGTTTGCTACTTCTGGCATTACCATCGCATAGCTCTCTACCCAATTGCTATTTCCAGAGAAGGTAAAACTGGTGCTCAAATCTCCATGTAGCTCTTCACCGCTCATATCATACAGTTTGTTTGCTACACTCGGCAGAACAGTATCGAAACGGTAATGCGCCAATAGGCTAGCAGCGTTTACACTTGCCACCCCCAACATATCTGCTTTGATTTCGGTGGCGCTTAGCGCTGTACCGTAAATTCGCAGTTCATCCAAACTCCCTTCAAAAAACCTAGAGGTAGGTAGGCTGGTACCACCTTCCGATTCTGCACCTACGATTGTATAATTGGAAGTGGGGGCATAGTCAATCTGAACTTTACCCAAATCGGCCCTACTATTTACCTGTACGCCATCTACATAGAGCGTGGCCACTTCCCCATCGTAGGTAAGCGCAATGTAATGCCAACCTGGGGTTAAACCCGATGCATTAAACGTAGGGCTAACGTATCCCGAATTTCGGCGTATCAGCCCTGTAATGTTGGTTCCCGTACCTCCGGCATTGCCATTGCCAATGTTTAGCGAATAACCGCCGCCCTGCGTGTTGCTCACAATAGCCTGTAAAGTGGATACGCTCCAACTGGCACGGTGCACCCAGACCCCAATGCTTAGCCCATCCTTAGGTTTAAGCTGGTTCGAATTGCCAAGATTGACATAATTACTACTGCCGTTAAACGTGAGTGCCGTACCAGGCAGACTGGTCAATGGTCCCAGGTCCACTTTGATGGTTTCGGATATCGTTCCCTGCCCCGTTGCACTCGCCTTTTCTGCACGTACCCGATAATAATAACTTGTGCTCGGATTAAGCCCGATAATAGTTTTGCCCAGACCGTTTACCGTAAATGGCGAACCAAGCACAGGATTAGTAAAACCAGCATCGGTAGCCACATCTAGCATATAACTGTCTGCAGTATCAAAAACTGGCGCCGACCAGTTAGCAAAGAATGTATTTACAGAAACATTGGTTGCGGGCTTGGCCTCTGGCACTACCATGGCGTAGCTCTCTACCCAATTGCTATTTCCCGAAAAGGTGAAACTGGTGCTCAAATCTCCATCCAAGTCTTTACCACTCATATCATATAGTTTGTTCGCTACACTTGGCAGAACAGTATCGAAGCGGTAATGCGCCAATAGGCTAGTGGTGTTTGCACTTGCCACTCCCAACATATCCGCTTTGATTTCTGTAGCGGTTAGCGCTGCACCGTAAATTCGTAGTTCGTCCAAGCTCCCTTCAAAAAACCTAGAGGTAGGCACGGCAGTACCTCCTTCAGATTCTGCACCTACGATTGTATAATTGGAAGTGGGGGCATAGTCAATCTGAACTTTACCCAAATCGGCCTTACTGTTCACCTCTGTACCATCCACATAAAGTTTGGCCACTTCCCCGTCGTAGGTAAGCGCAATATAATGCCAACCGGGAGTTAAACGTGCCGCATTAAAAGTAGGGCTAATGTATCCCGAATTTCGGCGTATCAGTCCTGTAATGTTTGTTCCCTGACCTCCGGCATTGCCATTGCCAATGTTTAGCGAATAACCGCCGGCCTGTGTGTTACTAACGATAGCCTGTAAAGTGGATACGCCCCAGTTGGCACGGTGCACCCAGACGCCAATGCTTAGCCCATCTTTAGGTTTAAGAGCATTGGAATTGCCAAGATTGACATAATTACTACTGCCGTTAAACTTAAGTGCCGTTCCTGGTGGCACAAGGTCTACGGTTAAAGTAAGACTGATCGTAGCCTCATCATAATCTGCAGTTGCCGCTTGTGTAGCAGTGATGGTTACCCTGCCCACACCTACCAAGGTTACCTTATTGCCATTAATGGTGGCTATGCTGGTATTGCTACTGGTGTACACAAATGTACCCAAAATGGCACTAGTAGGGGCGGTAAGCTCAAATGCCGCATCGCCGTAGGTTTTGTTGATATCGGCAAAGCCTGAAAGGATAGGTTTAGAGAGCCCCTGATATTCATAAGCTCCCAGATCTATTCTACCGCCATTGGCATAATTATAAACCCTCGGCTTTTTTGCCAAATCTTGGCTTGCTGTGGTTAATCCCACAAACAGCGCATTACTTCCTTTGGCAATTACCGGGCTACCATATTTAAGACTATAATCGCCATTGGTAAAATCTGTAAAAATATTAGCAGTTGTATAGGCGGTAGCACTCGCATCTAGGTTTCCGTTTAGAGTACTGTTTTCGCCCTGTACCAAGCTGTATTTGATATCTTTAGCGATTGAACCAAACCTATTAAACATAATACTATTAGCACTATTACTTCCACTAACTTGGTTACCATAAACCAAGCTATTATAGGCCTTAAAGGTAATTGCCGAATTTGCCTCAAAGTAAATCAAATTAGCCCCTTTATTCCCTGCTAAGGTGGCATTATTTAGTGTAACTGAAGCAGGAGGTCCACTAAAAAAAATTGTGCTCCCCCCCGTATTTCCAATAATACTCGAATTAGTGACATTTATCGAAATTGTTGATTCAACATTTAAATAGGGACAATGAAGCGCACTTGCATTATTTGCGGTATTCCCCTTAATTGTACTATTTGTAAAGCGAATTGTAGTAGTTGTTTTACTATAATCACTAATTGCAATTGTGCCTGCATTAACTGCCGAATTCCCAGTAAATTCGCAATTAGTAAAACCTATAGTATTAGTAGTAGCACTTGCTAAAGAAGCGAATCCACTGCCAAAGCCTTGAACTATCCCCCACGTATAAAGTCTTATAGAGCCTACCCCATTTGCATTCCCTCCTTTTACACTGAAACCGTCTAGTTCTGTGGAAGAAACTATACTAGTAGAACTATTTACAGCTATTATTACATGATATGCATTGCCTGAATTACTATTGTTGATATTTTGTTCTGTAGTTGTATCGTAAACATCATTACCATCTAAATCACCACTTAATAAGGTGCCACCATCTCCAAATATCCTAGGGGTTGTAAGGTCGGTTATTCCATTTGCAGGATCAAACCCACCATACCACATTACGCTTTCTACAGTAACAAATGCATTATCCCTATCGGTATTAGAAGTAAAACTATTGCTTACAGCATTGTACTTCGGCAAGTATTTGCCTTTAGCTACATAAATTTTTAAGGGATTACCTGCTGTGAAATTATTCTTTTCCCTTGCCCATTTCAGTGCATCTGCCAATTCGGGAACTGCGTTTGCCCACGAGTTGCCAAAACTAGAACCTCCAGATACATTAATATCCACATATAAGATATTGTCAGTCCCGGGTATGAGCTCTGTTCGCTGGTTTTCATAGGCGCCCATATCAATCCAACCATTCATTAAACGTTTCTTCCCTGCCAAATCAAATGTAGCCGTACCTAAATCTGTAAAATAAGTGTTTACGCCATTACCTATCGCCTGGCTGCTACTTTGCAGGCTATAATCGCCACTGCCAGCATTAACAAACAAAGGGTCTATTCCTATCAAGTTTTTATCTATCGTATTACCCGTAGTATAATTTTGTGTAATGCTGTGCTTTAAAGTAAAAGTACCACCGCCAATACGTTCTATATCTGCACCGGCAACACTGCTACTACCGCTTTTTAAATTTCCCCAAAAAATACTGTTGTAAACTGATGCAGAAGCATCTTGATTATACATCCCTGTTCCCTCGTAGCCACTTGTATTATCGACAATAGTTGAATTAATTAATTGGGGATGAGCATTATTACGATTGGCCATACCACCCCCTTTAAATACCGCATTGTTTTTGGCAAACAGTACATTGGTTAAAACAGGTGATGCAGCGATGTTGTACATACCAGCGCCATCCCATTCCGTATGGTTGTTTTTAATGATGACATTCTGGTAACTAGGCGATGCGCCTGCATGATAGATCCCCGCACCATGATTATCTACAATGGTATTACCCACTACTGTTCCGGTACCACCACCGCCATTGGCATAGCCGTTACGCACTGTAAAACCATCTAATTTAGCGGCACCCACGTCTCCAGCAGCAATAAGTACATGATAGAGATTATCAATATTTACATTTGCTGTACCAATATCTCCGCTCAACACTGTGCCGTTATCTCCGTAAATACGTGATTTACTTAGGTCATTTATACCTTTTGCGGGATCAAAACCACCATAAAGCTGCACATCTTTTACCATCAAAAAGGCATTGCTTCTACCTGCGTCTGCAAAATTAGCTCCATCTTTGGGACTGTACATTGGTTTATAAGTGCCTTTGGCAACGTAAATTTTTAAAGGATTTGCCGCTGTAAAGGTAAAACCGGTTTGCTGCTTTGCCCATTTGAGTGCAGCAGCTAGGGAGGGCATTGCATTTGCCCAAGAACCTCCAAAACCTGTGCCTCCAACTACATTTGCATTTACATACAGTATGTTATTGGCACTAGGATTTATCTCCTGATGCTCGTAAGCACCTATATCAATAACACCTCCCGATAAACGTTGTTTTCCAGCTAAGTCTAATGTTTCTAAATCTAAGCCTTCATATAAGGATTTATTACCTTTATTAATGAGAGGGCTCCCATTTTTTAGCGTATAGTCGCCAGCTGCATAATTGGTAAAAAGATTAGTTGTAGCGTAGGCAGATGAAGTTGCATCGAGATTTCCATTTAGCGTACTGCTCATTCCCTGTATCAGAGAATGTTGGATATCCAACGCAATAGCCGAAGCACTTCCTACTCCCGCATCTGTAGGGGCAGTATTACCTAAAATAATGTTATTATAAATTTTAACGATAGAATTACCTCCTCGAGCATAAATTCCACCACCACCACCATTATAACTTGCCGAAGCGGTATTCCCTACAATAGTATTATTTACTATAGAACCTAAAGTTCCATAGTAAACTATCGCTCCCCCACTTCCCGCACTGTTTCCATAAAAGCCATTATTAAAGATTTTCGCATCTGTTGCATGCAATCCACCTCCAAAGCCAAAAGGCGTCTTATTACCAGAAAACGTGTTATTTACAATTATTGCTCCCGAAGAATACATACCTGCCAAAGAATACATACCTCCCCCTTCATGGCTTACATTATTTGAAAACAGATTGTTATTAAAAATAGATGAACCCAGACTATAGACACCACCTCCGCCACTGCGAGCATAGTTTTCAGAAAATGTATTATGACTAAAACGAGCAGAGGAAGGACTAGAAAGCATGCCAACTCCCCCCCATAAAGCACAGCTTTGTTTCCTACAAAACCACAATTCCGAACATCAATAGTTGCCCCTCCTCCTAAAAACAAACCAGCTCCGTCTGTGGCAATATTTTGTAAAAAAGTACAGTTTTCAACTAGAATAGTAGAATAACCGCCAACGGACATCCCTCCTCCATAACGTTCACTACAGTTACCTATAAAACTATTATTTTTAATAGTCAAAGACGAAGCCCAAATAACCAACCCTCCTCCACGATCGAATGATACATCTAAACCATTTATTTTTGACATAAATGAATTATAACTGGTATTCCCTCCCTTAATAAAAAAGCCATTTAACTCGGCAGCACCAACATCACCTGCAGAAATTAACACGTTATAAGCATTTTCTTCCTGATTGTTTATTGATAGGGTATTTGTAATTGCACTGCCACTAATCACATCATCCCCATTAAAATCTCCACTCATTATTGTTTGGTTAGCAGTCCAATTCCTATCTGCAAGTGCAAATTCGGTTCCTACAAACCCTCCAAATAGTTGTACATTTTTAACCATTAAGAAAGCCCTGTGTCGTAAATTAGAGGGATTATCAGAAAAGTTTTGTCCATCTATGGGCGTGTATTTTGGCAAATAAGTGCCTTTAGCAACCCATACCTTTAGGGGAGACGCCGAAGTCCAACTCCCTTCATTTTGCTTTGCCCATTTCAGTGCATCTGCCAATTCGGGTATGGCGTTTGCCCAACTGTCACCAGAGCCATTACCGCCACTAACAGACTTATTTACATACAATATATTGTCGGCTCCAGGTGTTTGCGCATAGAGCTTCGGCGATAAAAGATTTAAAACTAAAAGGAACAGCGAAAAACGTAGCATGATCTTCATATACAGAGAGTTTGGATTTATCCCGCAAAGATAAAAGGCCTAATGCTTGTACTCGAACAAAACAAGGGCAACTTTGTCCCGTTTAATAAAACAGGACAAATTCATTTAAATAAAATGCCTTCTTTGTATACTAGCGTGGGTTTCTCACACGGCAATATCAGCCGCATTCAAGTCTTTAAGGTACTGCGTGGGGCTAAGACCTACTATTTTTTTAAAGGAACTGTAAAACGCACTACGTGATGCGAAACCAGCATTTTGAGCCAATGCCTCAACCGTATAATGTTGCATCACTAACGGATCATCCATTTGGGTTTTGATACTATTTACTCGGTAATTATTAATAAAACCAGTAAAATTAGACCGATATACATGGTTTAGTATTGTCGATAGCTTTTGAGGTGCTACGTCTAAAGACTTTGCAAAATCAGTTAGATTGATGTTTGAAATCTTAAAAGCTTCCTCTTTAAGCATTTTATCTTCAATCTTTTTACACCAAAATTCAGTGTCCTTGTCTTTTTGCCGAGAAAGCTGATGTTGCTTTTGAACCTTGAGCAGAGTAGCCAATTTCATATCTAACATAGAAGCTACCAAATCTAAAGGTAAGCGTTCTACATAACCCGGCTTGGTATTTACAAAGTAGAGGTATCGTTCTTTTGCATTACCTACACGAATAATATGGCTACGCTCTTGCGCATCGCGGTAGTATTGCTCTACCATTACCCTAAATAGAAAGTTCATATCAAAATGAACCATAAATAGCTCTTGCAAATGGTCGTTATGAATGGCCAGCAGTTCCGAGTTTTCTACAGCTATAATAGCTTCTTGCGATGCTACTACGCCATGCAGACCCGAAATAGAACTTACAAACTCGTTATCTATAGAAATATAAGTTACAATCTTCTTTTTCTGGTGCGTGGTTTGCCCCATCATTGCACCTTTTTTAATAAAGTACATATACTGGCAACATTCGCCTTCGTTTAAAAGCACCTCCCCTTTTTTAACTTTAAGGCACACCGTTTTTTCAAAAAAAGCTTCTCTCAGCTCCTCACTTAAGGGATAGACGGAGCCTAAAATTCCTAAAATATATTCTATGTCGGGGCGAGGTGCGTTCTGATAGCGTATCATGCGTTAAATCTAAAAGGAGTAACAAATATAACTTTTAGAAGTACATCTCACATAACTCACTGTTAATTAAGCAATAAAAAAAGGGAGTAATTAACTCCCTTCGTAAGCGTAAACCATTTTCTGCTTTGCTTTAATTTTCGTCCCTACTCGGCGCAAGTGGTCTTGCAGCGTGCTATGGTCTTTATCAACCACGGCAATTAAAGCCGCTTTTTGATAATGCTGTTTAGCCAATACAAAATCTTGTCGCTGCTCTTCGTACAAACCTAGTGTTTCATAAATTGCCGATAGGTTTACCCCTGCTGTTTTCACCGCAGCCTCAGCCACCTGACTTATCGTTTTATGTAGTTGCAAATTGACCAACAATTTCAGGTAATCTTCGTACACATCCGGAAAATTAGCATCGAGCGTTAAGCTGGTTTTGTAGTAATACCCCGCCGCTTGGAAATCCTTCAAATAGTAGTGATAAATTACGCCGATGCTGTAATATGCTCTGGCGTAGTTCTCATCTTCGGCAATAATTGCTCGAAGCAAATGAAGCGCTTTAGGCGTTTCGCCATAATTGAGCTCTTCCATGGCCTGCAGATATTTTTCTTCTACAGTATATAAAATGTCCATAATATATTGTGAGCTTGATGCAAACATCAAGTCGTTTTAAACTTTAATAAATAATTGAATTTTGTTGAAAGCGTTTTAGAATGGCTGTTTTAGTAGCCCGAGATAAAGCTAAAGTCAATACCCAAGCTACTTGGCCAATAAGACTGGCAAGCGCATTGTTTTTGGATATGTATTAGACGTAGCATTGGTATAATTTTCGACAAAGATAGTAATTATTTAAAAACTAAGGATTTAAAAATTCGAAACATTAAGGAATGAAGGTAAATGAAGTCTTAATTTTTCTTAATCCCTTCATGTTTAAAAAATGTTTTGAAGCGCAAAGACAATGCCGTCCACATCGCTCTTCCCGCTTTCCGTTGCAATCTTTTTTGTGTCCTATTGCCGTCATTTCGAACGCAGAGAGAAATCTACAAGTTAAATGCTCCTATCTAACAGATTTCTCCTCGTTCCTCGTCGAAATGACGCAACAAAAAAGTATTTCCACTACAATCGGGGCTATTGAACGAAGAACTTTGCTATTTAAACCAGCCATGTACCACAGCCTCTGTAAAATAAACCTTGGCGAAGTGGTATGCGAAATGGAGCGTAGCGCAATGAAGCATTAGAACGGAGCAAAGGACTACATTTGCCAAGAACCACAGGTTTTGCTTTTCAAAAAATCAATTTCTTTTGCTGAGAACACCAAACGATGGTGCGCTACTACTTTTCTTAATTTGCAGACCACAAAAAATTAGGTAGCTTTGACAAAGGATTGCTGGCCGAGGCTGGCTTTATAACAAAACAATATTATGATTATTGAACCTAGAATGCGTGGTTTTATCTGTTTAACGGCTCATCCAGATGGTGCTGCACAGAACGTGAAAAACCAAATTGAATATGTAAAATCTAAAGGCGCTAACAACGGACCGAAAAGAGTTTTGGTAATTGGTGCTTCTACGGGCTTTGGTTTGGCTTCGAGAATTACCGCAGCTTACGGCTCTGGTGCATCTACAGTTGGTGTTTATTTCGAGAAAGAACCTAAAGAAGGCAAAACTGCTTCGCCAGGTTGGTACAACACTGCTGCTTTCGAAAAACAAGCGCAAGCGGATGGTTTATATGCAAAAAGCATTAACGGTGATGCTTTTTCTAACGAGGTTAAGCAACAAACTATCGACTTGATTAAAGCTGATTTAGGTCAGGTGGATTTGATTATTTACAGTTTGGCTTCGCCGGTAAGAACTAACCCAAAAACTGGTGTTACACACCGTTCTACTCTAAAACCAATTGGCGGAACGTTTAGCGATAAAACAGTTGATTTCCACACTGGCATTGTTTCTACGGTAACGATAGAGCCTGCAAACGAGGAAGAAATTGAAAATACAGTTGCTGTAATGGGCGGCGAAGATTGGGAAATGTGGATTGATGACATGAAAGCTGCTGGTGTATTGGCCGAAGGCTTTACTACTGTTGCTTATTCTTACATTGGCCCTGCTGTTACTGAGGCAGTTTACCGTAAAGGAACGATTGGCAGAGCGAAAGACCATTTAGAGGCTACGGCTTTTACTATCACTGATAAATTAGCTGATTTGAAAGGAAAAGCTTATGTTTCTGTAAACAAAGCTTTGGTTACACAAGCGAGTTCGGCTATTCCGGTTATTCCTTTATACATTTCTTTCTTGTACAAAACGATGAAAGAAAAAGGTTTACACGAAGGTTGTATTGAGCAAATTGAGCGTTTATTTGCGCAACGTTTATATACTGGCGGCGATGTTCCTGTGGATGAAAAAGGTCGTATCAGAATTGACGACTGGGAAATGCAAGACGATGTACAGGCTGCAGTTGCCGAGCTTTGGAAAACTGCTGATACCGATACTTTACCTGAAACTGGCGATTTAGCTGGTTATAAAAAAGATTTCTTAAACCTTTTTGGTTTTGATGTGGCTGGCGTAGATTACGCTGCTGATGCAAATGAAATGGTAGAGATACCTGGTTTGCAGAAAGCTGAGGCTTAATATTTCTGCGCTTTGTCATTCTGAGCATAGCGAAGAATCTATTTAACTAGATTCTTTCTAACGTCGGAATGACAAAGCGTCTATAAGATTGCTTCGTCATTCTTCCTCGCAATGACGCGTGATTAAAGCTACTGCAAAACAATTAGCTAATTATCATATCAACCAATCATCACATTACCTATCCGCCACTGCATAAACAGGGTCATCGATATTTACTTCAATTGCTCCCGCTGCATTTCTTAGCAACTTTCTACTATCTGCACTGAGGTGTTTTAAGGTAACCGATTTATTGAGCTTTCGGTAACGGTCGGTAATTTTATGTACCGCATCAATGGCACTCATATCGCTAATTCTACTTTCCTTAAAATCGATGATAATTTCTGCTGGGTCTTCCTGTACATCGAACTTTTCTAGAAATGCAGTGGTAGAACCAAAGAAAAGCGGACCGTAGATTTCGTAATGCTTCACACCATTTTCATCAATGTGTTTTCTAGCTCTAATGCGTCGGGCACTTTCCCAAGCAAATACCAATGCCGACATAATTACACCAATCAATACCGCTAAAGCTAAATTATGTAGAAACACTGTGATGGCTGCCACAATTACCCCAATCAGAATGTCTGCTTTGGGCATTTTTTTGATGATACGGAAACTGCTCCATTCGAAAGTCCCTACGGCAACCATCATCATTACGCCCACTAAAGCAGCCATTGGTAATTTGCCAATCACTGGTGCACCTACTAGGATAATGAGCAGGATAGTTAGCGAACCGATAATTGCAGATAACCTTGCCCTTGCACCCGCAGAAAGGTTGACCAAAGTTTGTGCAATCATTGGGCAACCGCCCATACCGAAGAAGAAACCGTTCAAGATATTCGCCGTTCCTTGTGCCATGCTTTCTTTATTGCCATCGCCTTTGTTCCCTACAATTTCATCTACTAAGTTTAGCGTAAGCAAGCCTTCGGTTAAACCTACCATCGCCATAATTAACCCAAAGGGGAAGACTATTTTCAAGGTTTCGAAAGTGAATGGCACTTCTGGAATATGAAATGGAGGAAATCCACCAGCTACCGAAGCAATATCGCTTACCGTTTTAGTTTGGATACCGAAAATTAACACTACCGCAAAAACAACCATAATTGCCACTAAGGAAGCTGGAACTGCCTTAGTAATTTTAGGCCAAACCCACACGGTAAAGATAGTTAGTGCCACCAAACCCAACATCGTATATAAAGGTGTACAGCTTAGCCATTCTTCAGTCCCTTGCACTTTAAACTGCGTTAATTGCGACATAAAAATCACAATGGCCAAACCATTTACAAAACCATACATTACAGATTGCGGCACCAGCCTGATGAATTTCCCCAACTTAAACAATCCAACAGCAATTTGAATTACACCCGCTACTACTACCGCAGCAAATACATATTCTAAACCGTGAAGTTTCATTAGCGCAATTAAAGTAATTACTGTTGCTCCCGCTCCGCCAGAAACCAAACCTGGTCTACCGCCTAAAACCGCAGTGACCAAACCCATAATGAATGCGGCATACAATCCTGTCAACGGAGGGAAACCAGCCAAAATCGCAAATGACAGCGACTCTGGTATCATCGTCATGGCTACGGTTAAGCCAGCAAGTATTTCATTTTTGTAGTTTATTTTTTGGGAGAAATCGAAAAGGGGCATGTATGTTGGTTTTGTTGGGTACAAAAGTACGTTTATCTAAGGCTTTGTTTGCCACAGATGCACAGATAATATTTGAAAACCCTCTCTGCCCTTCGGGCATCTCTTTCTTTCATCGTCCGTCATTCCCGCGTAAGCGGGAATCGTAATGCGACATAAAGAAAAACTAAACTATCGCATTAAGATTCCAGACTGAATCTGGAATGACGAAATAGGAATGTCAGTACAAAACAAAATCTGTGCATCTGTGGCTAAACGAATACCAACAATTCCCTATCTTTATATCATGTCAAATATCCAACTCATTATAGAAGAAAGACCAAGTGATATTGGTAATTTTTTAGTCGGCAGGTTACTTCCTTTTAGGGAAAAAAGATTGGTAGGCCCGTTTTGTTTTATAGACCACATGGGCCCCGTAACACTTGGTGAAAATGAAAATTTTGATATCGCACCGCATCCGCACATTGGCCTATCAACCCTTACTTTCTTATTCGAAGGAGCTATTATGCACCGCGATGGCTTAGGCACTGAAGTTGAAATTAAACCTGGCCAAGTAAATTGGATGACCGCAGGTAAAGGCATCGCTCACTCTGAACGTACACCAGATTATTTGCGAGGTACGGAAAGGAAGATGCACGGCCTACAAATTTGGGTGGCACTACCCAAGCACCTAGAGCTAATGGAACCAGAATTTTACCACGCTGATAGTGCAGATATTCCTGCTTGGGAAGAAGATGGTGTCAAATTTAAATTAGTAGCAGGTGAGGCTTTTGGCAGAAAATCTCCAATCCCAGTTTACAGCCCACTGTACTTTATTGAGATTAAAAGCAGCGAAGAAAAAACGCTTAAAATAGGTGATGATTTATTTGGCGAAAGCGGCTTATACATTTTGGAAGGAAGTGTAAGCAGTGAAGGCAATACTTTTGGCCCTAAAAACTTCTTAGTAGCTAAAGATGCTAAGCTTTGCGAATTTACTATTGCAGCCAACACCACAGTTTATATTTTTGGTGGCGAGCCTTTTCCCGAAGAGCGCTTTATATATTGGAATTTTGTAGCTACCAGTAGAGAATTAATTGAAGATGCTAAACAAAGATGGCTAAACCAAGAGTTTGGTCAAGTACCAGGGGAAACGGATTTTGTGCCTTTGCCACCACAGAGTAAGAATGTGAAATAGTAGCACAAACTATTCCTTCTCCTTTTAACTAGAGCAGTGCCTTTAAATCTAAGCGAGGCTACTGCTTTCCCAGCCTTTAATATTTTGCAGAAAATGAGATAAAAGCACTTACTCATCTCTCCCTTTGGAGGGAGATTAAGAGGGAGGAATTAAATCCCCGTCTTATATACTTCAATATATTTTGAAATAGTTCTGTTCACATTTCCTAAATCATTTAACACCTCACTATCATGAAATCTTAAAACGGTAAAGCCTATTTTCTCTAATTCTCCTTGTCGTAAAATATCTTTTTCAGCACTACCTTCCCATTGGTGTGTTAAACCATCGACCTCAATAATTAGCATTAAATCTTTACACAAAAAATCAGCGATATAATTTAAGATGGGTCGCTGCCTTCTAAATTGATATCCCATCATTTGTCGTTTACTCAACAAGAATTTCCATATACTAGCTTCTGCTTTAGTCATATCTTTTCTATTCTGCCGAGCAAACTCTTTCAATCCAGAATTATAGTGCCAAAGATTTTGTTTACCAGCATCTTTCATTTAAAAATGATTATGATTTAATCCTCCCCCTTGCCCCCTCGAAGAGGGGGATATGCAAATTGCTTATAGCGAAAAGTAATTAAAAATTGCTAAAGCCACAACTAATCATCCCCAAGTTATTGTCGTATCATTTTCCGTTGGATGCCCAGTACAAACCAATACTCTGCCTCTGGCAATTTCATCATCTGTAAGCACTTCATTGTAATCCATACGCACACCACCCGAAATACAGGTAGCCGCACAAGTGCTACATACCCCGCCGCTGCAACTGTAAGGTATTTTGATTTTATTTTCGAGTGCTACATCTAATATCCTTTTAGGCCAAGGCACTTGCAAATGATGCGTTTCTCCCTGAAATATCAGATTAACCGAATACGTATTTTTATCGATAACTTTCTCCGTAGCGTCGTCTTCATCTATTTCATCTTCCGGCAGTACAAATGTTTCTCGTTTTACCTGATGAGGCTTATAGCCAGCACCTAAAATGGAAATGCGGCAAACATCCATATAATCAACCGGACCACAAGTATAAAAAAGCGCATCTTCTTTAACAAAAGGCAATTGCTCTCTAATCAACTCATTAATCAAAAACCCATTTAAACGTGCCCGCATCAAGTTTTTTGAATTACTAAACAGATTAATTAGTTTAAACCTGTCGGGATAAATGTTTTGCCACTCCATTAACTCTTCGAGAAATAAAGTTTCATCCGCTGAGCGACTGCTATAAATCAGTACAATTTTAGATAGCTGCTCTCCCACCAACGCAGTTTTCAGAATTGAATATAAAGGGGTAATCCCCACTCCTGCACCAAACAAGAAAACAGTCCGTTCTTTATCATCAGGTTCGTAAAAGAACATCCCGTTAGGTTCGGTTACTTCTACTATATCTCCTTCCCTAAGCGAATGATGCAAAAACCTCGAAATCTCACCGTTCTCTACCAACTTTACCGCAATAGCCAAAGGCTCATCCACCAAAGGTGAACTATAAGCAGAATATGATCTACGCAATTCCTTATCACCCACACGAAATGATAAGGTTAAAAACTGCCCAGCTTTGTAAAATGGTTTATCGCAATGTAACGGTTCTAATACCACGGTAATCACTTCATTTACTTCTTGCTGAACGCTGGTAACCTTTAATTGCTGTAATGCCATATCTTCAAAAGTAGAAAGTTAAAAGGAAAAAGTAGAAAGTAAATTAGCCACAGATGCACAGATAAATGAATTGTTTAATACTAAGTATAAAAAATCTATGCATCTGTGGCTAGCTAAAAAAAGCTTTAAAACAAAAAGGCTGCCTCCCACTATCCGGGAAACAGCCTTTTAAAATGCTTATAAAAAAGCTATACCAATATTTTATTCTACAGTAGTGGTACTTACTTCCTCTACCGGTTTGTAGGCAATTAACGCCTCTTGATTTTTGTAGCCATTACGCTTCGGGTTTTCCAAAATTTCTTTAACCGAAATCAGCTTGTACACATAGGCACCAGTTTCTCGGTTAAGCTTCATCTTGAAATAATTATCCTGCTTTTGGCGGTTAATCTGTCTTTTCATATGGCCATCACCTACATTGTAGGCAGCAGCAACCAATGTCCAGCTATCAAAAACGCCATAAAGTTCCTTCAGATACTTTGCAGCTGCGATGCTAGATTTTTTAAGATTGTAGCGTTCATCTACTTTCTTATTTACCTTTAGGCCATACATACGAGCAGTACCTGGCATAAATTGCCAATAACCAGCCGCACCTTTAGGCGATACTCCCCCTCTTAAGCCCGACTCGACAAGTGCGATGTACTTAAAATCATTAGGAATACCATATGCCTCCAAAATTGGCTCTATCACAGGAAACCATTCAGCTGCTTTTTTATGCAAACGAGTAGTTTGCAAATTTCCGTAAGAAAATGAAGCCAAAGTCCTCTTCATTTTACTGTTTACCTTAGTATCGCCAATTGGCAACGTTTCTTCGGCAAACTCTAATTGAGCTATTGAAAATACCGGCTCTTCGGTTTCTATTTTACTCTTGGTATAGTTATCTTTCTTAAGATTTTCTACTTTGGTTGGTAGCTTATAAGCAAACACATTTGCCATCACAAATAGTCCTAAAACTACTGTTAATGGAATGAGGTGTTTCTTTAACATCTTCCTCCTTTTTTAGTTAACACTTAATACTTGGTGCGCAAAGGTACAATTTATTAGTTTAATTATCAAGCACTTACAAATATTAGCTCTAAAATGCACGTTTAAAATACTCTGAGGCTAGATTTTACGACAAGTATTTTTCCTAAAAATGAGTATATTTCCAGATTGTTTATCCATGCAAAATTATTAACTTTGCGTCCGCATTATTTTATGCGATTAAAAGCGTATCAATGACAAATAGTAACAAAGGGAAAAGTCGGGATGACAAGTCCAAACCAGGCAGAAACACTACCGGAAGAAGAACCGAGAAGACAGACAGTGACAAGCCAAAAAGATTTAGTGCAAAAGACGATAGCAGAAGCAGAAGTTTTGGCACCGAAGACAAAAGAGATTTCAAAGGCGGTAAAACCAGAAGCGGAGATTCTCTATCTCGCTCTACCAGACCTAGAACAGATTCTAGTGAATCATCAAGCTTCAAAAAATCATTCGATAAAAAAGACAGCAAACCTTGGGAAAAATCTGACAGACCTTTTTCTGGCAGAGGCAAACGTGAGGAAGGCTCATCAGACAAAAGAGATAATAAATCTTGGGAGAAAAGAGACAAACCTTTTTCTGCGAGA
The DNA here is from genome assembly GCF_057652195.1 of Pedobacter sp. T50_32. Taxonomy (NCBI): domain Bacteria; kingdom Pseudomonadati; phylum Bacteroidota; class Sphingobacteriia; order Sphingobacteriales; family Sphingobacteriaceae; genus Pedobacter; species Pedobacter sp. T50_32. Next base: position 1,008,166 of record NZ_JBYFBY010000001.1, on the reverse strand, counting down.
GGAAACAGCAGTCGTGAAGAAAATAACGACAGCAAAAGAAGCTACGTAAAAAGAGATAGCTATGCGAAAGATGGAGCTGCTTCTAAATTTTCGGATAGAAAAGGCGATAAATACGGTGACAACCGTCCATTTAGAAAACGCGAAGAAGGTAGCAGCTATAAAGGCAAAAAAGAAGATAAAGGCGAAAGAGTTGCTCCTACTTTAAGAAGTAGAAAAACCAAAGCCGAAGAAGATTTAGTACGTTTGAACCGCTACATCGCTAATGCAGGCATTTGCTCTCGTCGTAAAGCCGACGAATTAATCGAAGCTGGAGTAGTTAGTGTAAATGGCAAAGTAGTTACCGAACTAGGCCACAAAGTGGATCCTTATAAAGACGAGGTAAGATATAACGGCGAGCTATTAAAACGCGAAAAGAGGGTTTACGTTCTTTTGAACAAACCAAAAGATTATATCACTACTACCGATGATCCACAAGAACGCAAAACGGTAATGCACTTGGTTGATAAAGCCAGCAAAGAGCGTATTTATCCAGTTGGTCGTTTAGATAGAAATACCACGGGATTGATATTAATGACTAATGATGGAGAATTAGCAGATAAGCTATCTCATCCTCGTAATGGTATCACAAAAATTTATCAGGTTGAGCTAAACAAGAATCTTGTTCAGGGCGACCTTAATAAGATTCAATTTGGTTTAGAATTAGAAGACGGTTTTATTAAGCCGGATAGCATTTCTTATGTAGCTGGCGGAAGCAAAAAAGAAATCGGCATCCAAATACATAGCGGCAAGAACAGGATTGTACGTCGTATTTTCGAACATCTAGGTTATGATGTGGTAAAACTTGACCGTGTAGTTTACGGCAATTTGACCAAAAAAGATTTACCGAGAGGCAGATGGAGATACTTAGACGAGCATGAGCTCATCCAAATTAAACACTTAATTAAGTAACCTAAATAGCATGCGCAGAATTCATATTTTGCGCATTTTTTATTTATCTTTCACTCCTAATTTGAATAAAATGCGTAAATACTTTTTGCTTACCTTATTAATTTGCATATCTACGCTAGTAGCTAACGCACAAAATTTTAAGTTAATTGTTGGCACCTATACCAATAAAGGAAACAGTGAAGGCATTTATGTTTATGATTTTGATAGCAAAACAGCCAATGCTAAACAGCTAAATGTGATCAAAAACGTATCGAACCCGAGCTACCTAACGTTAAGCAAAAACAAAGATTTTTTATACAGCGTTTACGAAGATGGCACCAATAGTGCAGCAAGTGCATTCAAATTTAACCAGCAAACAGGCGAAGCTTCGTTCTTAAACAAGGAAGCAACCAAAGGAACTAATCCTTGTTTTATCTTAACCGATAGCAAAAATGTGCTAACCGCAAATTATAGTGGCGGTAGTATCAGCGTTTTCGGAATAAATAGTGATGGTTCACTTTCGGCATTAAAGCAAAACATACAACACACTGGCAGTGGCCCAGACAAACGCCAAACTAGTGCACACGTGCATCAGGTACAATTTTCACCAGACAAAAAATATGTAATTGCTACAGACTTGGGCGAAGACAAAGTTTACATTTATCATTATGATGCGGCTGCAGCGCAACCTTTGAAGTTAAAAACAAGCATTAAAACCAATGCAGGTTCTGGCCCTCGTCATTTGGCATTTAGCCCGAATGGCAAATATGCATACGTAGCCCATGAATTTAACGGAAAAGTAAGTGCATTTAGCTATACTGATGGTAACCTGACTCTATTGCAAGAAGCAGAAACGGTTGTCAAAGATTTTAATGGGAAGATAGACGCGGCCGATATCCATCTATCAAGCGATGGAAAGTTCTTATACGAAAGCAACCGTGGTGACGTAAATACCATCAATGTTTTTGCGGTACAAAAAAACGGAAAGTTAAATTTCGTTGAAACAGTGAGCACGCTAGGAAAAGGACCTCGAAACTTTAACATTGATCCTAGCGGAAGGTATCTTTTGGTAGCTCACCAGTATACCAATGATGTAGTAATTTTTAATCGCAATGCCAAAACCGGAAAATTGACAGACAGCGGCAAACGAATAAATGTAGGCACACCTGTTTGTTTAATTTTTGACAAGTAGTTTATTTTTAATATTTTGCATCAAATTTAAATTAACCTCAGATGAAAAAGCTCATCTATGCTTTAACCTCAGTTATCATTCTATTAAGTTCTTGTGCCAAAGAGCCATTTCATATAGATCCTGGTTCGGATGCAGGGTTTTCTCTTGGCGGCACTACATGGAATCTAATTGCGTCTACTAGCGTCATTAATTTCGGACAAGATAAAATGGAATTTGATCTTTATGCGTTAATGCCCGAATGCGGCAAAGACGATCTGATGATATTTCACAAGAATAACACAGTTACAGGGTCTCCAGGAAAGTTAGAGTGTCCAAACCAAAACTATAGCAATTACGGAGACTTTGGGACTTGGAAGCTATCTGCCGACAAAAAACAATTAGAACTATCTAGCAAGGCTTTCAATGTAGTTGGCACAGATGTGCTGAAATGCGAAATACTTGCATTGAACGAAAACAATTTTCAAATGCGATACCAGACAACTGCAAATGGCATGGTCTCAATAACAACATCCTCTTATAAAAGAGTTAAGTAAAAAATTATATCATTAAAAAATCATGAAAAAGCTTATTTATTTACTAATTTCTACAGTCATTTTGCTTAGCTCTTGCGCAAAGGATACTTTTTATCTAACGCCAGGCGAAGATACAGGTAGTGGTGGCGGTGGTGGCGGCACTTCAACAGCTACATTAGAAGGCACCAAATGGAAAATGACTGCACTTCTTTTTGGGCAGGAAATAGCTGGGCAAAAAGTTGAACTAGACTTGTTTAAAGATGCTGATGATTGCTCTAAAGACAACATTATGTCGTTTGAAAAACAAGGCGTTTTTATATATGATGAAGGGCCTACTAAATGTGAAAGTGGCGACCCTCAACAAGAAAAAGGAAAATGGGTACTTTCAGCAGATAAGAAAAAGTTAACCCTAACCTCTAGCGCATTAAATGACGACCCAGACCCAATTACTTATGATGTTGTAGTTACCAATTCGAAACTTACACTCTCGGTTAAAGAAACTATTACTGTTACAGCAGAAGGGCAAACGATAACAACAACTATTTATACTTCTATCGTTTTCGCTGCACACAAATAAATAACGCTTTTTTAGCGTTATTTATTTCCAGCTATAACCTCTTCATAGTATGAAACATACTGTGGCAATATCTTTTTAAGGTCGAAATCTTTTGCCCTAGTTAGCGCATTTTCCTTAAAGTAATCCAGTGTTTTTTGGTCGCTTAAAATGGTGATGGCTTTATTTGCCATGTCATCTACATCACCAACGTTGCACATATAGCCACAAAAATCATCAATATTTAGCTCTGGCAAACCACCGGCATTAGAAGAAATTACAGGCACTTTGCAGGCCATTGCCTCTAGTGCCGCTAAACCAAAGCTTTCATTTTCTGAAGGAATGATAAACAAATCGGATACCGATAAAATTTCTTCTACAGCATCTTGTTTACCTAAAAACCTAACGTTATCGCCAATACCTAATTCTCTGCACAGTTGTTCATTAGCCGAACGTTCTGGGCCGTCTCCTACCATCAACAATTTTGAAGGAATTTTTTGCTGTACCTTTTCAAACATCCTGATTACATCTTCAGTTCGCTTTACTTTTCTAAAATTAGAAGTATGAATAAGAATACGTTCGTTATTTGGTGCAATTGCTTTTTTGAAGTGATCTTTCGGCTGTAAACTAAAACGGTTAAAATCGATAAAGTTTGGTATTACTTTTATTTCCTTCTTAATATCAAAATGACCGTAGGTATCTTCCTTCAAATCTTCTGAAACCGTAGTAATACCATCACTCTGGTTAATAGAAAATGTTACTACTGGTTTATAAGTAGCATCTTTTCCTACCAAGGTGATATCGGTACCGTGTAAGGTAGTTACAAATGGAATATTGATTCCGTAAGTAGCTAAAATCTGTTTGGCCATAAACGCCGCCGAAGCATGCGGAATAGCATAATGAACGTGCAAAATGTCGAGCTGTTCGAAACGAACCACATCAACTAGCTTACTAGCTAAAGCAGATTCGTAAGGAGCATAATCAAATAATGGATAATCTCTTACCGAAACTTCATGATAGAACAGATTGGCAGAAAAGAAATCTAACCTAGCTGGCTGACTGTACGTAATAAAATGAACTTGATGTCCTTGATTAGCCAATGCCTTGCCTAACTCGGTAGCTACTACTCCACTACCTCCAAAGGTAGGGTAACAAACTATTCCTATTTTCATGTGGTTGTTAAGTAATTCTATTGAAGATTACGAAGGCAAATGTAAATGATATCTTATTTAAACATTGTTATCTGTGGGTAATAAAATTGATAAAAACCAAGCGCACAAAAAAAGGTGCCATTGGCACCTTAATAATTAATTACTGATAACTAAACACGATTGCAGGTTTTTTATAACCTGCCTTTCTTTCTTCGGCTTGTATTTGCGACCTCACCTTTTCTACCGCACTTATTTGCTTATTAAATCGCTCTAAAGCTTTTTGAGAGTCGAGCATATCGCTTTTAGCCTTCTTAGCTAGCTTTTCTGTCTCTTTAACGTTAACATTGGTACTACCAGTACCAGCAATATTGCTGCTGCTTTTAGCTGCAGATTCTTTAGCTCTATCATTGGCATCCAGAAGCTTTACCCTTAGCTTTTCAACCTCGGCTTCTTCTTTTGCTTCTTCAATTTTCAACTCTTGTATTTTCTGGTTGACTTTTAAAGCTTCGAGCCTATTTGTTAAAATCCCTACAGAATCTTTAGATACTTTTGCTGTATAAGTTTGTGCTTTAGCAACAGAAATTCCCAGCGCAAACGGCGTAAGAAATAGATAGATGTACTTTTTCATGGTTATGTATTTTCGGGGGTATTGCAAATTCGATGCCTTTAGCCAAAACAGCTTACAACACAGAAAATACGCTGACTTTAAATGAAAAAAGGGAAAAACTGGGAAATGGATTTCACAATAGCAGGCTTTAAGCCTTCATTTCGTTCTGCAAAACTAAGTACATTTCATTAGGGCGCTGGGTACCTATATAGTACTGGAGCCCATCTCTATCCGTTAATACTACTGCATCTCTTCCAGACGAAAAAAAGCGAACTGTACCGTTCTTATGAAGATTATAAACCGGATTATTAAAAAAATACCTGCTGTAAGTTTCCTTACGGATATCTACAACATTATTAAGGTCAATCATCACTTTTTTAGTGGTCCACAAACCGTCTATTACAACTTTTTTGTTCTCAATAACAGTTTTATACTGCACCATGAATAGTAAAATGATAGAAACGCCTATGATACCAAAACCAACTACCAAAAATAAATCAACAGTATTATCTCTATCTCTTTCGTACACATAAACGGCAAAACAGAACGCTGCCATAATTAAGCGTATGCTAATACGGATATAATCGCGACCGATGTATTGTTTTTCGATATAGGTGTATCTACTGTCCATTTATTATTTTGATAATTCGAATATAGCAACTTTTTTTGTTGTTGCTGTTAATTTATACCTTTCATCTTGGCGCATCCCTACAACCCAAATAACTTCTCCATTCCCATTGACTAGCAAAGGCACCTTATCCTTCTGAGGCAAAGGCACTTTTTCATCCACAAAAAAGTCACTTAGCTTTTTAAACGATTTCATGCCAAGTGGCTTAAATCTGTCTCCATCTTCCTTAAACCTCAATATCACCGGAAAAATGAGCAAGTTAGCATCTACATAGGCATAATTCTTATCTGCCATAAAGTTGAGGTTTTCAGAAAATGTTAAAGACAAAGTGTGCACATCATCTACCCTCAAATTTCCTTCATCGTGAAAAAACTGCAACTCGCCTTTTAACTGCTTATCTAAACCCGAAATCAACAACTGATCACGATCTATGGTAGCCCTATGGCTAGCACTGTAAAAAGAAGTTCCGCTCTGTTTATCGAGCGAAAACAAAATTTCATCAACCAATTTATTAGTAAAACAGAAAGGCTTTAGCAATTCATACAGCAACAACTTTTGGGGATGGAGCGCCCGAATATCTGCCAAGCTCAAGATTGTGAATCCGTTCTCTCGCCTCAACACCCTTTCGCTGGTTTGTGCCACCACTTGTTCCACCAAAGTTTCGGTTTCCGCAAAGCGATGCATGTTCTGCGCAAAAGTATCTTCCAAATTCGGATTAATTTCCTGCAGGTGCGGCACTACATTCAAACGAATGTTATTACGGGCATATTTACTGCTCAAATTTGAACTATCCTCTACAAAAGGCAGGTTATTATCTTCAACCAGGTTATCTATTTGCTGCCGCGATAAAAAAAGTAAAGGTCTAATGATGTTTCCACGCTTGGGCAAAATACCATGCAAACCGCTAATTCCGGTACCACGAACTAAATTCAATAAAACCGTTTCTATGGCATCATTTTGATGTTGCGCTACGGCAATAGCCTGATAGTTGTGCTGCGAACGAATTTCTTCGAACCAATTGTAACGCAGCTCCCTAGCGGCCATTTGCGTAGAAATTCCCTGTTCCTTGGCAAAGGCCTTGGTATCAAACTGAACTCCGTGGAAAGGCACCTCCATTTCTTCTGCTAATAACTTCACAAAAGCTTGGTCACGCATTGCTTCATCAGCTCTTAAATTAAAGTTACAGTGCGCTATACTAAAATGAAAACCAGCGAGTTTAAATAGCTGTGCCATCAACACCGAATCTTTGCCTCCACTTACAGCCAACAAGATATGATCAGCCTCTTTAAAAAGTTGATGCTGGGAAATGTAATCGGTAAATTGCTGTAGTGGTAACATTATCCAAAAATAGGAAGTAATTGTTGAATTGCTAAATTGTTTGATTGTTGAATTGATAGATTGCTGCTAACTATAAACTGAATCTAAAATTGTAAATTTGTACTGTGCAAAAGTTACGCCTTTTATTACTTCTTTTAATCTGTCCATTCGCATTGCTTGCGCAGAACCGTACCCAAATAAAACTGGAAGGGGCTGAAAACATGTCTGGTGTTACTAAAGCAAACATTAGTTATTTACGTAAACCAATATTTAGTCATGATGGCGCCATTCTTAAATGCGATAGTGCTGTACTTTATGGTGGCGACCGCAATTACTTCGAGGCTTTTGGAAATGTCCACATTAATCAAGGCGATACCCTAAACATCTATTCAGATTTGTTGAACTACGATGGAAATGCTAAAAAGGCACACTTGGATAAAAATGTACGCTTGTTAGATAGGGAAAACACACTTACTAGTAACGTCCTAGATTACGATATGGTGGCTAAAATCGGCACCTACACTACTGGAGGAAAGCTTGTCAACAAAGATGCGACCATCACCAGTAAAGAGGGATTTTATTTTTCTAATACCCGAGATGCTTATTTTAAAGTTAACGTTTTAGTGGTAACTGCCGAAAAAACCACCATAACTTCGGAAGAAACTTTACGCTATAATACGGGCACCAACTGGACTTATTTTTACGGTCCAACGCACATCAAAAATAAAGAAGATAAACTTTACACTGAAAATGGCACGTACAACACGAAAAGTGAAAACGCCATGTTCGGGAAAAAGAATTTATATACCAACGGCAGTAGATCTTTAAAGGGAGATAGTTTATATTATTACGGCAAAACAGGATATGGCAAGGCGGTTAAAAACATCCTTTTTAAGGACACCAAAGACCAAACTAATATCTGGGGGCAGTTAGGCGAGTACTACAGAAACGAAGAACGTATTGTAGTAACCAAAAAGGCATACGTAGCCATTGGCACAAAGGATACCATAACCGTAAACGAGAAACGAATTCCAGATACACTTTGGCTTGGCGCCGATACTTTAGAAAGCCAACGCCCACTCGTGAAAGATCTAAGTTTATTGAGCAGACCGGAAGTTAAAAAAGACAATGAAATTGGTGTAGAAGACGAGCAGGAAAAAGCTGAAAAGGAAAAAGAAAAGGCAGAAGCACGAAAATTATTTCAGCAGCAAAGCGAGGAACTAAAAAACAAAAAGGTTCCAACAACAGCTACAGATAGAAAACTGAGCAGAAAAGAACGTAGAGAGCGTGAAGAGCTGGAAAAAAATGGTGGGAGTACAAAAGTAGAACCTCCACCCAAGCTGCCCGACAGCTTAACGCTTGCTAAAAATAAACTACAACAAGATAGCTTGCAAGCCGACAGCTTGTTAAAAATTGCTGCTGTTGTCGCGGATTCGACGAAAAAAACTATCGACAAACCGACTAAAGCTGTGGTAACAAAAGCCAAGCAAAGCACTAAACCAAATGCTGCAACTGTAACCGTAGCAAAAAATGCAGCAAGTACCGCTGTTAAAACTTTGGCGAAAGATACAGTCGTAACCAACCCGACAGATACGGTTAGGGCTCGTGTAATCAAGGCTTTTCATAATGTAAGAGTGTACAAAGCGAATATGCAGGCAAAAGCCGACTCGCTGTTTTACACCTCTGCCGATTCTACTTTGCGTTGGTATAATAACCCAATTCTATGGTCTAACGGCACACAACAAACTGGTGACACCATCAACGTGTTCTTCAAAAACAGTAAAATACACAATTTCCAAGTGTTGCAAAACGGATTTTTGGTGAACGTAGAAGGCGATTCTACCAAGTTTAACCAGGTGAAGGGAAAAGTCATTACCGGATTTTTTGTAGAAGGAGAACTCCGTAATATGTATGTTGACGGTAATGCAGAAAGTATTTACTACAGCAAAAACAACAAAGGCGAGTACGATAACGTAAACCAAACGGTAAGCAGTCGGCTTCGTTTTAGGTTCTCAGACAAAGAACTTACCCACATTGTAACCGTGCGTGAGGTAGAAGGCGCCGTAGATCCTTTAGATAAACTCGCTAAAGAAGCACTACTAACAGGCTTTATTTGGAAGCCAGAACTACGTCCAACCAGCAAAGCCGATATCATTAAAGGCGTCCCTGTAAAACCGAAGCCTAAAGCCAGTGCAGCTAAGCCCGCAGCAAAAAATAATGTAAAGGCAAAAACAACTAGCACTACAAAAATACCATCTAAGTCTGTTGTAAAAGAAGCAGTAAAACCTTTGGCTAACCCTGAGGAACTTCCAAAGTTAATACCAAAAGTTGCAGACTCTATAAAAATTGATAGCCTAATCAAAAAGCAATAAAATAAAAAAGCTCCGATGATAACCGGAGCTTTTTTACTTAAATCGTATCGTATTCCAAGATTACATCTTCAAGCCAATTTCTCTCAAACGTTCATCTAAATACTCACCAGCAGTCATATCGGTATAAGCTTTTGGATGCGCCGCATCTATGCAAGAATCCAAACTAGCTAAACTCATATTGCTACGCGGATGCAAAAAGAAAGGCACCGAAAAACGCGAAGTCTTCATCAATTCTCGAGGTGGGTTTACCACTCTATGTGTAGTAGAACGCAGTTTGTTGTTAGTTAAACGTTGCAACATATCGCCTACATTCACTACAATATCAGTATGATGCGCCTTAATTGGCAACCACTCATTGCTACGAGTTAACACTTCTAAACCATCTGCACTAGCGCCAATCAACAACGTAATTAAATTAATATCCTCATGCGCACCAGCACGTACCGCATCAGGCGCAATAGAATCTGGATTTTCAATTGGAAAGTAATGAATACCTCTCAAAATTGAATTTCCGTTGTGCACATGCTTGTCAAAATAATCGATCGGCAATGCTAAATACGTGGCAATAGCCCTCAACAAATGTTTACCGTTCTCCTCTAATTTTTGATAAATCTCTCTAGTTACCGTGTTAAATTCTGCCAATTCTTCTACAACCTCATTTTCTGGATATTCATTTTTAATCGAATCCCCATCAGTAACCGTTTGCCCAATTTGCCAAAACTCCTTTAAATCGGCAGTTTTTGCACCTTTTGCAGTTTCCTTACCCGCACTCGTGTAACCGCGTTGCCCCGCTAATTCAACTTTTTCATACTTGCGCTTCGTCTCCACTGGCAATGCAAATAACTCTTTAATGTTTGTATAGAGTTTATCTATCAGTTCCTGACTAACGCCATGATTGGTAATCGTTACAAAACCCGAATCGTTAAAAGCTTTCCCTAACTCATCAGAAAATTTCTTACGTTGTTCTTCAGTTCCGTTAACGTAGGTGTTTAAGTCTAAACACGGAATATAAGGTGTTGACATATCGTTTATTTTAATGTTCAAGTTAAATTTAGAAAAGATATGTTAACAAACCTCATTTACCTTAAAAATATCAATATAAAAAATTAAAAATCAACATTTTAAGTTATTAACACACTGAAATAAACACAATATTATGTGGATAACGGATGGCGTTTTAAATCTGAAGCGCAATTGCGGCAGCACTATTTCCCGATAGTCCCGCTTTCAGTTCAATCTTTTTTGTATCGCTAACACCGAACGGATGGAGGTGCTCCAAAAAAGTATTTCACTTCAATCGGGGCTATCTTACAAAAGCCAGTACATACCACAAACATTATTAAGCCTCATGTCATTTTATCGCCAGCTAAAACTATTGCAATGGCTTTTACGTATCTTTATTAGCGAGCTAAAAACCAGCTCGTCATTGCCAGGCACGAAGTAATCCTAAAGCAAATTTCGCTTATAAACAATACTGGAGATTGTTTCATGCCTTGCAATGAGGGTAAACTGTATAAAATAACACTATAAAATGAAAAGGTTAATTATGACATCCTTAATTCTCTTCTCTATACTTGGCGCCGATGCGCAGAAAACAAAACTTGAAAAAGCAACTTTTGGAATGGGCTGCTTTTGGTGTACCGAAGCTGTATTTCAACGTTTAAATGGCGTGAGCAATGTACGCTCGGGCTATGAAGGCGGGCATTTGCCAAATCCAACTTACGAAGATATTTGTACTGGCACCACTAACCACGCAGAAGTAATTGAAATGCAGTACGACCCAACAAAAATTAGCTACGAAGAACTGTTAGAAATTTTCTGGAAATTGCATGATCCAACTACGTTGAACAGACAAGGCGCAGATGTTGGCACGCAATATCGTTCTGTAATTTTTTACCACAATGAGCAACAAAAGGCCACTGCCGAGAAATACAAAGCTTTGCTTAACAAAGAAAACGCTTTTGGCAAACCTGTGGTAACAGCTATTGATAAAGCTCAAACTTTTTACGTAGCAGAAAATTATCATCAAGATTACTACATCAAAAACGGGCAAGCGCCCTATTGCAGAGCAGTTATCCTGCCTAAAATGGATAAACTAGAGAAACTGTTCAAATCGAAGATAAAGAACTAGCTTAAGCAAATGCGATTTGAAAAGGTTGCCCCTACCGAACGACTAAAACCGTACATTAAGTATTTTGTGATATCCGAAAACGGTGAAGCAAACACTTACAAAGTCTTGCCGTCGACAGGCTTGGTGATAGGTTTTCAATATCGGGGGCAACTTTCTAGCATCAGCGATTCTAAAGAAACCGTATTATCCAATGCTGGTATCAGTGGTGTTGCCGATACTTTCAAGATTTTCAAAAACTCTGCAAACATCGGTACCATTCTAGTTTATTTCACGGAGGTTGGCCTAGCTTCGTTTAGCACCTGCCCAGCAAACCAACTGTTTAACGAAAGCATTTCCTTGTCTGAAATTTTCGACAAACACGAGATCAATGAAACCGAAGAGAAGCTACATTTAGCCACCACAGATCTTAGCCGCATCAAAGTGGTAGAGCAATTTCTGCTTTCTCAGTTGAAAGAGATAGTACAAGATCAAGTTATTGTAAATGCAGTAAAACTGATTTATCAGCACAAAGGCAATATCAAAATCAAAGAGATTAACGAATATTTCAATATCAGCCAAAGCCCTTTTGAGAAAAGATTTAGAAGACTAGTAGGTGTTTCAGCAAAGAAATTTTCGTCCATCGTTCGGTTTAACAATGTGCTGAGCGAATTAAACACAGAGAAATCTCTGGCACAAATTTGCTATGACAACAACTTTTTTGATCAATCTCATTTCATCAAAGACTTTAAACAACACACCGGATATACTCCTGAAAGTTTTAAGATTTTTTAGCCAAAAACGATTTTTTACAATTACCATCCAATAATTCACCTCATCTTTGCAATATCAATTTAAAGCAAAGAAAAATGTTTACAGTAGCACAAATAGAACAAGCGCACGAAAAAGTAAAATCTGGTGCAGATTTCCCTAAATATATCCAAGAAATTAAAGCAATGGGCGTTTTAGGTTTCGAAACTTGGGTAAAAGACAGCCACACCGAATATTTTGGTGCAAATGGTTACAGAACCTCATCGGAGCCTCAATACGAAAACCTCACCATTACTGATGAAGTAAACAAAGATGAGTTCGTAAAACAACTGAAAGCACACCAGCAAGGGCAAACTGACTATTACACATTTTGTAAAGATTGTGCAGTAAACGGTATTGAGAAATGGGTGGTAGATTTGAACAAGATGACCTGTATTTATTTCGATAAAACAGACAACGAGTTAGTGGTGGAGCAAATTCCAGCTTAGGTTAAAACATTAAGAAGCCTTAAAAAATCTTAACTCCTTAATGGTTAATATAATTAGAATTTTTATTTAGCTGCGGGAATATCTTCCTCTAGGTACTGTCATTCCGAGGCACGAGGAATCTATTATATTATCAATAGATTCTTCGCTACGCTCAGAATAACAAAGGCCATCTAAAACGCCAATTTCAAACCTACATTCATACCCAAGCCACCAATATTGATGTAAGATCTCAAATCGTCACCTCTTCTATCTTCATCATAACCGGCATTACCCGGCACATTAGAATTAGCATCGATTTTCTTATGATAATCGGTGTAACGTTGCGCTCTTGGCACATCATTTATTGTAATTGGCACTTGCGTTCCTAAAAGCGTAGTTCCAGTACCTTCAAATTTTCTAATCTCTTTTTCCTTACTGCTTACCGATACATTACGATATTCGATCTCACTGAAGAAACTTACTTTAGAACCAATAGGCACACTAAAACCTGCAGCACCTAAAAAACCAATGGTTGGTCTGGGCTCTACTCTTTCTTCCCTAGTTAATTGAACCGCCCTTAAACCTGGGTTAATTTCGCTTGCAATTGTTCCTGTTTGGTCATTCAGAGTAGTACTAATATCTAAATAACCGTAAACTGGCAATACTGCTCCCATTTTTAAGTATGGCCTAAAGTTCTTAGAAGTAGGTACGTGAAAAACCAAAGTTGGTGTTAAATCAATTGCCTTCACCTGTCCTTGCGAATGGATAGACAATAAAGTAGCACCATTATTTTCGTTGTATCCAGTTTGGCGAGCCATCGTCTGCTTATCGCTTTGAAAATAATTTATACCCATTTCAAACGCCACTACGGGACTAAATCTAAATCCACCCGTTACTCCTGCTCTCCAACCCTGACCAAAAGAACCCGTAATCGCTTCTTCCGATACTAAAGTCTGATTACCATTAAGTGGATTGATATTCACAACCCTATCTCTCGGTTGTAATTCGCCAACGTTCGGGAACTCAACCGGAGTAACTTTTAAGAAATAACTCCCTGTAGGTTTCAAATAAAAACCTCTCACCTCTTGCGCCATCGCTCCTGCAACCGCAGCAACCACCAAAACGGCTGATAATATTAGTTTTTTCATCGTCTTAATTTTAATATCTAGTATTACTCATATTTAAAGCAAAGCAAAAAGCTATGCTCGCATAAAAAGAACCTTGATTAACATCAAATTGTTTGTCAGTTTCTTTTATTTAACCATAGGATAAACAAATCACAATCGAGTATTAACTCTCATTAATGAATAAGCACTCTATCATCCTTTAGTCAAAAACAGACAAAACATTTTTGGTTAACAGTGTTAACTTATAACTTTGCTAACAGTGTTAACTTATATAAATGTTAGTTAAAAACGATAGGCAAAAACAGAAGGAAATTACCAAAAACGCTATCCTGAAAGTGGCAGAAGAAATTGTGCTAAAAGAAGGATGGCAGGCCGTTTCTATCCGTAAAATTGCGGAAGCTATTGGTTACAGCCTACCTGTGGTGTACAACCATTTCGAAAGCAAAGATGCCATACAGGAAGAATTTGTGAAGAACGGTTTTAACATGCTTGCAACTGCTATGCAAAGCACAAAAGAGGAATACTCGGAACCAGAGCAACAGCTTACCCAAATGGCATTAACTTATTTTGATTTCGCTTTTCGTAATTCAGCTTATTACAAAATGATGTTCGGCTTGGGAATTCCAAGCTGTCAAAAAGTACGAGAAATTGAAGAAATAGCAAAATTTAGCGGTATCGTTATTAATGCCATTAGTAGTTTAATGATGGATAACGACGAGCAGCGAAAACTGCTAAAATTTCACACACTTTGGTCAATTCTCCACGGACTAACCTCTATCAGTATGGTTAACCTAACAGCGGCTCCCGACGAAATGCAGCAGCATATTCTTCTGGATGCCATACAAGGATTTATTAAAAATATCAATCGTTAAAAAGATCATGAGCTTAATTGAAGCATTAAACTGGCGTTACGCCACTAAAAAAATGAACGGAGAGCCCGTTCCTCAAGAAAAAGTAGATCAAATTTTAGAAGCTGCTCGCTTGGCTCCTTCTTCATCGGGCTTACAGCCTTTCAAGGTTATCGTAATTACCGATCCGGCTTTAAAACAAGAGTTATTGCCACATTCTTTCAATCAATCGCAAATTGTAGACGCTTCTCATGTGTTGGTTTTCGCCGCATGGGATAACTATACCGAAGAGCGTATTGACGAAGTTTTTAACCGCACCAACGCAGAACGTGGCGTACCTAACGAGGCTACTGCAGATTATGTAGCTACTTTAAAGAAAACGTATTTACATAGAGATGCAGAGGTTAATTTTAACCACGCAGCTCGTCAAGCTTACATTTCATTTGGTACCGCTATTGCCGAGGCAGCTTTGCTTAAAGTAGATGCTACACCTATGGAAGGTTTCGATAACGCAAAGTACGATGAGATTTTAAACCTCAAAGAACAGGGTTTAAAAAGTGTTACCGTTTTACCTTTAGGCTACCGCGACGAAGCTAACGATTGGTTGGTTGGTTTGAAGAAAGTACGTCAATCTAAAGAAAGTTTCTTAATCCAGAAATAGTTTTTACCCGCAGATTTCGCCGATTTACCAACAAATGATAGAAAGGCGATATCTGCGGGCTTACTTTATTCGGAGCACAAAAATTATCGTAACTTTTTGCAATTGGTGTTTCTATAACTGCACCTTATCCTCCATCTTCTCCAATGAGCTTTCCTAAGACCTTTTAAAAAGCAATTGCAGTAATTCTTCTCTTCCGAAAGCCCCGTTATTCGCTGCAATCTTTTTGTTTGGCACTGCCCATTAATAATTGTCATACTGAGTTTATCGAAGCATCTATCACCAAACAATCCTTCGACAAGCTCAGGATGATACCACAACAAAAAGTATTTCCGCTACTACCGGGTTTAGTCTACGAAAGCCTAACTCTATTTTGTCAATCTCACCGGCATCATGCTTACTAGATCGACAATAACAAAACCCAATTACTCACTACAAATCAAGCAAATAGCGTATTTTGACCCCTAAAAAAAACCAACCCAAATTGCTACATTTAGCGCATGACCCAAACTAACAATCCGAGAATACAAACCATAGATCAAATTAGAGGAATTGCATTACTCGGCATACTCATCTTCAACATACAGACTTATGCCTTTTTTGCCTTTCTTCGTCCAGAACAGGTATATAATTTAGGTTTAGACAAACCAGAAACCTACGGACCGTTGCAGTTTTTAATCAACCTGTTGGTTAAAGGTCAGTTCTATACCATCTACAGCTTTCTTTTTGGTTTAGGCTTTTACCTAATGTGGCAAAAAAACAACCAGACAGGTTTAAATGCAGATAAGCTTTTCAAACGCAGATTATGGTCGTTGTTATTGATTGGATTAATACATGCTTTTGTTTTTTGGTTCGGTGATATATTACACAAGTATGCGATTTTGGGTTTTTCGTTAATCTACTTCAATAGAAAATCTGTAAGCTATTTAATAAAATGGATTATAGGTTTATTGTTCTTCATGCTAGTCATTCAGCTAGCATTAGCCATTTTCCTACCTGTTACTCCGCAATCAATTGCAGCAAACGATAAAGAGTTTGATAAAGTAATTATGGAAGTGCTAGACACTTGGAAAAACGGCACAGTACTACAGGTATTCAGTATGCAAAAATTGGGTGTAGCAATGGGCTGGTTTAAATCAATAAGCGGCGGCATGATTAGCATTATCCACTTCGAAATCCTATTCTTACTTGGGCTGATAGCCGGAAAAACCAATATATTTCAGCGTGTTGCCGAGCTAGGCGCAAAATTCACGAAATGGGCTTTAATTATCCTTCCGTTTGCATTGGCGATTAAAGCAATTCCCAGTTTAGATGCAATGCAAATTCAACTATTGCCAAACCAGCCAACATGGGAAATCTTCATCGATAACATTAGCGAAAGCGTTGGAAGTTTACTGCTCACTTTTGTTTATCTAGTGTTACTAACTTCCATGCTAAGCAAACATTCATCAAAATTACAAACATGGATTGCTCACACAGGCCGTATGGGTTTAACCAACTATCTCGCTCAAACCTTAATTTGCATGTTACTCCTTTATGGCTATGGATTTGGCTTAGGTGGAAAGCTTAGCCTGTTACAATCTTTTTTAGTTGCAGTTTTAATCTACATTTTCCAAATTATCTACAGTAACATTTGGTTTAAATATTATAAAATTGGTCCAATGGAAAAGATGTGGAGAAGAATGACTTATGGAAAGAATAGATAGGCAAATTTGTTTGTAGTTAATGGCTAGTGCAAGCGTGTCTTTTGTGCTTATCTTCACACGCTACAGGCGTGCGCTAGCTAAGGGTCAACTCTAATTTTCAACTCATCTACAGGATTGACAAAGTAAAAGCCTTTGCGTTCTTTGCGAACTCTTGCTTTTCTTTGCGTTAAAATTCAACCGCAAAGGTTTATGAAGTTTTCGCCAAGTACCGCGAAGAAAAGTCTAATCTTCACACGCCACAGGCGTGCGCCAGCACCTGGGAAGAATGACGTATGGTAAAAAACGGTTAGACAAATTTATTTACAGCTTATGGTAGCGCAAGCGTGTCGCTTGTGCTGATTTTCAAACGCCACAGGCGTACGCTAGCTAAGGGTCAACTCTAATTTCTCCTTTGGTTGGTGTTATCACCAATCAAACTAACCGAAGAACTACAAATTCCAAATAGAAAACTAGGCATTACAAATATCGAACTTCAAAATACATTACGCCATCCTGCTAGGAAAACTCAAATCATTAATTGTTAGATTTCTCAGTCGTACCTTCTTCGAAATGACGGAATGAGCTTACTTCTTCTTCATCCCCATATAATCCAACGTTAAATTGCACAATGCTTTTACACCCAAATTAAAACTGCTTTCATCAATAAAGAAATCTGGCGTATGGTGCGATGGCGCTTTCAACGGGTCTTGCCCTTTTGGTAATGCGCCTAAAAAGAAAAACAAACCCGGCACTTTCTCCTGATAGAAAGAAAAATCTTCGGCACCAGTTACAGGCGGTTTCAGTTTAACGTTATCCGCCCCTGCGGTATATTGCAAACTCGGCAACATTTTTTCAGTTAAAGCCAAATCGTTAAATGTTACAGGGTAATGTGCACTGTAAGGAATTTGAACTTCAGCTTTTGCGCCAGCAGCTTCCGCAGTTTTGGTTGCAATAGTTTTAATACGCTCAATAAACATCGCTTCATCTTCTTTAGTGAAATTTCTCACTGTGCCCAACATCTCTACTTTTTCGGGAATGATATTAGACCTCACTCCTCCTTGAATACTTCCAATAGTAACCACACCAGGGTTCTCGGTAACATTCAAATTTCTACTGACAATAGTTTGCAAGTTATTTACAATCTGCGCAGAAACTACAATTGGGTCAATGCTGCTCCAAGGGTAAGCCCCATGTGCCTGCTGTCCGGTTACCGTAATTTTCATATCGTTTACAGCGGCCATGGTTCCGCCCGGCTTGTAAGTCAGCTGACCAACCGGCGTTTGCGAATTAATGTGCAAGCCAAAAATCACCTCCACTTTCGGATTTTCCAACACACCTTCTTTCACCATCAGCTCTGCTCCGCCTTCTTCGCCAACTGGCGCACCTTCTTCTGCAGGCTGAAAAATAAACTTCACCGTTCCTGCCAAATCCTTTTTCATTGCGGTAAGCACTTCAGCTACACCCATCAAAATTGCCACATGCGAGTCGTGACCGCAGGCATGCATGGTACCAACTTCCTGTCCGTTATAAGTAGTACGCACTTTCGAGGCAAATGGCAATTTGACACGCTCGGTTACAGGCAAACCATCCATATCGGCACGTAGCGCCACCACCGGACCAGGTTTCCCGCCTTTTAAAACAGCTACCACACCAGTTTTTGCAACACCAGTTTTCACTTCCAAACCTAAAGCCTGCAAATGCTTGGCAATAATCCCAGCTGTTCGCACCTCGCTATTTCCCAATTCGGGATGTTGATGAAAATCTCTGCGCCAATCTATTATTTTTTGGGTAATGGCATCTGTCCGCTTTGCGGCATCTTGCCTTAAATTACTTTGCGCTATCGCAAAAAATGGAATTATCAGTAATACTGACGAAAGAGTAGTTTTCATGCCGAGAAAATTGATAGAACAAGGTAACAAAAAGCAATAAAAAAGCCGAACTCAAATTAAGAATTCGGCTTCAAATGAATGAAATTCGATTAATTAAATAATCCTTTTAGCTTATCTAACATTCCACCTCCAGCTTGCTCGCCGTTGGCTTGGTTTTGTCCACCATTAAACATTCCAATAACGTCAGTCAAATCAAATTTACCATCGGCACCGCCAGCTAATTTGCCTAACACGTCTTGAATATTGAAAGAACTATCGTTAGGGTCGTTCGTTTTGTTGGCTAACTTGCCTAAAATTACAGGAATTAAAGCAGCACCAATAGACTTTGCGGTATCAGCATTAATACCAAAAGCACCAAGCTTATCTGTTAAGCTAGAGGTAGCTTGTTGCACTACCGGATTAGCCTCATTTGCTTGGCCTTGGTTAAATATTTCCGCAATCTGCGATACGTTTCCAGAAGCTAACTGCTCCTTTAAAGTATCAAAAATAGAACTAGATGCTGCCTCTATAGCAACTTCATTTTTTTCGTTTGGCAAAGCCGAATTGTTTACAATTGCTTCTTGTGCATTTTCTCGTACTAATTGTACTAAATTTTCTAACATAGGTATGTATTTTATTATTATCTAAGATAAGCAAACAGCCAAAATAAAAATATATCTAATCTCGCCTACTTAACCGTAGTATTGGCTTAGCACATTACGTACCAAATTTTAATTAATTAGCATTTAACTTACAGATTTGTATTTTTACGGAAATACTAAAACATCACATTATGTTACCTAAAATAAATTTTACCACTACAAAGGCCTATCAATATTTAGCCGACCACTATATCAATATCAACCAAACAGATATTAAATCACTTTTTGCAGCAGACCCAGAGCGTTTTAGCAAGTTTTCAATTTTATTTGAGGATATTCTTTTCGATTATTCGAAGAACAGAATTGACGATGAAACGATGGCTTTGTTAACGCAATTAGCCAAAGAATGTAAGTTAGACGAAGCCATTAAGGCGATGTATAACGGCGAAAAAATTAACGAAACCGAGGGAAGAGAAGTATTACACATCGCTTTGCGTAACCAAAGCAACACCCCAATTTTAGTTGATGGTAAGGATGTGATGCCCGAAGTAAATGCGGTCTTGGCGAAGATGGAAAAATTTAGCACTGCTATTATTTCTGGCGAGTGGAAAGGCTACACAGGCAAAGAAATTACTGATGTAGTTAATATTGGTATTGGCGGTTCAGATTTAGGCCCCGTGATGGTTACCGAAGCTTTAAAGCATTACAAAACGAGGTTAAATTTGCACTTTGTTTCTAACGTAGATGGCACACACATTGCCGAAACTTTAAAGACTGTAAATCCAGAAACTACTTTGTTTTTAGTAGCCTCTAAAACGTTTACTACACAAGAAACCATGAGCAACGCCAACACGGCAAGAAGTTGGTTTTTAGAGCAAGGCGCTACAGAAGCTGATATCGCTAAACATTTCGCTGCTTTATCTACAAACGCAAAAGACGTCGCTGCTTTTGGTATCGATACTGAAAATATGTTCGAGTTTTGGGATTGGGTTGGCGGTCGTTACTCATTGTGGAGTGCTATCGGTTTATCAATTTCATTAGGTATCGGTTTCGATAATTTTAAGCAATTATTGGCTGGTGCCCACGCTACCGACAAACATTTTGCTGAAACTCCTTTTGAACAAAACGTTCCTGTAATTTTAGCGATGCTGGGTGTTTGGTATACTAACTTCTTCGGTGCAGAAACGCAAGCTATTTTACCTTACGACCAATATTTACATCGCTTTGCGGCATATTTCCAGCAAGGAGATATGGAAAGTAACGGAAAATATGTAGACCGCAATGGCGATATTGTGATGTACGAAACTGGGCCAGTAATTTGGGGCGAACCAGGTACAAACGGCCAGCATGCTTTTTACCAATTGATACACCAAGGCACTAAATTAATTCCTTCAGATTTTATTGCTCCAGCACAAAGCTTAAACCCAATTGGCGAACATCACCCTGTGTTATTATCTAACTTTTTTGCACAAACCGAAGCTTTAATGAACGGTAAAGACGAAGAAGAAGTAGTTGCTGAATTAACCAAAGCAGGAAAAACCCACGAGCAAATTGAGAAACTAGCTCCGTTTAAAGTTTTTGAAGGCAATCGCCCAACGAACTCAATTTTATTAAAGAAAGTTACGCCATTTAGCTTGGGAAGCTTAATTGCTGTTTACGAACACAAGATTTTTGTACAAGGTATTATCTGGAATATTTTCAGTTTCGACCAATGGGGTGTAGAACTGGGGAAACAATTGGCGCAAAAAATACAACCAGAATTGAAAGATAATTCGCCAGTAGCGTCGCATGATTCTTCTACCAACGGATTGATTAATCAGTATAAAAGCTGGAGATAAATTTATCCCGTCATTTCGACCATTGGGAGAAATCTGTTAGTAAATCGCTTTAAACTTGTAGATTTCTCCTCGTGCCTCGTCGAAATGACGGGCTAACTTTTAAACTTTTTATGGATTTCGAACGTTTTTATCATCATAGCTGTAAATTGATTAAATAACAGACACATGAATAAGTTAAAAACATTATGTGCCGCAGCAATAGCTTTCATTTCTATGAATGCTGCAGCCCAAACCGATAAAGCAACTACGGCAAAAATAGTAGAAGCAAAAACCTACACCTTCGTGGCTAGAAGTGCTACACCATTAAACGTAATGGATATTAGCGCAGTAATGAGCCGAATGCCTGGCAATATGCAAGGCGGTTCCATCCAACTTAACGAAACCTATTACGAAGTGAAGGTTACTCCAGATAGCGTAATTGCCTTTTTACCTTATTTTGGAAGATCATTTACAGCACCAATTAATCAAAACGAGGGCGGTGTAAAATTCACTTCTACAAAGTTCGAGTATAAAGAGAAGAAGGGCAAAAAACGTGGCTGGAACATCACAATTCAGCCAAATGATGCAAAAGAAAGCTATCGTTTAGCCTTAGATATTGGTGAAGGCGGCTATGCTAGTTTGTCTTTAAACAGCAACGCAAAGCAATCAATCACTTATCAAGGATATTTAAAAGAAAACGATACTAAGAAATAGTATTAAAATTAGAGAAGCCACTCAAACGAGTGGTTTTTCTTTTTTTAGAAGAGCCATAACTGTTCTTCGTGGCAAACGCAGTCCCGCTTTTTGCTACAATCTTTTTTGTATTCTGTTAATGCGCAATTTCAACCTTAGAGAGAAATCTCCAAGCTAAGCACTTCTAACTAACAGATTTCTCAGTCGTTCCTTCTTCGAAATGACGTAACAAAAAAGTATTTCCGCTTTAATCGGGTCTATTTTTGAACGTTCTTACCAGCAAGATGCCTACTTTTAAATTGTACAAATACAGACGCAAGATTTTGCGTCTCTACAGCCCTTGCAATTTAATTTCAAACAGATTTGGCCATTTCTTGCCAGTTACAAATAAACGTTTGCCAGCAACATCATAGGCTATGCCGTTTAATACATTATTGGCTTCATCGTAATCATCTTTAAAGAAATTCTTGGGAACAAGTTTACTCAAATCTACTTCCGCTTCTACGATACCCGTTTTAGTATCTATGATTACAATCTTGTTACTTCCATAAACATTAGCATATAATTTACCGTCAATAAATTCTAGCTCGTTTAAACGCTCAACAGCACCCTTGTTATCATACACTTCAATGAAGCTTTCCTCTCTGTAGGTTTCAGTATTCATGAACCAAATTTTGTTGCTGCCATCGCTGCGTAGCAATTGCTTGCCATCGTAAGTTAAACCCCAACCTTGTCGACTAGCTTGGTACGGAAAAGTAGCAATTTCTTCGAAAGTATTGGCATCGTACACTAAACCAACATTTTCTTCCCAAGTAAGTACAATAATTTTATTGCCAACTTTTACAGAACCTTCACCAAAATATTCAGGTTTTAAAGCCGCCGATTTGATTGCTTTACCGCTTTTCAAATCAACATACTTTAAATGCGATTGCCCCTTTCTACCTGTACTCTCCAATAATTTTCCATCTACAAAGCTCAAACCTTGCGTGTACGAAGAAGTATCATGCTGAAAAGTATTCACCAAAGTGTATTTCAACTTTACAGGTTTCTTATCGGTAGTAAGAATAATATTATTGGTAATGGTATCCGTTTGGTTTCCGCTTTTCACAATGGCAGTTAACATTCGATAACCCAAAGGCAGATTTTGCGTATCAAGCGTTACAGACTCTTTGGTTTTACTTTCCGCAAATTGCTTTCCATCCACCAAATAACTAATAGCTTCAATATTCGTTTTCTCAGGAATATCTAATTCTATTTTTACAGGTTTACCGCTATTAAAGCTTTCGCCCTGCAAAGGGTTTTTAAAAGTAATATAGTTAGCCACTTTATTATTACAAGCGAGTTGGAATAAAGTTGCAGACAACAATATGAAAGCGGTTACAGTAATTCTACGCGTATGGCCAAAAAGCATCTTCTATGTGGTTAATTTTAAACTGATTGTCTTTAGTTAATAACACCGCTACAATGTCAAATCTTATTTCTCCTTTGTGGTCCATAATTTCGATGTAAGCTTGTGCTGCCTTTTGCAACTGATGTTGTTTAGCCGAACTTACAAAATCTTCGGGCATTCCAAAAGCCACAGAGCTGCGTGTTTTAACTTCGATAAAGATAATGGTATTTGATTGAAGCGCAACAATGTCTACTTCACATTTACGATAGGTCCAGTTTTCATCCAAAATTTCATAACCCTTTTGCTTCAGAAACTGCACTGCTGCTTTTTCTCCAGCTTTTCCTGTATCGTTGTGGGTTGCCATAAATTAGACGTATATCTTATTCAGCTATTACTATACCAAAATAATTTGCTATCGTGATTTCAACTCGCTTAATAAGCATAAACTGATTCAAAAGAATTTCAACATTTGCTGGATCCTTTTCATACTTTAACTCTTCTCTAGCATCAACCTTCATAATTCTTATTTTATTTCTCTTCAAGTGAAATATAGCATCCAAAATTGTCTTTTTAATATTCTCATCGAGTGCCTTCACATAGATCTTATGCACATTCTCCCAATTTGGGCTTAGCTCATATTTCGAAGAAGATAAATCAATAGAAATATTCGATATTTCACTGTCTTCATTATGCAGAAAGCTCGTTAAAGTCGGGAGATAACCACCCTCAATACTACTCCAGTAATGTTTTACAATTCTATCAACCAAACCACTTTTGAATACAACATCACTTAAATTCTGTATTATAAAAGTCCCTATATACATATTTTCGATTTCTTCCCATGTAACAAGTTCATGTCCATGGGTAATAAGAACTCTCAAAATTTCTTTCTCTATATGTATATCATCTGCTGAATTAGAAATTTCTCTAATTGGCTCTCCCTGTGTTTCATCTGCAAACAAATCATCTGGCGGCATATCTGGCTGTCCATAACTAGAAGACTTCGGCGGTGCCGACGCTTTTTTCTGTTTAGCAACCTTTATCGCATTCAGTTCGGTAAGCAGTACCCGCTCTTCAATTTCGAGTAAATGACTGCATTCCTTAATGAATACCGAAGCTTTGATGTTATCTGGAATTTTAGCAATACTTTCTACAATATCCCTGATAATTCCCGCCTTTTTGATTGGATCTTTTCCAGCTTCCGCCAGTAAAATATTGGCTTTGTAAAGGATAAAATCTTGACGCTGCTCTTCGATATAAGTTTTGAAAGCACCAGCACCAACCTTGTGCATGTAAGAGTCTGGATCATCACCATCGGGAAAAGAAACAACTTTAACGTTCAATCCCTCCTCCAAAATCATATCCAAACCACGCAACGAAGCTTTGATACCTGCAGCATCGCCATCATATAAAATGGTTACGTTTTGCGTGAAGCGAGCAATAAGCTTAATCTGTTCTATGGTTAATGATGTTCCCGAAGAGGCTACAACATTCTCAATATAGGCTTGGTGTACCGCCAAAACATCGGCATAACCCTCTACCAAATAACAGTTATCCTGATCTCGAATGGCCTTTTTCGCATGGAACAAACCATACAGTACGTTCGACTTGTGGTAAATATCGCTTTCTGGTGAGTTAACGTATTTAGGTACGTTTTTATCGGTTTTTAAGGTACGACCACCAAAACCAATTACCCTGCCCGTAAAATTATGGATGGGGAACATTACCCGCCCACGGAACCTATCATACAGCTTCCCTTTATCATTTCTGATGGAAAGTCCTGTTTTTTCTAGGTACTCTACCGCATGACCGTTTTTTTCGGCATCCAATGTTAGGGCGTCCCAAACATCAGGCGAATAGCCCAAATTGAATTTCTTAATGATATCTTCCCTAAAACCACGCTCTTTGAAATAGCTTAAACCAATTGCTCGGCCATCGGCACTATTCCATAGTTGTTCTTCGAAAAAGTTAGCCGCAAATTGTGAAACGATGTAAAGACTTTCGCGAGCACTATTTAGCTCGATATTTTCCTTACTTTCTACCGTTTCCTCAACTTCGATATTGTATTTGTTGGCGAGAAATTTCAGCGCTTCTGGATAGCTGTACTTCTCGTGCTCCATGACGAAGCGAACGGAATCACCAGCAACACCGCAGCCAAAGCACTTATAGATACCTTTATTTACCGATACGTGAAATGAGGGCGTTTTCTCTCCATGAAAAGGGCAATTTCCGATTAAGCTAGAACCACGTTTTTTAAGGTGCACAAAATCGCCAACAACCTCTTCAATTCGGGCTGTTTCCTTAATTTTTTCAATAGTTTCCGCTGTAATCATCTGCTGCTAATCTCACCTAAATGGGCTTCAAATTTAACGATTTTATTTCACCACCTAAGACATTTAAGAAAACCTTAGCACATTTATTATGAGCAACTATTCGACGAAAGCTATCAGATAACTCACTTCAAGTAAACTAAGGTGTCTCAGGTTGTTTAAATGTATTATTTGATAAAAGGCAGTATCTGCTCTGCAACAAACTGATTTCCTTTGTCGTTTAAGTGAACTCTATCGCTCGTTAACACACCTTTCTCTAAATCTTGAGGATTGTTTTTTTCTTCGTAAGTTAAAAAGGCTTTTCTTAAATCACATAGTGGAAGATTATTTTTAGTTGCCAATTCTCTAATTCCTTCAGCGTATTTATCCAATTCTGCATCTAATTCATTTGCACCACTTTTTTTCTCACCAATAACCGATGGCGTGCACAACACAACCTTACTACCGCCTGCCTGTATTTTATTAATTAGGGCTTGATAAAACTTGATATATTTTGGATAGTCTGTCCCAGTTCGAGCGCCTACTTTATGCCAAACATCATTAATTCCAACGTAGATGAATACCAAATCAGGTTTTTTGTTCAGCACATCTTCTTCCATTCTTAAGTAAAGATCATAAACTTTGTTGCCGCCAATTCCAGCACCCAGTAGCTCAAATTTATTGCTATCTACTTGTTTCTTCAACAAATTGATATAGCCGTTTCCTTGTGCGCCCGCCTGTGTAATGGAATCGCCAAAGAATATTACTCTTTTTGCTTTAGGTTTCATAGAAGATAGCAGAAAAATGGCGCAAGCCACAACTGATAGTTTTAAAAGGGTTTTCATCTCAATTATTTTGTAAAGCGAATTTAATTGTTTGGCATCAAATAACAACATGCTTATTATTTTCTATCTTTGTATTGAATTATCAAATCACTCTGAATGAAATTACTGGTTAAATCTTCATTTACCATCTTCCTAATGCTTCTTCTCGTTAATATCAGCTATGCTCAAAAGAAAAAAAGGGCACCTTACCATGCTGTGGTAATAGCAGAAGATGTGAAATATCACGGAAAAATTACTGCGATTAACCAAACAGAGCTTGTATTGGTAGACAAAAAAGAAACTACACATCAGCTATCGTACAACAAGATCAATCGTATTAAAGTATTTAAAACACACGGTGATGTGGGCTATGCCGTAGTTACCGGTGCGTTAGCTGCTGGCACGATTGTAACTGCACAATCTATAGATGATGCAAATGTTGCTCTGCTAGTAGGCGTGGGTGGAACAGTAGCTGTAGTTGGCTTAAGCATGGTGTTACACGATGTGATACATGGTGCTGAAGTTAAAATGAAAGCAAGCAAAGAGAAGATTGACTACAACAGTGTTTCGCAAAAATTAAGCAAATACGTAGTTACTCAATAACAGCGAAGCCTTCAGTTTATTTTCCCTTGCCCAATCGGTAATCTTTGTGGAGCACTAAAAAGCTAGCCCGTTCTTCTTTCTTTAAAGGATAGTCCCAATTACCTTGGTAGGTGATTTTGGTGGGCAGTTTTACTTCATCAAAATAGCTCATTTCGATATTCATTTGCACATCGAAATCAAAAAGCATATTACTGTATTTCATGTCTACGTAGCGGCCTAAAATCTCGAAATTACGCTTATCGAAAATGGTTACCAGCTCTTTAATCATGATCCCATCTTTGGTCCATTTGGAAAGATCTTCCTTTACAGATACCTTGAACCGATATACTGGAATTGAATCTAAGTAGGTACCGCTATGGAAAGCATAATCATAATACTGACGCATATTAGCCGTAAAAATTTCGGTTTTGCTACCTATAAAAGGAATACCTTTAATTGGTCTGCCTGGATTAAATATTAACGTTTTAAGCTTGTCTTTATAACCCTCGTTTCCTCCCTTTTTTCCTTTGCTAGCACTAGGCGCTGAGTTTGGTACAAAATCGGTGTTATAGGCGTTCATAAAAATGTAATCGAACATTTCTACTGTGTACAACTGATATTTTCCATTCTTTTTGTAGACCTTCCCATTATCTTCTTTAACCAGATATTCCATTCTGTATGGACCATCGTTGTTGTGTTTAATCTTACGATAGATCTTCCCATCAACTTTGTTCTTTTTATCATAAGTGAATACACGGTTTTCGGCAATGAAAGTATATTTTTTCATGTTACGAAACGCTTCATAGAAGCTGGTATCGTTGATAATGGCATTAATGAATGTCTCTACATTTAGGCGTTTCGCTTTAATGTTTACTACCGAATCAAGTGTTATCGTTTTTAATGTATCTGGATTAAAACGAGGTATTTGCTGAGCGTTAGCACTCGCAAAAAACAACAATGACAGCGCAATTATGCAAAGATTTTTCATTTTTATTTCTTTAAAGGCTTCGACAAGCTCAGCCTGACTCCCACAGTCTAATTTAAACAGCAGATATTCTTAACAATTAACCGATTAACCAGACAAACTATTAACCTCTAATTCCCTAATTGTTTCAAAGCGATATAAGCCATTAAACCCGTTGACGTTTTTAAAGCATCCTCGTCAATATCAAACTTTGGCGTATGTACCGAATGCATGGTATCTTTTGCTGGATTTCCTGTACCCAAACGATAGAAACACGCATTAGTTACCTGCGAATAGTATGCAAAATCTTCGGCAGCCATCCAAATATCTAAATCTACAACGTTTTCTGCACCCAAATAGTCTTGTGCCAAGGCTTTCGCATTGTTTGTTAGCTTCTCTTCGTTAATTAGAAAAGGATAACCTCTGTGAATATCAAAATCACAACTTCCGCCCATACTTTCCGCAATTCCCTCCGCCATTTTCTTCATCAAACGGTGCGCTTCATTTCTCCAGTCTTCGTTTAAAGTTCTAAAAGTACCTTGCAGTTTTACTTCGTTGGGAATGATATTCGTAGCTCCGTTGGCAGTTACTTTTCCAAAAGAAAGCACCGAAGGCAAACGAGGATCTGCATTGCGACTTACAATTTGCTGCAGTGCTACTATGATATGTGCAGTAATCACCACAGGATCGATATTTTGGTGTGGCTGTGCTCCATGACCACCTTTTCCAGTTACGGTTACGTAAAGTTCATCGGTTGAGGCCATGTAAATTCCCGAACGGAAACCTACTTTTCCAACTTCCATCATCGGTAAAACGTGCTGACCAACCATCGCATGTGGCTTCGGGTTTTCTAACACACCTTCTTTAATCATGATGCTGGCACCGCCTGGCAATAACTCCTCCGCAGGTTGAAAAACCAGCTTGATGGTTCCACCAAATTCCTCTTTCAATTGGTTAAGAATATACGCAGTACCCAATAA
This sequence comes from Pedobacter sp. T50_32, assembly GCF_057652195.1. Lineage (NCBI taxonomy): Bacteria > Pseudomonadati > Bacteroidota > Sphingobacteriia > Sphingobacteriales > Sphingobacteriaceae > Pedobacter > Pedobacter sp. T50_32. The sequence goes on along the minus strand of NZ_JBYFBY010000001.1, from coordinate 979,215 downwards.
CGATGAAGTGTGTACATCATGTCCACAGGCATGCATTACACCTTCATTTTTCGATTTGTAAGGCTTATCATTGTCTTCCGTAATGGGCAAAGCGTCCATATCGGCACGCAAAGCAATGACTTGATCTGACGCTTTTGCTCCTGTAATTAAGCCAACTACGCCTGTATTGGCCATTTCTGTAAAAGGAATTCCCCAGCTTGTTAGCTTATCTTTTACGAACTTTGATGTTTCGTATTCGTGAAAAGAAAGTTCTGGGTTAGCATGTATATGTTGACGAAAACCTACCACTTCGTTAAAAATTTGAGCAGCTAGGTCTTGTATTTTTTGTTTCATGTTTAGTTAGGTTAACTGTTGATTTGGTTAACTGGTTAATCGTAGCGTTCTTCAACAGTTAAACGATTAAACAGTTCTACGATTAAACTTTAATCTAAAATCGGTGCGTTTATCTTCTCTCTAAAAATAAACAGTGTTGGATAATTTGGCCGCAGTTCGTTCAAGAACTTTTGGGCCTCTAATCTTGTCCGGTAATCGCCTACCCGTAAATAGTAATTAGGTTCTTTATAAGTGATATATGTATTTAGCTTTGGGAAACTAGATTTAAATTGAGCCTGTTGCGAAAAAACTTCCCTCCTATCCGATCCATAGTAAATTTGTACTCGATAACCCATTGAAGATACAATGGTCGAACCTGTCGGATTAGTCGCAGTAGGTCTTGCTCTATTTAGTTCTATTCGTTTGGCAATTAAACTGTCTATTAAAGGATCTTGCACAACAATTACCTCTCCTTTGGTTTGCGCAAAAGCTTGTGAGCCTAGTAAAACAGAAATTATAATTAACAGTACTTTCATTTAGGTTTAAATTGTTTCTCGACATTTTAACCAAACTGGTTGTTATAATAACGAGATCAACGACAATGAGTTTGCAAAAATCGGGATTATTAAATTAGGATACAAGTAACTAAGACTTTTCAGAGCAAACGAATTCATCAACACAATAAAGCAATAAATTACACACTTTAAGTAAAATTTTCCCTATTTTGCGCAAAAAAATACTCAAATTAACGTTATGAAACATCTTTATGCGCCTCTCATAGGCCTGTTAATGCTTGGTAGCCAAGCATTAGCACAGTTAAAGGTCGAAAATGGCGCTAATGTAGTCATTACCTCTGGGGCCAATCTTGTACTCAACGACATAGGCTTAAACCAAGGTAATACCGCAATTACGGGTGATGGGCAAACCATACTCACCGGCAACGCTACAAGCACTATTTCTTCGGCCAGTTCCATTAAAAATTTAACCCTCGCCAAAACTACTGGTGCTTTCGTAAACTTGCTCAGCAATTTTGCAGTAACAGGCACACTTAAGCTTACTAGCGGGAAGTTAGATTTAAACAGTTTTGATTTAAACCTGGGCACTACTGGAATTTTAAATGGCGAAAACGAAAGCAATCACATTACCGGTTCCGCAGGCACAATCATTAGCGAGGCCACCCTGAACGCTCCGTCTGATGCAAATCCCGGCAATCTTGGCATTAGCTTAACCTGTACAGCAAACCTAGGCAGCACTATTATTAAGCGAGGAAACTACGCCTTAACCAATGGCTCAAATGTGTCAATCAAACGTTTTTATGATGTTACACCGAGCAACAACACAAACCTTGATGCAACGGTAAAAATCAATTATCTAGATGCGGAGTTAAATGGACTCTCAGAGAACCAACTGCTTTTTTTAAGCTCGTCTGATGGCGGTAGCACTTGGGTAAAACCTTCTAATACAACATTAAACACTAGTACAAACGAAGCCGGGACGACTAGCCGCTCATCGTTAAACAGGTTTACGCTTGCTACCAATTTTACCACTCTTCCAATTTCTAGTATTTACGTTAGTGGAAAGCCAGTAGTAAACGGAGTGGCATTAAGCTGGAACACAATTAACGAGATTGGTGTAAGTCATTTTTTGGTTGAAAAGAGCAGCGATGGGAAATCTTTCAGAGAGATTGCTAAAGTAACTTCTTTGAGCTCTTTAAAAAAAGACAACCTTTATCAGTCATTTGATAAAAATCCGCTAATTGGCGCCAACTACTACCGTATTGTTGGCGTAGACTACGACGGCACCATAACGCCTTCACTTGCGGTTATGGTTAAATTTAGCCTCACCGATCAACAGCTATTGTCTATTTATCCCAACCCTACAAGCGGCAACCTAAATGGTACGTTTTATTCTGATCATACGGCACAAACAAGCTTACAGGTTATTTCTGTAATCGGAAAAATAGAAATCGTTAAACAGTTGTCAACTTCAAAGGGGCTAAACAACTTTTCTATTGATGTGTCTACGCTACCTCGTGGCAGCTATTACCTTAAGCTAACACAACCATCTAATTCCCAAACTATTAAATTTATAAGAAATTAAATATGAAACTTAAATTATCTCTACTCACTGCATTAATCTGCACAGCCATTTTTACAAAAGCACAAAATGTCGGTATCAATAAAGATGCTTCTGCTCCCGACAACAGCGCTATGTTGGATGTAAAAAGCACTGAAAAAGGAATGTTAATTCCAAGAATGACCGCTGCACAGCGTAATCTCATCGCCTCTCCTGCAACTGGCCTGTTAGTTTATCAAACCGACGGCACCACAGGTTTCTATTTTAATCAAGGAACACCAAGCGCTAAAAACTGGATATTATTAGGCGCCAAGGGCGATACAGGAGCAATTGGACCACAAGGCCCACAGGGAATTCAAGGCGTAGCGGGACCTCAAGGAGCAACAGGAGCAGTGGGCCCACAAGGAGCTACTGGTGCTACTGGTCTTCAAGGGATAGTAGGCCCTCAGGGAGCAACAGGTGCCCAAGGCCCTGCAGGAGCAACCGCAACTATTGGAGATGGCGACATCACTAATGCAAAAATAGCCTCTAACGCCGCCATCGAGTATAGCAAATTAAATTTGACAAACAGCATTAAAAACGGAGATCTTGTCGCTGGTGCAATAAGTACAAGTAAGGTGTTAGATGGAACCGTAACATCTGCTAAAATTTTTGATGGGACCATAGTTAATGTTGATATAAGTCCTGCTGCGGCAATTGCTCTTTCAAAATTAAACGTTACTGGAACACCTAGCGCTTCCACTTACTTAAGAGGTGATGGTACTTGGGCTACACCAACCGGCGGCGGCACCCAATATTACGCCAATGCCGCGAATACAAGTGGATCAACAATAGCCGTTGTTTTGGGCGGCACAAATATTCCTCTAGGCAACGGACAACTATTACAAGGATTTTCTACAAACGGCGTCAGTACTACTTTTACCTGTAACAACAGTGGAACGTACAAAATAAGTTATGCTATAAGATTAACTCAATCTTTATTAGCATCTTCTAGGATAATGCTAAATGGTACGCCAGTTAATTCATTAAACCTTTCTTCTTCTCAAGCTCAATCCAGAATGTATGCAGAAGCTATAATAGATCTAGCTGCTGGAGATACACTAAGTCTACAGCTTTATGGATTGCTCGGAGCAGTTAGTCTTGACGGCGGTGCTGGGGCAAACCTCGTAATTACTAAAGTAAACTAAGCTTCAGTTTACCAAACCGCTTTTCAGATATACAAAAATCCCCTAGCTCGCAAAAGCTAGGGGATTTTATATTTAAAACTTGCGAGGTTTCTAAAAATTAAGCCTAGTGTTTACGCATTCGCTCCGTGGCAGTTCTTAAACTTCTTGCCACTTCCACAAGGGCAAGGTTCGTTTCTACCCACCGTTGCTTCTTTTCTAATGGGTTGCAAAGGTTGCGGTTCGCGAGTATCGCCTACTAAATCTAAATCAGAATGTTGATCGCCATACTCTTGCTTTGTAGTTTGTAACTTTGGCTGAGGTTTTGGAGCAACTGCTTCTCTTACTTGCTCTGGCTCTTGCTGCATCGGAATTCCTCCCTTAAACAAGAAGCTCACCACCTCTTTGTTCACGATGCTCAACATGCCTTTGAACAAGTTGAAAGCTTCCATTTTATAGATAATCAATGGGTCTTTTTGCTCGTAAACGGCGTTTTGCACAGATTGCTTCAACTCATCCATTTCACGCAAATGCTCTTTCCAACTATCGTCAATTAAAGCCAAAATAATTGTTTTCTCGAAAGCTTTAGTGATCTCTCTTCCGTTATTCTCGATAGCTTTTTTCAACTCTACCGGAACTTGGATTTGACGGATACCGTCGGTAAATGGAACCACAATCTGTTCAATCATGTCACCTCTATCTTCGAAAACCTGTTTCAAAACTGGCATTGCTTGCGTAACAATCGCATCAGATTTACGAGTGTAGAAATTAGTTACTTCTTCGAACAATGTCTCAGTTAAGGCTTGAATTTTCTTACTGTTGAAATCCTGCTCAGCAATTTCAGTATCTACCGAGAAGTTTTTAATTACTTCCAACTTAAAGCCTTCATAATTGCTACTTTCTTTGTATTCGGTAACGATATCTTCCGCAACGTCGAAAATCATGTTGTTCATATCTACGTCTAAACGATCGCCGAATAAAGCGTTTCTACGTTTAGCATAAATTACAGAACGTTGCGAGTTCATCACGTCATCATACTCTAACAAACGTTTACGAACTCCAAAGTTATTTTCTTCTACTTTTTTCTGTGCTCTTTCGATAGAATTGGTAATCATTGAGTGTTGGATTACCTCTCCTTCTTCGATACCCATTCTTACCATGATGTTAGAGATACGCTCTGAACCGAACAAACGCATCAGGTTATCTTCTAACGATACGAAGAATTGAGAAGTACCTGGGTCTCCCTGACGACCAGCACGACCACGTAACTGTCTGTCTACACGACGAGACTCGTGACGTTCTGTACCGATAATTGCCAAACCTCCAGCTTCTTTAACACCAGGGCCTAACTTAATATCCGTACCACGACCAGCCATGTTGGTAGCAATAGTTACCTGCCCTGGTTGGCCTGCTTCTGCAACGATATCAGCCTCCCTTTGGTGCATCTTCGCATTTAATACGTTGTGCTTAATGCCACGTAATTTCAACATACGACTTAGCAACTCAGAAATCTCTACCGAAGTTGTACCCACCAATACTGGACGACCAGCCTCGGTTAACTTCACGATTTCTTCTGCTACTGCATTAAATTTCTCTCTTACAGTACGATATACATAATCTTGAGCATCTATTCTTGAAATTACTCTATTAGTAGGAATTTCTACCACATCTAACTTATAGATAGACCAGAACTCGCCTGCTTCTGTAGTAGCCGTACCCGTCATACCGCAAAGTTTGTGGTACATACGGAAATAATTCTGTAAAGTAACCGTAGCATAAGTTTGTGAAGCATCTTCTACTTTCACATTCTCTTTAGCTTCGATTGCTTGGTGCAAACCATCAGAATAACGACGACCTTCCATGATACGGCCAGTTTGCTCATCTACAATCTTGATCTTCCCTTCATCAACAATATACTCTACATCATTTTCAAATAAAGTATATGCTTTTAACAATTGGTTGATAGAGTGAACACGTTCTGCTTTCACAGCGTAATCACGCATTAAAGCATCTTTATTTGCAATTTTTTCTTCGCTGCTTGCGCTAGATTTTTCAATTTCAGCAATTTCTGTACCTACGTCTGGCAATACGAAGAAACTTGGATCTTCACCCTGCTGGGTAATTAATTCGATACCTTTTTCAGTTAATTCTACCTGATTGTTTTTCTCATCAATATGAAAATACAACTCGGCATCTACTTTAGGCATATTTTTAGACTGATCTGCCATATAGTGGTTCTCAGTCTTCAGCAACGTTTGTTTGTTGCTACCTTCACTTAAAAACTTAATTAAAGCTTTGTTTTTAGGCAAACCACGGTGGGCACGCAATAACGCTAAACCACCTTCACCTTCTTCTGTACCAACATTACCGCTGTTGATTAAGCTCTTCGCAGAATTTAAAGCAGATTGCACAAAGGTTTTCTGTGCATTTACCAAACGCTCGATACGAGGCTTTAACTCGTGGAATTCGTGTTGATCTCCAAAAGGAACTGGACCAGAAATAATCAATGGTGTACGGGCATCATCAATTAAAACTGAATCGACCTCATCTACCATGGCAAAGTGCAATTTACGCTGCACCAACTGCTCTGGCGTTTGCGACATATTGTCACGCAGGTAATCGAAACCAAATTCGTTATTGGTTCCATAAGTAATATCTGCTAAGTAAGCTTTTCTACGTTCTTCAGAGTTTGGTTGATGTTTATCGATACAATCTACACTTAAACCATGGAACTCGAACAAAGGACCATTCCACTCACTATCACGACGGGCAAGGTAATCGTTCACTGTTACAATGTGCACCCCTTGACCAGCTAATGCATTTAAATATGCAGGCAAGGTACTTACCAAGGTTTTACCCTCACCAGTAGCCATTTCCGCAATTTTACCACCATTTAGCACCATACCACCAATCAACTGTACATCGTAGTGTACCATGTTCCAGTTTACCTCTGTACCCGAAGCTTCCCACTTATTAGCCCATAGCGCTTTATCGCCAACAATTTTTACATTGCTTTTTCTAGCGGCAATTTCTCTATCAAATGGTGTAGCGGTTACTTCTAAGTTTTCGTTTTCACTTAAGCGACGAGAAGTTTCTTTTACTACAGCAAAAGCTTGAGGCAAGATTTGTTGTAAAACTTTTTCTAGTTCTACATTGCGTTCTTTACCTAAAGCATCAACCTCATCATAAAGGTTTGTTTTCTCTGTTAAAGAAAGTTCTGGGCTTTCTGCTTGTGTTTTTAAGTCTGCAATTTTACCATCAATAGTAGCTAAAGCTGTTGCTATAGTTTCTTTAAATTCGATAGTTTTATTTCGCAATTCATCATTACTTAATGAGGTTAACTTTGCATATTCTTCGTTGATTTGAACAACGATTGGCTGTAATGCCTTGATATCTCTTTCCGACTTGCTTCCAAATATCTTGGCTAAAAATCCTAACATTTTATTGGTATTATTTTATTGTTAAATTGTTCTGTTGTTGAATTGTTGGCTAAACTTTAATTGACAAATTGTTTCCAATAACGTCTATTTCGTTCACCCAACACTCGTAATTCGTAAATCCGAAATCGTAAATCAATTCACAACAACCAAGCCATAGCCTATTACTATGACAACTTGGCTTTGTACTGATTTATTTTTTGCAGTTTACGATAAAATCGATAGCAAGACAGCTAACTAGGGACTATTATTTCGTGGATTTTCCAATTCAGCGGCATATAGCAGCGGCTGATCGGTAATGGTATATTTTGAGCAGTTCTTACTGGATATTACACCAATAGCACTCAACTGATTATTAGAAAGAATGAAATGAGGGAGATCTTGTAAATCTTGTATAGAGCGTATAGAAGTTTGCTCAGAGGTAGTTTGTGCTTTAGCACAATATCTTTCCGTTAAATAGCGTAGCCCATCCACACGGTCGACCTTGGCCAAGTGCGAAAGACTAAAAAACACTAAAGATATGGTAACTAAATGCCTCATTGTTGCGGCAAATCTAGTTTTATTCTTTTATAAACCGAAATTTGATTTACCATCGAATTCTGTTTTAATTAACGACTAAATAAATGAACCCTAAAAGTTTATCGAACAAAAACAAAGGTCACTTGTTTGATGTATTTGATATAAAATGTAATAAGAGTAGCAAAAAACGTCTTAAAATAGTAATTTGGCAAACAGCACGCATAGTTCTGCATACGGAAAACACCAATTTTAAGACTGATTAACTATTTATCTGGCGTAATGGAAAAATTAAGATGTGTAGCAATAGATGATGATCCTTTAGCATTGGCTTTAACTAAAAACTATATCGAAGCTATCGAAAACCTCACTTTGCTTCGTGTATTTGAAGATGCTATTGCCGCAGTAGAATATTTAAGCAAACACACCGTAGATCTACTTTTTTTAGATGTAGATATGCCGGAGGTGTCTGGAATAGAGCTATATCATTCGCTTGCCGTAAAACCGATGGTAATTTTTACCACAGCACATAAAGGTTTTGCTTTTGAAGGCTTCGAGCTTAATGCTATTGATTATTTACTGAAACCTATAGACTTACAAAGGTTTAAGAAAGCTGTACTAAAAGCGGTCGACTATCAAGGCTACAAAAACCAAAAAGATACTGATGTACCTAACGAGCATCTTTTTGTATATTCCGAATATAAGCTGATCAAAGTAGAGGTTAGGGAAATTGTTTATTTAGAGAGCATGGAAGATTATGTGAAAATCCATCTCAATAACGGCAAAATGATATTAACCTTAACTACTTTAAAAAAGGTGATAGACAAACTCCCAACAGCAAAGTTTAGAAGGATACACCGCAGTTATGTAGTATCGGTAAAAGAAGTACAATCTGTAGCCAACAGAAAAGCGCAGCTAAGCACTGGAACCTTGCTGCCAATTAGCGATTCTTATGCTTCTTTCGTAGATGAATGGAAAAACGCTTAAATCGAATACAACTATTACGAATACTTCTGTCGGCACAAAGTAACCATTAACCGACACATCCTTTCCACGGCTAATTATTCGCCACATCTTTGACAAGTGTTTTAACAACCTTGTTATTATGGAAAGAAAGAACTTATCAAGCAGCCAATTAACCTCAACCCTCTCTTCTCTAACTGCTAAAAGACGGTTAACATCGCTATGCGGAATTCTACTTGTAATTTCAATTATTTTCGCCAGTAACACCCTGGAAGTTAGCACTAATACGCAAAACAACCTGAGCTCACATGAGGATGTAACTTATAAAGGCATCATCCTAACGCTTAACGTTGTTTTCCTTTTTGCGTTTTTGGCAAGCACACTTTCTATCATCAAAAATGAAGACAATAACCGAAGCACTAAGCTTCATTAATTAACTCTCAAAATAAAACCAACAATAAAATGAATACCATTTCTCAGGGTAAAATATTCCTCTCGAACCAGAGAAGCATTATTGAAAGCGATCGAATTAAACGATACAGCACTTTCAATTTTGAAGGCCTCCAAAATCCGGCAAAAGAAGCTATAGGCAATTTATATGCAATTCACGACGATACGCTAAACCCAAATTCAGACTTTAATTTCTACACCCGCCAGCAAGGCTATATATTCATTGTACCAATAAGCGGCAACATCAGCTACATAGACGAACAGAAAAACGAAACACTAGTTGAAGTTGGTAAAAGCCTTTTAGCGTACCTGGACAAAAACGCATACATCCAACTAAAAAATCGATACCAAGAAGAAACGATCAACTATTTGATGGTTGCTTTAAAAAGCGATGAAATTCCTCAACGTTCATTAGCAATTTTAAATATTGATCTATCGCAGCCCAATCATTTACAAACTATCACATCGGCATCTTTAACTTTCAAAATTGGCATTGGCCGATATAAAGGCAGAGGCCAAAGTAAATATGCGATTAGTTCGTCATCTACATTGTATTGCTTTGTTTTAGCTGGCACCTTTGAAATTGATGGACGAATGCTGAACAACCGTGACGGCATTGCTTTGTCGGCCACAGAAAAAGTTGAAATTGAAGCACTAAGTGATAACGCAATGCTGCTTACTATCGAACTTTTACCGCAAACAAGCTATATCTTATTTTAGATTTTATCACATAGGTAAGCAGAAAGCAATATCTTTGCTGTATGAATATCTTACTTATCGGTTCTGGCGGAAGAGAGTGTGCTTTTGCCTGGAAACTAAGCCAATCTGAAAAATGCACTAACCTTTTTATTGCGCCTGGAAATGCTGGCACAGCAAACTACGGCAAGAATGTAAACATCAATCCAAATGATTTTGAAGCGGTAAAAGCGCTTGCTTTAAAAGAACAGGTAGATTTATTGGTTGTTGGCCCCGAAGAGCCTTTGGTTTTAGGTATTCATGATTTTTTTGCTAATGATGAAGCGCTGGCCCACATTCCTGTAATTGGCCCTAAAAAAGAAGGTGCCATCTTAGAAGGCAGCAAGGACTTTTCTAAGCAGTTTATGGAGCGCCACAACATCCCTACGGCAAAATCAAAATCTTTTACTAACGAAACTTTACAAGAAGGATTAGCTTATTTAGCCGACCATGCTACGCCAATTGTTTTAAAAGCTGATGGTTTGGCGGCAGGAAAAGGCGTTTTAATTATCGACAATAACAAAGAAGCACAAGACGAGCTTCAATTAATGTTAGGTGGAAAATTCGGAAATGCAGGTTCTACAGTAGTGGTTGAAGAGTTTTTGACAGGCATTGAGCTTTCTGTTTTCGTATTAAGTGATGGTAAAGATTATGTGATTTTACCTGAAGCAAAAGATTACAAACGTATTGGTCAAGGTGATACAGGATTAAACACTGGCGGCATGGGCTCGGTTTCTCCGGTACCATTTGCTAATGCAGAATTTCTAAATAAAATTGAAGAACGCATTATTAAACCAACTGTAAACGGCTTGGCTAGTGAGGGCATAGATTATACAGGCTTTATTTTCTTCGGATTGATTAAAGTGGGCGAAGAGCCTTATGTGATCGAATACAATGCTCGTATGGGCGATCCTGAAACTGAAAGCGTACTATTGAGAATTGAAAATGATTTGGTTGAACTTTTCCTAGCCAGTGCAAATAAACAACTAGGCAATTACGAAATCAAGATTAGCTCTAAAAGTGCGGCAACAGTAGTTATTGTTGCTGGCGGATATCCTGGCGAATACGAAAAAGGCAAAGCAATTTCAGGACTGGAAAACATCAGAGATTCGTACGCTTTTCATGCAGGAACTGCGCTAGAAGGTGGCATTGTGAAAACTAACGGCGGCAGAGTACTAGCAATTAGCAGCGTAAAAGATACGCAGTTTGAAGCCTTACAATGCGCCACTGCAGATGCTGCAAGAATTTATTTCGATGGTAAATATTTCCGCGAGGATATAGGTTTCGACCTCATTTAATCTCATATCGAGGTAAAAATTTCTCACTTATCAACATTTATTCGTAAACTTGTAATTACAAGGTGCGATTATCCACATCCCGCCTAGCGCTATTATGATAGTTCTGGTCGGGATTTTTAACATCATAAAACCTATAGTGGTTAATTGGCATATTTTTTTGTTAATAACAGAACCAATAAAACTGTAGCTTGACTGATAACCGAAATAGTTTTTTTTATGGCGTGATCCTTTTCGCGGGCTTACTGCTGCTTTCTTTTTCGGGTTTCTCGCAACAACAGGAGGAACCTAAAAGAGTTACAATTGTGGTTACAGCTAAAGAAATTGCTCCACAAAAGGAAATTGTGCAAGTACCTGCCGATAATATACCAAAAGTAGTAAGCAAACCAGCGACAAAGCAGAAAACAAAGGCTACTGAAATTTCCGAAAAAAGCACTACTGTAAAGCAGCGCATCAAACCCACAGAAAAAATAGTTGCAGAAACACCTAAAACCACTTTACGAACAAAACCTGCAGTTGAAAAACCGAAAGTGGAGGCTACAAAGAGTGTTCCCGTTCAAAAAAGTAAGCCTACCCTTGAAACAAAGATTGCTCAAAATAAATCTACAATAGTTAAAGAACAACCAAAATCTGTTCAAAAACCTATAGAAGATAAGCATACATCAAAAAAGGAAAAAGAAAACGCCAAAATACCTGATGTTAACGTAACAAAAACTGTTACACAGGTTGGCGACGAAACTATTACTACCATTAAAGCAGAAAGCGACAACAAAGAAGTAGCTAAAATTACACACAGCTCTAAAGTAAACTCATTTAGCTACATCTGGATTGGTGCATTCCTTATTGTAGCGGGCTTAGTTTTAGGTTTGCTATTCGGGAAACCAGCATTCCTGATTTCTTTTGTTGGCGTTGTATTTATTGTTTTAGGAATAGTGATTTAGCTTAAAGAAATATCATAAAAAAATCCCCGACCTGTATGCAGATCGGGGATTTTTTTATGATACTAAACAGAATTTTATTTAGTTTTCTTTTCTAAGATTTCAGCCAATTTAGTGTGTAAAGCTTCGCCTCTTAAGTTCTTTGCAATAATTTTACCGTTAGGATCAATCAACATACTGAAAGGAATACTTTGCACACCAAAACCTTTAGAAACTTCGTTATCCCAGCCTTTTAAGTCAGAAACATGTGTCCAAGTTAACTTGTCATTCTCTATTGCCTTTAACCAGTCTTCTTTTGAAGTTCTCGTTTTATCAGTCATTCCATCTAAAGAAACACCTAAAACTGTAAAATTCTTATCTTTAAATTTATTGTAAGCCGCTACAACATTAGGATTTTCTTGTCTACAAGGCCCACACCAAGCAGCCCAAAAATCAACTAACACATATTTACCTTTAAAATCAGATAGTTTTACAGGTTTGCCATCAGCATCATTCTGAGTAAAATCTGCTGCCACTATACCAATTTGGGTTTTCTTAGCCCCTTCAATTGAACTTTCAATGTTTTTACCTAAACTGGTAGCTCTAAGTTCAGGTCCGAATTTTTTAAATTCTACCTCCATTACTTTAGGGTCGAAATCTACGCCCATAAAATTTCTGAAAGCCATTAAACCAATAAATGAGCTTCTGTTTTCTTCCGCAAACTTTTTATAGATTGGGTCCGACTCTGAAGTTGTCGCATTATACCTGTCCATAAAAGGTTTCATAAATGCTTCATCCTTTTTTTGTTCTGCTGTATAAGTGCCGTACTCTTTCATCAATACCGCCACTTTATCATTAACTGGTTTTAAGGCAGCTTTTAATTTTGCGTTATCATCATTTACTTTCGAACCCGTAACTGACGCCTTTTTAATCGAGTCGGCAGCTGCAATATTTATAGTTCCAGACTCTAAATAAAAAGAGAGCACATCAGCAGGCACTCTTTTCTTTGGATCAACAGGAGCTGCATCGTGCTTTACACGAATAGAAGCCTGTGTAATTCCTGGCACAGCACCTTTAAATTCGAAAGCTCCGTCTTTAATTTCTGCCGAATCAGCTATTTTATTGCTATAAGCTAAATATGCTTTTGCTGGAGCATTTAAACTGCCAACCTTACCTTTTACAGTAAAATTTAATTGAGCCATTAATGCTAAAGGAGATAGCAACACGGCTGAAAGAATTATTTTTTTCATTATGTTTTAGGTTAATAGGGTCGTTATTGAAAACCCACTTTTTAGTGATATAAGTTGTTACTCAAATATACGAATAACTCCTACAACTATTGTAACTATTAAGTTAGTTTTTGATAGGTACGCCACCACAAGTCTGGCATTTCACCTTTTACTGCTGTATTGTAATCATCGTATTTACAAGGCACTAGGTGAAAACGCTCATTTTTAGAGCCATTTGCAGGATAAGGTACTTGCATCCACCAGCGGTCAGATTTCTTACTTTTCACGAAATTCACCTCTGTAGCGCCATCATTAACGCTGGCTCTGTAAATAATATATTGAGATTTCGGAGTTAACGGAAAATCCTTCTTACGGCTATAATAACCATCTACAAAATACCACACCATTTGCGAAAGCAGCATTGCCGTTTGTCCGCCTTTATCAAAAGCAGGATTAAATTCGTAGAAACCAATCGAAGTTAACTTATCGCTCATTCCCGCATAACGTGAAATTCTACAAGCATCTTCGCCATAAAAACCGTTAGGAACCATGTTCGTATTGCCACAAGCATCGCTAGAACGAATAGCGCCCATATCAAAACTTACCATGTTCGCATTGCGGATTACAGGTTCCGAAACTGATAAATCAGAAACGAATTCGCCCAAACGGTGTACATCGAAATACAGCTTATCCATCACTCGCAAACTATCTTGGTTAACAAAATAAGTTTGATAACCCATATTGCTAAAATTGAACAGATAATTAGGTTGATGAAAGAAAATCTTAGTCAAATAACTTTGAGAAGTAGTAGCTACGCCTTCCGTCTCGTCTTGTTCTAAATCAAAACGGTTATCAACCACTAACAAATCTACTTTCTGCTCTAAACTTTCGTAGCCCATGTATTGCGCATAAGTTAAATCCTGTCCACCGCCAATAATAATGGGTACAATATCCAACTTCACCAACTCGGCAACCACTGTTTTTAATGCAAAATATGTATCAGAAACCTCCTGACCAGCAATAATATTTCCTAAATCGATGATTTTAGTTGGTACTTGTCCTTCATTTAGCAAATAAAATTGTTCACGAAAGTAATCTGGTGCTAAAGAACAGCCGTTATTATTCACTGCTCCCCTATCATCTTTGACGCCAATAATAGCCAAATCATACTTTTCTTCTTCCAAATCTGGAAAGGCATCAGTGTAAAACTCTACCTTCATCCCAAGCTGGCTTGTTAAAAAACCATTTCTAGGCGTGAATTTTTCCGTATCTATTGGAGAAAAAAAATCTGATAAAGTCATAAAGCTATTTAAATTTCTGACCTCAAATATCTATTTTTGGGCGCATATATTAAGCGCATTTTTAAATTTTGTGTTTAAACTGGTAATCTTTAGAAATAACAATGATACTTGTTACAGGCGCTACAGGTTTTTTAGGGGCAGAATTAGTGAAACAGCTTACGGACCAAAACATCTCGGTTCGAGCCATTAGGCGAAGCAGCTCTAAAATTCCGGCTTTGCTAGAAGACAATACGTTAGTTTCTTGGCACATCGCAGATATTAACGAACCTGAAGATTTAGCCGATGCTTTTGAAGGCATTACCAAAGTTTACCACTGTGCGGCTACAGTTTCATTCGACCCGAAAGACAAAGCAAAACTTTTAAAAATCAACATTGAAGGCACAGCTAACATTGTGCATTTATGCATAGAAAACAATGCTCGTCTGCTCCATGTAAGCTCCATCGCAGCCTTAGGTTTTCCTAAAAAGGATGAACTAATTTCTGAGAAACATTTCTGGGATTATGACCCGAAAGCGCACAATTATGCCATTTCTAAATATCAAGGCGAAATGGAGGTTTGGCGTGGTATTGCAGAAGGATTGGATGCTGTGATTGTAAATCCGGCTGTAATTATTGGCAAAAATGCAGGCTTTAATGGCAGTGGCGCTATTTTCAAACTGGTAAAGGATGGTTTGAAATTCTACACAGATGGTGCTACGGGAATTGTAGACGTAGAAGATGTTGCCAAATGCATGATTTTATTAATGGAAAGCGGTATTACCGAAGAACGATATACTTTAAGCGCTGAGAACCTGCATTACAAAGATTTCTTCGCCCAAATTGCGAAAGGTTTTGATATTAAAGCACCTACAACAGAAGCAAAACGCTGGATGTTAAGCATTGCTTGGCGAGCTGCAAAATTTGCATCGCTATTTACAGGAAAGCCTGCCGCTTTAACCAAAGACGCTGCCCGCAGCAGTTTCAACTTGAGTTATTATACCAATCAAAAGATAATCGACACCTTCAACTTTAAATTTAAACCACTAAACCAAAGCATCGCTGAAGTTTGCAATGCACTTAAATAATGAAGCAACAGAACTTTTACATCATCGATTTTGACAGCACGTTTACCCAAGTAGAAGCCTTAGATGAGTTAGCTCGAATTTCTTTGGCCAAACATCCAGACCGCGAAGCGATTTATCAAAAAATTGAAGATTACACCAATTTAGCGATGGAGGGCAAATTGTCATTTTCGGAAAGCTTGGCACAACGTGTAAAATTGCTTGATGCGAATGAAGACGATTTGCAAAAACTCATCAAACATTTAAAGAAAAAAGTATCTAAATCTTTTTCCCGCAATGCGGATTTCTTTAAAAAACATGCTGATGAAGTTTTAATTGTTTCTGGCGGATTTAAGGAGTTTATCACACCAGTGGTTAGTCAATATCACATTAAAAAAGAAAACATTTACGCCAACACTTTTGTAACCACAGGTGATGGAAAAATCATAGATTACGACCATGCCAATCCGCTAAGTGAAGAAGGTGGAAAGGTAAAACTGATGCACCAATTGAATTTGCAAGGCGATTTATACGGCATTGGCGATGGTTATTCTGACTACCAATTACGAGAAAGCGGCTTGATTAAAAAATTCTACGCTTTTACAGAAAACATTGCTAGAGAAAGCATCGTTACCAAAGCAGACCACGTAACGCCAAGCTTCGACGAGTTCTTATACGTCAATAATTTGCCGAGGGCGATATCTTATCCTAAAAACAGAATTTTATGTTTGGTAATTGGCGATGTTCCTGCAGATACGATTGCTTTCTTGAAAAAGGATGGATTTTCTATTCGACACAAAACAGAGTTTGAAGAAAAATACGTTGGCGACGTAGGCATGATGCTTTTAGCTGATGGCGAAAAAATTGAAGAAGAAAAACTAAAAAGAGCAGTTAAACTGAAAACCATTGGTTATTTAGGAAATGCGAGGAACAAGTTCTCTTTCCAAACTTGTAACGAAATGGGTATTGTAGTTTTCGATGACCCGAAATCGAACCCACGTAATTCGCTATTTATTCCAAAACGTGTAGCAGATTTCATGAACAAAGGTGCTACTTATTTGAGCAGCAACTTCCCTAATTTGCAATTGCCGGCTATCGATAAATCGCACCGATTGATACACATCCACAAGAACGTTCCTGGTATTATGGCGCAAATCAATACAATTTTTGCTAAGCATAACATCAATATTGTTGGGCAGTTTTTAATGACTAACGCCACTATCGGCTATGCAATTACAGATATCAATACTGAATACGATAAGCAATTGTTTAAATCGTTAAAAAAGATTGAGCATACAATTAAGTTTAGGGTATTGTACTAAATTTAGGATTTAAATCCTTTAAGCGTTTTGTCATTCCGAGGAACGAGGAATCTATTTAGCTTACTAGATTCTTCGCTGCGCTCAGAATGACAAAACGACTATAAAAAGTTTCAAATGACTTTATCATCGTGCATACGGGTTTCTAATTTTACGCTTATTATCGATAGGCCCAGCTAGTTTTTGTCTTAATTTTTAGACCGCGGAACCAAGACAATCTTCGTTCTCAGTTATTAATTTAAAGACAAAACAAATGGAACTTACTCCACAGATTAAAGAAAAATTAGCCCTGCTTCAAGAAAAGTATGAAGCCATGGGACAAGATATGGTCTCTTACCTAGACGGCCTTTTATATGCAGACTTCCTCACTTATTGGGATTACATTCACTTGGATACTTTGCTAAGCTTGCAAAGCCCAAAAACTCCCTTTCCTGATGAGGAAATCTTTATCATGTACCACCAAATTACGGAGCTTTATTTCAAGCTTTCGTTACACGAATGCAAGCAAATTGCCGAGCATCAAAATCTAAATGCAAAATTCTTCACCGAACGTGTGAAAAGAATTAATGCTTATTTCAATGCTTTAACTACCTCTTTCGAAGTAATGGTGAACGGCATGGAAAAGGAGCAGTTTTTGAAATTTCGGATGTCGTTGTTGCCAGCAAGTGGTTTCCAAAGTGGGCAGTACAGAATGATTGAAATCTCTGCAACTGATTTCACCCAATTGGTAGATAAAAGCAAACGAGAAGAGTTGACCAATGCTAGCATCGAAGAGAAATTCGAATACATCTATTGGAAAGCTGGCGCTACAGAATTAGCAAGCGGGAAGCAAACTTTAACCTTGAAACAGTTCATCAATAAATACGCTGCACAGTTTTTAGCGCTGGCAAAGGAACGTGAGCATACCAACTTTGCATCGCTCTACAAACAATTGGAAGCGAAAGGAGAAGATGTGACTTTACTTGCAGAAGAACTACGTAAACTTGATTTGTACGTGAATGTGGAATGGCCTTTATCGCATTACAAATCCGCGGTGCGTTATCTAGAAAAAGACCCTGTAGATATTGCAGCAACTGGCGGAACAAACTGGCAGAAATACCTGCCTCCGCGTTTCCAAAAAAGAATTTTCTATCCATTTTTATGGACTGAAGAACAGATGGAAGAATGGGGAAAAGGATGGGTACTTAGTGTGCTGCAGACACTCAAAAACAAACATTAATTTCTTTGTAAGAAGCTAAAAAACAATGATTTTTAGTACTTTTGCAGCAAATTAAAAGAGCTTTTATCTCAAAAAGAGAGCAAAAGCTTGTATAAAATCATTATAAAATGACCGAAACATTAGACATCAAAGTAACCAAGGTTGAGCAAACTCGCCTTACAGTTACTGATTTTTCAGAGTTACCATTCGGTAAAGTGTTTACCGACCACATGTTTTTGTGTGACTATGAGGATGGTGTATGGAAAAACCCAAGAGTAGTTCCTTATGGCCCAATCCCGATGAGCCCAGCAATTTCTGCGCTACATTACGGACAAGCTATTTTCGAAGGTATTAAAGCCTACAGACTACCTGATGGTAAAATCAGCATCTTCAGAGCTGACAAAAACTTCCTGCGTTTTAATAAATCGGCAAGAAGAATGGCAATGGCCGAAGTTCCTGAAGAAATTTTTATGCAAGGTATGGCTGCCCTAATCAATGTTGATGAGAAATGGGTGCCTAACCAAGAAGATTATGCATTATATATCAGACCAGTAATGTATGCTACTGATCCTTATTTGGGCGTTAGACCATCAGATAGTTATACTTTTGCAGTTTTAACTACGCCAACTGGTAAATATTACAACAAAGCTTTAAGAGTAAAAGTAGAAACTGAATTCACAAGAGCTGATGATGGTGGTGTGGGTTACGCTAAAACAGCAGGTAACTACGCTCGTTCATTATATCCATTTGAAGTAGCTAGAAAAGAAGGTTTCGACCAATTAATTTGGACTGATGCACAAACGCATGAGTTTATTGAGGAAGCTGGAACTGCAAACTTGATGTTCGTAATTGATGGCAAATTAGTAACTCCAGCGGTTAGAACTACAGTTTTAGATGGCGTAACTAGAGATACAATTATTCAATTAGCGAAAGCTGACGGTGTAGAAGTAGAAGAAAGAAGATTATCTGTTAAAGAAATCATCGAAGGTATTGAAAACGGCAAGTTAACAGAAGCATTTGCTGCTGGTACTGCCGCTACAGTTACTCATATCGGTGAAATTGGGTACGAAGGTAAAACTTACACCTTAACTGATGTTGCTTCGAGAAACGTTTCGAACAGTATTGCTAAGAAGTTAAACGATATTAAATATGGTTTAGCTCCTGATACTTTTGGATGGAACTGGGTGATTTCTTAATCACATTCCAACATAAAAAACTAAAAGCCTCGGATTTAATTCGGGGCTTTTTGCATCGTCATCTTAACGATTTCTAGAACGCTCTAATCTCCTCATTTCACGTCGTAACTTCCGTTTTTCGCGTTCGTCTTTCATATTTTCAAAACGATTCACATAACTTTTGATCTCGGCCTCTTTTTTAGGTGTAAAACCAACGCTATATTTAACCCCTTGAAATAACGTCTTCCAAATAAAACTGAAGAAAGAGCCTGTGGGCTGCCGCTGATAGTTGATGGGCGCTATGGTAAACTTACCATCATCAGAAGGGTTGTCAGAATAAATGACCATTGCATTAGCTAAAAGCGATAAAATTCCCAATCGTTTTAACCGTTCTCCACCTTCATGTTTCTTCATTAAACCCAACGACAAATCGTTGTAAACAAACTCCACTTTTCCGGTAGCTAACTCATTATTTGCTTTAATATCAAATGCAAAACTGCGCACTAAACAACTTTTAATTTGCAACATTGCTAAAGGCCTGGTGATGTAATTCAGTTGCCTACCATCCATATTTAGCAACCTGCCCTGATATGAAAAATCTGCTTTGGGAGCAGCTACATTAAACTTAAAACCAACATTTAGCTTCCCCTGTCCCATCAAATAGCTTTCTAAGTTCGCCTCAATTACTGGGTTTATTTTTTTGTACTTAGGTTCGTTCGTCACGTTGCTAATTACACCAGATGTGTTGTTAAAACCAATTCTCCCCCGCTGTCCACTTTTTGCATCAAACTCAGCATAGCTGATATCCAATTTATTCAGATTTATTTTTTTAATGGTGATAGGAATATTTATTTTTTGCAACAATTGATGTGGAAATCGACCAGTTTTATCCTTCAGTAGCTTGGGATATGAATTATCATTAAACACCGATAAATTTCCATTGGCAATATTCATTTCCTCTGCAAGCACTTCTCTATTTTTGATGTACGAAAACAAATTAATTCCGTAGAAATCGATGTTATTAAGTTTCAACGAGTAACGATCCCGAGCGTAGCCTCCTACTTTGGCAAATTCCTGCTCCGAATAACGTGGCTCTAAAGCAAATTCTTTGATGTTGAGCTTTTTTTCAGAAGCACTAAACTCGAACTGGCTTGCCTTAATGTAGTACATGCTATCAGGCGTGGCATAGGTGTAGTTATTCAAATAAACGTAAGCATCTTTCAATAGGTAAAACCTACTTTTATCTTTTGCAGATGTAGCATCTATCAGCCAATCTTTTAGGGTGATGGTGATGTTCGAAATGGTATCGATATCCGGCTTCGCATTATTGTTATCTACATACTTAAAACTAGCATTCTTAAAATCGATTGTTTTCACGTGCAGCGCACTAAACATGCTCTTGATATAATCGTAGGGCGATTTTTCTGGCTGTGGCAATTTATCCTCGTTAAATTTCAAAGATTTATTAACCATCGTAATACAAGGATTATCAAACAACAGCAAGTCTATTTCAAGTTGTCTATCAAAATAAGCCTTAACAAGATGAAACTTTTTAATACTCAGTTTTTTGAGCTTGATTTGATACAGATTGTTCGGTGCTTTTTTTTCCTGCACCAACCTTCGGTAAACATTGGTATCTGCTGTTAAGTTCACTTCGGTTAGCGATGCATTACCAAATAATGGATTAACATTCACTTTGTTAAAACTGATGTGATACAGGCCATTGGTTGCTTTGTTAACCACCGCTCCCAGCTCTCGCTGCACAAATGGCTTAATTTTTCCAGAAACGTACCATGCAATAGCAGCAATAACCACCACCAAAACCATTAACACGCCAGAAATCCATTTTAATTTTCTTTTATGCTTGGATATAAATTTTGGCATTGGCGTTTGGAGCTGGTTTATTTAATCACAAGATACAGAATTTAGCGAAATTTGGAGTAAGTAAATTCTGATGATTGAATAAGATTTTGGCTACAAGCTGACAGCTTACTTCTTCTTCGGTTGCTCCATTTTTTTCATCGGTACAACACCAATACCCACAACTTCTCTCATGCCTTTAAAAACAGACTTCCACATAATATTGAAAAACGAAGCTTGTGGTTCTCGCTCATGCGTTACGTTTGCAAACCTTCCTTTTTCACCAGGAATATTATCATCTTTAATTAAAATTGTATTTGCTAAAAACGACAACAGACCTTTCTTTTTCTCCTTGCCTTCGCTGTCTTCGCCGAGCATTTTAATTTTTAAATCTTTGTAGTAGAAATACACCACGCCTTTAGACCCAGCGCTGTTGGCAGAGATATCGAAGCTTGCTGATGTGACTTGACCACTTTCCAATTCAATTTGTCCCAAAGGTTTAGAAATGGCGTTAAGCGCTTTTAAATTAAACCCGCCTACCTTGCCTTTGTAACTGAACGCTCCATTATTTGAAGCCAGATGAAAATCAATTTTCACGTTTAGCTTTGCAGCTCCCATTACGTAGGTATTTAGATCTGCATAGGCGTGGTTCTGCTTGGCTAATCTAGAACTATCATTAGTCAAATTGGTGATTTTGCCATTTAAGCCATCTAACTTCACTGTTCCGATCTCCATTGTTTTTGGATTGTATTCGCCATAAGCGACGTTCACTTTTGCAATGTTTAGCTGCTCAACAATAGTTGGAATAGGCAGACGCTTGAGCGCCATGTGTGGGAAATTTGCTGATTTATCCAATCTGGAAGGTGGCAATTCCCTGTTCATAAACACATTAACCTGTGCCGGGCCAAGGTTAATCGCTTTGACGAAAAGTTCCCCATTATTGTTTAGCCCAACATAATCTATCCCCGAAAGGCTAATTTTCTTGAAATCTAAATCATAGCGATCTTTTTGTACGCTATATTTTCTACTAAATTCAATCTTTGGATATTTAGGTTCCATTTTAAAGCCTCTAACTTCCAAATCTTTCCCGGTTATAGAACCTCTTAACGTATCCAATTTTAAGGTGTACAATTTATCCTTTGTCTCAGATTGATAGCCCAATAATTCGAAGCCAATATTCTTACTGTGAAATACTCTTGTAGTATCAAATTGTGCAGCAGAATCAATCAAAACATCTTTTACATTTATTGAAAGGTGCTTGATGGCATTGAGTTTTCGCTTGCCATTATAATAATCAAAATCAGCATCTATCACTTTAATTGTACCAACAGAAATAGACTTTAGCGACTTTGAAATTTGCTGATATAAAGTTCTTTCATATTTTACGGTATCTGGTCGCTTAGGTACTTTGTGGTAAATCATATCAATAGATGGATGATCCAAAACAATTGCACTAAGCGCCACTTTCTTTTTGAAATAAGCATTTAAAATGCCTACTCTAGAAATTTTCAAATGAGCTAATTTAATACGGAACAAATGCGTTGGCGCTAGTTTTTTCTCTCGCAATTGGTTAAAAACGTTCGTATCTGGCGTTAATTTAATGCTATCCAAAACCGCGGTTCCAGTTAACAAATTCAAGCGAATATCTTGAAAATCTACATGATACAAACCATTGGAAGCGTTACTTACGCCTTCTTTAATTTTAGTGGTTAAAGTTGGTTTCCATTTAGCACTTAAAATCAGCGCTGCAACACCTAAAATTAAGATAAGCGCACCTAAGATGCCACCAAACCAATACCAAAATTTACGTTTACGGTAGAATATATTTTTGCTCATAAGATTTCTGTTCGTAACCATAAAGACAAAAACAAGGGTGTTATTGTTTTACATTCATAAACCGATTGTAAAATTACTGCCATTCTGTCATTTATCATTTAATTTTTGTACTTTTGAAGCCCGTAAATTATATTTTTTGATGATAGATTTTAAGCTTCAGGATAAAACACACGACGAAACCCGACAAGGGGAAGCATTGTTGTTAGAAGGAAAAAATGGCGATGGTAAAAAGCTTTACATAGAAAGTTATGGTTGCCAAATGAATTTTGCTGACAGTGAAATTGTAGCCTCTATTCTTTCTGAAACTGGTTTTGAAACCACTAGCGACTACCAAAGTGCAGACGTGATTTTCATTAACACTTGTTCTATCAGAGAAAATGCGGAACAACGTGTACGCAACAGACTGTCGCAATTTGGGGTAGAAAAACGTAGAAATCCGAAATTGGTAGTTGGTGTTTTGGGCTGTATGGCCGAGCGTTTAAAAGCTAAATTTTTGGAAGAAGAGAAGTTGGTAGACGTGGTAGTTGGTCCAGATGCTTATCGTGATTTACCAAAATTAATTAACCAAGTTGAGGACGGCCATAAAGCGGTTAACGTAATTTTATCTCGTGAAGAAACCTACGCAGATGTAAGTCCGGTGCGTTTAAATACCAATGGAATTACGGCTTTTGTAACCATTATGCGTGGTTGCGACAATATGTGTTCTTTCTGCGTGGTTCCGTTTACTAGAGGAAGAGAACGTAGTAGAGATCCATTCTCAATTCTGAAAGAAGCAAAAGAACTTTATGAAAACGGTTACCGTGAGGTTACTTTGTTAGGTCAAAATGTAGATTCATACTTGTGGAGTTCGGCTGTGCCTGAAAAGAAAATTGCTGACGACACCAAAGACGAAATGAACACCTTAACTGGTGATGCTTTATTGGAAGCCTTGAGCAACAAAACAGATTTACCTTCAGCTTTAATTAAAGAGCACTCAGAAGGTTCTGTAAACTTTGCGCAACTGTTGGCAATGGTTGCAGAAATTCATCCTGATTTAAGGGTTCGTTTTTCTACCTCGCACCCTAAAGATATTACCGACGAGGTACTTTACACCATCGCTAAATACGATAACATTTGTAACTACATACACTTGCCTGTTCAGTCTGGCAACAGCAGAGTTTTAGCTTTAATGAACAGAACGTATACCAGAGAATGGTACATGAACAGAATTGATGCGATCCGTCGTATTATTCCAGGTTGCGCCATTTCTTCTGATATTATTGCTGGTTTTTGTACTGAAACTGAAGAAGAGCACCAAGATACGCTGAGCATTATGCATTATGCGAAGTACAATTTTGCATATACTTTCTCTTACTCTGAGCGACCAGGAACTTTAGCTGCTCGTAAATATGCAGATGATATCCCTGAAGATGTAAAAGCTCGTCGTTTGGCAGAAATCTTTAAAAAACAACAAGAAGATTCATTGGCTTGTTTAGAGGAATTTGTTGGTAAAACGGTAAGAGTTTTAATCGAAGGATTTTCTAAAAAATCTGACAAGGAATATAGAGGCCGTAATGACGAGAATGCGATGGTAGTTTTCCCAGTTACTGATAATGTAAAACCAGGAGAATATGCGAACGTTTATATTGAGCGTTGCACATCGGCTACGTTAATTGGCCGTGTGGCTGATTAGTTTTGGATTGATTGGGTGTTTGGGAAACAGGCTTTGCAAGCTAAACCTGATAGTAGTGGGCACGAGCGTAGCGAAGTAAAACGGATAGCAGGGCTTTCGCAGCCTATGAAAAACTGAATTTGCTTTTCAAATCCTTTGACAAAATAGGACAGCAAATAGAGATAAACATTTCAAGTCTTGATACTTGATATTAAGTACTAGATACTAATAATGGATACACAAAGTATAAAACAACGTTTCGGAATTATTGGCAACTCGCCTTTATTGAACCGAGCGATAGATACAGCGAGCCAAGTTTCCCCTACTGATATGTCGGTTTTAATTACCGGCGAAAGCGGCAGTGGTAAGGAGGTTTTTTCACATATCATCCACCAATTAAGTGCTCGTAAACACGGTGCTTTTATTGCGGTAAACTGTGGTGCTATTCCAGAAGGAACCATTGACTCGGAGTTATTTGGTCACGAAAAAGGTTCATTTACTGGTGCTCACGAAGCTAGAAAAGGATATTTTGAGGTAGCAAATGGCGGCACCATTTTTTTAGATGAAGTTGCCGAGCTTCCTTTGGGAACACAGGCACGTTTGCTACGTATTTTAGAAAGTGGCGAATATTTAAGAGTAGGTTCTTCGAAGGTTCAAAAAACGGATGTTCGTATTATTGCCGCAACCAACGTTGATGTTTATGACAGCGTTAAAAAAGGCAAATTCCGTGAAGATTTGTACTATCGTTTAAACACCGTTCCTTTGCGTATTCCACCATTGAGAGAGCGTAAGGAAGATGTTTACTTGTTGTTTAGAAAATTTGCTGCAGATTTTAGCGATAAATACCGCAGTCCGAGTGTTCAGTTAGAACCAGATGCTATACAAATGCTATCTAACTATAGCTGGCCGGGCAATGTGCGTCAACTGAAGAACATTGCAGAGCAGATTTGCGTACTAGAAAAAGACAGAAACGTACATGCGCAGGCTTTGCTGGCCTATATCCCTAATGAGCAAAGTAACAATTTGCCAATGGCGATAAACACCTCTAGCAAAGAAGATTTTTCGGAACGTGATATTCTTTATAAAGTGTTGTTTGACATGAAAAAGGATATGATGGATTTGAAAAAGTTAGTGGCAGAGATTATCCAAAATGGCGGAAACACTGCACACGTAATTGCCGACAACCCGCAGTTTATTAACCAACTTTACCAAGATGTAGATTTGGACAATCATTCTGCCGAACCAACGTTAACCATCAAGCATCCTTCGCAAAACATACCTAACGATTATAACTTTGCCCACGATGCGGAAGAAGTGGAAGAATCGTTATCGCTAATAGATAAGGAATCTGATTTAATAAAAAAGGCGTTGAAAAAACATAAGGGTAAACGTAAATTTGCTGCACAAGAATTAGGCATTTCGGAACGTACACTTTATAGAAAAATAAAAGAGCTAAATCTTTAAATAAATGAAGAAGATATTTTTACTGTTGGCCATCTTTTTGGCATTTGCAGGCTGTAGCTATAGAATGAACCCACCTATTGCAGTCAATATAAAAACTATAAATGTTCGTTTTTTTGAGAATGTAGCACCATTAGTAGTACCAACCTTGGCGCAATCTTTTACGGAAGCATTAAAAGAGAGGATACGTACTCAAAGTAGGTTTAGCATAACTCAAAACGAGGCCGATGCCATTATGGAAGGTCGTATTACTGCTTATTCTATCACTCCTATTGCTTTTGGAGATAACAACCGTCCAACGGCTGGAGGTAACCGTTTAAGCATTACCGTGGAGGTTACCTATACGAATAATATGGATACAGGAAAAGTAAAGTCAAGTTTTAAGGAAAGCTTTACTCAATTTCAAGATTTTACGCTAACGGGAAGCTTGCAGAGCCAAGAGCCAGCATTGATTAAAGAGGTGAATAATAAGCTTACGGAAAACATTTTTAACCGTGCTTTTGCGCAATGGTAGGGAAATAATGTATTGCAATTACTAACTTAGCGCAATGGAGTTGAATATTGAGACGAAGCAACAATTGGATAAGTTACTCGCCAAACCTAGCTTGGCTGGGCAAGAACATATCCCCTTTTTGCAAAACCTTATTGAAACTTATCCATATTATCAGCCGCTCTATTTATTGTTGGCAAAAGCCAGTAATGGTAGTGAAAAACAACAGCAAGCACTCACTTTAGCAGCACTTTATAACAATGGCAGTATCTTACATAGGCTGTTGCACGAGCCACAAACGCTAACCAATAACGATGAAATCAATATCATTACTAACCCTACTTGGATTAGTGATTTAGAAATTTCAATTGATTTAGGCGAGGTGGTAAAAGATGAAGAAATTGAAACTTTAGCAACTAGCGAAAATACGGTTAAAGATGCGCCAGAAATTGAGAATTTAGCGCCGCTACCTAACGAGATCATTGCTGTAGATGATTTACCAGAAGCAGAAATTGCACAGGAAATTGAGGTAGTAGAGACTGTTTCGGTCGAAGCAGGAAAACCATCAACTCATCATTTCGCTGTTCCAGAGATTGAAAACCTTGCACCTTTAGAAAGTGAGATCATTAAGGTTTGCGAAGCTGCTGAACAGCCACAGGAAGAACCGCAAACTACTGTTGAAGCAGACGAGCAAGAAACTTTCGAGGAAATCACAGAATTGGTTACGCCGCAAATTGCAAGTAGTCAAATTGAAGTAGAAGACGAAGAAGAAAATAGTGTTGAAGCAATTGCTTTAGTTGAAGAAATAGAAGAGCGTTCGCACGAAGAAGATACCAGCGAGGCATATGAGGTTAAGACGGAGGTTGAGCATTCTGAAGAACTCATCAGCTCAGAAGAATTACTTACTGAAGTGGAAGAACCTACTGGATCTAGCTTTGCAACAAAAGAACCAGATTTAATAGAAGTAGAAACATTTGCATCGGCCAATTTCTTTGCTTTCGACCCTAATTTTAGCTCCGAGCAAGTTGAAGAAGAAATAGATGAAGAACAGCTTACAAAATCAGAACTTCATACATCTACAGTTCCAGATTTTACCTTTTCTGCAAAAGAAAATATTGTAAGTAAATACGATGACGATCAGCTACCGTTCACATTTTTATGGTGGCTGGCTAAAACCCGTAAAGATCACGAACAAATTTTTAGACCATTTGTATCTACCAACAAACCAACAGCACCAGCACAAGATTTGCAGCAACAATATGTAGAAAACATTTTTCACATACAGGCTCCATTCGAACCCGAGCATGAAGCAGATACAAATTCACAAACAGCAGCGCCAACCAAAGAAAGTACAATAATTGATACGTTCATCAAGAATGATCCACAGATTAAAGCACTGCCACCAAACCAGATCAATAACGAAAACAAAGCAAAGAAAAGCGCAGAAGATTCTAATGATTTAGTGTCTGAAACTTTAGCTCAAATTTATATCGAACAAACACTTTACCACAAGGCAATAGATACTTATCAAAAATTAAGTTTGAAATTTCCAGAAAAAAGTGGTTACTTTGCCGACCTTATCCAATCTTTAGAAAAGAAAATTTAAAATATTATATAGAAATGGCGACTACCCTACTTATCGTTTTATTGGTGATTGCATGTGTTGCATTGGCCTTTTTCATTTTAATCCAAAACCCTAAAGGTGGCGGTTTAGCTACTGGCGGTGCAAGCAGCAATATGTTTGGTGTACAACGTACCGGCGATGTACTAGAAAAAGGAACTTGGGTATTATTAGCACTAATTGTAGTGTTTTCTTTAGCAATTACTGCAATGAGCAAATCTGGCAACACAGGTGGCTCAACAGGTTCAAAAATTGATGAGCACATTAACAAAGCGGCAGCTCCATCTCCTATTGGAAGTGCTTTGCCTAAGGCTACAGCACCTGCTGCAACTCCTGCTCCTGCAGATACAACTAAGAAATAAGCTTTAATCAAAGCGAATATAAATGTAGCTCCTTGGTTAACCGCCAAGGAGTTTTTTATGACATAACCTACTCCTATAACCTCTTTAAATACCTAGTAATAGGTATTTACCAATTTTAAGAGGCACTTTATCTTTGGCAATCAAACTATTGAATTACCAAAAATGAAGAAATCTAATTTTTTGATGGTGGCATTTTGCTGCCTGACTACAGGCGCTTTCGCACAAGATTTACCAGGCTTTAAAACCAGCAACTACAACGGTGTACTCGGCGTATACGGCAACCCAGCTAACGTGGCACAAAACAATTATAGTTGGGACGTGAGCCTGTTCTCTTTTGGCGTTGGCATTGGCAACAACAATGCGACATACAACCTAAAAAATATCAAAAACTTAACAGAAACAGACTCAGCTTTTGATCAGTTGGTTGGGAATGCAAATCGCCCGTCTAGCGCTTTAGTTACTACAGACATTAAACCTATCTCATTCATGCTCGGCATTAACAAGAAAAGCGGCATCGCTATCACCAGCCGTGCAAGAGTAATGCTAAATGCTTATGATTTAGATGGCACATTGGGTAAACAACTAGCTGATGGCAGCGACGACGCCACTTTTCCTTACAGTATCAATTCTAACCAAGATATGCGAGTAACTGCCAATGCATGGGCAGAGATAGGCGCAACTTACGGCAGAGTAATTTACGAAAGAGGTAACCACGCTGTTAAAGCAGGTGTTACCGCAAAATATTTAGCCGGAGTAGCCAATGCCTATGTAAACATCAACAAGCTTAAAGCTACCTTAACGCAAGACCCAACTACAGACGATGTTTATTTGAGAGATGCTACTGGTGGATTAGAATTAGGAACTGCTGGCGTTTCGTTAGATAATTTTGAACCTTCGGAACTTTCTCAATTTAAAAGCACTGGTTTTGGTTTCGATTTAGGTTTTGTGTACGAATTTAGACCCGACCAAAAAGAAGGCTCTAGTAGAAGAGGCAGTCAGTATAAGTTGCGTATTGGTGCTTCGTTAACCGACATTGGCGCTATTAAATACGAGAAAAACCGAAATAATTCTGGTGGCTATAAATTGGATATTACAGGAGCAGAAGCACTCAATTTAAAAGAACTTTCCAACCAGCCTATAGATGGAATGAAAGATTACTTTGACAGCAAACCACAGTACTTTACACCATTAAATACTTCAGGAAACAACTACAGTGTGAGCTTGCCTACCATGTTTAACTTAGATGTAGACTACAAAGTGTTTAAAGGTTTGTACGTAAATGCTGCAGCTAATATGAATTTGACAAAATCTGATGCTGCTACACCATTTAATAGCAGGTATTATAATTCATTTACAGCTACGCCACGTATCGAAACAAAGACGCTCGGTCTATTTTTACCAATAAGTTATAACGAATTGACCAATGTAAATGCTGGTTTGGCTGTTAAATTAGGCCCTGTATTTTTTGGATCTGGAAGTGCAATTACAGCCGTACTAAGCGATGCTAAACAAGCTGATTTCTTTTTCGGTATCAGATTTGGAAGCTTTGCAAAAAAATAATTTATAATTACTCATTTTTAGGTATTGTATAGCTTTTGTGCACCAAATACCTTTGTTAAAAAAAATAAAGGAATGAAAAAAACATTACTAATTTTATTTGTAGCAGTGGCATCACTAACTGCATGTAAAAAAGACAAAGAAGGAAACCTTGAAGGTAGATGGGATTTGGTTAAACAATACAATGTTCAAACACTGAACGGCACCAAAGTAAGTGAGGAAACTGAAACCTTCAAAACTGGAGAGCTATACGTAGTTTTTAGTGGCAACACTTATAAAACCTATGAAGATGGCGATTTGGAAGATGAAGGCACCTTTACCGCCAACGAAAATTCTATCACGTTAAAAGATGGCGATGGTGATAGTGACACTATGCAGCTAAGATGGAATTCTAAAAGTGAATTTGTGATGACCTCTGAAGATAGCTATAGCGACAATGGACAAACCTATCTTTATAAAAATGAGATGACATTGAGAAAAAATTAACGATAATAAAAATTTTAGATGAAAAGCTACGCAATCGAAACTGCGTGGCTTTTTTGTTTTTAGCCTTGCTGAGTTAAAAACACTTCTCAGTAAACTTAAGAAGTTTTAAAAACTTCGTTCTTTTTTGGGATTAGCTTTGGAAGCTTTGCTAGGAATTAATCAAGTACTTAACTTTAAGTATTGCGAACTATCCTTGGCATTAATACCTTTGTCAAAAAAACTATTAAGAATGAAAAAAACGCTACTAATCTTATTTATCGTGGTTACATCGCTAACTGCCTGCAAGAAAGATCCTGAAGACAAGCTTAAAGGACGTTGGGACTTGATTAAGAGATATTCCACAGAACATATAAACAACGTTATGTCTCATGAAAGTAATGAAACATTTAATGTTGGCGAAATGTATGTGGTATTTGAAGGCAACAAATGCAGCTTTTACGAGAATGGAAAATTAGAAGGGAGCGGTACATTCACGGCAACAAATAACTCAATTACCTTGAATGAAAATGGGCTGACTTACACTAATACGATAAAATGGAACTCTAAAAATGAATTTGTGATGTCTAGCGAGGATAAAACAACTATTAATGGCCAAACTTATCACAGTAAGGAAGAAGCTACTCTAAGAAAGCACTAAAAGAATAGGAAAGATACAACAAAGGCTTTGCGATATTGCAAAGCCTTTGTTGTATAGGATACCGAACAGACTTAAGAAGTTTCAAAACCTTGCTGGAGTAAACGTGCCACCTATATACCTCAGCATATGCAAACTACCAGTGGTTGACTAGCCCCGATTGAAACGAAAAGCCCGCAAACGAGAGAAGCGAGTGCGGACTTGGAGTGTAAAGCGGGACTAACGCTGCTATGGAATACTACAATTGCGCTTCAAAAAATCAAAACCTATATTATAAAAAACGGGTAGTTTCCCTGTCAGTCTGACACCAAAACTTAAACTATATTTGAGCCAACTGACAAAGCCGTGAAAATTTGTCAAGCTAAAAGCCGTTGGCATAATAACTGATAACGGTAAAGTATTATATTAAAAATTTTAAATCAAAATAAATATTATTAGAGTTATGGCTTTAAATTTAAAACCAATTGGAGACAGAATCGTAGTAGAAGCTGCGCCTGCCGAAGAAAAAACAGCTTCTGGTATCTATATCCCTGATACTGCTAAAGAAAAACCTCAACAAGGAACTGTAGTTGCTGTTGGTGCTGGTAAAAAAGATGAACCAATGACTGTAAAAGTTGGTGACGTAGTGCTTTATGGCAAATTTGCTGGTACTGACGTATCTCACGAAGGAAAAGAATATTTAATTATGCGTGAAAGCGATATCTACGCTGTAATCGGATAATCTTAAGTTAAAAGTAAAAAGTTTAAAGATTTGGGTTATTCGTAACTCGTAAATCTAAAATCGTAAATAACAATGGCAAAACAAGTAAGATATAACGTTGAAGCTCGTGACGCACTGAAAAAAGGTGTAGACACTTTAGCGAATGCAGTAAAAGTAACTTTAGGTCCAAAAGGACGTAACGTAATTATTGATAAGAAATTTGGCTCACCAGCTATCACTAAAGATGGTGTGACGGTAGCTAAAGAAATTGATTTGAAAGACCCAATTGAAAACATGGGTGCTCAAATGGTAAAAGAAGTGGCTTCTAAAACTGCTGATATTGCAGGTGACGGAACTACAACTGCTACTGTATTAGCGCAAGCAATTGTTGCTGCTGGTATTAAAAACGTAGCTGCTGGTGCAAATCCAATGGATTTGAAACGTGGTATCGATAAAGCAGTTGTTGCTGTAGTAGCTAACTTAAAAACTCAATCGCAAACTGTAGGCGAAGACAACAACAAAATTAAACAAGTTGCGTCTATCTCTGCAAACAACGATGAGGTAATTGGTTCTCTAATTGCAGAAGCAATGCAAAAAGTTGGTAAAGATGGTGTAATTACTGTAGAAGAAGCAAAAGGTACCGAAACAGAAGTAAAAACTGTAGAAGGTATGCAATTCGACAGAGGTTACCTTTCTCCATACTTTGTAACCAACGCAGATAAAATGGAAGCTGAGTTAGACTCTCCTTACATTTTAATTTACGATAAGAAAATTAGCAACATGAAAGAATTGTTGCCAGTATTGGAAAAAACTGTTCAAACTGGTAAGCCACTTTTAATTATTGCAGAAGATTTAGATGGCGAAGCTTTAGCTACTTTGGTAGTTAACAAAATTCGTGGTTCGCTGAAAGTTGCTGCTGTTAAAGCTCCAGGTTTTGGCGACAGAAGAAAAGCAATGTTAGAAGACATCGCTATCTTAACTGGTGGTATCGTAATTTCTGAAGAAAGAGGTTATAAATTAGAAAACGCTGATTTAACTTACTTAGGTACTGCAGAAAAAGTAGTAATCGATAAAGACAACACTACTGTAATTAACGGTGCTGGTCAGTCAGAAGATATCAAAGCTCGTGTTGGACAAATTAAAGCTCAAATTGAGACTACTACATCTGACTACGATAAAGAAAAATTACAAGAGCGTTTAGCTAAACTTTCTGGTGGTGTTGCTGTACTTTACGTAGGTGCTGCATCAGAAGTTGAGATGAAAGAGAAAAAAGACCGTGTTGATGATGCTTTACACGCAACTCGTGCTGCTGTAGAAGAAGGTATTGTTGCTGGTGGTGGTGTTGCTTTCATCCGTGCGGTAGCTTCATTAGCTGACTTAAAAGGTAGCAACGAAGACGAAACTACTGGTATCGCAATCGTGAAACGTGCTATCGAAGAGCCATTGCGTCAAATCTGTGAAAACGCAGGTATCGAAGGTTCTATCGTGGTACAAAAAGTAAAAGAAGGTACTGCAGATTTCGGTTACAATGCTCGTACTGATGTTTATGAGAACTTAATTGGTGCTGGTGTTATCGACCCAACTAAAGTATCTCGTGTAGCTTTAGAAAACGCAGCTTCAATTGCGGCAATGTTGTTAACTACTGAGGTAGTATTAGCAGACGAGCCAGAAGCAGCAGATGCAGGTCACTCGCACCCACCAATGGGCGGCGGCATGGGCGGCATGATGTAAACCCTTAAATCCCCTAAAGGGGACTAATAAAAGCGACTTGCCAGGTGTCATGCTGAGCTTGTCGAAGGATAAAAAATCCCTCAAGGCGAAAGTTTTGAGGGATTTCTTTGTTTTTGCGCTTAGCAGGAAAAAGTTCCTTTAGGGGATTTAGGGGTTTGAAGCGCACCTTCCCTGCTACTAGCTCCCGAAAGTCCGGCTTTCCGCTGCTCCCGATGAAAAATCGGGATCCGCTTCAATCCGGGCTAGTTAACTAAGCCAGAACTGCATCCAGTTCTTTGCCAATCGCTCTCCTTCTAACTTAACAAAAATCCTCCCCCTACCCCCTCCAAAGGGGGACAGCTGAGCGTCTATTTTAAAAAGTTCCATATTTTTAAACCTCTCAGGTTTACTGCATAAAAAACTTTTCACTTTTAACTTTTTACTTTATACATTTAACCCATGTGGGAAATCCTAGGCGATAGAAATCAATTCCTTACCATTGCGGAAGTAAACAAGTTTTTGCTGGCCATTTTACTTTGTGGCCTAATAGGTGCAGAACGCGAATACCGCAGCAAATCGGCAGGCTTAAAAACCATGATTATGATTGGCTTGGGTTCTGCTTTGTTTACGGTACTTTCCGTTAAAATTGGCGATAGCAGTCACGACCGTATTGCATCTAACATTGTAACTGGAATTGGTTTTTTAGGTGCAGGCGTAATTTTTAAAGAAGAAAACCGTGTAAAAGGCTTAACCACCGCCTGTGTAATTTGGATTGTAGCCGCTATCGGTATGGCCGTTGGTTCAGGTTATTTTATCCAAGCCATTGGTGTAACCGCTGTGGTACTGCTGTCTTTATTAGTTTTCCCTTACGTAGAAAACATCGCTGATCGCCGTTTTACTAGACGTACTTATCGTATCGTAAAGAAATATCAGAATAAAGATTTAGACAACTACGAACTTATCTTTAAAAAGTATAAACTTAAAGCAAGCCGCGGCAAACATCAATTGGCTAATGGCATCATCACTGGCACCTGGGACGCCATTGGCAGCCCACAAAAACACCATGAATTTGTAGAAGCGATGCTACAAGACGGCAGCATTATTGAGTTTGATTTTTAAGCTATGCAACTAATAGGCTGGTTTAATTAAATCCGTTAGCTCCCGCATCAGTGTTACTTTAGTTTTAGCAGTCTTTGTATCACTAAGCCATTTAAAAAACAGCTCATAGCTCCACCTCTGCACATCATTTTTTCCATTTTTTATAATGCTTCTAATTTCGTCCAAATTTACAGCTTTCCCGAATCCAATTTTGGCACAAGCTTCTAAATAATCGAACAACACTTTGTTTCCCTTGTCTTTAATTTCTGTCTTTACTTCACTAGCAAGTTCATTTGCTGCTTTAAAGTCTTCCGCTATAATTAGGAGCTCCAACAAAGCTAATTGCTTAAGTTCAACATCACGATATTTCGATTTTTTACCCGCTTCTATATAACTACGATATTGTACTACACCACTTTTAAAGCTCTTTGCTGCACTTTTATCATCACCAATTAATTTATAAAGAAGTGCAATGTCTCCCCAATTATCTTCATTAAACTTTTCCGCTAGCACTTTATAATCATCTATTGCTTTTAAGGTATCGCCCAACTTAAGGTAACTTTCAGCTCTGTAAGTAAAATCTGGCCTTACAAAATTCATTATTCTTACTTTGCCAGCGGTGTCCCTTAATATGGCTTTATTGAAACTTTCTATAGCTCCTTTGTAATCTGCGGTGAAAAATTGGGCTTCGCCAATATTGTTGAGAATTAATTTTGCTTCAGCAAGATCGGCGTTAATAAGCTTAGCATCCTTGGCACTTTTTAAAGATTGAGCATATTCCTTTCTATAAAAATGTGTCGAACTTTTCTCTATATATGCCAATGCCATCGAATCTGTCTTAGGCAAGTCTTTGTCTGCTATTAAGCCAAAATCGCTAAACCAGATTAGCTTTTCATATTTGTTCGCTGCATAAGAATTCTGGTTAACTGGCTTAGACGGAAGACGATTTTGATTAAAATTATACGATGTTAAAAATGGCGCATTCACAATATCTTTCGGTAATTCCTGTATTCTATTATTACGCAGATTTAGAACGCCAACGTTAAATTCCCCCCAACCATCTGTAGGCAATTGAGTGATATTCCCATTTTCAAATTCTATACTGTAACCTTTAGAGCGAATTGTTTGTAAAGCCAGCAAGGCCTCATTATCCAATGAAGTTAAATTGTTAAGCCCAATTTTCTTTAATTTTGTCCATTGGCTCAAATCTGCTGGCAATGTGGTGAATCTATTTATACCGCCTCCGCTTGCAGCATAAGGTGAATCTGTTCGATATATTTCTCGAGATGGGTCTTTGACTTTTCCTTCACTTTTTTTCTGACCGCTACTTAGATATAAAATCTGTATAGATGAAAGCTCATTAATAGAACCAGGAAGTCTAACGAGATCATTACCTGACAAATTAAGTTCTTCTAATTTCTTTAATTTTCCAAAATCTTCTGGAAGTTCTTTTATGTTATTGGAAACCAGATTAAAGTAGCGTAAATTTTCTAATTGTCCGATTTCTTTTGGTAATACATTTATTGCATTTTTAGCTAAACTTAAAGAGTCGAGTGACTTTAGCTTGTAGAATCCATCCGGCAAAGAAGTTATAAAATTAAAAGAAGCATCTAATTTCTTTAAAGACTGCAATTGAGGAAATGTATTAGGCAATGCAGTCAAATCGCAGAAACTTAAATCGAGCTTTTTTAGTCTAGTTAAGCCTCCAATATTTGCTAGCAACGCCTTAAGTGGATTTGCCTTCAAAAGCATAATCTCTAGCCGACTTAATTTCCCAATGCTGCTGGGAAGATATTTCAGTTGATTAGACTCTAAACCTAAATAGCTTAGATTTTTTAACTTGCCGATGTTTGGCGGTAAACTATCAATTGAATTATAACGTAATTCTAGTTTCTTCAAGCCCTTAAGTTGAGTTATGCCAATGGGGAATTGGGTTAATCTATTTCCCGACAGTGAGAGGCTCTGAGTTTTAGGAGGGAAAGCATTGAAGTTCCTTATATTTGAAAAATTACTGACACTAAGAGAGGTTAATGTACTTAGATCCTTAAGTTCAAAATCTATCAACAAATCTTGCCTGTAGGTTCCACGAAGGTTAAGTGATTTAAGCTTTTTGAGTTTCAGCAGATCTCTTTTCAAAGTATCGTATTTAATATCCCTCAAGCTTAATGCTTTTAAATTTGTAAGATTACCGATGAACTCAAAAAAAGCTGCTTGCTTTTTAACATCGCCACTAGATACCGACAATTCTTCCAGCAAAGGGACTTTGATTTTCGCAGTGGTTTCATCAAAATTATGCAGTCCACTAATGTATAAGCTTTTTAAAACTGGAAGTGTAGAAATATTGCTTAAAACTTTGGTATAGTCTACATAACGAAATTCCCTAGATGCGAATAACTTCATGTTAATAGACAACGTTTCTAAGTTTTTCAACTCGAATAACCACTTTGATACCTCAACCTTCTTCTCACTATACAAAGAAATTCCTTTTACGTTTAGCATTAAAAGTTCTTTAGGTATTTCATCATTGAATAGATAGTAAGAAAGTTTAGGCAGATTTTTAAGCGTTTCGAAGCTTTTTTGGAAATTTACTTTCCATTTCCCTGCGAACTTAACGGCTATAAGTTTGTCGAAATTAGCTATCTCTTTTGGTACTACAATTTCATTAGTGCTTTCTTTTGAGAAGTAATCATCGTAGGTAAAACTTAAATATTTCAAGTTCTTAAAACTATTAAGAAAGCTTACCAGTTCATTTAACTGCGACTGATTTTCAAATCCCAATTCTAGAAATTCAACATTTTCTACTTCCTTTAACTTTTCGGACGTCACACTTTTAATATCCTTATAATTTAACGCAACACCATTAATATTTTTCGAGAAATTAATCACAAAACGCTGTATAGGCAGATCCGAAGGATGAGACATTTTTTGCTGTATCTCATTAATTGTTTGCCCAAGTGTTGTTAGCCAAGAGATAGTAAGAAGAAACGAAAATGTCGATTTTAAACTCATATATTATAAAAGTAGTAATTATAACACTAGCAGCCGAAAATCACAAAACAATCGTAGCTTTGTATTATGCCTAATGAACAAATTTCAGTTTTCGATATATTTAAGATAGGAATAGGACCTTCGAGTTCACATACGCTTGGCCCTTGGCGAGCTGCGCAGCAATTTACCAATAGTTTAGCTGCACAAAGTGTGTTGACAGATGTAGAACAAGTAAAAATTCTTTTATACGGATCTTTAGCTAAAACAGGCAAAGGGCACGGAACTGATATTGCCATTTTATTAGGCTTGGCCGGTGGCGATCCTGTTACTTTTGATGTAAATGCCATTGATAGTACAGTTGCTCAAATTAAAACTGAGCAAAAGCTAACGTTAGCAGGCCACTCTAAAATCAACTTCTCTTATGAGGATGATCTGATTTTTCTTTTTGCTGAAAGCCTTCCTTTTCATCCCAATGCGGTTACTTTTCAAGCGTTTCTATCCACTGGAAAAGCCATTTCTGAAACTTATTACAGCATAGGCGGCGGTTTTGTGGTAAAGGAAGGGCAAGATAGTTCAGAGAAAGAACAAGTGGAACTACCATTTCCGGTAGAGAAAGCCAGCGAACTTTTACATTGGTGCTTAACCACTGGCTTAAAAGTAAGCGAAATTGTAATGGAAAACGAAGCCGCTTGGCGACCAGAAGCAGAAACCAAAAAAGGCATTCTGCAACATTACAAAGTGATCAAAGAATGTATCTACAGAGGCTGCCATACTGCTGGGTTTTTACCTGGTGGATTAGATGTTGCACGTAGGGCTGCAAAATTAAACCAACGTTTAATAGGCAAGCAAACCTACACCGATTACGAGAGTTGGATGATGGCTATTCGCAATGGCGGTATGGGTTTCAATTATATTCTAGACTGGGTAAGCTGTTTTGCCTTGGCAGTGAACGAAGAAAACGCAGCGTTTGGACGTGTAGTAACTGCACCAACTAATGGCGCTTCGGGTGTAATTCCAGCCGTTTTACAATATTTCATCACTTTTTGCGATGGCTACACCGAAGATAAAATCATTCAATTTATAGCTTGTGCAAGCGAAATTGGCAGTATCTTCAAAAAAGGAGCTACTATTTCCGCAGCGATGGGTGGTTGTCAGGCAGAAATCGGTGTATCATCGGCAATGGCGGCAGCGGCTTTAACCGAATGTTTGGGTGGTTCGCAACGCCAAGTGCTTATGGCAGCAGAAATAGCAATGGAACACCACCTAGGTCTAACCTGCGACCCTATCGGGGGCTTAGTTCAAATCCCTTGTATCGAACGTAATACCATGGGCGCAATTAAAGCCATTACCGCAAGTCAGTTGGCTTTACAAAGTAATCCCGATAAGGCAAAAGTAAGCCTAGATGCAGTGGTAAATACCATGTGGGAAACAGCCTTAGATATGAACGCCAAATACAAAGAAACTTCTGATGGTGGTTTGGCGACAAAAGTGCCGATTAGCTTGCCGGAATGTTAGGCTAAGTTTAAAAGTCGAAAGTAAAAGTATAAAGTTCGCCTGTAGAATCAGCGAATATCTGCGGAAGAAATCAGTGTAAATCAGCGGAAAATTTTAAACCAATTGAACAATGAAACAATCTAACAATTTTCTTTCATCTGCTTCGCTACTTCCTGCGCCTGCACATCATCGCTCTGCGACAAATGATTAACAATGCTTTCTTGGTTAACTTGCGGATGATTTTGGCTTAGTTTAAAAACCCCTTCCAAAGAAGTAACGGTAATTTCGAAACCTGCTATGGCTTTTAAATGATGATCGATATATTCATCAGACATTTGATGAAAAGCCGCTGGACTGTCATTCGCCTCGTATTGATCAGTAAGTTCTTTAATTACTGCCTTAGTTTCTTCATTATCCAATAATCGAATGTTTCCTTTGGCATGTACCGAACTATAATTCCAAGTAGATGCTGATGCAGGATTTTCATAAACTGATGCACTCACATAAGCATGTGCACCATGAAATAGTGCCAACACATTTTCGTTTGCCACAAAAGCCTCGTGATGATCCGTTTTTTTCATCACATGCCCAATGAGCTTAACGACATCACCGTCTTGTTTAATTTGTAAAGGTATTTGTGTTGCAGATGGAATATTTTGGTTGACTCCAATTACTATCGCAAAAGGATGAGCCTGCATAAATGGAATTAGCTTATCAAGATCCTCTTCTAGGAATTTACCGACTTTGTACATCTTAGAATTTGATGCTGATTGCAGTAGTTTTATTTACGCCTGCTGGATAATTCCACTTGCTGCCATTCTTCAATAACCTTATAGCCTCATCATCCATCGTTTTCCCAACCGACATTATCACTTTAATATCACTAGGAGTACCATCAGGTAGAACAATAAAGCTTAGCATTACCACTTTAGAGCCATCAACATAAAGCTTATTTTCTTTAGCTAGATATTCGCTGTAAGCCTTCCATCCATTTTTAGGAGTACCGATAAATGGTTCATCTTTAAGTACCACCGCTTTTCGTTTTCCATATTCGGTTACCACAACCTCGTTTAAAGCGCTATTACTTTCTTCCAAACGAATATTCAATTTCTCATTCGTATTGGCTTGTATGTTTTTCTTGGCAAAACCAAGTGAAGCAACTTCTAAGGTTACCTTGTTACTATCTTTATCTATCGGCAAAGTAAATTCGCCGCTCACATTCGTAATTGCCCTAATATCGTTACCCACCATTTTTACATCGGCACCAGATAGTGGTCTGCCAGCAATATCATATACCGTACCTTTAACAGATCTCGCATAAGGATCTGTTTTCACTTGGATACCATCTACCTTATTCTCCAAAACCTGCACTGGCGACGTTGGCGCAGCAATCGGTGGACCAATTACAGTAGCTTGTCTTTGATAACTCTCCTGCTTAAGTCGTGCAGATTTAAACTGCTTTTCCTGTAAAACAGATGCTGCTACAGCTTCCTCTTGAACAGCTTTATTTTTAGCGATAGCTTGGCCATTGTTTGACAGGGTATTGTCTAAAGCTTGCGTTACCTTCTTTTGATCTAGCAATGCTTCTGGAGCTGTTTTCGATAAAGTATCTATTGGGGCAACAGCCACTGCATTTGGCTTTAAATCTACCTCTACGGCTTTATTCTGTGATGCCAACTCAGTCTGAATTTTTCGCTGATTTTCACGCATTAAAAATAACACGCTAACTACAATAAATACTACTGCAGCAGTTGCAGCAATACTTAGTCGCAACGAAGTAATACGCCACATTTTGCGTTCAACTGGCTTTTCGGCTATGCGTTCTTGCAGTTGTTTTTGTAATAAAGAAAGTGTTTGAGTACGCTTTTTAGCTTCTGTTAATCCGGCTAGAGCTTGGGCAACAAAAGGATCTTCGAGCGAAATTCGCTCAACCTTATGCATCGTACTAGGATCGAGTTTACCTTCTAGGTAATCGTCAAGTACATCAATATCTAACCATTCGTTATTGCCCACTGTTCTTTTCAATACAAATTTTCAAATTGCGCTTTCCATTCTGGATATAGCTTTTCACTTTCAGCATATCGTAACCTGTAATATCGGCAACTTCTTTATAGCATTTTTCTTGTAGATAGAATAAATCTACGCTTTTTCGTTGTTCTTCCGAAAGGGTTTCCATACACTTTTCCATGATGGTAAGCTGTGTTTCTTTTGTGTTGTCGATATCAAGATGCACGAACTCATCATTTTCCACAAAATTATCTTCAATACTTACCGTTGGATTTTTGCTCGACTTGCGCAAGGCCATTAAACAATGATTTCGCGTGAGTACATGCAGCCAGCTTTTAAAATTCTGCACCTGATGTACACGAAGTTTCTTCACCAGTTCTTCAAAAATTTGCATTACCGCATCCTTGCTTTGCTCTTCATCCTTAAAATAGTTGAAGCAAACACCAAAAACTAAGTGCATATATCTGTTATAAAGCGTACCTAATACTTCTAAATCGCCGCTTTCTTGGTAAGCTGCAACTAGCGAGAGATCGTCTTGCGCCGCATTCTCCCCAACTCTAGATGTATTTTTGATAAACTTCAAACGTCTCGGAATTCCTAAATTTCTTCAAGTATAAAAATATTTTTCGAGACGGGTATGGAAAATTATGGATAGCTACATCTACCCTTAAACGATAAGTCCAAAAGTCGATAAGTTATTAGACCGAAAAAGATTTTCGAATAAAACAACATCACCAAAAAACCTTAGGATATGAAAATACCTCAATTAATAGTTTACTGCACAGTTTTTACGCTGAGTGCTTGTAGTAATCAACAAGAAAACAGATCTGATGCAGTAGACCAGATGATTGTTACCGAAGCTGTGGCTGAAGAAGCGTCTACGGTAAAAATGATGTCTCCCGCTCTATCTTCGAAACATGAAGATAACCGAGTGGAAACCAATGCACCGTCTGCAAATCCTCAAATTGCTATCAATAAACAGAAAATCATTAAAGATGGCAGTATGACGGTGAAGAGCCGAAACATCAGCGATAGCAAAAAAAGAATTGACCAATTGCTAAAAAAATTGAACGCTTACTATGAAGGTGAAGATTTACAGAATAACGAACAAACCATTTCTTACATCCTTAAAATTCGTATCCCTGCCATAAATTTTGAGAAACTGCTAGCGGAAGTAGAAAACGGAAAGGACGAAATAACACTTAAGAATATACAAGCTAGAGATGTTACCGAAGAATACGTGGATACAGAAACTCGTTTGACCACCAAACGCGAATATCTACAGCGTTACAAACAAATACTGGCCAAAGCCGCAACAGTTAAAGATATTTTAGCCATACAAGAGAACATCAGAACACTTGAAGAGGAAATTGACAGTCAACAAGGGCGATTAAAATATTTAGCCGACCAAGTTGCATTCAGTACGCTCAATATCAATTTATATAAAGACAAAGAATACATCGAACAACCAAAGACTGGTTTCTTAACCAGAACAAAAGTGGCACTTAATCAAGGCTGGCAATCTATTGTAGATTTTATGCTATGGGCAGTGAGCATTTGGCCTTACCTCATCATCATGTTTGGCTTGTACTTTATCATTAAACGTATTATTAAAATTCGCCGAGGACATTAAGGATACCTAAGCGACAAATTATTTATTCAGGAGTTAATCATATAAAATTCTAAACAATGAAAACATTACTCACCTCAATTATCGTTTTAGTCCTATTTTTGGGATATAAAACCAACCCAACCAGAGAAATTTCTGGTATCATAACTAGCACAGCTGATGGCTTAGCCTTGCCAGGCGCAACGGTTAGAAGCTTGCCCAGTAAAACTTCCATATCAGCTGATAAAAACGGAAAATATAAAATTGTGATTCCGGCTACCGACACGCATCTGCTAGTCATGAATTTAGGCTTCCAAACCAAAAAGGTTATGATAGGAAAATCGAATATAATCAATATCGATCTTAAAGACGACGACAAGGTTTTAAGTGAGGTTGTGGTTACGAAATCAAAATCTGCCAAAAATGAAAAACGACCTATCGTGATGAAAGATATGGTTATGGTTGCTCCACCAGTAGCAGAAGCTTTAGCGGGTAGGGTTGTAGGTATTTCAGCAAACAAAAGTATCATGGCA
Source organism: Pedobacter sp. T50_32 (assembly GCF_057652195.1). Lineage (NCBI taxonomy): Bacteria > Pseudomonadati > Bacteroidota > Sphingobacteriia > Sphingobacteriales > Sphingobacteriaceae > Pedobacter > Pedobacter sp. T50_32. The sequence continues at coordinate 935,992 of NZ_JBYFBY010000001.1, read as the reverse complement.
ACAGGCAATGGAAGGCACTTTTATCAAGCTCCACAAAACACAGAAAACTATGCACACATTACTGAAAATGCTTTCAAGAAAGTATCTAACGACCCACTTTCAACATTTTCTATAGATGTTGATGCCGCTTCCTACAGTAATATGCGTAGGTTCATTAATAACGGTGGCTTGCCTCCAAAAGATGCAGTACGTATCGAAGAAATGATTAACTATTTCGATTACAGCTACGCACAACCAAAAGGCGATGACCCAGTAAATATTGTTACAGAAATTGGCACAGCTCCTTGGAACAATCAACATCGTTTGGTACACATTGGCTTAAAAGCAAAAAACATCCCAACGGAGAAATTGCCGCCATCTAACTTGGTTTTCTTAATCGATGTTTCTGGCTCAATGGAATCGCCCAATAAATTGCCTTTGTTAGTGAGTTCCCTACGTCTACTTACCGATAATTTACGCGACCAAGATAAAGTTGCCATTGTAGTGTACGCTGGTAACTCTGGCTTGGTTTTACCATCAACCTCTGGAGATAACAAGCAAGCGATTAAAGAAGCTTTGAACAAATTGAGTGCTGGTGGCTCTACCGCTGGTGGTGCAGGTATTAAGCTGGCTTACAAAGTAGCAACTGAGAATTTCATCAAAGGAGGTAATAATCGTATCATTCTAGCAACAGATGGCGACTTTAACGTAGGCGCCAGCAGTGATGGCGATATGCAAACCTTGATAGAAGAAAAACGTAAAAGTGGTGTTTTCTTAACTGTTCTTGGTTTTGGCATGGGCAATTACAAAGACAGCAAAATGGAAGTTCTAGCGAATAAAGGCAATGGTAATTATGCTTATATCGATAACATCAGCGAAGCTAGAAAAGTATTGATTAATGAATTTGGCGGAACACTTTTTACTGTTGCTAAAGATGTGAAGTTACAAATTGAATTTAACCCAGCGAAAGTACAGGCCTACCGTTTAATCGGCTATGAAAACCGCTTGTTAAACAACGAAGATTTTAACGACGACAAAAAAGATGCAGGTGAAATGGGTGCTGGTCATACCGTTACGGCACTTTACGAAATTATTCCTGTTGGTGTAGAAAGTAAGTTTATCAAAAGTGTTGATGCGCTCAAATATCAAGATGTTCCTAAGAACGTTCTCAAAAATTCTCCATCATCTAGCAACACTAATGAAATGCTTACCGTTAAAATGCGCTACAAACAACCAGATGGCGACAGCAGTAAATTGCTTCAAAAACCAGTGGTAGATAGCTATCAGGATAAGCTGAACAAAACTAGCGACAACTTTAGATTCTCTGCATCGGTGGCTATGTTTGGCATGTTACTACGCCAATCGGAATTTGTACAAGATAGCACCTTTGAACAAGCTATTGCTTTGGCCGATGGTGCAAAAGGTGTAGACAAAGAAGGGTACCGAGCTGAATATGTTAAAATAGCTAAATCGGCACAGCTATTGGCAAAAGATTTGCGTAATTTTGCTACAGTGGGTGGGGATAAATAATCCTTGCCCCTAGCATAATTACAATACTTTATGAAAAAAACAGGATTATTTTTGTTGGCGGCGGCTAGCATTTCACTTAGCAGTTGCGATGCACAAAGCCAAGGCAAATTAGGTAATATTTTAGGTCAGGTGGCTACCGGTGCTATGGGAACCCCGAGCAGTTTAGAGATTAGCAACGGCTTAAAACAAGCTTTGGAAATTGGTACATCCGCTGGTGCAGATAGGCTTTCTGCGAAGGATGGTTTTTTGGGAAATATGGCTATCAAAATTTTATTCCCCACGGAAGCACAAAAGGTAGAGAAAACTTTGCGCAGCGTAGGTTTAAATTCATTGGCTGACAATGTGATTTTAAGCTTAAACCGTGCAGCAGAAGATGCGGCTAAAGAAGCAAAGCCAATTTTTGTAAATGCCATTAAGCAAATGACCATTGCAGATGCAACTAACATCCTTTTAGGAAATAAAGATGCGGCTACTTCTTACTTTAAAAGAGTAACTACAGCACAGCTGATGGAAAAATTTTCTCCTGTAATTAGTAATAGTTTAAGCAAAGTTGGTGCTACCAAATATTGGACAGATGCCGCAGCAGCCTATAATAAAATTCCATTGGTAAAACCTGTAAACACCAATTTAACACAATACGTTGCAGAAAAAGCAATAGAAGGAATGTTTGTTCAGGTGGCGCAAGAGGAGTTAAAAATTAGAGACAACATTAGTGCACGCTCAACAGGTTTGCTTCAAAAAGTATTCGGTTACGCCGACACCAAGAAGTAATTCACAAATTTGTTGATTTGTTAATAAAAATTTAAAGGAATGAAACCAATTTTTCGCTAGCTTGTTATACTGAAACGAAGGTCGTTTAGGAAAAGACAAAAAAGTCCTGTGAGTGGGCTATCCGCGTAGGGCAGGCACAGCATAAATAGGTTAAAATTCTATCAAAAAGCATCCAAATTCAGGATGCTTTTTTTGTTTTTTCAGCTTCGTTAAATCTCCATAAAACTCACGTACTGCACAAACCTTGGCATATCAGAACGATTAGCACTTGCAGCATGAGGCAAAGATTGTAGCCAAAGAATTAGGTCTCCTTTTTTACCAGCTAAATATTCAACTTTTTCTGTCTCCCTTACTTTTTCCATAGCCGCTTCGGGGTTATTGCCCTCTAAAACATTGTTTATTTTTTTATGAAAACCAGGGACTAAAGAAAATGTGCCTCTATCTACAGGCACATCGTTCAAATACACTAAACCCTGTATGTAATATTGTGGACCTTTTCCGAAGTCAATATCCCAATGTAGCGGACTTCCCATAAAATGAAAACTACTCGTTTCTGGCGGATTGTAACTTACCTTTTCGCAATTAGCAACCAATTGTGTATTACGGTACAATTGTGCAAACACAGCAAAAAGTTTATCGTTGTTTCTAATTTTTTCTATTGGCGCCCCTTGATAAAGCTGCAACATCAAACCTTGCAACATCTCGTGTTGTGGGTACCAAGTCTCTTGCTGTTCTAAATTAACGCCTAACGTTTCACAAATTAGCGAAACCACATCATCGCAATCTTCTGTTGAGATAAAATCGCTTAGCTGTAAATAGCCATTTGTCTCCCAAAAACTTAATTCCTCTTTGCTTAAAACATCAGTATCAGAAAGTTCATTAATTTCTTCTCGCTTATTTTCGTACCAATCATTAAACAAGTCTCGCTTTCTTTCATAAAAATCTCTACCTTTTAAATCTACCAGCCAGTTCTCAAATTGTAAATCATCTTTACAATGTTGATATAAAAACTCATAAACTTCAAATAAACCTATTTCGAAGGTATTTAAGAAAAATTTTTCTGCCGTTTGAAAATCAACATCTTCTTGCAAATTTTGGGCAGTAGGATTTCTTTTGGAGCGATAAAAGCCTAAAAAAGGGAAAGCTTCGAAAGTAGTATTCATCAAAGGAATTTGAGCGTTTATAAAAATTAAGATGTAAATTGTCTAAAGACTTGCCTAATTTAGCAAATCGACTTGATTATTTAACCCAACAGCTTTCTCATTTTGGCCGCAATTAAATTCGACAGCGTTTACGATGTTTCTATTCTGGAACAAGAACTTCAAATTGCATTAAAAAGCAATTGGGCAAGTCATTTCAACAGCAAAGACTACAATGGCGATTGGAAAAGCATTTCTCTTAGATCGGCTTCTGGCTCTTCTTCGGATATTTACTCTAACTACACAAACCAGCCATTTAAAGACACGCCGCTTTTAGAAGAACTACCTTACATCAAATCAATATTAACCGATTGGAAATGCGAAAAGGAAACTGTCAGGTTTTTAGCCCTGTATCCAGGAAGTGAAATTAAGCCGCACAAAGATCCGGGCTGTAGTTATGAAGATGGGAATTTTCGCTTACACATCCCCATTTTAACAAATAATGAAGTCGATTTTATTGTAGAGAATGAAAACCATAAGTTGGTACCTGGAACTTGTTGGTATATGGATTTTTCCAAAGAACATAGCGTAAAAAATGGTGGAGATACTGTTAGAATCCATTTAGTAATAGATTGTCTGCGTAATGAATGGAGCGATCAACTTTTCGAACGATACGGTTATCAGGTTGAAGAGACAAAAATGTCGATAGAAGAAGCTAGGATGGTAATTGCACAACTAGAAACCCACCAAACTGAAACTGCCAATCACCTGATTGAGAACCTAAAAGCAGCGTATGGAATCTGAGTTAAGTTGCTGGCTACCTTACGATCTAAAATTCGAGGACGGTTCATGGACGTGTTTGTGGATTTTTGCAGGCGAGCACCATTTCAACGAACCATTTTTTGATGAAACCATTAGTTTATTAAAAAGCAAAAAACAGTCGAGCAGGTATATTTCTTGTACAGGTCTGGATACTTTATTTGATTTGAAAATCCCGTTGAAGTCTATCCAAATTAGTTCTTTCGTTTTTCACGTATCTAGATGTGGATCTACATTGCTTTCACAAGCATTATCTGCGGACAATGCCAATATTGTTGTTCCCGAAGCACCAATTTTTGATCAAATACTAAGAATGAAAGAGTGGGATGCTCACATTTCCAACAACGACATTGAAAAGGTATTCAAACAAACAATGGCGTGGTACGGGCAAGACCGAACAAACGGATATCAACAATACGTTATTAAATTAGACAGCTGGCATATTCACTGTTACGAGCAACTGCGTAACTGGTTTCCAGAAACACCTTTTTATTTTCTAACCAGAGAACCTCATGCGATCATTACCTCTCATATTAAAAAAAGAGGAATACATGCCATACCAAATTACATCAATCCGTTACTGTTAAACATTGAAATAGCCGCAGAACATTACGAAGATTTTAACCATTATACCGAACTGGTAATTGACGAGTTTTATAAGAAGAACTTAGCGGTGATACAGCAGAAACACCCGTTAAATTATTTCTACGATTATAGTTTTGGTGTAAAAGAGATGCTTAGCCATTTTTGGGGAAAGGTTCTAGCGCAAAGTCAAATTCAAGAAAATTCGATAGCAAGAACTACAAAACATAGTAAAGATGCTTCGCTTGGTTTTAGTGGTGATGAAGAAATTAGCTATTCCATTAAAAATAGCAGTTTATCTGAAAACTATGTAAAGCTGTTTCAACAGATAAAATCTAGCTATGACTAAAGTAATTCAGTTTACAGGACTATCTGGAGCTGGCAAAACTACTATTGCCAATGCACTAGCCGAGCAATGGTCAAAAGAAAACCTAAGAGTACTTATTGTTGATGGAGATGAGTTTAGAAGTAAATATGCTACAGACCTAGGTTTTTCTAATGCAGACAGGCTGGAGAATATCAGACGTATGGCAAATTTTGTAAACGCAGCAAAAGCTGATTACGACTTTATTATCATTTCGGCAATTAATCCGTTTCATGAAACTAGAATAATATTGAAAAATGAATGCGGAGCCGAACTTGTTTACATCAAGTGTGATTTAGCTACCCTAAAAAAAAGAGATACAAAAGGTTTATATCGAAGGGCGATGTTGTCTCCAAACGACCCAGCATATTTGGCTAACCTCACCGGAGTTAATCAGCGATTTGATGAACCAAATACCGATACATTTAGGGTAGATACAAGCAAAAAATCACTCCTGAAAATTGTAGAGGAAATTAACGCAGAACTTTTTTCTCTATAGGAACTACATCTCCACCCAAATTATCTCAGAGCTAGCGGCTCTAAAAGACAAAAATCAACATGCTGATTTTCTTGCACTTAACAAGACGAATTGCATTTGTCCCCTTTTTGTCCACCCCCAAAAGTTTTTAGCTATTGCTTTTTGTAGCTAGCTTTAATTACGCATTAGCGATAAACACAAATAACATATACTAATTTCATTACTTATGGACACACGAAGGTCGTTCCTAAAGGCGCAATTTATACTGGGCAGCTCGGTGTTATTTGCATCGGGCATCAGCAACGTTGCTAAAGCCACAAAAGTTATTTACACCAAAAGTAACGCTAATACACTCAATTTATTGTCCACTTCAAATGTGGAGCACATTGTAAAATCTCGTCAAGCCATCAAAAATTTTGAGATGGGTAGTATCAATCTATTTTCTGGAAGTATAGCCAATACCAACCATTTTGCAGATTTAACCTTCGATTTAAGCAGAGCTAACTACCACGCAGTTAATTTTAGCTGGAACAAAAACAAGCTCAGTACACAGCATATATCAAAGATACTAAGTGCTAGTTCATGTAACTTTGTGAATTGCAACTATACTTTTAAAGACGAAAAGCTGCAGTCTCAAATTTCGCCTTATATTATTGTCTATAGTGGTAACACTAAAATTGGCATTACTGGCATTGGGGCAAAAACAAGCCATTCAGAAATTAGCTATCAAGACCCTATTACAGCATTAAATAAGGTTGCTAAATTTTTAAAAACTCAGCAAAATTGCGATAAGGTAATCTGTTTAGCCGACTTAGGTTTTATAAAAGGCGATAAGATAAACAACCTGATACTAGCACAAACCACAGCTCATGTAGATGTAATAGTTGGTGCGGGAGAAAACCCAAATAATGTTACTGCTTGGAGTTACAGAAATACAGAAAAACAAGAAGTTTTAATTAGCGCTACCAAAGATGCGCAACGCATAACCAACTTAATGCAGTTGGGATTTAAATCAAACAATCAATTATTTAACACTAAAAATTTATAATTATGGATGCATTCTTAGGTATGATAGCCGCTTTTGGCTTTAACTTTGCCCCTAGAGGTTGGATGGCTTGTTCTGGGCAATTATTATCAATACAACAAAATAGTGCGCTATTTTCGCTGCTAGGCACTATGTATGGTGGCAACGGCATACAAACTTTTGCACTACCAAATTTACAAGGTAGAGTTGCAATTGGACAAGGGCAAAGCCCAGGAACTAGTAATTATAGTATAGGACAAGCTGGCGGCACGGAAAGAACGTCAATACTTACTAGTAACCTGCCTCCGCATATACATTCTGCACAGGGCATAATATCAACTCCGCAAGGTGCAATAGTAGCAGGTGATGCAACCACTCCAGAAAATAATTATTTGGCATTAAGTCCTAAAATTGGCTCTGGTCCAAATGCAACAACTTTAAAAACCTATGCAACCCCTACTGTCGCTACACCAACATTACCTAATGGTACAACTAATACAGCTAATATTAAATCAATGGCAGGTAGTAATACTGTATCTGGAAATACGCATCCGGCTGGAGTCGGCCAACCGATTGACATTATACAACCTTATCTAGCCATGAATTACTGTATTGCCACTCAAGGTATTTTCCCATCAAGAAACTAAACTATAGTGAACCGTCAGTTAAAAATAGGCTTTTTATTACCCTACTCTGGTATGTATCCATTTTACGGGCAACATACCATGGCGGGCATTGCCTGTGCCTTGACTAAAAACAAGATTGCAGCCAGCCAATTTAATTTCGTTCCCTCTTACGTAGGCAATGGCGAAAGGAATAAATGCGTAGAAGAAGCTAAACGACTTATCTTTTTTGAAGGAGTTGATGTGCTAATGGGCATGGTAAACATCCAAGTGATAGAAGAACTAAAGCCAATGTTACAAAACTTTAACAAGCTAGGCTTTTTCTTAGATTTTGGAGAATACATTCCATCGGCAGCAACTACGGGAGAAAACGTTTATAGTCTGTCTATGAATTTGTGGCAAAGCCAGTATGCTTTGGGTAACTGGGCAGTAAAAGAGTTTGGTCCAGCGGGGCAGTTGGTAATGCCTATATACGAAGCTGGTTTTAACTTAAGTAGCTCTTTTATTGAAGGTGCCGCAGCAGCAGGTTCTACTGGGGTAAACAGTTTCGTTTTACCTGAAGCTTATGCTAACACTCAACAATTAAATTTAGCTCCGTTTTTTGAGGGACTAGAAAAGGAAACACCAAACTTTGTACATGCCATATTTTCGGGCAAAATGGCCAATCAGTTTTTATGGCAGTGGCGGCAATCTAAGTTTTACGATACCATACCCTTAGTAGTGGTAGAAAACATGGCCTATAGCGAAGCTTTATTTGAGGTAGAAGACATGAACATTAAAATGTACAGTGCCCGCTCTTGGCATAGAGATATGCAGAGCAAAAGCAATAAAGCCTTTGTAAAGCAATTTGAAGATTTTGGCAAACAAGACGCTAATGTTTTTGCCATGATGGGTTACGAAGCTGGTTTGGCATTAGCTCAAATGTTACCACAATTAATAAAAGGAGATGCGGCAGAAGCTGTATATCAATTAAATAAAAAAGGGGTTGAAGGGCCGCGGGGTTTAATTGGGCATCAAACAATGGGCATCAATGCTTATCATCCAATTGATATTGTAAAAATACAAACGGCAAAACCAAGAACACTACAAACCATTTTGGCATCAGAAACTGCATTTGGTTTTGATACCACAGAAGTAATAGAAAATACGCAAAGTGGATGGCTTAATCCATATATCTCAGTATAGAAATTATGAAAAAATTCTACTTAAAATTAAAATTGGTACTACTGTTTGTTCTTGTGAGCAGTACGGTTTTCGCTCAGTATACGGCAAGTAATCTAGAAACTGGAATGCAAAATGCTGCATTGGCGAAGGATGCTAGTGGTAATATTTATACTACTCGTTTTCAAGAAGCAGATAAATACGAAATTGTAAAATATACGAATGGTACGGGAGTAGCCACTGTAATTTACCAAAACATTGTTGGCAATGCTTTCGACTTACCTTATGGTTTAGCAGTTGCCAGTAACGGAGATATTTACTTTTCTTCAGACCTTAACGGCTCTGAAGGTACAATTACACATTTAGACGCAAACAATAGCTACGCTGCTACTGTAGTGCAAACAGGCCGATATTTTACAGGCATATCATTTGATAGCCAGAATAGGCTCTATGTATTAGAATATAATGGAACTACAGAAAAATACGATATAAGGAGATACGACACTCCTCAGAACATAAACAGTACAAGTACAGTTATACACCAAGGGATAGATGCTGGCGGAGACTTTACACTCCCTACAAGTATCTCTGTGGCTTCAAATGGGACTATTTATTTCAATACAGCATTTAATAAAGATGGAGGAACAAGTAAAAAAGGTGGCATAGTTAAGCTTACCACATCTGACGGTATTGTTTACTCTCCAACAGTTTTGAACAACACCAATTATACCTCTGCTTTATTTATTGACCATTTTAACAATCTTTATGCAATTGAGACTCCGGGAACCGACTACAAGTTATACAAATATACCAACGGAGTAGGTCCAGCTGTTGAGTTTTACTCGGCAACATTTTCTGCAGGTTATCCATATCTAGCTTACGGAATAACGGCTCACGATAATAGTGTTTATGCTATAGATGGCGATAATGGCTCAGCAGGAAGCAGGCTACTTAAATTAACGCCTGATGACGTTACTCCACCAGCGGTGCCAACTGGCTTACAAGCCCTTAGTTTCACCGGAGGTTCTAAAGTAAACCTAAGCTGGGACGAAAACGTTGAGTCAGACTTTAACGGTTACGAGATTTACGGAGGTACAACCAATAACCCAACTACCTTAATGGCATCAGTTGCTAAAGGCACTACCACTGCACAGATAACTGGGTTAACCTCGGGCACACTGTATTATTTCGTTATCTCATCTGTAGATAATAATTTTAATGAAAGTGCTAAATCTAGCGCTGTATCAATTACTCCACAAAAACCAGTAATTACCAGCGCTACATACAATGCAAATAATAAATCACTAGCTGTTACTGGAACTAACTTTTTAACATTAGTAGGTACCGATAACGACATTGTAGCTAACAAACTTACAATTACCGCAGAAGGTGGAACAACTAGCACTTTGACCGCCACAAACGTAGATATTTCAAGCCCTACTGCTTTTTCTGTGACTTTAAGTGCTAACGACCAAACCGCATTAAATTCACTGATTAATAAGAACGGCAACAGCTCAACAGGTAACACTACCTACAATTTGGCTGTAGCTACAGGCTGGGCAGCAGGAGAAGATGGTTCTGTTAATACTGAACAAACAACTATTGCCCTAACAGTTACAGATGTTGCCGCACCAACTATTACCAGCGCAACTTACGATGGTCAAACTGGTGCTTTAGTGGTTAAAGGAACTAACTTTTATAAAATTAATGGAGTAACAAACGACATTGATGCAAGTAAATTTACCTTTACTGGAGAAAATAACCTTACCTACACTTTGCAAACTACGCCAAACGTAGAAATTACAAATAGCACCACTTTTACACTTAATTTAAGCAATGCCGATAAAACTTCTCTTGCCAACGTGCTTAACAAGGACGGAACTTCTTCGGTAAGTAACCATACCTATAATTTGGCAGCTGCCGACCGTTGGAATGCTGGCTCAGGAGAGGCGACTTCAATTGCCGATGCAACAAACGGTGTAACAGTAGCTAACTACGTTAATCCAGTGTTGCCTATCCAATTGGTAAATTTCTCACATCAAATAAACAGCAATTCAATTGCTTTAAATTGGAGCACAAGCAGCGAAGTAAACAATAAAGAGTTTAGATTATCGAGGTCGGCAAACGGCACAGACTTTACAAGTTTGGCTAACATTAGTGGCGTTGGCAACAGCAGCACGCTACAGAATTACACTTTTACAGACAAGTCTCCATTATTGGGAAGGGCGTATTACAAACTGCAACAAGTAGATTTTGATAACATTGTTAAACTTGAAAGAGTAATTGTAGCCAACTTCAAAATTGACGGCGAAGATGTGGTAATTTACCCGAACCCTGTTACTACAGTGCTTAAGATACAAAACCAAGCTAAACTTTATCAAAAAGCAACACTAAGTGATTTAAGCGGCAAAATTTTAGCCAGCTTTAACTTAAACGATGAGGTAACATCTGTTAACGTCGACAGCTTTGCCAAAGGCGTGTACCTGCTGACTTTGAGCGGCAACAACGGTACTGCGGTGAAGAAAGTAGTGAAGAATTAAACTAAAAATACAGCATTAAAAGCATCCAAAATTTGGGTGCTTTTTTTGTTTCTTATTATTTATTAGAAAAGCCCAATTGGTGTTACTATTAACGTTAGTCCCGCTTTACACTTTGTCTTTTTTGTTCAAAATATGCGGAATTTCAAAGTAGCTGCACCAAAAAAGTACGCCGTTTCAATCGGGTTTGGTTTACGTAGGTTTTCCTAAAATAGCCCCGATTGTAGCGGATCCCGATTTAAGCATCTGTATTTATTGTTTTTAAGGTATGCTTGCTTGTTGCACAGGTTTCATCGGGAGAAGCGAAAAGCGGGACTAACGAAAACGAGCACCACTGAAACTGCGCTTCTAAAAACATAATTGTGGTAAAGTAAAACCATAAAAAAGGTCCCAATAAAATCGGGACCCTTTTAAAATATATGTGTGTTGTAATTAGTTTCCGTTAAACGAAAATGTAAACGAACCCTCGTCGCTGATACCAGCAATGGTTGTTCTTCCGTCTCTAGAAGTTGGCAATGCCTTTTCAATATCAGCTGCGCTATTTACATCTGTACCATTAATTTTGGTAATGATCCAGCCTTTTTTAGCACCCCAATAATCGAACATCTGATTTGGAACTACATTGGTAACCACCACACCACTCTTAATGCCATACTTTGCTTTTTGTGCCGCAGTTGCTGGTGCAAAACTTGCTCCCAATTTAGCAATGCTAGCACCTGTAGCTTTACTCTCGCTATTTGCAGCTAATTTTACCGAACTCTCGCCCTTAAGTGTGATGTTCATATTTTTAGTAGAACCATCAGCCTTCAACACCGTTAATGCTACTTTATCTCCAGGGCTCATACGACCAATACGCTCCTGCAAATCAGGCGAATCGTAAATTGCTACACCTTCAACTTTTTTAATGATATCACCTTGTTTAATACCTGCTGCTGCTGCCGCACCTTCTGGAGAAACATCACTCACGTATAAACCTGTGTTTTCCTTAATTTTCAATTCTTCAGCTACATCAGCATCTAAGGCAACAAAGTTTACACCAATGTAACCGCGTTTAACCGATCCGAATTTCTTGAAATCTTCTAAAATTTTCTTCGCCAAGTTTACCGGAATAGCAAAACCGTAACCTTCGTTTCTTCCACTTTGTGATGCAATTGCGGCATTGATACCCACTAATTCGCCCGCTGCATTCACTAAAGCACCACCGCTGTTACCTGGGTTAATTGCTGCATCTGTTTGAATAAACGATTCAATAGAATTATTAGTTCTAGTTGGTTTTTGACCAGTTCGTCTAAATTCTTCGTACTCTTCTTCGGTCATCATGCTGTTACCGCGGTTTAAGATACCGATGTTACGAGCCTTAGCACTTACAATACCAGCAGTAACTGTAGTTTGTAAATCTAGTGGGAAACCTACCGCTAATACCCACTCACCTACTTGTACGTTATCTGAGTTACCCATTTTAACGAAAGGTAAATTGTCTACATCAACCTTAATTAAGGCCAAATCTGTATTTGGATCTTTACCAATTACCTTTGCGGTAGCTTTGCGTCTGTTAGACAAAATCACTTCAATTTTATCTGCCTTATCTACTACGTGGTTGTTGGTAACAATGTAACCATCTGAAGTTAAAATTACACCCGAACCAGAAGCTGCCTGTGGTTGACGCTGAGCACGACCACCACCGCCAAAACCAAAGAACTGTTCGAACATATCTTCCATTCCGCCACCGCCTCTGCTCGATTTACCTTGGTACGTAGTTTTAATGTGTACCACCGCAGGAGAAACCGCTGCTGCAGCCTGTACAAAGTCAGGTGCTCCGGCCGATGAAACACCAGTAACGTTGCTCGCAAACATGGTCTTCTGTCTGTCGGCCAATGTAAAACTATCACTAGGGCGCTCTAATAATTTATAGGCGCCAATTGCTGCTGCACCACCTAAAAACGACGCTGCCAATACAATTAATCCTATTTTTTTCATTGTCATATCTATTATATTCTAATGTGTGTTATTTTTCTGAATACTTTTTACGCTTCAATTATTCAAATTTAATACCATATGAACGATATTTGTATCACATTAACGTCTAAACCCGTGTTAAAAAATGTTAAAAGGCACCCTAACAGCCTATTGACTTTTTTTGGCTCACAATTGTTACAAGCAAAGCAGATATAAGACATGAACATTAAATTTCATAAATACCAAGGCGCAGGAAATGATTTTGTATTGATTGATGGCAGAGAAAATTCCACTAAAAATATTGATACAAAGGCTGTAGCGCATCTTTGCGATCGCAGGTTTGGTGTTGGTGCTGATGGTTTGATGTTTTTGTTAAATAGCGATAACTACGATTTTGAGATGGTGTACCACAATGCTGATGGTAAGATTGGTAGCATGTGCGGCAACGGAGGCAGATGTATTGTAGCCTTTGCTAAGCATTTAGGAATTTTTGACACAGAGACTAATTTTTTGGCAGTTGATGGGCCACATTATGCCAAAATTTCAGCGGAAGGCAACTGGGTAGAATTGCAAATGATAGATGTAGACACCATCAATTTAGATGCAGATGCTTTCGTTTTAAATACAGGTTCGCCGCACTACGTAAAAGAAGTTGCTGGTTTAGAAACGATGGATGTTTATACCGAAGGTTACAACATCCGTAACAACGAAACCTACAAAACAGAAGGTATTAACGTAAATTTTGTAGAGAAAAAACCTGATCATTTATTTGTGCGCACTTTTGAGCGTGGCGTTGAAGATGAAACTTATGCCTGCGGTACTGGTGTTACAGCGGTAGCTATGGCAATGGCAAAAAAGCAGAACCAAATTGGTCAGGTGGTAACGCCTGTTGTGGTATTAGGTGGAAATATCGAAATCAATTTCAGTTATGATGGCGAGAAGTTTACCGATGTTTTCTTGTGCGGCCCTGCAGAAAAAGTTTTTGAGGGAGAAATTAAAATTTAAATAACTTTTTCCCACTTAAAAATTTGATTTTGAAAAACATCATCACAATCGCTATTTTAATACTTTTCAGCAGAGTAGCATTTGCACAAAACGACTACATCATTACACTTTCGCGTGATACCATTTATGGAAGTGTTATTACCGACAACTATGCTAGGGTAATTTTTAAAACAGCTAGCGATAAACAAGAAACAAAGTTTAAAGCAGCTCAAATTCTTGGTTATTATAAAGCAAAAAAGGATAAAACTTTTCACCGAGTAAACCGATCTCTGGAAAAGGAGAAATACAGCTTACTTCCCGCCTTAGTTAAGGGTAAGATACACGTTTACGAGTATGTTGTACAAACAGGCACTGTTGCTAATGTTTCCTATTTCGCTACGAAAAACGGTATCCATTTTTTCGAAATAAAAAACAATTCATTTTATGGCATTTTTGGAAGGAGCAATAAGCAAAGAGATGCTTTACACGAATTACTAAATGACAACGAAGTAATTGCAAAGAGATATATCGAAGAAAATAAGACTAGTATCAAAAATTTGATTAAGATAATAGAGGAATACAATACTCACTAAACCTTTTTTTATAAAATTTACAGCTTATCCGCTAAGACACCAAGGCTTTTGTAACAAAATTCTTTCATTCACTTAAATGAGATTTCTCTGACTTTGAAAATCGAACTTGAAACTACTTTTGCTGTTTAACAATTTTGTTAAACAAAAAAGTTAATCAATTTTGAATAAGGAAGAACTTATTAAACAAACAGCGAAAGAGCTATTCTTCAGCAAAGGTTATCTGCATGCTACTACGCAAGAAATTGCAGATGCAGCTGGCGTTAATCGTTCGCTCATCAATTATTATTTCCGCTCTAGAGATTTACTTTTCCAAACGGTATATCGCGAAGCTGTAGATAGTCTCAAATCTCAGTTAGATGACGTTATTTATGGAAATACCTCTTTTAAAGAAAAGCTGGGACTTTTCATAGATGTTCACATGAAAGAACTTCAAAAATACCCTTATCGCGAATCATTTTTGATTACCGAAATTTGTAGTAAAAACTTCGCCTTAAAAGAAAAAAAGAAAAGCGCTGCCCTACATCACTTTTTGAAAGAAATTGAAGTCGAAATGGAAAAAGGTACGATTAAAAAATACGAACCCATCCAATTTGTTTTCAATTTAACCTCATTGATATCTTTCCCCGTAATTATGATGCCTTTGTATCAAAAACTACTGGATATTCCGAAAGAAAAATACAGTGAACTTATTGCGGAAAGAAAGCAAATCATCTTAGAACAAATTTTCAGTTAGAACCTTCAATACAACATACATATAATGAAACAATCCTCAATTTATTTATCGCTAACGGGTATTGCAGCCCTATTTATGGCGTCATGCAGTTCGGGTGGTAAAGATCCAAAAGCAGGTGGACCTCCTGCTGGCCCGCAAAATTACCCTGTTGTGCAGATAGATGCTTTTAACACTACCTTAGAAAGCGACTATCCAGCTACCTTAGAAGGTCAACAAAACGTAGACATCAGACCAAAAATTGATGGCTTTATCGAAAAAATTTACGTAGATGAAGGTGCAACCGTAAGACAGGGACAACCTTTATTCGCCATTAACGCACCACAATATGAGCAGGCTGTAAGAACAGCACAAGCTGCAATTAGTAGCGCAGAAGCCGAAGTTAGTGCGGCGCAATTACAATACAACAAAACCAAACCATTGGTAGAAAAAGATATCATCAGTAAGTTCGATTTAGAAGCTGCTGCGCTAACTTTAACTAGCAGGAAAGCAAATTTAGCACAAGCTAAAGCTGCATTGGTAAATGCAAAAGTAAACTTAGGTTATACGGTTGTAACTAGTCCGGCTAATGGCGTAATTGGCACTATACCTTATAAAGTAGGTGCATTGGTAAGCAGTACTAGCCAAGAGCCATTAACAACAGTTTCTAGCATCAGTAAAGTTTATGCTTATTTCTCATTGAATGAAAAGCAGCTGTTAGAAATTTCGAGAAATACCAAAGGACGTACGTTAGCAGACAAAATCAAACAAATTCCTAGTGTAACTTTGGTTTTGGCTGATGGAACTGTTTACGCAGAAAAAGGTAAAATCGAAACTGTTAGCGGACAAATCAACACTCAAACAGGTGCTTCGAGTTTAAGAGCTACGTTTCCAAATCCGAACGGTTTGTTACGCTCGGGTTCTAGTGCCTCTATCCGCATTCCGCAAAACATAGAAAATGCTTTATTGGTTCCTCAAAAATCTACTACCGATATCCAAGGGAAAAAATTTGTTTATCTAGTTAACGATACTGCAGGTGTAAAAACTACCAATATTGAAATTATGCAGTTAACCAAAGGAAATTACTTCGTGGTAACCAAGGGTCTAAAAAGCGGTGATAAAATTGTATTAGAAGGATTTGCTTCTTTAAAAGATGGCGATAAGATTAAGCCACAAGCAAAACCCGCGGACTCTGTATTTGCCGAGGCTAAGAATAAATAGTTATTTTTTGTTGTAAGGTTGAAATGTTGTAAAGTTCGCAACGTTTCAACATTTCAATTTTCAAACATTCCAACAAATTCTCATGTTTAAAAAATTTATCGACAGGCCTGTACTTTCTACAGTAATCTCCATCATCATTTTGATTTTAGGGGTACTGGGAATTATTACCTTGCCTGTTTCACAATATCCTGAAATTGCGCCGCCAACGGTACAAGTTTCTGCCTCGTACCAAGGTGCCAATGCCGATGTGGTAATGAGTAGCGTAGTGGTTCCGCTAGAAGAACAAATTAATGGTGTAGAAGACATGACCTACATGACTTCTTCTGCTGGTAACGATGGTTCGGCAACAATTACTGTTAACTTTAAACTGGGTACAAATCCAGATTTAGCTGCGGTAAACGTACAAAATCGTGTGGCTCGTGCCACCAGTTTATTACCTGCCGAAGTAACTCGTGCGGGTGTAATTACTGCGAAGAGACAGGCCAGTAACGTATTGATTTTCTCGCTTTATAGTGATGACCCAGCCTACGACCAAAAGTTCTTACAAAACTATGCTGAAATCAACATCATCCCTCAAATTAAAAGGGTAACTGGTGTGGGAGATGTGGCTGCTTTTGGACAGTCGATTTATACCATGCGTATTTGGTTGAAGCCAGATGTAATGGCAGCTTACGGGTTAATTCCAAGTGATGTTAGTGCGGCATTAGCCGACCAAAACATTGAGGCTGCTCCAGGACAATTGGGAGAGCAAGCCGCAGAGTCGTTTCAATACACGTTAAAATATACTGGTAGGTTAAAAGACGAAACCCAATTTGAGGATATTATTATTAGAACAGCCCAAAACGGACAAGTTTTAAAATTGAAAGATGTTGCCCGTATAGAAATGGGCGCACAAAGTTACGCCAGTTCTATTAGCTTTAATAAGAAACCTGGTTTAGGTTTTATGGTAAACCAAACCGCTGGTTCAAATGCAAAAGAAGTAATTGATGGCGCTTTGAAGGCTGTAAAAGCAGCAAGCGCTGATTTTCCTAGCGGTGTAAAATATGATATCTTAACCAACGTAAACGACTTCTTAGATGCCTCTATCGAAAAGGTATTACACACTTTGGTCGAAGCATTTATCTTGGTATTTATCGTGGTATTTATTTTCCTTCAGGATTTTAAATCGACATTAATTCCGGCTATTTCAGTACCTGTTGCAATTGTAGGTACATTTTTCTTTCTAAGTTTATTCGGTTTTACCATCAACTTATTGACGTTATTTGCACTCGTACTCGCCATCGGTATTGTGGTAGATGATGCCATTGTAGTCGTCGAGGCCGTCCATGCGAAGCTAGACAAAGGTTATAAATCGGCCAGAAAAGCTACGCAAGATGCGATGGAAGAAATTACGGGAGCTATCATTTCCATCACGCTAGTAATGGCTGCGGTATTCGTTCCAGTGAGTTTTATCAGCGGTTCATCGGGTGTATTTTATAAGCAATTCGGTTTAACGCTCGCAATCGCCATTATTTTATCCGCAATTAACGCATTAACTTTAAGTCCGGCTTTATGTGCTTTATTATTGAAGCCACACAAAGATGACCACGGCGAGAAGAAAGGATTTATGAAGCGCTTTTATGCAGCTTTCAATACTTCTTTCGATACCATGACCCGCAAATACAAAGGTTCGGTTTACTTCCTCGCCAAGAAAAAATGGGTAGCTGGATTAGGTTTATTAGCATTCGTTGTAGCGTTGGTTTGGGCCATGAATACTACACCTAAAGGTTTCGTACCAAACGAAGATTTAGGTTCAATTATGTCAGATATTTCCCTGCCTCCAGGTACTTCGCAAGAGAGAACTAACGAGGTAATCACTAAAATTGACAGTATTGTTGCAAGTGTTCCAGAAGTAAGATTAACACTTAAGGTAATTGGTAGAGCAATGATTAGTGGTTCTGGTAGTTCGTACGGAATGGTAATTGCCCGTTTAAAACCATGGGATGACCGTAAACGTGACGTAAAAACTATCATCGGCGAGCTATTTGCAAAAACTGCTAATATCAAGGAAGCAAAAATTATCTTCTTTGCGCCTCCAACAATTCAGGGTTTTGGTACAGGTGGTGGTTTTGAGTTCCAGTTACAAGATAAAACTGGTGGTACAATTGCCGATTTCTCTAGAATAAGTAATGAGTTTTTAGCGGCGCTGAGTAAACGTCCGGAAATACAATACGCAGCAACTTCGTTTAACCCGAATTTCCCGCAATACTTAATTACAGCCAACGTGGCTAAAATTAAACAAGCAGGTTTAAATGTGAACGATGTAATGAGCGTAATGCAAGGTTACTATGGAGGTGTTTACGCATCTAACTTCAACAAATTTGGAAAGCAATATCGAGTAGTTTATCAAGCAGACCCACAATATCGTGGTAACTTAGAAAGTTTAAACTCTGTTTACGTACGTACGCCAAGTGGCACAATGGCGCCAATTTCTGGTTTCATTTCTACCGAAAGAGTTTACGGACCGCAAGCCATTTCGAGGTTTAACCTTTACACTTCAATTGCCGTAACCGGAAACCCTAAGCCTGGCTTTAGTTCTGGTGATGCTTTGAAAGCTGTAGAAGAAGAGGCAGCTAAGATTTTACCACAGGGATATGGATACGAATTCTCTGGTTTGTCTCGTGAAGAGCAATCTGCAGGAAGCCAGACTGTATTTATTTTCATGCTCTGTTTGATATTTGTTTACTTCCTACTTTGTGCACAGTACGAAAGTTATGTGTTACCATTGGCGGTAATTTTATCACTTCCGGTAGGTTTAGCAGGTGTATTTATTTTCGATAAGATTTTTGGCATCGATAACAACATCTACACCCAGATTACACTTATCATGCTAATTGGTTTATTGGCTAAAAATGCCATTCTAATTGTAGAGTTTGCCGCAGAGCGAAGAAGAAAAGGAATGACGATTTTGCAAGCTGCGTTAGAAGGAGCAACTGCGAGGTTAAGACCAATTCTGATGACTTCATTCGCTTTCATTTTGGGACTTTTACCGTTGATGTTATCGAGCGGTGTAGGTGCTGCAGGTAATACTTCTATTGGTACTGGTGCAGTTGGTGGTATGTTAATCGGAACTATTTTCGGGGTTTTCATTATCCCAGTTCTGTTTATCGTTTTCCAAACTTTACAAGAAAAAGTGAGCAGTAAATCTCCTTATGATGAAAGTGTAATGGATAGACAAACGCACTTAAACTTCGATAAATCAGACACTCCTGAAGATTAATTTTAGCTATTGAAAATGACACGAAATCATAAAATATCGATATTCATCACAGGTTTCTTACTCTTAAGTTTGGGAGCTTGTGTTACTCAAAAATATAAAACCCCCGAAGCATTAAAAGCGGAAGGATTGTATAGAGACGTGGCGAGTACGGACACCACTTCTATTGCAGATTTACCTACATCAACTTTGTTTAACGACCCCCAATTACAAGTGTTAATTAAGGAAGCGATTGAAAACAATTTAGATTTAAAAAGCTCGATAGAAAGAATGAAAAGCGCAGAAGCGAACTTACGCTTAAGCAAAGTTGCTTTTTTACCTAGCTTAAATTTGGATTTATCTGCGGCTGACAACAAGCAATCTAGAGCGGCTTTGAACTTACCGCCAACTATTAACATCCCTTTGGAAACCCAATTATACAGAGCACAACTAAGCACTAGTTGGGAAATTGATGTTTGGGGTAAATTAGGGAGCGCTAAACGTTCGGCATTGGCTTCGTACCTACAAACCGATGCAGCCAAACGTGCTGTACAAACACAATTGATTAGTTCTATTGCTACCAATTATTATACTTTACTAGCCTTAGATTTGCAGTTGAAAATCACGGAGCAAACTCTAGCTAGTCGTGTAAAAAACGTAGAAGCAATTAAAGCGTTAAAAGAAGCGGGAATTGTAAATGGTGCGGCAGTTGTGCAAAGTGAGGCCAACCAATATGCAGCTGAGGTAACTATTCCAGATTTAAAAAGAAGTATTAGAGAGACAGAAAACGCTTTAAATCTTTTATTGGGCAAAGGTGCAGGTGCAGTAACCAGAAGTACGTTAGATACGCAGCAGGGTTATAAAGATTTGCAGGTAGGTATTTCATCGCAACTGCTAAAAAATCGCCCAGATGTGCAACAAGCGGAACTGGCTTTTAGGGTTGCTTTTGAAAACACCAATTTGGCGAAAACCTATTTTTATCCTCAATTGACTTTGACGGCAAATGGTGGTTTATCTACTTTAAGATTAGAGAATTTTTTTAATAACTCAATTTTTTACAGTTTCATTGGTGGTTTAACGCAGCCAATTTTTAATAAAGGTCAAAATAAAGCTAGGTTAACATCGGCTAAAGCAGCACAACAGGAAGCTTTTTATGGTTTTCAAAAATCGGTATTAACTGCTGGTTCTGAAGTATCAAATGCCTTATTCGCATATCAAGCTGCAGTTGATAAAGAAACCTCGAGAGCGAAACAAATAGCTTCCTTAGAAAAGGCTGTAAACTACACCGAAGAATTGCTAAAGTTTAGCTCTGCAACCAACTACACAGATGTGTTGACTTCTGAGCAGAGTTTATTGCAAGCACAGCTGAATGGCGTTAACGATAAATTACAAAAGTTGCAAGCAATTGTGAATTTGTATCGTGCTTTAGGTGGCGGCTGGAAAGAATAGCGCAAACATTCCCTATTATAATTTGAAGCCTCGAGCAATTGCTTGGGGCTTTTTTGTTTTTAGGCATCACGTCATTTCGACCGCAGCGAAGCGAGCGGAGAAATCTAACGATTAACTCAGAAGTTGCTAGATTTCTCCTATCGTCGAAATGACGGTATGGCGTTTATTGCGCTTTGCAATGTTAAACTTGCCATCCTTGCAAAGATGAATGACGAACTGCCGAAGACCTACTCGCCTTCCGCCACAAATGCTGCAATTGCAATCTTTATCTCGCCAAAATCATAAGACTTGCCAACATGGTCACGGACTTCGTTAAGCTTTATGCTTTTCAATTCTCGGATAGCTTTTAGCAATACTTCTAATTTATGCTTAGCCAATACCTTATCTGCACTAATTTGGTTCTGCACAATGTAATGAGCCAAATGCCCTTCAATAGTTCCTTTCGTCATTTTTCGCTCTGCGGCAATTTCAGTTGGCGTTTTGCCTTCGTTAAATAAAGCTAGCGTAACTTCCTTAGTATCTATTTTGGGAACTTTTTCCGTTTTTTCTTTCGTTCTTACTCTTGGTCTAAACTCGTCTTTATGCTGTTCCAATTCGCTTTTATCTGGCAAGCTACGAGCTTTCGACATTTGCTCTTCGCGTTTGGCAAAACCATACAGTTGATGCAATTCTTCCTTTGTAATTTCCACACCTTCTGCTTTTGCGCTCAACATCGCTTTTGCACGAACAATCTTTTTGAACTGCTCGTAAAACATCGCTTCTAAATCTATCAGTTCGTGTAAATATTCTTTGGTTTGCTTCTGCTGTTTTACGTTTTCAATATGTTCAAAAACAGCTTCGCTCTGTGCCACTAAAATCGGACTGAAATAATTGCTTGCTGCTTCGGTGCGTTCTATCAAAGGTTTCAAATCTGCAGTTTCGCCTAGCACCAACATTCGGTCAATTTGTTTCAGGAACTTATCGGAATGTACTTTTGCCGCCATCAATTCTTGTTGCAATTTCACTGCCCAAGGTAAATGCGTCTGCTTAACCGAACGCTTTTCATCCTTACTATAGCTGAACACGTGCTCATAAACAAAATTATCCAACAAAGTAAAATCGAAGGCTTGCAACAAAGATTGCTTCACAAAAGCATCAGCTTCTTTGGTAATTTGGGTAACTAAACTTTCCTGTTGTTCCTTAGTTCGAGAATAATAAGCCACATTTTGGTCGGCTTTCATTCCCCTATTATTCAAATGCGATGTTAAAATCAAACCATCCAAAGAACGCAATCGCGATAGTGCCACATAAATTTGTCCCGGTGCAAAGGCATCTCCAATATCTACAATTGCCCTATCAAAAGTTAAACCCTGACTTTTATGCACCGTAATTGCCCACGCCAATTTCAAAGGATAATGCGTAAACGTACCAATTTCTTCTTCTTCAATTTCATTAGTGTTTTTGTTGGTAGTGTACTTGATATTTTTCCAACTGTATTGCTCTAAAACAATTGGATATCTACTTCCTTCGGGCCTAACTTCAATATAGTCGCTCTTTAAATCGGTAACTACCGCCAGCTTCCCATTAAAAAATCTTTGCTCTCCTTTTGGGTCATTTTTGATGAACATCACCTGCGCACCAATCTTTAATTCCAAGGTTTTTTCTATCGGATAAGCACTTTCTGAGAACTCTTTTTCGATAGTAGCATTGTAGAAATAAGATTTACCTTTCAGCTCCTTCAAGCTATTACGGTTCATCGTATCAGCTTTGCTGTTGTGCGTAGTTAACGTAATGTAATTGTCGTTTAAATCTGGCTTGTAATTTTCTTTATAATGGCTCTTTAGCAGAGCGATGTCTTGCTCGGTTGCCATGTTATTGCGTAAATTGTTCAATAAATCTACAAAGGTTGGGTCTGATTGGCGGTAGATTTTATCTAGCTCAATATAAATTGGTGGATTTGCCTTCAAGCACAAAGCATCGAAGAAAAAAGCACTTTGGTAAAACTTACCTAAAATTTCCTGTTCTTGGTTTCTTACTACTGGCGGCAGCTGGTACAAATCACCAATAAAAAGCACTTGCACGCCCCCAAAAAACTCATTGCTTTTACGCACGTAACGTAAAACAAAGTCGATGGCATCAAGTAAATCTGCACGAAGCATACTCACTTCATCAATCACCAGCAGCTCTAAGTCAAGCAAAATTCTACGCTTAACCGAGTTCATGCTCAAATGCCTCACTATACTTTTTGGTGTATTGTAAGGAACTCCCGATGGCAATTCTTGTCCAGCAATAATTCGTGGCACAAAAGCACCAAATGGCAATTGAAACAAGGAATGTATCGTAACTCCAGCAGCGTTAATTGCAGCAATACCAGTTGGCGCCACAATTACCGCTTTCTTATGAGTTTTGGTAATTATGTTTCGTAAAAACGTAGTTTTTCCTGTTCCAGCTTTTCCTGTTAAGAAAATATGTCTGGAGGTATGGTTAATAAATCTGGCAGCAAGTTCGGCAGGTTGTAGATGTTCGTTCTCTTCCAAATCAATTTATTTTGTTAAAGCGAATTAAACAAAAGTAAGACATATCCTTCGCTATTTTGCAAATTACCCAAAAAGAGAATGCAACAAACTTGAACTGTTTTCGTCTAATAATAAAAATTGCTAAATGTTAAAACTGTGTTAAAAATGTTAAATAACGCATTTTTAGTTGTCAACTAACATTTTAGTTTATATCTTTAGCGCATACCAAACATTAACTAAATGAAAAGAACGTTACTCTCGCTTATAGCAGCCCTGCTGTTTTCTTATTCAGCATTTTCTCAAAGCAATTCGGTAAAGGGAGCTATTATAGATATCTCTTCCAATGTCAAATTACATAATGCTACCGTTAGTGTGTTAAACGCTAAAGACTCTACGCTCTATAAATTCACTAGAGCAGCTAAAGATGGAAACTTCTCTTTTCAGAATATGAAAAAGGGCGATTTCATTCTTTTAGTTACTTACCCGGAATACGCAGATTTTGTAAATAAGTTTAGTTTAGATTCCGCTAATAATTCAATCGATTTTAATGCGATTGACATGAAAACTAAGGCTAAACTACTGAATGAGGTAATCATTAAAGGTCAGGCTGCTGCTATCAAAATTAAGGGAGACACCACCGAATTTAACGCCGCTGCCTACAAAATACAACCTAATGATCGTGTAGAAGATTTATTGAAGAAGTTCCCTGGTGTAACGGTTGATGCACAAGGAAAAATCACTGCACAAGGAAAAACGGTAGAAAAGGTTCTGGTTGATGGCGAAGAGTTTTTCGGAGACGATCCAACCCTAGTGACCAAAAACTTGAGGGCCGATATGGTTGATAAAGTACAATTATTTGAAAAATCTAGCGATCAAGCTGCGTTTACTGGTGTAGACGACGGACAAAAAGCACAAACATTAAACATTGTACTAAAAGAAGATAAGAAGCAAGGTTATTTCGGCAAGGTAGATGCTGGTTACGGCACCGATGATTTTTACCAAATCCAAGCCATGATCAATAAGTTTAAGAATAAGGAAAAGATTGCGGCTTATTTTACATCGAGTAATACTGGTAAAACTGGCTTAAACTGGGACGATGCTGATAAGTACGGTACCAGCGGTGCAATGCAAGTTACTGATGATGGAATGATTTTTATGTCGAGCGGAGACGAACTAGATGGCGGTGGTAGGTATTGGGGCGAGGGTATTCCAATTGCACATAACGGCGGCGTACACTACGAAAACAAATGGAATAAGGATAAAGAAAGTATCAATACCAATTATAAAGCGGGTTCATTGAATGTTGACCTTCGAAAAAACATTTTAAGACAGCAAACGCTACCAACAGATGTTTATACAACCCTTAGCGGCGAGACTACCGAAAACGATATGTTCAGGCAAAAAATTGATGCTACTTACAATATCAAACTAGATACAAGTGCAAATTTGAAGGTGGTAATTGATGGAACCTTGAGAAATTCGGAAAGTAATTCGACCACACAGGCGGAAAGTAGACGAGGTGACAACTCTTTACTAAATACATCTTTCAGAAATACAGACAACGAAAGCAAACAGCAGTTATTTAATTTAAGCGCTTTCTACACTAAAAAACTAAAAAAGGCTGGAAGAAACTATTCGGTTAATCTTAGCCAGTCTTATAACAAGACAACTAGTCAAGGTTTCTTAAGGGCAGATAATGAGTTTTTCAATGAAGACGGCACAGCTAAGGACAGTGAAAACATCGACCAGCTTAAAGAAAACAAAATTTTAACGAATAGACTATCGTCGAACATTACATACAACGAACCTTTAAGCAAGTTTTTAAGTCTTGTTGCCAACTACGGTTTAACTTACACTACCAATAAAGCAGATCGAGTTACTTACGACGCTTCGCCTTCAAACGTTTACGACCAGTTTAATACAGAGTTCAGTAACAACTTCCATGCCGACCAATTACTAAATCAAGTTGGTGCAATTTTCAACTACAAAAAAGGCAAAACCATTGTGAACGTTGGTACCAAAACCAGTTTTATCAACTTCGATCAAACCGAGGTTTATACGAACTCACGTTTTAAACGTAATTTTATCAATTGGCTGCCACAAGCATCATATCAGTACAGATTTTCGGCGCAAAAATCGTTCAGCGTAAGCTACAATGGATCAAACACTCAGCCTTCTGTAAATCAATTACAACCAGTTAGAGTAAATGATGACCCTTTAAATATTGTAGAAGGTAATGATCAGCTTAGACCTGCTTATAACAACAGGTTTAACATCAGGTACAACACTTACAAAGTGATAACCAATCAGAATTTCTATGTAAGCGGAAGTTTCAATTTTACCAACAACCAAATTGTAAGCAATAACACAATTGATGAAGGCGGTAAAACAACTTTCAAATCTGTGAACTTAGACGACGAGCTTCCATTTAACTATTTCGCTTATGTCAGTTACTCTAGAAAAGTACCTTCTTTAGGAAATATTAATCTTGGCTTCAACCTTGATGTTAACGGCTCTCGCTTTTATAACTATGTAAATGGTGACTTAAACATTACGAATAGCCAAGCCTACAGCCCTTCATTAAGCATAAACAGTTACGGCGAGAAAAAACAGCTTTACCTATCATTTGGCCCTAGTTATAATGCTCAAGAAGCATCACTGCAAAAGGCTATTAACAACAAAGGTTGGGGCTACCGCGGTAACCTTTACTTAAGCGCTAAATTACCTGGAAAAGTATCTATCCAATCAAATTCTGAATACAATTACCAACCTAGTTCTGCAGCATTTAACGAAAGTTTCGAACGTTTGCTAATTAACGCATCGATAACTAAAGCATTCTTTAAGGAAGAAAGCTTCAAGGTAATGCTTAGCGCTAACGACTTGTTGAATCAAAATGTTGGCTTCAGAAGATCGGCAACTACAAACTTGATTACCCAAACTAGTTTCAACAACATCGCTCGTTACTTTATGTTCTCTCTAATTTGGGATTTCAATAAAATGGGCGGCGGAGCACCAAAAGCAAACTAAATTTAATTCTCTAAAAAAATGAAGACTTTAAAATATATCATAAGTGCATATTTGTTGATAGTTACGTTTAACTCAAATGCACAACATGCTCGTTTTGTAACTCAGGGAACTATAGAGTTCGAAAAAAGAGTGAACGCTTATGCACTAATTAAAGAGCAGATTAAAATATGGGGCGAAGATAATTTCTACTTACAAATGTTCGAAAACTATCAAAAAAACAATCCCCAGTTTAAAACCGCAAAAAGCAAACTCCATTTCTCGAACGATAAAACTGCATTTTTACCAGAAGAGGATGTTATTGTGACATCTAACGCTTGGTTTTCTAACCTTATCCAATTTCAGCAAGCCAACAACGTCTTAACTGATTTAACTACGGGAACCAGCAAAACACAGAAGAAAGTTTACGATGAGACTTATATGGTAAGCGATAGCACCAGAAAAATCAACTGGAAAATTACCGATGAATTTAGAAATGTAGCTGGTTACAATTGCCGTAGAGCAAATGCCTTAGTGATGGATTCGGTTTATGTTGTTGCTTTTTACACTGAGGAAATTGCCGTTAGTGGTGGCCCTGAATCGTTTACCGGTTTGCCTGGAATGATTTTAGGCTTAGCCTTACCACACGAGCATGTAACTTGGTTTGCCACCTCCGTAACTGATGTACCTGTTAGCGAAGACAAGCTCAAAATTCCTACTAAAGGAAAGGCTGTAAACAACAAACAACTGTTTGATATTTTAAAAGGAGCGCTGAAAGGTTGGGGAAAAACTGCACAGCAAACCTTTAAATGGACAATGCTTTAAAGAGTTTAACTCTTTAAACTGAAAAATCGGTTACCTGCTTTAACTAGCGGTTAACCGATTTTTATTTTACGGTTCTAAGGGAAATCAATTAACCAATTACACAGTTAACCGATTAACCAAAAACTATCAATTCACTACCAACTTATACCCTTTACCATGAACATTGATGATTTCAACACTCGGGTCTTCTTTCAAGTACTTACGCAACTTGCTTAGAAACACATCCATGCTACGACCATTGAAATAGTTATCGTCGTGCCAAATGCTAATCAATGCTTCTTCTCTGGTAAGTACGCTATTCTTTTTTAAACACAGCAAGCGCAAAAGCTCTGCTTCTTTGGTAGAAAGTTTTTGCTGAGCACCATTGTAATGAATAAGCTGGGTGGTATAGTCAAAAGTGTAACCGCCAATTTCAAATTGTTTAATATCTTCTTCTTGCGAAGGTTGCTGAGCTGCAGAAGCTCTTTTTAGCAAAGCATTGATACGTAATAACAGTTCTTCAATTCGAAATGGTTTAGTGATATAATCATCGCCACCTAAATCATAGGCTAGTGATTTATCTTCCATCATCGACTTTGCTGTTGCAAAAATAATCGGCACCTGTTGATCAATTTTCCTGATTTCTTTACCCAAAGTAAACCCATCTTTTTTCGGCATCATCACATCTAATATGCAAATATCGAAAGCCTGTTTCCCAAAAGCCTTTAAACCTTCTTCACCATCGGTGCACAACACCACTTCAAAGTTTCCTTTTATCTGCAAATAATCTTGTAGCAATAAGCCTAAATTCGGATCGTCTTCAACCAACAGTATTTTCTTCATATCAATTGCTTAATTTAAATGGTAAATAGATTAAAAAAGTGGTGCCATTATCTTTCTCACTATTCACCTTGATGGCTCCATTCATTTGCTCTATAATATCGTGTACATAGCTTAGCCCTAAACCGAAGCCCTTCACATCGTGTAAATTTCCGGTAGGCACTCTATAAAACTGATCAAATATCCTTTTGGTTTGCTCTTTGGTCATCCCAATTCCTTTATCGCTCACCTCAATACAAACCCCATTTGCATAGTTCTTGGTTTTAATTGCTATTATCGGTTTCTCAGGACTATACTTATTGGCATTGTCAATCAGGTTGTAAACTAAATTTGATAAATGCAGTTCGTCACCAATTACAACATCAGGGTTGGCAGCAAGCTCTAGCGATAGCTCAGCGTCTTTCTTCTGCAGTTGCAAACTCATACTATCTACTACCACAGAAATCAGCTCGTTCATTGCCACTGGATTACGCTCTAGTTTTAATTCTTTTTTATCGAGCTTAGCAACACTTAACACCCGCTCAATATGATTACCTAGACGTACATTCTCATCGTAAATAATACCTGCCAAACGATTTACCCTAGCTTTATCTGGTGTTAAATCTGGGTCTTTTAAAGCTTCGCTGGCAATCATGATGGTTGCTACAGGAGTTTTAAACTCATGTGTCATGTTGTTAATGAAGTCGGTTTTCATTTCAGAAAGCTTTTTCTGGCGGATGATAGCGTAAATGGTGTAAGCGAAAATTGAAACCAGTACCAACAGCAAACCTACCGAAGAAGCCAACATCGCAAACATCGTATTAAAGATAAGCGAGTTCTTATTAGGGAAACTCACATATAACATTCCTGGATCTTTGATCATTAAGTTATTACTGAAAATGACCTTACTGAATGTGTTTTTAGGCAGCGTTTCACCTATAGCTTGCGAAACATTTTGATAAATAATTTTGCCAGTACTTTTAGATGGAGTTACCCAATACTGATAATCCAGATCGATGTTTTTACTCAACAGTTCCTTCTTAATCAAAGTATCTACAGTTTCCTGGCTTGGCATTCTATCTTCCAACGAAACATCTTTGTTAGCCATTTCCTTTGCCACATCTTGCAATAGCATCACATCTCTTCTATTTTCAAATATGTTAACCGTATCTGCGTAAAGCCTTTCGAGCTCCATTTTATATCTGTGCTCTGCATTTGCTTCTTCGATCTTAAATCGCATTCGCAATTCCGGATCTACCGACGGGAGAGTTATAAATTGCGGCCTCAAATCAACTGGACTAATTGCAAGGTAGATAATAGAATCAGGCAGCTTATCGAGTTTAATAACTGGACGTTTCTTCGTAAAACTAGAAGAAAATTGCCGACTTACAATTTTACCGTCCTTTGTTCTTACCTCATTAATATTGTATGTTAAAGTATTATCATTAGGTTTCGGATTAGACAAAATAGCGTAATCTTCTTCACTAATAATCTGAGGCTGGAGATAGTTTGCGTTAATAATACTGTCCTGAAAATTCAGATATCCTAAAATTTGCTGCTGATGTTTTAACAACCTACGCACTTTACTTTCTTTATAACGCTCTTTAAAAGCAACAATACTATCCGTTTTAGTCCTAATGTTGCTTACTTCCAATTCCTTAAACTCAACATCTTTCCTGTTAATACGGCTAATTACGTTTTTCTTTTGAATTTTATTGACAACCGCAGTTAGGGCCTGATTTACATTTTGCTCAAAAAGCTGTGATTTTAGATTGTACGATTCCCTGATGTAATACATCTGCATTACAAAAACGCCTAACAACGCAAAGGTCATTAAAGCGGTTATGATCCAAAGGCTCCTCTTTTTCATTCCTACTTATCCAAAGTTAACGAAGACAATAAGAAAAGCGGCTATGCTTTAACACTTTTTAACTTATGCCAACGCAAAAAAGCCGTTCAGTTATAAACTAAACGGCTTCAAATTATAAAGTGTTTTCTTAAAAAGCGATTTTAGAGAGCGTTCCTTAGAGAGCTTATTAGAATGGTAAATCATCGTCTTCACCAGCAGCGGTGCTTACATCAGCAGGGGCTGCATATTGAGGGGCAGCTGCAGGGGCTCCAGCGGTATTAGCTAAAGCAGTAATACGCCAAACCACTAAACTGTTAAAGTAAGAAGTTACACCTTCTTTATTAGTCCAAGGACGACCACGTAGGTTAAAAGAAACTTCCACTTCGTCACCAGCTTTCAAGCTATCAAGTAAAGCCGTTTTATCTTGCAATGCCTCAAATCTGATATATTCTGGATAAGTCGGGTTCTCAGCATATTCTATAATCAAATCACGTTTTTTAAACGTTTCACTTACTTGTTGTACTGCACCTACTTCGTGCACCTTACCTTTAATTTCCATGTCTGTACTATATTATTTCTCTTCCATCCAAATCTCTATATTTTTATTGATAACTTCGCAAATCATATGACACAAGTTTTCCACACCAAGAGCAAGGTTATCATAACCTGTAATAAAAGACTATCAACTTATTTGCAAGCTGAAGTAGAAGAGCTGGGCTATACCATCGTAAGGGCCTTCCCTACTGGCGTTGAACTTAACATTACGCTTAGTGAGTGTATTAAACTTAATTTAAACTTGCGATGCGCAAGTCAGATTTTATATAGCCTTAAGAGTTTTAAAGCAAAAAATCCAGAAGAACTTTATACTGCGTTAGTAGCTTTAGAGTGGGAAGAATTGTTAGATTTTTCAGGATATTTCTCCGTAACATCTAACGTAGATAATCCATTTATCACCACGCCATTATTCGCAAACTTAAAAGTAAAGGATGCTATTGTAGATAGAATTAAGGATAAAAAAGGCATCCGTCCTAATACAGGCTCTGATGCTAATAAAGCTGTGGTACATTTATATTGGAAAGATAATGATGCTGATATTTTTATTGATACCAGTGGCGAAACCCTAAGTAAACACGGCTACAGGAAAATTCCAGGCAAAGCACCAATGCTCGAAGCGCTTGCAGCAAGCGTGGTAATGGCTACATCTTGGGATAAGAAATCTCCCTTCATTAACCCAATGTGTGGTTCGGGAACTTTGGCCATTGAGGCTGCACTAATTGCTACAAACCGCCGACCGGGATTGTATCGTATGAACTATGGTTTCATGCATATTATAGGCTATGATGAGGAAGTCTTTTTTGCAGAGCGAAGGATATTGAAAGATCAGGTAGTTAAAAACATAGACTTACAAATTATTGCTACCGACCTTTCTGAAGATGCAGTAGAAGTAAGTAGAAAAAATGCAAAGACAGCTGGTGTAGACCAAATCATCCAGTTCGAAGTATGTGATTTTGCAGAAACACCTGTACCAGAAGGAGGAAAAGGTGTGGTGGTTTTCAACCCAGAGTACGGAGAAAGATTAGGAACGCACAGCAAATTGGAGTTCACCTATAAACGCATGGGCGATTTTATGAAAACGCACTGTAAAGGATATCATGGTTATATTTTTACTGGAAATCCAGATTTAGCAAAAAAGATTGGCTTAAAAGCCGATGCCAAAATCGAGTTTTATAACGGCAAGCTAGATTGCAGAATGTTGACGTATGAATTATACGATGGCAGCAGACGACCAGAAAGTGAGCGCCCGCAAAGAAATTAATAATGGATATCGATAAATTTCACAGCTTGCCCGAATGGGATGATTTTAAGCGCTTCAGAAATGAAGAATCTGGAGAAGATTGGAAAAACAATCCTCGATACCAGAGCGCTAAAAATCTCTACAATCAAGCTAGAGAAGTTTATAAGTATGCTACTATTTTCTCCGAAACACTAAAAGGTGAAATGGCAGAGAGTACCAAAGAACTGATTCTACAGAACGCCCTTATGTTAGCCCCTAAAATTATTGGTGCCGAAGGTGGCGATATCTACATCATTCGAATGGAAAATGCTTCGATCATTAGAACAAATGCCATAGAACTCGAAACCCAAGTTAAAGCAGCACACCTTTATGAGCAGTGCAGCAAAGCTGATAAAGATATCGTTATAACCGAACTGGAAAAGTTTAAAGCACTTTTTAAAACTTGGGTATCATTTTTTCAGAAAGATGATATTGTGGACGATTGGGGATTATATTAATATTTAGTAGACGTAATTATACGCTTGCGTTACATATTTTCCACACATTTTCAATTTCTATTATAACCAATAACTTTTTAAGTCATTTTCTACTTACTCCAAAAAATTGTTCTCATTAATGTATAGAGCCATTTTTTGAGGATCGGCGATAGCTCATTTTTTATCTACGATTAAATAATCATATAAAAAGTTGTAATCGTATAGGTGCTAATTCAAAAAGTTGTAATTGGCAAAGTATTTGCTTAGCTTTAAGTACACTAACTACCTACATGATGAACGAAACATATAAAAAAGAGATGCAACGCATCGCATTAAAAATTAGAAAAGTACGTGAATACAAAAACTTTTCTCAAGAGTATTTAGCCTCTAAAATCGGAATTTCTCAAAATGCTTACAGCAAAATTGAGTTAGGCTATAGCAAAATTACTCTAGATCGATTATTTCACATCGCAAAACTGCTAGACGTAGACACACACGAATTAATTATATCAAAGAGAGCTTAATATTTAATATTAGTTAGCGATAGTGTATTAAAATGCTCAGTCTCAATTTAGAGGCTGAGCATTTTTTTTGCGCAAACTTAGTTCACATTTTTACAATGCTACTATCATTGACAGAATGAAAATTGGCTAAATTCGTGGCATGCAACATATCATAGATCAAACCATCAACTTTGTTAAAAAAACCTTAACCAATGCCGAAGCAGGGCATGATTGGTTCCACATAGAACGTGTTTACAAAACAGCCCAACATATTAACGCTAGCGAAAAGGCCAATGATTTGACTGTGGCTTTAGCGGCTTTGTTGCACGACATTGCAGACAGCAAATTTAATGGCGGCGATGAAGAGATTGGTCCGCAGAAAGCTGGAGACCTTTTAGAAAGCATTGGAGTTGAAACCAACATCATCAACGAAGTAAAGCTCATCATCAAAAATCTTTCTTATAAAGCGAGCTTGGGAGAAATCAACTATTTTTCAAAAGAGCTAAATGTTGTACAAGATGCAGATAGGCTTGATGCTATTGGCGCCATTGGCATTGCAAGAGCCTTTACCTATGGAGGTTTTAAGAATAGGGTGCTATACGATCCAGAAATTAAGATAAACCAACAAATGACAAAGGAGGAGTATAAAAATACCACAGCTCCAACCATCAATCATTTTTACGAGAAGCTTTTGTTATTAAAAGATTTGATGAAAACGAATATGGGCAAACAGATGGCACAGCAGCG
Source organism: Pedobacter sp. T50_32 (assembly GCF_057652195.1). Lineage (NCBI taxonomy): Bacteria > Pseudomonadati > Bacteroidota > Sphingobacteriia > Sphingobacteriales > Sphingobacteriaceae > Pedobacter > Pedobacter sp. T50_32. The sequence goes on along the minus strand of NZ_JBYFBY010000001.1, from coordinate 902,347 downwards.
TCACGATTTCATGCTCATCTACCTTGATCAATTTTATCAAGAATGGGAAGGTAAAAAATAAACTAAAAATATTAGCCAATTTACTATATTTGTTAGTAAATTAGGTTGATATGTCTGAGAGATTAAGGGAAAAGCTAAATATACTAGCCGATGCGGCGAAGTATGATGTTTCATGTTCATCGAGTGGCAGCGATAGAAAAAATACGAATAAAGGTGTTGGAAATGGGCATCAATCTGGCATTTGCCACACCTATACAGAAGATGGACGATGTGTGTCGCTACTGAAAATCTTATTAACTAACCATTGTATTTTCGATTGCGCCTATTGCGTTTCCCGTAGAAGCAACGATATTGAACGTGCTGCCTTCACTGTAGATGAAGTGGTAGAATTGACTATGAATTTTTATCGCAGAAACTATATCGAGGGATTGTTCTTAAGCTCGGGCATTTTCAAAAATGCAGATTTTACCATGGAGCGCTTGCTTAGGGTGGTTAAAAAGTTGCGATTAGAAGAAAACTACAATGGATACATCCATCTGAAAACAATTCCAGGTGCTAGTGACGAACTAATAACAGAGGCCGGCTTTTATGCCGACAGGATGAGCATTAACTTAGAAATGCCTACAGAAACTGGCTTAAAACTTTTAGCTCCCGAGAAAAGCCATCAAGATGTGATTAAACCGCTAGACTTCGTCAAAAATCAGATCATTCAATTTAAGGAAGAAAAGAAACTGATTAAAAGTGTACCCAAATTTGTGCCTGCAGGACAAAGCACACAGATGGTAATTGGCGCAACTCCCGAAACCGACAAGGAAATTATGTACACTGCAGCGAATTTCTACAAAAGTTTTTCGTTAAAACGGGTTTATTACTCGGGTTATATTCCAATTAGTAATGATAGCAGAATGCCAATTTTAGGCACCCAACCACCTTTGTTGCGAGAAAACAGACTTTACCAAACCGATTGGCTAATGCGTTTTTATGGTTTCGATGTTCGGGAACTGCTTAATGATGCTAACCCGCATCTAGATACTGATATTGATCCAAAATTAAGTTGGGCGCTGCGAAATATGCAACACTTTCCTATTGACATTAATACCGCAGATTATCAGATGATTTTACGGGTACCAGGAATTGGAGTGGGCTCGGCTCAGAAGATCGTGCAAGCTCGTAAATTCGGAAGGCTTTATATCCATCAGTTAAAAAAAATTGGAATTGCTTATAACAGAGCTAAGCATTTTATTACTTGTGCCGATAGCCCCTATCAATTGAAAGACTTTCAAAGCCACGAAATTAAAGGGTTTATTTTAGCGGAAAGCCAGAGTAAATATTTGAAAACGGCAAATAATCAGCTTTTACTGTTTTAAACATGAAGTAATTAAGAATGATCAAGTAACTCCTCTTCACTTCTTAATGTTTCAAATATTATGATTTACATTTTCGATGGCAGTTTAGAAGGATTGCTCACTGCAGTTTTCGAATGGTTTGAAAGAAAACCTGGCGCAGTCACAGTTGTGAGCAAACAAAAATATCAGCCAGATGCTTTTACTACAGCTTTTGAGGTTTTAACAGACAGAACCAAGGCTGATCGAGTTTGGCAAGGTTTAACCAAACGGTTAGACAGGCGTTGGATGAGAAACCTGTATTGTGCATATCTGTCGGAAATTCCAGAAATGCATCAAGAAATTTTTGATTTTTGCATTTACATTTTTCAAAATCAGGCAGGTGCCGAAAAAAATTATGGCAATGCCCATGTCTTAAATATTGCACAAACGGCAAGAAAGGTAGAACGAGAAAAACATAGAATGGAGGCTTTTATCCGTTTCCAAAAAACTGCAGATGGTTTATTTTACTGTGGCATCGATCCAGATTTCAACGTTATCCCGCTACTGATTAACCATTTTAAAAACCGCTATGCCGACCAACAATGGATCATTTATGACATCAAAAGGCACTATGGCATTTTCTACAATCTAGAAACTGTTGAAGAAATCGAAATGGATATCGACATTAATTTATTGAAAAAATCTAATCAGCACATGCTGGATGAACAAGAAATGCTTTACGCTGATTTATGGAAAGACTATTTTAAGAGCACGAACATTGTTGCCCGAAAAAACACAAAATTGCATACACAGCATGTACCAAAACGCTATTGGAAGTATCTTACAGAGAAATTATAAGTAGTACTTAACATTATCTTAACTTATTAGGTGTAATTTAGCGGTATTATACCACAAAATAGATGAAATTTAGTGTACTGGTTTTTATCACAGCGTTAGCCGTGGGTTTATCCATTGGTTTAGTGAATTATCACTTTCAACAAAGTTGGTACTATTTGCTCATATCTTTTGGGGTATCGTTTGGCACAAGCTTTTTAGTATTTTATTATTTATTAGAAAGATATATCTACAGCAAAATCAAGCTTATTTACAAGCAAATTCATAGTTTAAAGTTAGGTAAGGACTTAAAAGAAGCGCTTGGCGAATATGTTAGCTCAGACCCCATAAATGATGTACAACAAGAAGTAGAGGAATGGGCTGGCGAAAAAAAGAAGGAAATTGAACTGTTAAAAAAGCAGGAACAATTTAGAAGAGAATTTCTTTCAAATGTTTCACACGAGTTTAAAACGCCGTTATTTGCCATACAAGGTTATATTGAAACGCTGCAAGATTGTATTGTTGACGATCCTGAAATGGCAGTTAGATTTTTAAAGAAAGCTGAAAACAATATAGAACGCCTTAGTTATTTAATTAAGGATTTAGATTCGATCTCGAAATTAGAAACAGGCGAAATTCCAATCAACTATCTTCGTTTCGATATCGTTCCACTTATTAAAGAGGTTTTAGAGATTTTGGAAGATAAGGCAGCTTCAAATAAAACTAAATTCATTTTTAAGGATAAATATACTGCGCCAACTATGGTACAGGCAGATAGAGAAAAAATAAGGCAGGTGATGATTAATCTTATCCAAAACTCTATTAAATACGGAAAGGAAAATGGCTCTACCTCAATAAAGATTTTCGAATTGCATGACCAATATCTAATTGAAGTGACGGATGACGGCATGGGTATTGAGGAAAAACATTTGCCTCGCTTGTTCGAACGTTTCTACAGAATAGATTCACATCGTTCTAGAAAAGAGGGAGGCACAGGTTTAGGCTTAGCCATTGTAAAACACATTTTGGAAGCCCACCAACAGACCATTTCTGTACGTAGCACCCCAAACATTGGAACTACTTTTGCCTTTACATTGCAGAAAAGTAATGAGCCATTGTTAGGCTACGGTAAAAAATAATTCGCCATTTTCGTCATTTAACATTGATAGAAGGCATTTTACTAACCTACAATTCGTTATGAATTAACAAACAAGTAAAATTGTCGTCAAAGTTAACATTAACTTAACATTGCGGTTTTACTTTTGCATCATATTTAAATACGAGTATGAGCAATATATTTAGCTTCTTTACACCTAAAGACAAAAAATTCCAGCCATTATTTGAGCAAGCAGGAAGTAATGTTAGGAAAATCGCAGAAACACTTTTAGTTGTGGTTACTGCAGAAGACATCGAAAAAAGAAAAGAAGCCATTAAAGAGGTAGAACGCCTTGAGCATGTTGGTGATGACATTACCCACACCATCTTCATTGAATTAAGCAAGAATTTCATCACACCGTTTGACAGAGAGGACATCCACTCGCTAGCTAGTGCAATTGATGATATTGCTGATTATATCCATGCATCTGCTGGAAACATTGAACTATACAATGTAACCAACATTGGCGAACCAATGGTTAAGCTTGCAGAATTGCTTGTGGAAATGTGTACAGACCTTGAAAAAGCGATTAAAGAGCTAAGAAGCTTTAAAAATATTAGAGTAATTGCTGATGCTTGTGTTAGAATTAACAGTGCAGAAAACCAAGCAGATTACACTTGTAATTTAGCTATCGCTCGTTTATTTGAGTTTGAAACTAATGCGATTGAATTAATTAAGCAGAAAGAAGTGCTACAAACGCTTGAAATTGCTACAGATAAATGTGAAGATGCTGCCAACGTGCTAGAATCTATCTTGGTTAAAAACGCGTAAAACCATGATGACCATACTGATTTTAATTATTGTTTTAGCGCTAATCTTTGATTATATCAATGGATTTCATGATGCTGCTAATGCAATTGCAACCATTGTAGCTACAAAGGTACTTTCACCTTTTCAAGCTGTTGTATGGGCTGCATTTTTTAACTTTTTGGCGTATTGGGTATTTGGTTTTGGCGTTGCTGATACCGTTGCCAAAACAGCCGACACCATGTCTATTAACCTTACGGTTATATTAGCGGGTATTATCGCCGCCATTATTTGGAATTTACTAACCTGGTGGTTTGGTATCCCTTCTAGTTCTTCGCACACTTTAATTGGTGGTTTTGCTGGTGCAGCAATTGCTCACGCTGGGTTAGATGTAGTGAACTGGTATAAAGAAGGTAAAGCAGGAGAAATGCCAACAGGCGTTTTGGTAATCGTTGGATTTATCGTATTAGCACCACTTATTGGAGCGATTGTATCTTATGCTATTTCAGCTTGGTTACTACATTCTGCAAAAAGAAGCATTTGGCCAAAACTTTTCACCATTTCATTAATGATAGCAACGGTATTATTTGTCTACTTTCAAATGGTGCCTTATGATAAGATCCACAAACCACGTTTCGAGTCTGAATTTTGGAGTGTAGTATTCGAGTCACATAATATCAAATGGTTTTTGGTAGCATTTATCATCCTAACTATTAGTTCATTCTGTTTGATTTTTAGCTTCTTGAGCCATCATCAGTCTACTAAATGGCTTAGAAAAATGCAACTATTATCATCTGCAGCTTTCAGTTTGGGGCACGGTGGTAACGATTCGCAGAAGGTAATGGGTATTATTGCTGCGGCAATTTTAGTGTATGTACATCAAGAAGGTGTTACCATGGCTAGCATGCCAGATTGGTTGCATGTTGTATTACCTTATAAAGATGCTGCTGGCGATGATGTTGCAGCTCAAATGCCTGCTTGGATTCCACTAGCGTGTTATACCGCAATCTCAGTAGGAACTTTAAGTGGCGGTTGGAAAATCGTAAAAACGATGGGTTCTAAAATCACGAAAGTAACTCCTTTTGAGGGTGTAACAGCAGAAACAGCAGGTGCTTTAACCTTATACTTCACCGAGCACTTGAAAATTCCAGTAAGTACTACACACACCATTACTGGATCTATTATCGGTTCAGGTTTAACCAAAGGGACGTCAGCGGTAAAATGGGGAGTAACTGTTAAATTGGTATGGGCTTGGGTTTTAACAATCCCAGTTTCAGCAGCTTTAGCAGCAATATTATACTACATCTTGAGTTTCTTTATTTAACGAAGACTTTTAAAAATAAAAAAAGGCAGCTAATTTTGATTAGCTGCCTTTTTCTTTGCTTATCGAGGTACGAAGCAATCTTAAATATAACGTAAGTAATACTTAATTAAAGACATGAAAGATTGCTTCGTACCTCGCAATGACGACAAATTGAGGATTCTTTTTTAAACAACACTCAACAAAAACTCATCGATTGCCTCCACAGCATTTTCAAAGCGTTCTTCCCCTATTCCCGATACCACTTTGTAATTTGCGCTGAGCGCCTTCAATTCTTGATGCCAAACCTGCATAAAGTGCTCACGCTGGTTAGGAAAATCTCTTAAAGGATCATCCTGCCAAGGCAAATCTATATCTAACAATACATAAAAATCGTATGGATTTGTTGTCAGTGCATTTAGTACAATTTGTGGCGTTTCTCCAAAGAACGCATCGCTCCAGATCTTCACCGTTAAAAACGTAGTGTCACAAATGATAAAATCGGTTTCAGTCATTGCCAAAACAGACTGCTCTAAGGCGTACTGTCCATGAAACATGTTCACTTCATCTTGCAAAGTACAAGGCGCTGTTAACTTTTCACAATAATAGCGAGCATATTCTGGCACCCAAGGCACTTGATAATACTTGGCTAATAATGTAGCCATTGTTGATTTGCCAGTACTTTCTGGACCAACCACAGCTATCTTCTTAATTTGCTTTGTTAGATTCTCTTCGCTCTTGTTCACGGTAAGTTTTTCTCCAATCTAAATATCCCTTAATTGCAATGGCCACTAAAATGGCATACAAAAGTGCATAAACATTTAAGTTTTTATACATTAACAAAGGCACATAACAAATGTCTACAATAATCCACAAAATCCAGTTCTCGAGTATTTTTCTAGTTAACATTATTTGCGCAACAAAACTTACTGCGGTACAAAATCCATCTTCGTAAGGTACATTGGTTGGCGTGTATTTATCTAAGAAATAACCGAGCATTCCAGTTAGCAGAGCAATTGCAAAAAGGATAAGAAACCAGTGACCAATATTAATAGAAACTACCGGTTTCTCGTCTTCTCGTTTATTTTTAATCCAGAACCACCAACCATAAAATGCGGTGAAAAGAAAGTAAAATTGCAAAGCGAAATCACCAAACAAATGACTTTCGAAATAGAGAATAGCACTAACAACAATACTAAGAATAGAGATTGGCCAATTCCAAATGCTCTCTTTGGCAGCTAAATAAATACATACAATGGTACTCGCAAAACCCAACCACTCTAACCAAGAAGTTTGCTGAAGCTGCTGAATGAATTGATACCAAATATTGGCCTCTAGTAAAAACATTAATCAAATATAGATTGTATTTTTCTTTTAGCCACAGATGCACAGATTTAATTTCTATCTCAGAACGATAAATTTTACACCATTACAAATCCTTAATCTTTATCAGTCAAGGGGGGGGCAACATCACAAAATATATTATGGGGAAGAATCTGTGCATCTGTGGCTAACCAAAAGGTCTATAAAAAAGAATTCCGGTAGGGAACAACCCCTACCGGAAAATAAACCAAACAAACTATTTATGAAGAATACCCTCTTGCGAGGATGCTTTAGATCAATTATTAAATTTTAATGTTGTATCAATCATCCAATCTGTAACAACAACATCTAATTAACTTCAATTGTTTTCTTTTATTACAACTTTTCTGCCAATAAATTTAAAACAACCTTTTCGTGACGATAACATGACCTTCTATCGCTTATCATCGTGTTTAATGGACACTATCCTATACTCAGTAGTTTGCCATATCGTCCATATTCACTGTCTTTGTTACATCCATATTAATTCTAACAGCACACAATTAGGCCTATAAAACATACAGTGTACAAAAAAACAGACACACAAAACACAGCTCGTTATCAGCGAGTTAATTAAATCACTTCGCTGCAACACGCCAAATTACGCCACTTACGTCATCTGCGACTAACAAAGCGCCGTCTGGTGTCACTACCACGCCTACTGGTCTTCCATAAACTTCACTTTTTGAAGCATCAGCAATAAAACCTGTTAAAAAATCCTGCATTGGCCCAGTTGCCTTGCCATCTTTAAATGGTACGAAAGCAACTTTATACCCTGTAAGCTCAGACCTATTCCAAGAGCCATGCTGACCAATAAAAGCACCGCCCTGATACTTAGCTGGAAATTTGTTATTAGTGTAAAATGCCAATCCAAGAGATGCCGTGTGAGAACCAACAGCAACATCAGGCACTATAGTTTTCTTTACCAATTCTGGATTTACACCTTTTAATCTCGGATCTTCATGTTGGCCAAAATAAGCATAAGGCCAACCATAGAAACCACCCTCTTTAACGCTGGTGATATAATCTGGCACTAATTCATCGCCCAAGCCATCTCTTTCGTTTACGGCTGTCCACAACATATTGGTTACTGGTGCCCAATCCATCCCTACTGGGTTACGTAAGCCACTTGCAAAAATTCTTTCGCCAGTACCATCTGGATTTACCTCTAAAATTGCAGCTCTCCTTACCTCGTGCTCCATACCATTCTCGCCAACGTTACTACCAGAGCCTACAGAAATATAGATTTTATTTTTCGCCTTGTTGACTATAAGATTTCTAGTCCAGTGGTTGTTGTAACCGCCAGCTGGGAGGTCTAGAATTTTCTTCCCTGCACCAGTAATTTTGGTATCGCCAGATTTATATGGGAACATCCACAAACCATCGGTGTTAGCTACATAAAATGAATTGCCGATAAAAGCCATCCCGTAAGGTTGGTTTAAGCCGGAAAGGAATGTTGTTGTCAGTTCAGGCTTACCATCTTGGTTGCTATCTCTAAACAACATAATGGTATTCACACTCTTTCCACCAACTTCCGACTTTGCTTTACCAGAAATTGCATTTGCTACAGCTTCTTTGGTGCTGCGTTCAGAATTTGAAAGTGCCACCAAAATATCCCCGTTGGGAGCAACTACGATATTTCTAGGGCTTTTCATCCCATCAGCGAATTTGCTGACTACAAATCCAGCTGGTGCTACTGGCATTTTATTAGCTGGCCAATCTATAACTTTACTAAAATTGTTCTTTGATGCCGTGGTGTCGGGTGCTGGTAGATTTAAAGTATCCACTCCTGTTTCGGCAGTATGTACTGTATCAGCTGTTTTATCCGATTTGTTCGCACTGTTACACGCTTCAAAGAGCAAAGCAGATAACGCCAATAGTCCTAAGTATTTTGTTTTCATTTTATATCTTTTTAATTAACACACTGCTTATCTAAACAGCTACAACTACAAGTTGTTTTCAATGTATTTCACTGCATAAAGCAACTAACTACTTCAAAGAATAATCATTGGCAAAAAAGCCTCAATATTTTTTAAAATAATAGCCCGAAAATTGAGTATCAAATTGTATCTTTGCATCCCGACAGAGCAGTTGGGATTTTCAGTTCATAGCAAGAGGAATTCTCCCAGCTATCGGTCAGTTAGACTATCACTTTAGACTTTTTTAAAAACCCCACATGCCTAAAGACACTTCCATCAATTCAGTATTGATTATCGGATCTGGCCCCATTATTATCGGACAAGCCTGCGAATTTGACTACTCTGGTTCTCAAGCCGCACTTTCTTTAAAAGAAGAAGGAGTTAAAGTTTCGATCATTAACTCTAATCCGGCTACCATTATGACCGACAAGGTAATTGGTGACCACGTTTATTTAAAACCTCTAACACTCGAATCGATTGAGGAGATTTTAGTTGAACACAAAAACAACCCTAACTTACCTACTATTGATGCGGTTTTACCTACCATGGGTGGACAAACTGCATTGAACCTTTGCGTGGATGCTGAGGAAAGAGGTTTATGGAAAAAACACAATGTTAGGATTATTGGGGTAGATGTTGCCGCTATTGATAAGACTGAAAACAGAGAGTCTTTCCGCCAGTTAATGGTAGATATTGGTGTTGGTGTAGCGACTTCAAAAATTGCCAATTCATTTCTAGAAGGTAAGGAAGCAGCACAAGAAATTGGCTTTCCATTGGTAATTCGTCCTTCGTACACACTTGGTGGTTACGGCGGTGGCTTTGTGCACAAAAAAGAAGATTTTGACGCAGCACTTAAACGCGGTTTAGAAGCTTCGCCAACCCACGAGGTTTTGGTAGAGCAAGCAGTTTTAGGCTGGAAAGAATATGAGTTAGAGTTATTGAGAGATAGCAACGATAATGTAATCATCATCTGTTCTATCGAGAACTTTGATCCAATGGGCATCCACACTGGAGACTCGATTACTGTTGCTCCTGCAATGACTTTATCAGACCGTTGCTACCAAGAAATGCGTAACCAAGCCATCAAAATGATGCGTGCTATCGGTAATTTCGCAGGCGGTTGTAATGTACAATTCTCGGTAAATCCTGATAATGATGAAATCATTGCTATCGAGATTAACCCACGTGTATCTCGTTCATCAGCCTTAGCAAGTAAAGCAACTGGATATCCGATTGCTAAAATTGCAGCTAAATTGGCAATCGGTTACAACTTAGATGAAATCGAAAATCAAATTACAAAAACTACTTCAGCTTACTTTGAGCCGACTTTAGATTACGTAATTGTAAAAATCCCTCGCTTTAACTTCGATAAATTTAAAGGTGCAAATATGGAACTTGGTTTACAGATGAAAGCTGTAGGCGAGGTAATGGCCATTGGTCGTAACTTTATCGAGGCATTGCAAAAAGCTTGTCAGAGTTTAGAGATTGGCCGTGCTGGCATCGGTGCAGATGGTCGTCAAAAACGCGATATCGAAGAAATTATGCATGGTTTACAGCACCCAAGCTGGAACCGTCTGTTCTTAATTAAAGATGCGATGAGTATGGGTGTGCCACTAGAATCTATCCGCAAGGTAACCAAGATTGACAAGTGGTTTTTAAATCAAATTCAAGAGTTAGTAGCTTTAGAAACAGAGTTAAAACGCTACTCGTTAACTAATATCCCTAGAGATTTCTTCTTCAACTTAAAGCAAAAAGGTTTCTCTGACATACAAATTGCTTACGTTTTAGGTAACGTTACAGAAGACGAAGTTTATAACCGCCGTAAAGAACTTAACATTAGAAGAGTTTACAAAATGGTGGATACTTGTGCTGCCGAATTTGCTGCACAAACTCCTTACTTCTACTCTACTTTCGAAGAGGCTCCTCAACAAATTTCTTTAGTATCTGGAGAAGTTTTGTCTGATGGCGATGAGTTAGGCACTAATGAATCTGTAGTTTCTGACAGAAAGAAAGTGATTGTTTTAGGTTCAGGACCTAACCGTATCGGTCAAGGTATTGAGTTTGATTACTCTTGCGTTCACGGATTATTGGCAGCAAAAGAAAATGGTTTCGAGGCTATCATGATTAACTGTAACCCAGAGACGGTAAGTACAGATTTTAACATGGCCGATAAACTTTATTTCGAGCCTGTATTCTGGGAGCACGTACGTGAAATTATCGATCTTGAAAACCCAATTGGTGTTATCGTTCAATTAGGTGGTCAAACTGCTTTAAAAATGGCTGAAAAGCTTCACGAAAATAACATCCGCATTATCGGTACTTCTTACGAGGATATGGATAAAGCAGAAGATCGTGGTAGTTTCTCAGACTTATTGAAAGATTTAGACATTCCTTATCCAAAATATGGTGTTGCCGAAAATGCTGAGGAAGCGATCAAAGTAGCTAACGAAGTAGGTTATCCAGTATTAGTTCGCCCTAGTTATGTATTAGGTGGACAAGGCATGAGTATCGTAATCAACGATGAAGACTTGGAAAGTGCGGTAGTTAAATTATTAGGTGATCTTCCAGGTAACCGTGTTTTAATTGACCACTTCTTAGACAGAGCAGAAGAAACTGAATCTGACTCAATCTGCGATGGAACCGACGTACACATTGTTGGTTTAATGGAGCACATTGAGCCTGCGGGTATCCACTCTGGAGATTCAAGTGCGGTTTTACCTCCGTTCAGTTTATCTGACAAGGTAATTGCCGACATGGAAAATTACTCGAAGAAAATTGCGAAAGCTTTAAATGTAATTGGTTTATTAAACATCCAGTTTGCAGTTAAAGATGAGAAGGTGTATGTAATTGAAGCTAATCCACGTGCTTCTCGTACCGTGCCTTTCATCGCTAAAGCTTATGATGTTCCTTACATCAACATTGCTGCTAGAGTAATGTTAGGCGTAAATAAATTGAAAGATTTTAACATCGAGCGTAAACTTAAAGGATTTGCAATTAAGGAGCCTGTTTTCTCTCATAATAAATTCCCAGAGATCACTAAAGAATTGGGGCCAGAAATGAAATCTACAGGCGAAGCGATCCGCTTTATCAAAGATTTGGAAGATCCTTACTTCTTGAAGCTAGTGAAAGATAAATCGATGTATTTGTCGAAGTAAGCTGAAAGCGAAAAGTCCAAAGCTTAAAGAATATAAAGTCAAGTCCCTTAGCGTAATGTTAAGGGACTTTTTTATTATGTTGTCATTCAGAGCGTAGCGAAGACCGCGAAGCAGCTACGAAGTAAATCTATTTTTTTTGAAGAGCAAATGCAGAAGTATGACGCATCAAAAAGTATTTCCGCTGCAATCAGGTCTATTTAACAAAAACCTGTTCTAAGCGCTTAGAAGACTTACGAAGTTTTTGAAACTTCGTAAGTCTAAAATAGCAAGCCTACCATTTATTCCTTCGTCCAAATCCTCGTGTTCAAATCCAGTTCTTCTACCACGTTATACATTAACCTAAGCATATTCAAATCCTTCTCCAAAACCTCTGCATTAAGCAACGATTTAAAAATTGGAGCCTCGAAATAATTATGATTTAATGGGAAAGCGATATAAACATTAGACCAAACGAAAGATACAGAAATGGTTGAGTCGGCATAATGGTTTAGCTCCAATAGCCTCTCCATTAACGATGGCGTTAGAATGTAACGAGCTTCTACCTGATCACTAGTCTGCGTAAAAAAGGTTTGATTGAAATCAGCATTTTCTAGATCTACTACTTTATTATCAGTTAACAGATTTTGACTTATCCACCTGCTTAAGCTATTTGTATATGGTCTAGGTTTAACCAAGGTAAGTCCGTTAAAATGTTTGTTAAAACTTGCACAAAAAATTATCCCGTCAAAAATACGACTATGTTCTCCTTCATAGACAGCCTGCGCACCTACTTCAGCAAAATGAACCGTTGTTTTACCAATATGCCCATAAACTAAATCTTCAGTCTTGTAAAGATCGGGCTTTTTGGAAAACAAAAAACTTTCTACAAAATCTCTAGGTCCGATTCCCGAATTTGGATCTATTCGCAAATTACTGTCGTCACCTTCAACAATGCTTGCGATAATATTCTGTTTGAAATCTAACTTATATTGGCTTTCCTTATCATCAACGAGCAACAAAATAATAAATCCCACAAATGGGCATAAGAAAAATAGCGTGACACCTATTCCGAAAAGACCCAAACTAATGAATATCACGGCTAGAATTATGCCTAGACACATAAAACTATATCCTAAAATATATTGGTTTGCCACTCTTTTTCTAGCAATTTCCAGTTGCTCGAGTATCGGTAGTAGATTAGGATTGTTGGCTTTGTGCTCCATCACTCCTTCGTCCAAATTCTAGTATTCAAATCCAGTTCTTCTACTACATGCCGCATTAAGCGCAACATATTCAAATCCTTCTCTAAAACCTCTGCATTAAGCAGCGATTTAAAAATTGGCGCTTCGAAGTAATTATGGTTTAATGGAAAAGCAATATAAACGTTAGACCAAATGAATGAAATGGAGATAGTAGAATTTGCATATTGGTTCAGCTCCAATAGCTTTTCCATTAAGGATGGCGTTAAAATGTAGCGAGCTTCAACTTGGTCGCCACTTTCGGTGATGAACATTTTATCGAATTCTACATTCTCAAGTTCAACGATATTCTTATTACCGAATACATTTTGAGAAAACCATTTACCAAAAGCACCACCAAAACCTTTAGGCTTCACTACCGTGATGTTACTAAAATGTTTGTTAAAATCTGCACAGAAAATAATGCCTTTAAAGATATCATGCCAATGTGTTTGCTTCCCGTTTTTGGTGCGGGTTTCAGTTTTGTATTCGGCATGTACTTCAGCAAAGTGGATTTGCGTTTTGTCAATCTTCCCGTGTACTAAATCTTCCGTTTTATAGCGGTCGGGCGTTTGCGAGAACAAGCGGCTATCCATAAAATCTCTTTCGCTAATTCCCGATTGTGGAACAATTTGTAGGTCATCACCCAAATGTTTTAATGCTGCACCAATCACTTTATGCTTAAAATCGAGCTTGTAGGCACTGGTTTTACTACCTACTAATGCCAGCATAATAAAACCAGTAATTACGCCAATAATAACCAGCACCACGCCTACTTCTATTAATCCGAACAGAAAAGCAGCGAGCAAACATGCCGCACCAATGCCCATGCTCCAATAAGCTCTGGAATGTTGCTTGGCTATGTGCAGTCGTGACGTTTCCAGTTCGTTAAAAACTGAAACCATTTCTGGCTGACTATGTAACTGCATTAGTTATTGAATAATTCTTTTGCGCTAATGTTTTTACGTTCTTCGGCTGGTGTTTCTAAAACTGGCATAGTTTGATAACCCAACATACCAGCGAAAATACTACTCGGGAACATCATCACTGCGTTATTATATGTAGTTACCGCCGAGTTGTAAGTTCTACGGGCAGCAGCAATTTGCTCTTCGCTTTCTGTCCAAGTGCTTTGCAGGTTAAGGAAGTTTGTATTTGCCTTTAAATCTGGATAGTTTTCTACGTTAACCATTACACCTCTAACGGCGGTGCTTAGTTGCTGGTCTAGCTGTACTTTTTCTGCATCGCTAATATTTTCCGCAGCGGATTGTGTACGCATCTGGGTAATTTTGGTTAGCGTTTCGCTTTCGTAAGTCATGTATTGCTTAATGGTTTCTACCAAATTTGGGATAAGGTCGTAACGTTTTTTAAGCATTACATCTATAGCAGAAAATGCGTTAGTTACTTGGTTTTTCTTTCCAATAAGAGAGTTGTAAATGCCAATACCAATTAGCAATACAACAACAGCGATAATTCCTAAAATAATCATAGTAAGTTGGTTTTAAACTCTAATATACGAGATTGATTGATATTTTATTAAACCACCAAGTCACAATTTATCCCGATACTTCGGGAAAGAACACAAAGTTGAATTGTAAACACATCTACCGCTCTTGTTGGCGTCCCCGCCAACGATTGTAGCAAAGACTTATTAAATTGTAAAATATTAAACCCTTTGCGAAACTTTACGAAGACTTATAAAACCTTCGCGGTGAATTAACCGCAAAGAAATAAAGAGGTACCTCCGCTGGCGTACGCGTGCCGCGTGTGCTTAAATCAGATTTTATTTTAGCAAGCACGAAGGCATGCACTAGTATAGAGCATTCAACTTTTGAAGCATCAAAAGTTTACAAAAATGCCTGTCAATCCCGCTATGTGCCTTCTCACAATCTCCCGCTCATCAAAAAAACAGTGGCACTTCGTTTTGTTAGCCACTTCTAAATGAAAGTTTGAGCGATTTGGACACAAAACCACTGCGTTTTAGGTTTGGTATTGCCATTCGCCACTTTGTGCTTCTGTTTTTTTGATTTGGCTGGCACTGAGGATTGACGACCGCTCTTCGCTAGAAACAGTGCTATTTTACCGAAACTTAGCAAATTAACTAAAGTAATATGCGACTTAGCAGGAAGTTGCCAAGTTTGCGAGCACAACAGCTTCTTAATTAAACCCGATTGAAGGGAAATACTTTTTGATGCGTCATTTCGACGAAGTATGAGGAGAAATCTGTTAAATAGTAGCACTTAGCTTTGAGATTTCTCTCTGCGTTCGAAATGACGGCAACAGGACACAAAAAGATTGGACTGAAAGCGGGACTTTCGGAACCGAAGAACCACTACAATTGCTTTTCGAAAACAAACATTACACTCGTTTTTTAGCGTCATGCTTTTTATGTACCTTTGCCGCTCGATGAAGCATTGCGCAGTTAAATTATTCGATTTCAACGCTCTTAGGTTTTTATAGCCTAGATTACGCTATTGCCATAACCCAAAATTTATGCTACACCCAGAAATAGAGAAAAGAAAGACATTTGCTATTATTAGTCACCCCGATGCGGGAAAAACCACACTTACTGAGAAGTTTTTGCTTTTTGGTGGTGCGATTAATACCGCAGGTGCCGTAAAACGAAACAAGGCGAACCAAAGCAATACGTCCGATTTTATGGAAATTGAGCGTCAACGTGGTATTTCTGTGGCTACATCGGTAATGGGTTTCGAGTACAGCGGCAAGCGTATCAACATTTTAGATACACCTGGTCACAAGGATTTTGCGGAAGATACTTACCGTACACTTTCGGCAGTAGATAGCGTGGTTTTAGTAGTTGACTGTGTGAAAGGTGTGGAGGAACAAACCGAGAAATTGATGTCGGTTTGTAGAATGCGTAACACTCCGGTAATTATTTTCGTTAACAAAATGGACCGTGAGGGTAAGGAAGCGTTCGATTTGTTAGATGAAATTGAACAGAAATTAAACATCAGTTTGTGCCCACAATCTTGGCCTATTGGACAGGGACATACATTTAAAGGCGTTTACAGTATTTATCATAATCAGTTAAATCTTTTCCATTCGGATAAAACAAAAGTTACCGATTCTGTAGTAAAAGTTAACGATTTAAACGATGATGCTTTGCTTGACTATCTACAAGAAAAGGAAGTTGCGGGCTTAAAAGACGAAACTGAATTGGTAAATGGCGTGTATGGCGATTTAGATATTTCTCTGTACAAAGAAGGTTTGTTGGCCCCTGTATTTTTCGGTTCGGCCATCAATAACTTCGGTATTAAGGAGCTTTTAGATACGTTTATTGAGATTGCGCCTAGTCCGAGACACCGCGAAGCAGAAGAGCGTGATGTGTTGGTAGAAGAGAAAAATTTCAGTGGTTTTGTATTTAAAATCCATGCCAACTTAGACCCAAAACACCGTGATAGAATTGCCTTTTTGCGTATCTGTTCGGGCAAGTTTGAGCGTAATAAATTCTACTACCACACCCGCCAGGATAAGAAAATGAAGTTCGCTAACCCTATGGATTTTATGGCCAACGAGAAAAGTTTAGTTGAAGAAGCTTGGCCTGGTGACGTGGTTGGCTTGTACGATAGCGGTAACTTCAAAATTGGCGATACTTTGACGGAAGGCGAAAAATTGCAGTTCAAGGGCATCCCAAGTTTCTCGCCTGCTATTTTCAAGGAGGTAGAAAACATGGACCCGATGCGCACCAAACAGTTGGAGAAAGGTATTGAGCAATTAACCGACGAAGGTGTTGCACAACTTTTTGTGATGCAACCGGGTAACCGTAAGGTAATTGGTGCTGTGGGCGAGTTACAGTTCGAGGTAATTAACTTCCGTTTGGAGCATGAATATGGCGCAAAATGTCGTTTCCGTACGTTAACTTATAGCCGTTCGCGTTGGGTAACTTCCGATGATAGAAAGAAACTGGATGAGTTTGTGAAACGCAAGCAACAGCATATTGGAACCGATAAAGAGGGTAATCCTGTGTTTTTATCAGACAACGATTTCATGATTGATATGACGAAACGGGATTATCCGGATATCAGTTTCCATACAACGAGCGAATTTAAGTAAGCCGTTTTTAATCTTAAGATTTTTTAGCAGCGCAGTTTTTGTGCTGCTATTTTTTTGTCGTCCCGCTTTTCGCTTTACTTCTCCCGATAAAATCGGGATACGTGTTCGCTTCAATCGGGGCTATTTAAAGACGGCAGAAGCATTTCTCATTCCCAGCCTGTCATAGTTTAATAGAAATTTAAATCTTTGCTAACATTTTTACGGTTTTATTTCCATAAGTTTAGGTAACCAAAATTAAATCTTATGACAACAACAAACACCTATCTAAATTTCAACGGAAATTGTGAGGAAGCTTTCAATTTTTACAAATCTGTATTTGGTGGCGAATTCACTTACATTGGTCGCTTTGGCGAGATGCCATCGAGCGATGATTACAAGGTACCAGAAACTGATAAGGATAAAGTAATGCACGTGTCTCTACCTATTGGTAGTTCTGTTTTAATGGGCAGCGATGTAGGTGCCGAATGGGCTCCAACTTTCAAACAAGGCAACAATTTTTCAGTTTCTATTTCTGCGGCTAGCAGAGACGAAGCCGACCGTATTTTTAATTTTCTAAGTTCGGGTGGGCAAATTACAATGCCACTCATGGATACGTTCTGGGGAGATTACTTCGGAATGTTAACCGATAAATTTGGTGTAAACTGGATGATGAGTTACAATAAGCAAGGTAAGTAGGTTTGTCGTCATTGCGAGGTATGAAGCAATCTTAAAGCTATTATCGGGTTACGTTAGAGAGGTAAGATTGCTTCATCGTTCCTCTTCGCAATGACGAGATATCAGCCTAAAAATACGCTCGTACCTGCATATTCCCCGTATGCACCACATTTACCGCAGGCGATTTACGCCCTTCGTAGCTTACATTAAGTTGTATGCCATTGCCAATAGTTCGTTGCAAACCTAAACCCCAGGTATAGTTATTGCCAATTTGCAAACCTGAGAGCATTTCATAACCAATAGTGCTGTTACTCTCTCCCGTAAATTTGTTGTTGATGTAACTCACCTTGCCAGTCAACACGCCTTTCTTTAACACATTGTAGCGAGTTTCGGTAGTAAACGTTACATTTTGATTTTTCTCGCCGCCAAATTCACTAGCATTTTGTTGGTTCCCATAAACACCTGCAAAAGTTAACCTTAAATCTGTGCTAAATTGATAGTTGAGTTCGGGTAATAGTTCAAAATAATTAATGCGGTAGTTTCTTTGTGCAAACAACTCTGAGCTATAATTCTTACCACCTTGATTAAGCGTTAAATTAATGTTGGTGCTTTTTACTGGCGATGTTCTAATCCGTAAACCTCGTTCATTACGCTTACGACTATCGAAACCATTGCTCAAAAAGCTCTTACCGCCATCGGCCAAGTAATTAAAATCTACCCCAAATTTTGGGTTGTTACGATTGAAGAAAAGTGTATTCCTCAAAAAAGAACTTAATGAAATTAGATTTGCCGCATCTATACCCGTATGGAATGGATTGTAAACTTCTAAGCCATTGCTAGCCAAAATCTTTCTATCTATTTTATAAGACAGCTGGTTGGTAAATCGGCCAACAAATTTCTGAAAACCTTTGTTACCTTTTAAGATAGCGCTAGGTGTAATTCTAATACTTTGATTTACACCTGTGAAATTGGTGCGTACATATTCGGTTCCAGCGGTAAAAATACGAATGTACCTTGCTTGGTCTGGAAACCGAGAAATCTCAAACTCATTTAGCTCTTTAATGCCATTGCCGTTATAGTCGTTCCAAGCGTAAACGCCTTGTCCCGGCAAAACTTCCAGATAGGTAATTTCCCTCCTGGGCTCTTGTCCGTTACCTACTTCGTAATAAACCGAAGAATTGATAAAACCTTTCAGCGCATTAAGATTGTAGTCCAATCTTCCTACCAAACTTTCATCGTTATTTACAGCGGCAAAATTATTTTCATATCCAGTTTTACGGTAACCCGCTGTTAAACTTAGTCTAGAATTTACATTTTTAGTTAAATCTATCCCTACATTAACGCTTTGCGAATGCGAGCTGTTGAGTAACTCTGCGCCACGTGGCAATTGGTCTTGTCTAAAACTGTAATCTATTTTATATCTATTGCTTTGCGATGCCAGGCTTTGCAAATAGAACTTATAAATATGATAGGATAAACTGTTACCTGTCAGCAATTCTGTTTGGTTGTCTGTCGTGACGTTTCGCTGTTGCTCAAAAACAAATCCAGCTACGAGATTAAAAACCTCACGGTTGGCATCTAAATAATGTTTAAAGAAAGTTCCATCATTGGCAGTAGCGCTTGAATTCAATAAACTACCATCGTAACGCAAACCATATTTACCAGCTTTATACAACGCATTTACCTTGTGCAAATAACCTTGATATTGCCCCTCTCTAGTGAACGTGTTGAGCATATAACCGATATTCTGATTTTCCTTTTTATACAACTGCAAACCCGCCGAGAAAAGGTGTTCAGTTGCCTCTGCAGTAACAACATCTAAGTTAAAATCACGATTAAATTCTACCGTTCTATATCGCTCTATTGGCTTAAATGTTCTGCTTACATATTCGTAATTGGCAGTGGTGTTTAACTTCAAGCCTTTATCGTTTAATAAGAAAGGATGCAGTGCCTCTAACTTTAAACCATGCCCCGTTAAATTCGCATTGCTCTTATCTGCAAACAGGTTAACGTTGTTGTTGCTAATGGCAAATTCCGAACTGAAAAGCGTTTGTTTCTTCGGTTTAAAATCTGCTCCAATGGTTATCAATTGCTGTTGCTTGGGCGTAATTAATAAAGTAATCGGCTCGTAGCTCCCTTGCATTTGTCCGCCAACGGGCTCTACAAATTCGTAAACTTTACCATTAGCCGCCGATTGGCTGTTGATACGGTAATTCCCACGCCCTTCGCCAATATAAGAAAAGCCAACCCGATATTTGGCTAAAGCAGGATCTGTAGTATATCGATAATATTCAATGCCGCCTACAGACGTTAAACGTTCATATAAAATTTCATTCTCGTTAAACTCAACCTCCGTAACATTCGGATAGTAAGCTTGGGTAATGTTACGGTCTAAGGTAGACATGAACTGCTTTTGTTCATCGTTTAGCGTCTGCAAAAAAGGCTGGTTCCGATTGTCCTTTTCGTTGTAATAATTTAATCGAAATGCCAGTTTTTCTGTCGCTATCCTTTGATTTAAGTAAGTAAGTGAACGAGAATAATTTTTATCCGAATACTCAAATTCTACAGAAATACGGCTATTGAGATTGATGATTTGCTTCGCAGTAAAGGTGATTTCTGCAGTATTGTAATCGATGATGTAGTCGTTGTCCTGACCACGAACCAAAGGCACTCCATCAATAAAAACCCTTTCTGTTCCTGCAATCACTACAATATACGTTTCTCCATTATTTCCAGTTAAACGATATGGGCCTTGGTTACCTTCTTGACCAATAATTAAATTTCTGGCCGAACGCCCTTTGGCTACAGCAGCAGCAACCGTAGTGCTATAACTGATGCCGTTTGCAGTTTTAAAATCGTGGCTAATCATGGCGCCTTGCGTACGCTTGTAGAAATTCATGAAATAGCTATCTGGGCGTTTCAGTTCGTAATCTCCGGCAGTAAGTATGGTGCTATCTCTTTTAATCTGCACAAAAACACGGTCAAATTCGTTCAGTTGTTGTGTATTTCCTTCCGGTTGGATGGGCAAATTATCGTCAGAAATGGCTGCTAAGATTTCGATATCATTTGCAATTTTCCCCGACATCTGTAAAACCATGTTCGAGTTGACAGAAAGATTTTGATTGTTGCCAAACATAATTCCTCTGGAGATACTTCCGCTTTTGTTTAGACCTTTCATAGAAAAAAGGGTATTCTCTGCAGCTGGCGGCTTGTACACGTAGAAACTACTATTATCGATAGCCAGATTTTCCAGTTGCTTCACATCCTTGTGAAAATAGCTTTTCGAAAAAAGTATCGGGAATACCTTGTAGCTTAGAGTCAGCGAAACGCCTGTTGCCCCTTTCCATAAAAAGGTTGCCTTCGCATAATCTATGCGATATAGAGAAGTATCAGCATTTAAGCTTTCATCGTACTTTACAGCGAATGTTTCAGGTACAATACTTAAACTATCTAAGGAGATTTCACTTTTTGTAGTAACGATTTTTTTAATACGCTGATTAGTCGTCAGCTGTGCTTTTAATCCAGTATTTACCAAAATCACTAAAAGCGATATGAGGCTAAACCTAAACATCATTACACCAATGGAAAAGTAAGATAGAAGATGGTTCCATTGTTTAATACCGAAGTAAATTCTACTTTACCGCCAGCATTTTCTATGGCCTGTTTTACGAAAGCTAAGCCCAAACCAGTACCCGAAGATTTGGTAGTAAAGTTTGCCCTGAAAATACTGCTATGCAAGCTCGGATCTATGCCCTTACCATTATCTTCAACCTCAACAAAAACCTGCTTTTCGTCATTAGCGATATGAATTTTGATTACACACTTCTCCTTGCCATCTGCTGCTTCTATTGCATTTTTAAGCAAGTTATTAAACGAACGTAGCAATTGATCTTTATCGCCCAAAATCACTATTTCGGTATTGGTTCTATTCAAGATATGGATTTCTACATGATCCATTGAATTAAACACTTCTTTGGCTTGTTCAATAATTGGCAACAGCTGGATATGTTCCAGTTTCGTATCAGGCATTTTAGCGAAGTTAGAAAACTCTGATGCTATGGCCGCCAAGCTATCAATCTGCTCAACAAATGATTTACTGAAACTTGCAAACTTCTTCTCAAAGTTAGGGTCCTGCTCTTTCCAAGATTTCTCCAACAACTGCACGCCCAATTTAAGCGGCGTTAAAGGATTTTTAATTTCATGCGCCACCTGTTTCGCCATTTCACGCCAAGCACTTTCTCGCTCGCTACGAGCCAGTTTGTTCGCACTAATCTCGAGCTCAGCAATCATTTTATTGTACTCTTTAATTAACACCCCAATTTCATCTGTTCGGTGCCAAACCAAAGGTTGGTTTATTTGGCCAAGTTTAGTTCTACGGATATTTTCTTGAATAAACGTTAGAGGGCTGGTAATCTGATTAGCTAAAAATACCGCTAGCACACCAATCAACACAAAAACTAGCGCATAAATATTAATCAAGGTATTGATAAAAAGTCCAATTTTAGCTTGATAATCGGCCTCGTTAGAATAGTAAGGTACACTTAGGTAAGCAACGGTTTGGTTCTCTGCATTTCTGATTGGCGCATATGCTGCAGCGTAGCTGAAATCTCCAATTCTTTCTATCGGATTAATAAATTCAGATTTCTGCTGTACCGCAATTTGAGAAAAAGCCAAGGGTCCCATCTTACGTCCAATAATTCCTAAATCGTATAACTTCGGCAATGAAGTAAGATGTAAATCGCCATCAATATCATATAGGTTTAGGTACACGCCATTTACCTCAGCAAATTGATTAAACTCAAATTGCGCCTCGCTATTATTGCTAATCGTTCCCGCCAAGGCAATATGTTTTTCGTAAGCTAATTGCACCTTTCTGATCTTATCCCTAACCTGATCTTTTTGTTGCTCTAAATACTGATGTCTGATATTGAAAAAAGTAGTCCAACCTACAATGATTAAAGTTGCAACCACCGAAAGCACAATAGAAAACTGGATACGTGTTTTGTAAAGGATTTTATTGGCGTTAATCATCAAATATCGATTGATGTTAAATATCCCACCACGGTTATCGCTAATATTTACCGCCAACCAAGTTACAATGTAGGTGAATACACCAAAAATGATAAAAATAAGGAAGAAGAAGGATAGCGTAGCCAAACGAACTGTGAAATCGACCTTCTCAATACTAAGTACAATTAAACGACTATTTGCAGGCTTATAAACTGCATGACTGTAGTTTGCATTCTCGCTATATTCGTTTATAAAAGTGATGTTATCTCTCTCGCCTTTAAAGTCGGTATTTACCATCGGGTAAACATATTTTCCAGATTGACCAAAAAGCTGATTTTCTTTATAAAATGCCAGAGAATATTTACTCAGATCTTCATCACTCTTGAGCTTTCCGTCAATCAGTAAATCGGGGAAAAAGCTATTGTAATCGTAAGGCCTAGAAGTAAGTTCTACTACCATGGTACCTAACAGATTAGCTCCATCAAAAATTGGGATGATACCAAAGTAACTTTGAAACCCGAAGGTATCGTTTACGCGATAAAAATAGTTAGCTTGTTGTGTTTTTACAGCGCCGTATCTTACTAAATTCCTATATTTTGTAATGGGCAAACTTTCGCCACTTTTTAAAGACTGGTTTTGATCATTGTATTCAAAAACTTTGTATTCGAACCTCGATAAGTAACCATCTAAATAATTTTTCGAGATGTAATTATGAAAATTTGAGGTTTGGGTAAGTAAAGGCTGTTTGAAATAACTAACAATCTGCGAATCTACCGTTAAACCGTGCTCCAATAACTCTATGGCGTTCATCACCTTAGGATCGTCATCGTACATCAGCTTCTTAGCAATACCCGATCGAATACTTCGCTCTTTCACATCTTCAAATCGAATATATTTGATAGAAGTAATAGTGGCCATGCAAAGGAAAATAACGGCCATTATAGAGATAGAAAGTTTATTTTTTTCCAAATGGTGATGATAGGCCACCATGAAAATCAGCAACGCATAAATAAGATAAAAAACCGTGTAATTTTGAGTTAACTTATAAATGGTGTAGGCTAATACTAACGCTAGAAATAGGTATAACTTTTTTTGAGTACTAACTACCAACTGGCTGCTTAGCGCCATCATTGAGCTAATTAGCAGGTAAATGTTCAGCCAAACCAAACAAAGAATTATAATGCTCAGCCAACTTACCCATCCTAAGTTAATGATGTTACTGATGTTAAAATCAATTTTGGAATAGTAAACTACACCGAAAAATAAGTCTTCTGTTAGAAACCCAATTCCCGATAATAATAGAATAAAAACGATTAAAAGAACATAGTTTGAAACCTTGTTCTTAGCTATCCAGTTAGGTAAGACATAAAGCTTACGATGAGCATAAATGAATATAAAGATGCAGGTAAAGGCCAGCACATTTAGCAATAAATCGCCTAATGACGGCAGAAAATCGCTCTCTGCATAAATACTAGGGTCGAATATTTTAAGGTCGAACTGATGGTTAAACCAAAAGAATTTTAAATCGGTGAGGCGTAATGCAATAAAGTAAAACGCAACGAGCAAAGTACCGCCCAATACCTTCCCGTTTCTAGCCAAAGCTAAACCACAAGAGTTTACAAATAAGCTCACGAAAACAACACCAACTATCCAGAGCCAAAGTTGCAAATTGGTGTAAATATTATGAACATAGTTATTGCTCAGCTTTACATTGAAAAGATATTCTTTGTTCAAGCTGAATATCTCGGTAGTTTCCTTATCCGTAAACGAGGCTATTTCAAGTGTCTTCTTGTCAAATAACCCCGGCCAGATTTCATTTTTAAGGTATTGGTTTTCTATTGTATATTGAGACTTAACCGTTACCAAAAATACGAAAACGTATTCCCCAACAGTTTTCTTTATCAGTTCATAATAACCATTAGACAGCAAAACAAAGGAAGTTCCATCTTTTAAACGATCGATATTTGCTGGGAATGCCCTGTAAGTACTCCAATATTCTAACTGCTTATTCCTGTAAACTAAAACATTTATTCCGTTAGCTCTGTAGGTGTTGATAAAACCGTTCGAAAGTCCCTCGTCTACACTAAACTTTTTTAAATCTTCTAATTTTTGCGGAATGGTTAGGTAATCGTAAATGATCCGCTCTCTGACTAATAAATTTTCCTGTAATTGGTTGGCCTCATGTTGCAGCAGGTCTTTTTTAGTTATTGATTTACGCAGAGATATCGCCGTTACGAAACAGCATATACCTAACAGTAACATCAACAATCTAATTTTTAACCCTGTACTCAACGTTTAGCGATTTTAAAATATAAATATACAGAAATGGGGCTGTCTAAAAAGCAAAATCTTAATTTCCAACGTATAAACACAGAAAAAGTTATGATGTTGTGCATCTTTTAAACTTTTTCTAACGCTCTCTAACGTTGGGTTAATTGCTTTTAAACAGCCCCAATAATTATTTCGAAAAACTAGGCGATGCTTGCGCTACTAGTTTGTACTTCTCTACTCACTTTCTTCACCAAACCCTGCAATACGTTGCCCGGTCCAACTTCCACAAAATCATTACCACCGTCAGCAATCATATTCGTTGCAGTTTGTGTCCATTTAACAACGCCAGTTAATTGTGCAATTAGGTTTGTTTTAATTACCGCTGGGTCGCTAGTTGGCTGTGCATTTACGTTTTGGTAAATTGGGCAAACTGGTGCGTTAATTTCGGTAGCTTCAATAGCAGCTTGCAATTCTACTTTTGCTGGCTCCATTAAAGGAGAGTGGAAAGCACCACCAACATTCAACTTCAATGCTCTTTTTGCACCTGCAGCAGTTAATTGCTCACAAGCTTTATCAATACCCTCAATGCTACCAGAAATTACCAACTGACCTGGGCAATTGTAATTTGCAGGAACAACTACTTCATCAATTCCAGCACAAATTTGCTCCACAACCTCATCAGCCAAACCTAAAATAGCAGCCATTGTTGATGGTTGTATTTCGCAAGCTTTTTGCATTGCATTAGCTCGAGCAATTACCAATTTCAAACCATCTTCAAATGACAAAGCATTTGCCGAAACCAAAGCAGAAAATTCACCTAAGGAGTGACCCGCAACCATTTCTGGCTTAAAATCATCGCCTAAAACTTTTGCTAAAATTACCGAATGCAAGAAAATTGCAGGTTGTGTAACGTTAGTCTGTTTCAATTCTTCGTCTGTACCGTCAAACATGATATCGCTAATGCGGAAACCAATAATTTCATTCGCTTTTTCAAAGAGCTCTTTAGCCAGCGGACTGTTTTCGTACAAGTCCTTGCCCATGCCTACAAACTGGGCACCTTGCCCTGGAAAAATATATGCTTTCATTTAATTAAATTTAATTATAAAATTCTTTTGAGAATTAAGAACAGCTCCTCCAAACTTCATTGGGGAGTAATTAGAGGTAACTTTTGCTCCTTTTATATTTTTTACAATTTTTTCGAAGTTTAACAAACTATAACCGTAGTGTGACGAGTCGTATACCAAACTATGCTTGCGATAAGCAACCCCCATAATAGTCTTAAAGATATCTTTCATTCTTTTTATGGAAATATATCCCTTAGATAGCCTATAAATAGATTTAAAAAAACCTACAACTCCATGCTCAACAGGGACAGAAATGATTAAAGTCCCGTTTTTTTCCAACAAAGAGATCAAGCTATTTAACTTCTTTTCTTGCTCTAGAGGATGAAAGTGCTCTAACACTTCTAAACAAGTAATGACGTTAAATTTATTGTTTACTGCATCTATATTAGTTACAATTTTTATGTTTCTAAACCCAGCTGTATTGGCCTCTGCCTGTTGAACCATAACATCAGCAGGATCTGAACCAACCATCTCGTTATTTGGGTATTTTTCACTAAGCAGTACCAGAAACATTCCAGTTCCTGTTCCAAAATCAAAAACCTTATCACCTTCGTTTAGTACAATAACGTCAACAATATCTAGAAAACGCTTTTGATGCACAAACCTCTTAACACTATTAGAAGATCTGTACGTGAGCTCATCATATTTGTCGTTATAATAATTAAGGTTTTTAGCCATCTTAGTGCAAATTTGCCGTAATCAACCTTAAAAACTCTGCACGGGTTTTATCGTTATTCAAAAATCCACCAGTAAAAGCCGATGTAGTAGTTACAGAATTTTGTTTCTGCACCCCACGCATGGCCATACACAAGTGCTTACATTCCATCACCACAGCAACACCTGCTGGGTTTAAAGTGTCCTGAATACAATCTCTAATTTCGTTAGTTAAACGTTCTTGCACCTGTAATCTGCGGGCAAAAGCATCAACCACACGAGGAATTTTACTCAAGCCAACAATGTGGCCGTTAGGAATATAAGCGATGTGCGCTTTCCCGAAAAACGGTAACATGTGGTGCTCGCACATCGAGAAAACCTCGATATCCTTCACTACCACCATTTGGCTATAATCTTCCCTAAACATTGCCGAACGCAAAATTTCTTCAGGTTTAATATCGTAACCATGGGTTAAATATTGCAAAGCTTTAGCCACACGTTCAGGTGTTTTAACTAAACCTTCACGCTCCGGGTCTTCTCCCAATTGCGTTAAAATATCTTTGTAGTGTACTGCAACACCATTAATTTTATCCTCATCATATCGTTCTATCTTCTGATAGCCCAATAATTCCTCATCATCGTGGTCGTGATTGTGTCCCATATTTAGATGCGCTTAGCCGAAATACTCGACGTAGTTGTTATCAGTTTCGTAAATTTTAATACAATGCAATTCAGCGCCACTTTCGTTAACATGTGGCTTCAAGATATCCCAAATAGCAATAGCTAAATTCTCTGTCGATGCCAATTTACCTTTCATAAAATCAACATCTAGGTTCAAATTTCTGTGGTCTACTTTATCAATTACATGCGTATTGATTACTTGTTTTAACCACTTTAAATCTACCAAAAAGCCAGTTTCTGGATTAACTTCTCCTTTAACCGTTACATATAATTGATAGTTATGTCCATGCCAATTCGGGTTAGCGCACTTGCCAAAAACCGCCGTATTTTCATCTTCTGTCCAATCTGGTCTAGCCAATTTGTGTGCAGCGTTGAAACCTTCTCTACGTGTGATATAAATCATTTTTTCAAAATAAAGTGCAAATATACAGTATAAAGTCGAGAGGCGAAGGTTTCATATTCGAAGAAGCAAAAAATTGGGTGTTGCATTATTTTTTGAAAAGCAATAGTAGTATTTCATGGCAGCGTTAGTCCCGCTTTTCGTTAAAATCTTTTTGTGTTCCGTTCACCGTCATTTCGAACGTAGAGAGAAATCCCAAAGTCAAATGCTTCTATGCAACAGATTTCTCTCTACGTTCGAAATGACGAACAAAAAGTATAACACTTCAATCGGGTTTAGCACACAAACAACAGTGCTAAACACTAAAAAAACAACCCTACAAACAACCAAAAAATTATCGTTAATTAGCACTATGAAAATCCTAGTAGTAGCCGCCACCGAAGCCGAAATTGCGCCAACTTTAGCACACTTTAATTTAAAGCCTAGCAATTTCATCAAAACAGAAAATTTTGATGTATTGATTACTGGTGTAGGCATGGTAGCAACTGCATTTGCACTAGGACGAAAATTAAATAGCAACTACCATTTAGTGCTTAACGTTGGAATTGCTGGAAGTTTCGACAGAGAAATCCAATTGGGCGAAGTAGTCGAAATTGCAGAAGATACTTTCGCTGAACTTGGTGCAGAAGACCACGGAAATTTCATTTCTTTACCACAACTTGGCTTTGGCGAAAACAAATTTTCTTCATCAGCAAATGCGGAATTGGAATTTAAAAAAGTAAAAGGCATCACGGTAAACAAGGTGCATGGCAATGCCCAAAGTATTGAGAAAACCACAGCACTTTACTACCCACAAACAGAAAGTATGGAAGGAGCGGCTGTTTTTTACGCAGCTAGCAATGTCAATATCCCCGCTTTACAAGTGCGCAGTATTTCCAACTATGTAGAACCAAGAAATAGAGAAAGTTGGCAAATTGGCTTAGCTGTAAAAAACCTGAACGATTGGTTAATCTCTTTTCTAAAAACTTTGAACTCCTAATGACCATAGTTTAAATTGCTAGCCATAAATTTGCCGCATGGAATTGACACTTGGTTTTTCGCCCTGCCCTAACGATACTTTTATTTTTGATGCCCTTATTCATGGAAAAATAGATACTGAAGGCTTAAGCTTTAAGGTTTTTTTTGATGATGTAGAAACTTTAAACCAAAAGGCATTACGTGGCGAGCTAGATATTACTAAGCTGAGTTTCCACGCTTTTGCTTATGTTGCCGAAAAGTACGCTTTGCTAAATGCAGGCAGTGCTTTAGGTTTTGGTGTTGGTCCGTTGTTGATTTGCAAAAAAGAAAATATCGAGCGAATTGAAAGCGAGCTGAAAACTACAAACTGTAAACTAAAAACTGCCATTCCCGGCAAATATACTACAGCTAATTTCTTACTAGGTGTTGCATATCCACAACTTGTTGATAAGCAAGAAACGGTGTTTTCTGATATTGAAAATGCGCTGTTAAACGATGAAATTGATTTGGGTTTAATTATCCACGAAAATCGTTTTACGTACCAAGCTAAAGGTTTACACAAAGTGATGGATTTAGGTGCTTACTGGGAAGAATTTTCTGGTTGTGCTATTCCGTTGGGAGGAATTGTGGTGAATAGAAATTTGCCTTTAGAAGTTCAAGAAAAAGTAAATCGTTTAGTTAGAAAATCGGTAGAATTTGCTTTTGAAAATCCAAAATCGGGGATTGATTTTATACGTGAGCATGCGCAAGCCATGGAAGAGGAAGTGATGTACAAGCACATTGAGCTGTATGTAAATCAATATTCGGTAGACTTAGGTGCAGAAGGCCGCAAAGCGATTGATACGCTGTTTGAAATTGCTACTAAAAACGGAGTGATACCAGCCATTACGAAAAGTTTATACGTTCTGGATTAGGGAGCAAGGAACAAAGATTAATTGCAAATCCGCTGTAGCGCAAACTTTAATTGAATTTCAGAACCTGCGTTAATTAAACCCGATTGAAGTGGAAATACTTTTTGTGGGTGTCACCCTGAGCCCGTCGAAGGGTTGTAGGTTAACAAGTAGATGCTTCGACAAGCTCAGCATGACAAGTGTGAATATTACTGCCTACAAAAAGATTGTAACGTAAAGCGGGACTGCAATAAATAGTAGCAGAACTATCGCTTTTCAAAAAACTAATCCCCAACTCCTAGTAACTGGTCACTGAAAACTGCCTACTGGTTACACGGTCCTTCTGGAATGTCCTTTAGCAGTTTGATTACTTTTGTAACTACCATAGTAGAATCGTAGCCACCAGTTACCGTAGATGTATCTGACTTAACCAAATGCGCTTCTACTTCTATGTAAACAGGCGTATATGGTTTTTCGAAACCTAGGTTGGTGTATTCTAGCTCTAGATTTTTGGCACTGTCTGCAACCCAATATTCACGGCCCTCATCGCAGTCGGTAAATGATTTTACCTCTGGACCAAAGCTGTATAAGCCTTTTAGAGTTACAGATTTACCTTTATCTTCTTCCGCATTTTTATTGTTGCCGCATGCCCATAGCAAACTTACAGCTAACAACAACACACAAACTAAATTTTTATTGGTATACATAGGCTTAAAGATCATTATTAATACGATCTATCTTTTTAACACTTAAATTTGATGCCAAACCCGCAGCTATAAAAGAAAAAAAGCTAACGGTGACAAAAACTAGCACAAAATCTTTCCATTTTAGCGCAATTGGGTAAGCATTAGAGAACATAAAATTGGCATCTCCCATTTTTACCCAGCCAAAACGCTGTTGTAGCAAGCAAAAAATCAATGCTGTTAACACCCCAAAGATACAACCTGTAAGTGTTATCATCATACCTTCGGCTAAAAAAATTCTTCTAATTAACTGTTTACCAGCACCAAGGCTACTGAGCACCGATATATCTTTTTGCTTATCGATTACTAACATGGTTAACGAGCCAATGATGTTAAAAATTGCGATGATTAAAATAAAGGTGAGAATGATGTACACCATCCATTTTTCGGAACCCAAAAGATTATACAAAGCTTGATTTTGCTCGATCCTGTTTTTTACGATATAATTAGTGCCCAAATTTTCGGACATCTCTTGTTTCAACTTTTCTACATCTACCCCAGGCTGTACATTTATTTCTATACCCGATACGTTGGTTGGCTCGCCAAGTAGTTCGCGGGCAAAATCTAGAGGAACGATTAAAAGGTTATCAAAATCTTGCTGTATCTCAAAAATACCTGCAGGCGATATACTCAACATGGTAAAATCATCCATTGGGTTGACTGAACTACCTGTGGCACCTTTTTTAGGAGAATAGATTTGCAACTGCTCAAACGGATCGGCAGGGTTGGTATCCAAAAAAGCTTGCAAGGCCGAACCTAGTACCGCTTGTGGCTGCGCAACCTTGTTCTCCAAGACAAAAACTCCATCTACCACAATGGTGTCTAAGCTTCTATTTTTGAGAAAATCGCTGCTTACCCCTTTTACAATTGCCGGTGTTTGCTTTTCACCATATCTTACCAAAGCATTTTCTGCCAGAACTTCGGTAAAGGAATAGATTTTTTCGTCTTTTTTTAACTGATTAAAATAGGCTGTATTCGGATCAAAGGTTTTGCCTTGAGCTGGCGCAACCAAAATTTGCGGGGTAATACTATTGAACATCTTGAGCACCATTTCCTCAAACCCGTTAAATACGGAGAGGATAATGACCAAAGCAGCACTACCGACCATTACACCCAACATAGATATTGCCGAAATGATATTAATGGCATTGGTTGATTTCTTTGCAAAGAGATATCTGCGAGCTATGTAAAAGGCGGTGTTCACTACGGGCAAAGATAGGGAAAAAGGCGGAGGGTTTAATGGTGGAAGATTGTCTAATAGACTCTAAAATTTTAACTACGTAACCTTCGCAAGGCTTCTTCTACCCCACCAAAAACGGATTATTCACTTTTTCGTACCCAATGGTTGTACTCGGTCCGTGACCCGGGAAAACCTCACAATCATCTGGCAATGCAAAAACGTTAGTTTTTATGCTTTCTATCAATTGCTGATGGTTACCACCAGGTAAATCTGTGCGACCAATGCTACGGAAAAACAATACATCGCCACCAATTAGAAAGTTCTCTTGTTTAGCATAAAAACACAAGTGTGCAGGCGAATGACCTGGCGCAAAAATCAATTCTAGCTGGCTGTTACCGAATGAAACTGTACCTGTTTCTTCCAAAAATATTTCTGGCTCTGGCGAAACTTCGTACTGGAAACCCATTTGCGGTGCATAACTTACTACTCGATGCAACAACGGTAATTCGCCTTTATGAAATTGAGGCTTTAATCCCCATTGATCGAAAACGAATTTATTACCCAATACGTGGTCTATATGACAATGTGTGTTTAATAGTAAAACAGGTTTCAAGCCTTTTTCTGTAATGAAATTCACTAACTTATTTTGTTCGTGTCCTTCGTACATTCCTGGATCTATGATTACGCATTCGCCTGTTTCATCAAACAAAACGTAAGTATTTTCTTGGTAGGGGTTGAAGGTGAAAAGCTTTAAATTAATCATCTGATTTACGATTTTAGATTTACGAGTTACGACTAATAGTCAAATTAAAAGTCTTCCTTTTGGGAGATTTAGAGAGGCTATTTCTTCCACTGAAAGGTCTCTATCAGCTTATCGATATCTTGTTTAATAAATTTAACTACTGGCTGAATAGAATCGTATTGTGGACGTTCGTTGAAATATAACGCACCACGCAGATAATGGTTTACACTATCCGTTAGGAAAAACTGAACTGAAGAAGCAGTATTTCCAGCGATGCTGTAATAAATTCCGTAAACTTTCTTATCAGGATAGTTGATGATACGCTGATCGATAGCATCGGCCTTGATGGTGTGTTTCATGGCTAAACTACGAGCATTCTCCGTCATTTCGTTATAGGCTTTTAGCGAAAAAACATCGTAATAAGTGATGTGTAGTACACCATTAAATTGCTTGAAATTCAAATTCTTCCAGCAAGGTGCTGCATTTTTATCAAAATCATCCGTTAGTTGCGCATAAGTTGGATAACTAAAACTATACGCACATCCATCATTAAAAGACTGATATTTCTTTTCTGGAAAATTGATACGGAAATAACCTTTAGGCTTAGGCGTAGCCACTTTTTCGCCGCCACAGGCCGATAATAGCGCTATGGATAAGATCAAGCAAAAAATAGTTTTCAGTTTCCAGTTCACAGTGAAACAATAAAGCAATTTAACAATATAGCCATTAGCGCCGCTTAAGGACTTGGGGCATTCCAAATATCCCAAGAACGCTCTGCTTGTAAATGTAGCATTTCCAAACCATTTTTTATGGTTCCTCCTTGCGCTTTTACTTTGGTTAAAAAAGCCGTTTCTTCTGGGTTGTAAACCAAATCGTAAGCTAAATGTTGTTCATTTAAATGCTGATATGGAATTGGTGGAAACGAATCTACGTTCGGGAACATACCCAACGGCGTAGTGTTCACTAAAATGGTGTACTCTTCTAAAACTTCTTTGGTTACGCTAGAGTACAACACTGCATTAGGCTGTGCATTTCTTACTACCGAAATGAAAGGAATATTCAGTTGATTGAAAACATACTTTACTGCCATTGCTGCGCCGCCATCGCCAAAAATTAGCGCTTTGGTATGATGTGGCTTTAACAAAGGCTTTAACGAGACTTCAAATCCATAAACATCGGTGTTATATCCCTTTAACAGTGGTTTTTCTCCAGACTGATCGATTGAAATGCAGTTTACAGCACCAATTTTTTCAGCTGCATCGTCTAGTTCATCAATGTAAGGCATTACACTCACTTTATGCGGAATAGTCACATTTAAGCCGCAAAGCAAAGGATCTGCCTCAATTAAATCGAGTACCTCTTTTGCCTGTGGTATTGGATGCAGCTCGTATTTGCAATCTATGATCTGCTCGTCTTTAAATTTATCTGCAAAATATTGCTTCGAAAAAGATGCGGAAAGCGGAAAGCCTATTAAACCAAAAGTTCTCATATCGTAAAAGCACAACAATCCATACTGGTTAAGTACGGATTGTTAAAAATCTGTTATTATTTATTTAAAAAATAATCAAAAGTATCGCCACGTAAACCCAAACGTATAGTTTCTAAAGGAATTACTTCTGCTGGCGCAATATTACCCAAGTTTACATTGGTACCAATTAACTTGATAAACCAAACTTGCTGCTCTTTTTGTGGTGCTTCCCAAATGATACGCTCATCTGGAATTTGCGTTAAAATTTCATCTACCAAACCTTCTCTCACTTCGCCTGTACCACGATAAATACCAACATTTCCACCTTCTCTTGCTTCAGCAATTACCTTCCAAGATCCAGCTTCAATTTCAGCTTTCATCAATTGGATCCATTTATATGGTGCAAAAATCTTGGTTGCATCTTTAGAACCTACCTCAGAAATTACAGTAACTTGTTTGGCTAATTTAGCAATGTATTCACATTTTTCTTCGTGAACAATGTCCATAGAACCATCTGAAACTTCAGCAAATTCCATCCCAAACTTATCTAAAACTCTTTGGTAATCTTCAAACTGATTTCGAATAGCAAATGCTTCAAATAACGTACCTCCAAAATAAACCGGAATACCAGCACTACGGTATAAAGCCAATTTCTCTTTTAAATTTGGGGTAACGTAAGAAGTTGCCCAGCCCAATTTTACAATATCAGTATGTACGCCAGCTACTTCTATAAAATCTTCAACCTGCCTTAAACTTAAGCCTTTGTCCATTACCATGGTTAATCCCTTTTGGCGTGGCTTGCTTGTACGTTCAGGAATGTCGTTTAAAATATAATTCATCTAAATTTGTTATTGTATCCCATCGAATAGATGGTCCCTTACTGTCGAACAAGAAAGTTTTCAATCAACTAACCTATCGAGCAAAGATTTATCGGCGCAAAGTTAAAAAACTCCGCCTTCTTTTATGCACCAACAAATGTTAAGTTTTGCTTTTTATTTGATGTATTTACTGATTATTGTCACAATTGTGCTGTTATTTGACAATTGTGGCAAATATTCGAACAAGATGTAGTGCTTATCTGGATCAATCGCCAAGGCTGTTTCCAAGTAATCTATACCTTCCTGACCTTTACCCAAAGCAAACATATAAGCAACCATTCTGTAATATAATTCTGCTGCATCTGGATTATTTTTGATGGCATCCAACATCGTTTCAGAGGCCTCCAACAACCTCCCCTGTTCGTACAACACAGTAGAAAAATCTAGCCAAGCTTCTACATCAACCGGATTGAACTCTAGTACTTTGTAATAAGCCTCAATAGATTCATCTATCTGACCTAATTTGTAATACGAATCTGCTACTGCAAACCAGAAATCAGCATTCTCATCATCAAGATCTAAGGCTTTTTTATAGAAATGCAGCGACTCGAAATATCGCTCCTCGAAGTTCAAAGTTACACCAATTCCGAACCAAGCATCTGCCATCTTGGGATCCATTTTTACAGATTTCTTGTAATAAGACCTTGCTTCGTCCATTTGCTCCAGCTTCTCATAACATTCGCCAATAGCGCAATAAGTGTCGGCATTAGGCGGTTCGTATTCAAAAGTTTGTTTGTAAACTTCAATAGCCTCTTCGTACTTATCTAACTGCACTAAGGCATTACCTTTATTAAAATACGCTGATGAGAAATTCTCCTTAATCAAAATCGCATAATCATAGGCATCGATAGATTTTTCGTAAAGTTCTAGCTTATGAAAAGAATTTGCCAAATTGTACCATGCAGCATAAGAATAAGGGTCGCTATCAATATATTCCTGGTAAAACTGGATACTTTCTTCCTGCTTATCCAAAATATCGTAACAAAAAGCAAGCTCGTAAAGCCCGTCTTTATTCTCCATGTTTTGTTCTAAGCTGCGCTTGATGTAAACTATTGCATTCTCATAATCGTGCATATTTTGATACACATAGGCAATCTGCAATAAAATTTCATCGGTAGTTTCAGCCAGTGTAAGTGCCTTTTCATAATTTTCTAGCGCTTCTGCATGGCGGTCCATATTTTGGTAGATATTACCTCGTAGCACATAGATATCTGCTTCCGAAGCCTCTAACATTTCGGCCTTTTCCAAAGCAGCAAAAGCTCTATCTACCTCATTGGTAAACAATAACAGCTGTGCCTGTTTAATTAAGAAAACCGCCGCATAGGGATGTTGACTTACTGCAAAATCAATTACCTCTAATGCCTTTACGGGATCGTTCTTTTCAATATAGTTATCTATGATATATTCAAAAGCTTGCGCATCAAAAAAATACTGATCCTCATTACGGATCATCTCTTCATAACGTTCTACAGAATGTTGCGCATCTTCATTAAAATCAAATTCAAATTCTTCTTCCATGTTTTTGAATATTAAAAGAACAGCCCTGTTGCTTAGTTTTACATTATAAGTTTACGTTAATTCTTAAACAAGGCGATAAAATAATTATCAACATACAAACACTACACTATTCAAATGTTTCAAAATAAAAGATTTAGGCAGGTTTGGATGTGGATGCGTTTGCGACCGCTTGGCAGGGGGTCTTCTTAACTTATTACAAATTTCGATATATTTAGTTTTAAAAAGGTAACATCAAAGTCATGAATAAATTGAAAATATTGTTAGCGCTATTAATTTGCGCCACAACCACAGCAGCTTTTGCACAAAACAATGAAGAAGAAGCAATCAAAAAAACCATCAACCAACTGTTTGATGGTATGCGGAAATCGGACAGCACATTAGTTAGAGGAGCTTTTAACCAAGGGGCGATTTTGCAAACCATTGGCAAAACAAAAGATGGAAATGCGGTAGTAAAAGGTTCCGATTTGAACTCATTCGTAGCAAGCATTGCCAAACCTCATCCAGAAATTTACGATGAGAGAATTGTGTTTACTAAAATCTTGGTAGATGCAAATTTGGCCAGCGTATGGACAGACTATAAATTCTACATTGGAGAAAAGTTTAGCCATTGTGGCGTAAATTCATTTCAGTTGGTTAAAGTTGGCGATAGCTGGAAAATCGTTTATTTAATAGACACGAGACGGAAGGAAAATTGTAATTAGTTTTGAAACATTAAAGGAGTTAAGGTTAATTAAGAAGTCTTAATGTTTTCTTAATTCCTTCATGGTAAAATCAACATCGATATTACTTACTTTTATACAATTTAAGGAAAGAAATCATCTTATTTTTTGTTGATTTGTATACATCCGATTAAAATATAGTATTATGAAACCAGATATCAGTTCAGTATTAGCACAATTAGGCATTGCCGGATTTAACCCTTCATATAGCACCGGAAGCAAATGGAGCCACACAGCAGATGGCGAGCACATTCACAGCATGTCGCCGGTTGATGGAGAAAAAATTTCATCTGTTTTTGCAGCTTCGTTAGAAGAATATGAACACGTCATCAGCACTGCGCAAGACGCCTATAAATATTGGAACAAAATTCCTGCGCCTAAACGTGGCGAAATTGTACGTCAGTTTGGCGATGCGTTAAGAAAACAAAAAACTGCTTTGGGCACGTTGGTTTCTTACGAAATGGGCAAAAGCTTGCAAGAAGGTTTGGGCGAAGTACAGGAAATGATTGACATCTGCGATTTTGCAGTAGGTTTATCGCGTCAATTATATGGTTTAACCATGCACAGCGAAAGACCAAACCACCGCATGTACGAACAATGGCACCCACTAGGTGTGGTAGGCATTATTTCTGCTTTTAACTTCCCTGTTGCGGTTTGGGCTTGGAATGCAGCCTTAGCTTGGGTTTGCGGCAATGTTTGCGTGTGGAAACCATCAGAAAAAACACCAATTACAGCAATCGCTTGTCAGCGCATAGCGGAAGAAGTTTTTGCTGCAAATGATATCCCAGAAGGAGTTTCTAACTTAATCATCGGCGATGCCGAAATAGGAAAATTAATGAGCGCCGATACTCGTGTGCCTTTAGTTTCTGCCACAGGTTCTACCAGAATGGGTAAGGCAGTAGCCATGCAAGTGGCCAACCGTTTAGGCAAAACCATTTTAGAATTAGGTGGTAACAACGCCATTATCATCTCAAAAGATGCCGATTTAGATATGTCGTTAATTGGCGCTGTTTTTGGCGCTGTAGGTACTGCCGGACAACGTTGCACCAGCACACGTAGGTTAATTATCCACGAGAGTGTGTACGAAACTTTCAAAGCAAAATTGGTAAAAGCTTACGGACAGCTGCGTATTGGCAATCCGTTAGACCAAAATAACCACGTAGGTCCGCTGATTGACAAAGATGCAGTTAGAGCTTACCTCGCTTCTATTGAAAAATGTAAGGCAGAAGGCGGCAGATTTGTAGTAGAAGGTGGTGTGTTAGAAGGTCGCGAATACAGTTCTGGCTGTTACGTAAAACCTTGCATTGCCGAGGTTGAAAACCACTTTGAAATTGTACAGCACGAAACTTTTGCTCCAATCCTTTACTTAATTAAGTACAACGATTTAGAGGAAGCTATTGCGTTACAGAACGGTGTACCGCAAGGTTTGTCATCTGCTATTATGACCTTGAACTTGCGTGAAGCAGAGCAATTCCTTTCTGCTCAAGGTTCTGATTGCGGTATTGCTAACGTAAATATCGGTACTTCTGGTGCTGAAATTGGCGGTGCTTTTGGTGGCGAGAAAGAAACTGGCGGCGGTAGAGAAAGTGGTTCTGATGCTTGGAAAGGTTACATGCGCAGACAAACAAACACCATTAATTACTCGAATACTTTGCCATTGGCGCAGGGTATAAAATTTGATTTGTAACCAACCCCTAAATCCCCTAAAGGGGACTTAAATAAAAGACTTACGAAGTTTCGCAAACTTCGTAAGTCTATATTACAAACAAAAAGGCAATCCACCAATTGAACTGCCTTTTACATTTATGTAGAGCCCTATTACGGGAGCGGATTTTATTTTCCTAAAATCATTGCATCATTTGCAGCAATTGCCTCTAAAGTATTTGCAACTACTTTTGTTTGTGCTCTGTAAGTTGGAGCAATAGATTTCACATCCGATGTACCTGCAACAAAGTTACCTGTAGTCATTTTTGCCGATGTGCCCATCAAAGCAAAGTGCTCTTCTGTAGAACCGCTTAACTTTAAGCTCGCTTGGTCATTTACCGAAGTGAAAAGGTTCACCGTGTTGGCATTAATTTCTGCCGTAGCCTTATCTTTCAACAATACGTCTAAGCTTAAGAAGTTAATTTTTCCGTAGGTTTTTACCGTTGCATTTTCGCTAGCCTCAATAGCCGAGATGTTGCGTACATAAACCGTTACCGATAAAGGCTCCTTTTCGAAAGAACTGATGCGCAACACACCATCTTTTTGCTGTACCAAAGCATTTTTCGAATAGTAGCTATCGTACACTTTTACACTTTCTGTTGGCGCCTGCACCACAAATACTTCAACGTTACCAGTTGCTACAATTTTGTTGATGTTTTTTACCTCGTTTAAGATGGTTACTTTGTTAGCGCTTGCACTGTTTTTTGCATTCTCTTTAATGCTGTCAGTTGCGAATGCAGAAGTAGTCATTGTTACTAAACCTAATGCTACCACGAATAAATTTTTAATAGAAGTTTTCATAATCTTAATATTTTTATCTTTTTGATTTTCTGTTAATTGTCAACCTATTCAGGATGTTTTCGAATATAAGACGACACCAAATCGAAAACGTTTCAGCACTTATCGGCGTTTTATACCACAAGCAGTTAACCCTAGACCAACGCCTGTAATTTTTCGACCAACGGGCACCAGTTTTTTAAAGATTTTAGTGTAGATGTTGAGTTTTTAGGAAAAGAATGTCAGTATTTCTTGGCAAATGCAGCCCCGCTTTTTGTTACTGCCGATGAACCTGTGCAACAAGCAAGCATACTTTAAAACAATAAAAACAGATGCTTAAATCGGCATCCACTTCAATCGGGTTTAATTAACAAAAGCTTCTGAAATTAGGAACAACTTGCAATGTTTTCAAATCAGCTTTGCGTTCTCTGCGTAACTCTTATTTTCTTTGCGTTTAAAATAATAACCGCAAAGTTTTGGGAAGTTTTCGCAAAGAACGCGAAGACATTTGAACTTTGTAAACCTTATATACAATATGGTGGGCAAGATTGACGCGGTTCTTCTGCGCAAACGGTTGTAAATTAAACCCGACAGCAGCGAGCACGTTGGGGCAAACCTGTGTGTTTGCCCCAAGTAAAGCGAATGGCGGGATGAACGAAAAATAGCAGCACCAGCCTTGCTTTTCAAATAATTTAAGCGCTATAAAAATCAAACATCGTTTTTTGCTTTTGCTTTGAAAAAACAAGTATTTGCTGTAAGTTTAGAAATTTTTATCAGCGTACCTTTTAATAAATTTTTCCTTTAAGCAATGTTACGAGTAAATAGTTCAGCACCCTGTCAAATCGTGTATTCATTATGCAAACACGATTATCTGGGCTATTTAATTGAGCCGCACATTGTTCAGCTAAATCCGCAGGGCGATTTCTCGCTTACCTACCAGCGTTTGTTTACGCATACAGCACAAGAGTTTGCTAAACACCTTACAGATTTAGATTTTAAGCTCATCAAAATTTTGGATGAAACCGAACAAGATTTCATCATTAAAAAGTACCACAAAAAAGTAGTTAGACCTTTCGAGTTTTTCAGCAAAATATACGACCAGAAATTTTACGACAGCGTACGTCCAAAGATAGAAAAGAAGCTGGTAGAGGTTTTAGAGGTGCTAAAAACCAAGGGCGGTTTGTACCTGATGGACAAAGACGGCTGGCCTGCAGAACGCAAGATAGAATTGGCTACCGAAGCTGCTACTATTTTGTTTCACTTCCGCAGAAATGAAGTAGAAACGCGTTATTTTCCAACCATTAAATACCAAGGTTTACGCATCGATTTCATGTTTAAGGAAGCGCAAGTGATTTGCAATCAGCCAGCTTGGTTGCTGTTAAATGACGTGATGTATTTCTTCGAGCAAGATTTTGAAGGCAAAAAACTTACGCCTTTTCTCAATAAAAGATACAT
Source organism: Pedobacter sp. T50_32 (assembly GCF_057652195.1). Classification (NCBI taxonomy): domain Bacteria; kingdom Pseudomonadati; phylum Bacteroidota; class Sphingobacteriia; order Sphingobacteriales; family Sphingobacteriaceae; genus Pedobacter; species Pedobacter sp. T50_32. Next base: position 861,436 of record NZ_JBYFBY010000001.1, on the reverse strand, counting down.
AACCATACCAAAAGCTACGGAAGAAACTTACTTCGAAAAGTTTGTGGCGCCGCTAATTGAGAAGTACCACGTTTACGCAGAAGGTTTCGAAATTAAGACAGAAAAGTACGAGCCAAAAGCAACCATTAAGGTAATTTATGTAGAGAATGGGGTTTCGCAAATACAGCTTTATTTTAAGTATGGCGAATATTCTTTTGCCATGGGCAACGAGCACAAGGTTACCGTTCGTCTAACAAAGGATGGCAATGCAGACAATCCAGACTATACTTTCCACCGTGTAAAACGAAATATAGATTGGGAAAAACAACAGTTCAGTTTTTTAACAGGCTTGGGTTTGAAGAAAGTAAGTGCGCTTTTTCATCATTTAGAGTTGCCAACTTTAAGTGAAAACCACGATGCTTCTTATGCCATTATCAGCTGGGTAAACGAGCATATTGATATTTTAAAAGAGCAAGGTTTTGCTGTGGAGCAAGCCAACAGTGCCAAACGTTTTGTGTTGGGCAGCAATAAAATTGATTTCGAAATTAAGGAAGATAATGATTGGTTCGACATTAACGCCATTGTGTATTTCGGCATCCACCCAATTCCTTTTATTTCGTTAAAACAACATATCCTTCATAAAAAAAGGGAGTTTGTTTTGCCAGATGGCGATATTGCTGTAATTCCAGAAAAGTGGTTTACGCAATACAGCAGCTTGTTTAGCTTAGCTGATGCTGGTAAAAATTTGAAGCTTAAAAAGTTCCATCTTGGTTTAATTAACGATTTGGCAGAAGATAGCATTGCCAATGTAACTTTAGACCGCAAGCTGCAAAAGCTTAACGATTTTGAAGACATCGCTGATTTTGCCATGCCACAAAATTTTAAAGGCGATTTGCGTCATTACCAAAAGGCAGGCTACAATTGGTTTAGCTTTTTGCGTGAATATAATTTTGGTGGCTGCTTGGCTGATGATATGGGTTTGGGTAAAACCATCCAAACATTGGCCATGTTGCAAAAAATGAAGGAGGAAGATGTGCAGCAAAATACGCACAGCACTTCGCTAATTGTGATGCCTACTTCTTTAATTTACAACTGGCTTAACGAGGCGAAGAAGTTTACGCCATCTTTAAAAATATTATCTCATACTGGCACTAACAGAAATAAAGATGTTGCCCGTTTCGACAAATACGATGTGGTTGTGACCACTTATGGTGTTACCCGTGTAGATGCAGATTTATTGCAGGGATTTTACTTCAACTACATCATTCTCGATGAAAGTCAGAACATTAAAAATCCATCCTCTAAGTCTTTTAAAGCAGTGCGGATGCTAAAATCGAGACATAAATTGGTGCTTAGTGGTACGCCTATAGAAAACTCGGTAAGCGATTTATGGACGCAGTTGACTTTCTTAAATCCGGGATTGTTGGGCACACAAGCTTTCTTTAACGAGGAGTATGTGCAGGCCATTGAAAAGCGCAAGGATGAAGAAAAAGCGAAGAAACTGCAAGCTATCATCAAGCCTTTTGTATTGCGTAGAACGAAGGAACAGGTAGCGTCGGAGTTGCCACCTAAAACGGAGCATATTTTCTATTGCGATATGAGTGAGGACCAAGCGGCTTATTACGAAAAGACAAAATCGGCTTACCGTAACGATTTGCTGAGCAGCATGGATAACGGCACTTACGCCAAAAAGCAAATCCAAATTTTGCAGGGATTAACGGCTTTGCGCCAGTTGGCCAACCATCCGGTAATGATTGATGAGGAATATGCCTCAGACTCTGGGAAGTTCGAAAACGTGATGCACACCCTGGATAACGTGCTAAAAGGTGGGCACAAGGTTTTAATTTTCTCCCAGTTTGTGAAGCACTTAGATATTTTTAGAAAGCATCTGGAAAAGGAACAAATCAGCTATGCTTACTTAGACGGTGGCACCAGAAATAGAGGCGAAATTGTGGCAGATTTCCAGCAGAATGAAGATTTACGTGTTTTCTTAATCTCGATAAAAGCTGGTGGTGTTGGTTTGAATTTAACACAAGCAGATTACGTTTTTATTTTAGACCCATGGTGGAACCCAGCGGTAGAGCAACAAGCGATTGACCGTACACATCGTATTGGTCAGGAGAAAAAGGTTTTTATCTATAAATTCATCTCTAAAGATACAGTGGAAGAGAAGATTTTGGCTTTGCAACGTCGTAAGAAATCTTTAGCTAGCTCGTTGATTACAACAGAAGAAAGTTTCTTTAAATCTTTATCAAAAGATGATATTAGAGACCTTTTGGCATAACTTAAAACTTATTACTTATAACCTACAACTTATATGCAGCCTTTCGATTTAGAACTTAATAACATCAATTACGCCGTTTTCCCAGAGGGAGAAGAAACCTACACCATCTATAAAGATGGAAAGGAATATCTTCAAATCCAGAAAGATGATGGAGAACAGTGGATTAAATTTGATGGAGAAACAGGTACGCCAGTTTTTGAAGCAGACGAAGAAGTAAGTGCTTTGGGCAAATTGATTGAAGCTTACAAAGAGCTGCCAGAAGAAGATGAAGACGAGGATTACGAAGAGGAATTGTAGCAATGGAAGATAGTTTTCAGTTCAAACTTCGAGGTGCTATTTACGAAGTAGTTGCCGAAGAAGACAACACCTTTACCATTTTCAAAATGGCAGAAGAATATCTACTCATTACCAAACTTAATGGCAAAAAGTGGGTTCGTATCGATTATAAAACCGATGAACCGGTGATTGAAGAGAACGATGAGGTAGAAGATATTGGAAATATTATAGAAAGGTACTTTTTAAAGTAAAGCGATTGCTTTTAGGTGGCAATACCGCATCGTTATTCTAGGCGAATGATCAACACCCACCTAGAACTATTATCTTTCCCTAAAACTTATAAACTATCGCATTGATGTGCATTCCTGCACCTACAGAAGCAAAAACAGCATGATCTCCTTTTTGGATTTGGTAACCATCAACTTTGTTTTTTAATACCAGATCTATCAGTGTAGGTACTGTAGCAACCGAGCTGTTACCCAACCAAGAGATTGTCATTGGTACTAACTTTTCAGGAACGGTATCTTCGCCATAAAGCTTAAACAAACGTTTCATAATGGCATGATCCATTTTACCATTAGCCTGGTGAATGAAAACCATTTTGATTTGTTTGATATCAACCCCAGATTTATCAATTGCTTGTTTTACCAATTGTGGAACTGTAATTACAGCAAACTCATAAAGTTTACGTCCTTTCATTTTGATATAGGCATTGCCATTCACTTCTTCTGGGTTACTACTGCCGCCCATAATCAGCATATCTGCATGACTAGCGTGAGTTTGCGCTTTGTGAGCTAAAATTCCCGTATTATCGTCAGTTGACTTGGCCTCTAAAATAGTCGCACCTGCGCCATCAGCGAAAATCATACTATCGCGGTCGTGCGAATCAACAATTCTTGAAAGGGTTTCAGCACCAATAATCAGCACTTTTTTGGCATCGCCAGATCTAATTAAATAATCTGCCTGGATCATCCCCTGCACCCAACCTGGACAGCCGAAAATGATATCGAAAGCCACACAATCTGGGTTGGCAATGCCTAATTGAACCTTCACTTTAGCTGCTAGTGCAGGCAGCATATCAACCCTGTTGCTACCAGCTTTTACATCGCCGAAGTTGTGGCAGAATAAAATATAGTCTAATGTCTCTTTATCAACGCCCGCGTCTTCAATTGCGAGTTGCGCTGCTATTGTGCCAATATCGTGGTTAAGCTGATTGTCGCTGATGTATCGTCTTTCGTTGATTTCTGTGATATCGGCAAACTTTTGAATGATCTCCTCGTTCTCCTTATCAATTTTAACCCCGCCATCAAAAAAAGTGTTGGTAAGAAAATGTTTTCCAGAGATGACATTTTTGGGAATATAACTCCCTGTACCGGTAATTACCGATTGAATTTTGTTCATATAAACAGTAGTATTTACTTTAAACCAGTTTGGTATTTAGTATAAATGTAACACTGTTATGCGATAGAACAAAATACTTTAAGAAAAATCATCAATTAAAAACACAAAAAGTTCTTTAGGGCCGTGTGCACCTAACACTAAAGTTTTCTCGATATCGGCAGTACGACTTGGCCCTGTTATATTGCTAATCATAGATGGGATTTGATTGCCATATTTGTTTTTCAGCAATTGAAAAGCATCTTTTAGATCGAGTACTAATTGTCCGGTTCTTGCAATCACAATATGATGATGGGGAAAAATACTCAACCTTCTTCCAGCTGCATTTTGGTTACTTACCATTACCGAACCATTTCTCGCAACCAGTGCTTCGCAGGTAGTAATACCAACTTCAGCTTGTTCAAAATCTTTATCGGTCTGGTAAAATGGAAACTCGTAAGCACTAAGTAAAGCCTGTAGTTCAGGTTCCCAACAGTAAATTTTACGCCATTTATATTTATCCGCCAAATCAAGGATGTTCTCAACGAAATCGACACCGTTTTCACAGAAGATAAAATTACCAGCCACAGCAGTTAATTGCTCTGCAAACAAAATCTCCAGCTCCTCTTCGTTCTGTTGATATAAAGGACTTTCCTCTAAATTTGGATAAGGGTTGTCACGCTTTTCTAGTAGCGCTTTTCTTATCTTTTTTAGCATAAGTTCCTTCGGCGTGATATTGTCTTTCATTTCTGCAAAGATATGATAGTGTTCGAGCAAAAAAAATCCCGAGTTACCTCGGGATAAAATCTTAGTGGCTAACGCCTTTATTTTCGTTATCAGGAATGTCCTTATTTTCTGCTATCGGAGTAGGTTCAATCACCAATTCTTCTGCAGGAACATTTTCTGCCAGCAACTCGGTTGTTTCACTGTCAGATGGACGTTTTCCGAAAATTTCTTCTAAGTCTTCTTTGAAGATTACTTCAGATGTTAATAGCTTTTCTGCCAACTTACCTAAATTCTCTTGGTTGTCAGTCAAAATTTGCAATGCTCTTTGGTATTGCTCTTCAATAATTTTACTAGCCTCTTCGTCAATAATTCTAGCTGTGGCTTCAGAATAAGGTTTGGTAAAACTTTCCTGACCACGAGAATCGTAATAAGAAATGTTACCTAACTTATCATTTAAACCATACATAGAAACCATTGCATAAGCTTGCTTAGTTACTTTTTCTAAATCGCTTAATGCACCAGTACTAATTTTATTGAAGGTAATTTTTTCTGCAGCTCTACCACCCATTGTAGCACACATTTCATCTAAAATTTGCTCTGTAGTGGTAATACTTCTTTCTTCTGGCAAATACCAAGCTGCACCTAACGATTGTCCACGAGGAACAATAGTTACCTTAATTAAAGGATGCGCATGCGGCAACAACCAAGAAACCGTAGCATGACCCGCTTCGTGGAAAGCAATTGCTCTTTTCTCTTCTTTAGTGATGATTTTATTTTTCTTTTCTAAACCACCGATAATTCTATCCACGGCATCTAAGAAATCTTGTTTAGTTACCGATTCGTGACCTTTTCTCGCCGCAATTAACGCCGCTTCGTTACAAAGATTGGCAATATCAGCACCAGAGAAACCTGGAGTTTGTTTTGCCAAGAAATTGATATCGATATTATCTTCTAACTTAATTGGTTTTAAGTGTACACCAAATATTTCTTTACGCTCGTTAATGTCTGGCATATCAACATAGATCTGTCTGTCAAAACGGCCTGGTCTTAACAAAGCATTATCCAACACATCAGCTCTGTTAGTCGCGGCCATGATAATGATACCCGTATCTGTTCCAAAACCATCCATTTCAACTAACAATTGGTTCAGGGTATTTTCACGCTCATCGTTACCACCCATCATATTGCCCTTGCCTCTAGCCCTACCAATAGCGTCAATCTCATCAATAAAGATGATACATGGCGCTTTATCCTTGGCTTGCCTGAACAAATCACGTACACGAGAAGCACCTACACCCACAAACATTTCCACAAAATCAGAACCTGAAAGTGAGAAAAATGGCACTTGTGCTTCGCCTGCCACCGCTTTTGCCAATAAGGTTTTACCTGTACCTGGCGAGCCTACCAATAGCGCACCTTTAGGAATTTTACCTCCCAAATTGGTATATTTTTTAGGGTTTTTAAGGAAATCTACTATCTCCATTACCTCTTGTTTAGCCTCAGTTAAACCAGCAACATCGTTAAACGTAATGTTTACTTGACTTTCTTTATCGAACAAAGTAGCCTTAGATTTTCCAATATTGAAGATCTGGCCGCCACCGCCACCGCCGCCACCGCTCATGCGACGCATCATGAAAATCCATAAACCTGCGAACAATAACAATGGAAGGATGATGTTCAAGAAAACTCCAGCCCAAGCATTAGATCTTGATTCTGTTTCTACAGGAACTTGATTTTCTAGCGGAATGTTAGCTTGAGATTTCTCCAACTTTTTAGCCAACATATCGGCAGAAGCTTCATTAAACACCGCAATAGGTCCTGTTTCTTTTCCAAATCCCGTTCTACCTTTGTACTTTTTATATTTCGGGTCTTCTTTCTTATTCTCTTTTAAATAAACTTCAACCTTTAAAACATCGTCTGCCTTGTAGGTAACCAATTTCTGTACATCGCCAGGAATAAGCATTTCCTCTTCAAAAGTTTTATAGCTAATTGGCTTTGCTGTATCAGAATTAAATAAAAAATTAACAGCAATAAGCGCTACAATAATGGCGGCATAAACCCAAAAAATATTAAACTTAGGTGTTTTTTGAGGTCTTTTAGGGATGTTAGGCAGTCGTTTAGAAGGCTTTTGCTTATCGTTAGGATTGTTCTCTTGTGTCATGTTAATTAAATGTTTTGAGGGGTTATGCACTCTTGAATGTGGTAGCTTCGGCATCGCCCCATAAATCTTCTATGCCGTAAAAATCACGTTTTTCGGTTCTAAAAATATGTACTACAACGTCCAAATAGTCTAAAATGATCCATTCGGCGTGGTCTTGTCCTTCTTTTTTCCAAGGATGGGTTTGGGTTAGTTTGTAGACTTCTTCCTCTACGCTATCGGCTATTGCCTTCACTTGGGTAGAAGAATCTGCATTACAGATTACAAAAAAATCGGAAACCGAACTGCTCAGTTCCCTTAAATCCAATCGCACAATATCGTTCCCTTTTTTTTCCTGAATACCGTGTACGGCTATTTCAGATAGGTATGTAGAAAGGTTGGCATTTTTCTTTTTTACCATTAAAAAAATTAATTTTGGTCTTCAACAAATTATAAAAATCAACTCTTGCAAAATAACACTTTTTCAACATTATTTGTTGGTCAAAATCTTATCAAATTATCAGCGGTTGATTCTACCAATAATTATCTAAAGAAGCTAGCTTCAAATTCCGAGCCACTAGCTGAAGGTACTGTAATTATGGCAGACCACCAATTTGCAGGCAGAGGACAAATGAATAACGAGTGGATTGCAGAAGCTGGAAAAAATTTGACCTTCAGTTTGTTGTTAAGGCCAAATTTCCTCAAAGCTACAGAACAATTTTTATTGAACATAGCAGTTTCAGTTGCTTTAAACAATGTTTTACTGAGGTATTTGCCTGTTGGGCTAAGCATCAAATGGCCAAACGACATTTATGTTGAAAATAGGAAAGTTGGCGGCATTTTAATAGAGAACGTTATTGTTGGCAGTAATATTAAACACAGCATTATTGGCATAGGTTTAAATATTAATCAGATAGATTTTGAAGGCGATTTAAAACTCAAATCAATATCTATATCGCAAATTTTACAACAAGATGTAAATTTAATGGCGCTTTTAAATGAGATTTGCACGCAAATTGAACAGCTTTATCTTAAATTGCGTGCAGGCAAGTATGCTAACTTAAAAGATCTGTACGTTAGTAAGCTCTACAGACTTAACCAAGTTGCGAGTTACACCGCAGGTGGTAAGGTTTTTGAAGGGGTAATAGAAGGGATAAGCAACGAGGGTTTACTGAAAATTAAACCTTTAGATGGAAAAACGCTAGAATTTGGCTTTAAAGAAGTCGCTTTTATTTAAATTGAATTTTGACTAACTAACTTATATAACACATGAAAAAAATCACTTTAATTATTGCAATGGTGGTAATGACAACCATTAGTGCATTTGCCCAATTAGAAAACCCGGTAACTTGGCAGTACGCAGCTAAAAAAACTCCCGGAAAAAATGAAGCTACGCTTTACATCAAGGCTAATATTGAACCTAATTGGCATCTTTACTCTCAAAACTTGAAACCAGGAGGTCCAAACAAAACTGAATTTTCGTTTACCCCTTCAAAAGATTTCAGTTTGGTAGGTAAAACGACAGAACCAAAACCTATCACTAAATATGAAAAGGTTTTTAAAATGGATGTAAGCTATTTCGAAGACGAGGTTGTTTTCACCCAAAAAATAAAATTGAACAAAGGCGCTACTACTGTAAAAGGCAAAGTAGAGTTTATGGTTTGTGATGATAAACAATGTTTACCGCCTAGCGAGGTAAGTTTCAGCATTCCTGTAAAATAGAACTGATTGAAGAGGAAGAGTGGCTGACATTACTTCCTCTTTCATTTTGATTTGCGCATGAAGAAACTCTTACTTTTTATTTTACTTTTATCTAGCGGCACTACCTTCGCACAGCTACATAAACCCGTGAAATGGTCGTATTTTGCAAAGAAAATAAATAAGCAAGAAGCAGAAGTTTATATCAAGGCTACGGTCGCACGTGGTTGGCATATTTACGCAATGCAAGTTTCCGAAGGGCCAACAAAAACAAGCTTCAGTTTTATACCATCATCTTCTTACCGTCTAATTGGAAAAACTCTAGCACCAAAGCCAGTCACTAAATTCGATAAAGTACTTCAAAGAAAACTGAGTTATTTCGAGAATGAAGTGGTATTTAAGCAAAAGATAAAACTGCTTAAACCAAAGGTTGTAGTAAGTGGTGTTTTAGAGTTTATGGCTTGCAGCGATAAAAGCTGTTTACCCGCCGAGGAAGTTCCGTTTAAAATTCCAATAGTTTGACGTACTGCTTTATGATGTGCAACTGACCTGATAAATAGAAAATTATCGCTAATTTCACGGCTTCACACAACACACAAATGAAGAAACTAAACTTATCATGGGTGCTTTTATTAGCACTTTTCACGGTATTTAATATCGACCAGGCAAGTGCTCGGCAAACGCAGGAAGACACTACCACCGTTGATATGGGTGAGATTGAATTCACCACCATTGGCTCAAAAGAAGACAGTGTAGCCAACAATATTAAACCCGATACTGCCGTTGCAAAAGCAGCAGATTCAGTAAAAACGGATGATAAAGTTACCACGGCTGCCGATGCCGATAATAAAACGAAAACTTTATGGCAAACCTTTATTGAAGGACTTTTAGGAGGCTTTTTAGCATTCCTGATGCCTTGCATATTTCCAATGGTGCCATTAACAGTAAGCTACTTTACCAAACGAGCCGAAAGTAGACAGAAAGGCATTATGAAAGCTGTTATTTACGGACTTTCTATTATTGTTATTTACGTAGCTGTAGGCCTAATCATCACTTTAGCATTCGGATCTTCAATGCTAAACGAGCTAAGCAGCAGCGGTATCTTCAACATCTTGTTTTTCCTATTGCTTGTCTTTTTTGCATTCTCCTTCTTTGGTGCATTTGAAATTACCTTACCAAGTTCTTTCGTTAATAAAATTGATAAAAAAGCAGATAACAGTAGCGGTTTAGGTGGCATTTTCTTCATGGCGGCTTCTTTAGCTTTGGTATCTTTTTCTTGTACAGGACCAATTATTGGTACACTGTTAGTACAAGCTAGTGCCAAAGGTGAAATTTTAGCTCCAGCCGTTGGCATGTTCGGCTTCGCTTTAGCCTTAGCTTTACCATTTACTTTGTCGGCAATTTTCCCTGGCTTTTTAAACAGCATGCCTAAATCTGGCGGATGGCTAAATAGCGTAAAAGTATGCTTAGGTTTCCTAGAACTAGCGTTAGCTCTGAAATTTTTATCATCAGCAGATCTAGTTTGGCACTGGGAATGGTTTGATAGAGAAATTTTCCTAGTACTATGGATCGTAATTTTTGCAATGATGGGCTTCTACTTATTAGGCAAGCTCAAATTTTCGCACGATAGCGACCTCCCTTACATCAGTGTACCCCGACTAATGCTAGCTATTCTTTCGCTTTCATTCGCTGTGTATATGGTACCCGGTTTATGGGGAGCTCCATTAAAAGTTTTAAGTGGCCTTGCGCCGCCTATGCACACTCAAGATTTTATTCTCCGAGAACATAAAGGTGCAGCGGCATCAACAGCATCTCTTGATTTTCCAAAACAGGTAAAGCATGGCGATGTATTACCAGCACCACATGGCTTTAATGTGTTTTTCGATTTAGATGAGGGTGTTGCTTATGCAAAATCGGTTGGTAAGCCTATTATGTTAGATTTTACAGGCTGGACTTGTGTAAACTGTAGAAAAATGGAAGATGATATTTGGATAGATGATGCAGTAGGGAAAATCATCAGAGATGAATATATTTTAATCCAACTTTATGTTGATGAAAGAAAAGTTAAAATGCCTGCCGATAAAGTACATTATTCAAAATATCTAAAAGGAGAAACGAATGATCTAGGCAGGTGGAACCAAGATTTTCAAGCTACTAAATATGGCGCCAATTCTCAGCCTTACTACGTGCTTGTAGATCACCAACTAAACCCGCTTGTACCTGCGCAAGGTGCCATATTTAATGCCAAAGAGTATGCCGCATTTTTGCAAAGTGGCGTAGATAAGTTTAATTTAGCAAAATGACCAAGATACAAAATATAGGCGTGCTTACATCGGGAGGCGATTCTCCTGGAATGAATGCCGCCATTAGAGCCGTTGTTAGAGGTAGTTTATACTACAAATTGAAAGTTACAGGCGTTTTAAGAGGCTACGATGGTTTAATCAATGCCGATTTTATCCCAATGGATGGTAAATCTGTAGCGAACATTATTCAACGTGGGGGTACAATTTTAAAAACTGCCCGCTGCGACGAATTTAGAACTCCGGAAGGAAGAGCAAAAGCACATCAGAATTTATTAGATAGTGGTATTGATGCTTTAGTGGTAATTGGTGGAGATGGAACTTTTACCGGCGCCGAGGTTTTCTCTCGTGAATACGATTTCCCAATTATTGGACTTCCAGGCACGATAGATAACGATTTAGAAGGAACCGATTTAACTATTGGCTACGATACGGCTATCAACACTGTTGTAAACGCAGTAGATAAAATTAGGGACACAGCCGAGTCTCACGATAGGTTGTTTATTGTAGAAGTGATGGGCAGAGACTCTGGTTTAATTGCTTTAAGAAGTGGTATTGGCGTTGGAGCAGAAGCTATTCTTATTCCAGAAGCTAAAACAGAAATTGCCGACTTAATCCATCGCATTGAGCATGGTCGTAAAGACAAAGCATCTAAAATTATTGTAGTGGCCGAAGGTGACGAAGCTGGTGGCGCATATAATGTTGGTGAAGTTTTAAAAGAGAGGTTCCCTCATCATGACATTAGGGTTTCTGTTTTAGGACATATCCAACGTGGAGGTAGCCCTTCGTGTGCCGACCGTGTTTTGGCTAGTCGCTTGGGTGTTGCAGCTGTGGAAGGCTTGCTAGAAGGCAAATCGAAAATAATGATTGGACAAGTGAACAAAGAGATTGTGTTTACGCCGTTTTCTAAAGCCATTAAACATATTGATGCTACGCAAGTTACCCCAGCTTGGATGAAGCTAGCGGAGATCTTATCGTTGTAATACGGTTAAAATTACAAAGGAAAGCCAGTGTTTAAAAACGCTGGCTTTTTGTTTTTCAGAAAAATTCATAAATTGAAACTGAAAAACATCTATCTACCTATGTTAGTAAAAACCTATGGCAGCGCTGTATACGGCGTGGACGCTATTACGATTACCATTGAAGTAAATATTGGCGCCGGCAGTAGCTATTACATGGTGGGTTTGCCAGACAATGCCGTTAAGGAAAGCCAGCACCGTGTTGAAAGCGCCATTCGTATATCGGGTTATCACATGCCCCGACAAAAAATACTCGTTAATTTGGCTCCAGCCGATATTAGAAAGGAAGGATCGGCTTACGATTTAACCATTGCCATCGGGATTTTAGCGGCTTCAGGACAAATTGACGCAGATAAAATAGCCGACTACGTGATTATGGGTGAATTGTCACTCGATGGCGGTTTGCAAAGCATTAAAGGTGCCTTACCTATTGCCATACAAGCCAGAAAGGAAGGTTTTAAAGGCCTAATACTACCAAATGTGAATGCTAACGAAGCTGGCATTGTAAACGATCTGGATGTTTACGGCATGGAAACTTTATTAGATGTCATCAACTTTTTTGCAGGAAAAGATGTTCCGCAGCCAGTACAAATAGATACCAGGAAAGAGTTTTACAAGCAAATCAGCAGTTACGAGCAAGATTTTTCTGACGTAAAAGGTCAGGAAAATATTAAGCGGGCTTTGGAGATTGCGGCTGCAGGCGGCCACAATGTGATTTTGATTGGCCCACCAGGAGCAGGAAAGACCATGTTAGCCAAAAGGTTACCTACCATTTTACCACCATTAAACTTGCTCGAAGCATTAGAAAGCACCAAAATTTATTCAGTAGCAGGTCGCTTATCTTCATCAAATGCATTGATGACAGAAAGACCTTACCGCGACCCGCACCATACGATTAGCGATGTAGCTTTGGTTGGCGGCGGCATGCATCCCCAACCGGGAGAAATATCTTTGGCGCATAATGGTGTGTTGTTTTTGGATGAACTGCCCGAGTTTAAACGCACCGTTCTAGAAGTGATGCGACAGCCTTTGGAGGACAGAAAGGTGAGTATCTCGAGGGCTAAGTTTTCAGTAGAATATCCAGCTAGTTTTATGTTGGTGGCTTCGATGAATCCTTGCCCTTGCGGTTTCTTTAATCACCCGGAGAAAGATTGTGTTTGTGGACCAGGAGTAGTACAAAAGTATCTGAGCAAAATATCTGGGCCATTGCTAGATCGTATAGATTTGCATGTAGAAGTTACGCCAGTTAATTTTTCGGAACTGTCATCATCTCGTCCTGCGGAAAAAAGCAGTTCAATTAGGGGACGGGTAATTAAAGCAAGAGAAATACAAGACAAACGCTTTACAGAAATGGAAGGTGTACACGCCAACGCACAGATGAGCGCTAACATGGTGAGGAAAATTTGTGTGATAGACGAGGTGGGCAGGGGTTTAATTAAGCAAGCGATGGAAAAACTCGGCTTATCTGCCCGGGCCTATGACAGAATTTTGAAAGTAGCCCGCACCATCGCCGATTTAGCCGGCAGTGAGCAAATTGATATGGAACATTTGGCGGAGGCAATACATTACCGCAGTTTGGATCGGGAAAGTTGGACAGGTTAGCAGTCTTAAAGGTAATCTGAGTAATTAGCACTCAAATGAGTTAGCTAAACCCGATTGAACGAAAAGCACGCAAGCGAGTGTAACGAGTGCGGACTTGAAGTGAAAGCGGGACTGCTGTAAGCGAAGAACTTGTGAAATTGCTTTTCAACAAACTTTAGCGCATGTGAACGATGAGCTATCCACTTATTCTTTTCAAGCCCTGCTTAGCTTCGTTTTCGATGCTATTTTTGTATTCGTGATCTTTCATGCCTACCGCTAGGTTAAAGTAAGCTTTTGCTTTAGGGAAATTCTTCTTCTTTTCGTAAATATTTCCCATCAATACTGCAGCTTTTGGCGCATAATAGTACTTTGTTCCCTTGCCCAAGTTGATAGCCGTTTGATAATTGGAAAGCGCAGCATCGTCTCGACCCAAATCGTCGTTTACACGTCCAAGTCGGTAAGCAAACTCAGCTTTATCTTTGGCAGATTTAAAATCGTCTATTTTGTGATCATTTAGGGCTTCTAATGCACGGTTAAGATATCCGCCATCGTATAGTAATCTTGCTTTTAACAAAGCAAGGTGGGGTGTAGGTGAATTAGCTTCGTTTAGCGCCTGTTTATCTTTATCTGCGTAGGTAGCACCGGCGTTTTTTGTTTTACTGATGAAGGAATTGTAACCCGAACTGTCGCCACTTAACAGCGAAGCCCAAGCCAAATGCAGATAAGAATCTTTGATGTAGTTTATGCCCTTATTCACTTGTAAAAAATGCTCGAAATTTGCAGTTGCCTTTAAGTCGAGTTTGTTTAAACGCACTACGCCCAAAAGGTAATCTAGATAAGCAAATGGCTGGTAAACATTACCCTTCGGGCGACTTTCTAATATTTCTATAGCTTGATCATTTTTTCCATTACGTGCACAAACATAGGCTTGCATATAACTCTTTAACAAACTACTATCTGCGATACGAGCCGTATACTTCATAGTTTTAGCATAAGCTTGTGGATGTTTGGCAACATCGGAAAGGATATAAGCATAATAGAAAATCACTTCCTCGTAGAAAGGTTCGTAGGTTGATTTTGGTAAATTATCTGCTAGTTTATCCAACTGACTTAAGCCTGTCTGCACATCGCCTTTTACGCCAAAGGTAGAAAGTGCTGATTTCATAAAACCATCTGGCAGTGCACCAATTACGACGTTAATTAAGCCTATACCCTTGGTATTTAAGTGAAAACTTGGGAATTTTTTTTGGTTGTCTTTCAGCAAACTGTTGGCTCTGTTGATTTCTCTCGAAGCGGCAAAATAAGCACCATAACGAGAACGAATCAAAGCCCATTGTAGATTAATTTCGGCCTGCGCATATAAATAGTAGGGCGAGTTCTTGTCATCTTTGCTAATTTGATCTAGCCTTGCAGATTTATTGGCTTCCAATCTATCGAACTCTGTCTTGCTTTCGTTGGTGAGCAAGTAAAAATAATCTACATAATTTTCTAACAGCGGTACAATAGAATTTTGCGGACGAGCTTTCTTCTCTGCTGCAATTAAGGCCTTTGCCGTATTTAATTTGAGCTCGAAAATACTTTGATAGGCTTTTAGACAATTGGCATTAAAATCGAAATTGGCCGATGCCGCAAATGGCAGTAAAGTGATGAGGAATATAAATGGTAGGCGAAGTATTTTCAATGGTATATTAAAATTTAGCAAAAGCAAAGCTATATAACGTAATTATTTCCGACTTGTTTTAGAGTTGGCTACATTTCTGGCGCCATTCAATTTCACTTAACCAACACACATTGTTTGCCAAGGCAATAAATCATCAGCAAAATTCGTCTTATTAAAACAAAAGTAGTGTTTTAGGTTTTACTATTTAATTAGAAATCTTTAATCGGAAGAATATGCAGATACAACAGCTTAAAAGACCTTTACTAATGTTACTGGTCGCGGCAATAACCTCTTTAACTTTTACTGGTTGCAGTAAAGACGATGACGATACCAATAATGAAGGTGGTGTACATTTGAAAGCCAAAATTGGTTCAAAGGATCACATTTTCAACAATGTTAGAGCCAGATGGATGGAGGGAGGAGCCTTCTTGGAAATTACTGGCATAACGGCCAGCGGCGAAGCACTTAGCATTACCGTAATAAATGAAGAAGGTAACAGAGTGCCTGTTGGCAGATACACCTTAGACGACAATACCCGCTTCTCTATCTTAAGCACCTACCACTTTATGGAAGGAAACGTTCAAAAAAACTTTAGTGCTAGCAGGCAGACCGTTTGGAACGATGTTTTTGAGTTAGAAATTACCAAGCAGAATAACACTCATGTAGAAGGTAAATTCTCAGGAGTTTTAGTAATTGGCTCTGGACTAACCACACTGCAAACAATTACTGTAGAAAATGGCTCTTTCAGTGCTCCGATAGGTAACGATTAAATTTTGTCATAAAAAAACCCCGAATCACTTCGGGGTTTTTCAATTTTATATTTGGTTGGTTGTGTACTCTTAAGCTTCAGCCAATTCTTGCGTTAAAGCCTCATCAACCAAGATACGTCCGCAGTGCTCGCAAACAATTACTTTTTTACGCTGACGGATATCTAATTGACGTTGAGGTGGTATTTTGTTGAAACAACCAGAACAAGAATCTCTCTCGATGGTTACTACAGCTAAACCATTCACCGCATTTTTTCTTAACCTGTTGTAAGCAAACAACAAACGCTCTTCGATATTTTCTTGTGCTTTTTCTGCTTTTTTCACCAACTCTTGCTCTTCTTTTTCAGTCTCAGCAGTAATGGTTTCTAATTCAGTTTTCTTAGCTTCTAAATCGCCTTTTCTTAAGTCGATGTTGCTTTGCGCTTTTTCAAAAATTTCTGTTTTGCTATTGATATCAAAACCAAATTCTTTGATTTTTTTCTCGCTTACCTGAATATCTAAGTTTTGAATTTCAATTTCTTTATTCAACGCATCGTACTCACGGTTATTCTTTACATCTTTAAGTTGCGCATCATATTTTTTAATCAAAGTTTGAGCCTCTTTGATCATGTTTTTACGATTTACAATTGCATCTTCCGTATCATCCAACTCTCCTTTTATCTTTTGTATACGGGTTTCCAAACCAGCTACCTCATCTTCTAAATCGGCAACCTCAATTGGCAACTCGCCTCTAATTTGGCGTATTTTATCAATTTTGGTGTGTAAGTTTTGTAATTCGTATAAAGCCTTTAGCTTTTGCTCTACTGTTTGTTCCATTAAATGAAATAATTTATGGGGTTTGTGTTATGCTCCGTTAAACGGATTGCAAAGTTAGGAAATTTTTCTTGAATATTATCTATCAACAAATTAGATGTAAATTGTTCACTTTCAAAATGTCCGATGTCTACAATCATGATTTTATCCTCGGCGTCGAAAAATTCGTGGTATTTAAAATCGGCAGTTACAAAGGCATCGGCCCCTGCCGCAATAGCATTCTTTAGCAAAAAGCTACCCGAGCCGCCACAAACTGCAACTTTCTTTATTTCTCTATCGAGGATATTTGTATGTCTCAACACTTTTGCCTGCATATTGTTCTTCACCAAGCGAAGAAAATCTTGGCCTGCCAAACCTTCGACTAGTTCGCCAATCATACCAGATCCAACACTTTGCAATTTATTTTCTAATGCATAAATATCGTAAGCCACCTCTTCGTAAGGATGGTTTTGAAACATTGCAGCTAAAATCTGACGTTCATCTTGTGCTTTAAAGATCACCTCGATACGGGTTTCTTTGGCATATTCGCGAACATTAGGCTGACCTAAAGTGGGGTTCGATTGCTCGTTACCTTTAAATGTTCCAGTCCCTTCTAAATTGAAACTGCATTCATTGTAATTACTGATGTTACCTGCACCCGCATTGAACAAAGCATTACGTAGATTTTCCGCGTCTTTATGTTCGCAAAAGGTAACCAGTTTCTTCAGAATACCCGATTTTGGGACTAAGGTTTTTGTATCTATTACCCCTAATCGTTTGCAAATTTCGGCGTTTACTCCATTGTGCACACTATCTAAATTGGTATGAATAGCATATAATGCGATGTTATTTTTGATGGCTTTTAAAACAGTCCGCTCCACATAATTTTTCCCATTCAGTTTTTTCAAGCCCTTAAACACGATGGGATGATGGGAAATAATCAGATTGCAATTCTTTTCGATAGCCTCATCTACAATTTGCTCAGTACAATCTAGAGAAACTAGGGCCGCATGAATTTCATCGTTCGGATGACCCACAATCAACCCTGCATTGTCATAATCTTCCTGGTAGTTAAGCGGTGCTAAGGCTTCGAGGAAGTTGGTTATTTCGGATAGCTTCATGAGGTAAAAATAAGGTTAATTGTTGAAATTGGTTAACTGATGAATTGATGCGCAATTATAAAACATTAAGAAATTAAGTTTAGTTAAGTTCTTATTATCTTTAATATCTTAATGTTTATCAAACCAAACAAAAAAATGAGCTTAGGTACCTAAGCTGATTTAAACGTTTTGATACAATTTTCACCACCTTAGAAAACCTTAGACATGATTTTAAAACAAAAAATCCCTACAGGTTTTTAGCCCATAGGGATTTGATATTTGTATGTTGTATAATATAACTCTCCCCTTTAGGGGTTGGGGTTAAAAGTTGCTCATTCTCACCATTTGCATACTTTCGAAAACCATTTTCTGGTTGTATTCAAAGGTTAACTGTTTGTGGTTTACGATGTCAACAATTGAACCGATGAAACATAAACCGATGGTGAAGAAATACAAGATACCCATTCCTATTTGTCCAACGATGAAACGTTGCAGACCTGGTACTAGGAACAAACCTATGATACAGAACAACAGCATATCGCTTGGATTTTTACGCTTTCCTGAGTAAATCATTAAGAAAGTGCGTAACTGTTGCTCATTCAATCCTTGAGTTGCAGATTGTAAGTAAGAATATTCTTGAGGGCTAATCCCTGGCAATGACATAAAATTTTGATCGAACATGGCTAAATCTCCTTATATTTTAAATAATTTCTTTGTTTAATAATTAATTGTTTACCCAACTGATAAATGCGGTAAAGGATAATGAGCAAGGCTGGAACGCCAAACCAATGATGCCTAAAACTTGCATAAAAATCAGCATTAAAGATGGCCGTTATTGATCTACCTAAACCACATCCCGGACACCAATCGAAACCTAAATTTGCTAGTGGGCATAAGGTGAAATGATGTTCGTGAGGATTAGCGGTGGCCAATAACGTTAGCGCCAAAACCCAAAAAACAATTTCTACATATTTTCCAACTTTGCTTATCACCGTTTCTTTGTTGTTTATTAATTAGAAGCAATATTAGGTTTATTGTTACTTCTTTTAAAGCGTATTCGACAAACGGGAAATAAAAACCGACCAATTGACACTTTACAGTTATCAGCCTTCAATTAACAGGATGAAAAAGTTTAAATGTCAAGCCTAATATCATCCCAACAATTTCACAATTTAACCATAGAACAATATTACATTCCGTATCTTTGACTAGTGAACGTTAGAGATTTAATTAATAGATTTAAGACCGACCAACGAGTTCTTGCCATCGCAAAATCGCTGAACAACAGCAAAAGCAAAACTCAGATCAAAGGATTGGTAGGTTCTTCTGATGCCGTAATTGCGCTTACCACCTATTTTTTACAGCACAAACCCCAACTTTTTGTATTGCCTAACCGTGAGGAAGCTGCTTATTTTTCTTCCGATTTAGAAAGCATTTTAGGTAAGGAGATTTTGCTTTTTCCCTCATCGTTCCGCAAGCCTTTCGAATTTACACAAGTAGACACTTCTAATGTTTTGGCTCGTGCCGAAGTCTTAAATGAGCTTAATCATCAAAGCGAATACGGACAAATTGTAGTTACTTACCCAGAAGCACTTGCCGAAAAAGTAATTGACCGCAGCGTATTAGAGAAAAATACCTTAGAAATTAATGTAGGTGCCAAGTTAGGCATCGATTTTATTAATGAATTTTTATTCGAATACGATTTCGAACGTTCTGAATTTGTTTATGAACCTGGGCAGTTCTCTATTCGCGGTGGTATTGTAGATATCTTCTCGTTCTCACACGATTTACCTTACCGTATCGAGTTTTTTGGAGACGAAGTAGAAACAATCCGAACTTTTGAAATTGAAAGTCAGCTTTCTGTAGACGATGTTAAAAACCTAACCATTGTACCAAACGTACAAGCTAAGTTTTTAACCGAAAGCAACATCAGCCTGCTAGATTATATTGAAAAAGATACCCAATTATGGTTTAAAGATGTTGCTTTTACAGTCGATATTGTTAAATCTGGATATAAAAAAGCAACCGAACTTTGGAAGGCACTTTCAGCTGCAGAAAAACAGGCAAACCCAAATTGGTTAGATCCAAAATTTGCTTTCTCTGATGAGAAAATGTTAGGAGATTTATTTCATGATTTTACCTTAGTAGAATTTGGAAAGCAATTCTTTTACGAAACCGATCAAGTTTTTAATTTTGATACTAAACCACAGCCATCGTTCAACAAAGATTTCAATCTCCTCATCCATAATTTTAAGGAAAACGAAAAACAGGGTGTAAACAATTTCATCTTCAGTAATTCGGCTAAACAGATTGAACGTTTATATGCCATTTTAGACGATATTGATAAAACCGTTAAGTTTATTCCAATTCACGTTCCTTTACGTGAAGGCTTTGTAGATTTTACACAGAAAGTAGCTTTTTATACCGATCATCAAATTTTTGATCGTTTCTATAAATACCAACTTAAAAAAGGTTATCAGCGCAGTCAGGCCATTACTTTAAAAGAGCTGAGAGATTTAAAACCTGGTGATTTTGTAACCCACATTGACCACGGTATCGGCAAATATGCAGGTCTAGAAAAAGTAGAAACTAACGGAAAAATGCAGGAAATGATCCGTTTGGTATACGCCGATAATGATTTGCTTTATGTGAACATCAACTCCTTAAATCGCATTGCGAAATATAGCGGGAAGGATGGCACACCGCCAAAAATGAACAAACTGGGCACCGAAGCCTGGGACAAGCTAAAAAAAAGCA
Source organism: Pedobacter sp. T50_32 (assembly GCF_057652195.1). Classification (NCBI taxonomy): domain Bacteria; kingdom Pseudomonadati; phylum Bacteroidota; class Sphingobacteriia; order Sphingobacteriales; family Sphingobacteriaceae; genus Pedobacter; species Pedobacter sp. T50_32. Next base: position 840,983 of record NZ_JBYFBY010000001.1, on the reverse strand, counting down.
CTAAAAAAAAAGTTAAGGACATAGCCCGAGACTTGATTAAGCTTTATGCCATGCGTAAGGCACAAGTGGGTACGGCTTTCGCTCCCGATAGCTATTTAGATACCGAACTGGAAGCTTCGTTTATTTACGAGGATACTCCAGATCAAATGAAAGCTACCACCGATGTAAAACGGGATATGGAAGCGCCCCACCCTATGGACCGCTTGGTTTGTGGAGACGTGGGTTTTGGTAAAACCGAGGTTGCGCTTCGTGCGGCTTTTAAGGCGGTGGCTAATGGAAAACAAGTAGCTATTTTGGTTCCTACTACTATTTTAGCGCTACAGCATTTCAAAACTTTCTCTTCTAGATTAAAGGATTTCCCCTGTACGGTAGATTATATCAATCGTTTTAAAACTTCGAAACAGGTTAAAGAAAGTTTGGAGAAGTTGGCGCAAGGGAAAATCGACATTATTATCGGTACACATCGTTTATTAAGCAAGGATGTAAAGTTTAAAGACCTTGGCTTAATGGTAATTGACGAAGAGCAGAAATTTGGTGTTGCAGCCAAAGAAAAACTTCGTGCTTTGCGGGTAAGTATCGACACTTTAACACTAACCGCAACACCAATTCCACGTACTCTGCACTTCTCGTTAATGGGCGCAAGAGATTTGTCCATCATTAATACACCACCACCTAACAGGCAACCAGTAACTACCGAGTTACATGTTTTTAACGATAAATTGCTACAAGAAGCAGTACAATTTGAATTAGATCGTGGCGGGCAGGTTTTCTTTGTGCATAACCGTGTACAAGACTTAAAGCAGTTAGCAGGACTGATACAAACTTTAGTTCCGACAGCAAAAATTGGTATTGCCCACGGACAACTAGAGGGTGATGCTCTGGAAGATGTGATGCTGGATTTTATTAATGGAGAAACGGATGTTTTGGTAGCTACAACTATTATCGAAACAGGTTTAGATGTGCCGAACGCCAATACGATTATCATTAACCATTCGCACATGTTTGGCTTAAGCGATTTGCACCAAATGCGTGGTCGTGTGGGGCGTTCTAACAAAAAGGCTTTCTGTTATTTATTGAGTTTGCCTTTGTCTACCCTAACGGATGAGGCCCGCAAACGTTTAAGTGCTATCGAAGAGTTTTCTGATTTGGGCAGTGGTTTCAACATCGCTATGCGTGATTTGGATATTCGCGGTAGCGGTAATCTTTTAGGTGGCGAACAAAGTGGATTTATTGCGGAAATTGGTTTTGAGATGTACAACAAAATTTTGGACGAAGCCATACAGGAATTGAAGGATGACGAGTTTAAAGATTTGTTTAAAGACCAACCTGAACGTCCTTATGTAAGTTTTACGCAGGTAGATACCGATGTAGAAATGCACATTCCGGATAGTTACATAACGAATATTACCGAGCGATATAATCTTTACACCGAAATTTCTAAATTAGAAACAGAACAACAAATTGCAGCTTTTGAGTTGCGCATGAAAGACCGTTTTGGCCCCGTGCCATCGCAAGTTTTGGCCATGCTTAAAGTTGTTCGTTTACAATGGATTGCCAAGCGTTTAGGTTTCGAAAAAGTGAGTTATAAAAAGAATGTGTTGCGAGGTTATTTTGTGAGCGATAAGCAATCCAAGTTTTTCGATTCGGAAACCTTTAATAGAGTTCTAGCTTTTGCTCAATTGCATCCACGTTTGTGTAATTTGAAGGAAGTGAAAGATAGCTTGCGTATCTCTTTTGATAATATAGCCAATATTGACGAGGCGGTAGAAATGTTGGAATTGATATAAACTGTCTTGTAAAGACGCAAAATATTGCGTCTCCACATTTTGTGTCTCTACAATTGTTGCCTTGCTTTAATCGCCAAATATCTATTTACCACATTAACCGTTAGGTTTTGCGGTGCCGTAAGCAAACTTAAAATACCATGCTTGGTCAGTTCCTTTACCATCAGACGCTTTTCATAAGCGAACTTTTCGGCAATGGTTTTAATGTAAATGCCTTCTACGTCTTTCGCATCGTCATCGCTTAAAGTTCTCAAAGTAGTATTCTCGAAAAACACTACCAACAACAAGTGATATTTAGCAATACGTTTAAGGTAAGGCAACTGTCTTTCTAGTGCCGACATGCTTTCGAAGTTGGTAAAGAAAACCACTAAACTGCGTTGTTTTAAAGCCGAACGTAAACTCACAAAAAGCGCTTCCATATCTGTTTCGAGATAACGGGTTTTCTCTTTGTAGAGCACTTCCATAATTTTGTTCAGCTGCGTCGGCCTTCTATCTGCCAGCACTACATTTTTCGTTTTTTCGGCAATGGTAATCAGCCCCGCTTTATCTTGCTTAATTAAAGCTACACTTGATAGAATTAAACTGGCGTTGATGGCATAATCTAACAAACTCATTCCTTCGAAAGGCATTTTCATCGCCCTCGATTTATCAATAACGCAATAGATATGCTGCGAACGTTCTTCGGTGTAGGTGTTCACCATCAAATCGGATCTACGGGCAGTAGCTTTCCAGTTAATGGTTCTAAAATCATCGCCAGCTACGTAGCTTTTCACCTGATCAAACTCCATGCTATGCCCTACTCTTCGAATTTTCTTAATCCCAACATCGGTTAAACGATTGGAAATGGCCATCAATTCGTATTCTCTTAATTTCAAAAAAGAAGGATAAACTGGCACCATCCCCGCACCAGCGATGTTAAACCTCCTACTCACCAAACCCAATGGAGATTTCACAAACAATCTGGTAAAACCGAAGTCATACTCACCACGTTTGGTTGGGCGTAAAAAGTAATTGATGATTTTTTGCTCTTTTGTCTTTAGCGTGGTATTAAACCATAAATCACGTTTCTGGAACTGGAAAGGAATTTCATCAATAATACCTATCGATACCTGGAAAGGATAGAAGTTTTCAAGATAGATTTTCAGTTCATTATCATCTCCGTTACTCAATCGTTCTGGCACATCTCTTCGTAAAAAAACTGCTTTTTTTGAAGAATGAAGCAAATAAATATCAACCAAAAACAATAGTACTAAAACACCAAAGGCGATGTAGGGGATATCGCCCAAGATGGGTAAAAAGAAGGCAAAAAGAAACAAGGCCGAGCAAGCGCCCAGTGCAATGAAAAGTCTGTTTTCGAGAAACAGATTGGTATAGAATTTTCTAAATAGTTTTTTCATTATTCACTATTGCCATCATTGCGAGAGTAACTACCTCGGCACCTCTATTTTCTTAATAATCTGGCTAATAATATCTGCGGTGGTTAAACCTTCCATCTCTTTTTCTGGACTAAGCATTACTCTATGCGCCAACACAGGAGTTGCTACTTTAATGATATCATCTGGTGTTACAAAATCTCTCCCAGCTATAGCTGCAATTGCTTTTGCACTGTTAATTAACGCTAAAGAAGCCCTAGGCGAAGCACCTAAATACAAAGCTTTGTTTTGCCGAGTTTCGTGAACTATCTGTGCTGCATAGGCCAACAATTTAGGCTCAACAAACAATGCTTTTATTGTTGCTCTTAAAGCAGTAATTTGTGCAATACTTAACACGGGTTTTATTTCCTCTAACTGATGCTGCGTATCTTGCTGGTGTTGCTGCGTTAAAATCTCAATCTCTTCTTCTAAAGAAGGATACTTAATTTCGACCTTAAACAGAAAACGGTCTAATTGTGCTTCTGGCAAACGGTAAGTTCCTTCCTGCTCTACCGGATTTTGTGTTGCCAGCACCATAAAAGGCTCCTCTAGTTTGTAGGTCGTTCCATCAACTGTAACTTGGCGTTCTTCCATTGCTTCAAACAATGCCGATTGCGTTTTTGCAGGTGCACGGTTAATCTCATCTACCAAAATGATGTTTCCAAAAATTGGTCCTTGCCTAAATTGAAATTCTGCAGTTTTTGGACTAAATACCGCTGTACCTAAAACATCAGAAGGCATTAAATCTGGTGTAAATTGAATACGCGAAAATGTGGCTGCAATGCTTTTAGCAACCAATTTCGCACTCAAAGTTTTTGCAACCCCTGGTACACCTTCCAATAGCAAATGTCCGTTGGCTAGCAAACCAGCAATCAACAAATCAATTGTTTCTGTTTGCCCTACAATTATTTTGCCCAATTGCTGCCTAATTTGCTCTACCGCTTGGTTAAGCTGACTTAAATCGGTGCGTTGGTTAAACATTTCTTGTTCCATGTCATAATTTTATTAACCCCCAACTCCTAAAAGAAGTTAGTTGCGAAGTTTATCTATCTAGTTTATAAAACTGCTCTATTAATTTATTGAATTCGATTAAGTACTGATCGGTTATTTTCGTGCTTCGATCCATTTTGTCAATAGCGTTAATATAAGCAATCAATTGCTCTATAAGTGTTGCATCAATGCTTGTAATTTTTATCAGAGTAGCTACAAATTCTTGGTCTAATTCTGTTGTTTTAAGGCGATACTTGTTTCTCAAATATTCTAAAAAATAATTAGCCTTTTTCTCAAGAATATCATGGTGATTGCGCTGTTGATAGTATACTCTGCCTACAGTCTGTGCAAATTCTACCGCACTGTTTTTCAAAGGATTCAGAATTGGGATAATTCTTTGTCTGCGTTTCATTTCATAAAACACAAAAACTACCAACCCAATAATCGCTAAATAATAAGCCCAACGCAATTCATCGTAACTAAATAATACCCGTAAAACGGATTGACTGTTCGCCACTGGTTGGGTATAATATTCATCCCAAATAATGGTGTTAGCCTGCGGCAGATAAGAGAATACCTTTGACACATAATCTGCGCCATTTTCGTTTAGCAAACTGTAATTGGTAAACAGTTGCGGGTTTGGACACAACAACAAACTCCCTTTACCAAATCGATACTGAATTAAGTTTGGATGTTGATCATATTTTCTACCTAGTACAATAGCCCTTTTTCTATCCAATCTGCTAAAATATTGTGCAGCAATTCCTTTCTCGAAATAATAATCCATATCTCGCTTCAAATACGGCGATGTAAAGTTGATTGGATATTTGGTTTTATTCTGAAAATCAAAATCAGAACCTAGTTCAATTTTCAGCGAATCTGCTAAAGCACCATTCATTTGAAAAGCAGCAATAAAGACATGATTTCCAGCTTCCATGTACTTTCGCATCTCTTTAAAATCGAGCTCTTTCACATTTAAATTAGATGCGATGATGAAATAATTTGAACTATCCTCTGGTGTATTTTTTAAGGTACCATAAATATCAGTTTTGTAAACCTTTTGCGCTGCTTTAGGAAAAATTTCTTTGGCATGGTTGCGCAAAATGTATGTGCCAAAAGGGATTTTATCCTCGGGTAAATAAGTTGTGGCCCAATTTACATCAACAGGTTTGGTGTATTGCGCAACGAGATAAAACACTAATAACAGCGCTCCAAAAATCATATATCTTTTCAATCCACTCATTTTACCGCTGCATTAAATTGTTGAAAAGACTGCTGTATTTGACCAAAAGTAGCTTTATCGATGTTAAAATCGCCATACCAAATGTATTCAAATTGGTAGGTGAGGTTAGCAAAATTATCGTAAGCGGCTTCCTTTTGTACTTCTTTTACATAAGCTAAATTGGTTTTATTCGGCAACCAATCAATCACACCTTTATCGCTCAAATTCTTTAAAGTTTGCAGATAGAGAAGACGCACTGCCAAACGGTAATTCCCATTTTGAAGTGTGTTTTCAATCTCGTCATCAAAACTGATTTCATGGATATTCTCCAAACTTTCGTCGTAAGGTACATCCACAGTTTTAGATTTTCCTGTTAAGAATTTTAAATCTACTCCTGCCAACTTAAAAATAGCAAACACAATTAAACCTATACAGATTACAATAGTGGTGTATTTTATTATTAATGGCCAAACAGACGGTTTTGTGTTAGTAGCCTGTCTTTCTCCAAAAAGTCTGTCTATCCAACTCCAGAAATTTCGCCAAAACCGTTGCCACCAGTTTAAGCCTTTGGGTTCTTCATCACCATATTGAAATTCCTTTTCTGCCTTATATTTTTGAATAGCTTCATTATCAAACTCACGAACTTGGGTTTTACTGCTATCTAATTTTAGGGCAACAGAGTCGCTTACGGGTTTACGCACAATTAGCCTAGGTGGTTGCTGTGCCAGCAAATTCACCGAAAAAAACAACAAAACAGCTAAGAGCAGTAATCGCATATTAATAATCTTCGTCTGGATGTGTTACAGGAGCAGTTGATTTTCCAAAATCCTCAATTCGACCCATTAAACCTTGACTTTCTTTTCGCTCCGCCAAATTATAGTATATAAACGCCATCGAGACTAAGGGTATAATCATAAACACTTGCGATAGCGATTGTGAAATAGCTGTAACGATCTGGTAACTTTTTAAAATTTTTATGTCTCCCTGAGTAAAAGCACTAACCATTGTTAAAATTAAGGCAGGAGCATATATCACCATCATAAAAACCACAGTAATAATACTTACTACAAATATTGTTGCGAAGGTAATCCACCAGTTTTGTTTCACTAATGCAAAGGCCCTGCTAAAACTAGAGCTAAAGTCTGCGTTTTCTAAAATCATCACTGCTAACAAAATAGAGAACGCTGGGGTAACGTAAATTCCAGGAACTAGACATAACACAGTACAAATTACCCACATAATGTAAATTAAAATTACACTTAACATTACCCTAAAGAAGTAATATTTAAAGTAACTCCAAACCTCTTCTACAGTTGGCGCTACATTGCCTTTTGCAATATACAAAGCAACAAAACTAAGTACCGACGTAGTCATTGCTGTGTAGTTCAATATGCTAAATACGATCACTAAAAGATAGCGCCATCCAACCATATAACTCCAAATACTTGTACGGTAATTAGAACCTTGGCCTACATCTAAAATATGAAGTTCCATAAACACGTTGGAGATCATTCCGCCGAAGATGAAAAACCCACAAAGTAAAAAGAAGGTTTTTAAGAGGGCTTTGATATTCTGTTTGATAAATAAAAGTGTACCTGATATTATTCCTTCAAAATCCCTTACTTGTTTGAATTCTACTTTATCCTTCATTATAAATTATTTGAATTAGGTTGAGGTTGTGCGGCTATTCTTTTAGCTAACTGATATGGATAAATGACAACATACCACACCATAAATGCTAATGATGTTGCTAATATTGATATACTTAACCAGATGGGCATTTCCGTATATCGAGTAACAAATCCTTCTACAAAAGCAGCCAACAAAATAATCGGAATAATACCCACTGCAATCTTTGTAGCATCCTTACCGCTTCTTTTAAAAGCTTCTAAACGAGTATAAGTTTTGGGAAACAATAAGCCATGCCCCAGCACTAAGCCTGCACCGCCTACTACAACAATGGATAGTATTTCTAAGGTTCCGTGTATCCAAATTACAAGGATAGAATCTGCGCCCAAACCTTTACTGAAAAAGTAGTACTCAAAAGCGCCTACCATTATTCCATTACGCAACAGATAAAATACTGGTCCGATAGAAAACAAAGCACCACTTACAAACATCACAAAAGAAACCCAAGTATTATTTGCTGCAATACGAAAGAACATCGCAAATTCGTTTTTCTTTTTATACACTCCAAAAGGATCTCCTTTGGCAATGTTTTCGTTGGTCATGTTTACATATTCATCACCTAAAATTAAACGCACAAAACGATCATCGTATTTGGCAGATAAAGCACCTATGCTCATTGCCAATACAAAGAAAATAAACGAGTAAAGAATTTGTTTGCGATAGGTATAAAAAAGCAGAGGTAATTCTAATTTCCAATACCTAAAAAACCTGCCCTTCTCCTCTTTTTTATTCTTATAAATTGCCTGATGTAAAACAGAAGCCAAACCGTTTAGGTATGCCGTAGTTTTAGACTTGGGGTAAAAAGTCTTAGCATAAGCCAAATCGTTGGTGATATCTACAAAACGCTGTGCAAGCTCATCTGGACTATCTGTTTTCAGCGCCTCGTAATTCTTCCACTTTTCAGCATTTTGCTTTACAAAGAGCGCTTCTTTCATAGCTATTTCTGTTTCCGGAGATATTTTTGGTTAAAATAAAACAAAAATCTTAAGCTACAATAAAAAATCACCGCAAGTTTTAAATTAGCCACAGATGCACAGATTTACAATTAAAAATATATTTCTCCTTTGTGATAAAATCTGTTTCTTTAAAAACAATTATCTGTGCATCTGTGGCTATAATTTTTATATTTGACATAATGGAAACCATCAAAATTAACACTAGCCAACACGTAGAAATAGATTATCCGGTAGCCGGTTTAGGCGAAAGAGTGGCGGCATATCTCTTAGACTTCGCCATGTTTATGGTTATCTATTTTGTTGCAATGATTGCTTTGGCCATTATTGGAATAGAAAGCACCCTCAAAAATAGCTCAATTGTAATCCTGGTAATCATATTTGCAGTATGTTATGTATTTTACGATTTACTCTGCGAAGTGATTTTTAACGGGCAGAGTTTGGGCAAAAAGTTACTAAAAATTAAAGTGGTAAGCTTAGATGGAGGACAAGCAAGCATCGGTCAGTATTTTATTCGCTGGGTTTTTAGAATTGTTGATTTTACCCTAACTGCAAATATGTTGGGCTTTATTTGCGTTGCGGTATCAGAGAAAAAACAACGTATAGGCGACTTGGTTGCCGGAACAACCTTGATTAGAACAGTTCCTGCCACTAAGATGGAACACATCGCTTTTCATCCATTTGAAAGCGAAGAATATGTGCCAATGTTTGGGAATGTAACCATGTTAAGCGATGCCGATATTGAACTTATCCACGAAGTAGTGCGAACTTATTACACTACCCATAACACACAATTGATTTACCAAATGGCAGCAAAAGTATCAGGGCATTTGGCGATTGCTATCCCAGAGGGGATGAATGAAATGCAATTTTTAAAAACTGTTTCTTCGGACTATATTTATTTAACCTCGAGAGCGGTTTAAATAAAAAAGCGAAGTTTTTAGGCTTCGCTTTTTTGAGTATTAAATAATAGGATTTTATTTAACTAAAACCTTCAGACTTTCCGTTTTCTGCTCGCCTTTTACTTTAATGATGTAAGTACCAGTAGGTAACTGCGTGTTGTTCAGTTTATGGTTTGCTACGCCTTGTAACAAGGTCAGTTTTTCTGTGTGCAATGTTTTACCAGTGATATCTAGAATGCTAACATCGGCTGTTTTTCCAAATTCTGATGGGATAGAAACGTTGATTTCACGAACAGTAGGATTAGGGAAAACTTTGACAGATGCAGATGAAATTTTAAAGTTAACAACCTCATCCCCTACAATATTCAACTGGCCATCATTGTCCAGCTGTGCTAGTTGATAATAGTTAATACCGTTTAACGGATTGCGATCTGTATAAAAATAATTTTTGTTCTCATTAGAATTTCCCGCACCTTTTATTCTTGTCAATTCTTTAAATGTTTTGCCATCTGCCGAGCGGCTTAGTATAAATTCGTTATTGTCTTTTTCCGAAGCGGTTGTCCACTTTAGATCTACGGCGCTTGCTGTTAAGCTAGCATTAAAGTTTACAACAGTAACGGGAAGTACTCCACCATCATCAATAGTCCAATTTTTATTATTGGTTAATACGTTGCGGTATTGAAGCGAACTAGCAGGGTAGGTTAAACCTACGGCACCAAAGATTATATTGTTAGGCGTATTGGCACTTTCTGCCCAGCCTTTTAAAGTAAGCCCGTAGTTAGTGCTGCTTAATTTGGATCCATTTAACATCCTCTGCATATTTGCAACTGAAGTTAAATTCCAAGCACCTAAATCTTGGTTAAAAGCCGATGCAGAAAGAAACATGTTAGACATGTTGGCTACCTTGCTCACATCCCAGTGGCTAATTGATTGATTAAACAAACTTGCGCCAGTGAACATCCACGACAGATCGGTGATTTGGCTTAAATTCGGTGCATTTGTTGGCAACGAAGTTAAATTTTCTGCAGCTAAAAATGCTCCCATTAAATTTGTCCAAGCTATATCTCCCCAACTATCTACCGCAGTTAATCCTTTTGCCTGCCCTGCGTGTCCATAGGTTTGAAATCCAGTGAAAGTGCCATTTCCAGGCTTAATATATAGTTTGTAGGCGCCTGTACCATGTGCAAATTGTGGAAGTACGAGACTTACAGCATTAGTATTTACTAAATACGTACCTGAGTTGGCATTTGCCTCATCGCCTATTTTCTCCCAATAGTATTCATAATTAGTTCCTGTGGTATTAAAAGAAACAGCGTATCCGGTAGGCAATTTATCCGTATCCCAAGTGGTGATAAAAGCATTGGTATGGTCTATAACCGGCGCTGGAATTTCAATATCATATAAATACGCAGAACCAGCTAAGGCTTTTGAATTTAGGCCATTGGCATCAGTGTCATCTCTGTAACAACCTATAATAACGTTGCCCCCGTCCATTGCCAAGTCCGCTCCAAACATTTGAAGTTCTGTTCTTGTAGTGGCAACTATTTTTTGTTTTTGGATATATTTCCCCTCGGTATTTTTTGCAAAGAAGTAAGCAGCTCCATACTGTTTAGACGTTCCCGGAAAAGGAAAACCTCCCATTGATTGTGTATCTCCCTCGCTACGAGCACCTACAACTATGTGAGTTCCATCGAAAGCGAGCGCCTCTCCAAAATATTCTTGTGCCTCTCTATCTTCAGCAAATATTTTGCTATGATAATTCCAGACACCATTTTCATCTCTCTGATAGATATAGCAAATACCGGCGTAGTTTAGATATGGTTTTCCATCATCTGATTTTCCACCAATTGCTGTAATCACTAAGGTGTTACCTTTCAGAGCTACTTTCCTCCCAAAATACAGCTGCGTAGTCCTATCAGCGGCAGGTCCGACAAACTTTAATTTCTGTGTCCATTTAGCATCGTTACCTCGTTCAAAAACATATACCGCCCCAGCATTAACAAACTCATTGGCGCCTTGCAAATCTTTAGTTTCCTTTTCTTTTCCAACTACTAAACGATCTCCGTCAACATCGAAAACCTCTCCAAAATAAGCATTTACCGTTCTATCGCTCGGTACAATTTTTTGTTGTTGTGCCCAGGTGCCATTAGGCTGCTTCTCAAAAACGAAAATTGCACCAGCACCATCAACAGTAGCACCGCCGGTAGCATTCGTTTTATTATTACGATCGGCAATAAATAATCTATCTCCTTTTAGCTTGATTTTCTCACCAAAAGAGTAGCCACCAGCAACTAAGCCTACAATTTTATGTTTCTGATTCCAGACACCATTATCGCCTCTTTCAAAGATATAAACGGCTCCTAAGCCACTTGCGGATGCTGTTGCACTAATTGCTGCAACATTTCCGCTCATGCTCGTAGCATGACCAAATCTATTATTTACAGCCCGATCACTCGCCACAAGTTTTTGTTTTTGGCTCCAAACACCATTCTCTTTTTCGAAAATGTATGCCGACCCCGCTCGTAATAGTTCTGCACCTCCAGCTACATTGTGGCTTTCTGTATAGGCTCCCGAAATTGCATAATTGCCACTAATATCAACACTATTGTAGCTAAACCAATCATCTTTATCTCTATCGCTTGCTACAATCTTTGCAGAAAGTTTTAAGCTTTGTGCTTGCGATTGCATACTGAGACCGAGCGCCAGTAAAAGGGTTAATAAAAGGTAGGTTTTTTTGAGTAACATTATCTTCATATCTATTTGATTGGTTTAACTTTTATTTTAAAATATCTTTATTTGATGTAATATTTCTGCTTTAAATGCGTTGAAATTGAGTGGCAGAAGACGGAATGAATGGATGCTTTTTAATCATAAAAATAATTTGAGGAAATAAGTACATAAAAAGCCCAAAAATACCCACACATACCTCCCCATAAAATAGACCCCAGGGTTCTATTTGAAAATGATTTTGTTCTTCATTTTAGGATGTTGGCGAATAAAAAATGTAACTTTAAGCACTCTATACTGCGAAAAACAAGGAATTACTTGATAGAATCCCTTCGTTAATGCGCAATAACTTTTTTATCTTCAAGCTGTTACTCTCGTTTGGCCTTTGTTTGTTCACAACATTGGCGAAAGCTCAACACAAGTTCGAATTTCACCATCACGACCAGCTTCAACTCAAAACACATTTCAGGATTTTAGAAGATTCGAATAATTTATTCCATGCGGATGCGTTACTGGCAAATTCTCATCAATTTCAACAGACCGATCAGTTTAAACCTATTAAACCCGATAATACTTTTTGGCTTTCAACCACTTTTAAAGCTGGCGCCAATACAGAAGCGGTTGTATCTTTTAGGCATCTAACTTTTGCAGAACTTTATTTACGTGCCGATACTCCAAATGCGCCGCTAATCCACCGCAAAGCCGGAGCATTTAGGCCTTTGAGAGAAATCCATTCAACAGATAGTCGTTTTCATTTTTCGGTAGATCTAGCAAAAGATGTTACTTATCAACTGCTAATAAAGAGTACGCATGTAAAGAAATATGAACCAATTCTAGACTTTCAATTGAGCAATAAAAATGATTTCTTGGAAGCAAAGGCAAAAAGTGAACTCATAGATCTGTGGTTACAGGGAGCCTCTGTTCTACTTATTTTGTACGTGTTGCTTTCGTGGCTTTCTACAAAGTATCGACCTTACTTGTGGCTGGCACTTTTTGCATTGGGATTCTATTTTTACGACATCGCCTTAAGCAGATACCTTATCGATTGGTTTTTCCCTAACCATCCTCAAAACAGTTGGCTTGGCATACAAACCTTCTTGCATATAGGCTTAATTGGCCTCTTTCTTCTCATTATCGATTCATGGAATATCAAAACAAAAAACCAACAACTATACAAGTATTGCAAGGCATTAATTATAGCAATTGTAGCAATTTCAGTTATTTCATTTTTAATCAATTATTTCACCCTAAATTATAAACTTAGCACAAAAATCAACATCCTATTCTCATTTATACCAATTACTTACGCAAGTTACACGGTCTGTAAGCTTTGGAAACAACTCGATAAACAAGAGCGTTATTTGGCTTACGGTTTAGTCTTATACTTTTCTACCACTATTTTCTTTAACATAACGATTAGCATTTGGGGCGAAAAACTGTATTTATTAACGCCAATAGCATCAAAAGTTATTTCCATTAGCGTAGTACTGATATTTCTTACCGGATTAAACGCTCGATTGAGAAAGAACGAAAAAGACAAGATGCACTACCTGAATGAACTCAATCTGCTTCAGAAACATCAGAATGAGATTTTAGAAAGCAGCGTAGCTTCGAGAACAGAACAGCTAAATCAACGAAATCAGCACATTGAAACGCTGATGAACGAACTGAACCATCGCGTAAAAAACAACCTACAATTACTTTACAGCTTAAATAGCCTACAGCTAAGCTCAGTTGCAGAACCATCAACATTACATGTGCTGAAAGACAACATAGCTAGAATTAAGGCCATGATGTTAGTTAACGACAGTCTAAATCCTTTGATTGATGCTAAGCCTAACAGCACATCCTTAAAAGAGTTTATTTCAGAAATTGCCGCACACTCTAAGCGTATGTTTCTCGATAAACAGAATGTGGAAATTGACTTAGCTATAGATGACCAACTGATTTTAGATTCTAAAACCGGGTTATCGCTTGGGCTTATTGTTTCTGAACTGATCACCAATTCCTTTAAACATGCCTTTGCTGCCCATCAATCGCCCAAAATTAATATTAGCGTTTCTTCAAAAAGCAAACATTGGTTTTTGAACTATAGCGACAACGGCATAGGAATTAAAAATGCTACCAATAATGGTTTTGGTCTTTCTTTAATTAACGACCTCACTCGGCAATTGAAAGGAGCAGTAGAGGTAACCGATAATGAGGGCTTGACTTACACTTTCAACTTTCCTAAATAGGCATAAATGAGGATACTGATTATAGAAGACGAGATTATTATTGCACGATTTATTGAGCAACAATTGAAGGCCAACTTCAACTGTAGTACCGCCCTCGCCATCAATTTGAATGAGGTAAAGGGAGTGATGAAAGACTTTTTGCCGCATTTGGTACTTTGCGACATCAACTTAAATGAACAGGAAGACGGCATCCAAATCATTAGTGAATTACAGCAAACCTATGGATTTGGGACGATTTACATCACGTCTTATCAATCTAAAGCAACCATTGAGAGAGCACTGGCCACCAAACCTCTCAACTACATTGTAAAACCTGTAGATGAAACTAAGATTTACACCGCAATTAAATTAGTGGAAAACACCATCGCCTTACAAACCAAATTTGGTGAACGAACCAGTAACTCACTACCTATTAACCATATAGAATTAGCTATTGTAAGGTTGATTTTAAAAGGGCAAACCACTAAACAAATTGCAGAGATACTGTATTTAAGTCCGTATACTATTAAAAATTACCGCCACAAGATTTGCCGCAAACTAAACTTGGTGGATGAGAATAATGCTTTACTAAAATGGGCTTTACAGAATGAAGATCTAATTGTCTAACGGATCTTTTCGGCAATTAACGTAGCCCATTCTGCATACATTTTCCCAGAGGGATGAAGTCCGTCGCCAGCAATAAGGTTTTGCTTTTTTATGGCCTGCCTCGATCCTGGAGTGATATTTACATAAATTACATTTTGCGCTTCAGTTTCCTGCTCGTTAATACGGTTAAAGGCGTCGATCTCGTCGCTGATGGTTTTCAAATCTCTGCCGCTATTTTTGGCAAACTCGGTTACGCCCCAGTCTGGAATAGAAACCACATAAACATTCTCCTTTTTACCCGCAGCAAAGCTGATGGCTGTTTCCAACAACTCGGCAAATTCTGCCCTATAGGTTTCTTGCGAATAACCACGATATTGGTTATTTACACCAATTAACAAAGTTACCAAATCAAAGGTTTCGGTAATCTGCTCCTGTTGAATGGCGTGTCGAAGCTCGTCGGTTGTCCACCCTGTTTTGGCAATTACTTTGGGTTGCTCAAATTGATGCCCCGTATCGTTTAACAACCGCGTTAACTGAAAAGGAAAAGATTCTTCATGCTCTACAGCTTCACCAATGGTGTAAGAATCGCCTAATGCCAAATAAGTTTTTTTGTTAGCCATAATTAATGCACACGCTGAAATAGCATTTTGTAAATATAGCTGAACACAATAACAAAACCGGTAAAAAAATACATCGCCTTAAGCCATTTCGCCTCCTGATTAGATTTGAAAAACCAAGCACCAAGACCAGCGATCAAGCTAATTAGAAACGGAACTGTTGGCGGGTAAAGTTGGAAACTTTGATATAGATTCCCTTGAAGCAAAGCAATTACCGAGCGCTGAAATCCACAACCTGGACAGTCGAAACCGAACAGATACTTAAATGGACAGGGCAGCAAAAAAATATCCGCTCTGCGCAACATAAGCAAAGCGGATATTTTAAAGATATTTAAACTTAACAGCAATTAAAACTGATTTTGCGGTGGTTGATTAAATGGATCGTTTGGATTTCCAAAGCCATTACCAAAGCGACCTTGTTGTGCCTCTGCTGCAGATGGTCCAATATATTTTGCGCTACCGAAACCTAGTATAGGCCAGAAAATAAATCCTAACAAAACCAAGCCAACAGTAAAACCCTCTTCCTTACCAAAACTTTTGCTTACAAGGTTAATAAGCCAAATTGAAAAAACAATGTTAACGCAAGGTAGAAGGCACCATAACAACCAAATGCTTGGCTTACCCACAATTTCTATCATAATATAGATGTTGTAGATTGGAATAAGTGCTGCCCAGCCTGGTTTGCCTGCTTTTTCAAATGTTTTCCACATGCCCACCAGATAAAATATAGAAGGTACTAAAGAAATAATTAATAGAGTTCCTAAAATGCCTGCCAAAATGCCTGCTCCTCCTGAAGAGTAATCAGATGAATAATCCATAATTTAGTGTTTTTTAGTTTTTGATTTAGTTAAGATAAAGTTAGCACTTATGCCTAAATATCAAAATGTTACGTAAATATTTTTCTTAGCACTAAATCGTTTAAATTATTCGATAATTTCAATGCTCGATTTTACCAATATGTCTGCGAAACCAGTTTTACTTCGATCGCCATCTTTGGGTACAACACCTGCTCTATGTAAAAACCAATCAGTTCCTAGAAATTTCCGATAGGTTAACCCATATGACGAATCTATTCTATGGGCAACCTCAGGGCCATAGTAAGTGAAGGGTTTAGGTATTTTCTTTTTCTTACCATTCACATCAACTACTTCACGAAAAGTATTGCTTACAGAAGCAAACTTTTCATTAGCAAGCCATTCTATAGCTACATAAAAACCTTTTTTAGGAATTTTAACTTGATATTCAGAAATATCGAACTCATTCCAAGCATTTTTATTTGTAGCAACTAGTTCTAGGCTTTTCCCTAAAAGATCATTGCCTGGAAAGCCTTTTTCATTATCGTACAATCTTACTCTAAAAGGTGCATTGTATTTATGCCTACCTATAAAAAAATGAACACTTTTAACT
Source organism: Pedobacter sp. T50_32 (assembly GCF_057652195.1). Lineage (NCBI taxonomy): Bacteria > Pseudomonadati > Bacteroidota > Sphingobacteriia > Sphingobacteriales > Sphingobacteriaceae > Pedobacter > Pedobacter sp. T50_32. The sequence goes on along the minus strand of NZ_JBYFBY010000001.1, from coordinate 824,458 downwards.
ATTCCTGCACCTTTTTCTTCATTCTTCATCAAAACAGCCGTTTGAACTCCCGACCTACGAAGTCGTTCATTAAAAGGATTGAAATTACTGCCTGTTTTTTCTAAAACCCCAACCTCTTTTAAAACAGTTTTGCCTTTTTTAATCACTACTTCGCTTAAAGTGATTGATGCTGGAAGAAGTTCGTAAACAGTTGCTGCACTCGACTTTAAGTTCGTAATATACTTGGCCGAGTAGCCTACACATGAGATTTTGATAGTATCTGAAGTTTTGCCTTGAGGGAGCTCGAACGTAAATTCACCATCTTGATTACTTTGTGTACCCATTTTGTACTTAAAGCTTTCCAAATTTACATAGGGGATTGGCTGTTTGGTTGCAGCATTAATTACTTTACCTTCTATTTTAATTTGAGCGAAGGCACATAAAGGTAGAAACAGAAATGTTAAAAGAATTTTCATTGTCGCGCTAATAGATTAACGCAAGATAATGAATTTAAGTAACGCAGCTTAGCTTTAGAGCTGTTGGTGTTAAATCAGTTCCATGGCGAAAAGTTTGGCAATGTGGCCTTTCAGCTTTGCTTTCACTTCATCCATATCTAATGGTTTGCCCAATTCTCGCTGCATAGAAGTTACATCTTTATCATCGATACCGCAAGGCACGATATTCTTAAAGTAAGCTAAATCTGCATTTACATTAAAAGCAAAGCCATGCATAGTTACCCAGCGACTGCAACGCACACCCATAGCACAAATTTTTCGGGCCTTTTCGTTATCTGCATCCAACCAAACACCAGTATAACCTTCATATCTACCAGCTGCAATGCCGTAATCGGCCAATGTAAGAATAACAGCTTCTTCCAAAGTGCGCAAATACAGGTGTATATCAGTAAAAAAGTTATCTAGATCTAGTATCGGGTAACCCACAATTTGCCCTGGGCCATGATAGGTAATATCGCCACCTCTATTGATTTTATAGTAAGTTGCTTCTTTATCTTTCAGTCCTTGCTCATCTAGCAACAAATTTTCGGGCTTACCACTTTTCCCTAAGGTATAAACGTGCCTATGCTCATTAAAAATCAAATAATTGGGTGTTTCTACAGCTGTATTTTCGGTTCTGTTCTTCGTCTTTAACGCAACAGTTTCATTAAAAACAGCTTCCTGCTTATCCCACGCTTCCTGATAATCAGTTAAGCCCCAATCTATATATTTTACTTTTTTGTTCATTGTTTTGTTGATGGTTAATAGTTTAATGGTCAATTGATGATAAACTATCGTCTATAAACTATTTACTATCCTATCACATAACCCAACATATAGCCGTCTTCGGTTTTAAAGTAGTTTACTTCCAGCTCCTTTGTACCTTCTGGCAAATTAACCAAAGCAGTTAAATCGCCTTCGTCCCTTAGTTTAAATGGCTTGATATGGATATCTCGTTTAAATTCCAGTTCTTTTCGTCCGTGCCATTTATAAATTGCCTCTTTTGCACACCAACACACGTACAAACCATTTATGTTATCGCCAATCTGTTTTTGGGCCAACTCTACATCCGATAGAAATTTATGTCTAACCAATTTTATCTTATGCTTAATCATCTCCATATCTAAACCAACCTTTTTATCAGCATCCCTACTAATCATCACGGCAGCATAATCATAAGAGTGGCTCAATGAAATATGATAATCATAATTTACCAGGTACGGTTTACCATGATCGTCCATTTGGCAATCGATATATTCTCTGGTATTTAGCATGGTACGGAGTAGCAAACGAGTGCTCAACCACTGCAAGGCTCGTTTTTCGCTCTTAAAAGAATCGATTTTTTCGAGTTCGTGCTGTTTAAGCTGAAGACCAGACATCAATTGGTTGTGGCTCTCTTCAATTTTCCATACCGCAAGTTCGGTATGTTCATCAATTTTTAAATCAAAAACTACGGGCATCCTCTAATTAGAAAATCAATGCAAAAGTATCTTAAATTAATCATAATTTAGTCCAAAAAACTTAAAAATGATATTATCGGACAAACGGATACTTGAAGAGATAGACAAAGGCGCCATCATTATAGAACCTTTTAAACCAGAATGTTTAGGCACCAACTCTTACGACGTACACTTGGGCAAATACTTAGCAACCTACAAAGACCGTGTTTTAGATGCCAAAGCACATAACAAAATAGAACATTTCGAAATTCCGAAAGAAGGTTTTGTATTACAGCCAGGAACCTTATATCTAGGCGTTACAGTAGAATATACGGAAACACATGAACATATCCCGTTTTTAGAAGGGAAAAGTAGTACAGGAAGACTAGGAATTGATATTCATGCAACGGCTGGCAAAGGCGATGTTGGCTTTTGCAATACTTGGACATTGGAAATTTCTTGCGCACAACCAGTACGTATTTACGCGGGCATGCCTATTGGACAGCTGATTTACTTTAAAGTAGACGGCGAAATTGCCAACCTTTACAACACTAAAACTAATGCCAAATACAACCACAAAACCACCCGTCCAGTAGAGAGCATGATGTGGAAAAACATTTTTTAAGTCTTTTTGAACCTTGTAACTAAAATAATAGTCTATAGTTTACAATTTAGAACTTGCTTTTTGTAACTTGAGGTGTTAATTGCCAATATATCAACAAAAAAGACATTCAAGAAGCACGCTTAAATTGGCAAACTAAATACACAGACAAATGAAAATTAAAAATATTACGCTTTCAAAACGCTTAGCACTCGCTGTGTTAGGCACTGTATTTATGAGCTTAGTTGGCGCTTCTGCACTAAAAGCGCAAGATGCTAACCTTAGCAATTTTACCAAGAAACTTGATGAGCTAACCAGCAAAAATGCCCAAGAAAAAGTTTATCTGCATATGGATAAGCCCTATTATGCCATAGGCGATGATATCTGGTTTAAAGCCTATACCATCAATGCTAAAACAGGCTTACCGTCAACCATTAGTGGTATGCTTTATGTAGAGCTAATTAACGAAAAAGACTCGGTAACCAAACAATTAAAGCTCCCAATGAAAAGCGGTATTACGTGGGGAGATTTTAAACTTACCGATTCGCTTAGCGAAGGAAATTATCGAGTGAGGGCTTACACACAATGGATGCGAAACGCGGGAGAAAATTTCTTCTTCGATAAAACCATTAAAATAGGAAACTCGTGGGCAAATAAGGTTTTTACAAAATCTAGCAATGTAGTTAGCTCCGAAAACAACCAGCAAAAAGTTATTACCACTATTCAGTTTACCGATAAACAAAATATCCCTTACACCAGTACACAAGTAAACTACGAAGTTAAATTAAACAACAAGACGGTAGAAAGAGGAAAAGGTACCACCAATGCACAAGGAGAAATTACCATTGAAACGGTAAACAAACAACCAGATGCTTTAAAAAGCGGTCAAATTATTGCCAACATCACTTTGCCCAACAAACAGGTAGTAAGCAAAGAAATCCCGTTAAAAACCACTTCAAAAGAAGTAGATGTACAATTTTTCCCTGAAGGCGGTAAGTTGGTTGAGGGCCTACCGAACAAAGTAGCCATCAAATCGGTAAATAGCAACGGATTGGGAGAATTGACTAACGGTATGATCGTTAATAACGAGGGCACCGAGATTTCAAAATTAGAAACCAATAAGCTGGGAATGGGATCCTTCTTCTTAAACCCAACTGCTGGACAAACCTACAAAGCGAATTTAACTTTTGCAGATGGAACTAAGAAAACAGTAAGCCTGCCTGTTGCAGAAAAAAGTGGACGTGTGCTTTCTGTCAGTAATCTAGATAGCACCAAAATGTCTATCAAAGTTTATTTTACTGAAGATCTTTTGAACAAAGAAGAATACCACTTACTTGCGCAGCACAATGGTGTTGTCTATTTTTCAACCAAGGTTGCTTCTACCAAGCAGGTAGTTGCTTTAACTGTACCAAAAGATAGTTTGCCATCGGGCATTGTACAGCTTTCGCTTTTATCTTCAACGTTTATTCCTTTGAATGAGCGTATAGTATTTGTAAATAATTTGCACGACAAAATTGACGTGCAACCAGAAAATTTAAAGGCCAGCTATGGCAAGCGAGAAAAAGTAGACCTATCTCTGGCGGCTAGCAATAGTGGTAAACCGGTGCAAGGCAGTTTTTCTGTCGCAATTACCAATATAGCTGCTGTAAAACCAGATCCTGAGAATGAAACCAACATCCTCACCAAGCTATTGCTAACCTCTGATTTGGTTGGCTACGTTGAAAAACCAAACTATTATTTCCTTAACAACGACAGAAATACAAGATTCGATTTAGACAATCTTTTACTTACGCAAGGCTGGAGAAAAATTGATTGGCAACAAATTAACAGTGGAGTAGAAACACCTCCAAAGTTTCCGGTAGAGAAAAAATTGCAGGTTAGTGGAACGGTAACCAGAAGTGGCAAACCTGTGGTGAAAGGTAAAGTATCACTTGTTTCATTTACTGGCGGATTTTTCATGACCGATACCTTGACAGATGACAAAGGACGTTTCAATTTCGATATCGAGTTTTTGGATAGCACCAAATTTGTGGTCCAAGCCCGTACAGAGAAGGACAGGAAGTTTGTAGATATTGTGATGGATAAAGTACCTGGAATGGTCACTAGTAAAAACCCAAATACTGGCGATATTGAGGTAAATGTAAATCAAGCCTTGGCCGCTTACCTACAAGAAAGCAGCAAATATTTTGACGACCAAACCAAACGAGGTTTATTAAATAGAACGATTTTGTTAGATGCTGTTAATATTGTAGAGAAACGGAAACCTACCTACAATACTTCTAACTTGGGTGGCGCTGGCAATGCCGATGCTGTATTTACTGCCAAAGATTTAGAGACAGCTTTCTCGCTTTCACAATATTTGCAGGGACGTATTGCAGGTGTGCAAATCAGAAATGGTCAAGCTTTCGCTAGAGGCAGCCAAAGCCCAATGGCTATAATAGTTGATGGGATGAATTTAGGTGGCGAAGATTTTAATTTAGATGAAATTGTTGTACAGGATATAGAAACTGTAGAAATCTTGAAAAGCATTGCAACTACTGCTATTTATGGTATGCAGGGTGGTTCGGGGGTTATTGTAATTAACACTAAGCGTGGTGACGGAGCAAGGTCAGTAAATACTTACACCCCAGGCTTAATTAACTTTACGCCAAAAGGACTTAGTGTTGTTAGAGAATTTTACTCGCCAAAATATGATGTAAAACCAGATAGTAGACCCGACTTAAGAACAACCGTTTTCTGGGAGCCACAAATGGTGAGTGATGCTAACGGGAAAGCAAAAATCAGTTATTTCAATACCGATGTACCTGGAGTTTATCGCATAGTAGTTGAAGGAATTGATGTGAATGGAAGTTTAGCAAGAAAAGTGTTAAATTATGAAGTAAAATAACAGTACCATGGCTCGAAAGCTTTTTACAACTACGGTGTTCTTAATTGTTTTTCTGGTAATGTCCTCAGTGGCTCAAAATACCGTACAGCCGAAAACTCAAATTAGAGAATCTGACACCCATTATCTGCCTGAGAAAGTATACTTACATTTAGATAAAACGGATTACACCATAGGCGATGAAGTGTGGTTTAAAGCTTACGTTGTTTCTTCAGACAATTTACCCACCAATACTAGCGGGGTGCTTTATGTCGATCTTATTGAAGAAAGCGTTGGTCTCCACAAACAACTTAAATTAGCTTTACAGAGCGGCGTTTGTTGGGGTATGTTTAAAACGGCAGACTTAAAGCCCAACAGCAGCTATCGCCTTAGAGCGTATACACGCTGGATGAGAAATGATAAATCGTCTTTTTTCTTCAATTTGCCGCTCGTACCTCATAAAAAAATAGAAGAGAAAGTAACAGAACCGCTTGAATTATCTTTTTATCCGGAAAGCGGAAAATTATTAGACGGCATTCCACAGAAAGTAGTAGTAAAAGCTTCACATCACGTTGCAAATGCTAAAGGTTCCGTAATTGACCAAAATAAAAATGAAATAGCAACCTTTCAAATTACAGATGGACGCCTTAGTCATTTTTATTTAACAGCTAAAAGCGGCGAAGTCTATTCTTCTCAATTAGTGCTCTCAAACGGTCAAACAAAAACTTTCACTTTACCTGAAGTGGTAAGCTCTGGCGTACAAATTAGCGTTAGAGATATTGATACAGCTAGAATTTCTATGCGAATACATTTAAGTCCAGATTTAATCGGAACTGAAGAACTTAGCATGGATTTAAAGAGAAACGGCGAGGTCATCTTATCCAACAAATTAGCATCAAATAAACCTGCGGCATTACTAAATCTTCCTATCGGCAGTATCCCGTCTGGAATTGTAATCCTTACTATCAACTCTCCAAAACATGGAATTTTATGTGAAAGACCTGTATTTGTTGACAACCCAAAAAATGTACTTTCAATAAATATCGACGAACTAAAAGCTACCTATAAACCTTCAGAAGAAATGTCGATACCATTATTTTCACATCAAGGTAATGTAGCGTCGCAGGGTAGTTTATCTATAAGCATCAATTACAACGACAAGGCATTTTCAACAAACAGTCCAAATATTTTTAACAATTTACTTTTAGGCTCAGATCTAGACATAAACGAAAATCAGAAAATTAGTCTGACTAATGATTGGAAAAAAAATGACGAAATTGTGCTTAGCAATGTCACAAGAAAACATAATCCTAATCTTGACATTAAGTATAAAGCAGAAAAAGGATTGGAAATAAGTGGAAAAGTAGAGCAAGATAAAAAAGCAGCTAAAAAAATCCCTTTATCCCTATATTCCATTACAGCACCCTTTATTACAATGGACACCGTTACTAACGATGATGGTCGCTTTTCTTTTTCTCTCCCTCATTTTTTAGATGCTACCCAATTTGCAATTAAAGCCAAGGGACAGTATATTATCTCTCTAGACACCGTCGATAACATAGCAGATATTGAAGCATATCAAAGTTTGAAAAATATAGTTTCGACTACCGACACTACCACCAAGCAGGCAATTATACCGAAAGCACAAACACCTAGTTTCGCTACAAAAACCAATACACTTAAACAGGTAGAAATTGTTGGCAATGTCAACAAAGCATCCCCTAGATCTTCAAATATGAATGGCCCAGGTATGGCCGATCATATATTTAATGCGGAAGATATGGAGAAATCGATGTCGCTACCACATTTTATAGATATTCATGTACCCTCATTACAACGTGTTGGCCAAGATACGAGCGAACTAAAATATTATTTAAGAAGAAATGTAAGCAGTCTAGATGAAGGGGGCATGCTGTCAAGTCCTAGCCCGGTTAAGATTATGTTAGATGGCGTTGAAACATCTGCTGAAAATATTACGAATGTATCTATAGATGACATCGAAAGTCTAGAAGTTTTAAAATCTGCTGCATATTCCGCCATTTATGGCGCATCAGGGGGCTTAATTATCGTTACAACCAAACGAGGAGATCGTAATAAAAAAAATCAACACTCTACTGCTGGCGGTCGGCCTCTTTTGTTTACCTCTCAAGGCTTTTCAGCAATTCCAGATTTCGGCAAAAAAGAAAATAATCCTATTCAGAAAAATACAAGTAAAACCATCTTTTGGAATCCCAATATAATTACTGACAAGGAAGGCAAAGCGGTGATAAAATATACTAATCTCACCGTTCCAGGATTTTACAAAATTACAATCGAAGGCATAAATGCGGATGGAAACCTCGGAAGAAAAGTACTCACTTACGAAGTAAAATAAGAGCTTATCAATTTTATGCTTGCATAATAAATCCAAACCTCTTAGCTTTATAAGAATATAAACGTAGAGCTAAGAGGTATGAATACAATTTCCACATCTGTAAAAGACAAACTTGCCATTATCACTTTAAATCGAGGCAAATCCAATTCGTTAAACCGAGAAATGGTTACGGAATTGAGTGATATGCTACATAACATCGAAAATGATGATAACATTGGTGGAGTGGTAATTACTGGACGAGAAAATTTCTTTTCTGCAGGTTTAGATTTAATTGAGCTTTATCACTACAATGAGGAAGAAGCTAAGAGCTTTTGGCACTTGTTCCTTAACTTCAGTGCGAAAATTACTGCATTCAAGAAACCTTTAGTAGCCGCAATCAATGGCCATAGTCCTGCTGGTGGTTGCGTAATTGCACTAGCCTGCGATGCAAGAGTAATGGCAGAAGGCAAATACATTATCGGATTAAATGAAGTACCTGTAGGGATTATCGTTCCTAACAGTATTTTTTCGTTGTACTCTTTTTGGTTAGGCCAAGCTAATGCTTATCGTAACTTATTAGAAGGCAAATTGTTTTCACCAGAGGAAGCATTAAATGTTGGTTTAGTAGATGATGTAGTAAAACCAGAAAGCATCATGACTGCTGCTGAAAGAAAAGTGCGAAAATATATGGCCTTTGAAGCAAACACTTGGCAGCAAAGCAAATTGAACTTGCGAAAAGGCATCATTGCTGCAACCAGCGGCGACCAAAGCGAAGATTTAGAAATCATGCTGAAACAATGGTGGTCACCAAGTACGAGGGCTATTTTAAAATCATTGATAGACGGATTGCAGAAGCCAAAATCTTAATTGTTAAATTGTTTTATTGCTGAATTGTTGACCTTCTTACCTCTGAAGCAAGGTCCTCATATCTCACATCTCAATACTCAAATCTTATGTACAATCAACCAATGTTAAAAGACGATGCCCTAAAAGGAAAAACCATTGTAGTTACCGGTGGCGGAACAGGCTTAGGCAAAGCGATGGGCACTTACTTCTTAAAGCTAGGTGCTAATTTGGTAATTACCAGTCGTAAGTTAGAAGTTCTGCAAAAGACAGCTCAAGAAATGGAAGCCGACACAGGCGGTAAAGTTTTAGCCGTACAATGTGATGTTAGAGATAACGCACAGGTTGAAAATGTACTTGCAGAAACGCTAGCAAAATTTGGAAGCGTTGATGTTTTAGTGAACAATGCAGCAGGAAACTTCATCTCTCCTACCGAACGCTTATCGGCAAACGCTTTCTCAAGTATTATTGATATTGTATTGAAAGGCACTGTAAACTGCACTTTAGCGTTCGGCAAGCACTGGATTAAGGAAAAGCAACCTGCAAGTGTACTGAACATCGTGACCACTTATGCTTTCACGGGTTCTGCCTATGTAGTTCCATCGGCTTGTGCAAAAGGCGGTGTATTGGCATTAACACGCTCTCTAGCGGTAGAATGGGGCAAGTACGGAATTAGAACTAACGCCATTGCTCCAGGGCCTTTTCCAACTAAAGGCGCTTGGGATAGATTGCTTCCTGGAGACCTAGCTGAAAAATTCGATTTTAAAAACCGTGTACCATTGAAACGTGTGGGCGACCATCAGGAACTGGCCAATTTATCTGCTTTTTTAGTGAGCGATTTTTCCAATTACATCAATGGCGAAGTGATTACTATTGACGGTGGCGAATGGTTACAAGGCGCTGGTCAAATGAATGGATTAGAAGCAATACCTTCAGAAATGTGGGATATGTTGGAGCAAATGACTAGAGGCGCTAAGGGAAGTTAAAATGGTTCATTTTATTAAGAGGCTTATTTCTTCGTTTTTCAGTAGCAAGCCGAAATTTTACACCATTCCATTTGGACCAATTAAGGGAATGAAATTATTTACGACCTTTCAAATATCTCCAAGAATGATGTTTGGCTTCGATGAAACGTGGGTGGCAGAAATTGCAAAAAAATACATCAAAAAAGGAGATACAGTTTACGATGTAGGTGCTCATATTGGTTATACTAGCTTATTGTTTGCTAAGCTAGTGGGTAATAATGGAAAAGTACATGCTTTCGAACTGCTACAAAGCGTTGCAAAAAACTTTCTTGAAAAAACTGTCGATGCAAACAAGTTGTCAAGTGTTGTTAAAATTCATCCCATTGGATTATCCAATAAAAAAGAGGAAATAGATATCTATATTGGAGAAACCATGATGGGCACTTTAGACCGTGAGGGTTATGAAACGGAAAAGGTGGAAAAATGTATCACCGAGAGCTTAGACGAATATCTACCAGAACATGTACAAAGTCCTCCTAACCTTATAAAAGTTGATATAGAAAGAGCTGAAATACAATTCTTAAAAGGTGCAACATCTACTATCAAAACCTTTAAACCAATCTTAATTATCGAATTTCACAATCTTCAATTACTTAAAGAAGGTTATCACCTATTAAATGAAATGGGTTATCAACTTTCCACTAAAAATGGAATTGTCAATGACAATTTAATTAAAAGCCTAAATTCGTTTTACGGCAATACGCTGGCAGTCCCTAAACCTTAAAAATCACCTCTGTAGCACCATAACCAAACTTTTCTTTTTTGGCATCCATAAAGGTACGTACCTGCGGATGTTTGCTGATTGTTTTATGAATTTGGTCGCGTAAAGTGCCATTACCTACCCCGTGAATAATTACAATGGATGGTATTTGGTGGACTATGGCAGCATCTAAAGTTTTTTGAAATTGTGCTAATTGCACATTGAGTATCTCACTTTGTGATAAGAAATGATGGTCGTCTCTCAGCTTTTCGATATGTAAATCTACTTCCTGTTGTGGCTTGGCAACTTTCGGTTTATCTTCCTTTACATTGAAGAAACTTTCCTTCAATTTTTGTGCATCAATTACGAGAGTAGGTTCATCTAACCTAAGCAACCAGCCATATTTATTAATTTCTGTAATTTGATTTTTAGCCCCACTAAAATCCTTTGATTTGAAACGCTTTTCTACCTGTAAAGAAGCTTTGGGCTTCACGTTACCAGATGAAAAGAACAAAGTTTGAAATGTAAAATTAGGCCAGTTATCTAAATCACCGAGGTTGGCTGTATAAACCTGTACGCTACTTTTAGGCTGTATCACTCCAGCAAATTCGCCTTTGTAAATACCTGCCTTTTCTGTTTTTAAAGATAACAATAACTGATAAGAAGTTCTATTTACCAAAGTGAAATGAGCCACTACAGAAGCCTTGTTGTCTTCGGCAACTGCCAAAAATATCCCATCTTCTACAAACTTTTCATCTACCTGTTGCGCAGGCATCGCATTGTTCGCTGTATCCGCATTGGCGTGATGCCCGTGCACATAAGTTAAATTGCTTTTAGCCACTGGAATTTCAAAACCATCCGTATCTGTTACACCAACAGTGATATCGTCAATTTCTTTAGTAATATATCCTTCTCTCTTTTCGTCGATGAAACGAACGTAGTCTCCTATTTTGAACATTGTTAGTATTTGTTTTAGATTCCAGTATTTAGATTGTTAAGCACAAACCGTTAAGAACGCAAACTTACAATCGTAATTCGTAAATCTAAACTCGTAAATCAAATTACCATTTTATTAAAGCACTTGCCCAAGTAAAACCAGAGCCAAATGCTGCTAGGCAAATTAAATCGCCATCTTTTACTTTTCCAGCTTCCCAAGCCTCGCTTAACGCTATTGGCACAGATGCCGCTGTGGTGTTGCCGTATTTTTGAATGTTGTTGAATACTTTGTCGTCAGCTAAACCGAGCAACTGTTGCACATATTGACTGATACGCAAATTCGCCTGATGTGGCACCAACAAATCAATATCTTGTGCGGTATAATTATTTGCCGCTAATGCTTCTTTAATAACTTCCGGAAACTTAACCACTGCTTTTTTGAAAACCGCTGGCCCATCCATGTAAGGTAATGCCGCACCACTTTCAATTTGTTCGGTAGTAATGAAAAGTCCTCCTAACTCTTGGTCTGGAAAACCAGGCTTGTCTTTTAACCATTTATTGGCGTGAGCTCCTGGATAATGCATTGCTAAAATCTCTGCATCGGCACCGTCACTATGTAAATGTGTGCTTAAAATTCCTTGTCCTTCTTTTTCTGCTCGTTGCAAAACCGCTGCACCTGCGCCATCCCCAAAAATAACCGATACGTTACGACTGCGGGTATCAAAATCCATTGCAAAGGAATGTTTCTCGCTGCCTACCACTAATATGTTTTTGTACATGCCAGTTTTAATAAACTGATCTGCAACTGAAAGTGCATATACAAAGCCCGAACATTGGTTACGAATATCTAAAGCACCTATTTCCTTCATCCCCATTTCGCGTTGCAGCAAAACACCACAACCAGGAAAATAGTAATCTGGACTTAACGTAGCGAAGATGATAAAATCGATATCGTCTTTAGTAACACCTGCTCGCTCCATGGCAACTTTAGCGGCTTCGATGCCCATTGTGGTAGTCGTTTCTTCGTACCGATCTGCGAAGCGACGCTCCTTTATGCCTGTACGTTCTTGTATCCATTCGTCATTGGTTTCCATGAAACGCGATAAATCGTTGTTGGTATATACATTTTTTGGAACATAATGTCCGATGCCGGCAATTTTTGAACTGTACATAATAGGCGGTTTGATATACAAAGATAGGTTAATTTCCGATTTTATCCCGTCCGTACGGGAATGACAAACAATTGACTAAAAGAAAACAAGACTTTGTGCACTAAGTTTGGAATCAGTTCATTGCATAACGAGATTTTGTAATTCTCTATTTAAAGAATTTATCCTTTTCCCAGTTAAATGGATTGTTCCTAATGTAATTTACGATATTTTCATGTGCATTTTGGTTTCGAATAATGTGGTCGTAATATTTTGGTTGCCATGCAAAATTTGGGTTTATTTCACGGCCAATTTTCGTAACGCCAATTTTAAATCCGCGAATAATGGATCCCATATTTCGTGATTGTGGTCCAAATTTGTTTTCAGCATTATCCTGTAGAGACACAAAATTTTGTGTCTCTTTGGGTAAATCAAGAGATAAAATATTTTGCATGTCATTTGAATAGCAAGATAGAATATCATCAGGAGACGCAAAATTTTGCGTCTGTACGACAGGATGCAAATCAATATCCATTTTATCAATTATGATAATCCCCTGGATATGGTTGGGCATCACCACAAATTCATCCAATAGCACAAATGGAAAATGTTGCGGGATATCCTGCCAACATTTTTGGGCAATTTTTCCAATAGCAGATAGATTCATTTCACCATTAACCACATTTCCAAAATAATGGATTCTATCTTTTGTGCAGATGGTAATGAAATATGCAGCGTTTGCACCGTAATTCCACCACCAAGCACGAACCGATGGGATTCGGTATTTATTTTTGAATTTTTCGGACATTATTTCAAAGGTTGATAGTAACTAAATTAATGAAAAACCTACATCAACAACATCTATCCCAGTTAAATTTAATTCACGACCTACCCCAAAAATTTTGGAAAGGGATAACGCAATTGTGTTTTAAGCAGGGATTTTTGTTAATTAAACCTGATGGCAGCGGTTATATCCCGATTTTTATCGGGAATAATAGCGAACAGCAGGGCTATCGTTACCGAAATGCTGAATACGGAAATTTTCAAAATAAAAAAGGCCGCATCCACGGCCTTGCTTAATTAACTATTAACCCTGCTAGAACCTAAACATGGTGTCTTTTCCGCCAACTTTGCCTCCAAAATTTTGGATGTTGTAAGTGAGGGTAAAGAGCCCGTGCCTACCAATATTGTTCACTCGCAAATCTCTAGCGGTATTTTCGGTGATGTAGACGTAACGTCTGTTATTGGTATTCAGAATATCGTTGAAGCTGCATTTCAATTGCAAGCGGTCGTTTTTTAGGAAAAGAAAAGTAACAGCAGCGTTCCAAAAACTCATGGTGTTGTTTTGCCCGTTAAGGGTTTGCGTGTTATGCTGTAGGCGATAGTTGGTTTCCCAAACCACTTTTTTAGGGAAACGGATAATCATTTCTGTATCGCTACTGTGGTTGTAATAATTTAAATCTCTGAAGAAATCGCTTTCGTAATAACTTTTGTTGAAGCCAAAACTGTAGGTTTCTCCAAATTCGAATTTATCGTTAAGGTTTATTCTAGCGCCAAGCCTTGGACCGCCATTGATAATTCTACTCTTACTATTCACATCGTTTACAATTACATAGCTTTGGTTATAATTACCCCAATAGCCCGTGCTGATGGTAAATTGTTTTCTGGTGCCTTTAAATTCTTTCGACAAATTACCGTTGCTATGGAACTGCCAAATACCATCTTGGTTTACGGGTGTGGTAGTCTGCACACCGCCATCGCTAACGGTTCTAGACATAATTACGCCGTCGTTTTGCACGCTACCACCTAAGTATAAATTATAGCTCAGTGTTTTTTGAGTATCGTATTTATACAAATTCATGTTTACTTGGTGTGTTTTAGATGGTCTTAAATTCGGATTACCATTTTGGATAAAAAACGGATTAGTGTTGTTAGCAACAGGCTGTAGGTAAGTTACAGGAGCTTCTCTAAACGACGGCGAGTAGCTGAAATTTAGACTTTTGTATCTGATGGTTAACTGTGGTGCAAAAAACTGAAAATGCTGTTCGAAACCTTGGTTATTTGCAAATTCGTTGGTTAAATCGATGGTGTTGAATACGAAGCCGGGCTGAATGTTCAAATCTTTGTTCACTTTCCACCTTAAGCTTAGGCGGTTGTTGGTTTTAAAGCCACTTTGATTTACAGTTTCGCTCAAATTTGGTACTGCAATATCATAAGCCTGGTTATTAGGGTTTTTAACAAAGGTTGATAACGCATTTTCATTATCGATATAGTTGGCGTTACTAGCAATGTTTAAACTTAACGACTTGCTAATAGGTTCGCTGTAATTTGCATTTAAGTTGATGTTGAAATAGCCAATATTGTTATCACGCCATTGGTCTAAATATTCGCTTGGATTTTGGGGGATATAGAAATTACTTTCGTTAAGATTGTATGTATCTGTGAGGTTTTCCCTTTGCGAAACATTTAAGGTAAGGTTTAATGAACGTCCAGCTTTTTTAAAGTCTTTCCAAAGGCTAGTGCTTAAATTCATATCTGTATTTCTACCTTTTACTCTAGAGTTGTTATCGCCATCACTTTCTAATAAAAGTTGTGTGTTATAAGTGTTGGTTCTTAATGCGCCGCGGTTATTAGAGATACCTATTGAAACAGTAGGTTCAATAGTTAATTTGGTTAAACTGTCTAGCTTGGCTTCAATTCTTCCGCCAAAATTATGACTGTAATTTCTGTTGGTTTGCTGCGAGCTAGTGTTAATGAACAACCTTCTTTGTGCCAAGGTTTGGTCTACGTCGGTTTGCGAATCGATAAAGTTATCGCTATAGCCTAAAAAGTACTTTCCATTAATTTTTACGCCTTTTTTGGTAAGCGTATTGAAATTTGCACCGGCACCTCCAGATTGCGTTATACCTCCGTTCATACCTCCTCCAAACGAAATTCCATTTAAACTAAAGCCGCCCTCAGAGTTAATGGACGTAGAGTTAACTCCAGACCTTTGCATTCCGCCAATTCGCATTACATCAGAAATGCTGAACCCTGGTTTGTTGGCATTGTTTCCGTAACCCAGCACACTTACTTGAGTGGTATCCCTAAAGAAACTCATGATACCACCAGCTTCGAATAATTCCTTTGGTCCACCGCCTGCATAAAGTTTACCAAAAGCACCACTTTTAATTGCTTTTTTAAGTTTTAGGTTGATAATTTGAGGAATGTTACCCGCCACAATATCAGGGTCTCTACGTTTTGCTTCTGGGTCGTCGGTCAGTTGCACTTTATCGATGATGTTTGCTGGCAGGTTCTTCGTTGCAATTTGTTGGTCGCCGCCGAAGAACTCTTTGCCATCTACTAAAATTCTACTTACCGATTTGCCATTTACCAAAATTCCTCCATCGCCATCAATGGTAACTCCTGGCAGCTTCCTTAATAAATCTTCTACCACCGCACTCGGTAAAGTTTTAAAAGACGCAGCGTTAAATTCGATGGTATCTTTTCTAACAATAATTGGAGGTTGTTCAGATAGTATGACAACTTCATTTAGTGTGTTTGTTTTTTCTGAGAGATAGATGTTGCCAAAGTTTAGATTGGCTTGAGATGCGTCTAACGTAACTTCTTTACGAACCACGTTGTACATCCAAGCATTTATGACTAAACGATACTTAGTTCCAATTTCTAAGTTGTTGATTTTGAAAATGCCCTTATCGTCTGAAAGCTTGTAGGTGTGTAAAACAGTATCAGCTCCTTTAAAAACAGAAATAGTCGCGAAATTCAGGGTAGTTTTTTTATTAACGCTGTCTAATAAAGTTCCGCTTACGGTTCCTTTTTGTGCAAATAAAAGTTGTTGAGTAAGAAGTGTAACGAAAAGTAGTAGAAGTTTTTTCATTTGTTTGATTTTACTCAAGAGACGCAGCGGCTTTTAAAATGTTGCACAAAACTAAATAAATAGTTTAAACTAAAAAATCAGTTTATCATCATATCATCTTCCCATAAAAAAAACCGCATAAGTAATCTCATGCGGTTTGTCTATTTTAAGAATGTGTTTGGTGAGGACACCAAACATTAGCGACGCCCTATCGGTGGGTGTCCCCACCCGCCGAAGTATAAATAATTTCTATAATAAAATCTTGCTGCTTACTTCTTTATCTATCGTGATGTAACCAGGATATTTCACCAAACCGCCACCTACTTTAATAGACGGACGGATTTTTAAAGTGACCAAACCTTTTTTCTCTGAACCATTCGTTGCTCCACTGATAAAAGTTCCAATATCATCTATCATCTTATTATCTGTTAAGAATTTATAGATGTTGGCATTTACTTGTACTGGCACTTGTGTGGTTTGCCCAGCACCAATACTTACGCTTTGGTCAACCGAACCATTAAAAACTTCTTGTCGGTTAATTAGTACAATATAATCGAAGTTGTTGATAGCCGCTAAAGCATTTGAAGGGTTGGTAATTTCTAAATTCAGCTTTGCTCTAAGCGGAATATCTTTCCTTAACAAGCCTAAAGCTAAGCCCGGAAAATTCACTGAAGAAGTAGCACCGCTTTGGATGATTTTCTTTACATCTGCACCAGCAATAGTGATATTAGTAGCGTCGGTAAGGCGATAATCGCATTGCTCTAAAGCCTTTATTTGTTGTGCTTGTTTATTAATGCCGCATGACCCTAAACTTAGGATGACAAAGCAGGCGAAAATTAATTGTTTCATTTTAGTGTAATTAGTGTTGTGTGTTAAGCAAATTGTTACGCAAACAATGTTCCATTTCCGAAGCCTTTTACAAAAATTAACTAATTTAGCCCGACAACCATTCCATAATGAACATCAAGACATTTTTTCTTGCTGCTTTGCTATTGCCATGTCTCGTTAAAGCGCAGCGAACGCAATTAAATACACTTAACGCTCTCAATGCAGCAGAAATAGCTCAAGGTATTGCAAGTCTTTCGGTAAAAGGTAGCGTACTTTATATTGCGGCACATCCCGACGACGAAAATACAAGATTGCTCGCTTACTTAGCCAAAGAAGCAAAAGTAAGAACAGCTTATTTATCGTTAACCAGAGGCGATGGAGGTCAGAATTTAATAGGAAACGAGCAAGCCGAATTGCTTGGGCAGATAAGAACACAAGAACTTTTGGCCGCTAGAAAAGTGGACGGTGCTGAGCAGTTTTTCAGCAGAGCGAACGATTTCGGTTTCTCTAAAACATCTGATGAAACCTTCAAAATTTGGGGCAAAGAACAGATTTTAGCTGATGCTGTTTGGGTAATCCGCAAGTTCAAGCCAGATGTAATCATTACTCGCTTTCCGGAAGATACCAGAGCTGGACATGGACATCACGCTGCTTCGGCAATTATTGCAAGAGAAGCTTTTGTAGCTGCGGCTGATGCCAAAAGGTTTCCAGAACAACTGAAAAATGGAGTGTCTGTGTGGCAGGCGAAGCGAATTTTATGGAACACTTACAACTTCGGTAACAACAATACAACCGCACCCGACCAACTGAAAATTAACGTAGGTATTTACAATCCGTTATTAGGTAGAAATTATGGCGAAATTGCGGCTATCAGTCGTACCAATCACAAAAGCCAAGGTTTTGGTTCTACTTTGCAAAGAGGAGAAGCCTTTGAATACTTTAGTCATACCGCAGGAGAACCTGCAAAAGCAACATTGTTTGATGGAATAACCATCGAAGTGACTAATAATGAAATTGCAAACCTGTTGAAAGAGATACAACAGCAATTCAACATTAACAAACCTTCGGCTAGTTTGCCCAACCTGTTGAAATTGAGAAAGCTCACTGCCAACGAGAAAGGTTTCAAGCATCAATTACTGGATGAAATGATTTTAGCTTGCGCTGGTTTTTGGGCAGAGGCAGTAACCAACCAACAGAGTTATGCCGTTGGCGATGAAGTTCCGTTCACGGTAAGTGCTATTTTTAGAGATGGAGAAACTGCGCCGAAAATTAATTACCTAGCCGCTGCACAAACAATTGCTTTGCAAAACAATAAAATTTCTACAATCTCACATCGTTTGGTAGCTAATGAAAAGGATATTACACAGCCTTACTATCTTCAAAAAAATCATCCAATAGGTTATTATATTGTTGATAAGCAAAGCGATGTAGGTTATCCAGAAAATCCCAACACTTTGGAAGCAAAATTGGATGTAGATATAGCTGGCGAATTGATTAATGTAAGCTTACCAATTCTTTTCAAGGCTACCGACCCAATTAAGGGCGAGCAATACCAACCTTTGGTAATTGCACCAAAAGTTACGGCAACTTTGAGCGACCAAGCTTATCTGTTTGTAAATGGTCAGCCAAAGGCGATAGAAATAAATTTGAAAAGCTTCAGCAAAAATGTAACAGGAGAATTGGTGCCAGTTTTACCTGCCGGATGGAAAAGTAATCCAGAGAAAATTAGCTTTAAATTTGCGCAAAAAGGCGATGGGCAATTGACGGTGTTTACGATTACACCAGCTGCAAATTCAACATCAGCTGTGCTAACTTTACAAGTAAAAATTGCTGGCGAAACAGAAAGTAAAGGTCTTAGAACTATTCGTTACGACCATATTCCTGATATCAATTTATTTCCAAATGCGACTGCAAAATTAGAAGTGGCAGATTTGAAAATAGCTGGTAAACGTGTGGCTTACATTGATGGTGCAGGAGATTTGGTGAGTAATGCTTTACAGCAAGTTGGCTATGAAGTAACACATTTAAATGCGTCGCAAGTACTCTTAAATAACCTATCAAGCTATGACGCTATTGTTATTGGCGTAAGGTTTTTCAACGTAAATGAGGAAGCTAAAAGTGTTCAAGCAAAGCTGATGGATTACGTGAAAAATGGCGGTGTTGTGTTAGCGCAGTACAATGTTAATAATGGATTAAAGTCTTCTGATTTTGGTCCATATCCTTTTAGATTGGTAAATAAACGAGTAACCGAAGAAGATGCGAAAGTTACTTTTACTAAACCTAATCATGCAGCGTTAAATGCTCCAAATAAGATTACCGAGAAAGATTTTGAGGGTTGGGTACAAGAGCGAGGCTTATATTTTGCAGATGATATTGACCCGAAATATGAAACGATTTTAAGAATGAATGATACAGGCGAAGCTGCCAATGATGGTTCGTTGCTGGTTGCTAATTACGGTAAAGGGAAGTTTGTTTATACTTCTTTATCGTTTTTTAGACAGTTGCCAGCGGGTGTACCTGGAGCCTATCGTTTGTTTGCGAATTTACTATCGAAATAGCAACCCGTCATTTCGAGCGAAACGCAGTGAAGCCGAGAAATCTTTGGATATGTATTAAAGATTTCTCCATTCCGCTACGCTCCAGTCGAAAAGACGAGACTTAAAAATACAACCATGCAAGAAAACCCAAATGAACTACCCCCATTCGTAAAAACCTGGAAACAGTTTTATTACCTCCTCATCTTTTGGTTGGTGGTATTAATCGCTTTGTTTTATGCTTTTACTAAATATTTCCAATGAGCAATATAGATTGGGCGGTTTTACTGTTAACCCTGTTGGGAATTGTAGGTTACGGCGTTTATAAAAGTCGTGGGACGAAGAGCATGGATGCCTATTTATTAGGCGGACAGAGCATGCCTTGGTACACCGTTTGCCTTTCGGTGATGGCCACGCAAGCTAGTGCAATTACTTTTCTTTCTGCACCAGGTTTGGCTTATTCATCGGGAATGAGTTTTGTGCAGTTCTATTTTGGTTTGCCATTGGCGATGATTGTTTTGTGTATCACTTTTGTACCTATTTTTCACAGGTTGAAGGTGTACACCGCTTACGAATATTTAGAGCAACGTTTCGATTTTAAAACTCGTGCTTTAACCGCCTTTCTGTTCTTAATTCAGCGTGGTTTATCTACTGGAATTACCATTTACGCACCTGCAATTATTCTTTCTACCATTCTAAATATTAGCGTTACCTACACCACTTTATTTATGGGTGGATTGGTGATTTTTTACACGGTTTTTGGTGGCACAAAAGCAGTATCTTATACGCAGTTGCTACAAATGACCATCATCTTTTGTGGTTTGTTTGCTGCGGGAATAATGGTGGTGCATCTCTTGCCAGAAAGCGTAGGTTTTGGAAAAGCTATCAGCATTGCTGGAAAAATGGGTAGAACCAATGCCATAGATTTTGATTTCAGCTGGACCAACCCGTATAATGTTTGGAGCGGTATTATTGGTGGTTTCTTCTTGCAATTGTCTTACTTCGGTACCGACCAAAGTCAGGTGGGAAGATATTTAACAGGCTCTTCTGTTGGGCAAAGCCGATTGGGTTTGTTGATGAACGGCCTGGTTAAAATCCCAATGCAGTTTTTAATTTTGCTGATTGGCGTGTTGGTATTTACGTTTTATCAGTATAATAAAGCACCTTTATTTTTCAATAGCTACGAATTAAATAAGCTCGAAAAAAGCGAGTACAAGGCTGAACTAGCTCAAATACAGACGAAACATGACCAGCTCTTTGAAAAGAAGAAGCTAGAAGTTGAGAAATTAGATGTGGCTTTGTCGCAAGATAACCAAGCTTTAATTGACCAACAGCGTATTTTGGTAAAGCAAGCTGATGAAGATGGAAAAGTAATTCGAGAAGAGTTAACTAACCTAATGAAGAAAAATGATGCCAATGCTTCTACGAACGACAACAACTATATTTTCCTCAGTTTCGTAACCGAATACTTGCCAAAGGGATTGATTGGATTGTTGATTGCGATTATCTTCTTAGCATCGATGGGCTCAACGGCTAGTGCGCTTAATTCATTGGCTTCTACCACAGTAGTGGATATTTATAAGCGCATTTTTAACAAAACTGGTAGCGATGGCGCTTATGTAAATGCATCGAGGTGGGCGACTGTTTTATGGGGAGTGGTTTGTATCATTATGGCTTTGTTTACCAGCAAAATTGGAAACCTGATAGAAGCAGTGAACATTTTAGGTTCGTTTATTTACGGAACTATTTTGGGCGTGTTTTTAGTGGCCTTCTATCTTAAAAATGTACAAAGCAAGGCGGTATTTTATGCTGCTATTTTAGCCGAAGCCATTGTTTGTGCCTTAGGTTTCGCGGATGTTGTTGCTTACTTATGGCTTAATGTAATTGGTTGTTTGGCGGTGGTAATTATCGCTTACATTTTGCAGAAGTTGATAAAGGAGAAGGCAGTTGAGGCTGCGCCAGTGGTTTAGGTAGGTCTACAACCATATCGTCATTGTGAGGTACGAAGCAATCTTACTACAATTGTATGGCGCTTTAGGATTGTTTCGTACTTCGCAATGACGGAAAGATGAAATGTTCTGCAAGCCTTTGTTCTCCAAACCCGATTGAGCGGATTAGCCCGGAGCCCTGAGTTTATCGAAGGGTGAGGACTATGAGCGAAAGCGGGACTAGCGTAAATAGTAGTAATGACATTGCTTTACAAAAATTGAAAAACCTGAGGTAAAAAAAATGGAGAAACCTTATTCAAAGATTTCTCCACTCCTTACAGTCGGTCGAAATGACGACAAGTATTATTTCTTAGTTTGCTCAATCAACTGCGTATTTAAACGAACATACTCTTCGTTTTTAATTCTTGTAGCAATCTCCAAACCTTCTTTTGCTGTTTTTGCAGCACCAACTTTATCGCCCATTTTTAACTGAACTTTAGCTTTCCAAAGTTTTGCCCAAGGAGCGTCCGTCATTTGTTTATCGGCTTCGTTCATCCACTCTAAAGCAGTTTTTAGGTCTTTGCCGTTGGTGTAATAGTACTGCGCAGCTTGAAAATAAGGTTTTTTATCGCCTTTCATTGCTTCGGCAATGTTAGCCATCACACGCTCATCAACAGAAGTAGTTAATTTTACGTTTACCAAAGTGTTTTCCCAAGATAACTGTAAATCTGCAGCTGTGTCGCTGATGTTCGCAAACTGGATAGTGAAAGTTTCTACTTTATCTTTTAAGGTAGTAGGTTTAACTTTTACACGTAGCACATCATTTGCTTCGCTGTAAGTGTAAGAACCCCATTCTTTAGTGCCTTTATTTAAGATGATAGTCCACTCGGTTTTACCTGGAATAGTAAATAATGCATATTCGCCAGCCGCTAAATCTTTACCTTCAATTTTAACTGCATCAGAGAATTTAATTACAGTTGCAGAGTTAGCGCCAGTACGCCAAACCTTATCAAAAGGCTCTAAAGCACCAAAAATTTTACGGCCTTTCATGCTAGGACGAGCATAAGTTAAATCGATTTTACCTAAGCCAAAAGCCTGAGAAACGGTTTGAGTTGTACTTGCTTGAGGCATTTTTAAACCTTGCGCCTGTAGGTTTTCGCCCAAGGTAACCAGTACAAAAAGTACTAAAATGAGTTTAATTGATTTCATCTTTATTTGATTGTTGTTGTGCGATAAAATTACTGATTAAATTCCTTACAGTTTATCATCGTTTTGTTAATTAGCCACAGATACACAGATTTAATCTCAAAAGTATCTGTGCATCTGTGGCGTAAATGTTATTTTGCGTACAAATGGAGATAAAGACTGTTAGTATTTTAGGTTGCGGTTGGTTTGGACTGCCCTTTGCGAAGGAATTGGTTGCAAAAGGTTTTAGGGTTAAGGGTTCTACTACTAGTGTAGATAAGTTGGATAGATTACAAACTGAAGGCATTGAACCTTATCAGATTAACCTGAACGAAGCTGCAAATTTGCCATCTAGTTTTTTTGATGCTGATGTGCTTTTTGTGAACGTACCACCAAAAGCGAAAACGGAAAGTGCGTCGTCTTATCCTGACAAATTAAAAAGCATCGCTGATGCTGCGGTGAATGTAAAACAGGTTGTATTTATCAGTTCTACTGGTGTTTTTGAGGATGGAAATTTTGAGGTTGATGAAAATTCAGTCCCTAAACCAGAGAGCAATGCTGGAAAATCATTACTCGAAGCTGAAAATCTTTGGGAAGCTTATCCACAGTTTAACACAACCATCATCCGCTTTGCGGGATTAATTGGCCCAGGCAGAAATTTAGCTAAGTTTTTTGCTGGTAGAGCCGATATACCCAACGGAAAAGCACCCATCAACTTAATTACTTTGGATGATTGTATCGGTCTTTGTTTGCAATTGTTGGAAACGCAGAACTTCGGAGGTGTTTATCATGGTGTGTCGCCACATCATCCAACTAGAGAAGCATATTACACGGCTTTATGTGAGGTTTCTGAAATGGAAAAACCTGCGTTTAAAGATGAGCTGTTAGAATGGAAGCAAATCAATTCTATCAACGTAAGTAAATTAGATTACGATTTTAAAGTGCAAAACTGGTTTGAGTGGATGGAAACCACAGAACTTTAAATAGCTTTGTCATACTGAGCTTTCCGATAAATCGGAAAGTTCAGTATGACACTAGGCTCTAAAGCTCCTTAATCCAATTTGCTAAATCCTCTATGGTTCGCTGCTCTACATTGCTAGGCTTTTGGTACTGCGTTGCATTCCCTTTTGCCTCTTGTTGACTAAACAAATGGTTAAAATCTGGGTAAAGTTTGAAACTCACATTGCTGTTAGCACTTAAAGCATCTTTCCACAAATTGAAATCAGTTTCTGTAACCTGAAAATCGTAACCACCTTGAATAACGAAGATGCGTTGCTTCAATTTCTTAGCCGTTTCTACCTGATTGTAGCTATTTAAATCTGCCCAATAGCTTACTGGCAAACCTAGAATAATAGAGTCTGGCTTCATTTTACCAACTTTAGTAATTTTAGCCCTTTCAATTTCTGTGATGGCATCTGCCAAGTTCTTTTGCATCACTGCAGAGGTATCTTTAATTTGCGATACCATGTATTTATTCTGCTCAATGATAATATCTGGTAGGCTTCTAGCCGGAGCCGCCGCTAAAATTATACCTTTTAAATCTGGAGCTAGGGTAGCAATTCGAGGCGCTAACATACCGCCTAAACTGTGGCCAAGTACATAAACTTGTTTTAGATCTACACCTACAACAGTCTTTGCCAACGCAATTGCTTGTAAAGCATCATCCAAAACTTCCTCCTTAACAGTATAAGCTTTACCAAATTCTTGAGGGTAAATTACCGTACGCTTTACGTATCTGACAGAAGCTATGCCGTTAACCGCTAAACCAGCAGCGATATCTTTAAAGGGCTTGTTTGGGCCGATGGTTTCGTCCATATCGTTAGGGCCAGAACCATGAACTAAAACAACAATTGGAAAACTGTTGCCATCTTTTGGAGTAGTAACTACCGCCGCTAATTGATGCCCGGGCCACTCGATGTAGGTAGATTTTTCTTTGTAAAGTGTGCTATCTGCATAACCCGGCGCTCTGTAGGTAATTGCTTTTGGAGGCAAGTGCATACCTACCAATTTCTCCGTTTTATCGAATAACAAAATGAAATCTTGCTTGTCGTATTGGAACTCGCCACTTACCGTAACCGCATAATATTCGCCTTGCGCACGACTACCAGAAGCATCTATTGATTTTACCTTGCCTAATCTCGTCTCCATGTTGGTCCAAAACTGTTTTAGGTTTTCGGCAGTAATTTTGGTTTTGCCTTCTTCAGAGAAATAACCATGCGCTTCTTCAAATTTGCCAGCAGCAAAAAGATCGAAAAAAGTATTGGCTTTGCCGAAAAGACTAAAAATATTTTGAGAGAAACTAGTTAAGGCTAGAAATAAAAAGGCAGATAATAAAAAAAACTTCTTCATGTGTACCGTTGGTAATCAATAATATGCTTGAAAACCAAATGTACTATTTTTTGTAAAAAATCAACGTTGTTTTTAGTTAAAAGAAGTTAAGGGATAAGAGTAGGATAAGGTTTAAATGATTTTAGCCACAGATGTACAGATAATTATTTCCTTATTGTATATCTTATCTGTGCATCTGTGGCTAATTAACAATTACAGTAACTCAGACTCTAAAGTAATCTCAGTATCCAATAACTTCGAAATTGGGCAATTCGCTTTTGCATCAGCAACCAATTCGTCAAATTTTTCTTGAGATAAACCCTCTGCTTTTACTTTCACTACCAAGTGGATATTATCAATCGCACCTTTTTCTGGGTTTAAGTTTACTGTCGCTTTAGTTTCGATGCTTTCTGGAGTAATATTTTCTGCAGAAATGTTGAAACTCAATTTCATACTGAAACATCCAGCGTGTGCTGCAGCTACCAATTCTTCAGGGTTTGTGCCAGTACCTTCTTCAAATCTGCTTTTGAAAGAATATTGCGTATCCTGTAAAGTTGTGCTTTGCGTAGTTAAAGTACCTTTGCCTTCTTTGCCTGTGCCATTCCACAAGGCGGTTGCGTGTCTTTTCATTTTTTATGAATTAAATTTATCAGATGATTTAGATTTCCCTAAAGATAATCATCCAGTATCAAACTAATGTTTTTGTAAGGTTAATTGTTTTGCTAAATTTAAAAATCCAAACTCGAAATCATGACAGCTAACGAACAACTGATACAGCAATTTTATGCCGCTTTTCAGCAAAAGGACTATAAAACCATGCAAGAAAGCTACGCCGACAATGCTACTTTTAACGATTCAGTATTTCGAAATCTAGATGCAAAACAAGTTAGGGCAATGTGGCAAATGTTGATTTCGAGTAGTAAAGATATGGCCATGACCTTTGGCAACATCAAAGAAGACGGCAACAAAGTAACTGCTTACTGGGAGGCGCACTATACTTTCAGTGCTACCGGCAAAAAAGTCATCAATAAAATAAATGCAGAATTTGAGATCGAGAACGGTAAAATAGTGAAACACACCGACAGTTTCGATTTTTACAAATGGGCAAAACAAGCTTTTGGAGCAGGCGGTTTTTTACTCGGTTGGACTAACTCCTTCAAAGAAAAAGTGCGTCAAACAGCTAAGAAAAAGTTAGATCAATATCTGGAGAAAACTAATCAACAGTAACGGTTAAACCCTCTTGTTGCAAAATTTTTCGGTATACTTCCATCTCGGTAAAAGAGCCTTCTAATACTGCGCACTTACCTTTGTTATGTACTTCCCAAGCAATTTTTTCTGCTTGCGTTTCGCTGTAGTCCAGGTATTTCATCATACACCAAATTACATGCTCAAAGGTATTTACATCATCATTCCAAAGAATTAAACGATGAACCGTTTTCAGCGAGGTTAAAATTTCCTCCAGCGTAAAGGTTTCTTCCTTGGTTTGTGTCGACATGCTGCAAAAATACAAAATAGATTAACGAATCAAACGATTTGATTAAGAGAACGCTAAAACCTGTGGTTCTTCTTTAGCTGTAGTCCCGCTTTGCATTCCAATCTTTTTGCGAGCGCAACTACTACCTAGTGTCTAGCTGACGTTGTCGAAGCGTCTGCAAACTAACAATCAATCCTTCGACAAGCTCAGGATGGCAATACCAAAAAGGATTTCCACTTCAATCAGGGTTAGCTAACAAAAGCCTGCTCCTAGTGGCTAAAATAAAAAACCCGAGACTTGCTCAGGTTTTCATTTCTTCTAAATTGAAACTAGATCTTCTCGCCTTTTTCTAATTTCTCTTTCCTATGCTCTTGCAATAGGTAATGCAACAAGGTATTTAAAACCACCGCATTCCAATCATTATGTAAACTCACGTTGATATTCTTTTTCTTATCATACATATCTTGCACATGCAAAACACCTTTATCCAAGAAATATTTGATTTGGCTCCAAGGCAAAATAACTGTTTTCGTTTTACCTAAAAACCAAGTTTTGTAAGACACTTCGAAACCTTGATAATCGAATTTTGCAGCACCAACTTCTAATTTTTCCTGGTTGTTTAGCTTATCAATAAATTCATTAACCAAGTGCTTTTTCACATATTGCCACAAACCCGACATCACATAGTAATAGGTATGGTCTTCCTCTAAAAGTTCTTCAACCTTACTGCTTTCAAACTGTACACTTACCGATTTACCATCTTTTGCTTTCACATCAATGATATATTTTTTCTTAGTAGGTTTCTTAGCAGGGCCAATTAACGACACGCCATATTTAACGGCAGCTACATCGTTACAAGCAATACGGGTCTGATTTACCTCAATAGCTTCTGCTGTAATTTTTACTTTTTGTTTTGATGAAGGGATGACGATATCTACGTCGAAATTATGGTGTTGCATGGGTTCGAATATACAGATATTTTAGGAATGAAGTAATACCTAAATTTTAGGATTTTTCAATTTAATTTCACCAAGCTTTGCCCAAGCTTAAGCCAATAGCCACCGCTAAAAACCCCACCAATAAGCTTACCAAGGTGTAAGTTGCCAACATCATATAATTTTGTTGTTGCAACATTTGGATATTCTCTGCTGCAAAAGTAGAGAAAGTCGTATATCCACCACAAAAACCTGTGACAAAAAGCAATCTCAAATTTTCATTTTCTGTTGGATTTTTCCCGAAAACACCAACGCATATTCCAAGTATAAAACAACCTAAAACATTAGCCATAAATGTCCCTAAAGGAAAGCCGTTTAGCGGATATCTGGTCATCAATGATGATGTTAAAAAGCGAAAAATACTTCCTATCGCTCCACCTAAACCTACGAGTAAAATTTGTTTTAACATTTTATTGAATTAGCCACAGATGCACAGATATTTTATCCTTATTTAAAGAAGAAAATCAATATTTATCTGTGCATCTGTGGCAAAAAACTACAATCCCAACCTATGTTTTCTTAGCGTATCTTTTGCAATATCATAACCAGCATCTGCGTGACGGATAACGCCCATTGCTGGGTCATTATGCAGCACTCGCTTTAATCTACTAGCTGCGTCTTCGGTTCCATCGGCTACAATTACCATCCCTGCGTGGATAGAATAACCAATGCCCACACCACCACCGTGATGCAACGAAACCCAACTTGCGCCACCAGCAGTGTTAATTAGTGCATTTAAAATTGGCCAATCTGCAACAGCATCCGAACCATCTAACATCGCTTCTGTTTCTCTATTTGGCGAGGCAACAGAACCTGTATCTAAATGGTCGCGACCAATAACAATAGGCGCTTTCACCTTACCTTCGGCCACCAATTTATTAAAAGCCAATCCTGCTTTTTCTCTATCGCCCTGCCCTAACCAACAAATTCTGGCTGGCAAACCTTGAAAAGCAATGCGTTCTTGCGCCATCGTAATCCATCTTTTCAAACTTTCGTTTTCTGGAAATAGTTCCAAAATCACTTTGTCAGTTTCGTAAATATCCTGAGGGTCGCCACTTAAAGCCGCCCAACGGAAAGGACCTTTTCCTTCACAAAACAACGGTCGAACGTAAGCCGGCACAAACCCTGGAAAATCGAAGGCATTCTTCACACCCACTTCCAATGCACGGCCACGTAAATTATTCCCATAATCGAATGTAATTGCTCCACGTTTTTGTAGCTCCAACATCTGTTCTACGTGCTTCGCCATTGTAGCATAGCTTCGTTTTGTATATTCTTCTGGATTTCTTTCACGCAGTTCCGCAGCTTCTGCAACTGTTAATCCCTCTGGAAAATAACCAATCAAAGGGTCGTGAGCCGAAGTTTGGTCAGTTAAAGTATCAGGCGTAATATTTCTATCAATCAATCGCTGTAATAATTCTACAGCATTACAAACTACACCAATAGAAACTGCTTTTTCTTCTGCCTTATACTGTAATGCCTTATCAATCGCTTCATCAATATCATAAGCTATTTCGTCAATATATCTCGTTTCCAAACGTTTTTGAATGCGCCATTCTTCCACATCCGCCGCCAGGCAAACACCTTCATTCATGGTAATGGCCAAAGGTTGTGCGCCACCCATTCCGCCCAAACCAGCGGTTACATTTAGCTTGCCTTTCAAATTTCCATCAAAATGCTTTTTGGCCAAAGCAGCATAGGTTTCGTAAGTTCCCTGCACAATTCCCTGCGAGCCAATGTAAATCCACGAACCAGCGGTCATCTGTCCGTACATCATTAAACCTTTATCTTCCAACTCATCGAAATGTTGCTGTGTAGCCCATTTTGGCACCAATTGTGAATTGGAAATCAGCACTCTAGGCGCATCTTTGTGCGTTGGCAAAACTCCCACAGGTTTTCCTGATTGGATAAGCAAAGTTTCATCATCCTCTAAGTTTTTCAATGCTTTGATGATGAGCTCCAATGCCTCTTTATTTCTTGCAGCTTTCCCTCTTCCACCGTACACAATTAAATCTTCTGGTCTTTCGGCAACGGCTGGGTCTAGATTATTCAACAACATTCTCAATGCCGCTTCCTGTACCCATCCTTTACAATTTAAGGTACTTCCATGCGGTGTTTGACTTTCTTTCAGGTTCATATATTTTGGTTATGCATTTTATTTACCACCTAAGACACCTTAGAAAATCTAAGACTTATAGGTGGTTTATTTTAATCAATGAATTGCATGTCATAGAAATCTAAAATCGTAATTCTAAAATCTAAAACACCCTCATTGTTACAATTTCAAATGTAACGAATAATTAATAATTGCTTAATTTTGTAGCACGATGCAGACGAAGAAACGTCATTTCTTAAAACAAATCTTTGCAGTTGTAATTCTAGCGGTTTTTTCACTAGCTATTACGCCGTGGAGCGCTTTGCATCATCACGAAGAAATAACAATTGTAAAGGAAAAAAACTGTACACATACGGTACACGTCCATACATCTTCCGATAATTGTTTAGTTTGTAAAGCACATTTCGAGAAAAATTTCGTTTCAGATTTTCTTGATTATGTAGTTTATCTCAAAGCAAACATTGTTGAAAATGAATTTTCATTAGCTGGCAATTCATTTACAGAAATTATCGCCAGCTGCTTACGCGGTCCGCCAGCAAATCAATAAATCTACCTATTCCCTTTTAAATCTTTTTTTGCCAACAGGCGATGAAGGAATTTCTATTAATCATCCATCGTTTTACGTAAGTGGGTTTAACCACTTTATTATATTTTTCGTTTATGAAAAGGTTACAACTTTTAGTAACTGTTTTTGGCATTTTGCTGTCTCTAAATACCTTCGCTAATAATTTAGTTAGCATTAAAGGTAAGGTTGTCGATGCCTCAACACAAGAGCCCTTAGCTGGCGCAACATTATATATTTCTGATTTAAAAGCTAGCACTAGCACCAACGCCAATGGCGAATTTACGTTCAATAATGTACCTTCAAAAGGAAAATTCTTGTTAGAAGTTCGTTATTTAGGTTACAAAACTTCCTCAAAACTGATTGACTTATCGGCACAGCAAGACATCAGCTTTGCTTTAGAACCCTCAGTAATTGAGAGTGCCGAAGTGGTAATTACCGGAACTCCATTTAGTGCCAACAACAAAACCAATAGTTTGGCTGTGGTATCGGTTAGCCGAGATAAACTGGCGCAATCTGCCGCTACCAATTTGGTAGACGCCATTGCCAAAATTCCAGGTGTAGCACAGGTAACTACTGGCGGTGCAATTTCGAAACCTACCATAAGAGGTTTGGGCTACAACCGCGTTTTAACCATGGTTGATGGCGCAAGAGAAGAAGGTCAGCAATGGGGCGATGAACACGGTGTGCAAGTCGACCAATTTTCTGCTGCTCGTATCGAAGTATTGAAAGGCCCGGCAAGTTTGCTTTACGGTTCTGATGCTTTGGGTGGTGTAATTAACATCATTGATGATTTAGTGCCTGCCGAAGGAACTTACAACGGTAATTTTACCACCAACTACAATACTAACGGTGGTTTAACGGCATCGTCTTTAATGATGCAAGGCAATACCAATGGTTTTGTTTATCGCGGTCGTGTGTCTTATAAAAATGCTTACGGCTTTGGCTACAAAAATCAAATTGTGCCGAACGCTGGTTTTAACGAGATTAATACGAGTGCGATGTTAGGTTTGAACAAAACTTGGGGTTATACACATTTGAGTTTATCTCGCTTTGCCACAAACATCGGTTTAGTAGAAGATGGCCCGAATGAGGATGGATTTTTTTTGGACGAACAAGGAAATATTATCAGTAAAAGCGATGCAAAATCGAGGTCATTGAATTTGCCGTTTCAAAACATCAATCATTACCGTGCAGCTTTAAATAGTAACGTATTGCTTGGCGGCGGACAGTTAAAATCTACCTTCGCTTTTCAGCGTAACATTAGGAAAGAGTTTGAAGAAGCTAAAGATGAGCCAGGTTTAAATTTAGGCTTGAATTCTTACACCTATGATGTGAAATACTCTTTTGCTAACAACGGAACATGGGAACCAACTATTGGTTTACAGGGTATGTACCAAACCAACAGAAACAGCGGCGAAGAGTTTTTAGTGCCCGATTATAACAGCAATAACATTGGTGCTTTTGCTTATTTGAAACGCAATTTCGAAAACGGTGCTATTAATGCTGGTGTACGTTACGACTACAAAAAAATTGATGGCAAGGATTTGTTCGAAGCACATGACGACCACCAACACCAAATCTTTAATGCTTTTGACAACAGCTTTTCGAACTTCACAGGTTCTTTGGGTTTTGCATTTGATATCGCTAAAAACTTAAACCTAAAAGGAAATATTGGTTCTGGATTTAGAGCGCCAAACATTGCAGAATTAGGCGCAAATGGTGTGCATCATGGTACTTTTAGATACGAAATTGGTAACAGCAACCTAAAACAGGAAACTAGTTTGCAGTTCGATTTGGGCTTAACTTACCAAGCTGAAAACGTCACTTTTGGATTAAATGCCTACAGCAATAAAATCTACGATTACATTTATTTAAGCAACCTGAATGGCGAAACAATTGATGCGGAAGACCATCACTCTGGAGCTACAGAAACTTACCCTGTTTATCGTTTCTTACAAACAGATGCAAGTCTTGTAGGTGGCGAGGCTTCCGTAGATTTCCACTTGGTAAAAGCTTTGCACTTCGAAAATACTTTTGCTTATGTAAAAGGCACTAACAAAGCCACGAATTCACCATTACCGTTTATTCCCGCAGCAAGTTTAAATAACGAAATCCGTTTTGAACCTACTGTTAAAGGGTTAAATGACAGCTTTATTAAAGTAGGTTTAACCAACGTTTTTAAGCAAGACAGAATTGATGCTTTTGAAACAGAAACCGCTGGCTACACCTTATTTGATGCTGGAATTGGTACTTCGTTTAAAACTAAAAGAGGTAAGTTAAATGTTTGGGTTACTGGACAGAACTTAACCAATAAGCTTTATTACAACCATTTAAGTCGTTACAAGTTGGCTAACATTTACAACCCTGGTCGTAATGTAAGTTTTGGAATTAGCGTGCCGTTGTAGACATCATTAAGCTGTCATTCCGAGGAATCTGTTTATTAGATTCCTCGGAATGACAAAAATTTTAAACTCGATTTGCTTTAATAAACCCCACGCTTTTCTGAATATCATTCGCCAACAATCTATCTGCTTCGTTAAAGCTAACTACCGCTCTAAAATCCATCAATAGTTTTTCAATTTTTGGAGATGATTTTAGCGGTCTTCTCAGCTCTAAAGCTTGGGTGGCAGTAATTAGTTCGATAGCCAGAATTCGCTCCACATTTTCTACAACACGCAAACATTTGGTGGCTGCATTAGCACCCATACTCACATGGTCTTCTTGTCCGTTGCTACTTACAATACTATCTACCGAAGCCGGTGTACACAATTGTTTGTTCTCACTGGCTATAGAAGCTGCGGTGTATTGGGTAATCATCAAGCCAGAATTTAAGCCTGCGTTTTTTACCAAAAATGGTGGCAACCCTCTAGTTCCAGAAATCAATTGGAAAGTTCTGCGTTCTGAGATAGAACCAATTTCGGCCAAGGCCAAACACAGAAAATCTAAGGTTAATGCCAATGGTTGCCCGTGGAAATTCCCTGCGGAGATAATCAAATCTACCTCTGGAAATACGTTCGGATTATCCGTTACGGAATTGATTTCAGTCTCAAAAACAGATTGAATGTAGGCCATGCTATCCTTACTAGCACCATGCACTTGCGGCACACAACGGAACGAATAAGGGTCTTGTGTCTGCTTGCCTTCCTGTACAATCAACTCACTTCCCTCCAGCCAATTTTTTATGTTTTCTGCCGTTTGCAACTGCCCTTTATGCGGACGAATAACATGGCTTAAGTTCAAAAATGGGTCAATTCTGCAATCAAAAGCATCGATAGCAGTAGCAGCAATTCCATCGGCCCATGCCAACAAGTGTTGTGCTTTTAATAAGCAATATACACCGTAAGCACTCATAAACTGCGTGCCGTTAATTAGCGCTAAACCTTCCTTGCTTTGCAGCGTTAAAGGTTGCCAACCCAATTGCTGGTATAATTCCGCAGCGCTGATTTTTTGCTTCTTGTACCAAACTTCCCCCTCGCCAATTAGTGGAATTGCCAAGTGCGCCAACGGAGCCAAATCACCAGATGCACCCAAAGAACCTTGTGTATAAACCACAGGCAAAATATCGTGGTTATAGAAATCCACCAAACGTTGTACCGTAGTTAAAGCAATTGCAGAATGTCCGTAACTCAAAGATTGAATTTTGAGCAATAGCATTAACTTTACAATTGATTTTGGCACTTCTTGCCCCGTTCCACAAGCGTGTGATAACAATAGATTATGCTGAAGTTGGGTAAGTTTATCCGCTTCCACCTTAACATTTTGCAGATAGCCAAAACCTGTGTTTATCCCGTAAATCGGTTCTTCGGTTTTGCTCATTTTATCATCCAAATAAGCTCTGCATTTGGCAATTTTCTCTACAGCAATAGCCGATAAAGCAATATTTTGCGATGATTGTATAATTTCTTGAATAGCGGAAATAGTTAGCCTACTAACGCCTACTTCGTACACGGTCATATCAATTCCATTTGGTGCTCAAAAGTATAAATAATTTATACCGAGCGGGAAGTAACCGTATCGAATTTCGATTAATATACTAAAGCGTGATTTTTATTGTAAAAGTGTTTTTATTTCGACTTTAAAATTACCAAGTGAGTAACGATATGCTTTGACTAAAGCCACTACCGCAAATAAAAGCGTCATTTCGATGCGGAAGTATGACGAAGAGCAATCTAGCATTTAGTTTAATAGAATATGCTAGATTACTCCTCACACTTCGTCGAAATGACGACTTATTAGGGTTTTTATCTTACTTTCTTTCTACAATAGTATAACTTACTTTTTGTGTAGAAACTTTTCCGTAACGGTCTACAGCTTTAACTTCAATTTGATGCTCGCCTGCAGCTAAGTTAGCTGGAATATTACCTCTCCATAAGTGTGTACTTGTCTCCGCATTTGAGGGTCTTCTGCCAGATAATAACTCTTTAGACTGGTCGAACTTAAACAAAGTACTTAAAAACGCTGGGTCCATGGCTTCCATGTAAGTCATGTTGTTCCATTTACCGCCGTCTACTGAATACGTTACTTTATCGCCTTTGGCGCCCATAAAAAAGTTTACAAAAATACCTGCAGATGTGTTTTTACGCTTCTCTACAACTTTCGGCAAAAACACTTCCATTTGATAAGCCGCATCTTTTCCCGCAACTTTATAATCAATAGAATACTGGTTTCCTTTTAGATTTAAAAATGCATAACCCTTAGGTGTACCATCACGCATTGTTGAGCTTGGCGTTCCATTAGATTTCAACTCACCAGAATACCAATCGCCAGAAGTTGTACCTGCATTGTACTCATGGTGTGGTTTTGCTTGCAACCAACCATCGGCTTTGCCATAAAAGTTCTGACGTTGCAAATGCGTATGTGCGGACATAGAAAGTGTGTGAGGATAATCTTTTAACAACTCGAATAAACGATTTCTATCTTTTAAGCGAAATGCATTTCCTTCTTTGTCGTCGCCGCCGTTTAATAGAGGGATATGAAAAGCAAGAACAATTAAATGATCTTTACTTACATGTTTCAAATCGTTCTCGATGAACTTCAACTGGTCTTCTCTAAAACCACCCCAATAGCCTTTGCCATCTCTTGGGTCCGGATACAAGATATTATCCAACACAATAAAGTGCACTTTCCCATAGTTTAACGAGTAATTGGCAGGACCAAAATTAGCTTCGAAAGTCTCGTCAGAAAGGCTGTCAACTTTTGCATCGTAGTTCATATCGTGGTTGCCCATCAAATTATACCATGGCAATCCAACTTTCTTAACCGCTTTAATGTAAGGATTGTGCAGGCTTAAATCATCACCAACTAAATCTCCCAAACTTAAACCAAAAGCTACATTTTTAATTCCCGCTACCTCATCAACTATATCCTTCTCAAAAAAATCTACTTCCTGCTGTGTGTATGGCTGTGGATCTCCGAAAACCAAAACTTTAAATTCATCACTCTCCTCTTTTTTAATTAAAGGAAAATCTAGACTTGCCGGTAAAGCGCCTGTTGGCTTGCTGCCCGCATATTTAAAATCAGAAGGAGAACCGTTCGGTTTGTGAATGTAATAACTTGTAGGTTGGTTATTTTCGTTCAATGGCGACTGATAACCGCTTGGCTTGATGACGAAAATCACCTGCGATTCGCGTTTTGGCAAAGTGTAGCTACCTTTAGCATCAGTTTTAACCACTTCTACACCGTTACTAACCGCTACACCTGCTAATCCAACTTCTTTGCGTTCTCTCTTTCCGTTGCTATTTTCATCATGATAAACAATGCCTTTAATGTTTTGCGCAAATACTGATGAAGAGGTTAGAGAGGCGAATAGGATACTTCTAATAATTACTTTTTTCATTTACTTTATCTAGTTTTTAGCAGTTATGAAGCTTTCATGATTTAGTTTTTATTTGATATCATGTTGTTTCATTTTGCTTTATTATGTTACGCAAAACTAGAATGTAAATGTTAACGCATTAAACAGCCAGTATTAAGGCTATGTGAAGGATACTATTTATGCTCTAAAATTTCCAATTGAGCAATAATATCTTCTTCAGTAATTGGATAAGCTACACCATTCGCAATAGTTTGGTAAACCGCTTCGAACAAATCTCCATAGTTACCTTGCGGCGATTTCAACGTGTCGATTTCTCTTTCGCCATCTGCTGTTACCAAAGTTAGTTTAGCCGCATCAGCAGCAATTTCAATTCCATAGCCTTCGTCAGATGGTTTCATTCCTTTTAACAATTGGCTTTCCTGTACATCACCATGATTTTTAGAGAATGCCCCCGATGAACCATTGACTACAAAAGCAGGCGGAATATCGGCAGCCAAAAGCGTAGCCGTTAAGTACACGTTCAAATTATTTGGGTAAGAAAGATGGATGAAGAAATAATCATCTACTTTGCTATTTTCTCTGTTGTTGGCTAGCACCTTATAAAAATGCACTGGCTTTCCAAATAATGCGATGGCTTGGTCTAACAGATGTGGCCCCAAATCATATTGTAGTCCACTCGCTTCATAAGCACTATCTTCTTTAAAAAACTTCGGTCCAATCTCGTTTCTGTATCTATCAAATCGGAAATAAACCTCAGTTAAATTCCCCAACTTTCCACTTTCTATAATTTCTTTGGTGATTTTAAAACCACTGTCAAATCTTCTATTCTGATAGACCAATGCTTTTTTACCAACTTCTTTTGCTAAAGCAAACAATTCTTTAGCCTGAGCCACGGTTGCCGTGAAAGGTTTTTCAACTAAAATATGCTTACCTGCTTCGAGGCACTTTTTAGCATATTCGTAATGCGTATAATTTGGCGTGTTAATGATAATGAGATCGATGGTATCATCAGCAATTAATTCATCAATTGTATCATAACTTTTTACGCTGGGGTAATCTTGAACAGCTTGTTTTTTGCTGCGTTCGGTAACTGCTACAAAATTAAATCCATCATTTAAATGAATAAAAGGTGCATGAAACACCTTACCAGACATACCGTAAGCCATTAAGCCTACATTTATTTTCGAACTCATATTACAAAGCTAAAAGAACGGAGGTGAAAGACCAAAGACTAAATACTAAAGCTGTATATTTGCAGCATGACTCCAGCAGAAATCAATATCAAATGGAAAGAGCTGCAAGAAAAAATAGCGCAAGATTTTGATTCGGAAACTCCCGATTTAAAAGTGATATTATTTTTAATTGGTGTACAAGAGTTAGGTAAGGGACCAGGGAAATTCAGCAAAAGACAGAAAGAGGAATTAATGCATATTGCTACTTGTCGTTTGTTGAGCGAGATGGGTTTTTACGAACTGGAAGCGCTAGATCAGGATGGTTGGCCACATTGGAAATTGGTAAAACCTATTCCCGCCTATGCCGGTCTTGAGCAAGAAATGCTTTTAAGATCTTTGGCCATCAGTTACTTTGCAGATATCTACGAATAAAAAAAGTCCCGACGTTAAATCGGGACTTTCTATTTTGTGAGATAATTTTGGATTATCCTGCTTTTTCTTGAGCTTCTTTTTTCAATTGCTCGTTAGCAACAATTACAATTTCTACCCTACGGTTTGCTGCACGACCTGCTTCTGTTGAGTTATCAGCAATTGGTTCGTTAAAACCTTTACCTGCTGTAACTAAACGTGATGCTGGCACACCTTGAGAAACTGCATAAGTTTTAACCGCAGCAGCTCTTTTCTCAGATACAGTTTGGTTTACCGCAGCAGTACCAATATTATCTGTATGACCATAAACTTTCACATCAGTTCCTGGGTATTGGTTTAATGAAGAAGCTAATGATTGAATATTAGTTTTAGCTGCATCTTTCAAATCGGTTTTGTTAAAATCGAAAAGGATACCGCTATCAAATCTTACAATGATACCTTCACCTTCACGAATAACTTCTGCACCTGGAATTGCTTGTTTAATTTCAGCTGCTTGCTTATCCATTCTTTTACCAATGAAACCACCTGCAGTACCACCCACAGCAGCACCAATTACAGCACCTACAGCAGTGTTACCTGCTTTTTTACCAATTAAGGCACCTACCACGCCACCAGCAGCAGCGCCAATACCTGCACCTTTTTGAGTATTGTTTAAGCTATCGCAGCTTTGAAAAGTCATTGCACCTACCGATAAAGCTATAGCGACAGTTGCTGTCTTGAATTTTGTAGTCATCATGTTCTTATTTCGTTTATTATAATGTTGATAAATGTGTTGGCAAAGGTAATGCCAATTTTACACAACCCCTCAAAATATTCCTGATAGTTGTAAAAAACATCTACTTACAAAAACAATCTAACTTGCGGTTAGTTTTGTTTAGCCAAAACAAAAAACCCAATTGACTATATTTTTATACAACAACTACTCTGAGAAATAGGCTTCCAATTCTTTCAGCGAATTTTCATCGGTATAGAAATCTTTAATCACCTTGCCTTTTTCTAACAAGATAATTCTGTTGCATACATCGGTAACGTGATTTAAATCGTGGCTAGAAATAAACGTGGTTAAACGCTGTGTAGTGCTTAAGTTTTTTACTAATGATTTTAATCTTATTTGTGTAGTTGGATCCAGGTTTGCAAAAGGTTCGTCTAAAATCAATAATTCCGGTTTTTGCATTAACGCTGCTGCAATACCAACTTTATTTTGGTTTCCTTTAGAGAAATCTCTGATGTATTTACCTCTACTTAATATCTCCCCATTGAAAAACTCTTCGTATTGTCTCAAGTAATCGCTCACATGGGCAACGCTTAATCCGTGCAGACTGCCAATGAAAGTGAAATATTCCTCGGGTGTAAGGTAATCAATTAAGAAACCTTCATCCAAATAAGAAGCGGTATAGTCTTTCCATTGCGAACTGTTGGCGACGTTGATATCTTTCGATAAAATTTCTCCACTATCAGGACGTATCAAATCCAAAAGCATTCTAAAGAATGTGGTTTTGCCCGCACCGTTATTTCCAACCAAACCAATTGTTTCGCCAGCTCTAATATTTAAGTGGTCAATATCAACTACAGTACGACCGCCATAGTTTTTTACTAAATTCTTAACTTCTATCATTTCTTATTCTCTAAAGCCTTCGGCTATTTTATAACGTTGTTTCTCAAATTTTCTAACAATTACATCTACCCAAAAATTACGCATTAATAAACCTACCAAGCCCAAAAATGCGATGGTAGCTAAACCCCAATAAGGCAGGTTTAAAATACCGAATGGTACATATATAATTAATGGAAGTAAAAGTAATGGAAGACCTAAAAGCCATTGCGTAGCGCCAACACCTTGCCAATTGAAACTTGCACTAGCCGTAATATCTAACCTCTTATAATTAAAATTGGCGAAGTAAAGCACTACTACAGTACCCACGCCCAAATTATAAATATACGCAGCTGCATGTAGTATCAAGAGTTTGTAGCTCATAAAACCATAAAAACTAGAAAGCACAGTAATTAGCGTGCTACTAATGGTAAAAAGCAAAAACTTAGCCTTGATAAAATCTTTGTAATTAATTTTGTTAGACAGCAGACCATCAAAATGTGAGCTTTGCCAAGCGTACATAAACTGCCCGTAAACTGATATGGTGATACCCGTCATGAATACCGCAGCAAACAACATTTTACCGAACTCGTTACCAGCAATTAAAGGCATGCGGTAGAAAAAGAAACCATAGCATAAAAACAGGAAGCCCATAATCACCGAACTTCTAGAGCGCTTGTGTCTTAAAATAAGTTTCAATTCTAAAGCCGCCAACTCTCCAACTTTGCCAAAATTATTAAGGAAAGGATAATCGGTGCTTACTTTTTTATCGTCTTTGGTACTCAGTTCTTCGGTGTATAAATTAGCTTCCAAAAATTTGAAGTTCATGTAATAAACAGCAAAAGCGGCTACTGGAAATATGAGTGCCAAAAAAGGATATTTTGCTACATTCTGAAAAGCAAGATTAGAGAAATCTCTGATGGAGATAAAGCCATAATAATCTGAAGCCGCCAAGCCAAGAATAACTACAATGCCTGCGGCAAAAACTGCAACGTTGTTAATGGCCTTGCGTTTAATATACAGCACCAAAAAGTTATTAAAAACAGCAAGTCCAATAATTGAGACCAAATACGCTAAAACGCCAATTGCACCTGCCGAAGCGCTAATATTGATAAATATAAATGGGAAAAAGATAAAAATCGGAAGGATATTGAAGAATGAAACAAGCGATTTTAGATTTAAGAAATTGACAATCGTTTTTCTAGAAATCTTTAGATGTAGGTAAGGCACTACGCTTAAAGTAGGCAGGTCTTGCATCTGTATTCTAATTGCTAAATCGAGCAAGAAATAATACAGAATTAAACCGTTAAACACTACCGCAGGATTAATTCCTGGCATGAATTTATCGATTAATGTTGTCATCCAAAAACCAATGCCTATGGCTACAACCAAAAAATACAACATAAAAAAACCCAGTACAATTTGAGCGGCAATACTGCCTGCCTTATTTCTACTGCGCCAAAAAGATTTCCATTGATGTGATAAAAAAGTACTCAGCATATTAGTATTTGTATTTGTCCTTCCAGTTTTGTTTCAATTTTTCTCTCATTTTTTCTTCTGCCGGATTTTTACCAGGGTCGTAAAGCTTAGTACCACTTAGTTTTTCCGGTAGATATTCTTGCGCTTCGAAGTTACCATCATAAGCGTGAGAATATTTATAGTCAGCACCATAGCCAATGTTTTTCATCAACTTTGTTGGCGCATTACGCAAATGCAGTGGAACTGGCAAATCTCCAGTTTCTTTTACTAAAGCTTGAGCATGGTTTATAGCCATATAAGAGGCATTACTTTTTACTGACGATGCCATGTAAGTTACGCATTGCGAAAGAATTATACGACTTTCGGGAAAACCAATTACGTTAACCGCTTGGAAACAATTGTTTGCTAATAACAGTGCATTGGGGTTGGCGTTGCCGATATCTTCCGATGCTAAAATCACTAACCTACGGGCAATAAACAGCGGGTCTTCACCGCCTTCAATCATCCTCGCCAACCAGTAAACTGCCCCGTTTGGGTCGCTACCGCGGATGGATTTGATAAATGCTGAAATGATATCGTAGTGTTGTTCGCCAGCTTTGTCGTACAGTGCAAGATTTTGCTGTGCATGGGCTAACACGTTTTCGTTGGTCAGCTCAATTTTATCTCCGCCAATGCCGTTAATCGCAATTTCTAAAACGTTAAGCAACTTCCTAGCATCGCCACCACTTAAACGGATTAAAGCTTCATGTTCTTTAATCTTTATTTTCTTTTTTGAAAGAATTTCATCTTTTGTGATGGCTGTGTTTAATAAGCCCACCAATTCTTCTTCCGTTAAATTTTGGAGAATGTAAACTTGGCAGCGAGAAAGCAAAGCTGATATGACTTCGAAGCTTGGGTTTTCTGTAGTTGCGCCAATTAGTGTAACCACACCTCGTTCTACAGCCCCCAACAAACTATCTTGCTGTGATTTACTGAAACGATGTATCTCGTCGATGAAAAGTACCGGCATCCCCATGAAACCACCCTTTAACGCTGCAGCTTTGTCAATGACTTCGCGGACATCTTTTACGCCAGAGTTAATAGCACTTAATGCAAAAAAAGGTCGGTCTAAGTTTTGAGAAATGATAGTGGCTAAGGTAGTTTTTCCAACGCCTGGAGGTCCCCAGAAAATCATGGATGGTATACGACCGCTTTCAATCGCTTTGCGCAGCACCGCACCTTCGCCCACCAAATGCTTCTGCCCTACGTATTCATCCAAGTTTTTTGGGCGTAATCTTTCGGCTAATGGTGGAAGGTTCTGCATTTTTTAAAGGTAAGAAATTTAGCTAAAAACTTTAAAACATTCTCTATCTATAGCCTA
This sequence comes from Pedobacter sp. T50_32, assembly GCF_057652195.1. Taxonomy (NCBI): domain Bacteria; kingdom Pseudomonadati; phylum Bacteroidota; class Sphingobacteriia; order Sphingobacteriales; family Sphingobacteriaceae; genus Pedobacter; species Pedobacter sp. T50_32. The sequence continues at coordinate 782,422 of NZ_JBYFBY010000001.1, read as the reverse complement.
AAACAAAAACCCTTGCGTCATTTCGAACGCAGAGAGAATTGAAAATCAACGAAAGTTAAATCTCAGATTTTGTCTTTTAATTCTTAAGCTTAATATTAGATTTCTCCTCGTTCCTCGTCGAAATGACGTTAGACAAATCTTACTCAGCTTTCGCTGGAGCTGCTCCCTGTGGTTTAGGTTTCTTCTTAAAAAACTTCTTCTTCTTTTTAAAAGACTTCTTCTCTCCTACAGGTTCATCTTTTGGCGCCTCGCCTAAATGTTCTGGCAAAGGCATTCTTTCAATTTGGCGCTCAATTAGCTTTTCGATATTTGCTAAACGACGTTTGTCTTTTCCATTAACCAAGGTAATTGCAGTACCAGTAGTGGCTGCTCTTGCCGTTCTTCCAATTCTGTGGATATAATCTTCAGGGTCTTGCGGTGCGTCGTAATTAATTACCAAATCAATTCCAGTTACATCTATACCACGACTCAAAACATCGGTACCAATGAGCACGTTCAGTTTATCGTTTTTAAAATCGAGCATAATGGCTTCGCGTTCCTTTTGTTCTAAATCGCTATGAAATGCTGCTGCTTTTAAACCTAATTTTTTAAATACTTTTCCAAGCTCTTTTACCTTTTCCTTGCGACCTGCGAATACAATGATGCGGTTGTAAGTTGCCGATTTTAGCATTTCGGTTAACAAAGGGACTTTTTGGTCGTCGTGAATTAGATAAACCTGTTGGTTAATTCCTTCGGCTGGTTTAGAAATAGCAAGGCTGATTTGCTCTGGCTCATTCAAAAGTGTACTTGCCAGTTTTCTAATTTTCGGAGGCATAGTAGCCGAAAACATCACGGTTTGGCGTTTTTTGGGCAGATAGCCTACAATTTTCATAATGTCATCGTAGAAACCCATATCTAACATTCTATCTGCTTCATCTAGTACTAAATGTTCTAGCTTATCCATTTTGAGCACGCCAGAAGCCAAGTGAGAGATTAATCTTCCCGGAGTAGCAATAATAATGTCTACACCTTCTCGCATTGAGCGTTTTTGTTGCTCGTAAGCTACGCCATCGCCGCCACCAAAAACCGTTAAGGAACTGATGTTTGTGAAGTAAGAAAGTGCTTCTACCTGTAAATCTATTTGTTGTGCCAACTCTCTGGTTGGTGTTAAAATAAGCACACTGTTGTGGCGATCGTGCTTGCTGGTAAGTAGGTTCATGATAGGCAGTAAAAAAGCACCTGTTTTACCTGTACCGGTTTGAGCACAGGCAATTAAATCTTTACCTGCTGTAATTATCGGGAGCGCCTGTTGCTGTATTGGAGTAGCATTTTTGAAGCCCATTGCTAGCAGGCCTTCTAAAAGCTCCGCATTAAATCCAAATTCTTTAAAATCCAATTGATGTTTTTAATAATAGTATAAAAGTATTGTTAAATAGAGGGAAAACCAAATTGTACTTAATCGGTATAGCCTATTTTTGTCGATCTTCTTTCAGAAAATGCTGATAAAATTGACAAAGTTTGCCTAGGATTTATCTCGTAAAACAGATGCTGATCTGAGCCAAGCGGTAAACCACGCAGGATTTCCCCACTACGGCCGAAATGACGGCGTTGGTTTATTCTTAATGTGTAAGTAAACAATATGACAATAAAACAATTCCTCCAACCGTAATAATCGCTAATATTGCAGCAATGAACAATAGCCTTTATAACCCCTTCAAAACTTTCGATTTTAGGAACGATAAATGTTTCTTAAGTGGCAATCCAACATCGCCTTTGGCTATCCGAGTACTCCCAGATTGGTTGTTAAATATGGCAAACCTTACTGGCGATGAAGCTATAAAATTGCTAGACGAGAGCATTAGAAGCTACAAAAGCTTGGTAGTTCCTGCAAGTGCCGAAATTTACACCGAAGCTATTTTGCCATTAGAGCAGAAAATTGAAACTGCATTTGAGCAAGGATATAAAGGCGTGTCGGCTCTGCCAGAGGTAGAGCTTTTTCAATGGGTAGGTAAATTGATGTACAGTTTTTTGTATATCGAAATGCAGGGCGCTATTCGTTTAAACCAATTAAGTGGTGATGGAATGAACATGTCGCAGGGTTTGATGCACAAGTTCGGCAACTTGCATTTAATGCTGCAAAGCATCTTCAAGGAAGTAGAGTTCGAGGAGTTTATACCTTGGTCTATCGTTGTTGTTCCACTAGAAAATGTCGAAACAGGGTTTAGCTTCAGGGACGAAATCAATACTTTGATCTTCTCTTTAAAATTTAAAGATTTTGGTATTGTAGCTTGTTTGCAAGATAATGGCACTAATAAAAGATATCATCAACAACTGTTAGATTTCATCAAAGACAAGCCCTTAACCGACCAACAGTTTGAGGAATTGGCCGCACGTTTCTTTTACTCTACCTATTTGTTCAATCGCTTGCCAGAATATAATGTGATCGAAGCTAACGGCGTAGCTTATATTGATCCAATGCCGCTGCGTGGTATCCAAAATAAACCGTTGTTCGACGAATGGCAGCATAAAACCTACGGCCAGGTGCTAGAAAACTTTTGGAAGCCTTATGAACTAACTTTATTCGAAATCATTAAAGATCCTAAAGCGCCGTTAAGCTTTTTTGAGCAGCCTTTTTTACCTGCTACCAATTAGGTACTGAATACCTAATGTAAGTTTTTCAATAAAACTAGGGATAATGTTGGGAACAAAGATGACAGTGAATACTAGTCCGGTTAAAGCTCCAAAAAAGTGTGCATCGTGTCCAATATTATCTTGCCCGTTTTTTGCCATGTACCAAGAATAATATAAGTAAAGCACAGCGAACAAAATAGCAGGCATCGGAATAAACATCACTAATAAAAGTGTAGTTGGCTCAAACAAAATATAACTAAACAGCACAGCACTTATTGCTCCCGAAGCTCCCAAACTATGGTAACCATAATTTTCTTTGTGCTTAATTAATGAAGGAATATCACTTAAAATTAGACCTAAAAAATAGAGCAGGCCAAATTGCCAATGTCCAATCATTACTTCTAGCTTAAAGGCAAAGAAATAAAAAGTAAACATGTTAAAGAACAAGTGCATCCAGTTTGCATGTATCAGTCCGCTTGTAACAAACGTATAAATTCTATAGCCTTTACTTACCGAGTAGGGATGGAATATGAACTTGCTTAATAACTGCGGATTGTTGAAAGCGTAAATGCTGGTAATTAAAGTAAAAACAAAAATGATTGAAGCTACAGGCATAGCATTCCAGTATTCTAATAGCATAGTTATTTAATATCTAGTTTTATATCTTTTACCAACCTCCCAATTGGGTAGCGCATAAAAGTTGGCTCAAAATAATCAGAATTTTTATAAATAAACTCTAATTGCGCATAAGCACTTTTCGTCACTTCGGTGTTTTTAGTTTTTTCATCCTTTAATTTTTGTTTTAAGGATGGATTTTTCTCCAATAATTCTGCGGCGGTGTCCTCAAATATGTAAGATGAGAAATGTTCCTTCTGACCTAAGATCGAATCGAAGAAATTCCAATTAAAAAACGAATCGGGAGCCTGCGGTTCTAGGGTTTCTACGATGTACCTGTTAGTTTTCTGATTAACATAAACCACGTAGTCTCCAGTGTAAAAATTAATAGTTTGTGTTCTCGGTTCAACCTTAACTGCCGAATGCAAATAATGCCCTTCAAAAGGTCGTTGAGCAGTCTTCATATCAACGATATAGTACATTTCCGTTTCAAGTTTCACATCACTTTTCAGCTCGTTTACCTTTACATTGTTCAATTTTAGTAATCTTATCACTTTGTCCCAAGCTTTTGGAATGATATACGCAATAGGCTTATCAACACGAAGTGCCGGCTCAAAATCATTCCACTGTTTAATGGTTTTATTGTAGGGTTCATTGCGATCGTAATATAATCTATCCAAGCCACTTACTTCGCTAGGCTTGTATTTTGCAGCAAAGCCTTTAAACTCAATTTCATCAAATTTTTCTCTATTCAGCTTCCAATCTAGGGTAAAAGTTTTTTGGTTGGCAACAGCGTCATCAGCCTTTGCTTTATTTTCACCAATTATTTTGGCGTCTCTTTCAACAATGTTGATATAAGTTTGCAATAGCTTATAAGTAGATTCTACACGTTTGTCATAAGGCTTCAGCATGTGCGTTTCTGGCATAAAGCCGATGGTGTTGTGCAACGCCGCATAACCAGTGCTATATCTAGGAATTTCCATAAAACCACTAATGCCATTATCAGGAATTTCTTTGACAGAATTTACGTAAGGGATTAATTCAAATCCCTTGGTCTTCATTTCCGAATACAGGTAGGGCAGCATGGTTTTGGTAAGATAACCTGCCAAAGTTGCGTTCAACTTATCCTTTTGTGTAGGTATCAAAGTCATGGTGTACTGATAATCTGCACCGTTACTCGTATGGGTATCTACAAAAATTTCGGGTTTCCATGTATTGAATATCTCTTGAAAAGTAGCAGAGTTTTTAGAGTCTGTTTTAATAAAGTCACGGTTAAGGTCGTAGTTTCTACTGTTACCCCTAAAACCGTAAGCCTGTGGGCCGTTTTGATTAGCTCTTGAGGTGCTTGTTCGGTTAAAGCTGCCATCGATGTTATAAACCGGAATGATGCAGATTACTAGGTTTTGTGGCAGACTTTTTTGTTGTAGCAAATCTCTTGCTAGCATCATGCTGGCATCAATGCCTTCTGGTTCTCCAGGGTGAATTCCGTTGTTAATGAGTAGAACTCGCTTATCTGCCGCTTTAATTTGAGCAGGCTCGAATATTCCGCTCTTACTCAATACCAACACATGTAGTGGTTTGCCGAAATCGGTTTGTCCGTAAGTCAGCAGCTTAGCCTGACTGGGATGGTTCTTTGCTAATTGTTGATAATGAGCAATTGCTTCATCGTAAGTAGCAGTAGCTTTTTTACCACTTTTTTCGTAGGAAGTGAGTTGCGCAAAAGCATTCATATAGGTAAAAACAAAAGTTAGTAACAGAAATATCCTCATCAGTTAATGATTTAGATATAAAAATAGCTTTTGTTTTTAGAAGAACCGGATTGTATCCTAAATTTTCGAAAGATTATCTAATTGATTTCCCAGTTAATCCTTTAGGACCAAAAGTGTATTTAAATCCAATAGACAAAAAGTTGTAGATATCTGGAGCACTACCAATATTTCTACGGATAGTTTGCGTGTCATCATAACCGTCAAGACCTTCTCCAAAAGTCCAGTTTGCCTGGTAGTTGATGTTAAAGATATATCTTATGTCGCCCCATCCATCAGGCAGATAAAAATCTATACCAACATTAATGGGAACAATAAGGCCAGAACTTACATCTTTACCTGGGAACGGATAAAGAGTTCCATCTGGGTTGGTCTTCACCCTAACAATCTCATTCATGTTGTTTTTAATCATCCCAACGCCTGTACCCAGGTAAAAACCTTTCGTATAGTTTAAGAAGTCGCTGTAATAAAAATCCGTAAACTCACCCGCTCTAAACTTGGCATTAACCATAAATGCTTGGTAGGCGTTGGTAAATTCTTTTAGATGATCTTTGTTTCTATCGCCACCTTTTAGCAAACCCATCTGAGCTTCTAAACCTGCGGTGATAAATGGAGTGAAATGATAATCTAAATTGACCGCACCTCCGTAAGCAGGCTTTCCTTTTACATCCGCAAAAGTGTAATTGCCACCGGCACTAGCGCCTAAACTTAATCTATAAAAATTTGATTGACCAAATGCTGAAACCGTAAAGAATACAAGTATTAGAGCGAAGTAACGTTTTTTCAAGTTATTATAAATTAAGTGCTTGCTATACAAAAGTATAATCTTTATTCAAAAAAATAAACAATATCTTTGAATTTATGCAAAATATTCAAATTAATGGTATTTCTGTAGCTGAGAGGTTTATGAAATACGTAAAAATAGATACCCAATCTGACGCGTCTTCACCAACTACTCCTTCAACATCTAAACAGAAAAATCTAGGAAAGATATTGGTGGAAGAATTACTGGCAATTGGTATAAATGATGCTCATTTAGATGAACATGGCTATGTTTATGCCACAATTCCAGCGACTACCGACAAAACGGTTCCGGTAATTTGTTTCTGCTCACACATGGATACTTCTCCAGATAGCAGTGGCGAGAATGTAAAACCAATTGTTCATAAAAATTATCAGGGAGAAGATTTAGTGCTGCCAGATGATAATAATATTGTCTTGAGACTTTCGGAGCACAGAGATTTGAAGAACCAAATTGGCAACGATATCATCACTGCAAGTGGCCTAACTCTATTAGGTGCAGATAACAAAGCCGGTGTTGCCGAAATTATGGAAGCAGCTACTTATCTAGTTCAAAATCCTCAAATTAAACATGGAACTATTAAGATACTATTTACACCTGACGAAGAAATTGGCAGGGGAGTAGATAAAGCTGATTTGAAAAAATTAGGCGCTGAGTTTGCCTACACAATTGATGGTGAAACACTAGGTTCGATAGAAGATGAAACTTTCTCTGCCGATGGCGCCAAATTGGTGATTAACGGTGTAAGTGCACATCCAGGCTTTGCCAAAGGAAAGATGGAAAGTGCCATTAAGATTTTAGCAGATGTGATTAGCGCATTGCCAAAGGATCGATTAAGTGCAGAAAGTACTTCGCAAAAAGAAGGGTTTATTCATCCAGTGGGGATGAGTGGAACTGCCGAGCAAGCAGAGGCTAGCTTCATTCTTCGTGATTTTGATAATGATTTGTTAAAAGCTCACGGCGAAACTTTAGATGGTATCGTGAAGGAAGTAATGAAAGCCTATCCAAAATCGAGTTACACATTGACTATTAAGGAGCAATACCGTAATATGAAAGAGGTGTTGGACAAATACCCACAAATTATGGAAAATGGCATTGAGGCATTGAAAAGAGCAGGTCTTAACCCAATCACCCGTAGCATTAGAGGCGGTACCGATGGTTCACGTTTATCTTTTATGGGTTTGCCATGTCCAAACATTTTTACTGGCGGACACGCATTTCATGGTAAACAAGAATGGGTTGCTGTACAAGATATGATAAAAGCTGTAGAAACTATTGTGCATTTAACGCAAGTTTGGGAAGAAAGGGCGTAATCCGCACGTTGTCACACTGAGCTTGTCGAAGTGTTGTTGCATACGCTTCGACAAGCTCAGCCTGACACAAAGTTTTAAGTTCAATTACAAAGTTAATTGAGCCAAATATTGGTCTTGCTCGTCCACATAAACAATCTTACAATTCCAGCCATGCTGTTTGCTTAAACGCTGCAGTGTGGTTGGGTCTATGTATAGCCAATTAAACCAATTTCCTTTTTCATTTTTATATTCGTAGCAATAACTGATTTCGCCAAAATATTGATTAGTCGGCATCGGCATATCATCGTATAGATAAGAAATATCCGAACTGTCGAAAAGTAACTGACCTTTCGGGTTTAAGATTTGTTTAGCGGTTTCTAAGAAGTCTTCAAAACCTTGTAAAGTTCCAGTTAAACCAATCCCATTCATCAAAAACAGTAAGGTGTCGTACTTTTCCTTTATTTGGAAAAAATCTTGTAATTGCGGATTTTTTACACCTCGCTCTTGCATAATTTGAACTGCAATTGGAGAGATATCTATGGCGGTTACATCAACCTTCTTTTTATCGAGTAGTAGCGCATGACTACCTACACCGGCGCCAACATCAAGCACTTTCCCTCTGCAAAGACCTAATGCTTTAAGCTCAATTTCGGGCATATCATCTTCACCACGAAAGAAAACCTCAATTGGCATTTCCTCAGGTTCGTCGTAAGAATTGTGAAGCCATAAAATTTCCGCCTTGCCGGATTGGTGAAAATCTAAAAGGGCATTTCCATAAATATCCATGTGTCAAAGATACGGAAATGCCCTTTTTAAATAATGTGTCGTCTGTTAAAACTGATGCTGAAATAAATTCAGCATGACGAATTGCAACACAATTATGCTTTTATTCTTTCTGCTTGTTCTTTTACCATATCGGCAACACCAGCTAATTTATCTTTAGATTTATCGAATAAGTCGCAGAACCAATCTCCAACTTTATCTTTCATGTCGCTATTCTTATCCGATGATAATACCATCGCCACTACTGCGCCTAAAGCTATTCCAGCTAATACACCACCTAATATTTTTGTTTGCTTTGTCATAATTAATGTCTTTTATTAATTTAAAAACGATGGGATGGAAAGAATGTTTTAAGGTTTTTGAGAAAAGTTAGAGCTATTGTTTGTGGTGAACGTAAATCGTCGGTCATTTCGACTGCTCCTGGTAGTCATTCCCGCGTAGGCGGGAATCTTAATAAGTTAGATATTCCTATTAATTGCTTTACGATTCCCGCCTACGCGGGAATGACGGGAGCGTTACTGCAAACTACAAAAAACAAAAAATCCCCAAGCCTAATTAAAGATTTGGGGATTGATATTAAAAACTTTGTCAAACTTATTTGCATCATTTACTAAGTTTGACAAAGGTAGAATTGTATTAAACTTATACTTCCTCTTCGCTAATGAATTTTGCAGATAAATAATCTCTGTTCATACGAGCGATGTTCTCTAGCGAGATACCTTTTGGACATTCAGCCTCGCAAGCACCAGTGTTGGTACAGTTACCGAAACCTTCTTCGTCCATTTGAGCTACCATGCTTTGTACACGACGGTAACGTTCTGGCTGACCTTGTGGCAATAAAGCCAACTGAGATACTTTTGCCGAAACGAAAAGCATTGCCGAAGCATTTTTACAAGTAGCCACACACGCACCACAACCAATACAAGCAGCAGCTTCGAAAGCAGCATCTGCTTTAGCTTTAGGGATAGGCAGTGCGTTTGCATCTTGTGCGTTACCAGTGTTTACCGATACGAAACCACCAGAAGCAATGATACGGTCGAAAGCAGAACGATCTACAGCTAAATCTTTGATTACTGGGAATGCTTTTGCTCTCCAAGGCTCAACAACAATCGTGTCACCATCTTTGAACGAACGCATATGCAACTGGCAAGTAGTTACCAAGTCTTTTGGTCCGTGAGGTTGCCCGTTGATGAACATTGAACACATACCGCAGATACCTTCTCTACAATCGTGGTCAAATACAACCGGCTCTTCACCTTTGTTAATTAGTTGTTCGTTTAAAACGTCAAACATCTCTAAGAAAGACATGTCTGGAGAAATCTCGGAAAGCTTATAATCAACCAATTTACCTGCTGATTTGCTATTTTTTTGACGCCAAACTTGTAGCGTTAAATTCATGTTTCCTGTACTCATCTCTGCTACTATTTATAATTTCTTTGTGCAACCTTAATGTTCTCGTAGTTCAATTCTTCTTTGTGCAATTCGAATTCACTTACGCCTTTGTATTCCCAAGCAGCAACGTATGCGAAGTTTTCGTCATCACGTTTAGCCTCGCCTTCTTCGGTTTGGTGTTCCTCTCTAAAGTGACCGCCACAGCTTTCTTCTCTGTTAAGGGCGTCTTTACACATCAATTCACCTAACTCAATAAAATCTGCTACGCGGTGTGCTTTTTCTAACTCAGGGTTAAATTCATCTGCCGAACCTGGAACTTTAACTTCAGCCCAGAACTCTTTACGTAAATCCTGAATTTCTTTGATTGCTTGAGTTAATCCTGCTGCATTACGAGCCATACCACATTTTTCCCACATGATGTGGCCTAATCTTTTGTGGAAATGGTCTACAGATTTAGTTCCGTTAATGCTTAAGAACTTATCGATAGTTGCTTTTACTTCATTTTCAGCCTCCACAAACGCAGGGTGGTCTGTAGGAATTGGCTTAGTTGCAATCTCTTTAGATAAATAAGAACCGATAGTGTAAGGCAATACGAAATATCCATCTGCCAAACCTTGCATTAATGCAGATGCACCTAAACGGTTAGCACCGTGGTCTGAGAAGTTAGCTTCACCAGTACAGTACAATCCAGGAATGGTTGTCATTAAATCATAATCAACCCAAACACCACCCATGGTATAGTGTACTGCTGGGTAAATACGCATTGGTGTTTCGTAAGGATTTTCACCAGTAATTTGCGCATACATATCGAACAAGTTACCGTATTTCTCTTTGATAACTGCAGTTCCTAAACGCATACAAGTTTCCTTGTCAGGATTATGGTTACCAGCTTTTGAAGCTTCGATACGACCATAACGCTCCGTATTTGCTTTGAAATCCAAGTATACCGCCAATTTAGAACTACCTACACCGTAACCAGCATCGCAACGCTCTTTAGCTGCACGAGAAGCCACATCACGAGGTACCAAGTTACCAAAAGCAGGGTAACGACGCTCTAAATAATAATCTCTTTCGTCTTCAGGAATATCCGAAGCTTTACGAGTGTCATCTTTCTTTTTAGGAACCCAAATACGACCATCGTTACGCAACGACTCCGACATCAAGGTTAATTTCGATTGGTGATCTCCAGAAACTGGGATACAAGTAGGGTGAATTTGCGTGTAACAAGGGTTAGCAAAGAAAGCTCCTTTTTTGTGTACTTTCCAAGCTGCAGTAACGTTACTTCCCATCGCATTGGTAGACAAGTAGAATACGTTTCCGTAACCACCAGTACCTAAAACCACTGCATGACCGAAATGACGCTCTAACTCGCCTGTAATTAGGTTACGAGCAATAATACCACGAGCTTTGCCATCAATCACTACAACATCAAGCATTTCGTGACGAGTGTACATTTGTACTTTACCCATACCAACCTGACGCTCTAACGCTGAGTAAGCACCCAACAATAACTGCTGACCAGTTTGACCTGCTGCGTAAAATGTACGTTGAACTTGTGTACCACCGAATGAACGGTTATCTAACAAACCACCATATTCACGAGCTAAAGGCACACCTTGAGCCACACATTGGTCGATAATGTTTGCACTTACCTCAGCTAAACGGTGTACGTTCGCTTCGCGTGCTCTATAATCTCCACCTTTAATGGTATCGTAGAACAAACGGTAAGTACTATCACCATCATTTTGATAGTTTTTTGCAGCATTGATACCACCTTGAGCCGCAATAGAGTGCGCTCTACGAGGTGAATCTTGGAAGCAAAAACATTTTACTTTGTAGCCCATTTCTGCTAATGTAGCCGCTGCAGAAGCACCCGCTAAACCAGAACCCACTACAATTACCTCTAAACTTCTTTTATTCGCTGGGTTAACCAATGGAATAGAAGACTTATATTTTGTCCACTTTTGGGTCAATTCGCCCGCAGGGATATTTGAATTTAATTTCGACATTTACTTAATCCTTTTAATTAAACGTTTCGGTTTAGCTAACCCAACCAAAATAGATTGCGATTGGCATTAATGCAAAAATGATAGGAACAATGATTGAGAACCATACGCCTACTGTTTTTACAACTGGTGTCCATTTTTTGTGGTTCCAGCCCATCGTTTGAAAAGACGATTGAAAACCGTGTAACAAGTGATATCCTAAAGAAATTACACCCAAAACATAAACAGCAACCACCCATTCTTCTTGGAAAATCATCACAATGTTTTGGAAAGTGTTATGCTCTTGGTGTGTATAAACAGACACTTTTGTAGGCCACCAGAAGTGATAAAGGTGTAATACCAAGAACATCAAAATTAATGTACCCAGTAAACCCATGCTACGAGAATACCATTTACTATTAGCCTGCGGCTTGTTGTAGGCATATTTCTCAGGTCTTGCCGCATTATTTTGCGACGTTAACATAATCGCCTGAACAATGTGCAAGATAATTCCTAAGAATAATCCAACTTCCATGATACGGATTACAATGTTGTGCGCCATAAAATCGGCCGCTACATTGAAGGTCTCTCCACCATCATTTAAAAAAATTAGTGCATTTATAGATACGTGAACAATAAGAAACGAAATCAAAAACAGACCCGTTAATCCCATTACAAACTTCTTACCTATAGACGACGTAAAAGCTTTACTTAAACTACTCATTAGATTGTTTATTTATATTACTAGTGTGCAAAGTTATCTAAAATATGAAAACTTATGAGGAATAAAACTTACAAAAAAACGACAAATCGACAATTTAGAAACGTTCTAATTAAAATAGTCTTTTGGCAACGTTTGCGCTTGTAGTTGAAGCAGTTAAATTTTAAAATTTGAGAAATATTTCATCAGAGCACATAGCCCTGCTTTCAAGATTTTGTGTAATTGGAATCTAGGACTTGATTATTCTCTAATCTAGTACCTACTATAGAAAGTCGAAATTTGATCTACCAGCTGTGCATAAATAGGCTTGGTAAACTCAACGAACAAATTTCCGGGCGGCGGCGGCATTACCTCTCTTTTTCTGGTTAGCGCATATTGCTGATTACTCAGTGCTCTCTCATCACCCCTAAAAGATGCCCAACTGTCTACCCAAACGTAGGTTCCAGGAAGCTTTCTGTTTTGCAGCAATTTATTAGTGCTCAGATCAACTATCGCGACATTTAACAAGCCCGAAGAAGAAACCTGTTTTTCGAAAACGCTGTAGGTGGCTTTTACTGTTCCATAAATTTTCCCACGTCTATTCTCACCAATCACTACGCTGTCTTTTTGCAACTTCTCTACACGCTCTTTTACGTAGGTTTGCCCAACAATGAAATCATCAAAATGTAGTTCTACCAGCTGATCGGGTCTAACTTTTTGTTTATTAGCCTCTTGCTCGGTGTAAAAGCGCACAAAGGTATTTCCCCTGTAAGTGGCTAAATAATTAGCTACTTGCTGTTGAAAATAGTCGTTACTTAACCTATAGGTGTTGCTATTGATGATGGCTGGCTGCACTACCACTTTCAAAACTGCAGCCCAATAAGCATCTTCAATTTTTTCCTTCACACCTCTTAAAGATGGATACAAACTTTCAGCTTTAAGAAAATGGTTGTAAGCTACTTTTGCACTTTGACGGTTGTTCTCCCTCAATGCTCTCTCGCCTAGCAAATAACGAGCTTCGGCAGCCTGATACTTAGAATCTTCAAACTCCTTTACATACTTAGGTGGATTTGGCACTAAGGTTAAGCAGGTTGGACAAGCGTTCACTTCATCACTGAGTTGGTTGATCCTTTGGTAGCGATATAAAATACTTTCCCATTTTAGGGCATCGGCCGAAACCTTTGCTTCATCGATTTTTCTCAAATGTGTTTTCAGTGCTAAATCAAAAGCAACGGGTAGCACTTGCGTTGCTTCCTTATTTTGTGGCGAACTTCTCAAGCGGTCTACAGCTTTAGAAACCGCAGCATCGTAATCGCCTTTTTGTAATGCATTTTTTCCTGTGGTACATCCAACAAAAAGTATGGATAAGTAAAGAAAATACCGTAATCTTGAAATCGTATTCATGGCCGTAAATTTAGCGTGAGAGCGTAAGAGCGTTTTGCAAATATAGCGCAAGGCTATTAAACCTTTTAATGATTTAGACGATATAAAATGAAAATTAGTTGCAAGGAGTTCGACTTAGAATTGAAACATGCTTTTTCGATTGCAAAATTTACCAGAACTAGTACACCTTTACTTCTTTTAAAAGTTGATTACGAAGGAAAAACTGGCTATGGCGAGGCAAGTATGGTGCCTTACATGGGCGAAAGTTACGAGACCGCAAACGCTTTTTTGAAGAAGGTTGACTGGAACCGTTTTGTATTCCCTTTTGACTTTGCCGCACTTATTGAATATTTAGATAGTCTTGCTCCTGGAAATCCCGCCATTAAAGCTGCCATTGATATTGCACTTAACGATTTAAATGGTAAGCTTCAGGATAAACCTTGCTACGAAATTTATGGTGCCGACCCTAACAAAATGCCCGTAACTTCTTTTACCATTGGTATTGACACACCCGAAGTTTTACGCAAAAAACTGGAAGATGCTAGAGACTTCAAAGTAATTAAGGTAAAACTTGGCAGAGATAACGACAAAGAGATTATTGAAACCATCCGCAGTGTTACCGATGTACCTTTATATGTTGATGCCAACCAAGGCTGGAATGATAGAGCTAAAGCCATTGATTTAATTTACTGGCTGCACAACCAAGGCGTGGTTTTAATTGAACAACCAATGGACAAACATGATTTGGATGGCAATGCTTGGCTAACCGAACGCAGTCCAATTCCGTTGTTAGCTGATGAGGCAATGCAACGCTTAAAAGATTTGGACAGCTTGAAAGGCGCATACCATGGCATTAACATTAAGCTGATGAAAAGCACAGGAATGTACGAAGGTCACCAAACTATTCTAAAAGCTCGCCAACTGGGCATGAAGGTTTTAATTGGTTGTATGAGCGAGACTTCTATTGCAACTTTAGCAGGAGTTCATTTAGCACCACTTTGCGATTGGGCAGATTTAGATGGTCCTTTCCTAACCGTTAACAACCCGTTTGCACAACCTAAATTTGTTGATGGCAAATACATTTTAAACAATTTACCAGGCTTGGGATTGACGGGAATTAAGGAAGGTTTGTTTGGGTAACAAAAAGAACTTAACAGCTGATTTAGCTCTATTACAACGGACTAAATCAGTTCTAAAACATTACTAACATGCTAAAATTACCTAGCTTTATTTCTAATTGATTTTATAGTATGTTGTTATTCCTCGACATTTATTTAAGTCCAATGTTAAAATTAAATATCTGTTACTACTGATAGAGCAATTTAAAATTGCTGCTTTTCATAGGCATTTGATTATGCGATCATTTTCTCAATAGTTGTATCTACCTTTCAAAGGTATTCCCAAAAACATTTGCTCAAAAAATACCCTACAAAATATTTAGGGTAAAGGTGTGATAACTAAAATAAAAAATCTGTTATTTTAGCTCTATATAACCTATGAAATAATGAAAAAAGCAACTGGACAAGTAATTAAGGCTTTTAGGAAGCACCTTAGTTACACCCAAGAATTTGTAGCTAAACAGCTAAATATTACTGTAGAAACTATGGCCAACATAGAAAATGGTAGGGTAAGTATAGACATACAAAGACTCTATGAATTAAGCCATATTTTTAAAATACCTCTTAAAGATTTGGTAACCTTGGCTTCAGAAATACTAGAAAAAGGGAATGATGAAGGACTTGTACCAGCAGTGAAGTACCTTAAACAAATCAATTACGAACTTGAAGAAATAGAACTTTAGAATAAGCAGAAAAGCCATCAAAATCTGATGGCTTTTCTGCTTATTTTTTCGGAGGTCCTTGTCTAAATTCTTTGTTCAGTTCTTTAATCAATTTTACCTTAAAGAACAGAAAAGCAGCTAGCACAGCCACTAGGAAAATAGAAATAAGCGGACTTTTGTTTTCATATGCCCAAAATGCGCCAATAATACAAAGTATCATTGCCAAATTGTAAAAGGCATTTAAGAATATCTTTTTCTTCATTTTTTTTGAATAATTAAATGAGAAAATGACTAGGTGATGAAGTGCTCTATTCAATCATCTTGTCATTTTCTCATTCAAAACTTAATATACTGGCATATTCGGATCAAAAGCTTCTTGCCAAGCTAAAATACCACCCTTTAAATTGTGTAAATTATCAAAACCATGCACTTGCTCTAATTGCATAATAGCTGCCGCACTACGTTTACCGCTACGACACTGCACAATTACAGGTTTATCTCTATCAATTTTATCAGCTTCAATTAAAATACCACCCAAAGGGATATTCAAACCATCTAAATTAGAGGTTTCATATTCGAAAGTCTCTCTAACATCAATTAATTGAAAAGGCTCGTTATTATCTATTTTTTGTTTTAAGTCTTGTACTGTAACTTCTTTCATTTCTAAAGGTTTTTATCAAAGATACGAATTACGGCATTAATTAATTTAAGTACAATGTTACCACGGGATTTTTACTTTTCTGGTACGCTTTAACCAGCCCACATATTAATTTTCTTACAACTGTAACATTTGAGATTACCAGTCGTTTAACTATAGATATTTTAATCTGGTTAACAATGAATAGCATTTCTCGCTTCCTCTGGTTTTGTTCTGGCGCTCATATTTCAACGTTAGAAAAACATCCAACAGATCATAATAAATACATAGGTATTGGGGCTACCATTTTCTTTACGGGCCTTTTTGCAGCTTTATCTGGCGGTTATGCCATGTATTTTGTTTTTAAGGGGGGAGATTTTGCTTGGCTATTCTCGATATTCTTTGGTCTTATTTGGGGATTAGCCATCTTTAATATGGACCGCTACATTGTTGGTAGTTTAGACAAAAATGCGAGTAGCAAGAAACAGCTACTGCAGGCAACTCCTCGTATTTTGCTTGCCGTTATGATCGGTATTGTGATTTCACGACCATTAGAATTGAAAATTTTCGACAAAGAAATTAAAGAGAAGCTGAAAGTAAGCTATTTGAACGGTCAGCGTTCAAAAATTGATACTTTAAACAAAGCCTTCGACAAAAAATATACCATTGAAATTGGTAAGCTGAATGACTTGAAAGCGCAACGCGACTCGCTAGCCGCTGCAATTAAAAGTGACAGACAAAAGTTGAACTACGAGATTTTTGGTAATAAGACTACCGAAACTTCTGGCGTAATGGGATACGGCCCTTACGCTAAACGAAAGGAAGCCGAACTTAAACAACGGGAACAAAACCTTGATACGCTTACTGCCGACGTTAGGCAGATGGAAAAATTTGTGGATGGCCGCAAACAGTTCGACGGGCTAATGAGCGAAAAGCTTTTTACTTCTAAACAGTTAGATAGTTTGGCAAACATTGCTGGTTTTGCTGATAGAAATTGGGCTTTGGGGCAACTGAGCTTTAATGCTGATGGGTCAAAGGATTTTAACACAGCTATGGCGGTTACCTTTATAGGTTTGCTTTTTATATTCTTTGAGTGTTTGCCTGTTTTTGTAAAACTGATGAGTGCTAGAGGTTCTTATGATCACGCCGTTGAAAACGCGGAAAAAGTTCAGATGCACTTATCTGACAAAGACCGAGATATGGAAATTACAGTAGCGGACCAGATACAAGATACTCGTGTAGGAATTAGGGCGCAACAGCGAGTTGACGAGCTGCGTGGGGAGTAATTTTGAAGTCGCAAATTGCGACCTCAAAATATTTGTATATTTGGTTTACCTATGACAGCCAAACAACTATTCACTTCCATATCAGATGATATTGTAGTCAACAAAATTTACGAGATTATAAATCAAAAAGTAATGCTAGATAGCGATTTGGCATAACTTTACGGTGTCGAAACAAAAACTTTAAATCAGGCGATCAAACGAAATACGGAAAGATTTCCTGAAGATTTTATGTTTCGTTTAAGTGAATTTGAATGGAAATCTTTGAGGTCACAATTTGTTACCTCAAAAATAGGACGAGGAGGGCGGCAATATTTACCGAACGTTTTTACCGAACACGGCGTACTCATGCTTTCTAGTGTACTCAACAGTCCGCAAGCGGTACAAGTAAACATTCAAATTGTTAGGATATTTACGCGATTAAGAAATTTACTCAGCGAGCATACTGAAATTAAACTCGAGATAACCGATATCAAAAAACACCTACAAAATCACGACAAGAACATCGAACTCGTTTTTAGCTATCTAGACAAACTCATTGATAAGCAAGCAGAGCCTAGAAAACGAATCGGCTTTAAACCGGATGACCTTTAGCCATCCCTTTTCCAAACAAAGCTTTATATTTGATGTTAATCACATAACAATCAACTAAATATCACCCTAAAAACATGAAAAAATCAATGTTAGCTGCAGGTTTATCGGTATTGTTTTTTACCGCCTGCAACACTGAAAAAAAAGACAATACCTCAGACAGTACTGTGGTAGATACTACCGTAGTAAATACCGACACCATTGCTAAACCCGTAGACTCTGCGGCAATGATGAAAGCTTGGGAAACTTATATGAAACCTGGCAACGAACATCAAATGCTAAGCAAATCTGTAGGCAATTGGGAAGCTGCAATTTCATTTTATGCACCTGATGGTTCAGTAGCTTCTACCAGTCCGGGCATTAAAGCAGAAACCAAAATGGTGTTGGGAGATAGGTATCAACAATCTACCTACAAAGGAGATATGAACGGAATGCCGTTTGAAGGAATGAATACCATCGCTTTCGATAATTCTAGAAAAGTATACATCAGCACTTGGATAGACAATATGGGAACTGGCTTAATGTATTCGGAAGGCACCTTTACCGAAGCCAAGAAAACAATGATTTTTAAAGGTACCGCAACAGATGCAGTCTCTGGAAAACAAATTCCTTTTAGAGAAGTCTTTACTATCATAGATGACAACAACCAGCTAATGGAAATGTACGACACCAAAGATGGCAAGGAAGCAAAAACGATGTCAATTAAGTTGGTACGAAAATAATAAACGAAACTACTGAAATGGAAAGCCTATCAATCGATGGGCTTTTTTTGTGAGCTACGAACTTGAAAACAAAGCTTTTTATCAGTTCCACCGTAATAAAATGCTCACAAATCAGAATATTTACAGTCGAAGTATTAACTTCATATCCTAAACTTAGGCAAATGAAGAATTATATCCTAGCAGCACTTCTTGTTGGTGCTGCAGTGAACCTAAAGGCACAGCAAGAAATCAGTTACGAAGTTAGCTTTCCAAATGCCGTGCATCACGAAGCAGAAATCAGCATGACTATTCCGAACGTACCAACAAATGTTCCACTACGGGTTCGTTTTGCTCGTTCATCTCCGGGCAGATACGCTACACACGAGTTCGGCAAAAATGCTTATCGCCTAAAAGCTTTCGATGCCAATGGAAAAGCCCTAGCTTTAAAGCAGCCAGCTGGCGATGTTTTTGAAATTGCCAAACCGAGCAGCAAGGTTAAAATTACCTACACCCTTTTTGGAAATTGGATTGATGGTACTTATGCTGGTTTCGACGAAACTCATGCTCACATGAATATTCCAGCAGTTTTTGCTTTCCCAGTGGAGATGGACAGACGTGCAAGAACCGTTAAATTTAACTATAACGGCAAAGCCGATTGGAAAGTAGCTACACAACTGAAACCTTTGGGCAACGGTGTGTATCATGCCAAAGATTTCCAATATTTTATGGATAGCCCAATAGAAATATCGGCCTACCAAGCGGCAAGTTTCGAGGTTAAAAACAGCGATGGCAAAATACAAACCATCCACTTAATGGCACATTCTGACGATGACGAAATGAGTGTTTTTAATTATGCTAATATGCTTAAAAAAGTAGTGGATGAGCAGAAAGCCATATTCGGAGAACTTCCTAATTTTGATTTTGGGCACTACTACTTTTTGCATTGTGTGCATCCAAGTTACGCTGGCGATGGCATGGAACACCGAAACTCGACTGTAATTGTACAACGTACCCCAAAAATTGGTGGAAACGAAAGTAATTTGCTGGGCACTTTTTCACATGAGTTTTTTCACGCTTGGAATGTAGAACGTTTACGCCCTAAAACCTTAGAACCTTTTAATTTCACCCACTCCAATGTTAGTGACGAACTTTGGTTTGCAGAAGGTTTTACCCAATATTACGGCAATTTAACCTTAAAAAGAGCAGGCTTCAGAACCTTAGAAAGTATTACGAGAACATTAAATGGATTGGTAAATGCAGTTAGCAATTCTCCAGGCGCCAAGAACTTTTCACCTATACAAGCAAGTAGGTACGCTGTTTTTGCAGATGCTGGTGTAGCTGTAGATCAAACTAATCAGCAAAACATTTTCACTTCTTACTATACTTACGGTGCAGCAGTGGCCTTAGCATTAGATTTACGTTTGAGAAGTGATTTTAACCTGAGTTTAGACGATTATATGAAAGCACTTTGGAAAACCTACGGAAAGCCAGAAATTGCCTATACCATCCCAGATTTAGAGAAATCATTGGGCAGCTTAACTAAAAATCCAACTTTTGCTTCCAAATTTTTCAAAGAATTTATCTACTCAACCAATAAGGAAGATTATGCATCACTATTCCTAAAAGCCGGACTAGTTTTACGTAAAGAAAAAGCAGGAAAAGCTTTCAGTGGCATCAGTCGTTGGAACGAGAGTGAAGGCAAACTAACCGTGCCTGCTACTTTAGTCGGCACACCTGCTTACGCCGCTGGTTTAGATCTCAATGATGTGATTTTAAAAGCTGATGGTGTTGATATCAAAACTGCCAAAGATTTCGACGTTGTTGTAGAAAAACATCAACCAGGTGAAACAATTGAACTAACTTACAGTCGAAAAGGCGTGGAAAGAACAACCAAGCTAACCTTCGTTGAAAACCCAACGTTAGAACTGCTGCCAATTGAAAACACTGGCGCAACTTTAACACCAGCAATGAAAACCTTTAGAGATAAATGGCTAGAGAGTGCAGTTAAATAAGTACTATAACGAGAATAAAAATCTGCGATTGCAATCCGCGGGAAATAAAATCTGAATACCAATATCTAAAATTATAAAAATGAAGAAAACCATATTCGCTATCGGATTAGCAGTTGCCTCACTAACGGCAAAAGCCCAAAACATCGATAAAATTATCACTAAAGATTACGTAGATCACTTGATTAAAACATTAGCAAGTGATGATATGCAAGGACGTCGTACGTTTACACCTGGCATCGAGAAAGCGGCAACTTTTATAGAAAAAGAATTTACTGCAATTGGCTTAAAACCACTAGACGGACAAAAAGGCTATCGCCAAACTTTCTATAAATATCAACTTAAGCCTGTTTCTACTAAAGTAACAATTGATGGACAAGTAATTGCTGATGAAAATGTTTTAGTGTACGGTAACAAATCAGAAAACCTTTCATTTGACCAAAGCAACAGCGATGGCTGGATCAAGTTAGATGAGAGCAAAGATTTTATCAGCCAATTTAGAACCTTAGCCCGCAGCGGAAAAAGACAATTGGTATTGGTAGATATGAAGTTTGTAGATGCTTTTAAACGCATAAAGGGAATGGTTGGCAGAGAAGCAATTTTAGACGAAGCTGATTTGAAAAGCGATAAAAATCCGGCGGTAGTTTTTGTATTAGATAAAGAAAACGCTAGTACTTTTACCGTAGAATTAAAAAATTCGGTTACCAAAATGCCTTTATTTAATGTTGCTGGCGTAATCCCTGGCAAATCTAAAGCTAAGGAGTTGGTTATTTTCTCTGGTCACTACGATCACATGGGTATTGTTGCCCCTAAAAATGGCGATAGCATCATGAACGGTGCCGACGATGACGCATCGGGAACTTCGGCGGTAATCGCTTTGGCCAAATACTACAAAAAACTGAATAAGAACGAACGTACTTTAATCTTTGTGGCTTTTACAGGTGAGGAGCTGGGGATGTTAGGTTCTAAATATTTCTCTGAACAATTAAACCCAGATGAAGTAGTGGCCATGTTTAACATCGAAATGATTGGAAAAGATAGCAAGTTTGGTAAAAACACGGCTTTCATTACTGGTTATGATAAATCTGATTTGGGAACGATCTTACAAAAAAATCTACAGGGAACTGAGTTTATGTTCCATCCAGATCCGTACAAAGAGCAACAGTTATTCTACAGAAGCGACAATGCGACATTAGCTGCTTTGGGCGTTCCTGCACATACGATAAGTACAGATCAAATAGATTCTGATCCTCATTATCACCAAGTTACAGATGAGTACAAAACATTGGATGTAGAAAATATTCTATCAACCATTAAAGCCATTGCAAAAAGTGCGGTTAGCATTATTAGCGGAGCTGATACGCCAAGCAGAATACCGAAGTTGAAGTAGTTTAATTTCGTCATTTCGATGAAGAATGAGGAGAAATCTATTAGTTAGTTTAGCTCCCTCTCCATTACATAATCATTCATATAGAAACCGTTGCCAATATCTAGGTTAACGGTTTCTTTTATTTTAAAGCCAGTTTTCCAAGAAACCACACTCCAAAAAGCTATAATTCATTGATTTTTAAAAACTTATAGTTAGTTTAGCTTAAACAAGCTAAAAATCTATCCTCGCTGTAGCTCTCCGTTTTTGTCTACACTTAGTCTCTTTCTCAATTAAATTAACCTTTTAAGCCATTTAAGTTTATGAAAACGCCTAGCCCTCGTAAACATGCTGTTTTTTAGCGAATTACTGAGGTATATTAAAAGCATTATGTAATTTATCTCCTTTAAAAAACCTAATCTATAACCTCTTTAAACAAAATTTTATGAAAAAACTTGTTACACTAGTTTTTATATTTTTGGTAATAAATGCATCTGCACAGCTCGACAAGGGCGTATGGCTGGTAGGCGGAACCGGAAACCTGTTGGCTTAAAAAGTTGAATATACAAGTCTTTACAGTTCTTATTCTGCTGATCGGCTTAATATTAGTGTTTCACCAAATGTTGGGTACTTTCTTGCGGATAAATTTGCCCTAGGTATTAAATCCAGTTATACAAAGAGAAAAGAACGGCAAAGTCAGGGTATATTTGCTAATGAAAATAGGTTTTTATTAGGTCCATTTGCCAGGTTATATTTTTTGGAAAAAGATAAGCAGTATAATATCCTTTCCGAATTAAGCTACCAATATGGCTCTTTTTGGTTTAAACCTAATAAAGGCAATAGCAACACCTTTAACGTAGCCGCAGGATCAGTTATTTATTTTAACAGCAGTGTAGGTTTAGAGTTTTTGGTAGGTTATTACAGCACCAAAGAAACAATAAGATTTAGCGAAAATAATACTGTTTCAAAACAAAATGGAATGCAAGTGAGCATCGGTTTTCAAATTCATCTACAGAAATAAATTTTAATTTACCCCAACTGGCTTAAGTGTTCGCTTTTCAGCGGTCACTTAAATCCAAAATAAAAACCGAAGACTTAGTCTGGAAATACAACACAAGTGAAGCCATAAAATAGAGGTGTTGAAATTGCTCTACTTTGAAAAATAATACAGAAAGACATTTCGGTCTGGAGACCTCGGTTTCAAGAAAGGTTTAAGTGGTCTTTCAGAACACTTAAACCAGAGGGGGGGCAATATCAAGGTCAACGGTTTCTTTTGCTTTGGAGGTAGTCTTTTGAGAAATCGCACTCAAAAAAGCCATAACTGCTTGATTTTTAAAAACCTTTACTTAATTTAGATTACACAACTTAAAGCTCTATCCTCTCGTTTCCGCTCCGCAACCCTCCCAAATATCTGGAAATTCCAATTATAGATAATTGCACTAAATATGAATACCTCAAGATGTTCGCCAACATTCGGAACTTAATTCAACATTCAAATTAATAATTATGAAAAACTTTATTTTAAAACCTTTAATTCTTCTGTTATTATCCACTCTTGGAGTTACTCAAAGCTGTCAAAAAACTGAAGAAACTACTGAATTACAAAAATGTAATTTAACAGCTAAAGAAATTTTAACTGTAGAAGACAAACTCGCTAGCTTAATTTACACTGACAAGCTTAGTAGTTTAAATATACATACTGACGGTTATTTTATAGTAGACCATAATTTAAGTCAGACCTATCTTCCGTTAAGGGTATGTAATTTCCCAACAACGAAATACCCATCTCTTAAAATAGGAGAAAGTATGAAAGTTAGTTTTAGTGGCAGAATAGAAGTATTACCCGAAACTGTGGACGCTTTCTCTACAAATATAGAACTTACTAAAATCACAAAAATTGAATAAGAAAAATTTAGAATAAACAATTCCTAAAGCTCCTTCTCCATCACATAATCATTCATATAGAAACCGTTGCCAATATCTAGGTCAACGGTTTCTTTAATTTTGAAGCCAGCTTTTTCGTAGAAATCTTTGGCTTTATTATTCCTATTTACGTTAAGCTGTAAAAACTCACCACCTTGCGATTTTACGAGGCTTACTACTTCGTTCATCAAGATTTTACCCACACCCTTACCGTGCATTTTTGGCAGCACATATAATTTATGTAGCTTGAAAGTTTTGGTCTCTAAATTAACGGCGGAAAATCCAGCAAAACCCACATCTTCATTTAGTTCAGATGCAATAATGAAATGATGTCCTTGTAACATTTGACCAAGCAATTCGCCTTTGTTGTACATCTTTTCCAGCATGAACGTAATCTGCTCCTGCGAAATAATATCGCCATAGGCAGTTGGCCAAGTTTGCTCGGCTATTGCTCTAATAATCGGTAAATCTTCTTCGTTAGCTTTTCTTAGGTAAATCATCTTTATAATTTTCAGTTGCCAGTTTTCAGTTAACCGATTAACCAGTTCAAACAATTAACCCAAAACTTCTCCAATAAACAGATACGGTGCTTGAAAACGGAACGACACCAAACCATCTTCTACTACTACAAATTCACGTTCATCTTGCTGCATCAAATTGTCTGCTTCAAAATAAGCGATGATATCAATTAAGAATACCGTGCCTGCAGGTTTCCAAACACTAAAACCGTCTTTAATAGCATAATGCTTAGCCTCATCTGTAAAGAGCACCAAGTTGATATCTGGCAAATAACAGGTCAAATCATCAAAGCTGTTGATTTTACTAATTACATTTACCGCTGGATATTTCTCTTTCACCAAAAACTCCATCGCATCAGCTATACCATCTTTTTGCATCGGTATCATCCGGATATTCTCTTGAAGTTCTACGCCTGCTTCGAGATTACCAATGACAATATCGACCTTAACATCTAAAGAAACCACCTTTTCATACTGACTAGCAAGTACAATTAAAGTAGGGCTCCATTCTAAAAGCTGACCCAAATATTCTTCGTTAAAATCTCCAAATTCGTGGATATATAAAGCTGGCTCCTGCTTCTCTTTTACAATATGATGTGACGACATGGCTTCTAAGTTAAAGGTAAAAAGTGAAAAGTAAAAAGTTCAGTTAGCAATTTACAGTTAACCGATTAAACAGTTCAAACGATTAACCTATTACCACAATTTCACAATCGAACAATTAATTTATATCTTAGATTAATGAGCAAGAGTAAATTCGATTTATCAAAGGAAAGCGGCCCACATTTGCGCCTGCTTAGTTTAGTTGGCAATTGGGATGGTCGTACACGTACATGGTTTGAGAAAGATGTACTGGCAGATGAATCACCAACCAGCAGTAAAATCATTGCCCTGCTTAATAAACGCTTTATCCGCTACGAATATAGGGGTATAATTAACGGGAAATCTCATGAAGGCTTAATGGTTTGGGGCTTCGATTTAGGCAATGGAAAATGCGTTTGCAGTTGGATAGATAGCTTTCACATGGGTACCGGCATCATGTTCTCTGAAGGACATGAAACCAGCAAAGGTTTTTCGGTAACCGGACAATATAGCAATAGCGAAATGCCCGAACCTTGGGGTTGGCGCACAGAACTGGAAATCCTTAATTCGGATCAGTTTATTCTACGTGCTTACAATATATCGCCAACTGGCGAAGAAGCTAAAGCAATTGAAACGATTAACTTGAGGATAGATCTGTAGTCAGTTTGCAGTTGGCAGTTCTCAGTTTGCAGTAATCAGTTAACCGATTAACCAGTTTAAACAATTAACCAATTTAAATAATTAACCAGTTAACCAAATTTTTACTATTTCTTCTCTACAGAGTTTTTCTGCGCCATTTGCATCGCCATCATTTGCTTCATGGTGTTGTTCATTCCATCGGTGCTACCGTCTAAGAAAATCACATTGCCTTCGCTGTATTCCGCAAATTGTTTAATGGCTTCTGTCCACATGGTGAATAGAATTACAGAAGTATCTAAATTGGCTTGCTGCATTTCATGAGCAGCATTGGTCATACCTTTTGCTACTTCCTCTCTAAATAGGGCAATACCCTGTCCACGTAGTTGTGCGGCTTCACGTTCTGCAGTAGCAGCAATTTTAATGGCATTACCATCAGCTTCTGCGCCTTTAGTTTTGGTAATTAACAAGGCCTGACCTTCGTTTTCTGCAGCAGCTTTTAAGTTATTAGAAGCCACTACCCTACTCATCGAGCGCATAATCTCTTCATCAAAAGTGATGTCATTTAACTGCAAATCTTGTAAGTGGTATCCCCAACTCTCTAATACCTGATCTATTTGATGTTTTACGTGTTCAACAATTTCATTACGTTGCGCCAATACATTTGCTTGCTTTTGAGTAGCTACATAAGCACGAATTGAACCTTCGATCGTACGAATTAACGCCTGCATCAAGTTATTCGAATCTACGAATTTGAAGGCTACGTTCTTGATGGTTTCCTCATCGTGGTTAAGTACGGAATAAAGCAACATTGCCTTAAAATACACATTAGCCTGATCTTGTGTTACCGCTTGAAAAGAAAGCTCGACCGAACGATTTTGAATAGAAATTCTAGAGTGAATTACCTCAATTAATGGAATTTTTAAGCTTAGCCCCGGGCGTAATAACCTTTGGTACTTGCCAAAAATTGTGATCACTGCAATTGTACCTTGTTTAACAGTTACGAAAGAACTGAAAAGAATAATTAGCGCAAATGCCAATACGCCGTAGCCAATGTAATCCATATCATTTGAGTTTGATACCCAATGATACTAAAAAATAATCAGCATTAGGATAAATAGAGCTTTTGTTTCTAAAAATACCCAAATCCACGGAGCTATCTGCCAATACTTATATTTATTTTTATATAAACTTAACTTATGAAATATCTCCTCACCTATGTTTTAACTTTTTCGTGTTTAATTGCTAATGCACAGTTTTATCATTACCCATTTCCGCCTACAAAGGCAGATTATGTCAGAAATACTACAGCTCAAGCAAAAATATGTCACGAATATATGATCGCCTTTAACGGAAAAACACTAAATAGGGTACTCGAATACGGAGCTCAAGGACTACCTGTAGCACTATACGAAAAAGGCATAAATGCTACTGGCGATAGCGTTACGATTGCAGAAACCAGTTATAAATATGCTAATAAAAGATTAAGTCTTGAAAACGTGAACAATCACCTAAGTGAAGAAAATTACAAAGTGAGTTACACTTACAACGACAATGGCAGATTGCTTAAAAAATCGATTATAGAAATAGACCCCAGCACTTATACCTACGTTTACAACAAGCTTGGAAAAGTGATAAAAGCCAACATTAAAGTAAGAGTGCCCGATGAAAATGGTAAACCGATTGATGTGCCTCGTGGCTGGTACGATTATACTTACAACACTAAAGGGCAACTAGCGCAAGAAACACATTACTCGCAAGAGAAGGAAAAACAATTTGTTACCAACTGGCAGTACAATAGCAAAGGCCAAATCGTAAAAATTACAGGCTTTGCTCGTGGAGAGCTGGTTTACGAAGAACTGTTGGAGTACGGAAGTAATCAACTGCTGAGTAAACGAACTGAAATTAAGCCGCAAGAAGCAACAACCGTTTACCTATACGAATATTGTACAAACTGCAAACAAAGTTGGATGAAATAGCAGAAAACCTCATGCCAAAATTTCAACATCGCACATTTTACCTTTATGAAAGACAATTCTTCGAAAAAGCGGAGTAAAGAAGAACACCGGCAATATTTACAACGTAAAAAGCAACAGGAAAAAGTAGCACAAAAAGAGCTGAAAGACGAAATTTGGACGCTACATAGAAAAGCGCTTAGTGTTAAGCCAGGAGATATTATTTTTAATGCGGAACAGGATTTGCTTAAAATCTGGGGAGTTAGTATCCTCTGCTTTTCAATAATCATATTTACTGTTTATATGCTTAGTCTAATGAACAATCAAGAATTGATTAGCGAGTTCGGCTCAGTTTTAAAAGGTAGGTTATTTCAAATTGGAATGACAATATTTTCTAGCCTAATGTTCTTATCCATTTGTTATTTTCTACATAACAGATACGTGCTCACCATCACACTACTCGCAGATAATGCATTGCAAATAAAAACTTGGGGGTTATTTGGCTACAAAAAAGCAATTTATCCTAATGAGGCTTGGATTACACCACCTATATATCACGAAGGTAAAACTCAACTCGCCAACACCCCGTCAGTGTATGCGCCTTACCAAAGCATTAAACCTTACGGAAAAAAGAAGTTAATCATTAGTGAATTTGGAAATTTCCCGTTCGGAACTAGGGTTTTAGATGATATTTTGAACCCATCTTAAAATTGGGCAGGTGGCGTTCGAAACAAAATTTTACCTAACGTGTTATTAGTTGAATTAATTAATAATCATGAATGTAAAACGGACTTTTGGAACCATATTAACCATACTAGGTATTATAGGTTTAATCTACGCAGGTTGGGGTTTTGTAAATCATAACGTAGGCAACCGAGAACTCATTGTAGTCGGTATCATCGGGTTGATTTTCTTTATGTCGGGAATTGGATTAGTGAAGAACACCAAAGATGTAGCTTAAGAGCCAGATCTCTTCTTCTGTCGGATAATGAAAATTTGCCCAAAACCCACAATTAAACAAGCTACAATAATGAGCAATAAGGACCTAAACTGTGTTTGATCTTGATATAGCTTATATGCAGCTCCAATAACTATCGTAAAAGCTGCTATAGCAATTATGTAATGTATGGCTAATTTATTCTTCATTTAAGGATATTCTATTGTTCTCAAATTTTAACCCATGACCTTTAAAATCAACATCGGTTAATGATTTGATTTTTTGGAACGCAGCCTGAGTTTTGTCTACAGTTAATCTATTAATTTTATCCTGTTTTACAGAAACAACATCTGCATAAAGAAAATCGCCTTTGGAATTTAATTTGATTTGAAGTAGCGGAGCAATGCCATTAGGTCCTTTCAAACTGAACATGCCGTAAGTGCAGAAATTACCTAAACTGTAGGCTATAAATTTGTTCTTGTAAACTTCAACTGCTCTAGTTACATGCGGCCCGTGTCCTAAAACCACATCAGCACCAGCATCTATCACTCCATGAGAAAAAGCGTAGACATTACCACGATTTTCTTTGTAGAAGATTTCAGTTTTACGAGTTACATGCTCAAACCTTGCCCCTTCGCCGCCACCATGAAAAGATACAATTACAATATCCGCCTGTTCTTTTAATTTCTTAACCAATAATTTAGCGCTGTCAATTTTCCTAATATCAACGGTGTTCTCGTTGGGCGCAAAAGCTACAAAAGCATATTTTACACTGTCTATCGCAAATAAATCAAAAGGTTTGTCCAACTGTCCAGCATAGCTGATTTGCAAGGAATCTAAAATCTTAGCTGTGTTTTTTCGACCACGATTGTTGAAATCGCCAACGTGGTTATTGGCTACACTTAGCACATTAAATCCAGCTTTCTTAAATATACCAGCGTAGCGATCTGGCATTCGGAAGGCATAGCAATTGTTTGGATTAATGCCTTTGCACTTTGAAGAGTTTCCCGAATTTAGAAAACATCCTTCTAGATTGCCAAATACAACATCACCTTTTAAAAAAGTATCTACTTCCTTGAAACTGTCTATCGCATCATCTGGTGGCAAGTTCAATTTGCTTGGAAAAGCAGAGCCTAGCATGATATCGCCTACGGCAACAACACTAATGGTATCTTTCAGTTTTCTAACCGTTGGTGTATCGGCTTTAGTTACTTGCTTACTTTCAATTGGTTTGTTCTGACAGCTCAACATCAAATACATTACCACTACTCCAACAAGCAATCCAAAAATTTTCTTCATCATATTCCAAAAAAAATCCTCCCCAAAATGGAGAGGATAAATTTAATATCTTAAAATCGCAATTCCGATTATTCTACAATTCCGCCTTCACCTGGCTCAATAATTCTACCACCTTTATAAAAATAGCGGTTATAGTATGGCTCGTTCAAGTTACTAATTACAACACCTCTAGAGCTAGATGCGTGTGCAAAACGATTTTCACCTAAATAAACACCAACGTGAGAAATACTGCGGCTTTTAATTTTGAAGAAAACCAAATCGCCTTCTTTTAGCTCATCTTTAGACAATGGATTTACCATGCTAAAAATATCACGAGAGTTACGGAGAATATTTGTGTTAAAAACTTTATCGTAAATGGCTTTCGTAAATGCAGAGCAATCAATACCTCTTTTTGTGTTGCCACCAAAACGGTAAGGAGTACCAATCCATTCGTAAATAAACTTATATAATTTTAGGTTTGAAGTTGCATCTACTGCAACACCCATTACTTGCGAGAAATATTGCGAAGCTAAATTGTCTGGATCTTCTACTTTAGCAGCTTCTTTGGTTTTGCTCTGGGCAAATGTTACCGAAAAAGCTGAGAGAACGATTAACGTAGAAAACAAAAACTTTTTAATCATGTTATACAATTAAGTTTGGGTAAACAACACTTACACTTAACGGTCAACCACGGGGGCTTATTGTTAGCGCCACAAAATTAAAGCTTCACATTGTTTTATCCAAACTTAAAATGTTAAAAATTTTAAGTTATTAACATTTTGCGTATTCAGCCCACCGTTAACATTCCATTTTTTTAACATTTTTACGATTAAAAATATTCGTGCAAGCATCGAAGTTAAAAATTAGGCTAAAACAATTTAACACAAAATTAAATTTCTGTTTTGAAAGCCTTTGAGTTTTTGCAAATCAACACAAAACGAATAGCGTAAAATTTACCATTTTTAAAAACGGTATAAAAAGCAGTACAACAGCAAGTTTAATTAGTGCTTCATGATGTTTTTACATTAGTAGATATACAAAAATCCAAGAAAATAAATTAGATTTGCTCTCGTAAATAAAAATTTATCATCAAAACATGAGTGCAGTAGAAATTAATAAAGATACCTATTTGAAGTGGTTTGAATCGATGTTGCTGATGCGCAAGTTCGAAGAAAAAACTGGTCAACTTTACGGTCAACAAAAAATCAGAGGTTTTTGCCATTTATACATTGGTCAAGAGGCCGTAGTTGCGGGCGCTATCTCAGCAATGCAAAAAGGCGATTCAATGATTACTTCATATAGAGATCACGCTCATGGTTTAGCTTTAGGAATGAGTGCGAATAGCATCATGGCCGAAATGTACGGTAAAGTAACAGGCTGTTCTAAAGGTAAAGGTGGTTCAATGCACATTTTCAGCAAAGAGCACGATTTTTACGGTGGTCACGGTATTGTAGGTGGTCAAATGCCCCTAGGTGCTGGTATCGCCTTCGCAGAGAAATATAAAGGTACTAACAACGTAAATATCTGCTACATGGGCGATGGCGCTGTTCGTCAGGGAGCTTTAAACGAGTCATTCAACATGGCAATGTTGTGGAAACTTCCAGTAGTTTTTGTTTGTGAGAACAACGGTTATGCAATGGGTACTTCGGTAGAGCGTACTACTAACATGATGGACATCTACAAAATTGGTTTAGGTTTTGATATGCCATGTGCACCAGTTGATGGTATGGATCCAGTTGCTGTACACAACGCAATGGACGAAGCGATTCAACGTGCTCGTGCTGGCGAAGGACCAACTTTCTTAGAAATGAGAACTTACCGCTACAGAGGTCACTCAATGTCAGATCCAGCTAAATATCGTACTAAAGAGGAGTTGGAAGAGTACAAAGCAAAAGATCCAATTGAGCAAGTAAGAGAGGTTATCCTTAAAGAAAAATATGCTGATGAGGCTTGGATTACCGAAATTGAAGAAAAGGTAAAAGGTATTGTTGATGAGTCAGTGAAATTTGCTGAAGAGTCTCCTTGGCCACAACCAGAAGAGTTGTTTGACGATATCTACGTTGACAAGAACTATCCTTATCAACAAGTTTAATTTTTAAGACAAGCATTCAAATAAAGATATATAGATGGCTGAAGTAATTAAGATGCCTAAAATGAGCGACACCATGACCGAAGGGGTTTTGGCGAAGTGGCACAAAAAGGTAGGCGATAAAATTAAAAGTGGCGATGTTTTAGCAGAAGTTGAAACAGACAAAGCAACTATGGACATGGATTCATATTGGGATGGCACTTTATTATATATTGGCGTAGAAGAAGGTCAAGCGGTTCCAATTGATGCTGTAATGGCAGTGGTTGGTAAAGAAGGCGAAGATTACAAAGCTGCGTTAGAAGCTGAAACTGGTGGCGCTGCAAAAGCAGAAGCACCTAAAGCAGAAGAGAAAAAAGAAGAAAAATCAGAAGCAGCTCCGGCTCAAGGTGGTGGTTTAAGCGAGGCAGAACTTTCTGCTAAAGGAATTACGGTAATCCGTATGCCTTTGTTAAGCGATACCATGACTGAAGGCGTAATTGCTGAATGGCATAAAAAAGTAGGTGATAAAGTTAAAGATGACGACATTTTAGCTGACGTAGAAACTGATAAAGCGACTATGGAAGTTATGGGTTATGCAACTGGAACTTTATTACACGTTGGTGTACAAAAAGGCGAAGCTGCTAAAGTAAACGGCATTATTGCTATCGTTGGTCCAGAAGGAACTGACGTAAGTGCAATTTTAGCTGGTGGCGATGCTCCTGCTGCTGCAAAATCAGAAAGCAAGGAAGAGCCTAAAGCAGAAAGCAAAACTGCTGATGCACCAAAAGAAGAAGAAAAAGCGCAAGTTGTTTCTAACTCGAACGGTGGTCGTATCATTGCATCGCCTTTGGCTAAGAAAATTGCAAAAGATAAAGGAATTGATTTAGCACAAGTTGCTGGTAGTGCAGAAGGTGGTCGTATCATTAAGAAAGATATCGAGAACTTTAAACCTTCGGCTGCTCCTGCTAAAGCTGAGGCTCCTGCTGCTTCATCTGAAAAAGCTGCAGCTGCTCCAGTAATCCCAACTTATGTTGGCGAAGAAAAATATACTGAGAAACCAGTTTCGCAAATGCGTAAAGTAATTGCAAAACGTTTGGGCGAAAGTTTATTTACAGCTCCACATTTCTACTTAACCATTAGTATTGATATGGATAACGCAATGGCGGCTCGTACGCAAATCAACACTGTTGCGCCTGTAAAAGTGTCTTTCAACGATATCGTGATTAAAGCGGTTGCTGTAGCATTGAAAAAACACCCAGCTGTTAATTCATCATGGGGTGGCGATAAAATCCGTTTCAACGAGCATACTAACATTGGTGTAGCTATGGCTGTTGAAGATGGTTTATTGGTTCCTGTAGTGCGTTTTGCTGATGGCAAATCTTTATCTCATATTTCTGCAGAGGTTAAAGAGTACGGTGCTAAAGCAAAAGCTAAGAAATTACAGCCATCAGATTGGGAAGGTTCAACTTTTACCGTATCTAACTTAGGTATGTTCGGTATCGATGAGTTTACGTCAATCATCAACTCTCCAGACGGAGCTATCTTATCTGTAGGTGCTATCCAAGCAGTTCCTGTAGTTAAAAATGGTGCCGTAGTTCCTGGAAACGTAATGAAATTAACTTTAGGTTGCGACCACCGTGTAGTAGACGGCGCAACTGGTGCAGCTTTCTTACAAACGTTAAAGCAATTGTTAGAAGCTCCGGTTACGTTATTAGCATAGTAATAAAAAACTGTCATCCTCGCCTGTCCCGTAGCAACGGGAAGCTTGTCGCAGGATAAACAAATACAAAGGCTTCCAAAATTTGGAAGCCTTTTTTATATCACATCACAATGAGTTCAGAGTTAATTTTCAGTTTACTTTCATCCATTGCCTTAATCGGGCTGGGCTTCTATTTTAAATATGCCCACGAAAAAGAAGTAGAAACCAAAGAAATGGTTAATGGTTATTTCAAAAAACATTGGTACATATTTGTAGCAATTGGCATCATCTGTTTAGCTTTCGATATCTATAAAATTTTCTTAAAATAATTAGAAAAGCAAGGGCTAGTACTACTATTTACGTTAGTCCCGCTTTCCGTTAAAATCTTTTTGTTTTAGTCAACCTGTCATTCCGAGGAACGAGGAATCTATTTCTTTGGTGCTCTAACTCGGAGATCCTTCGCTATGCTCAGGATGACACCAACAAAAAGTATTTCCACTTCAATCGGGTTTAGTACACCCAAACCTGTTCATGATACTTTAGCGTCTCGCTAAAAACCCCCTTTCAACCGTCCACTGCCATTGCCAATAGCGAACGTCAATCCCCAGTGCCAGCCAAAATCAAAAAAAATAGCACAACAGTTAAAGCAGCAATACCAAGCCTTAAACGAAGTGGTTTTGTGCTCATTTAGCACAAATTTTCAAGAAGCACTCTCCAAACAAAACGAAGCGCTCCTTTTTTTTGATGAGCTAAGGTATGTGAAGAGGCACATAGAGGGATTGACAAGCATTTTTGCAACTTTTGATGCTTCAAAAGTTAAAAACACTACATATAAAAAAAGCTCCCGAAAAACGGAAGCTTTTTTAAACATATAATGTCAATTATTAACTACCCTACAGGAGTTAAATACTGCGTAAACGCATAACCTTCTTCACCATCATCTGTACGTACTAACCACCACTGTGCACTACTTTGACTTACCAAAGTAATCACTTCGCCATGTGCAGCTTTACCTACAATTGGCTGGTCTGTCCCCGGACCTTTACGGATATTCAAATTAGAACTTTCCGTAGTTACCTGTACTTTCGTTACCGCCGCACTGGTAGATACATTAACGTTTAAAATTAAATCGCCTGTAGCAAAATTCGGGTCAATATGTCCAAAAATATCCCAAAGTTGGTCTTTTACAGCACCACTTGGAGCAGTACCATCAATATGTAAAACACCGCCTTGCTCAACAACCTTTAAATCGTTAATTCCAGCAGCTAAGGCTGCATCAGTTAATTGTTTGTATTTATCTTGTAATGCCATTTTATTCTTTCAAAAAATCAATTATTTAACAATTAAACCTGTTCTTTCCACCTTTGCTGGTTTCAAAGCCATGTATGCTTGTGTAAAAGCTACGTTTTTTGCTTTCGAAATTTCTCCCGTCAAAGTAATTACACCATCCTTAACAGCATACTTCACTGTAGAAAGGTCTTTGGTTAAATCACGTAAGCCTGCAGAAATAGCTTCGTCTGCCGCGTTAATTACTGGAACACTAGTAGCTGCCGCTGCAACGGTGATATTATCCGTTACAGATTTCACGCCTTTAATTCCTTTTACCAAAGCTTCGGCTGCTGCCTTATCTGCCTCATTTTTTATTTCTCCGCTAAGCGTGGCAACGCCATCCTTAACATCTACTACCACGCCTGCAAGTGCAGCATTAGCAGCAATACTTTTTTCAACGGCAGCCTTTACGTCTGCATCTTTAGGTTTGCAACTCACCACAGCTATAGAAGCCGAAAGCATCATTGCAAACAAAAACTTGTTCATTTTCATAATTAGATAAATTGATATTGTTTTAAAAACTTAATTAACATTAAATCTACCTAAATATTGTACACGTTAATCTTCATTTAGCCGATTAAACACATAGGCTCTAATTATTTTTAATTGCTAAATAAACCTGCTTTTTTGAAACTTGGCGGGCGCTGCGCTATTACGCTTTAATCTTTTTTGTACTTTTGCGGCTATGTCAGTAACTAAGCCGAGTTTACCAAAAGGAACAAGAGATTTTTCGCCAGTAGAAATGGTGAAACGCAACTATATTTATGATACTATTAAAACGGTTTTCAAGAAATATGGCTACGCAGAAATACAAACACCAAGTATGGAAAATCTGCAAACCTTAACTGGCAAATACGGCGATGAAGGCGATAAATTGATCTTCAAAATCCTTAATTCTGGAGATTATTTAGCTAAAGTTGATGAGCAATTACTAGCTTCTAAAAACTCAAATGCTACTATTTCAAAAATTTCAGAAAAAGCCCTTCGTTACGATTTAACAGTACCTTTTGCTCGTTACGTAGTAATGCACCAAAGTGAAATTGCTTTTCCTTTTAAGCGTTTTCAAGTACAACCGGTTTGGCGTGCAGATAGACCACAAAAAGGTCGTTACCGTGAGTTTTACCAATGTGATGCTGATGTAGTTGGTTCTTCTTCCCTATTAAACGAAGCAGAGTTTGTACTGATTTATCACGAAGCCTTAACAAACTTAGGTTTAAAAGACTTCGATATAAAAATTAACAACCGCAAAATATTAAGCGGAATTGCCGAAATAATTGGCAAACCTGAGTTAATTGTTGATATGACTGTTGCTATCGATAAGCTAGATAAAATTGGCTTAGATGGTGTAAGTAAGGAGCTTTTGGAGCGTGGTTTTACCGAAGCAGATATCGAAAAACTTAAACCAGTAATTTTGTTGGAAGGTTCTAACGTTGAAAAACTAGCAAGTCTAAAATCTGTTTTAGCAACTTCACAAACTGGCTTAAAAGGCATCGAAGAAATTGAAACTGTTTTCAACTATGTTTCCAAACTGACAACTCAAAACTCAAAACTGACAACTGTTATCGAACTTGATATTACCCTAGCCCGTGGTTTAAACTACTATACCGGTTGTATTTTCGAAGTTAAAACTAACGAAGTTGCTATGGGCAGCATCGGCGGCGGCGGTCGTTACGATGACTTGACCAGCATGTTCGGCTTAAAAGATTTAACTGGCGTGGGTATTTCTTTCGGAGCTGATCGTATTTACGATGTTTTGGAAGAACTGAACCTCTTCCCTACTTCGGCACAACAAGGCACAAAGGTATTAATTAGCAATTTCGATGAAGCTGCAGAATTATACGCTTTGCCGTTGCTACAACAGTTAAGAGAAGCTAACATTGCAAGTGAACTTTATCCAGCATCAGCGAAGCTTAAAAAGCAAATGAGCTATGCGGATGCTAAAAACATTCCTTTTGTAGTTTTAATTGGCGAAGAAGAAATGCAAAGTGGGCAGCTTACGCTTAAAGATATGGCAAGTGGCGAGCAGCAGAAATTAACTTCAGCGGAGATTGTTGATAAGCTGAAGTAGGAGCATCTTCCGTCCTTTCGACCTTAGTGGAGAACTAAAAGAAAGCGCAGCTAAATCTTTGAACTTTATCAATCTTAACTGTACTATTTGTTTAGAAGATTGGCGAAGTTGATGTAGGTTTTGCATTCCAAACCCGATTGAAGTGGAAATACTTTTGCTTGAGATTGCTCCGTTTCTCG
Source organism: Pedobacter sp. T50_32 (assembly GCF_057652195.1). Taxonomy (NCBI): domain Bacteria; kingdom Pseudomonadati; phylum Bacteroidota; class Sphingobacteriia; order Sphingobacteriales; family Sphingobacteriaceae; genus Pedobacter; species Pedobacter sp. T50_32. Next base: position 745,555 of record NZ_JBYFBY010000001.1, on the reverse strand, counting down.
CAATGACGATCACGGCAAAAGATTACAACGGAAAGCGGGGCTTGCGCAACCAAAGAACCACCGCAACTGCTTTTCAAAAACCTTAAACTCTAGACCTTTTACTTTACAACCCAGATCCTTCTAAAAACTTTTTCACTCCAACTATTTGGTATTTAAAGTTTTCTCCCTATCTTTGCAGTCCCTAAAAAACTGGGGAATTATATATTTTTTAACAAATTAAATAAAAGCAAGTGAATACGTTAAGTTACAAAACTGTCTCTGCGAATGCTAAAACCGTTAACAAACAATGGGTTGTAGTTGATGCTGAAGGAGAGATTTTGGGGCGCTTGTCTTCTAAAATCGCAATGATTATTAGAGGTAAGAACAAGCCTGAGTATACCCCACACGTAGACTGCGGTGATAACGTTATTGTTATTAATGCAGACAAAATTAAGTTAACCGGAAACAAGTTAGCTGACAAGACTTATGTTCGTTACACTGGATATCCAGGTGGTCAACGCTTCATTTCTCCGAAAGAGTTATTGGAAAAACACCCACAACGTGTTGTTGAGAAAGCAGTACGTGGTATGCTTCCTAAAACCAAATTAGGCAAAAAATTATACACTAATTTATTTGTTTATGCTGGTTCAGAGCATCCTCATGCGGCACAATCGCCAAAAACTATTAAACTTTAATTAAACGAGAAAAGAAATGTCAACAACAAATACTTCTGGTAGAAGAAAAACAGCGGTTGCTCGTATCTATTTACAAGACGGCAACGGCGCTATTACCGTGAACGGTAAAGATTATAAAGTATATTTCCCAACCCTACCTTTACAATATATCGTTAACCAATCTTTCGAAGTTGCGGAAGTTGCTGGTAAATATGATGTTAAAGTAAACGTAGCTGGTGGTGGTGTTAAAGGACAAGCTGAGGCTGTTCGTTTAGCAATTGCTAAAGCTATTGTTGAATTAGATGCTGATAAAAAATCTGCTTTACGTGCTAAGGGCTTAGTAACCCGTGATATGCGTATGGTTGAGCGTAAGAAACCAGGACGTGCGAAAGCTCGTAAGAGATTCCAATTCAGTAAACGTTAATCTTAAGGAGACAATACAATGGCAAGAACAACATATCAAGACTTATTGGATGCAGGTGTACACTTTGGCCACCTTACCCGCAAATGGAATCCAAAAATGGCTCCTTACATTTTCATGGAGCGTAATGGTATCCACATTATAGATTTAAACAAAACTTTAGCTAAAACTGAAGAAGCTGCTTCGGCGATTAAACAAATCGTAAAATCTGGTCGTAAGATCTTATTTGTAGCTACTAAGAAACAAGCTAAAGAAATTGTAGCAGAACAAGCTAAAAAAGTAAACATGCCTTTCGTAACCGAGCGTTGGTTAGGCGGTATGTTAACTAACTTCGCTACTGTACGTAAGTCAATCAAGAAGATGGCTAACATCGACAAGATGACTAAAGATGGTACTTATGCTATTCTTTCTAAGAAAGAGCGTTTGATGATCCAACGTGAGCGTATCAAATTAGAAAACCTTTTAGGTGGTATTGCTGATTTGAACCGTTTACCTGCGGCTATCTTCTTAATTGACGTGAAGAAAGAGCACATCGCTGTTGCTGAGGCTTTGAAATTAAACATTCCAACTTTTGCAATGGTTGATACGAACTCTGATCCTTCTAACATCGATTTCCCTATTCCAGCTAATGATGATGCTACAAAATCAATCTCTTTGATTACTGACATTATTGTTAAAGCTATTGAAGAAGGTTTAGATGAGCGCAAGCGTGAGAAAGATGACGAAGCTGAAAAAGAAGCTGTAGCTGCTAAAGCTGCTGCTGACGCTCCTGAGGCGCCTGCTAAAAAAGCTAAGAAAGAAGCTGTTGAAGCAGAAACTTCATCAGAAGATAACACAGAAGCTTAATAAAAATTATAGTTTTGAGTTGTAGGTTTCGTGTGATGGGATTAGTCCCGCAAGCGATAACTTACAACTCTTAACATTTAAAAAAACTTATAAAATTTTTAAAGATGTCTACAGTACAAATTTCTGCGGCAGATGTAAACAAATTACGTCAACAAACAGGTGCCGGCATGATGGATTGCAAAAAAGCATTAATCGAAGCAAACGGCGATTTCGAAGCTGCAGTTGATTTATTGCGTAAAAAAGGTCAAAAAGTATCGGCTGCCCGTTCTGGTAACGCTACTTCTGAAGGTCTTGTATCAATCGCTGTTTCAGCAGATGGCACTAATGGTAAATTAGTTGCTTTAGCTTGTGAAACTGAACCAGTATCTAAAGTTGAAGATTTCCGTAACCTAGCTCAAGCTGTTTTAGCTGCGGCAGTTGCTAACAACCCTGCTACTGCTGAAGAATTATCAGCAATTGCTTTAGAAGATGGTCGTACAGTTGCTGAAACTATCACTGAGTTAACTGGTAAAATTGGCGAGAAAATCGTTATCCAAGAGTACGCAAATATTACAGGTGAGAAAATTGTTTCTTACATTCACTCTAACGGTAAAATGGGTGTTTTAGTAGTATTTGAAGGTGCTAACGGTGCAGATATTACTGATGCTGGTAAAGATGTTGCAATGCAAATTGCTGCTATGAACCCAGTTGCTGTTGATAAAGATGGTGTTGATCCAGCTACTATTGAGCGTGAAATCGAAATTGCTAAAGACGTGATTCGTCAAGAAGGCAAACCAGAAGAAATGGTTGAGAAAATTGCTGCTGGTAAATTGAACAAATTCTACAAAGACAGTACTTTGTTAAACCAAGAGTTTGTTAAAGACGGTTCTATGGACGTTCGTAAATTCTTAGACAACACTGCTAAAGGATTAACTGTAACGGCTTTCAAACGTGTACAATTAGGTGCTTAATTAGCCCTTTTCAAATATTAAAAAAGTCTCGATTTATCGGGACTTTTTGTTTTACAGGGTATTCGTTATCGACAAGTGGAGAGATATCTTCTCACGCATTATTAAAAATCAATCTCCTTTTTATACGAGCATTCGCCCAGCTTTTGTTCAAATCTCATTTTGTGATCTACTTGTCATCCCCAGTTTAGAGGGATCTATTTGAGACGGAGGTAAACACAACAAATTCTTCGCTACGCTCAGATACGACAACTATCGGATGAGAAAATAAAACAAAAAAGTATTTACGCTACTCCCGATGGTTATTTGGGACGGGTTTGTAAAACCTCAATTATTGCCGATCCTTGTGGTTGCAAACTGCCAACCAAACTATGGCAAGTAAGATTTTAGTGCTAACATAGTTGTGTCTGATGGATAAAGTCTTAAACCTTCATCTACAATCTTTTTAACTTCCATTTTATTGTAAGCGCTATAAAATAACGACTGAGCGTAATACGAATATGCCTGTTGTTCTTTGCGATACTTACTATATTGATTGTATAATTTTTGCACCTCTTTTCCATCTTTGTGCGCCATCGCCAAATAACTTGCCATCCGGTAATAGTAAAAATGTCTAGGCTTAGCATAAGCTGCCTTTTTACCATACTTGTAGGCGCTATCTAATTTCTTTTCTTGTAAGTAAATATTACACTTTAAATAATCTCCATAAGCTAAATATGGCATTTGGTGATGTACGCTATCCAATAATTTAATTGCTTCATCGTATCTTTTTTCCCTTTCTAAATACTTAGCTTTCTTATAACCCATTGTTTCAGAGTTTTCTCCAATATTTGGAAAATTGGGCAACATTTTATCAACCTCACTAAATTTATATTTAGGCATCGCATCGGGAATATTGTCAATAGCTGCCAAATCATTATCTACTTTGTATTGCGCTTGCGAAGACTTGAAAACCATTGCATGTACATACGTACTGCCTGCAGACATCAAAATTGCCGTTAAACAGCCCCATTTAATAAACCTTTTATTTGTTCCGTTATTGGTAATTTCTTTACCAGCCAACCAACTACTAAGCACTATTGCCAATGCTAAGGCAAACAAAACTTGAATATTAGGTCGCTCTGCTGGGAAGTTAAAAAAGGCGTCGATAAAATAACCGCACATTGCAATAAACGCAATTATTGCAATCATTTTTCTATCTAATGATTGTTTAGAAAGTAAAATTTTTATAGTTATAAATAGGCCTACTACGAATATAGAAAAGTAAACGAGGGTATTAGGTATACCGGTTTCGCCAGCAATTTCAATAAAATCATTATGAGGATGCTTAGAGAACACATTATCGTCTAATAATGTATTTGTGTATAAAGGTGTGTAGAGTTTCCAATTGCCGTATCCCACACCTATAAAAGGATTTTTCTCAATTAGTGCAGCAGATTTTTTCCAATAAGCTAATCTGATGTTAGATTCGGCCGTATTTTGCTCAGTTAGCGTACCTAACCTTGAACCAAGGGTACCAAATTCAGTAGTCGTGTTCTCAGTAGCCTTCCTTAAGCTGTTTTGACTCACAAAAAAAGCAAATAACAACGAAGCAATAATGAAAGAACCTGTTGTTAAATATCTTTTTAACAGTTTTTCTTTCCAATACATATATCCAATAACTGTTAATGCAATGGTAAGTTCTATAATTAAGCTTATAAAAGCAGCTCTTGCATTTATTAAAAACACAGCAAAAAAACATAGCACTAACGCCAAAATAGCAATATATTTTAAAAATGCTTCGCGTGTAAAAACACAATAAATTATAAAGGGTAGCTTCATCATAAATGCCGCCGCAAATATATTTTTGTTTCCTGTATTACCCTTCAAGCTAGTTATCAAAGCATCAATTGGCATGCTGTTTACAGCTTTGTAAAATTGAGTTACCGCTCCAAAGCTCTGCAATAAAGTAATTATCGTTATAACTAAGGCTATATTCTTAAGCAAATGAAGCTTATGAAGTAGTAAAGTACCGATGATAAAAAATGCCAATATGGATGAGAACAATCGATTATACACCACCAAACTTTCTGTAGTATTTAGTGCCACTAAAAATGAAATACCTGCAATTGCAAAAAACAATAGATACAGAAGCGAAATACCACTTCTAAAAAACGTAGTTAATCTTGCCTGATTAAACACAACTTGGTTTTTAAAAATATATAATAGGGAAACACCATTTAAAATAGACAATAACAACCAATGCATGCCCATTTGGTCTTGGATTTGTACCTGCGGTACGCATTCTATAAGTAAGTAAAGCGTAATAATTATTGTTACTATAATGTTGCTGTAATCAATAGGTTTTTCTTGTAAATTTGGTGTTGAGTGGAGAATATTCCTTTTTGCTTTCTTGCTCATGTTATTCAAATATTCTAGGAATTTACAAATCGTTTTAATAAAACTGGATAAAATAATTCTGTTTTTATGTTTTTAAACGCTTAAAAATCATTGCCATACGAACTATGATTGCTATAACCAACAGTCGCTTTTTTAGAGGAAATAACTTAATTGTTGATCAAACTGTCTTAATTAACGACGGTAAAATAATAGATTTCACCAATGAAACTATCCCAAATGGATATGCAACTATAGATGCAAAAAAGAACTACTTATTACCAAGTTTCGTAGACTTACAAATCTATGGCGCAGCAGGTAAGTTGTTTTCCGCCGACCCATCGATCGAAAATATTCGAATAATTGAAGATCAGTTGTTGCAGGAAGGTACCACAGGTTTTCTAATTTGTTTAGCAACCAATACTCCGAAAGTTTTTAACCAATGTATTTCTGTAATTAAGGAATATCGTAAAGAAGCTAGAAATTGTTTGGGTTTGCATTTAGAAGGTCCTTTTCTTAATCCCGAAAAAAGAGGAGCGCACGTAAAAGAATATATTCGCAAAGCCAGTTTGGATGAAATAAAATCATTATTGGATTTTAGTGATGGCACGATAAAAATGATGACTTTAGCGCCAGAACTACAAGATGATGAAGTAATTCAATACTTACTAGACCATGATGTTGTGGTATCTTTAGGGCACAGCAGCGCAACTTTTGAACAAGCTACTAAAGCTTACAATCAAGGTATCCAAACTACTACACACTTATTCAATGCTATGTCGGCATTGCAACATCGTGCTCCAGGTATTCCAACGGCAGTATTCAATCATCCAACAGCAATGTCAAGTATCATTGTAGATGGTCTACACGTTGATTTTGAAGTGGTGAATGTTGCCGCTAAAGTAATGAAAGAACGTTTGTTTATCATTACTGATGCTGTTACAGAATGTAACACTGGCCCCTATCAGCACGTTGCTGTAGATGGAAAATTTGTAATGCCAGACGGGACGTTGTCAGGCTCGGCAATGACAATGCTACAATCTATTAAAAATTGTGTTACACATTGTGACATCTCTTTAGCAGATGCAATTAACATGGCAACTTACTATCCAGCAAAGCTGATCAAAAAAGAAAACGAAATAGGGCAATTAAGTGTTAACGCTGAGGCCAACTTTGTGATTTTGAATGAACAATTGAATATTGAGCAAGTATTTTTCAAAGGCGAAGAAATTAAACGCAATTAAAGCACCATCAATTAAAAAAACTTGATAATTTTGTCTTTTATGAAGTATAAACGGATCCTCCTCAAACTGAGCGGCGAATCGCTAATGGGCGAAAAGCAATATGGCATTGATAACGAAAGAGTTAAGCAATATGCTGAAGATATTAAAGCTGTACATGACCAAGGTCTGGAAATAGCGATTGTAATAGGCGGAGGAAACATATTTAGAGGTTTAAGCGCTGAAAAATCTGGGATGGACAGAGCACAAGCGGATTATATGGGCATGTTGGCTACCGTAATTAACAGCATGGCCTTGCAAGATGCCCTGGAGAAAGTTGGTTTAAAGACCCGCTTACTTTCCGCTATTAAAATGGAACAAATTTGCGAGCCTTTCGTAAGAAGAAGAGCTGTTCGTCACCTAGAAAAAGGGCGTATCGTAATTTTCGGTGCAGGCACAGGAAATCCATACTTTACTACTGATTCGGCCGCGGCATTAAGAGCTATTGAAATTAACGCCGATGTGGTATTGAAAGGAACCCGTGTAGATGGCATTTATACTGCTGATCCAGAAAAGGATCCTAATGCAACTAAATATCAAACATTATCGTTTAAAGAAGTTTATGCGAAAGACCTTAACGTAATGGATATGACAGCTTTTACGCTTTGCGAAGAAAATCATTTGCCAATTATCGTTTTCGATATGAATAAAGCCGGAAACTTCATGAAAATTGCACAAGGAGAAGAAATTGGCACTTTGGTAAAAGGCTAATTGATAAGCATTATTTTATATTTGTATAAAATCACAGAACAATGAATGACCTCATAAAGAAACAAATAACTGATGCGCAAGCCACGATGGATAAAGCCATTGCGCATTGCGAATCGGAACTTACAAAGATTAGAGCTGGAAAAGCTGCTGTAGGAATGTTAGACGGCATTACTGTTGAATATTATGGTTCGCCTACCCTGTTATCTCAGGTTGCGGCATTAGGTACTCCAGACGCACGTACCATTACTGTACAACCTTGGGAAAAAAACATGTTGGTTCCTATCGAAAGAGCTATTATGGAGGCTAACATTGGTATCAATCCACAAAACGATGGCAGTATTATTCGTTTGGTTGTACCACCTTTAACTGAAGAGCGTAGAAAAGACTTAGCGAAAAAAGCGAAGGAAGAAGCTGAAAAAGGTAAAATTGCAATTCGTAACATCCGTAAAGATGCGAACGAAAAGATTAAAAAACTGAAAGCAGAAAGTGTTTCTGATGATGAAATTAAAACCGGAGAAGCCGAAGTACAGAAGGTTACAGATGCTTATATCCTTAAAGTTGATAAACTTTCTGAGTTGAAAGAAAAAGATATCATGACAGTCTAAACGATTAGCAATATCGTTGAATTGTAATATAAAAGGGAAGTTAGTTTTGCTAGCTTCCCTTTTTCTATTTTTGCATTCCAAAATCACAAAACAAAAATGAATTTATTACTCGAGTATCTAAAAACACACAAGTGGGTGGTGGTGCTTGCCTTATTTTTAGCCGCAATAAATATCGGTTTCTCATTAATGGACCCTTATTTTACCGGTCAAATCGTAGATCGATTTATAGAAAGAAAGGATCTACTTGACCGCTCAGCATATATTTGGGGAGTACTTGGCTTGGTAGGCTTGGCTATTGGCGCAGCAATGGTATCTAGGATTGCGAAAAACTTTCAAGATTATTTTACCAACATTATCGTACAAAAAGTTGGCGCCAAAATGTATGCTGATGGATTAAAGCACTCCTTAGAACTTCCTTATCAAGTATTTGAAGACCAACGAAGTGGCGAAACCTTAGGGATTTTGCAAAAAGTAAGGGTAGATTGCGAAAAGTTTATTACTTCTTTTATCAGTATCATATTCATCAGTTTAGTGGGGATGATTTTCGTTATTGTCTATTCACTTTCTGTAAGCTACAAAGTAACCTTAGTTTATGTGGCTTCTATTCCAATTATTGCTTTTATTAGCTGGTTTTTAAGCAAAAAGATAAAGACTATTCAAAAGTCAATTGTAGCGGAAACCACCGCATTAGCTGGTTCTACAACTGAGTCGTTAAGGAATATTGAGTTAGTGAAAAGTTTAGGCCTGGCTAATCAAGAAATTGAAAGGCTAAACAAAACCACCTACAAAATCTTAGGTTTAGAATTAAGAAAAGTGAAATATGTACGTAGCATGAGCTTTGTACAAGGAACTACGGTAAATTTAGTACGCAGCATAATGGTTGTTGTACTATTGGTGCTTATTTTCGACAATACCATTTCGCCTGGTCAATACTTCTCATTCCTATTTTATTCCTTTTTCTTATTTGGCCCACTTCAGGAGCTCGGAAATGTAATTTTAACTTGGCGAGAAGCAGAAGTGTCACTTGGAAGATTTAAAGACATTTTAAGTACTCCTATCGATAAAAAACCAGACAACCCAAAGCCACTACGAAAAATAGAGCAGTTAACCTTCGATGATATCAGTTTCAAACACCTAACCGGAAAAACGAATGCCCTAAACCATATCAATTTTAGTGTAAGTAAAGGCGAAACAATTGCTTTTGTTGGTCCTTCTGGCTCTGGAAAAACGACCTTAGTTAAATTGTTGGTAGGACTTTATCAGCCTGTAGAAGGAAATGTACTTTACAACAGCATTTCTGGTAAAGAGATTAACCTAGACCACCTAAGGGAAAAAATTGGTTTTGTAACGCAAGACACGCAGTTATTTTCCGGTACAATCAGAGAAAATCTACAATTCGTTAAACCAAATGCTACCGATGATGAATGTTTGAAAGTACTTCGCCAGGCGGCATGCCATACTTTACTGGCCAGAGCCGATAAAGGTTTAGACAGCGTAATTGGAGAAGGTGGGGTAAAGGTTTCCGGCGGTGAAAAACAGCGCCTATCGATTGCTAGAGCATTGCTACGTAATCCAGACATATTAGTATTTGATGAAGCAACTTCTTCTCTCGATTCAATTACTGAAGAAGAAATAACTGCCACAATTAAAGATGTTTCTAAATTAAGCGAGCAAATCACCATATTGATTGCACATCGTTTGTCGACCATCCGCCATGCGGACAGAATTTATGTGCTAGAAAAAGGGCAGATTATTGAACAAGGCAAACATGAAGATTTAGTGGAAGAAAAGGGCTTGTACTACGCCATGTGGAGACAGCAAGTTGGAGAGAGATAATTAAGCAATTGTCATTCTGAGCATAGCGAAGAATCTATTAAACTACATCACAGATTCCTCGTCCCTCAGAATGACAAAATTTATATCTCTTACTTCGCAATTTTTAATAGATACTCGCCATAACCACTTTTTACGAGTGGCTTAGCAATTTCTCTCAACTGATCAGCAGTGATATAGCCCATTCTGTAGGCAATTTCTTCAATGCAACCAATTTTCAAGCCCTGTCTTTCTTCAATGATTTGAACGAATTGACCAGCTTGCATTAATGAGGCGAAAGTTCCGGTATCCAACCAAGCTGTGCCTCTACTTAAAACGCCCACTTTTAGCTTACCGCGTTCTAAGTAAACTTTATTTACATCGGTAATTTCATACTCACCACGAGGCGATGGCTTGATATTTTTTGCAATTTCCACAACATCATTATCATAAAAATACAATCCTGGAACAGCATAATCTGATTTTGGTTGCGTAGGTTTTTCTTCGATAGAAATTACCTTGTTGGCTGCATCGAACTCTACCACACCATACCTTTCAGGATCTGATACCTGATAGGCAAAAACAACCCCTCCTTCTGGATCGGCGCTGCTTTGCAACAATTTTGCCATTCCATCGCCGTAAAAAATATTATCGCCCAAAACCAGAGCAACCTTATCTTGACCAATAAACTCTTCACCAATTACAAAAGCTTGCGCTAATCCATTTGGTTCTGGCTGTACTGCGTAACTGAACTTGCAACCTAAATTTTCGCCATCTCCTAATAGTTTTTGAAAATTAGGCAAATCGTGTGGCGTTGAAATTATCAAAATTTCGTTTATACCAGCTAACATTAATGTTGATAGCGGATAGTAAATCATTGGCTTATCGTACACAGGCATCATTTGCTTGCTGCAAGCCAAGGTTAATGGATGCAATCTGGTGCCGCTTCCGCCAGCTAATATAATTCCTTTCATATTCAGTTCATTAGTTCATTGGGGGAAATTAGCCATTTGTCATCAACTTCAATTCGTTAATGCAATTTGCTAAACTATCCATCCAATAAGGTATGGTTATGTTATAATCTGCTTTTATCTTACTCTTATCCATTACCGAAAAATGTGGACGCTTAGCTTTTGTAGGATAAGCGCTTGTAGGTATTGGATTTACGTTTACTTTAGTCCCGCTGTAATCAAAAATCGCTTTGGCAAAATCGTACCAAGAAGTTACACCTTCGTTACTGAAATGATAAATTCCGTATTTCTTTTCAGGGTTTTGAATGATATCGAAAATAGTATTAGCTAAATCGATAGCATACGTAGGCGTGCCAACTTGATCTGCAATGATATTTAATTCATCACGCTCTGCACCCAATTTCAGCATGGTTTTTACGTAGTTATTAGCAAACTCAGAGTACAACCAGCTGGTACGAAGAATGATATATTGATCTAGCTCTTCAACAATGGCTAATTCACCATCTAACTTTGTTATGCCGTATACGTTGATGGGTTTCGCTACATCGTCTTCCTTCAATAACTTTATTTCATTGCCTTCAAATACAAAATCAGTAGAAATATGGATTAGCGTAGCCTGATGTAACTTACATAACTGTGCCAAATTTCTTGCACCAGTTTCATTTACTGCTTTAGCGATATCGACCTCGTCTTCAGCTTTATCTACAGCAGTGTAGGCAGCACAATTAATTACGTAAGCTGGTTTTTCCTGATTAAAAAGAACCATTAAATCTGCTATATTTAAGATGTTTGCAGCACCTTCCTCTGGAAAAATTACATCAGCAATATTTCTATGTGCAACAATCTTTTTGATACATTGCCCCAGCTGACCTCCTGCGCCTATTACTAGTACTTTAGCCATCGGTTAATTATTGTATTGCTTTTCGTAATACGACTGATAATTACCTGAAGTAACGTTGCTTAACCACTCTTCATTGGACAAATACCAATCGACGGTTTTTTCTAAGCCTTCTTCGAATTGCAAACTTGGCACCCAATTTAACTTCTTTTGTAGCTTTGTAGAATCGATAGCATAACGTAAGTCATGGCCTGCTCTGTCGGTAACGAATGTGATTAGTTTTGCCGACTCACCTGCTTCACGACCTAATTTCTTGTCCATAATTTTGCAAAGCAGATGAATTAAATCGATATTCTTCCACTCATTATGTCCGCCAATGTTATAGGTTTCACCAGTTTTTGCTTGATGAAAAATAACATCGATAGCTCTTGCATGATCCTCTACCCAAAGCCAATCTCTAACATTTTCACCTTTACCATAAACAGGTACAGGTTTATTATTCTTAATATTATTGATAGCCAAAGGGATTAATTTCTCAGGAAAATGATGTGATCCATAATTGTTTGAACAGTTAGAAATCACGCAATCCAAGCCATAAGTATCATGATAAGCTCTCACAAAATGATCTGAGCTTGCTTTCGATGCAGAGTAAGGACTATGCGGATCGTAAGCTGTGGTTTCGGTGAACATTCCAGTCTCGCCCAAAGCTCCGTAAACCTCGTCGGTACTAATATGATAAAATCTCTTTTTATCATAATCTCCCTTCCAATACTCTCTAGCTGCATTTAAGAGGTTTACTGTACCAATAACATTCGTGATTACGAAAGCAGTAGGATCAGAAATAGAACGATCTACATGACTTTCTGCTGCTAAGTGTATAACAGCATCAAAATTTTCGGCCTTAAATAGCTCGTTGATGGCTGCTGCATCGGCTATATCCAACTTAACAAAACTGTAATTAGGCTTATCCTCTATATCTTTCAAATTAGCTAAATTACCCGCATAAGTTAATTTATCTAGGTTAACAATCTGATAATTTGGATAATTATTTACAAACCTTCTTACTACATGAGAGCCAATGAAACCTGCACCTCCAGTGATTAATATCTTTTTCAAAGCGAAATCTTTCTTGTTTCTTACAAAAATATAAGAAACTACGTATTAACACTACGCTTTTAAAGAATATGTTCGGGAAAGATAAAATTACTTAGGAATTGTTTGCAATATTCTCTTCGAGTTCAGTGTACCAATCTGCACCGTACTTTCTAATTAATGGATCTTTAAGAAACTTATAAACAGGCACCTTTAACTCTCTTCCGAAAGAACAAGCATCCTTACAGATGTGCCATCTATCGTAATTTAGCACCTCAAATTCTGGGTATTGAGTTATCCTAATGGGATATAAATGACAAGAAATTGGTTTTTTCCAGTCAACAATTCCTTCTTCGTAAGCTTTTTCTATGGCACATTTAGTGATGCCATTTTCAAAGGTCACATATGCACATTCTTTATTGCCATCTACACAAGGAGTAGTTAAATCACCATCTAGATCCACTACAGACGTACCATATTCTTCAATGGCCGCGATGCCTTTAGGTGCTAGCAGATGCTTTATTTTCGGATATATTTCCTCTAAAATTGCTTTTTCTGATTGTTCAAGAGGCGCACCTGAATCACCCTCAATACAACAAATCCCCTTACACTTGCTTAAATTACATACAAAATCTTCATTAATCAGATCTTCATGTACTAAGGCACTTTGAACTTCTATCATTTTTATGGTTAATCATTTGAATTGTGTAATCGGTTAATCGCTACCTGTAAAATTAGACTGTTGCAGCAGTTAACAAATTAACCTTTACCGATAGGATACTTTAACCCCTCGGCAGATTTTAGCTCCATCGTTACTGAACCTACCAAAATCTCTACTTGTGCTTTTACAGGCACGCGGTTGCCATCATCGGTGATCCAAAGGTACAACTTACTATCCTTTTTAAAAATACGTCCGGGTTTAATAGAAGGACTAAATTTTAGACAGTTAATATTTCCAAGCTTAGACTTTATTACTTCTTTACCTACATATTGGATTTCCAGCGCTGAAATTTCATCCCCTAAAAAATAATTTAGTTTAAAGGTATCATTGATTTTTAGCTTACTGATATCTAAACTGCGGGCAAAATAATAAGCAGATACCAAATCAAAAGTTTGTGTAGTGGGAGCTGTATAAGTTCCCGTATTGGCTACTACCTTTTTAGTATCTTGATAAAAACGTGCTTTGTCTTGTCGGCGATATTTAGCTTCCCTAACATCTTCTTGATAGAAGTAAGGCGTAAGTTCCTCTTTATCTATGTACGAATCGTAGTGATCACGAACTTTATAAAACACATCAAATGTTCCTGAGGTCCGAGCGTCAACTTGTAATCTGTAAGTCGGCTTACCATCGAATTTCATATCAGAAGGCAAAACTTTTATGGTTGCTTCTGCTGCTGTGATAAAACCGTACTTCAACTTATAGGTAAGCACCTCTCCTTCTTTAAAAGCAACTTCTTTTTTCAAAGGAAGCTCTTGAGCAATTCCGAATTGTCCGATTGCGATTAAGCCAATTATTAACGCTAACTTTCTCATACGTTAACTAAAACAAAAAGCAATCCAAAATTTTGCATTGGTAGAAGTGCAGGTGTTAACATTTGTTAAATTTTAAACTTTCTAGTAAAATCTAAATGTACAAATTCTAATCTTTTCTTTTATAGATTGGCACAGTAGAGCATGGCTCGCCATACATGATACTTTTAACTACCGGAGTAAGTAAGGCCGTAATTTCTACATAAGCAGACACTGGGATTTGTGGGTTTGCGCAGCCCTTTACTACCACTCTTTCACCTGCATAATCATCTAAATTAATTTTTGAGAGGGCTTTAGAGAAAAGTACGGTATCTAGCACATCAAGATTGCCAAACACCACTTCGTTAGCGTAAGGCTTCATTTTATTAGCCAGTAACATATAAGCCCAAGTAGGCACAATTGCGTCTGCAGTGCAAGTAATAGCAATGTTTTTACCCTGATACTGCGTCCAATCGTGCGTCTTAACAAATTCTCTAAAATCTTTCTCTCTAAGCATCAAGCCATGAAAAAGGTTATCTTTTATATCATACAAAAAGCGTTCACCTTTCTCTAAATGATCTTCGAGATTAAAGGTAATTAATCCACTTGCCGCTACTTTGTTAACAATGTTTTCTTGAATATCCATAACTACTACTATGTGTGTGCTGTCATTGCGAAGACCAAAGCAATCTTACAAAGTAACTAAAAGTGTTGAAACTCTCGCTTTAAGATTGCTTCGTTCCTCGCAATGACGATTTCCATACAACAAAAAACCGTCCAAGCTTTATGCAAGGACGGTTACAAAATTAAGTAAATAAGATTAATAGAATTTCACCCTATTGTCTTTTATATCAGCTTTTTCTTGTAATGCTTGGAAAGCGTTACCTAGAGCACGTTGACTAATGTTCATCAACATACTTTCTTTTTGTTTAAATGTATTAGCTAGTGGAGCTGGATTAGTAAATCCTTCTACAACAAATGCGTAAACACCTCTGTCGCCAGCAATAGCTTTTGAAAGTTTACCTACTTGCGAACCGAACACAGTACCAACTACTTTGTTTTCTTGTGATAAGCCAGGAATAATTGGGTTAGCAAATACCATGTTTTGAACTGGTGTTGCTGTTTTTCCTAATTTTTGAGCTACAGCATCGATACTTGAAGTACCGGCTAAAGCTTTGTCAAACTTCTCAGTTAACATTTTTGCTTTTTTAGCATTCAATACCTGAGGCTCGATTTGCTTCTTCACATCTTCTAAAGACAATTGTCCTTTAGGTTTTACAGACGTTACTTGCGCTACTACGTAAGCATTATCCATGGTGTAAACTTGCGCTAACACATCACCTTTATCTGCTTCGTATCCATCTCTAATTAACTGACGAGGATTATCTAAGCCTGGAGCATAACCTTGTGTAGCTGTAATTCTATCAGCAATACCAACTGTATAGCCTTGTTTTTGAGCTAAAGCACTGAAATTATCAGATTTTACTTCGTTTAAGAAAGTAGTTGCTTTTTTGTAAGCGGCATCTCTTGTTTTTTGACTAGGCACTAAGCTTTTCTCGATGTAAGCTAACTTAACCACTTTAGATGAACCAACTTGTTTTTCAACTTTAATTACGTGGATACCAAATTGTGATCTTACCACTTTGATATCGCCAGTTTTAGCATTGAAAGCAGCATTTTCGAACTCAGGAACCATTGCACCACGGGCAAAAGTACCTAAATCGCCACCTTGATCTTTAGAACCATCTACGCTATATTTTTTAGCTAGCTCAGCGAAACTACTTCCGCCTTGCGCTAAATCTTTTAAAGAATCTGCAAGTTTAAATGCTTTATCATCTCCACCAACTTGAGCTGGGTTAATTAAGATATGGCTTGCTTTAACCGAATCTGGAGAGAAACGGCTATCTACAACTTTCGCTAATTTGTAAGAATTTCCAGAGAACTTAGGCCCGTAGAAACTTCCAACTGGATAGTTGAAAATTACCGAATCTACTGCTGGATCTAATTTACCTTTAGAAAGATAAGTGTAAGGGATTTTAACATCAGAGTTATTAGCAGAGAATAACGAATCGTTTGGCGTAGTTTTAAAATCCGCAGCTAATTTTTCTACTTGAGTTTTTACAATTGCGCTATCAGCTGCAGTTGGCTGAATACTGAAAGCTACATATTGGAAATCTCTTGTTTCTTGAGCATTATCAAAACGTTTTTTGTTTTCATCATAGTAAGCTTTGTAATCAGCATCTTCTAACTTCACATTCGCATCAAGAATAGAGCTGTAATCTAAGTTTACATATTTGAAATTAACCAATTTATTACGGTTGATGTACTCATCATTAGCTTCTAAACTAGAAACGTAAACAGAGCTACTTACCAATTTGGTATATTTTTGTTGCAGCGCTTGTTTTTCGATTTCCTCTTCAAGCATTAACCATTGCTGAGCCAATTGAGGATTTGTATTTCTAGACTTAAGAGAAGTCATTACAGCAGCTCTATCAAACTCACCAGTTTGTGGATTACCGAAATACTGTGTAATTAATGGGCTAGGAGTTTTGCCTTGGATTAGATCGAAAAGTTCGTCTGCAGAAACTGTTAAGCCTACACGATCAAATTCTTTACCTAAAACGATGTTTGCAATTTCCGACTGCCAAGCTTGATCTACTGCCATAGCTTGCATTTGAGCGTTCATAACGCCGCCATACTGTTGCTTAAACTGAGCAGAAGTTTGCTCTACCTTTGTGTTAAATTGTTCGTACTTTATGTCTTCCCCGTCAATAGATCCTACTGTTGTTCTAGACGCACTTAAAAAAGATTGTCCGGTAGTAAAAACGTCTCCAATTAAAAATGCTACAATTGCGAAACCTATTGCTCCAATTAAGATAAGCCCTGCACGGTTACGCAAGAATGTCATTATACCCATATTATTCTATATTAAAATTTTATTTTAAGAGGGCGCAAGATACAAATTTGAAACAAATTAGAAAATATTAAATTTCAATTGTTTTTTAAGTTGAAAACTAGGAAGATAGAAGCTTAAAATTAGTGCCTACTGAGGCAGTTTTCCATTATCAACATAGCCCTGGCCAGAAGGCATTGTAATGCTGTAAGTGCTGAAATCTTGTGGGGCAGAAAAACTAGTTCCGTTGAGCACATTCCCATCTTTTGTAGTTACCGTACCAGCTGGCGATGTGTAAAGACGTTTATTTTCATCCCAAGTAAGTTCTTCTGTGGTAAATGTCATGTTGTCTGTTACTACCACTACATTTTTACGGAAGATGGTGATTTTTTCCACTTCTTTATTGATTGCGTAGTTTGAAGTTATGGTTCCTTTATTTTTTAGGAAATCATCTAAGAAATAGATTTTAACGCCATTAGGCATTTCACTGTAAGCAGCACCAGCAGAAGGAGTTACTTTATCTAAAATGGGCGCATAGCCTTTCGCTTTTACTTTTGCAGAATCACTGTAAACAATCTCTACGCCGTAAGTACGATCTTTTGTTAAAGTCACTTTATTAGCCGCAATGGAGGAAACTTTTTTCAAGTCATCGCCACCGCATGAAGAAAGAAGAAAGGTAAAAGTAACAAGACCAAAGGCTAAAGACTGAAGACTAAGAAGTAAAGCTGGCAAGCTAAAATTTTCGCCTGTAAAGGTGTTACCGCTAATTTTCAATTTTGCCAATTTCAACGTTATACTTATTTAGTCCTATTGCTTTTTGCTTAAGCCTATTAATCAAATCTAAACCTTTGGAACCATCTGTCGTTTAATAAGAAGCTTAGGTGAAAGTTTACATAGCGCTCTTGAATTAAACTATTTGTGATTTTTCCACGACTACCAATCTCTGCAGAAACGTTCATTTTGTAGAATGAAGATCTTGCATAACCAGACTGAAGAGGCAATCCTAAACCAAAAGTAACTGCGGTTTGTTTTACATCTTCGTTAGCCATTCTAATGTAGGTTTTATCGTAAGTAAAGCCTAAACGGTAATCAACTCTTTTGAAATAACCGTTAATCGCAGTGATATCTGGCGTAAACTGACCGCCAACAGATACACCATAAGTATCTTGAAGACCTTGGTTCACGTTATCGATGGTAGTTTCAGACCATTTTCCCATGCGGTAATCAGCTCCAATCAACCATTTGTTCTCCTTGTTTACAGTAAAGCCAAATGAATGTAATAAAGGCATTTTCAACCCTGTTTTTCCATTTTCTGTAAAGCTCAATGTATCTAGAGCAGAGCGTTCGTTTCCTTGCGCATCTTTGGTATAAATGGTAGTGTATTGGCTTTTCTCCGAATTTAACTTCGAACCAGAAGATCCAGAGTATCCTAAAACTAAAGAAGTTCTATTGCCTAAACGAAAATCGTATTGTGCACCATAACTGTAATTAAGTCCGTAGATACTGTTTTTAACCTGATCGCGAGAATTAATTGCACCAGGATCATTTACAAACTCAGTAGATGCACTTTGTATCAAATTTCCAAAAAGATATTCGGCATTTGCGCCAACTCTAAAGTGATCGCCAAATTGGATGCCGTAACCTAGATACGCTTTTGACAAACCTCCTTCGCCTTTGTATAAGTAATCTACAGATTTTGCGCTTGTACCAGTTCCTAAAGTTGCAGAATTTCTAAAATCGTATCCTAGCTCTGAATATGGTAAAATACCGATACTAACTGCAGATTTTGTAGTAAGTGGAAATGCCATAGCTACATGACTTAGTGATGCATTGAAACTACGCTCGCTTAAATTATTCGTTTTTAGTTGTGTTGAGCTTCCAGTCATACCAATATCTAAAGTGGTAAGACCTATACCAGCGTAAGATGCTGGATTTTGCATATTGATGTTGTTAATGTAGCTAGATCTAAAAACACCCGTAGAGATACCTCCCATACCTCTTTGCTGAGGTAAAACAGAGCCTCTTAGATTACCTAAGCCAAATTTAGAGTATGGAGATTGTACTGTTGTTTGCGCAAAAACCCCTAACGACATCGTTAGCATTGATAGCGTAGCAACATATACGCACTTAATTTTATTGTTCATTTTATAATGTAATAACTTCATTCAAGCCTTTTAAAACCAAATATGGTTCGTGAGTAATCTGGGCGGCAAATATGCTATTTTTTAATTGCTTGGTCAAAAAAAGCGAATCGCCCCCGGTTAAAACTACCTTTAAATCTTTATTTCTTTTATGCTCTATGGCAATAAATCCTTCTATTTCGTTAAGCGCCCCTTGCAATACACCTCGTTTAATAGCATTCTGGGTATTGCTTCCCTCTTCAATATGTTCTTGCTCCCTACCCCAATCTATTAATGGCAAGCGACCTGTGTAATGGTTCAAAGCCTTAAAACGCATATTCAAGCCTAAACTTATACTTCCGCCGAAGTATTCATTATTGGCTGTCAACACATCGTAGGTAATGCAGGTGCCAGCATCAATCATCAAAGTATTATTGCCTTGATATAAGCAATGTGCTGCAATTACTTTTGCCCATCTATCTAAACCCAAAGTTGTGGGGCTTTCGTAATGGCTTTTTATGTTGCCCATTATTTCGGTATTGAACCGCGTATACTGGGTATGTTCTTTTAGTAATGTTTCGAGGTCGCTTATTTCGTTGCTTACGCTAGAAACCGTCGAATTTTCTATCTGATATTCGGTAATGAGTTTTAAGAGGTCTTTCTCTTCTAGTTTTTTAAGCTGTAGGAAATTAATGAGTTCTTTTTGCTCAAAGACTGCTATTTTACTATAGGTATTGCCAATATCTATGACCAGATTACGCATTCAATATTTACCTTACCAAACAACAAATTACGAATAGGAAGAAACATCACTATCAGTTTCATGCCACAAAGCTATTAATCTTTGGCAAGTTTCGAGGTATCAATTTGTTAAAAAAGGTTAAAGGGGCAATGTTTAGTCTACAATATTAGCCACGGATACACAGATTTAATCGTTTTTTATCTTTAGAAATATTTAATCATAACATCCCCTAGACGGCTACATCTGAATTTATAGCCAAATAGATTTGTGCTGCTGTGGCAAATCACCTAAACAAACAAAAAGTATTGAATACAAATTACCAGAATGGCAAACATAGTTTCGTAAAACCATCGCTTTTTAGCGTTAGAAAAATAGTAGGCCAGTAAAACAGCTCCTGGAGGTACGCACAGCATAAAATGTGAAACAGTAACGCCTCTTTTAGCGTAAAAGCTAAAGATACTTACCACAAACATGAAGAACAGCATTTGAAATGCCTTACGTGTACTGATGAAGCTTCTAAAGAAATTATCTCTTAGCTGAATTACCGCTAAAATCATAATTAAACCTACCGGGATAAGCACTAGATAATCATCATAGTTAATCTGTAAGTTAACAGGGAATTTGTTGGTTAACGGCTGCCAAATGTCAATAAAACGGTCGATACTATTGTTCCAATAATAAAACACGGCGACAAACATAAAAATGGTTAAAAACCCGATAATGCCAGAAATCCATTCACGCCAGTTAAAAGGGCGATACATGAGCAAACTTAACCACAACATTAACAGCAGTAAAATGAACGGAAAGTAAATTAATGTTCCAATAGCAATCAGCATTCCAACATCGAACATAATGCTCATGGCACTTGCCGTTTTTGAAAGCTTCAAGAATTTATCTATGATGATGATGATTAAAAAATTACAGATTAGTGCTGGGCTTAGTACCAAGAATTGCAAAAATAAACTCGTTCCTGTTACATACAATAAGGCTGGCAAATATGTTGGTTTTGCCAACAAACCGTGATTGTTTACAATGCGATTGAAGATGAGCGCCTGTACCAATGCAATTACTGTTGCGAAGAAAACATTCGCTTCTGCAGATAGCGCATCATTTGGGATATTGATAAAAAGCTTGGTGTAAGATTCTAAAATTTCAAAGTTAAGCTCTGATGGCAGGTGAAAAAAAATCGCCATACGCATAAAAATGGTATACGCTACCAGCAAGGCTAAGTTAAGTGGATGTAAACTTCGAAACTGATTAATCATCTTTGTTAAACGTAAAACCTGCTAAATCGTATTGTTTTAATTGCAAGTTTGCAACAAAGTAAAGAAATTTATCTGGCAAAAGTATTTACGGTATGCGCAATAATTGCAGCCGTTTCGTCTGGAAAATCGAATTTGTGTTCTTGTGGATTGGCAACAAAATCTTTCAAAATTGGCACCCAATTGTGGTTACTTCCCCAAATTACAGGCAAGCCGAACTGTTTTAAAGCATAGGCATTACATTGCTGCTCATATTGAAAACGCATTGGCGCAACCAAAAGCTTTTTACCTAAATGCAAAGCTTCTGCCGGCCCCTCAAAACCACCGCCAGTAAAAACGCCTTCGCAACTTGCCATGCTTTGGTTAAACTTTTCGTTGTTTATCGGTTCTACAAAAACGTTACCATCTGCATAAGCTATTTTGGTGTGCTTAGAAAAAACCTCCCAACGCACTTGCGGAATTTGTTTCAGCACACTCACCAAATCCTTATCATCAATTGCTGGCAAGTAAACCGTGTAGTGCCCTAAGTTACTTGGCGACAACTGTCTGATTTCACTTCTAATTACAGGCTTGTAAATAAAATCGTCATATCTATCAAAATGGAAACCAATATGATATGTAGTTGGTGCGTATCTACTTAAAATCAACTTACCCCAATCCACCGTTTTAGGTCTCGGAACTTTCTTCGATTTAAAAGATGCCTGATGACTTAGCGACACACTTTCTATTCCCTGCAGTCGGCAAGCCCATGCAGAAATAGGTTCAAAATCGTTTAAAATGAGGTTGTAATCACGTAGCGGAATGGCATTCATGTCTTTTTTGAACTGAAAAAGGTTCATGTTTTTCCAAGTTTTGTAGTGGTCTACACCACCTTTCTTTCCAAAAATGAAGCTGAAGCCATGAAAGTTGTACTTAATTTCTTGAGCCAATTTCACATCCACCTGTGTACCAGAAATCAGTAAATCTACCTCGCCATGCTGCTGTAAAAGCGGAACTATTTCCCTTGCTCTGCTCACATGTCCGTTGCCCGTTCCCTGTATGGCGTAAAGTATTTTCATTCGGGTTCTAATATCTATATTTTTCTGCAGTATTCAGAAACTGTTTAAAAATCGAAGTATTTTTTTTTAATGAGTGCGTATTAAATTATGCTTATTGGCGGGGACGCCAACAAGAGATAATGCTTATGTTGGCGTCCCCGCCAACGTGGTAGTTAAGTCTATCAGTTTTAAGCAATTTCTAACTTAATTTTCTGCAATAAAATGTTCACATCCAGCTTTCCAGTCAAGTCATCTCCGTCAGAAAGTTCGCCTTGTTCTACTTCATCTTTCACGAAGTTTTGCGCTTCGTATTTAAAAATCTCCCAATTCCCAGCGTTGTATTCTAAAGCAGTTAAATTCTCTACCCAATCGCCACTATTCAAGTACAAAACTTCGCCTTCTTCTGCTAAAATATTGCGCTTTTCTGGCTGATGAATATGCCCGCAAACTACGTACTGATAACCATTTTCGATAGCCAATTCGGCAGCAGTTTCCTCAAAACTATTGATGAATTTTACCGCATCCTTAAACTTCGCCTTAATCTTTTTCGAGAAACTCATTTTCTCCTTACCAAAAAAAGTAAGCATCGAATTTACCACACTGTTCAGCAAAATTAAAGTATCGTAACCAATAGCGCCCAACTTCGCCAACCATTTAGAATGCTGCATGGTTACATCAAAAATATCACCATGAAAAAACCATGCTTTCTTGCCATCAATTTCTAAAATAAGCTTGTTTTGGATATGGAACGAGCCCAAATGCATATCTGCAAACTTGCGCAAAAGCTCATCGTGGTTTCCCGTTAGGTAATACACATTTACACCTTCTACTACAAATTTCATCAGTTTTCGCAGAATTTTCATGTGCGTTTCTGGCCAATAACGCTTGCTGAACTGCCAAATATCAATAATATCTCCGTTTAGGATTAACGTTTTTGGCTTAATGCTTTTCAGATATTTCAACAATTCTTTGGCATGACAACCATAGGTGCCCAAATGCACATCAGAAATCACCACGATTTCTACATTTCTTTTCTCCATAAGCTAATTTTAGAGACAAAAAAGACCGGCCTTCCTAGCAGAAAGCGCAAATTTTTGCAGACAGTATAATTAATCTTCGTCTTCGCCAACGGTTAACTCGTAAGGACTAAAGAAAAACGCTACAAAAAGAACCAGACACACAATTAAAAACAGTTCAAGCATAGTATGATAATTAACTTTTACAAAAGTCTCCAACGCTAATTAACTGATTGTTAAGGCATCGTTATTTTATTTAGCTATTTTTGAAAAGCAGCGTTATAGGCTTTTTTGAACGGGTAGCCCCGCTTTCCGTTAAAATCTTTTTGTTGGCACTGCCGTTAACTCCTGTCATGCTGAGCCTGTCGAAGCATCTACCATTTTATCACCAACCCTTCGACAAGCTCAGGGTGACAGCCAACAAAAAGTATTTCCACTTCAATCGGGTTTATGTAACAACGTACGTACACTAAACCCTTGCTCAAACCAAGCAAAATGCTTAATCTTGAACTTTAGCAAAACCAAATGAGCAACCTTTCTTCTCCTTCAGTACTTAAATCCAAAACACATTTCGAAATTTTAGATGGCTTACGTGGTGTTGCCGCACTTGGCGTAGTTATTTTCCACTTCATAGAAATGTACACGCCGCATCCCGACGATTTAATTGCACATGCTTATTTAGCGGTAGATTTTTTCTTCTGCCTATCAGGTTTTGTAGTTGCCTACGCTTACGATGACAGGCTACCACAAATGGGATTGAAAACCTTCTTCAAACAAAGGTTAGTGAGGTTGCATCCGCTGGTAGTTTTAGGTACCATATTAGGTTTACTCGGGTTCATCTTCGACCCTTTTGGCAACCAAGTAGAAGCTTACAGCACAGGAAAACTGGCTTTGTTATTTTTTGCATCAATCTTAATGATACCTTACCCAATAATTGCCGAAAGAGCTTTTAACAACTTTGGCTTAAACGCCCCAGCTTGGACACTTTTTTGGGAATACGTAGCAAATATTGTTTACGCATTGGTATTGCAACGCTTAAAAAGAATTTGGTTGTTAGTATTGGCAATTGTAGCAGCTGCTGTACTTTTCTACGTTTCCAAATCCACTGGTAATATTAGCGGAGGTTGGGCCGGAAGTAATTTTTGGGATGGCGGAGTGAGAGTAGCTTTCTCATTTTTAGCAGGGATGTGCGTATTCCGTTATCAAGCTATTATCAAAAACAAATTAGGTTTTCCTTTATTGGCAGTTTTGCTAGCCTTAGCATTTTTTGTGCCTTACAATGATAATTGGAATTGGCTTACAGAACCTTTAGTGATTGTTGTTTATTTCCCATTTTTAGTTTCTTTGGGAGCAGGAGCAGCTTTAAACCCATCGCATCAAGGTATTTGCAGATTATCAGGTCAGCTTTCTTACCCGCTTTACATTACGCACTACTTTGTACTTTGGGCATTCGGCAATTATTATGCACAGGCGCAACCCAACCATCAAACCTTGGCTTGGGTTATCCCATCTTTAATCATAGGACAAATTATTATTGCTTATTTAGCCATGAAATTTTACGATTTGCCAATTAGAAAGTGGTTATCGCCAAAACGAGAAATGAATTAGATTACTTTACTTCTTCGTAATCTACAAATTCACCCAAATTATCGGCGTTGCCTTTTCGTTTTTCTTTTTTAGGCATGTGGTCTATAGAAATAGTACCTTCTGGACGACTAGGTCTTTGTTGTTGCTGCTGCTGTTGAGCTTGCTGTTGCATATTACCAAAAGCATTTCTTATTACAGCAGGGAATATAAGTCTAATCAATAACCTGATTATCCAGAGTACAATTATTGTGATGAATATAAATTTTATCAGAAATCCCATATAAATACTGTTGTTACAAATATAGACTTTGCCTCTAGTTATTTGTTTCAAATAACGATTTTCATTGCAATTTCATTACAATTCAGGTTAAGGTCTATTTATTTGTTACAAGAAACTTAGATTAACCTTCTTCAACAATCTCACAAACCCTACCAATTTGTCCATCTTCTAAGCGTACTTTTATCCCTCTGGAATGAAATGCGGAAGAAGTGAGAAGTTTTTCTACCACACCATAGGTTACGTTTCCACTTCTTTGGTCTTTTTTAAGGATGATACCCACTTCTAAACCTGGGTAAATTTCGTTTCTATTTTGTCCTTGCATAAAATTAGTTCATTTGCCATTTGTTGAACTGGTTCATTAGGTTAGGCGGCAAGTCAAACGTTTAACTTACAACCTAAAACTTATTACCTATTTCCCAAACCTCTCCTCAAACACCTTCTCTAAAGCAAACATTTCATCACGTAGACGGGCGGCCAATAAGAAATCCATTTCTTTAGCTGCTTTTTGCATTTCTTTACGAGATTTGTCTAGTGCTTTTTGTAGTTCTGGCTTAGTCATATATTGCACTACTGGATCTGCTGCTATGCTTACTTCATCAACTTCTACATAAGCTTTTGCTCTAGCTTTTTGTTTTTCGGAAACCTCCAATACAGAAGTTTGCTCCATAATTTCTTCCTTAGATTTACCTACCGTTTTAGGTATAATGCCATGTTCTAAATTATAAGCAATTTGCTTTTCCCTGCGTCGGTTGGTTTCGCTAATGGTGCGCTCCATAGACTCGGTAATATCATCGGCGTACATAATTACACGCCCTCTATCATTACGAGCTGCACGGCCTATAGTTTGAATTAAAGCCCTATCCGAACGTAAGAAACCTTCTTTATCTGCATCTAAAATTGCTACGAAACTTACTTCCGGCAAATCCAAACCTTCACGTAGTAAGTTAATACCAATCAATACATCAAACTCTCCTAAACGCAGGCCACGTAAAATCTCTACACGCTCTAAAGTTTTCACTTCCGAGTGAATGTAACGACACTTGATATTCAACCTGTCCATGTATTTGGTCAACTCTTCGGCCATGCGTTTGGTTAGCGTGGTTACTAAAACACGATCGCCCTGTTTAATGGTTTTATCAATTTCGTCCAATAAATCATCTACTTGGTTTATCGCAGGGCGGATTTCAATGATTGGGTCTAGCAAACCCGTTGGTCTAATTACCTGTTCAATTACCACACCTTCAGATTTTTGTAGTTCGTAATCTGCTGGGGTGGCGCTTACATAAATGGTTTGCGGTGCTAAACGTTCAAATTCTTCGAAGTTTAGTGGACGGTTATCCAATGCCGATGGCAAACGGAAACCATATTCTACCAACGATAGTTTTCTAGATCTATCACCACCGTACATTGCCCTAATTTGCGGCACCGTTACGTGACTTTCGTCAATCACCATCAAGTAGTCATCTGGAAAATAATCTAGCAAACAGAAAGGGCGCATTCCTGGCGAACGACCATCGAAAAAACGAGAATAGTTCTCAATTCCAGAACAGTAGCCCAGCTCTTTCATCATCTCGATATCGAAGTTTACACGCTCTTCCAAACGTTTGGCTTCAAGGTTAAGTCCATCTCCTAAAAGTTGGTTTTTACGAACTTCCAATTCTTCCTGTATACCCCAAATGGATTGGTTAAATCTGTCTTTTGGCGTTACGAAAAGGTTAGCAGGATAAATAGATATATCTTCCAGTTTTTCTATCGTTTTTCCAGTTACCGGGTCAATGGCTGATAGCTCTTCGATATCATCTCCAAAAAAGGAAATACGATAAGCGTGATCCATGTAAGCTGGATAAATATCTACCGTATCGCCTTTTACACGGAAAGTTCCACGTTTAAAATCGTTGATGGTACGAGCATATAAAATTTCCACCAGATGGTGTAAAAAAGCATTTCTACTCACTCTTGTACCCACACCAAAACGATAAACAGATTTAGAGAAATCATCTGGATTTCCCATACCGTAAATACAAGAAATCGAGGAAACAATGATCACATCTCTACGTCCAGAAATCAGTGAAGAAGTAGAGCGTAAACGTAGCTTTTCTATCTCTTCGTTGATTTGTAAATCCTTCTCGATGTAGGTATTTGTAGTGGGCATGTAAGCCTCTGGCTGATAATAATCGTAGTAGGAAACAAAATAGTTTACCGCATTTTCAGGGAAAAATTGCTTCATTTCGCCGTACAACTGCGCTGCCAAAGTTTTGTTATGGCTAAGAATTAGCGTAGGCTTTTGCGTTTGCTCAATTACGTTGGCTACGGTAAACGTTTTACCCGAACCCGTTACACCCAATAAGGTTTGATAGTGTTCGGCAGCATTTACACCTTCTACCAATTGCTTTATTGCAGTGGGCTGGTCGCCAGTAGGTTTATAATCAGAGATGAGTTTGAACTTCATTATTACAAAGATACGGTTTAGGGATTAACCTAAATTATAGGACAGAAGTTTTTGCACTCTTTATTTTAACTTCTGAGATATACTAATTGAGGAATGGATTATGATGATGAATATGCCTATTTCATTATTTGATCACTAATATTCTCCTACGTACAGACGCAAAATTTTGCGTCTCTACCAGCAAACAAAAAACCCCGATAAATCGGGGCTTATTCAAACAATCTATTAACTAACGGATGAAGATAGTTCTATTGAAAAACTCTAACATAATCTATAATGTACCTTTGCGGAAATACGGTGCTTGTATTTGGTGCACCTGGCCAATTTCCGCCAACGGCTAGATTAAGCAAAAGGAAGTAAGGCTTTCTAAACTCGTCTTTATTTGCTCCAGTAGTATCGAAAGTGTAAAACTCTTCGTTATCGAGATACCACTTAATCGAGTTGGTTGTCCAAACGATAGAGAACACATGGAATTTATCGTAAAAGTCGCCAGATTTTAAAGTAGTAGAACCGCCAATGTATTTGTGACCGCCATCTTCGTAATGCACTGTACCGTGAAGGGTGTTATCCTTTCCTGGACCACCGCCAACCATTTCCATGATATCAATTTCTCCTGAGAATGGCCAAGGTGTAGTACGAATGTTTGCACCCAAAGCCCAAAATGCTGGCCAAATCCCTTGTCCTTTAGGTAGCTTCGCTCTCATTTCGATACGACCATAAAGAAAATCTTTTTTCGCTTCTGTAGTTAATCTTGACGAGGTATATTCTTTTCCACCGAAGGATTCTTTTTTTGCGGTAATGGTTAAGTAACCGTTGTGCACTCTTGTGTTTTCTTTACGGTAGTATTGCAGCTCCCAGTTACCCCAGCCTTCCGTTCCGTTGCCTTCTTCAAAATTCCAAAACTTTGTATCTAAAGCACTACCATTAAACTCGTCTTGCCAAACCAAGGTCATACCCGGATAAGTTTCTGGCGAGATGTAACCACTGTTATCTATTACTTCATTCTTTTCTACGGTAACTTGTTTTGTAAGCTCAATAGACTTATTACTTGCCGAATACGCTGTTACTTTTACAGTGTAAGTTCCTCCTTCTGCGTAGATAGTATAAGCTTTGCCATCGTTAGAACGGATGCTTTCGTTTGTAGCTTGGCCAAAAGAAAACAAATAACGATCTGCATTATTTGCTGTCGCTACAAAATCTACCCTTCCCGAACCATCGCTACTAACGTTTGCTGTTAATTGTAAATCTGTTGGCTCGGCGGCCTTCGCCTCCTTTTTGCAGCTCATGCTCATGGTTAGTACAAAAAGTGCCATGATACAAGTTCTAAACAATAATGTGTATGTCTTCATTTTCTCGGGTTTAAGTTCACAAATCTAATCGGTTCGGTATTTTACTTTACAAAAAATGGGATGTTAGCAGTTGCCACTTTGTTTTTTCCGTCTTCTACATAAACAAATAAACGATAAGCACCTGATACAGCTGGAGCAGTAACGTTGATTTTTCCATTGCCAAGATCCTTGAAGTTCATTTTTACAGTTTCTGGTTTATCCTCGTGGTCGCCGCCTTCACCTACTTTAGTTGCTTCGGGCAATAATTCCCATCTGTATTTTAACTGGTCTTTATCTGGATCGAAAGCTGTAACCTCTGCCTCGTAATTTGTATTTGGCTTTAAAATAACACTCTGGTTCGATTTCTGTTTATTTAGTACAAAGCCATAAATATGTGGTGCTTTATTTTTCGGAAGAGTACCAGTCCACAGGTATTGCATTACATCTACCACTTCACTTTCTTCACCTCTTGAAGTAAAAAGCCCGTACCAAGTTGGCGTTCTTTCCTGCTTTTGTCCCCATAAGAAAACGTAGGAACCCAAACAATTAGCTTTATCTCTATCAATTCCGTAGTTGTAACGGTTGAAATACACTGCCGCTTTTTCGCTGCTTGTTTCTTCCACAGGCGCATTCCATTCGGTTTGCAAACCTTCCCAGTGTCCAGTTGGCCCCCACTCTGTAACGATATAAGGTCCTGTCCAACCAACAGATTTAACTTTAGCTGGTAATTCTGCTAAGCCTCCATAAGTATTAATCGCTAAAATATCTATCGCCGTAGCTGTAGCTTTGATCTGGTCGATTTCCTTTTGATTGATGCCCGCCAATACAGTAGTAGCTGGATGGTTTGGATCAAGCTCGTGGATCATCTTCGCGATATCGTTTACAGCCTCCCAAACTTTTGGATTTTTGTAAGATAGGTTGAGTTCGTTACCAATGCCCCAACTTAGCAAAGCTGGATGGTCTTTATATTTCAACACTTCTGCTTTAACTTTCTCGAACTGCTTTTTAACCGCAGCAGCATCATCGTAGTTAAAACCATGACGTTCTGGGGTGACAGGCAAACCCATCATTACCGTAAGTCCGTTTTTTTGTGCAGAATCGAGAATGCTTTTGGCATTGTTGGTACTCCACGTACGTACAGAATTTCCTCCGTAAGCAGCTACACGATTGTAGTAGGAAGTACCCCCAGCACCTTTAATATAATAAGGCTTCCCACCTCTTAGCAGTTCAAAACCTTTTTCAGACCTTCTAACTTCTACTTTAATGGCCGTATTTGGGTTGGCAGGAGCCGTACTGTCTACCGCGAAAACATTATTTCCGAGCACAACGAGTAGCGTTACTATGCCTTTGATTATTTTTTGCATATCATCAGGGTATAAGCCTGTACTTTAAAAGCACTTGTTCGTAGTTATTACCTTGCGAACAAGTGCTAAATCATTATTAATTATTATGGATTAGGGGTTAGCTTTCTGTTTCTCTCCCTCTCAATTTGAGGAATTGGAAACAAATTGTAACTCTCCTTATAAACTCTGTTTTCTAAAACTGCTTTGGTGTAAGTGATAGAACCATTAGCATTTTTAACCACGTTCATTCTATAAACAGGTCCGTTGAAATAAGTCATTCCAGTTTTCCAACGTCTTACGTCATACACACGGTGCTCTTCGAAACAAAGCTCAACTCTACGTTCGTTACGGATTTTCTCTCTCAGTGTAACCTGCGAGAAGTTTCTCGTCAACGGTGGCAAACCGCCTCTGTTACGAACTTTGTCTAAAGCATCGTAAACTGTACCATCTGGCCCGCTGAATTCGTTCTTAGCTTCAGCATAGTTTAATAAAACCTCTGCGTAACGCATGTAAATCCAATCGTTATCGCCACCTTGATAAACTGCATCGGCGGTCATATTTTTATCGTCGATAAATTTACGTAAGCCATAACCAGTTTTAGTTCTATCACCATTGGTACGCCCGTTGGCATTTCCATCTGGGTGAGCGCTTAAGTCTGCACTTTGGAAAGTTTCTACCGTAATGCCTTTAAATTGTGAGCCATTCATCAGCATCGCTCTATCTAAACGATTATCACGATTAGCATATGGATTTTGCGGATCGTACCCAGAACCAGCTTCATCTGGACGCAAACCTGTAGTTTTCATTTCAAAAGCGTCTACCAAATTTTGCGTAGCGTGGAAAGCGCCCCAACCACCCCAACCTGTTGGCGTAAAGCTCATATGCAACATGTGTGCACTTTGGTGGGTACGGTGAGGACGAGCAAATTTCTTTGCAAAAATTACCTCTTTATTTCCAGCCTTAGTCATAAACAACTGGTAGTAATCTGGATGAATGTCATAAGTTGCTGGAGCAAGTGCCATTACTTGTTGTGCCGCTTTTGCTGCATCATCCCAACGTGTAATGATGTTGTTAGGGTTATTTAACGGACTTGCATGGTACAATAAAACTCTAGCTTTTAATGCCAACGCAGCACCTTTAGTAGCTCTACCCAACTCGGCAGCATCTGGATAAGATGGCAACAACACCGCCGCAGCTTCATCACATTCTTTGATGATGAAAGCCACACACTCATCATAAGTATTTCTTGGCACCTCTAAATCATCAGTTGCGTTTTGTTCTGTGGTAATTAATGGCACACCACCAAACGACTTCACTAAATCAGCGTAAGCAAAAGCTCTTAAAAACTTAGTTTCTGCCTTTAAACGATCTTTCAACGCTGTATTTGTAGTGGGTACACCATCAATACGTGCAATAAGAGTATTCGCTTTTCTAATTAACGAATAGTTAACTGCCCAAAGCTGTGTCCCCATCGAGAAATTCGGGTTTAAATCACCTTCCTGAACTCGGTTCATCGGCAAATCGTTATGACCTTCGATATCGTCAGTCATCATATCCAAATTAGCAAAACCACGTGCCCAGTCTTGATCGTAACCAAAATCTCTACGTTCGAAACCGCTTAGCATTGAACCGTAGATATCATTCACAAACTGATTGGTAAGTGTGATATCCTGAAAAACGGCTACATCAGACACGAAATCAATTGGTTTTATATCTAACAGGTCTTTTTTACATGAGAAAGTTGTAAACGTAACTACCATTACGCCGACTAACCATTTATATCTTTTGTTCATTTCTTTTCTTTTAATAGTAATCATATCAACCATTGGTTAGAACTGTACGTTAACTCCAAAAGTGTAAGTCTTTTGTTGCGGATAATATCTACCAATACCATTCGTATTTTCTGGATCTAGGTTGATCAAATCGGTAATGGTAAACAAGTTTTGCCCTTGTGCATAAAGTCTGATGTTGTTTGCGCCAATTTTAGATAGTAACCTGTGTTTTACAGTATAGGCAAACTCCACATTCTTTAACCTGATATAGCTTGAGTTTTGTACCCAGAAGCTGCTTACTAAATAGTTATTACCGTTAGTGTTTAGTGTTAAACGAGGCAATGGTGCATCAGGACGATTTGGTGTCCATCTATCTAACCATTCTGCATTTACACGCCCACTGTTATGAAATGCCCAAGCCGCATTTTGCGTAAATAATTGTTGAGATTGTGCCGCTCCTTGCAATAAGAAGTTTAACTCGAAACCTTTAAAGTTTACACCACCATTAATACCGTAAAGAATTTGAGGTAGTGTACCGTTGCCTAAATAAGTAATATCGTCATCGTTGATAATTCCATCACCATTGATATCTTGATATTTGATATCGCCAGGACCAGTAGAGTTTAGGTATGCGCTATGTTTAGGCGAAGCTGCATAATCTGCCGCGTCTCTAAAAATACCAACTGCTTTATATCCAAAAATTCCGCCGTTTGGTCTTCCTGTAATACGTCTGTAATCTGGAATATTAGAAGCTTCGGCTGCCTCCACAATTTTATTTTTAGCGTAAGTAAAGTTACCGCCAATAAAGTATGAGAAATTGCTAGATAATTGCTTATTGTGATTTAAAATCAACTCCAAACCTTGATTGTCTACAATACCAAAGTTTTCGGCTGGCAATGCAGCACCAAAGCTTAATGGTACAGAAAGTGCACGAGTAGCTAAAATATCTTTTCTTCTTTCCTTAAACACAGTGAAATCTACACTCAACTGATTTTTGAAGAATTTAGCTTCTAAACCCGCATCCATTTTTACCGAAGTTTCCCAAGTTAAATTTTCGTTTGCGATAGCGCCAGGAGTTAAACCTGTAACAAAATTTCCTCCGAAAGGATAAACATTTGGCACTAAATTGTAACGGTTGTAGTAACCGAAACGGCTAGGAATACGATCGCTACCTAAAGTACCATAAGATGCTTTTAACTTCAAGAAATCAACAAACTTTACGTTTTGCATAAAGCTTTCTCTAGTTAACAACCAACCAGCAGAAAACGCAGGGAAGTAACCTACTCTTTCGCTCGGTGCAAAGTTCTCCGACTCATCACGTCTTAAACTCGCTTGGAAAAGGTACTTGCCGTCAAAATCGTAGTTTACACGGAAGGCCGCACTACGCAAAGCAGTTTTATCCTCACCATCACTTAAAACTTCATTTAAAGCTGGCCCAAAATTCAAGATTTGCAAAGCAGAACTTTCGTAAGAGTTTCTAGCACCATAAATTCCAGTACCTTGATTTTGTTTTTGCAATACTAAGGCTAATGCCGAAATACCGTGTTTCCCAAATCTTCTGTCGTAGTTGATATGACCTTGTAACTCGGTGCTTTGCCCTTCGCCATATCCTTTAGAAAGAGATGATTTTGATTGTGCATTGATGGTGTAAGTTCCGTCGTTAGCTCTAGCATAAAGCGGCACCCACTGGTTCCACGTTTTATTATGATTAAAGTTTCTATCGAATGCTAAAACCCCTTTAATTGATAAGCCTTCTACACCTGGAATTTGTTGTACCACTTGGAAGTTGCTCATGAAAAAGTTAGCTGAGTTTCTGTTATATCCACTTTCTTCGCTAATTAATGCCAAAGGATTTGGGTATACACCTGGCGCCGCTAGTAAACCGTTAGAAAACCTAGCTGGTTGTACTGGTGGGTTACGCATTGTGTGCTCAAAAATATTATCTACACTTGCTGGCGGAGATAATTTATTTTCAAGTCTTCCCGCTAAGTCTACAGAAATTTTTGTGGTAGATGTTGCTTGGATATCAATATTACTTCTAACGTTGTATCTGTTATAGTTTAATGAACTGTATAAACCATCTTCGTTAAGGTAACCGAAAGAAGTAAAATACTTGATTTTTTCGCTACCGCCTGATAATGAAAGGTTGTGCTGCATTCTTGGAGCCGTGCCACCAAGTACTAAATCCATCCAATCGGTATTTGGATTCGCATCAGGATCTGTTCCATTTCTAAACGCCTCTAAACGCTCTAAAGAAAACTCGGGCGTAGCGACAGGGTTATCATTTAGCTTTGCTTCGTTATACAAAGTTGCATATTCGTAAGAACCTAATGCATTCGGTAATCTGGTTACTTGTGAAAAACCGTAGTTGAAAGAATAGTTAGCGCTTAACTGACCAGCTTTACCACGTTTAGTGGTTACCAAAACCACACCATTTGCACCTTTAACACCGAAAATTGCGGCCGAAGATGCATCTTTTAAGATACTCACACTTTCAATCTCGTTCGGATCCATTTGTCCGAAATCACGTCCAGAACGAACCACACCATCAATTACGAATAATGGCTCCATGCTGCCGCCACCAAAAGTAGAGTTACCTCTGATGAAGATTTGCGTACCATCTGCTCCAGGCTCTCCAGAAGGTTGTTTGGTAATTACACCTGGGGTACGACCGGCAAGTGCATTACTCAAATCGCCAACTGGTGTTTGTACCAATTGCTTGTTATTTACAGTAGCTACAGAGCCTGTTACGTTACTACGTTTTTGTGTACCAAAACCCACTACAACCACGTCGTTTAAGGTGTTGGCAGCATCGTCCATAGTAATATTAATAGTTTCAGATTTTGTAACGATAAACTCTTGGGTTGTCATCCCGATAAATGAGAAAACAATAGTTGTACCTGCTTTAGGCACGGTGATGGAATACTTACCATCGGCTGTAGTTGCAACTCCATTGGTGGTGCCTTTGATGAGCACAGAAACACCCGGAATTTCCTTACCTAGTCCATCTTTAACCACACCAGAAACTGTGATGCTCTGGGCATACACGTTCTGTAAGGCAAAAGAAACCAGTAATACGATCAATAGTCGAATTCTTTTCATATTTATATTTGGCTTTAATTAAAAATAAGCTAATTACTTCTTAACGAAACGCATTTGGTGTACCACATCTCCAGGTTTTCCAGAACGTAAAACCATCTCTGTAGCAGAAATAGAAATAATACGATAATTATTAGAAGAAGGATCTGTAATTCCGATAAATCTATCAGGTGCATTCCCCGGAATAGTGATGCTTGCAATACCCGCACCTACTACAGTTTTGCTAAAGGTGAAGGCAGATTCATAAGATCTATCACTTCCGCAATTGCCGCTGTGTAAAGTTTGTCCGTTTGCTTTGTAAGTAAGTTTAAAAGCATTGTTGGCAAATGAGAAAGTATAGTCATCATCTACCTGACAAGGAGCTAAAGCACCACCGCCATAATATTCACCTGGATTATTTTCTGTACCAACAATAATTGGTGCAGCCGAACTTGCGTCTAATTTCCAACTGTGCGCTGTTAGAAGTTTATAGGTCGCATCGTTCAGTGTCGGCGTAAAATCATCTTGATCTACCACTATAGGTTGCGTAGCGATGTCGTAGCCACCCTCTCCATAAGCATACAATTTCACGTTGTAAGTGCCTTTAGAAATAAAATAAGCTTCTGTGCTTGCGCCAGCAGATTTAAGGCCTTCGTTCTGTCCGAAATCCCATTGGTAACGGTAAGCGTTTTGAGATGTACTTTCTAATAGGTAGGTGTTTACTTTGCCTGCAACTTTGGTTACCTTAAAGGCTGCTGTGGCAGGAGTTCCGAGTTTGCTGGTATAATCTTCATCTTTACAGCCGAAGTTGAAAAGAGTAATTAATGCCAACAGTAAAAGACAATGATGCCTTACAAAAGACTTGTTGTTCATACTTTTTAATATTTGGTTAATCGGTTAATTGATGTAAAATTATCGCTAATAATCCTCGACATCCAAATTTTTAACCCCTACAAAACTACATCAAAACCGCTTAAAATAACACAACAGCACAGATTATACCTACAACATTTGAAGAAAGCGAGAATTTACCTACTTTTAGTTTGTTAATGAAAAACCAAATATTAGCCTTACTCTTTTTTTCTCTACCTCTATTTGGATTTACTCAAAATCCGATAGGTATGCCAGACATTATTAACTACTATAACACAAGTTATGGCGGCGGCAGTCACAATTGGGATATCCAACAAGACCGTAATGGCGTTTTGTATTTTGCCAATGATGAGGGATTACTAACTTTTGATGGCAGCCGCTGGAAAATATATCCATTGCCCAACAAAACCATTGTAAGGTCTATTAAAATCGGCAACGACAATAAGATATATGCAGGCGGGCAGGGCGACTTCGGCTATTTTGCCCCAGATTTAAGCGGAAGATTGGTTTTCCATAGCCTAAAGAATAAAATTCCAGAAGCATATAGATCTTTTGCAGATATCTGGAACGTGCATTCTACAGCAGATGCCACTTTTTTCAGAGCAGCAAACGGAATTTATAGGTGGAAGAACAATAAAATTAGCGTATTTAAATCAGAAGCTGGATGGCTTTATATGGGCATGGGAAATCAACAAATTATTGCTCACGACAAGGCTAAGGGCTTGCTAAAACTTAACGTAGACCGCTGGGAACCAGCAGTAAGCCATCCACTACCAGCAGATTTATCCATTAGCTCTATGGCACAATATGGCAAAGACAGTATTTTGGTTGGAACCATGTGGCAAGGCTTACTCCTACTGCACAACCAACAAATGCAGCCAGTCAAAAACATTAGCTATCTCTCAAACATCACCAATACCTGTATCGTTAACAATAATTTAATAGGTATTGGCACCTTAGATAAAGGCTTCTATCTTTTTGAAAAAAGTGGAAAACAGCTTTACCAACTCAACAAGAGTTCGGGTATACAAAACAGCTCTGTTTTAAGTTTGTACAGCGATAAAAACGCCAATATTTGGCTTGGACTTGCAGATGGTATCAGCTTTATTGCAAATAGTAATGCCATTAAACACATTAATCCCCCTGTTTTTGATAATGCAAGCGGGCATACTTCAGTTCTTCACAATAACAGTTTATACGTTGGCTTATCTAATGGAGTTTACAAACTTCCGTTAGGAAATGTTACTGACATTAGCCTTGCGCAAAGCAATTTTAATGCTATAGCTAACGCCTCTGGGCAGTCGTGGGGCATGAATGTGGTGAATGGAAAGCTTCTGCTTGGTAGGCATGAAGGTGCTTTCGAAATAATTGACGACAAACCTGTTCCTATTACTACTGGAAAAGGATATTGGAACTTTCTGAATTTCCCACAGCCAACAACCAATAGGCGCTTTTTGCTTTCGGGTAATTATGACGGCATTTCTGTTTTTGAAGACATTAACCAAAGGCTACAATTAATTTCAAACATTGGCAATTTTAGCGAATCTGCTCGTTTCGTACTTGCAGAAGGCAACAATATTTGGGTATCGCATCCTTATAAAGGTGTCTACAAAATAGCAACCTCCAATTTACACACAACTAAAGTGCAGCTTTACACCCATAAAAAAGGTTTACCATCTACATTCAACAATCATATTTACTTTGTTAAAAATAAAATTGTTGTGGGTACCGAAAAAGGTGTTTACGAGTACAATGCTCAACAAGATCGTTTTGAACCCTCAAGCCTTTTCAATCCAATTTTTGGGAATAAATATATACGCTATTTAAAGGACGATGCAGAAGGTAACATTTGGTTTATCGAAGAAAAGAAATTAGGTGTTGCACAGCGTAAGGGCAATGCTTATGAACTGCTCTACATCACCGAGCTTAACGGAAAAACTTTGGGTGGTTTTGAGCATATCAACATCATCAATAAAAACAATATTATTATTGGTGCCCAGAAAGGATTTTACCATCTAAATTTCGAAAAATACCTTGCAAAATATGGTAAACAGCAAGTAAGGATTAGTTTAGTGAAAGCATCTGGGAAAGCAGATAGTTTGCTTTTTGGCGGTTATTTTGGAGATATTAATGAAGATGCATCGCAAAAGGTAATTCCAAAAATGAAGCATGCTTTAAATTCATTCCATTTCGAGTATTCTTCTACGTTTACCAAAAATAGCGCAAACACGTTTTATACTTGTTACCTAAAAGGATTCGACGAAAATTGGTCGCCACTAGATAAAAAGACTGAAAAAGACTATACCAATTTGCCTGGCGGCAACTACACCTTTATGGTAAAGACGGTAGACAATTTAGGTAACGAATCTATTGCCGCTACCTACGAATTTACCGTTTTCCCACCCTGGTATCAGAGCATTGTGGCATACATTATCTATATGTTGATGTTTTTTGGGATCATGTACATCGTTTATAAAAGGCAACATCGCAAAATTATTAATCAGCGGATTGCTTTCCAAAGAGAACAAGAGCATACACAATATATGCACCAGCTTGAGATTGATAAATCGGACAAGGAAATTATCAAGCTTAAAAACGAAAAACTAGAGCTGGAAATAGAAACCAAAAACACCGAATTAGCTTCGAATACCATGCACTTGGTGCAAAAGGCTGATTTAATGTCGAAGATTAAAGGCGAGCTATTCAAACTGAAAAAAGAGATCAAAGACGATACCTATTCGGCAGATTTTAACAAAATTATCAGATTGTTAAATGCAGAGGAAAAATCTGACGAAAGCTGGGAACAGTTCACCGTACATTTTGACAAGGTTCACGTCGATTTCCTAAAACATTTAAAGGAGGCATATCCTGCCATCACTAGTAACGAGCTTCGCCTTTCTGCTTATTTGAAGATGAATCTATCTACAAAAGAGATCGCAAAGCTGATGAAGATATCGCCCCGCGGCGTTGAAATTGGTCGTTATCGATTACGAAAGAAGTTAAATATTGATGGTAATGTGAACTTGTTCGAGTTTTTTAATGCGTTTTAGTAGCTTCGAAATTTTCTAAAACTGCTATGTTTAAAGGCATAATTATTTAACTTAGTAAATATGCAGCTTCTCGTTTATAGTCCACAAGTTACCCCACGTATCAAATACATTTTCAATTTTATTTTTAGGGAAGTATTGCGATGCGATTTTGAATTCACCAGTGTTTCCAATCAGTTCATCACGTACAATGGGCCAAAATTCAGTTATGCAGAAAAGCCTTTGAGCAATGAACTGTTCTTTAAAGCGAACGGACTTTTACTTAAGAACAATATTGCTGAACAAGATTTAGCTATCACAGATTTTGGAAATGACAAGGTTCCCTTTTCTGTTGAAAACAGCGCATTGCCTTTTGATATATTTGCTGCATCTTTCTACTTATTAAGCAGATACGAAGAATATTTACCTTACACGCCCGACGAACATTTAAGGTTCCCTTCCGAAAAGAGTTTACAGTACGAACTTGGTTTATTAAAAACTCCAGTAATAGACCAATGGGCAATGATTTTGAAAAACTTGTTGCTCAACAAGCTAGGCAGTATTCATTTTGGAAGCCGGAAGTTTGAATTTATTCCAACTATAGATATTGATAGAGCATATCACTTTAAATCTAGCGGTATCATCAAAAATACTGCACGTTTTATTAGGGCAATTGCCATAGGCGATACCGAAAGGCTAACTAACATTATAAGTACAGGTTTGGGGAAGAAAAAAGATCCCTTTGATACCTACGAATACCTGCATCAATTACATGAAAAGCATCAATTAAATACAATCTTCTTCTTTCTGCTTTCGTTAAAAGGCGACAGAGCACACGACGTAAATATCCATCCGAATGATGAGTTGTTGCAACAATTAATTAAAGACACCGCTAAAGTGGCTAAAGTGGGAATTCATCCTTCTTATGCTTCTAACAGTAATGTTATCAAACTTAAAGAAGAAAAGGCTTTGCTAGATGCCGTTTTAGGCAAAACGATAGATATTTCTAGGCAACATTACCTTAAACTGCAAATTCCAAAAACCTATCTACAGTTGATTAAAGAAGGTATCAACCATGATTATACCATGGGCTACGCTTCGCAAGTTGGATTTAGAGCAGGCACTTGCACACCTTTCTTTTGGTACGATTTGCAACTGGAAAAACAATCGCACCTTAAAGTACATCCGTTTGCAGTAATGGATTCTACGCTTCTAAAATATCTGAAACTACAGCCCAAACAAGCGTTAATACTGGTTACCGAGCTATTAGAAAACGTAAAAATGGTAGACGGAACTTTCTACTCGCTGTGGCACAATGAAAGTTTATCAGAAACGGGGCATTGGAGAGGTTGGAAAGAAGTTTATGAGCAAATGTTAGCATTAGCTGTTGCTAAGTAATCTGAAATAGATCACAATTTTAACGTTTTCTGGAATGCCTGAGATGGTTTATGATCTAAAATCGTAAATTTATAAGATGATATACGACCTAAGCAAAAACAATTCTATAGCCCGCACTTTTGTTGCCGAAATAAGGGATGAACAAATACAGAAAGATTCCATGCGCTTCCGTAAAAATATGGAGCGTTTAGGTGCTTTCTTCGCTTACGAGATCAGCAAAACCTTAAAGTATAAGGAGGTTGAAACACAAACCCCACTGGGCATTGCTACAAGTTCAGTTTTAGAACAACAGCCAGTTTTGGCAACTATTTTAAGAGCTGGCTTGCCAATGCACCAAGGCTTGTTAAGCGTTTTTGACCAGGCAGAATCTGCGTTTATTACAGCTTATCGTAAAACAAAAAAGAATGGCGATTTCATCATACAAATGGAACATATTTCTGCACCAGATTTGGAAGGAAAAACAGTAATTCTTGCTGATCCGATGCTGGCTACAGGTTTGAGTATCGTACTTTGTGCAAAGGAACTCATCAACTCCTATAAAATTGAAAAACTACATATCGTGTCAGCTATCGCAAGCGCCGAAGGCGTGAAGCACGTTAGAGCAAATTTGCCAAAAGCAGATTTATGGTTGGGTGCAATTGATGATGAGATGACTAGCAAAAGTTATATTGTACCGGGTTTAGGCGATGCGGGAGATTTAGCTTATGGGGCGAAGCAGTAATTCTAATCAATGAAAATACTTTTTGTCTGTAGCAGAAATGAATGGAGAAGTGCAACAGCAGAAACCATTTATAAAAACCATGATTTTATTGTTGCAAAATCTGCCGGCACATCGTCATCTGCTAGAATAAAAATTAACCAAAAGCATATTGATTGGGCGGAGCTAATTTTCGTAATGGAGAAAAAACATCGTCAGCTCATTGAACAAAAATTTGGAAACGAATTAGATAGACAGAAAATTATTGTTCTAAATATTCCAGACGAATATCAATATATGGATGAAGAATTGATAGAAGAACTTCAAACTAAAGTATCGGCTTACTTATAATTTGTAACTTTACAACGTTAAAACATTTCAACTTTACATTTTGATTAAGCACATTTTCTTCGACCTTGACCATACCATTTGGGATTTTGACCGTAACGCTCAAGAAACTTTAATGGAGCTTTACGAAAGCTATAAATTGAATGAGCTGGGCTTAAGTTCTGCGGAAGATTTTATTGCTACTTACACGGTAAATAACCACCAACTTTGGGCGCAATATCATTTAGGCAAAATCACCAAACAGGCGCTTAGAGAAGAACGTTTCCGCAAAACCTTTTTAGATTTGGGCTTGCAACCAGAGCTGATCCCTGCCAAATTTGAGGACGATTATGTGGCGATGGGCCCAACCAAAACAAACCTTTTCGAAAGTGCCGAAAAAGTGCTTACTTATCTTCAAAACAAATACCACTTACACATCATCTCTAATGGATTTAAAGAGGCTGTGCTTACCAAAATGCAAGTATCAAACCTTAATCCGTATTTTAAAAATGTGGTAATTTCTGAAGATGTGGGTGTAAACAAGCCCGACAAAGCCATTTTTGAATACGCTTTAAATTTAGCGCAGGCACACAAGCAGGAAAGCATTATGATTGGTGATAGTTTAGAGGCTGATGTTTACGGCGCACAAAACTTTGGTATAAAAGCGATCTTCTTTAATCCGCTTAAAGCTCAAAAACCTGATGATGTAGTACAACAAATTCATCATTTAGAAGAGCTACTGCATTATTTTTAATAAAAATTTAAACGATTTTGCTGACCTAGACGTTATTTTCGCTTATGAAGGTTGAAAAAGTATACCATTCCGTTCTTAACGTAGCAGAAAATTACAGGCAAGCATTAGATCAACTTAGTGTTGTAAATTTCCAAACGGAACCGCCCATCGGAGGTTGGAGTTACAGTGAGGTATATTCCCACATCTTCGATTCGAGTTTGCTTTCGTTAATGGCTTTAAATAATTGTATTCAGGGCAATGGAGAGCAAAAACCTACCGCATTTGTTGTGAAATTAATCTTATTTTGGGGCTCGCT
The DNA here is from genome assembly GCF_057652195.1 of Pedobacter sp. T50_32. Classification (NCBI taxonomy): domain Bacteria; kingdom Pseudomonadati; phylum Bacteroidota; class Sphingobacteriia; order Sphingobacteriales; family Sphingobacteriaceae; genus Pedobacter; species Pedobacter sp. T50_32. The sequence goes on along the minus strand of NZ_JBYFBY010000001.1, from coordinate 703,217 downwards.
TCCACCAGGAAGAAATTACAAAGCACCTCCAAAAATTGCAGTGAGGGTAAAGAAAATTAGTACTGCGGCAGCTCAGCAATTTATCACAGATTTTGAATTACAGCTGATGCAAATCTACCCCAAAATAAAAGATGCTGATCCGAAAATCAAGGTCAAACATCCCGTGCTGGGGTACTTAAACGCTAAACAGTGGCTACGCTTTATCGAAATTCACTTGAAACATCATTTGAAACAGCTTAAACGTATCGAAAATAGTTACAAGCAATAGCACAAAATTTGCCGATATTGCCCGAAATTTATTTGACATGAGAAAGATTTTATATGCAATTACCTTAGTAGGCTTATTTGCAGCCTGCAATAACAATAAAACTAATACAGCTACACAAACACCAGCTGCTACACAAGGTGGATTATCTGGTTTACAAGCCACTCCCACACCAACTACAGATAGCCAAGCAGGTTTATTGACCAACCCAGAGCATGGCAAGCCCGGTCATGACTGTGCCTTACCTGTAGGTGCACCATTGAAGCAGAAAAATACCACTCAGCAATCTGCTGCACCTGCTCCTAATGCCCCCGCAGCACCAGAGCCTGTTGCTGCACAACCGTCTAGTGCACAAAAATTAAATCCGGCACACGGCCAACCAGGACATGACTGCGCTAAGCCTGTAGGTGCTCCGTTAAGTTAATATAATACTTCTGCGTAGATGAAGCTGCCGCATATTAAAGGTTTCGACCAAGATGCACTAAACAAGTACTTTAAAAACACTGGACTTTTAATGTTCGGTCGTGTAGGCAGCATGGCCATAAAAATGGTGGTGAGCATTTTGGTTGCAAACTATCTGCTCACCTACAATAATGGTATTTTAAATACTTCTACTGCGTATGTGTTTTTATTTGCTTCTATCGCTGGTCTCGGTTTAGATAGTTTTATTGTAAAGGAACTACATCAATATCCAGATAAACGAGATCGGATATTGGGCACCTCCTTCCTTTTAAAGCTGATGGCGGGGTTGCTTTGCATACCTGCAATTTTTGTAGCTTGGAAGTTATTTCCCCTATCTGATGTTCCTTATTACTTCATTTTTATTCTATCGTTCACAGGGCTATTTCAGTCATTAACTGTCGTAGATTCTTATTTCCAGTCGGAGGTGAAATCGAAGTACATTATGCAGGTGCAGATTGTGGGCAACCTCATTTCTGCGGCTGTAAAAATTACGCTAATTCAGCTTTCCTCTCCGCTACTCTATTTCGTTTATGCTGCCGTTTTTGATATCCTATTGTTATCGATAGGCTATTGGTTGATGTACCAACGTAAAGGCCGTAGTATATTCAATTGGAGTTACGACCAGGTTTTAGCTAAGAAACTACTCAATCTATCTTGGCCCCTCATTATTTCTGGTTTAATGGTTTCTATTTACATGAGAATTGATACCATTATGCTTAAAGAACTGCTACCAAATGGAGCTAATGAAGCTGGTGCTTACGCCACTGTCGTGATGTTTAGCGAGGCACTAAATTTTGTACCTGTAGCTATTGTTACCTCACTTTTTCCCGCAATTTTAAATGCCCGGAGAGACGACCCGGCACGTTATCAAAAACGTTTGCAAAACCTGTTCGATTTAATGGTTTGGCTTAGTTTGGCCTTTGCCATATTCATCACGTTCGCCTCACCCATCATCTATAAATCATTTAAACCTGAATTCGCAAGTGCAGCACCAGTTTTGGCTGTTCACGTTTGGGGAAGCTTGTTTGTCTTTTTAGGGGTGGCTAGCGGACAGTTTTTGATCGCCGAGGGTTTCAACAAACTTACTTTCGTTCGTACTGGTGTTGGAGCTGTAATTAATATCGTCTTAAATTTCATCTTAATTCCTCCTATGGGAATGATGGGAACTGCGATTGCCACGGTAATTGCATACTTTACAGCTACATTTATAATATTATTTATTCCGAAAACTCGAAAGCAAGGCTTGATGATGTTAAAATCATTATTTTTGGTTACACTAATTCGAAAGTTTAATTTATTCGCAGCAAAAAACAATAGCTAATTTAACTTATTATAGATATAGTTCGACTTATTCACAACCCAAGGTTTTCCCTGTGGATTAACACTAATGTTAGTAGCTGCACAATTAGGTAAATTATCCCACTTGCTTTTGTTCCATTTACTAATGCCATATCCTCCAGTCGCCGAAACCTCATCTACCCCAACCACATACACAGAGCCATCGGCTCCAACACCTATATCCGTCCCTTGGCCTGGTATTAAATCAAAAGTTACTCCATTATATTTGAATATTAAATTAGATTTATTTACTACCCATGGATTGCCCTGCGCATCAACGGCGATTCTTTTCGCCGCATAACCAACACCAGTCGGACCGACTAAAGCAACCCAGCTATTTCCATTCCATTTGTTAATGCTATTACCTCCAGTAACCGAAACCTCATTTACGCCAACCATATATACAGAGCCATCGGCACCAACACCAATATCGGTACCTTCACCAGGCATTAAGTCAAAAGTTGTTCCATTATATTTAAATATCAAATTAGATTTATTTACTACCCACGGATTGCCCTGCGCATCAACGGCGATTCTTTTCGCCGCATAACCAACACCAGTTGGGCCGACTAAAGCAACCCAGCTATCTCCATCCCATTTGTTAATACTATTGCCCCCCGTAACCGAAACCTCATTTATGCCAATCATATATACGGAACCGTCTGCACCAACACCAATATCTATGCCTTGACCGGGTTGTAGTTGCCAATTATCAGTGGCAACTAATTGTATATTTTTCTTTTTACAGCCTAAGCTTAATAAAAGGAAAAAGGCGCTTGCAATAATCTTGATTTTCATGAATCAAATATAATCTTTTGTAGGAAAACTTTTATTTACTTTGTTTTATAAAACAAGCATCAAATAGCAACGTTAAAATCCTTATTTTTGATTACACTTTTTCAAAAAATCTCTAAACTTTGAGTAAAATTAAAGCACTAGCAACTCTAATAGCTAAACCTAAGCGTCTAGCTGCGCTTTTATCATACGGTCACAAAGGTTATTTAGCCTCAATTGGTTGGTTCACTGCGTTTGACAATCACCAAGCTGTTGATGCTAACAATCAGCCTATTCCATGGGTTACCTACTCTTTTATCGATTTCATTAAAGGCCGATTAAACAAAAGCCTCACGATATTCGAATACGGATCTGGAAATTCTACTTTATTCTATGCTAAAAACGTGAAGCGTGTGGTTTCCGTTGAACATGATGAAGCTTGGTACAAAAAGATAGTAAATGAAAAAGCCGCCAATGCAGAAATGATTTTCACCAAGCTAGAAACAAATGGCGAATACAGCCAGAAAGCAAAGTTGCTTAATGAGAAGTTTGATTTAATTATTGTTGATGGCAGAGACCGTGTTAATTGTTGTAAATATAGTGTAGATGCTTTAACAGAAAAAGGGGTGCTTGTCTTAGACGACTCTGAGCGCAAAGAATATAATGACGCCAGGCTTTTCCTCGCTGATAAAGGATTTAAAGAACTATCCTTTTCAGGTATATCTCCAGGGTTATTTTATAACAAAGCCACTTCCATTTTTTATAAAAAAGAAAACTGCTTAGATATCTAATCTGATGAATAAACGCTCTGCTCTTCTTTTCATCTTATTATCATTTTATTCACTTTGGACATCTGCGCTTGAAAAAAAGATGCTTTTTGACGCTTGCAGCAATATTAATTGGGCAAGTTGGAGCAATTTTAACGGACGATCTGCTACCGGGACGGTAGTTAATGGAAGCGAAAACATTAGTATTAGTATGACGTCTAATTTTGATTTTTCCTCCACTCCAGATATCTATAACCATTCTCGATTTAATGCTTATCCATCTCCTATTCCTAATAGAACTGTACCAAAAACAATGTGGTCGGCCGGAGCCGGAGGTACTACCGAGATGTGTTTTTCGAAAACAGTTACCAATCCCGTTTTATTGCTCTCTTCTTTAGGCGCCAGCAATGGAACCGCTTCTCGGCTTAGCTTCTCCAAACCTTATGTAGTACTTTTTGACGGGGGAGGTATGCAATTTCATGACAGCTATTCTTTAACTGGGATTGAAGGATACGCCATAGTGATGTTTCCTGGGGATTTAGACTGCGTTACTGTAAACTCTACTACACCAGAAAACTACACGAATATTACTTGGGGTCTTAGACCTCCACCGTTTCCAATTAGCATTGCCGAAGTAAAGGGCTGTACCGAAGCAACACTTACCGCCTCTGGTGGCGTTTCTTACCAATGGAATGGTGGACTAACACCAAACCAAGCGACAAATAAGTTTACTACATCTGGCACTTACATCGTAACGGTAACGGATGCTAACGGTTGCAAAACCTCAGCTTCTAAACAAGTAACGCTTTCGTCAACCTTTGCAAATGTCACTGGCAATACAAGTAGCTGTGAAGTGGTAACTTTAACTGCCTCGGGAGGTGCATCCTATCTTTGGAATGCAGGAGATAGTCCTAATGCAGCGACTAATACATTTAGAAGTAGTGGAAACTATTCTGTTACGGTTACTAGTGCCGACGGGTGTACCCAATTAATAAATAAGACAGTAACGGTCAACAACGCTCCGATAGTTTCCATCATTGACAACAGTATTGCCTGTAGTAACACCAGCTCACTCACTGCCACAGGCGGCATCTCTTACCAATGGAGCGGCGGAACAACCCCCAACCAAGCAAGCAATACCTTTACATCTAGCGGCACCTACTCGGTTATCGTAACCGGCGCAAATGGATGTACAACTACCATGTCAAAAAACGTTACCATTGGCGCTGGACAAACCGCTATTAACGGAAATGATGTTGGTTGCAACAGCGTAACGCTTACGGCTAGCGGTGGTGTAACTTACCGATGGGACGGCGGCAGTACGCCAAATCAGGCAAGTAATACATTTACTGCAAGTGGCACCTATAACATAACCATTACCGATGCTAATGGTTGTATCTCCACCTTACAAAAAACGATAACTGTAAATCCTAATACTGTACCGCGTTTAAATATTTCCGCATCAACCAACAACATTTGTGCTGGTGATATCATCAGATTTACACCTAACTACGCTGATGCTGGTACAAATCCAACTTTTAAATGGTTTAAAAATGGTACTCAAGCTGCAAGCACAGAAAACTACACCGCCGCCGGCTTACAAAATAATGATGAGATTTACTGCGAAATTACAGGCTCTACGCCGTGCAGCGTTGCTTTCATAAGTAATAAGATTAAAATAACAGTAAATGCGTTACCTACGGTCAGGCTCGGAGAAAATCTAGTAATAGAAAACGATGGGCCAAAAACTTTAAACCCCGAAGTGAGCGAAAACGTAGTTAGCTATAGTTGGTTTCCAAAAATGGGATTAGACAATCCGAACATTAAAAATCCAAAAGCCAGCCCAGAGTCTACAACAGAATATACATTAACCGTAACCGGACCAGGCGGTTGTTCAGCTGAGGCAAGTGTAAAAGTTGTGGTACTAAAAGAAATCTTTATCCCAAATGTTTTTTCTCCCAACGGCGATGGGAAAAACGACCAATGGGTAATTAGAAACATCTCTGACTACGTAGGTACAAAAGTTCAAATCTTCAACAGATATGGGCAGCAAGTCTTTCAAAATGATAATTTTATTACACCTTGGGATGGGATTTTTTCTGGTAAACCCTTACCACTAGGAAGCTATTATTATATCTTAGACCTTGCAAATAAATCTAAAACGAGATATACAGGTAGTGTTACTATTTTAAGATAGTTGCTATATTTATATCCTATGTTAAACAACGAGTTTCAAACCGCCTATCAAGATTTCTACACCAACAACGATGTTGCTTGGCGTATGTTGGGCGCAAAATATAAAGCACAGAACATTGTTGATGTCTGTAAAGGCATAAGTCCTCAAAAGGTACTTGAAGTAGGTGCTGGCGATGGTAGCATCCTCCACTTTTTAAATGAATGGAATTTTGCGCCAGAAATCTATGCCTTGGAAATTGCAGAGTCTGGTGTTGAGAAAATAAAAGAGAGAGGCTTAAAAAATCTTAAAGAAGTCCAAGTATTTGATGGCTATAAAATCCCCTATCCTGATGATAGCTTCGATTTAATTATTTTGGCTCATGTATTAGAACACGTAGAGCATGAAAGGTTATTAATTAGAGAGTTAAAGCGTGTGGCAAAACATGTCGTAATAGAAGTTCCCAGAGATTACAAGTTTGATGTAGATAAACGCTTGGCTCATTTTTTGGCCTATGGGCATATCAACATGTATACACCTACATTACTACGTTATCTATTGAGAAGTGAAGGTTTCGAAATTTTAGCCGACAAATCATCAATTATTACTCCAGAAGTTACACTCTTCAATGATTACGTTAACCGTAAGGTTAAAAAATCTATCGTTAAAGAGTTAAAGGTGAAGCTAGAATACAAAACGAAAAACATTTTAGGGAAGCTACTTGGCAAGAAAAAAGAAGAAGAGTTAGCAAATGCCTATACTGTTTTAGTTCAAAAATCAGCGCAGGAGATTAAAATCTTTTAGGTTTATCTCCGTCATTGCGAGGTACGAAGCAATCTTAAAGCATTAATAGCGACAGTTGTAAGATTGCTTCGTACCTCGCAATGACGACAGTCTTCGATTGTTGTCAATGGTTTATAAAATCGTAAATTAACAGTACTTTTGGCTATGCAAAACCTTGCTCCAATAGCTTTATTCGTTTACAATCGTCCTCAACATACCGAGCGCACCATTAAATTTTTACAACAAAATTTGCTTGCAACAGATAGTCGTTTGTACATTTTCTCTGACGGCGCCAAAACGCAGAGCGATGAAGATAAAGTTAACGAAGTGCGAAATTTCATCAAAACTATAGAAGGTTTCAAGTCAGTAAAAATTATTGAAAGCAAAACCAACAAAGGTTTGGCAAACTCGGTTATTGAAGGAGTAACACAGCTAAATCAAAACTATGGGCAGGTCATTGTATTTGAGGACGATTTAGTAAGTTCACCACATACATTAACCTATTTCAATGAAGCCCTAAACCGCTATCGCGATGAAGAAAAAGTAATGCATATTGGTGCTTACATGTATCACTTAAAGGAAGAAAATCTACCTGAAAGTTTCTTCTACAGAGCAGCTACTAGCTGGGGATGGGCAACTTGGCAACGAGCATGGCAACACTTCGAACCAAATATCAACACCTTAATAAAGCAATTTGACCATCAGAAAATTAACGAATTTTCGATTGAAGGCACCATGAATTTTTGGAAGCAGATGCAAGACTTCAAGAACAAAAGAAATAATTCTTGGGCTATTCGATGGTATGCTTCTATCTTTCTAAGGGGTGGTTTAACGTTAAACCCATCTCAATCTTTAGTAAACAACATCGGCCACGATGGAACTGGCGTACACTCTGGAATTAATGATATTTATAACGTCATCATTAACCCAAAACCAATTACACAATTTCCTACTGAGATAATAGAAAACCAAACTGCCTACCAAGCTATAAAAGGTTTCTTGGCAAACAGAAAAGGCAGCCTCTGGACTAGAATTAAACGTTTCATTAACGAAAAGTTAAATTAGTTTTTCTTCGCTTCTATCAAAATATAAGGCGATAGTTGCTTGCTTTCGAAAGGAACTAATTTAGTAAATACTTTCCCTACAAACCAAGTTGCTTTCTTAAACAACCTTACTGCCGCAGATTTTTCTTTCTCGTTCTCTAACCATAAACTAAATCCACCATAATATCGAGATTGGATAACGTTTAAACCTGCTTTCTCCACAATGCTTTTCAGCAAAGCTGGGTCCATGCAATCGATATTGTGCTTATCGTAATTCTCTTTATCAAAGTTCCTTTGGAACCAACCATTAAGCGCTTTAAAATTTGGCAAAGTAATGAACAACGTTCCTCCGGGTTTTAAAAACTGGATGTGCCTGTTGATGATGTCTGCAGTATCATTAAAGTGTTCGATTAAACCACAGCTTAATACTAAATCATATTGTTTTTCTGGCTGATAATTGAACAAATCTGTTTCAATGATATCGATATCATCGGTCGCTAAATCATTAGTTTGCAGTAACTGATGTGTAATTGGCTCATGAACGAAATAATCCAACAACGTCACATCTAGCTTCAAATACTTCTTCAAAAAAACAGCATAATACCCCGGAAAACCTCCCAACTCTATTGCGGTTTTTATCTTATCTCGTTTTACGACATCACTTAATTGCTGATGAAACAAATAATTTTGTGGAATTTCCACCGACAAATCGGTTTTGCTTTCCCAGTATTTTACCCAAAAATCTCTATCGGTTAATAAGTTTGCCATTTTGCTTCATCCAATTATCGGACTGCTAAATTGCTATAATCCTAACAATAAAGCAATCTGACAGTTGAACAATTTTATAATAAAATGTATTTTTGGTTGATTTGAAAGTAGTACACCTAAACACATACGATGGAAATGGCGGTGCCGGAAGGGCTTGCTTACGGTTAAGCGATGCGCTAAACAGCATTGGCATCGATTCTAAAGTGTTAGTGTACTACCAGTTCGGAAATGATCCGAGCATCTACAATTTAAGTAAAAGCCCAATTGCCAAAGCTAAGGCGGTTTTCAATATCATGTCAGAGCGATATTTGGCTAAAGCTTTTTCAAAAGCAGAAGTAAAAACTCCATTTTCTCTGCAATGGTTTGGCAAAAGTCTGCTCAAAAATAAATTAGTTCAAGAGGCTGATGTAATCCATATACATTGGATTAACCATGGTTTTTTAAGTCCGAAGTTTTTAGCAGAGCTTGATGAATTGGAAAAACCCATTGTATGGACTTTCCATGATAGCAATGCATTTACAGGTGGTTGCCATGTACGCTACAGTTGTGAGAACTTTCATCGTCAATGCGGTAACTGCCCGTTGTTAAAAATGAGTGGACCAAAAGATATTTCGCACCAAACTTGGAAACGTAAACAAAAGGCCTACTCTGAAGTCAATTTTCATATTGTTGCCCCGAGTAATTGGATGGCAAAATCAGTAAAAGAAAGTAGCTTGTTGGGTTTACGCCATACATCAGTTATCCCTAACACCATTGAGGTAGATGTTTTTAAACCTTACGTAAAAGCAGAGGCAAAGAAAATATTAAAGATAGCGCCAGAAAAGTTTGTGTTGATGAGCGGTTTTATGCCGTCAAAAAATGATAAACACAAAGGCACACAATATTTAATAGATGCTTTATTTGAACTTTCCCGTCGACCAGAAATTCCTAACGAACAAATAGAGTTAGTTATTTTTGGTAATAAGGATGAAAAGAACATCCCTAAATTTCCTTTCAAAACCACTTTCCTGGGAACCATCAATAAAGATGAACATTTAGCTAAATGTTACGCAGCAGCGGATGCTTTTATTACACCATCTTTAGAAGATAACCTACCCAATACAGTGATGGAAAGTTTAGCCTGCGCCACGCCGGTAATTGCTTTTACCACAGGTGGCATTCCAGATATGGTAAAGCATTTGCAAAACGGCTACTTAGCCCGATATGAAGATGCTTCAGATTTAGCTGATGGCATTGAATGGGTGTTCCTGCACGAGCAAAAAGAGGAAGTACAAAAAGAAGCTAGAAGAACGGTGCTAAGTACATTCGCTCCTATTGTAATTGCTGAACAACATGCAGCATTGTATTTGAAGTTGCTGGATGACATGCCGAAGTAACGGTTTTCGTCGCTACTAAGCAAGAAATTTCCCTACTAATCCTTAAACTTGCATTATGCTTCCCAAACTGTCTGTAATTACTATCGTATATAACAATGCAAAAGATATCGAACGCACTATGCTTTCGGTGCTTAACCAGAGCTATAAAAATATCGAATACTTAGTAATAGACGGCGCATCTACAGATGGAACTTTAAACATCATCAAGAAGTACGAAAACCGTATAGCAAAGCTAATTTCGGAAAAAGATAAAGGTATTTACGATGCGATGAACAAAGGTTTAGCGCTAGCTACTGGCGATTATGTATTGTTCATGAATTCTGGAGATGAAATCTACGAACTAGACACCGTAGAAAAGGTTTTTGCGACTGCAGCAAATGCAGATATTTACTATGGTGAGACTGAAATGTACGATGAAAACTGGAATAGTTTAGGGCAACGTAGACATCAAGCTCCTGAAACATTTAACTGGCGCAGTTTCAAATATGGCATGAGCATTAGCCACCAGGCGATATACATTAAACGTAGCTTAACCGAACCTTACGATTTAAAATATAAATACAGCGCAGACATTGATTGGATTATTAAGATTGCAAAAAAGGCATCAAACATTGTGAATACACATTTGTACGTTGCCAAATACCTGGTTGGCGGCATGAGCAAACAAAAACATCGCGAAAGCCTAAAAGAACGCTTTAAAATATTTAGCCATTACTATGGTTTTGTAGCTAACGTGATTAACCATATCGTAATTGCTTTTAATTTGGGCTTTTATTTCTTGAAGCATAAAAGAACGAATGATTAAGAATTATTTATCGTTCCTCCTCGCAATGACGAAGCAATAAAGATTTCCCAAAACAATCCTTTCAAAACTCTTGTATTTAATAAGATTGTTTTATTAAATACATAAAGAAAATGGGAAAGTTAAGCAATAAAAACATCGCCATTCTATCAGAGAGTGGCTTCGAAGAGTCAGAATTATTTGAACCTCTAAATAGGTTAAAGGAAGAAGGCGCTAATGTGCAAATCATCTCTTCTAAAAAAGGCAGCATTAAAGGAATGAAAGACCACGAGTGGAGCAAAGAAATTTCTGTTGATAATGTTGTAGAAGAAGTAAACGTCAACGATTTCGATGGTTTGTTACTTCCTGGAGGTGTAATTAATCCAGATGCTTTGAGAGGAAACGAAAATGCAGTTGCTTTTGTGAGAGATTTCTTTAAAAAAGGAAAACCTGTAGCAGCTATCTGTCACGGGCCGCAAACTTTAATTGATGCGGAAGTTGTTGAAGGAAGAACTTTGACTTCTTACAGTTCGATTAAGAAAGACTTGATGAATGCAGGTGCCAATTGGGTAGACGAAGAAGTAGTAGTTGATCAAGGTTTGGTAACGAGCCGCAGTCCAGAAGATTTGCCCGCTTTTAATGATAAAATGGTAGAGGAATTTGCAGAAGGTGTGCATGAAGAGCAGCATGCTTAACAAACAAACTTTGTCATTCCGAGGCACGAGGAATCTAAAATAGACTTACTATATAGCTGTTTCGCGGTCTTCGCTGTTCTTAGAATGACAAAGTTATAATTTCACCTGCCTAATGATATTCTTCAAATTAAGCTCAATGATATCTGTCATATTCTCGCACTCTTTATAAGCAGGATCTTTATAATATTCAGCCATACTTCGTTTTAACTTAAGTATATTTTCTGGCGTGGTGAGTTGCTCTTTGCTAGAAACATCTCTTAAATCGGCTAGACGATGGCGTTCACTTCTTACTCTGTGTACAATTGACGAAAGTTCTTCCTGTTTGTATTGTTGTACCGTTTTTTCGGTAAGATGTTCCATACATAACTTTACCAAAGCAAAGTTCTCCTTGAAAAACTGCGGCATATAAACTTTGATATTTCCCTCGTAAAACTGCTGGTCAAAATCTATGGCTCGAATACGGAATTGAATATCATCAAAATCTGGAGTAATTTGCACCACGAAGTTGTAAGAACGCATATCTCCTAGCAAGGTCACTAGGCAGCGTTCATTAAACTTCACAAACTCCTTAGCTATACGAGTTGGGTTAAAGTCGTCTTGGTGGATTTTTCCTTTGTTAAATACATCGCCAGGCAAACCGACAATATGCTCTTCAATCATGGTATCTTCATCTACCAAATAATTGACTTGGTTTGGCGATAAAACCTCTTCCAATTCCAGTCCGTAAATTCTTGAAGAGTCTGCTTTTTTGACGTAGAAATAGTCATAAACATCGTTTAAACGGTTTACAATTCTAATGCGAAATGGATGCGTATTTCCGAAAGTACAATAGTCAATTCTATCGATGTACTTGTGTTCTACAATACGTAAATTACCTGATGCTTTCAACTTAGCATAAATAACTTTTAAGCCATTATGAAGTTCTTCAATTTGGCCCTGTGCATAAATTGGGCTTTCCCAAAGCGTGTCTTTTCCATCTTTATCCATAATTGGAAAACTTTCTGTAAAGGCTTTCAAGTCTTCGTATTTAATGGGCAAACGAGCATCACGTTGATAGGTGCGTAAATATTTATGCAAGTTTTCACTTACTGGAAATATGGGTTTCTTACGAGAAATTTTTACGTCTTTGAGTTCCATGAGATGCTGTTTGATTGCAATTTAATTAATTGTATCCACATCACAAGTTCATTCTTAAATCCATTAAAAAAGCCCCATGCTTAAATAAACATGAGGCCTATATTTGGTTTGATTAGACTATAATTTAATTCCGATACCGAAACTGCATAACCAAGGGTCTATTTTTGTATCGGCAACTACAGTAGCGCCGCCAGCCACACTTGGAATGGTTGTTACCGTTGCATCTGTGCTTAGCCAAAGTTTCTTTACATCGAAGTTTAAGAATAACTTTCTGCTGATATCGAAATCTACACCTAACTGCAAAGCTGGTGCGAAAGCGTTTTTATAAGATGTTTCTGCAATAGCCGGGCCGTTTTTAACGCCATAAAAAATGGTGTAGTTAACTCCGGCGCCAACATAAGGCTGTACCTGTGCGCTTACTGGCATGTGGTAAGCGAATGTTAAAGTTGGGGGCAATAACCACACTTTGCCTAAGTCTACATTTCCTAAAGCGGTGTTTATGGCGCTCACTTCGTGTTTGGTTGTACCCAATATTAAATTGGCAGAGAAGTTTTTAACTAGGAAATAAGTGAAATCTAGTTCTGGAATTACTGTACTGGAAATATCTACATTGCCTTTAATTACACTAATGTCTGCACTTTCTTGTGGAATTACTGCTGTAGCACGTAGACGCATTCTCAAGTCGCCTTTTTGTTGTGCAAAACCGTTAATTGATAGTCCTGAGAATAGGAGGATGGTTAATATTTTTCTCATGTTGTTATGTTATTTAATGAAGCAATATTAACTGGAGATAGGGTTTTTATTAATGAGGAATTACAGTTGGTTTAGTGATTTTAGGCATGAAAGTGAGTTTAAGAATTTATGTCCATAAGATTGACAAAGTTTTTCACAACAGTAGGCTTTGCGTTCTTGGTGAATACTTCAAAACCTTTGCGTTTAATTACCGCAAAGAAAGGAAAGAGCTACGCAAAGAACGCAAAGGTTTTAGGTTTTTAAACCCGATTGAAGTGGTAATACTTTTTGTTGCGTCATTTCGACGAGGAACGAGGAGAAATCTGTTAGCTAGAAGCATAGTTTTTAGATTTCTCACGATGTTCGAAATGACGGAAAACGGTATACAAAAAGATTATAACGAAAAGCGGGACTTTCGTAACCGAAGTGCTACCGAAACCTGCTTTTCTAAAAACAAAAAATCCCGCTCTTTGCAGAACGGGATTTGATATGTTTTACTAGCCGAACTAGTAGAAAAGTTTTTTATTTGGTAACGTACATTACTTCTTTTACCGCTTTCACAACTTTCTCTGCGTTTGGTAAACTTGCAGCAATTAAAGTTGGTGCGTATGGAAGTGGCACATCTTGACAAGTAACACGCAAAATTGGCGCATCTAAGTGATCGAATGCATTTTTCTGTACGTTGAAAGTAATCTCTGAAGAGATAGACGCCAATGGCCAAGCTTCTTCTACAATTACCAAACGGTTAGTTTTCTTCACAGAGTTGATGATTGTTGCGTAGTCGATTGGACGAACAGTACGTAAATCGATCACTTCTGCATTGATACCATCTTTTGCTAATTCTTCGGCAGCTGGATTTACCACACGGGTTAACATTTTACCGAAAGTTACGATAGTTACATCTGTACCTTCTTTAACCACGTTAGCTTTACCAATTTCTAAGTAATATTCTTCTGCAGGAACATCGCCTTTATCGCCGTACATTACCTCAGATTCCATGAAAATTACCGGATCTGGATCTAAGATAGCTTGTTTTAATAAGCCCTTAGCATCGTAAGGTGTAGCTGGAACAACCACTTTTAAACCTGGACAGTTTGCGTACCAGTTTTCGAAGTTTTGTGAGTGTTGTGCACCTAATTGACCTGCGTTACCAGTTGGTCCACGGAAAACCATTGGCACTGAAAACTGACCACCACTCATTGACAACATTTTTGCTGCCGAGTTGATGATTTGATCGATTGCTACTAATGAGAAGTTGAAAGTCATGAACTCAACGATTGGTTTTAGACCGTTCATCGCAGCTCCAATTCCGATACCTGCAAAACCTAGCTCGGCAATTGGTGTATCGATGATACGTTTGTCGCCAAACTCATCTAACATACCTTGACTAACTTTATAGGCACCATTATATTGCGCAACTTCCTCGCCCATCATGAAAACGTTCTCGTCTTTGCGCATTTCTTCGCTCAATGCTTCGCGTAATGCTTCTCTGAATTGGATTTCTCTCATTGTTTTGTTGAAAATTAACGAAGGCAAATATAATATTTAGTTTATTGCTTTGCAAAGGTTAGAAAAGCTCGTAATTGTAATATTATAATTGCCTTGTAAGCAATAGAAAATGTTTTGAAATGTTTGATTTGCCAAATGAAAATCTGAAATAGCGTTTTTAATCCTCTCCAATGCGTTCTCCAAAATGGATGATATTGCCATTGTTATCTAAAATAGAGAACTGCCGCATGCCCCAAGGCATATCTTTTAATAATCCATTGGGATGAACAACGCTTTGTTCTTTGTAGGTTGCAAAGAGTTCGTCTACCTCTGTCACCCTCACATAGCATCCTGTAGCTTTTGGAACTTCTTCATCTGTAGTTGGCCACAAATGTATTTCAATTTCATCTTTACTAAAAATGAGGTAGCCATCCCAATTGTTGTGGAAGGTAAAGCCTAGCTTTTCAGTGTAGAACTTGATGGTTTCTTCGGCGTTTAGCGAGGCGAGAATGGGTACTGCAGTTTGTAGCATAGCTGATTTATTTGATACATAAATATAAGGTTTTATCTTTACGTAAGTCAGACGCTATCTATGGTTTCAATTGAAAAACTACTCTTTCTAATTAATACTCCTTCATTGTCAGAAGCGAAGAATTATTTCGTTGAAGATGGATTTGTATTGCAAAGTTATAATGATGAGAATTGTATATGGGTCAAGCCTATACGAACAGATAAATCAGAAGTTGTTTCACTAATGCAAATGGGTGAAGCATATAAATCTGTCAGTTATATCTTCTTTGATGAAGATACCTATCATAACTTTTTAAGAAGTTCTATTGAAGACCTTGGTTTTCAAATATTAGAAAATGGTGATGCAAAAGTACTAGGAACAGAAGATTATATCTTAATTGCAACAAGACGTGAGTATGAAGATCTCCTATCTTTCTCAATTAAATTGACTAAAAGAAACAAAGATGGTGAGCTCATTAAAGAGGTTATTATGATGCCTCCAATAATCTAGGGAGTTCTATTTTTGATATAATATTCCGAATCTAATTCTTCTTCTAGAAAAACCATTTCTTTTTGCACCAATCTATCAAACTGATAATTATTTCTTTGCAGGATTTTCCTAGAGTTATCGTTACGTGGGTCTATTTTGGCTTCAATAGCTTGCAGGTTGATTTGCTCGAAACCGAACTTTTCTACTTCCAAAATTCCCTCCGGTACGTAACCTTTACCCCAGTAATCTGGATGTAGCATGTAACCAATTTCTGCCTTGCTTAGTTCTGGATAGAAATTGACATAACCCATAATTCCGTAAATTTCTGATGGGTTTTTGATATTCGTAATTGCCCAATTGATGGATTTGCCTTCGTTAATTCCGTTGGTTAGCATTTCTATTACTGCCAATGCATCTTCCGTAGTTTTCGCTCGAGGCCTTGGAATATAACGCATCGCTTCTTCATTGCCTCTAATTTTCATAACGGCATCAACATCTGTTGGCAGTACTTGCCTCAATAACAAACGCTTGGTTTTTAATTCTGGAAAGGGATGAAAGTTTAGGTCTAACATAGGTTAATTTACGGTTTTTTGTTGGCTTAATTTCTGCTCGGTTTTATCTCCGTTAGCTGAAGCAAACAGGAATGAATAACGCTACTTTACTTACTGGAAATATCGAATCCATATCTTTTCTCAAATTCTTTTACTTCATCATCAAATGATTTCATGGCATGATGTTGTTCTTGGTTCTCTATATATGCAATTACTTTGGGTAATACCGATTCGCTTACAGAAACTGCAAAATAGTCATCTTGCCACATAAATTGAGTTTTAGTTAGTTGATGTTTATTAATCCAAAAAGAGGATTCTCCTTTTATGAGTTGAGCAACTTTTGCAATGCTTTGTTCTCTTCCCAACGATATAAGACAATGAATGTGGTCTATGTAGCCATTGATGGCTCGCAAATAAATTGATTTTTCTTCACAGTTTTTTATGATGTGTTTTTGAATTTTATACATGATTTCTTTAGACAATAATGGCTCTCTATTTTTGGTGGCAAATACTAAATGCACCCACATTCTGATATATGACATAGTTTTTCATTTTGGCATTATCAAGGTAGTGAATTTCTTGCTTTGGATGTACAAAATGTGGCTAAAGCCTTTACAATATTTCTTTCAAACCGTCAGCTAAAGCTGACGGCAATGAATAGTTAAACCTGCTAAGACAAATAATCTCTATTAAAACTAAGCGGATGAATTTCTTAACCCATTATTTGATGTATAACACTTATTGCCCTGGGCTTTAGCCAAAATAAGGCAATAAGTATTTGCTATCAATTTGACAAACTGCTGAACTTTTTAAACAATTCAATTTTGAAGCGCCTAAATTTCATTGCCGTTGGCTTCAGCCAACGGATAAAGAATACAAACAAATTGGCTTTAGCCACATTCTATACCCCAAACAAAGTCTTATAAATAGAATAACTATAATTAGCTGGCACAGTACTCGCTCTAAAAGGAATATCATAGTTGAACAATTCTTGTAGCTTATTACGCATCGCATTTAAAAAAACTTGCTTTTCTAACGAAAGTGTTTCTCCTTTAAGTAGGCCTGCCTTTCCATTAAAACTTACTCCATCTTTACTCATGGTTTTCACGATGTATAAATTTGGTTCTACGTGCTCATTTTTAGAAGTTTGCTCATACACGTAGGTATAAAAAAGTGTCTGTACCAGTGCTTTATTAATGTTGCTGCAATCTGTATCGAAACACTCTTCAATAGTAGAATATTTCAGCTGGTCGCCACCAGTTTTATAATCTACAATTCTATAAACGCCATCCTTTAAATCAACCCTATCTATAACGCCGTAAAGTTTAACCTGCCTTTTCGCACCATTAATATCCAATTCGAAATCGATTTTCTCTTTATACTCCAAGCCTACCAAAGTAAACGGAGCATCTTCCATATCTTGCTTTAAAATAATGCCGATGTATTCTTCTACGATAGCAAAAATCACCTTCTCCATGCCATTTAGCTTTAAGGTACTGGCTAATTTTTTAACGCCTGCAAGCCTTTGCGCAGGAGGCTCACCGTCGTTTTTTCCATAAAGGCAATCTGCAAAACCTTCAATAATTAGTTTAGGAATATCCTTTCGCTTGGCTTTAATTCGTTCTGCCGTAATCTCCGAGCTTTCTAGACGGAGTTGCTCGTAAAAATGTTCCATAGCGTAGTGCAAAATTAACCCTAGTTTGTATGCTTCTACGGTTTCTTCTATCTCTTTCGGCTCTTCAATTCCTGCTACATACTTATAAAAGAAATCAATTGGGTTGGTAATGTAAGTGGTTAAAGCTGATGCAGAAAGATACTTCTGACCTGATAAATACTTATTTAAAACCTGCTGTACCTTTTCGGATTTGACTACAACCTCTTCTCTTTTCAACTCGGTTTTCACTGCCAATTGCAGCTCTTTATGATGAAAATTAAAGCCGCTTTCGTATTCTAATTGCTTGATAAAACGAGATGGTTCGCCACTGTTACTCTCATCCGTTAGACTATTATAGACAAAATCTATATTTTTTGTTCGCTGTATCAATCGATAAAACATATAGGCAGAAATTGCATCTTGATTTTCAAGTACAGGCAGACCATACGCTCGTCTTAAACTATCTGGAATAAAAGTAGTTCCCGTTGATGCTTGCGGAACAATGCCTTCATTTAAGCCGAGAATTATTACCCTGTCGAAATTCAAGTTTCTGCTTTCTAGCAAACCCATAATTTGGATGCCGTTTAAAGGGTCGCCTTCTAGTGGAACAGCAATTGCGCTTAACGATTTTTGGATAAGAGAAAGTACAAAACTCAGCTCGATGTCTTTGTGATATTTATCAATGTGATGTTGCAGTGTATCTTGCAGTCTATTTAATTCCTGCATGGTTTTACCGAACAATTCTGCATCGATTTTCTTCAGATTTCTTGCTGCTAATTCTCGTTGCAAAACATAATCTAACACCTCAATTAAGGTTTTTACCGCATCAGCGGATGATTGAATTGGCTCGAAAAAAGAAGCGAATAAACCACCTTGTCTGGTTAAGCGACCGTAGGGAATTTCTATCAACTGCTCTTTAATTAAAGCATCGATAATCTTCGGGCGCATTACATCGCTAATTCCAATTAAAGGGTGCGATAAAAATGCTATTGCTGTTTGGTACTGAACAGTTTTTTTTGCATTTACTTCAGATTGTACGCTCAGCCATAAATCAGCCAATCCGTATAAAGATGAGTTTGTTAGCCCAAAACCCATTGTAATGTTAACGTCTACTTTTTTATCTTCTATTTTCGCTGGAATGGTTTGCAATACAGGAATTAACAAACTTTCATCTGCTAAAATTATCGCAGTATTTACAGGTTGCTGAGCTAAAATTTGTTCCTTCTCATTTGCTAACAACTCATTTACAATTTTTGCCTGTGCCGTTTGTCCTTGCACTTTGTACACATTAACATCGCGTTGCGAAGATTTAATGGAACTCAGCTCATTACTCAATTGATTTTTTAAGCCTATTTTATTCAAATTTCTGCGGAGGAAAAGACCGGCTTCCTGCATTTCATCTTCCAAATAGTAACTATCTACATCGAAATAAAAAACAGCCTTCTCTTCTTCCTGCCAACGTTTAAATGTTTTTGCTTCAGCTTTGCTGAGCGCATTAAAGCCGATAAAAACCAATTTCCCGCCGGTATATTTTGCAGTAAAATCTATATCGTTTTTGCCATCGGCAATGCTTTTATACAACCTTGCCATTGTGGTGAAACCGCTATTGGCTAATCTCTCATGAAAATTGCGATAAAGTACCGGCATCCTGTGCCACATTTTGATAAAAAGCTCTTGCTGTTTTTTGTACTTACCTTCAGAGTACGACTGCCAAAACTGTGATAAAAATTCCTTTTGTTCGGGCGTTAGAAAATCAAACTGCTGGTTGATTATGGCAATGTCTTCTAGTTCCGTAAATAATTTTTCAGCATCTACTAAATCATTATCTATTTGGGTAAAATCGCCCAGAATAATTTTAGCAATATTATGAAATTTAGCAATTGAGGGTAATTTATCCGAACCTTCATTTTTTAGCAGCTCGATATAACAATCGTACAACGTAAAGAACTGTGTGTAGTGGTCGGCAATTTTAAAGCTCGTCGCTTCTGCAAAAAACTCTTGAACAGTGAAAAATGTTGGGCTCCAAAATGGCTTTTGGTAAATATCTGCCAAGTGCTTCTGTAAGTAAGACACTGGTCGTTTGTTGTTAAAAACAATCGCACAATCTTGCAAATTTTGCCCAAACTTGGCAACTAAATCTTCGGCAACTTCTTTTAAAAATGGGGTCATTTTATTCATTGTGCTGTCATTCAGAGCGCAGCGAAGAATCTCAAACAGAGATCCCTCGGTACCTCGGGATGACAAGGTTTATATAACTTTCAGCTTACTCAATGTCGCATAAAACAAATACGGCTTTACGTTTTCATAGCCCATAGCTTCTATCAAATTTTTATAGTTTACAATTTGCGCCACATGATTTTGACTTTCTTCTGCCGTAAATTTATAATCGATGATAGAAACCTGCTTGCCGTTGAGCACCAATTTATCTGGACGGTAAGTTTTTCCATCAATTCCAATAATTGATTTTTCGTTGATTTGATTAGCATTTTGGCTTAGCAATGCACTCAGTTCTGGGTGCGATAAAACATCGGCTACTTGCTGTGCATAGTCCGCTCGTTCCTCTTCCAGTATCAAGCCTTCTAAAATTAAGTGGTCAATTACTCCGGCAGCTTCATCAACCTTGTTTACCTCTGCCAATATTGCGTGTAAATTACTCCCTTTTTTACCAGATTTTGTGATGTTATCGATGTAGCGTTGCGGTCGATTTTCGGCTTCTTCGTAAACCTCTTCCAAGCGTGAAGTGGTTGGATAAGTAGTTAAGTTCAGCGCATCAAAACTTTCGATACCATCGCCCTTTGTAGAGAAACTACCGATTTGAATTTCATCAGTATTTTCGAAATCTTCGACATAGGCATTAAAAACGGCATCGCCCACATGGCTTAACGAAGGTTTTTTCTTACTAGGAAAAGAGATGTAGATGTAATCTTTTGCCCTAGTAGTTGCTACATAAAGGCTGTTTAGCGCATCCATATAGTCCATTAAAAGTTCTTCCAAATAATATTTAGTTACGCTAGAACCTTTTAACTGACTACTAAATTGTAGCGGGATACTTTGCAAATCGGCGTAAGGTGTTTCGTCTACAGGCACCCAAAAAGTACTGTTTGCTTTTCCGCCCAATGGCCAATCGCAAAACGGAATAAACACCGCTCTAAAGGCTAATCCTTTAGATTTGTGAATGGTCATTACCTGTATGGCATTAGCAGTTTCTGGCGACGGCAAGTTCTTATTCTGTCCTTCTTCTTCCCACCAATTCAAGAACGAAGAGATACCTTTTTCACCTTGTTTTGACGCTCTATTGGTTAAATCTCTAAAAGCTAAAAGGTATGGCAAAAACGGATTGATGCCATTTTTTTGATAATTATCTAAGCCAAATGCAGTAATTATTTTCTCTATCAGCTCCGAAACTGGTAAGCCCAACCAAGCTTTGTAATTATCACAAAAATCGCTCGGTAAAACATGCTTCAGTTTTTCTATCGGTGTATCTTTTAAGTCGAAATAATAGTCGCCGTTAATTGCATTTTCATGGAGTTGTGCATACAAAGCGATGCAATTTGCCTTGTACAAAGCAGAATTAGACGGACTAACCACCAACAACCTCAGCACATTTACAATTAACTTAATGGCTGTGCTGCTGGCTATTTTTAAGGCTTCGCCTGATATCACATCCAAACCTGCCGCCATTAAGGCATTTACCACTTCGGTAGCTTCAGAATTAGAGCGCACCAAAACACCGATTTCTCGTTGCTGATAGCCCTTCTCATCGAGCAATAGCCTAACTTCCTTCAGCATTTCGATAAGTGATGCTTCCTTTTTATTTTCAGGCTCAGTGTCTGTAATTATGGTTTCTACAATCCCATCAATACTGGCTTTTGGCTTTTCAAATTCTATTTTTTTGATTTTAATAACGCCGCCTGCTGTTGTTTTTGGATGTGTTTGCTGTGCAACACCATCGTAAATTTTAGTAATAATATCACCATATTGATTACGTTCATCGTTCCAAAAACCGTTCAGCAGTTCATCTTCTGCAGGAATTTCTCCGTTGATTTTGTTTTGCAGTAGCTCCGCTAATTTTGGGTACAATTCATTGTTGAATTTTACAACCTCTTCGGTACTTCGGTAGTTTGCTTCTAGTTGGTCTGGAAGTACATTGTGTTCACCCAAATCTGCTGCTGCCTTCTGATGGAGCAGTTTGTAATCACCATCTCGCCATCTGTAAATCGACTGTTTTGCATCGCCTACAATCAAATGGTCATTTAGTTTTCCATCGTGTGTGGCAATGGCATTGTTCACGAGAGCTTTAAAGCTATTCCATTGGTTTGCAGAGGTATCCTGAAATTCATCGAAGAGGAAATTACCATAGCGATTGCCCATTTTCTCCCAAATAAAAGAGGGATTTTCTCCAGCATCCTCAGCAATTCCATTCAATAATTTTTGAGCATCGCTGATAAGCAAAGTTTCATTCTCTTCTCGATATTGAGCTAACAATACCGCTATTTCCTGCATTAAGCGCAAGAAATAACCATTTTTGATGAATGATTTTGCCAAGATATAATCGGCAATTCCATTAGTATAAGCCGCATCAATTTTATGTAAAACAGGGTTGATATCATCGTAAAGTTCATTAGCTTTTCCTTTTGGAAACCAATTTTCTTCATCATCCATTAACTTTAGCACCTTCTCTACATCGGCAAAATTACCACTCATGATGCTTCTAAATTTCAGCAAAGGCGAGCGACTTTTCCCCTTAAAATCATCAGCACTAAAACCGCTAACTTCTATAATTGCGAAAGCATTCTCCGCAAGTTCGTTGATATCCGTTTCAAATTTCTTGATGAAACTTTTTGAGAAATCGATATATTTTTTGAAAACTTCATCAGTATTTTCTGTGCCGAAACTTGCGATGGCAAGCTCAAATGTTTTAAACTGGTCTTTAAAAACCTCGCCAACTAACTTTAACAGTTCAGCATTGTAATTCCACGATTTATTGTTGCTGATGCGGTCTAATGCCAAAGCCACTACCCATTGCAAAAGATTGTCTTTCTCGTCAAGTAGTTTTTCCAGCTTGCTAGTCAGCTCTTTTTTTACCTTTTCGGTATTCATTTCTAAGCTGTAACCGCTATCTAAACCCAATTCAAACGCAAAACCTCTAATTACTTTTTGCACAAAACCATCAATGGTACTCACCGCAAAACGACTGTAGTCATGCAAGATTTTACGATAGACCTTGTCCGCTTTGAGCTTTAAATCTTCTGCATTAAGTCCAGGATGAGCCGCCAAAACGATTTGCCTGTAGTCATCGATTTTTTTAGAAGTATCGCCCATGGCAAAACCTTTCAGCACCTCGAGGATACGGGTTTTCATTTCTTCCGTAGCCTTGTTGGTAAAGGTTACCGCTAAAATTTCCCGGTATTTATTCTCGCCGCTAAAAAGTAGGGTAAGGTAATGCGCCGCCAAGCTAAAGGTTTTCCCCGAGCCCGCCGATGCTTGTAATATTTTGAGTGGTTTTACAGCCATGGAGTGAAGTTAACCAAACTCCTCCAATCAACAAACTTATTGAAACGCTTTAGGCTGGTCTTCTTTACACCATTCTGCCCACGAAGTTGGAGTTTCGTATAAGCGAATTGTCTGTAAGATAAAGCCATCGTGTTCAAACGCAGTTTGTAAACAGAACTTCATGTCAAGCAATAAATTTTCACAAGTAGGTTGAAAAGCAACGAAATGAACCTTCTCAGAAATGGCATAACAACTTGCCCTCAAAGATGCAGGAACAGCCTCATTAAGTACCAAAGCGTGGTCATATTTATCGATGATTTTTTCGATAACGATTTGTTTGAGCTGACCAAAATCTATCAACATTCCACATTTTATGTTCTGCGGGTCTTGATTGGCGTAACCCGAAACTGTAACCTGTAAACGATAAGTATGTCCGTGGATGTTTTTGCAAGGTCCATCGTAATTAAAAAGCGCATGCGCCATGTCGAAAGTAAACTCTTTTGTAACTCGTATCATCTGATTTTGCATAGTGCCAAATTAGCGCAAGCATGGCTTATGAAAAATGAGCCACATCAGAAATAAAAGTTACTTCAAACAAGAAAGTTTTAAGATTTCTTCGGTTCCTTCTTTTTCGATTTAGCGATTGATTTTTTGCTAATACGCTCTGGACGTTTCTCGATATCCACTTTGTAACCCAGCAAATCTCTAATCACTACCGATGCACAAACGCCACCAAAAGCAGCAGGCAAATAAGAAATGGTACCGTAGGCAGAGCGCTTGAAATTAGAACCATCGGTCATAATCAGCGACTCTTTCATTACTTCTTCTATAGAAAACACGGCTTTAATTGAACTTGCGTTACCCAACTTTTTTAAGCGCTTGCGTACATATTGTGCAAAAACACACTGATAGGTATCTGGCAAGTAAGTTGTACGAAGTTTGGTTGGGTCTAATTTTCCACCAGCGCCCATAGAGCTTACAATAGGTAAATTGAACTGTAAAGCCGTAGAAAGCAAAGTTACTTTTGGGGTGATACTGTCGATACAATCCATCACATAATCGAACTTAGTGGTAAGAATTTCCCGACATCTTTGCGGCGTTAAGAAATCTTGCACTACATGTAATTTCAGCTCAGGGTTAATCGCCAACAAACGCTCCTTCATAATTTCAGCTTTGCTAACACCATGATTGGTAGCCAGAGCCGGCAATTGTCTGTTTCTGTTACTCGGGTCAACCACATCACCATCTACAATGGTCATTTCGCCAACGCCAGAGCGACAAATAAATTCTGCGGCAAAAGAACCTACACCACCCAATCCAATCACCAATACGTGTTTTTGCTGCAACAAATCAATTCCTTCGTTGCCCACCAATAATGCAGAACGCGATAACCAAGCTAAATCAGACATCTTAAAAGTTAAAAGTATAAAGTGAAAAGTAAAAAGTTGAGCAGGCCTAAAAAACCAACAACCAAACAACTATAAACCAATTTTCTTCCAGTTGGCAAAAATAACATCTTTCAGTTCATCAACGGATATTTTCTTTATTTCAGCCACTTTGGTATAAATCTCCTTGATATCAACCTCAGCTTCATCGGTTTCTAAAAATAATGGAGCATCTGTTTTTTCTAAAGCCAAAGCTACTTCCGTAGATTGCAAAACAGCAGCACCAAATGACAAATAAAACCCTTGATTAACCAACTGCTGCGCCATTTCGTGTTTTTTATTGAAACCGTGGATAATCATTGGAACAGTAGGTTGTAAACGTTTTTTCAATGCAATCAATTCATCAAATGCTCTTACGCAATGCAGAATTAAAGGTTTTTGCAATTCTTCCGCTAAAGAAATTTGTGTTTCGAGCATTTCTAGCTGGCTTTCCATGGTTTCCCCTTTCAGCTTATCTAAACCGCACTCGCCAATCAGTTTTACATTTTCCTGTCGGGCCAACACATTCAAATACTTCATATTTTTGGGCAATTCTTCCAATTTTCCATACCAAGGGTGAATACCAATTGAAATAGGTTTGGTCTTCGGCATTGCTAAAAAAGTACTTTCCGATAAAGAAATACTCTGAATAGCAACAACTCCCAGCTCTTGTTTAGTTCGATGGGTATGGATATCTAAAAACATGCTCATTTAGCACAAAGATAGGGAATTGGCTCATCAAAATTTTACCCTACAAAAACAGTAGACTATTCTTAAAAGGCGTATCTTTGCAGCAAATATTTATTTAAATTAAAATGATGAAGAGATTTCTGTTTCTTTTAATAACTATAAGCATTAGCGTTACAAGCTTTGCACAAACCCAACCGACAGCCGAGAGTGTTGGCGTTAAAATTTACAACCCAGCTGCAAATGCACAAGCAGATATTAATGCCGCTGCAGCAAAAGCTAAGAAAGAAAACAAGCACGTTTTTGTACAAGTAGGCGGAAATTGGTGCGTTTGGTGTATTCGTTTTCACAATTTGGTAGAAGAAACTCCAGAGTTAAAAAACTACCTATCTACAAATTTTGAAACTGTAAAAGTGAACTACAGTCCAGAAAATAAAAACGAAGCAGTGTTGAAGAAACTTAAAAACCCAGGCCGTTTCGGTTTTCCGGTGTTTTTGATTTTAGATGGCAACGGCGAAGTGCTTCACATTCAAAACTCAGCGTATTTAGAAGAAGGAAAAGGACACAGTGCTAAACTGATTACGGATTTTTTAAAGAATTGGACTTACAAAGCGGTCAACCCAAGCTTTGCGAAATAATTTAATCCCGTTCACATAAGAGCGGGATTTTTTTTGAAAAGCAGTTTCTGTTTTAATCGGTTCCGAAAGTCCCACCCTTCGGTTCAAGTCCTCGCCCCGATGAAAAATCGGGACTGTGGGCTTTCCCCTTCGGTCGGGTTTAGCTAACATAAAACTGTGCTCCTATCAAAAAATCTAGGTGCAAACCTTAAAATTTCCCTAAAACACATCTAATCCACGATTAAAATAGTGGGCTATAAAATAAACCTTTCCCTTCTCACGTTGGCGTCCCCGCCAACGTGTACCTTAACTAAATTAATAAGCAGTGTTAGGTTAACAATATCTCTCGGCAAACTCGTTGGCGTCCCCGCCAACAAGAGCGGAATAATGCTTTCTAATTCAACTTTGTGTTTTTCGTGTCTTTGTGGTTAAAAATGAAGAGAACCCATTAAGCGCATTACGATTGCCAGTCGAGCTGGCAATGACGGTATATTAACATTGCTACAAGAATGGGAATGGTTTGTACAAAGCTTAAGTTAAATAGCCCCGATTGCAGTGGCAATACTTTTTGTTCGTGTCATCCTGAGCTTGTCGAAGGATTTTGTATTAATAACCAGATGTTTCGACGAGCTCAACATGACAAGTATAAATAGCAGTTGTTTTAACAAAAAGATTGAAACGGAAAGCGGGACTTTCGGGACATAGTAGCAGGAAAATTGCGCTTCAAAAAAAAAGCGTCCAGTTAAAACTGAACGCTTTTCTAATTATTTCAAATTTCTACAATCCGTCGCCGTATTTGAAGAAACCATTTACCGTAATTGGCAATTTACCTGTTGGTACTAGTTTCTTTGTAAATACTGCAGCTGCAGCTTTTTGCATAAAATCTTCTTTTTGGTAAGCTACCACAATTGACCTGGCCATTTCAATTCCTGGCAAGTTCGCCAAGTTGTATGGGTTGGCAAAAAATGCTACCATTGCATTTCTAGCAGCTAAAGTGGTAATCAAATCTTTCGCATCTTTACTCAAAGGAATGTTATTTCCAGGGCGAGTTCTGCTATCTACAATAGCTAAAATGATTTGGTCGTCGCCTTCAATTTGCTTAATTACATTGGCAACCACGGCTGCATTAGCGTTTCTCTCTACGTTGAAAGAAATTGAATTTTTGTAAGTACTTACAATTTCATTTTGGAACGTTGTTGCCTGTCCGGTGCCTACATTAATAATTACCGTTCTCTTTTTTGGAGTTAGGCTAGCAATACCATCGCGGCTTTTCAGCAAAGTCATACTAGCATCGGCCAGTTGTTGCACTAAAGCCTGACTTTCTGGTCTGTTCAAGTCTTCCACAACATTATTCTCATCAATTTGAGGTTTAACATTTAAGCCAGCCCAATATTTTGCCGTAAGCACTTTTTTAACGCTTTCGTCAATACGCTCCATGCTAATTCGCTCATCTTTAATGGCTTGTTTTACTTTCTTAACCGCAACTTTGGTATCATGTGCCAGCTCCAAAATGTCGTTTCCGGCAATTAGGCCCATTACCTCGGCTTCTCCATCTTTGTAAAATTTGGTTACGCCTTTCATGTCCATGGCATCAGAAATGATTAAACCTTTAAAGCCCAATTCATTTTTCAACAAATCGGTAACAATTGGTTTAGACAAAGTTGATGGCATATTTGGCGTTGCATCTAAAGACGGAATGTTCATATGCGCAATCATTACACCCGCAGCGCCTTGTTTAATCAGTTCTTTAAATGGATAAAGCTCTAAAGTATCTAAACGCTCTTTCGTAAATTTCAATTGCGGCAAATCATAGTGCGAATCCACATCGGTATCGCCGTGACCAGGGAAGTGCTTGATGCTGGTTAACAAACCACCTTCTTGCATACCTTTCAAATAAGCAGCGCTTTTTTCGGCTACGTTGTATTTATTTTCACCGAAAGAACGGAAGTTAATTACCGGATTTTTGGCGTTGTTGTTTACATCTACATCTGGTGCCAAATTCATGTGAACACCTAATCTTTTGAAGTCTTTAGCAACCTCTAAACCCATTTTGTACAATAATTCTTTGTTTTGTACAGCGCCTAAAGCCATTTGATAAGGATAGGAAATAGTACTGTCTAAACGCATTCCCAAACCCCATTCGCCATCAATAGAAATGATTAATGGAATTTTAGATTTACTTTGATATTTGTTGGTTAAAACGGCTTGTCTAACAGGGCCACCCTGAAAGAAAACCACACCGCCTAACTTTTCTCTTTTAATTACTTTACCAACAGAATCTTGATAAGCTTTGCTCAAATTGGTATGCGCTCTTACAAAAAACAGCTGCGCAATTTTATGTTTAGTACTTAGTTTATTAAATACAGAATCTACCCAAACTGGTTGCTGCTTTAATAAATCTAGATAAGATGGTTGTTGTTGCGCATTCGATTTTCCTATTGCTAAAACGGAAATGATACCAAATGCGTAAAGAAATTTCTTGTTCATTTTGTGTTGAAAATTTTGGTTGTTCTTCTCTGCAATTGCAGTTTATTGCGGAAAATCCTTTAAAGATGCGGAATCAATTCGTTCTTGCCAATTATTTGTTGTTAGATTTTTAAGAAGCTGTGTAAATTGTACACGACAGCCACATTTTGAAACAGCATTGTATTAAATTTGATACACTTTAAATATTAAATCTTTGCTCTCATTAGTTGTGCTTCAAAAAAAATAATTCGCTAAAAATCTGCCATTTATACACACAAAAAAGGTGTAAGTAGATGTTTTTGGGGCCTGCCAATTTCCGATTTGGCACATTTATTTGATAGCGCTTATCCAGAAAAGAAGAAGCTTATCATCAAAACTTGAAAGCTAATTCATTAAAAAAATAAATATAAAAAGATGAAAAAGATACTTATCCTAGCATTAGGCTTGTTCGTTACGGGTCTTACAGCAAACGCTCAATCAACAAATAGTTTAATTAGATTCGGAGTTAAAGGTGGTGCCAACTTTTCGAACATTATTAAAGACGACGGCAATAATAATTTTAACACTGATTATCTTGTAGGTTTTAATGCTGGTGTTACGTTAGATATTAAATTATTGGAAAACTTGGCTTTCACACCAGAGCTTTTGTACTCTACTAAAGGTTATAAAGCAGAAACTTTAGGAGGTTCATTTACACAAACAACCCACTTTATAGACGTGCCAATTTTAGCTAGTATTAAATTAGCTGAGGGTTTAAATCTTGTAGCTGGTCCACAGGTATCATTCTTAATGTCTACGAAAAATAAATTTGAAGGCATCGTTAATGCAGAACAAGAGATTATTGAAAATGAATCGGATCGTTTTAAAAAGAGTATTCTTGCTGGTGTTATTGGCGCAAGGTTCGATGTAAATGATAAAGTTGGAATTTTTGGTCGCTATGCCTTAGATTTCCAAAAGACAAATGAAAATGGAGAACGTAACACTCCAGAATTTAAAAATCAAGTCTTCCAAGTTGGATTGGGTTTAAAATTCTAACCGTTTAACGGTTTCAACATAGATCGAAACGCTCCCGATAATGATTATCGGGAGCGTTTTTATTTTTATCAAAACCAAATGGGAAGTTCTAGGGTTATTTCTGTAAACCTATTTTTTAATCACCTAAAATTTAGAAATCATGAAAAATACAGATCTTCCAAAAAATAACGGCTCAATGCACAATAACACAATAGCTGATAGAGCGCATCACGACACGAAACAAGCAAAGCGGATGAACGGTATCACCAACGCTGGTGGTCAACGGTCAGACCAAACGTCTAATAAAGACAATGAGCGCAAACGCGGTCAATAAAATAAAAAGGCATGGATAGTTTCCATGCCTTTTTTGTAAAGCTCTTTTTACATCGAACTATCTATATCCTAATTTAATATCTTTAGGAAAAATTATCGTTTATGAAATTGCCATGTTTCCCACAATGCTAACAAACATTAAGACAACTTGGCTATTCCATATCACAACTGAAAATATCATTATCAATATATGAAACTTCAATTCTCTAAGCTGCCTTTAAAAATGTTATTAATGTTAGCGGTTGTAGCTGCTTCTGGTTTATTAATGAGCCATTGCAATATTTCTTCTAACGATACAGATGTGACCGAAAAAAATCTAAAATCGGAAACTATTGTAACTGGTTTAAATATGCCATGGGCGATGGCTTTCTTGCCTGATGGAAGAGTTTTGGTAACTGAAAGAAGTGGGAAGCTCCGAATTGTAAAAGGAGGAACTTTAGACCCACAGGAAGTGACTGGCATTCCGAAAGTTTACTACCGTGGCCAAGGCGGTTTGTTAGATGTGGTACTTCATCCAAACTATAAAGAAAACGGGTGGATTTATATCAGTTATTCTTCTCCTAAAAAAGAAGGGGAAGCTGGTGATGATAATGGCGCCAATACTGCATTGATGCGAGCTAAATTAGACGGGCATCAATTAACCAACATTGAACATTTATACAAGGCTAGTCCGAATGTAAGAGGCGGCGTTCACTTTGGCGGCAAAATATTATTCGATAATAAAGGGCATGTTTTTTTATCGTTGGGCGAACGCGGACAAAAAGAAAATTCACAAAATTTGAGCAAAGCACAAGGCAAAATGGTTCGTTTGCATGAGGATGGAAAAATCCCAACCGACAATCCATTTGTGAAAACTAAAGATGCTTTACCAGAAATTTGGAGCTATGGACATAGAAATCCGCAAGGTTTGGTAATGCACCCAACTACAGGAACAATTTGGGCGCACGAGCACGGACCGCAAGGTGGCGATGAGCTAAATATTGTTGAAAAAGGCAAAAACTATGGCTGGCCTTTAATTACTTACGGAATTGACTACGATAACTCTATCATCTCTGATAAAACTGAAGCTGCAGGCTTAGAACAGCCCGTTATTTATTGGAAACCTTCTATTGCTCCCTGTGGAATGACATTTGTAAACAGTCCGAAGTTTAAGGATTGGAACGGAGATTTGTTGGTTGGTTCATTGAAATTCCAAAACCTAGAGCACTTAGTTATTAAAGGAAACAAAGTAGTTAAAAAGGAAATCATCTTTGATAAAATAGGAAGAGTGCGAGATGTTAAACAAGGCCCAGATGGCAATATTTATGTGGTAGTGGAAAGCAACGGTTCTATCGTTAAAATTAGTCCGAAATCTTAAGAAAGTAATCGCATCGCCATGCTGACCTTTAGCGAAGCGGAAAGATACAATGTAAATTATTTCAGTATTAGCTAACAGATCCTGAAACAAATTCAGGATGACGGCAACATTCATCAAATGAAAATCATATCAATTATTAGCTGTGGAGCTATCTATGCTCTAGCTTTCTTGTCAAACAACCAAGACGAGCTGAACAAAAGCATAGCTAGAGGCAAAGAACTTTATAAAGAAAGCTGCATTACCTGCCACTTGGCCAATGGCGAGGGTGTAAAAGGAACATTTCCTCCTTTAGCAAAAGCTGATTTTTTAACGAAATATCCTGAAAAGTCTATCCATGCTGTTAAGTTCGGCATGAAAGGCCCAATAAAAGTGAACGGCGTTGATTATAACAATGCCATGCCACCCTCTGGTTTTGCTGATGATGAAATTGCCGACGTAATGAACTACATCAGAAATTCGTTTGGCAACAAAAACACACAGTTAGTTACCGAAAAAATGGTAGTGGCGGTAAAGGAGAAATAAATAAATTTTGAAGACTTACGAAGTTTAACTTTTATCTTATATTATTTTCAAGGTAAAGTTGAGGGCTGCGCCGTTTTAAAACTTCGTAAGTCTAACATATCTATTTCTGTTCCTGATTAGCTCCTCTTAAACTGTATTCTTTCGGAGTTTCTGCGCCTTGCAAGTGCTTTACAAAATAATCCCAACGACGACGCATCATATACGGGTTATACGCTCCAAATCCGTGACCACTATGCGGAAAAAGCACCAAATCGTAATCTTTATTGGCTTTGTTTAAAGCGTCAATTACCAAATACACATTATAAGGAGGCACGTTGTTATCCATCATTCCGTGGGCCAACATCAGTTTTCCTTTTAGGTTTTTAGCATGAGTTTGGTTAGCCTGCGCTTCGTAATCAGAATTTTCTAGCAAACCATTGTAACGCTCGCCCCAATCGTCTTCGTAGTTTCTATTATCGTGGTTGCCAGCTTGAGAAACACCAACTTTAAAGAAATCGGGATAACGGAACAAAGCCGCTGCAGTTGCAAAACCACCACCCGAGTGTCCCCACATTCCAACTTTATCAATATCTATCGGATATTTTTCTGCCAACTGCTTAATGCCCGCAATTTGATCTGGCAAAGTATTTTCGCCCATGTTACCGTAATTCATATCGTGGTAACTCTTAGAACGCATAGGATTGCTCGTTCCCTCTATTAGCACCACAATAAAGCCAAGCTCGGCTAAAGCCTGATGATCTCCTCTTGTTGCTGCAAAAGACCAGCTGCCCACACTTCCGCCCTGCGGACCAGGATAAATGTAATTAACCACTGGATATTTTTTGCCCGCTTCCGTTTTTGTTGGCGTGAAAACCAAACCATAAATATCTGTCTTACCATCTGCTGCAATCAATTTAACTACATCTGGAGCTTTCCAACCTTTTGCTTGCAATCTAGAAACGTCCGTTCTACCCAACTCTTCAATTTTCTTGCCTTTAATATCTCTTAAAACAGTAATGCCTGGCACATTTGGTTGCGAATAAGTATCTATAATAAATTTGAAATCTGGAGAAAACGATGTTTGATGATTTCCTAAATCTGGTGTCAATAGCGTTAAGCCTTTTCCGTCAAAACCAATCTTATACAAATAAGAAAAGTAAGGATTTCCTTGCTCACGACCATATCCCGTAAAATAGAGCTGTCTATTTTTCTCATCAACCTCTAACAATCTACCAACTAGCCAATCTCCTTTAGTAATTTGATTTTTTACCTTACCTGTTTTGGCATCATACAAATATAAATGTCCCCAATTATCACGCTCAGAATACCATAAAATTTCATTCGTTTTAGGAAGGTAACGCCAATTGATAGATCTCACACCCGATTCAAAATGGGTTTTCACCGTTTCTATAAAAACATCTCTAACTGCGCCGGTAGTAGCATTCGCAATTTGCAGCTTAGAAATTTTATGATCTCTCGAGGTCGATAAAAATGCGAACTCACTTCCGTCAGCATTCCAATCTACATCAGCCAATTCGCCACCATCTTTAATATCATCGCTTAACGAGCTTCTATGTTCATCTAAGGAAATTTGCAAATTAACAACCTTAGCATTTTCTACATCGATCACTACCCTACGTAATTTGGCAATTTCCTTATCGCCCGGCAAAGGATATTTCCAAGCTTTTAAAGTTGGAGAACCTACGTTTGTTGTCACCAAGTACATATCTTTTAGATGGCGTTCGTCTTGCTGGTAAGTGGCTACTTTTTTAGAATCTGGCGACCATTTTACCACAGCTCTTGCACTGGTTGTCCAGCCTGCGTTATCGGTGGCGTAGCCGTAATCTTTAACACCGTCGAAAGTTAATTGCGTTTCTTTTTTAGATGCAATATCCTTTACCCAGAGATTCCAGTCTTTGATGAAAACCGCTTTTTTGCCATCGGGCGATATTGATTCGGGAATGCCACCCATTCTTCCACGCATTTGCTCACGTCTATTTTCCTTACTCTCGGTAAGGGCATTCGTTTTAATATGATAACTCCAAGCTTGTTCACCGGTTGCAAACCTGATGGTTTCGGTTTTTGCATCGTAAGCCAAATTTTGAAATGGTAATTTTGCTGCATCAAATGTTTTTCCGATTGCCTTACCAAGTTCGGCAGCTAACTGCTGATGATCAAAAAGTGGAGATTTAGTTTTAGCTGAAGGATCTACCAATAAAAACTGGTTTCCTTTATCAGCTTTACTTAAATACCAAAACTTGTTGCCTGCCCAAATTGGTCTGCTTGCACCTTCATCAACAAAAGATTCGATGTTATAGCCAAGAAACTGTTCTGCTCTAGCGTAATCTGCTTCGGTTAAAGCTTTGTTTTGTGCTTTCAAAGTAAAAACGGTTAAAATAGCACTAATGGTTAGTATTGATTTTTTCATTTAAATTGAAATAAACAACTAAAATAATGGACTTTGCTCAATCGCAAACATCGTATTAACAATAATACAGGATTTGATTTAAAATTGCTTCGGCTTTTTACCCTGCGCTGTGTTTTCGGCAATTTCATTAGCCCGGTTTAATTTGGTTTCTGGTCGCTTGGCAGAGACTACCCAGTGCAGCATCATCTTCTTCACAGATTTGCTCAAGGAGTTGAAAAACGCTTCAGCACCAGGATTTGCCTCAAAGGCTTTTGCTAATTCTTGCGGCACGGTCAATTCTTCTATTTCGTCTAATAGACTCCACGAACCATTTTGCTTGGCAATTTCAATACTTTTAAAGCCAGCTTCGGTCATTAAACCATCGGCAATTAAACGCTCAATTTTTTCTTTATTGATTTTAGACCACCCGCTTTTAGGCTTCCTCTTACAAACAAACTGAACGAAACTTTCCTCATCCACAGATTTCCGCATTCCATCAATCCAGCCGAAACAAAGCGCTTCATCAACAGCATCGCTCCAGTCTATTCCAGGTTTCCCTGATTTTTTCTTGTACGATAAAAGCCAAATCGAATCCTCCGATTGATGATTTTCCAACAACCATTGACGCCATTCTTGCTTTGTCTTAGGATAAAATGTTTTTATGCTGTCTTTCATAACAAATGATATTAACTTATTTATTCAAAACTTGCAAAATGTTGGGAAGTAATTCGACCGATGCAGATACAAATTAACTATCTTCGTCTCACATAATCAAGCACTTACAAGCAGATATGGAAACGGCTCTCACTTTATACGTATTAGCTATCGCAACTTTTTACTTTGCGAAAAAATTTAAACCAGATAATGACGATTTATATGAATTAAGGCTCGTATTTTGGGGCATATTTGGTCTTTTCTTCACCTTTGCCGCCTCTACTATTTTGATTTAACCGTAAACATTACTCCCAAATTTAAATACCGTAATTTATTTCGACCTATTATTGCATAAATTACTCATAAAAAAGCCCTGCATTAAATAAATACAGGGCTCAAGTCTATAAGTAAGAAACTTTTATTCTATTACGGTAACCTTTACTGTATTAGTCCTGCTTCTTTTTTCTAAAGGAACTGCTGCAGTGTTAATTACAACATCTCCTTTTTTAACTAATTTTTTCTTCTTCAGAACATCGTTAACCTCTTCTATTGTTCTATCTGTACTTTCAAATTTATCGTAGAAGAAACCTCTAACACCCCAAACTAAACTCAAGGTATTTAACAGGCTCTCATTACTAGTAAAAGTAAAAATCGGTGCCTCTGGGCGGTGACTAGCTACTTCGAAAGCAGTATATCCGCTTGAAGTCATCGTTACAATACCTACAGCATCTGTTTGTTTAGCTAAGAAACAAGCCGAATCGCATACTGCATCACCTAAAAAGCTATCAGATTTTGGTTTTAAGAACTTATCTGAGTGGAAAGGATAATTATTTTCTTCAATATTGTTAACGATTTTCTGCATCGTTTCAATAACGATCAAAGGAAATTCTCCAACTGAAGTTTCACCGCTCAACATCACTGCATCAGCACCATCAAGTACCGAGTTTGCTACGTCATTTACCTCAGCACGAGTCGGACGAGGCGTAGTAATCATGCTCTCTAACATCTGAGTAGCGATAATAACTGGTTTAGAAGCTGCTCTACACTTGTTTACAATCATTTTTTGCAACAAAGGAACTTCCTCCATTGGCATTTCTACCCCTAGATCTCCACGAGCAACCATTACCGCATCTGTTACCGCAATAATTTCGTCGATATTAGCAATTGCTTCTGGTTTTTCGATTTTAGCAACAACTCTTGCTGTTTTTCCTCTTTCTCTAATTACGTCCTTAAGCTCAACAATATCAGCTGCGTTACGAACAAATGAAAGACCAATCCACTCCACATCGCTTTCTAATACAAAATCTAGGTTTTTTCTATCTTCTGGTGTTAAAGAAGGAATAGAAACTTTCGTATTTGGTAAGTTAACACCTTTTCTTGAAGTTAAGATGCCACCGTGCACCACCTCGCAAATTACTTCGTCTTTATAGTTGGTCTCAAGCACACGCATTTGCAATTTACCATCATCCAAAAGGATAATTTCACCTGCTTTTACATCTTTCGGGAAATTCTCATAAGTAATGTAAATACGGTCTTCACTACCAATGCACTCTTGTGTAGTAATAGTCGTTTTGCTGCCATTAACTAGGTTAATTCCACCATCTTTAACCATACCGATCCTAATTTTAGGACCTTGTAAATCGGCTAAGATGCCAACATTGTATTTATGCTTTTTATTGATATCTCTAATGGTATCAATAACTGCTTGGTGATCTGCTTGAGAACCGTGTGAAAAGTTTAAACGGCAAACATCTAAACCTGCGTTAAACATGCTATACAATACATCTGGCTTTGCCGATGCTGGACCCAAAGTGGCTACGATTTTAGTTCTTGAATGAAAAGGTTTCATTAAAATTATCTTGTTATTAAGCCTAAACAAAACCACTGAACGCGAATTTGCTTAAGCGCTGATTATACTATTCCGTTTGATTTGATATTCAAATATAGTGTATTTACTACACTAACGATTATAAAATTTACATTACCAAATTTTCTTTCGACTTTAATTTCTTTACATCTATCTGCGCAGCCACCTGTATATCAGGTATTTTGTTAAGATTACTGATGATAAAACCAAGGTCTTCCTTATCGATATATTGGTGAATAACCATAAAAAAATCAACCTTGTTCATTTCTGGCACTAAAAAACCATCACTATTTCTGTTGCTTACCAAGTAGTATTCACGCTCTCCCTCTTCTACGAAAAAATAATATTTAGAAAAGGCCAGCGGCGCCTCATCTGTGTTAAAATAAACTTCGTGGTCGTCAACTTTGCAAAACTCAAAACCTAAATTGTTGTTTATCTTGTGACACAAAACATAGTCTTTCAACGATGCTGTAATGGCAATCAAGACAAAATCTAGATCTAGAGATAGTTTTAAATAAGTTTTGTTCAAAATGTATTTTTTTATTAGAATTACGAAATTATAAAACTAATTTTACTTTGGCTTTTTAAGAGCCGAAAAATGATAGAGAAATAAAAACATTTGAAATGTGTTAGAATTTATTTTTCTTTGCACAGAATTATTTAACCATTAAATTATAAAATTATGTCTGATATTGCTTCAAGAGTTAAGGCTATTATCGTAGAAAAACTAGGTGTTGATGAAAGTGAAGTTACGCCAGAAGCGTCTTTCACAAACGACTTAGGTGCTGATTCATTAGACACTGTAGAGTTAATCATGGAGTTCGAAAAAGAATTCAATGTAGCTATTCCTGATGATCAAGCTGAAACTATCGGTACTGTAGGTCAAGCAATTGCTTATTTAGAAAAAAACGTTAAGTAGAAATACTTTTTCTGTACAATACTTATAAATGGGATTAAAAAGAGTAGTAGTTACTGGGTTGGGTGCGCTCACTCCAATTGGAAATAGTGTTCCCGAATTTTGGGAAGCTTTAACAAATGGTGTGAGCGGCGCTGCGCCAATCAAGAGTTTTAATACTGAAAAATTCAAAACAAAGTTCGCTTGCGAAGTAAAAAACTTCAATCCAGAAGATCATTTGGATAGAAAAGAAGCTCGTAAGTTGGATCCGTTTGTGCAGTACGCATTAGTTGCAACCGAGGAGGCTGTTAAAGATGGAGGATATGATTTCTCTAAATTAGACACAAACCGCATCGGTGTAATATGGGGCGCAGGAATTGGCGGTCTGAAAACTTTCATGGACGAAGTTTCTAACTTTGCCACTGGTGATGGTACGCCTAGATACAACCCTTTCTTTATCCCTAAAATGATTGTTGATATTGCTCCAGGGCATATCTCTATCAAGTATGGATTGCGTGGGCCAAACTTTGCCACCGTTTCTGCTTGTGCATCATCAACCAATGCGATGATTGATGCTTTCAACTATATTCGTTTAGGCATGGCTGATATTATTATCAGTGGTGGTTCTGAAGCGATTATTAACGAAGCGGGCATGGGTGGTTTTAACGCAATGCATGCTTTATCTACACGTAATGATGACCCTACAACCGCTTCTCGTCCGTTCGATAAAGACCGCGATGGCTTTGTTGCGGGAGAAGGTGCCGGCACCATTATTTTAGAAGAATTAGAACACGCAAAAGCTCGTGGTGCTAAAATCTATGCTGAAATTGTGGGTGGTGGTATGAGTGCAGATGCACATCACATTACAGCCCCGCATCCAGAAGGATTAGGTGCTAAAATGGTTATGACCAATGCATTAGCAGATGCAGGTTTAGAAACCAATCAAATCGACTACATTAACGTTCACGGAACTTCTACTCCACTTGGAGACGTACAGGAGGCTAAAGCGATCGTAGATTTATTTGGGGAAGATGCTTATAACCTAAACATCAGCTCTACCAAATCTATGACAGGCCACTTACTTGGAGCGGCGGGTGCGATTGAAGCGATGGCTACCATTCTTGCTATACAGAATGATTTGGTACCTCCAACAATCAACCACTTTACAGACGATCCTGAGTTTGACCCGAAATTGAACTTTACTTTTAACAAAGCTCAGAAACGTACTGTTAGAGCAGCATTAAGTAATACTTTTGGTTTTGGTGGGCACAATGCGTCTGTAGTTTTCAAGAAATACGAAGAATAAGCCAAAATTTTACGGTTTAAAGGGTTTGTGCTGTATATTTACACAAATGCTTTTTCCTAAACTTAAATTTGTGTTGCTAGTTGATGTCTTTGTTTAGCATTTATAAACTATATCTTTCGCCTAATAAGCAGTTCGTAAAGAAGCTTAAAAATGTGCTCGGTTTTGTACCAGGAAACATTGCGCTTTATAAAATGGCGTTTAGGCATCGCTCTGTGGCTAAACTTTTAAAGAATGGCAGCAGAAGTAGCAATGAAAGGCTTGAGTTTTTAGGTGATGCTATTTTAGGCTCTGTAGTGGCAGAATTGCTTTTCAAAAGCTACCCTTATAAAGAGGAAGGCTTCTTAACAGAAATGCGTTCTAAAATAGTAAACCGTGCTAATTTAAATCAGTTAGCTCGCAAAATGGGTTTTGATGAATTGATTGTCTTCGACCAAAAAACAGTAAACTTCCAATCTAAACACCATTCTATGTATGGTGATGCTTTCGAAGCATTAATTGGTGCTATTTATTTAGATAAAGGTTATGATTTTACCAAGAACCTGATCTTAAAACGCATTATTAAACCTTATGTAGATATTCATCACTTAGAAATTACCGAAACCAATTTTAAAAGCCGCTTAATTGAGTGGTGCCAACGTCAGGGTAAAGAAATTACTTTTGATGTGGTAGAAAACGGAGAAGGCGAAAGTGCTAAATTATTTACT
Organism: Pedobacter sp. T50_32; assembly: GCF_057652195.1. NCBI lineage: Bacteria > Pseudomonadati > Bacteroidota > Sphingobacteriia > Sphingobacteriales > Sphingobacteriaceae > Pedobacter > Pedobacter sp. T50_32. Next base: position 663,705 of record NZ_JBYFBY010000001.1, on the reverse strand, counting down.
GTTAAAGTGATGATTGGCAACGAAAACTTCGGTATAGGTAGAGATTACAACAAGAAAAATGCTGAAAAGTTGGCGGCTGAAAAAGCTTGCGAAGCTTTGAGTATTTAAGCTGATAACTGGTTAATTACACGATTAAACTTTCTAGTTGCTACTTTTAACTTTCCCTGCGGTATCACTGTATTTCTTATACGATTCATTAATCCATTTTATAGCATCGTAAGTATTCCAATTCTTCGCTTGTTCGTAGCTAGGTCTGTAATTAACTAGAAAATCTTCTAGCGCTTTGCCTTCCAATCCAACTTGCTGGTTAATTGTGGTTTTGTTGAAAAGCTGATCTACCCGACTGTCTTGCATCTCATTTTGATACATTCGGTTAAACCTACGAGCTTGTTTTGGAGTTTTGCCGAAAAGCTCATAAAAGAAAGTTAAAGGACTTCCTCCAAAAGGATTCAGTAGTGCAAGAGGTGGCTTGCCTCCGTAAAATGATCCTTTCGCTCTATAATCCTTTCTCATTTCTTCAAGAGCTTGCTTTTTAGTTTGACCAGTTACTACAACTTCATTTAGCATTGTGGCTCCCTTATTAAGAAGAAGTACCAGATCTTTGTTGTCTTTAACTATCACTTGCAAATCGCTAAAGTTTCTTTTGGTAACCAATAAAGTATCTCCAACGATAGCTTTAATATAAAAAATCCCTAAATCGTTGCTACCTGTAGAAAATCCTGAGCGTTTGTTTTTAATCTCGGCTAAAGCAATTCGAACTTTGGTTTGATTTTCGAAAACTACGCCAGTTAGATTGAATTCCGTTTGCGCATAACAGACCTTGCCCATAAAAATTAGGACGGAAATTAAAGGAAATATCAGCTTTGCTTTGTAACGCATTGTAACGTAGTTTATTAATTTGTAAACTTAACAAATGTTTTGTTTGTGGTAAGTTAAAAAAGGTTAATTGATGACAAGGTTTTTATCTGCTGTTTTTCTGTGCTATGCTGCTATCATCTTTATCACGCTGATGTTCGTGGCACTACCCTTTGTGTTAATTTTCTCTGCAATTCTGCCGCCTAAAATTGGCAAAAGAGCAATTTTAACTGTACTGAGGGTTTGGGCATGGTTATTTAGTGCACTCAGCTTTTTTTGGATTGCTACCCGAAACAAATCTAAAGTTGATAGATCGAAATCGCATATTTATGTGGGCAACCATGGCTCTTATTTAGATGCTGTAGCCGTTTGCATTAGTATTCCACAGTATTTTAGCGCACTTGGGAAAGTAGAAATTACCAAAGTGCCGGTATTTGGTTTGATCTATAAACGTATTGTGGTTTTAATTGATCGCAGTAGCAAGGAAAGTAGGGAAATATCTGTAACCGCTTTAAAGAAGGATATTGCGAACGGGCAATCTGTGCTAATTTTTGCTGAGGGTACCATGAACCAAACGGAAAAACCACTGGCAGATTTTTATGATGGTGCTTTTCGCATTGCGATAGAAACACAGACGCCAATTATTCCATTTGTGATGATTAACAACAGGAAATTGTTGCCACGAAAAGCCCCCTTGAAAGCTAGACCTGGATTAATAAGGACTATTTTACTACCCGAGGTTTCGGTAAGTGGCTTAAGTATGGATGATGTGCCTGCGTTAAAAAGGCAGGTTTATAAAATGATGGAGGAGGCGATTATTCAGAATAGTTAGTATTTAGATGTTAGAAATGTTCGTCGAGAAGATTTACAAAATTGCACAATGAACAAAACATTAATTTAGGTTTGAGTTCTTAGTAAAGGTTTTCGTTAATTAAACCTGATGGAAATGGCAGCCCCGAAGTATGAAGGCTATAATGGACAGCAGGACTGAAGTAGCCAAGAATTACTAGCTTACCTTTTCAAATAATCGACTATATCCAAAACCTTAAGTCTTACGCCTTTCAGCTAAAATCCTTTTTACTATCTTTGCACATGATAAAATCAATGACCGGCTTTGGCTTGGCTTCTGCGGATCACGAAAGTGTGAAGTTTTCTGTAGAGATAAAATCGTTAAACTCGAAGTTTTTAGAACTGGGTTTAAAAATCCCTAGAACATTTTCTGATAAAGAATTATACTTGCGCAACCTTTGCAATAAGGAAATTGAGCGTGGCAAAGTGAGTATTGCCATCACAGTAGAGCGTAGCGAAGAGGCTCAAAAAGGGGCTTCGATTAATGAAACTTTGCTGAAAAAATATTATACGCAACTAGTTGAGGTTAACAAGAGTTTAGGTGCAAATATTGACAACCTTTTACCATCGGTTTTGGCTTTACCAGAAGTGATTACCTATACCGACGAAGAGGCTAGCGAGAGCGAATGGGCAGTTTTAGAAGGCACTTTCCAGAAAGCGTTGAAGAGCTTCCATCAATTTAGAGAAGATGAAGGAAAGGTGTTGAAAGCAGATTTAGAGCTACGTATTAAAAACATAATGAGTTTTTTTGCGGAAGTTGAAACGTTGGCGCCGCAAAGAATTCCGAATATAAAGGCTCGTTTAACGCAGTTTTTAGAAGATACGGTTGGCAAGGTAAATTACGATCAGAATAGGTTTGAGCAAGAGTTGATCTACTACATAGACAAGTTGGATATTACCGAAGAGCAAACACGTTTAAAAAGCCATTGCGATTACTTTATCACTACGTTGAAAGATAGAGATGCGAATGGTAAAAAACTTGGTTTTATTTCTCAGGAAATTGGCAGGGAAATTAATACGATGGGCGCCAAAGCTAACGATGCACAAATACAGCAGTTGGTGGTAGGCATGAAAGAAGAATTAGAAAAAATTAAAGAACAGTTATTGAATGTGTTGTAGCGACAAGCGTTAGGCGATAAGCGCCCAACGCAGAACGCCCAACGCAAAACACATATTATGCAAGGCAAACTCATTATATTTTCGGCTCCATCTGGTGCTGGCAAAACGACTATCGTAAAACACTTGTTGAGCAAGTATAACAACTTAAGTTTCTCGATTTCGGCAACTACGAGAGAGTTGCGTGGCGACGAAACTAACGAAAAGGATTACTATTTTATTAGCAAGGAAGAGTTTTTACATAAAGTTGCCCACCAAGAGTTTGTTGAATTTGAAGAGGTTTACAGCGGTACTTTCTACGGCACTCTACGTTCGGAAATTCAACGCATTTGGGACGAAGGCAAACATGTGATTTTTGATATTGACGTGGAAGGTGGTTTGCGTTTGAAACGTAAATTTGAAGAAGATGCTTTGGCGATTTTCGTGCAGCCACCATCTTTAGAAGTATTAAAAGAGCGTTTGGCTGGCAGAGGAACTGATAGCGAAGAAAAGCTGCAAGAGCGTTATGCAAAAGCGGAAAAGGAGTTGTCTTACGCTGATAAATTTGATGTAATTCTAAAGAATTTTGAACTGAAAACAGCTTGCGCTGAGGCGGAGGAATTGGTTGGAAATTTTTTGAAAAGTTAGCAGTTTTTTAATAGTTCGTCATTGCGAGGTACGAAGCAATCTTAAAGCGCTCTGTCATTCTGAGCGCAGCGAAGAATCTGTTTGCATTTAGAACAGATCTAACAGATTCCTCCTATCGTCGGAATGACAAAAAAAATTGCTTCATACCTCGCAAAGACGATATAGTTTTATAAAATGATTGGCTTATTTTTCGGTTCCTTTAACCCCATTCACATTGGGCACTTGGTAATTGCCAATTACATGGCTACCTATACCGACTTGAAAGAAGTTTGGTTTGTGGTATCTCCGCATAATCCTTTAAAGCTAAAAAGTGGCTTGGCAGATATGTACGACCGCCTAGAAATGGCTCGTTTAGCTACAGAAAATGCACCTCATTTAAAGGTTAGCGATATCGAATTTAAGTTACCACAGCCATCTTACACTATTGATACTTTAACTCATTTGAAGGAGAAATTTCCAGAAAAGGAGTTTGCTTTGATTATGGGTGCTGATAATTTATCTTCCTTCAAAAAGTGGAAGAACTACGAGCTTTTACTCGAAAATCATCAATTGTTTGTTTATCCAAGACCAGGAATTGACTTGAGCGAATGGGAAAACCATCCGTCTGTAACCGTTACAGAAACTCCTCAAATGGATATTTCTTCAACATTTATCCGCAATGCGATTAAGCAAGAAAAAAGCATCCAGTTTTTAGTACCGGATGCTGTAATTGATTTTATGGATAAGAAAAGTCTTTATAAATAATTACGATTTTAGACTTACGAATTACGATTGGGCTGATGTATAAATCTAAAATCGTAACTCGTCAATCGTAAATCTTCTTATCCTTTCCAGCCGTCTTTTAACGAAACCACTCGGTTAAATACCAAATGATCTGCTGTACTGTCTTTATCTAAACAGAAGTAACCTTTGCGGATAAACTGATAACCTGTCCCTAAAGTAGCATCAGCTAAAGCAGGTTCGATGTAAACATTGCTCAAAACTTCTTTACTATTAGGATTTAAGTAATCTTTAAAATCGCCTTCTTCTGCATCGGGAGAAACTACGCTGAATAAACGGTCGTACAATCTTACCTCTGCAGTCTTCGCGTGTTTAGTACTTACCCAATGGATAGTTCCTTTAACGGTAAGTCCGCTGGTATCGCTACCACTTTTCGACTCTGGGAAATAAGTACAGTGAATTTCAGTCACATTTCCATCGGCATCTTTCACAAAGTTATCGCACTTCACAATGTAAGCAAACTTTAAACGAGCCATTGCTCCTGGCGCCAAACGGAACCATTTTTTAGCAGGCTCTTCCATAAAGTCTTCACGTTCTATCCAAAGTTCTTTACTGAAAGGAATTTCTCTTGTACCACCTTTATCTTCTGCTTCTGGGTTGTTTTCTCCAATTAGGATCTCACCATCACCCTCGTAGTTAGTAATTACCAATTTAATTGGGTCTAGAACCGCCATTGCTCTGGTCGCTTTCTTATTCAAATCCTCACGGATACAGAACTCTAACAAGCTCAGCTCAATTAAATTCTCTCTTTTGGCAATACCAATGCGCTCGCAAAACTCTCTGATACTTTCTGGCGTGTAACCTCTTCTTCTCAAGCCGCTAATTGTAGGCATTCTCGGGTCATCCCAACCAGAAACCAAGCCTTCGTTAACCAATTGCAACAACTTGCGCTTACTCATTACCGTGTAGGTAAGATTTAAACGTGCAAATTCGTATTGTTTAGATGGGAAAATACCCAACTGGGCGATGAACCAATCGTATAATTCTCTGTGCGAAACATACTCCAAAGTACAGATAGAGTGAGTGATATTTTCGATGCTATCGCTTTGTCCATGAGCAAAATCGTACATCGGATAAATACACCAAGCATCTCCAGTACGGTGGTGGTGCGCATATTTGATACGATAAATAATCGGATCACGCATCAACATATTGGTGCTAGCCATATCGATTTTTGCACGTAAAATACAAGCACCGTCTTCAAACTCACCAGCTTTCATTTTGGCAAAAAGCTCCAAATTCTCTTCAATGCTTCTATCTCTGTATTTGTTTGGAGTACCAGGTTCGGTTGGTGTACCTTTTTGAGCCGCAATTTCTTCAGCTGTGCTCTCATCTACATAAGCAAGCCCTTTTTCAATTAACTGTACAGCATATCCGTGCAAAGTATCGAAATAGTCAGATGCGTACAACTCGTTTTTCCACTGAAAACCTAACCATTGGATATCTTCCTGCTGGCTGTTTACATATTCGGTTTTTTCAGTAACTGGATTGGTATTATCAAATCTTAGATTGGTGTAACCTCCGTATTTCTGCGTTAAACCAAAGTTTAAGCAAATTGCCTTTGCATGGCCAATGTGCAAATAACCGTTTGGTTCTGGCGGAAAACGTGTTACCAACGTTTCGTACTTTCCACTTTTTAAATCATTCTCTATAATTTCTTCTATAAAGTTTAATGATTTTTCCTCGCTCATATAATTGTGTTATTTAAACCTCAAAGTTAACCAAATTTAGGGTATTTTAAAGTGTTCAGAAATCAGTGTTAGTTCCAGTTGGGCACTTTACAAATTACAGTAATAAAACCATCTAACAATTCAGCAATTCAAAATTTTACTACATTTACATTTGTCAAGTACACCAAATATGAACAAAACTTTAAATGGGCCCATCAGGGTTCTTGTAGCTAAAGTAGGCTTAGATGGCCACGATAGAGGAGCGAAAGTAATTGCTACTTCTCTTCGTGATGCTGGCATGGAAGTAATTTACACTGGCCTAAGGCAGACACCCGAAATGGTGGTAAACACTGCCTTACAGGAAGACGTTGATGCGATAGGAATTTCTATTCTATCAGGTGCACACATGACTGTTTTTCCAAAAGTGATAGAAATTATGAAGCAAAAAGGGCTTACCGATGTTTTAGTTACTGGAGGAGGGATCATTCCAGATGCCGACATGAAAAAACTACAGGAAATTGGTGTAGGACAGCTTTTTCCTCCGGGCACAACAATGAAAGACATTGTAACCTATATTGAAAACTGGGTGGTAGCACACCGAAATTTTTAACGATCATGAATTATCAGCAGATATTAGCAGAATTGAACAGCGGCACTTTAAAAATCACGATTAATCGTCCGCAAAAACTTAACGCACTAAACAAAGAGGTACTAACAGAACTGTCTGCCGCAATTGCTTCAGCGCAAAGTGATAAAAAAGTTAAGGCAATTTTAATTACAGGTGCTGGTGAAAAAGCTTTTGTTGCTGGTGCTGATATTTCCGAATTTCAGAACTACAATCTCGAAGAGGGTAAGCAATTGGCTAAAGACGGGCACGACAATGTGTTTAATGCTATCGAAAACTCAACAAAGCCTGTAATTGCAGCTATTAACGGTTTTGCGTTGGGCGGAGGTTTAGAATTAGTAATGGCCTGTCATATTAGAATTGCCAGCGAAAATGCTAAACTTGGTTTGCCAGAGGTTACTTTAGGTTTAATTCCAGGATACGGAGGTACACAACGCTTAGCACAATTGGTGGGCAAAGGCTTAGCTTTCGAAATGATTTTCACTGCAGATATGATTACCGCAGAAAAAGCACTTCAAATCGGTTTGGTAAATCACGTTGTTGCGCAAAGCGATTTGTTAGCAAAGGCCGATGAATTGATAGAAAAAATAAAATCTAGAGCACCATTAGCGTTGGCAAGTGCAATAAGAGCAGTAAATGCGGGCTTTAATCCAAAAGCAGATGGCTACCAAACAGAGATTGACGAATTTGGCAACTGTTTCAATACCGACGATTTCAAAGAAGGCACTACTGCTTTTTTAGAAAAGCGAAGGGCAGAATTCAAAGGGGCTTAAAATCTATTCCATGAGGTGATATCCATCGCTTTACTCCCTTTACGTTTACCTTTTGTAAAAAAGTGTAGAAAAAATTTCCCATTCGCTTTTTTTTGTATATTTTAGCTATTATAACGTACGTTAAGTAATTGTATGAAGAAAATATTAATAGTTGACGATGAGATAAATATCGGATTACTGCTTTCAAAATTTTTAACAAGAAATTCTTTCGATGTAACCAGTGCAACAAGTGGCAGCTCTGCGATGGAATATCTTTCTAAAGATCACTTTGATTTAGTGCTTTGCGATTACCGGTTGGAGGACACCGATGGTAAAGAAATGCTCGTTAAAATCAAAGAAAGCTATCCAAAAACTGGCGTAATTATTATTACTGGCTATTCTGATATTAAATTGGCTGTGGAGTTAATCAAGCTTGGTGCTTATGATTATATCACAAAGCCGTTATATCCTGATGAGATCTTAAACACGATCAACAAAGCGATTGAAACACAAATTGCTTTAAATGAAAGTACACCAGAAGTAGAAACAGCAAGCGGCCAAGATAAACCCAAAACAGGTAAAGGAAATTACACTTTCACCGATGAGTTTGTGATTGGGCAAAGCGGAGCTTCTAAAGATTTGATGAAACAGATTTTGTTAGTTGCACCTACAGCTTACAGTGTTATTTTAATGGGAGATAGCGGCACAGGTAAAGAATCTGTAGCTAAAGCTATTCACTTAAACAGCCCTAGAAAAGACAAACCTTTTGTGGCTATGGATTGCGGTTCATTAACTAAAGAATTAGCCGGAAGCGAATTTTTTGGTCACGAAAAAGGATCGTTTACGGGCGCCTTATATACCAAAATTGGTCATTTCGAAATGGCAAATGGCGGAACTCTATTTTTAGATGAGGTTGGAAATCTATCTTACGATATTCAAGCGGCCCTATTAAGAACGGTTCAAGAACGCAAAATTAAACGTATTGGAAGTACCAAAGAGATTGATTTAGACGTAAGGATTATTGTAGCAACTAATGAAAATCTTCAAGATGCCATTTCCAAAGGCAGATTTAGAGAGGATCTTTATCACCGCTTTAACGAGTTTTTGATTAATCTACCTCCTATAAGCCAAAGAGGCAAAGATATTTTAGCGTTTGCAGAAAGTTTCTTACAGTTGGCCAATCAGGAGTTAAATAAAAACATCAAAGGTTTTTCTGAAGAGGTAGTAGATTGTTTTTTAACCTACAACTGGCCAGGAAATGTTAGAGAGTTGAAGAATGTAGTTCGCAGGGCAACACTACTTACAGAAACTGATGAAATTCAGCTTAAGGCACTTCCCCTAGAAATTTCTACATATGCTAAAGCACCGGCATTAAATAGTTTTGCTTCAGCATCCGCAGAAAACACAGAGCGCAACAAACCTAGAGATTTGAAAAATGCGGCTCTTGAGGCAGAGTATGAGACCATCCTTAAAGTACTAAGAGAAGTAAATTTCAATAAAACAAAAGCCGCCAAAATTTTAAATATTGACAGGAAAACTCTTTACAATAAGATGAAAGCAATTGACCTCGACAATAAATAACAGTGCTCAATCTATTTAAAAAATCTGGGCCTTCTCGGTTTAAAAACCGCTACAATATTTCTAAAAAAATATTATGGATTGTAATGTTGCTTTGCATAGCTCCATTACTTTCTGTGGTTTTAGATATTGCCTTTGGAAATGTTTCGGAGAAGGTTCTTTTTTTTAACCTAAACACTAATTTTTACACAAGTGTTTGGACCACTTTTGGTATAGCCGCAGCGTTATTTACGGGCGTACTAGCCATGATAGATTATAACATCAGAAAAGAGTTAACGATCACACTTTTTGGCATTACGCTTTTCATTTCTGCTATTCTAGACGTTTACTACCTATTGATTTTAAATGAAAACGCGAACGGCTTTGCCAATGCCTCGGGCACGCTATATTTCATTTGGTGGATTAACAGGATGTTTTATTCACTAACGTTATTGATCGGTACTTTCGTTTACCTCAGAATAAAATCTAAAAACCTGCGTAGTTTAGAGCAAAAACGTGAAATTTTATGGAGAACTGCCATTTTTTGCTTTTTTGCCGGTATCACCTGTGTGCTAATCATTGCAAACACTGATGCCATTTTACAGCACAAATTAGTGTTTGACAAAGTAGTTCAAATCGATTTATTTTCTTTCCTTCCATTAATTCTACTATTTGTTTGGGCAGCCTTCTTTTTGCCTAAATTTATGCTTCGTTTTCATAGTATCTTTTCAAAACTGCTTATTTTAAGTATTGCGCCGCTTCTGTTAGCTCAGTTATTTATGGCTTTGAGTACCAATGCGTTCGATACTTATTTTAATGCAGCGCACTACCTCCGTTTTATTAGCTATTTGGTTCCTCTAACAGGTATTATCCTTAACTATGTAGAAACGGTTAGAAACGAGCAACGTATTATTGCCAAATTAGATGTGGAAGTAAGGGAAAAACAGGCGTTAACGGCAAACTTAATAGAACGAGAAGGCTTGTTAGCAAATGCAGAAAAAATCTCTAAGCTGGGTAGTTGGGAGCTCGATATCAAAACAAATTCCTACAAATGGTCTGACGAATTGTACCGAATTTACGGCTTCGAAGGTAATTCGTTTCAACCAACACATGCTATTGCGGAGAAGGTAATTGTACCAGAATACAACCAAAAATTAAGCAAAGAATTATCTAATGCGGTTAAGAATAAAACATCTTTTGCTGCAGAATATCAAATTATTCAGCCTAATGGCGAAAAAAGATATGTGTTAAATCAAGGCTACTTTGCAGGTAAAGAGCACAAATTGGTAGGCACCATCCAAGACATTACCGAACTTAAAGAAGCCACACTTAAGCTGAGGAAAAATGAAACTTTGCTACGTGAAGGTGAAGCAGTTTCTAATAACGGCAGCTGGGAATGGCACTCTAAAAACGAGTACATGTTCTGGTCTGATGAGATGTTCAACATCCATGGCTACCTACCGCACTCTACCGTTGTCACCATTAATTCTTATTTCGGTTTTGTGCACCAGGAAGATGCTGTAGAGCTCAAGAGAGTATTTGCCGAAGCCAGGTCGAGTAAAACATCATTCAAAGCTAACTATAGAATTATTAGGCCAAATGGCGAAATAAGGCATGTTTCTACCACGGCGAAGTTTAAAGAAGACGAAATTGGCGATGGTTATTCTTATTTAGGAAATACGCAAGATGTTACGCAGCTAAAAGAAACGCAAAGGAAGCTTGAAGAAAAGATAAACGAACTAAATGTTTCAAACAAAGATCTAGAGCAGTTCGCTTATGTGGCTTCGCATGATTTACAGGAACCGTTAAGAAAAATTAGAGCGTTTGGCGATCGATTAAAAACCAGATTTACCGAGCATATCAACGAAGAGGGACAAGATTACATAGAAAGGATGCAAAACGCTGCAGAGCGAATGCAGATTTTGATTGACGACCTTCTTGCCTTTTCAAAGGTTACCCGAGAGGCCAAAGAATTTCACAAAATCAACCTTAATGAATTGCTCACAAAAGTATTGCACGATCTAGATTATACCATAGAAACCGCCAATGCCAAAATTTCGTTATCGGTAAGTGAAGAGGTAGACGGAATTGCCGCACAACTAGCTCAAGTGTTCCAAAATATCATTAGTAACTCTTTAAAATTCACCAAACCAGATACACAGCCAGCAATAGATATTTCTTCACAAACATTATTGGGAAGCGCTATTCCAATAACAGGAATTTCCCAGGGCTCGACTTATTGTGTGGTTAAAATTACCGACAACGGTATTGGCTTCGACGAGAGCTATGCCGGCAAAATTTTCGATCTATTTCAGCGCTTACACGCAAGAACAGAATATAAAGGAACTGGCATTGGGTTGGCCATCTGCAAGAAAATTGTAGAAAACCACTCTGGCTTTATCTTCGCAAAAAGTAAAGAAGGCGAAGGAGCTTCATTTTTTATCGTTTTACCCCTTAAACCTAACGCGGCTCCATGACAAAAATGCACCCACTTATTTTAATTGCCGAAGACGACCCTGATGATGCTTTGATGCTTAAAGATGCTTTTTCAGAAATTAACCAGAACTCAGTCACCTTTTTAAACAACGGAAAATTATTGATAGAACATATACAAAAATTATTGCTTGATAATGAAATGCCTAATTTGGTAGTTATAGATTTAAATATGCCAGTGTTAGATGGTAGAGGAGTAATTAAAGAACTCCGAAAAAGCGATCAGACCAAAAACATACCATTAGTAGTGCTATCTACAACGAAGAATAAAGAAGATATCGACTCGGTAATGGAACTTGGCGCAGATCAGTTTTTTACCAAACCAGCTTCTTTTAAAGATTTGGTGAATATCACTATCAATATGGCAAGCAAATGGCTTTAACCTAATGTAAAAATATGAACAAAATAAAGGTTTTATTAATTGATGATGATGAAGATGACTATATCATCACCAAAGATGTTTTTAATCGTATAAATGGAGCCGAAAGATATGAACTTACTTGGATAGACACGTTTGAGAAAGGCATTAATGCCGTGTTAAAACATCAGTTCGATATATATTTGGTAGATTATAGATTGGGCAAACACACCGGTGTTGAATTGGTTAATGAAGCCGTACTTTCGGGCATCAAAGAACCCATCATTATTCTAACAGGCAAAGGCGATTATAAAATTGATGAAGAGGCGATGAATGTTGGTGCGGCAGACTATCTGATCAAAGATAGAATTGAGCCCGACACTTTAGACCGCAGCATCCGCTATGCGCTAAAACAAAGCGAAACTTTAAAGGCCTTAAAAGAAAGTGAAAATAAATTCAAGATCATTTTCGACAAAGCGAAAGAACCTATCTTAATTTCTGATTATACCGGTAAAATACACGATATCAACAAAGCTGGCCTACAATTTTTTGGTTACCACATCAAAGAAATGTTAGAACTTAACGATAGAAGTTTATTCTACACACAAGAAGATCGTGAAAATTTCATTCAAGAATTAGAGACCAAAGGCGCTGTGAGCGATTTCGAATGTCAGATGGTGTCGAACAAAGGACAGGTTTATTTTTGTAGTCTATCTTCTTTTTTGCAGATAGATCCGCAAAATATGGTAGAAGTTTATCATACCATTATCCACGATCTTACACACCGTAAGCACCAAGAAACTAAGTTCATACACGAAAGCAAGTTCTCTATCTCAGAACATATCGCAAAAGGCTTTGCAGAGGAAATAAGAAATCCGTTATCAACCATTAACTTGGTTTTATATGACCTTACCACCGACGAGAGTTTGGCTTACAACGAAAATCTTCAATCGAACCTGGAGACGATAAAGAACAACATAGACGACATCAATCAGCTTACCCGCAATTTCATTGAGAGCACGGAGAACAAGCCTATCTCTACTCAAAAAATTGGCATTAATCAAGTTATTGAAGAGGCTCTGGCAGAAATCAGCGATTTAATATTAGGACACCGGATCGTGCTGGAGAAACATTTACTTCCTTCAGAGGTATACCTATCTATCGATAAAAAGCAAATCAAAAAAGCTTTGGTTAACATTCTAAAAAATGCGGTAGAAGGCATGGAAAACTATCCAAAAGTACTGAATATTAGCAGTATCAACGATAGTGGATTTTACTCTATACTCATTGAAGATAATGGTAAAGGCATCAATCAAGAGTTAGAACATCAAATCTTTGAACCGTTTTTTACAACCAAGAAAGATGCAGAAGGTTTAGGTTTAACAGAAGCTGAAAGAACCCTATTAGCTCACAATGGTAATATTGTCTTTAAACCGCAAGATAACGGAAGCTTATTTGTAGTGCAACTGCCTATCGATTAATTTAGCTCAATAAAACCCTTTTTACAGAAACTAGTTAATACCAATTACCGTATAAACAAACATCGAAAGATCTAAAGGCAGGTGACTTCACCTGCCTTTGTATTTATAGTAAAATAATCTGTTTCTAAAATTTAACTCAAAATCGGAGTAATATTTGTTTTTGGTTTGTTAAGGCTCTTTTTTTAACTATATTGGGATATTCGGTTTGAAGGAAGACGATGTTTAGATAAAAAACAAAAACTTAAAACAATTTTTATTTTTAGGTAGTTTAAACAGTATAGTTTAGATAACTTTTCATTTTTTAACATAAAACTATAAAAACATGAGCGATAACTCGAAAGTAGTAGTAGCCTTATTAGCAGGCTTAGCTGCAGGAGCAGCATTAGGAATACTGTTTGCACCTGATAAAGGTACTGACACTCGCGACAAGCTAGGTCAATCTTTGAAAGATTTTGGCGACTCGATTAAAGACAGAGCTGCAGATGAAATTAACAATTTAAGTAGCTTAAAAGACAAAGTGGTTAACTCTATCAAAGGTAAACTTCGCGACGTAGAACAAGAATATTCTGACGAAGTAGAACACGTGTAAGACACCTCTAATAAACGGTAATGGAAGAAAAAAAAGAAAAAAATATTGAAGAGCTCGTAGCCGATGCTAAAAGTTATGTGGATAGTCGTTTAGATTATATCCATTTAAAATCGGTGAAGAAGGGTTCTAAATTATTTGCCGACCTAATTACCAATACGGTAGTTGTAGTTTGTTTCCTTTTGGCCTTTTTGCTTGGCACTATTACACTTGCTTTATATCTCGCAGAGGTTTTTGGCAGTTTGGTAGCAGGTTTCGGTTGCGTGGCTGGTATTTACTTGCTTTTATCCATTATCGTTTTCCTTACCAAGGATAATATTATAGAGAAGATTTTGGTGAATATGTTTATTAGGAAATACTTTAATAAAATAGCAGATAAAGACGATGAGGCATAAAGACATAAAATCCTTGGCAGAATTAGAAATAGAAATTAGCCGTGTTAAAGTAGATTATCAGCTAAAAGAAACACAGCTAAAGGAAGATGCAAAAACTTATATCAAGCAGTTTTCTCCTATAAACCTAATTAAGAATTTTCTGAATCCGCAAAGCTTGACAAAGTTTGACGAAAAGACAAATATAAGCGGCACGATCATGTCGTTTCTATTGCCGCTTTTCTTGAATAAAACTGTATTCAGAGGCTCTGGCTTTTTGACCAAAAGTTTGGCGGCTTTGGTTTCTGGCAAGGTTGGAAAATCTTTAGATGCCGAAAGTATAACTGGTCTTTTTAGTAAAGCAAAATCGTTATTTACGTCGCTAACTTCTAAAAGAAAAAAAGCTGATGTAAATTTTGTAGACTATGGTATTCCGCCAGACAGCGAAACTTATTAAATGTTTATCTTCAAAAAAGAAATTTAAGCTCCTAATTCACATTAAGAGCTTTTTTTATGAGATTATTTTCCTTTGTAAATCAAAAACACAGTAGGCTTTTTATGCAAGTCTATTTTCTCTTTTTGCCAAAGGCTGATGGGTAATGTTTTGATATACTCATCTTCGGCATTAATATTACAAGCTACGCACAACTGCGTAGTTGGCTGACAGTTCTTCAAAATATCCTCGAATAAATGGTTATTTCTAAAAGGAGTTTCCATAAAAAGTTGCGTTTGCCTATAACGTTGCGAAAGCTGTTCTAAATCCTTAATTCGCTTTACTCTATCTCCTTTATCAATTGGCAAATATCCGGTGAAAGCATAACTCTGTCCACTAAAACCAGATGACATTAGCGCCTGCAACATTGCGTTAGGTCCAACCAAAGGCACCACTTTAATATTTCTACGATGCGCCTCTGCTACAATTTCTGCTCCTGGATCTGCTACTCCTGGGCAACCAGCTTCGCTCATTAAGCCTACATTTTTCCCTTCATTTAACTCCTTAAAGAACGGCGCTAAGGAGCTTCCTCTTTTATGCTTACCATAATCGTGGATTACCAATTCACTTTGTGGAATTTTCAAACCAGCTTCCTTTAAAAATTTACGGGCTGTTTTTTCGTTCTCTACAATATAGGTATGGATACTATTAATGGTATCTACCAAATATGGCGTAAACGATTTATGAGCGGCATTATCTGCCAACGGAACTGGAACTAGAAAAAGTGTACCTTTTTGCATGAACAAAATTAAAATTTTCAAAAACAACGAAGTGCAACAATTGTTTTGTTAGACTCGAAACTGTATCAAATTTAGTTCTGCCAATTCTCATAAATGACATAATTTCAATACAGAAATCTACACTTCATTGGCGAAACTTACGTTAATTATACTAAACACGCAACTTTATTGTGGCATTAAGGGCGTTTAACGTTCTATAACACAATTTGGATTTTAAATTGATATATACACAACGTTAGGTTAATTATAAATATTTAAAACACACAGACATGAAAACCTTGATCAAATTTCCGGCAATGATGCTCGGGCTTTTGCTCCTCCTCACCGGAACCACACAGAGCGCAAAAGCACAGTACGATGATGTTTCTTTGCAAACATTCTACGACGAGTTATCGCCTTATGGCACTTGGATCAACGATCCAGAGTACGGCTACGTTTGGCGACCAGATGTAGACCAAGCCGACTTTAGGCCTTATTACAGCAATGGTCGTTGGGCTATGACAGAGTATGGTAACACTTGGGTATCAAACTACGAGTGGGGATGGGCACCTTTCCACTATGGCCGTTGGATGTATAACAGGTACAACAACTGGGTTTGGTTACCAGATACTACTTGGGGACCAGCTTGGGTAGATTGGAGAAGTGGTGGCGGATACTACGGTTGGGCACCAATGGGACCAAGCATTAACATCAACATTAATATTGGACGCCGTTATGTAACCCCAGATTATTGCTGGAACTTTATACCAAGCGGCCACATTTATTACAACAGCTATCCACGTTACTACAGTGGTAGAAACAGAGTTTATATCCAAAACACGGTAATCATTAACAATACTTATGTTCGCAACAACAGAACGTATTATAGTGGCCCGAGGATTGACGATGTAAGAAGGGCAACAAACCAAAACGTAACTGTTTACAATGTTTCTAGAACCAACAGAACAGGTGGCAATAGAATTGAAAACAATACTGTTAATGTTTATGCGCCACGCCCAAGTAGAGGTAGCGACAACGCCAAAGCTGCACCAAGAGAAGCAGTAAGAGGTAGTATCACTAGAGATAGGATTGAAAGAACCAGTCCAGCAAGTAGAAGCGGACGAGGTACTGATAATGGCTCTTACACTACCAATAATAATGGCAGAAGCGATAGATTTGGCAGCAGAGGCAACGACAATAACAATACTGGTCGTGGAGAGCGCACAGAACGTGGGGAGCGTACACAACGTAACACAGACGTAACGATGCCTAGTAGAGAAAGCAGAGAGCGTGCAGGAAACGATAGCGGTTCTATCTTTGGAAGATCTAGAGATAGAGGAACTGTAACTACGAACGAACAAAATAATCGTGGTACTGAGAACAGAGGAAGTTCAACAACTCCTCCAACCAACCAAGAGCGTATAGAGCGTAACGACCGTTTTGGAAGAGGGAGAGAGCGTAGTAGTGAAAATATTCCTTCTCGTTCTTCATCATCAGAAGGTAGAGTGCAACAATCTGCACCTCCACAAAGGACAATGGAGCGTCAGCAACCACAAAGAACTGAGCGTGTAGAGCGTTCGCAACAACGACCACAGCAATCATCTGGTTCTAGCAGTAGATCAGGAGAAAGCTCAGGAAGATCTAGCCGAGGCGAGGGCAGCGGTAGACCCGGAAGGGGTTAAACAAAATGGAAGGGTGGCCTAGGGTCATCCTTTCTATTAAATTTTTATATTTACCTTAAAAAACAAAGAATCATCATCAATGAAAAAAACCATCTTAACTCTCGCTATTGCACTAGGTGCAACCACAGCATTTGCACAAACAAGTTTAACATCAAAACTTAATCAAGCTACAAAAACAGCTACAACGGCCAACAATCAGGCAGCAAAAACAGTAACAACAACCGCTAGCAACTATGCTTCACAAGCATCTAAAATTGCTACTACGTTAAACTCGGCACTAAGCCTAACTAACACACAAAAGCCGCAAGTATCTTCTATCGTTACCAGCTATTTAAAAAGCAAGGCAGGCTTATCATCGTTAGCTACTACAAATGCAAGCGCTTACACTTCAAAATTAAGCGGCTTAAACTCTGGTATGCTTTCTAAAATGAAAGGCGTACTAACCGCAGTTCAATACGCAAAATTATTAGGCTTAAAAACCTCGCCTACAGTAGATGCCGTTTCTGCGCTATTTATTTAAACACAAAAAATATTTCACCAAAGGGGAAGCAAAAGCTTCCCTTTTTTGTTTTATCTTCGATCTTATATTTTAGAAATTATTTATGGAATTCTTAAGTAGTCCAGAGGCTTGGATATCACTACTCACACTAACAGTTTTAGAAATTGTTTTAGGGATTGACAACATCGTTTTCATCTCTATTTTAGCCGGAAAACTTCCACAACACCAACAAAAAAAAGCACGACAACTAGGTTTGGCATTAGCCATGATTACCCGTGTTTTGCTATTAATGTCTTTAAGTTGGATCATGAGACTCACCGCTCCGTTATTCAATATCGGCGATTGGATTGGCATCACCAACCCAGAATGGTTAGAGAAATTAGCCATATCCGGTAGAGATTTAATCTTGCTCATCGGAGGTCTTTTCCTAATCTATAAAAGCACCCACGAGATACACAATAAGTTAGAAGGAGAGCAAGAAAATGAAGGAAAAGTAAAGGTGCACTCTTTCAGCGGTGTGATCTTACAAATTCTCATTTTAGATATTGTATTCTCACTCGATTCGGTAATTACTGCCGTTGGTATGGCAGATCACATCGAGATCATGATTGCAGCCGTTGTAATTGCCGTAATTGTGATGATGGTTTCCGCAGGTGCCATTAGCAATTTCGTGAACAAACACCCAACGGTTAAAATGTTGGCATTATCGTTCCTATTGCTTATCGGCGTATCGTTATTGGCCGAAGGTTTAGACCAACACATCCCGAAAGGATATATCTATTTTGCAATGGCATTCTCCGTATTGGTAGAAATGCTTAACCTAAGGATGAAGCGAAACGACCGCGACCCGGTTAAACTCCGCAACACCCCAACAGAAGAAGAAACAAAATAGATTTTTTAGAAAAACATTGTCAGAAGGGCTTCGGAAACGATAGCCCTTCTTTTCGTTTCAATCTTTTTGTTTATCTCTTGCCGTCATTTCGAACGCAGTGAGAAATCTCAAAGTTAATTGCTTCTATATAACAGATTTCTCACTGCGTTCGAAATGACGCAACAAAAAGTATTTACACTACAATAAGGTTTAACTAACAAAGTCAACTCGTTCAGCATCCTTCCCTTTGCAAATGCTTCTTAAAACCTCAGTATTTCAACTTGCTAAACTTTGGTCTTTCTGCTTTTAGCTTTAGACTTTATTAATACCTTTGCTGCTCAATTCAATTTTATGGTATCTTTTTTCGAATCGAATTTAGCAGAGCTTTCTGTGCATCATGTTGGCAATAAGACAAACGAAGAGTATTATGCGCTTTCCGACAGCTCTATGCACATAGACGATGAAATGCTTAATCAATTGTTAAAGCAATTCTTTCTTTCTCCTTTTCAAAAAGTGAACGAAGTTTATCGCTTTACGCACTCCAACAACGATTTAAATTCGAACGAAATTTACCGCCTTGCAGCAGAAATTTTTGCACACGGCGAAACATTCCATGAAAACAGCAAAAACATGGCAACCTATCTTTTTGAGGTGGCAGACCATCCAAAAGTTAAAGGCGGCGAATTGTATGTAGGTTATTTCGAAAATGTTCAAATCGAAGGCGATTTGCACGATGTTATCGGTATTTTTCGCTCAGAAAGTAAAGAAAGTTATATCAAGGTTTATCCTGAAGAAAAAGGATTCGGCATTAGTTACGAGCAACAAGGCATCAACATTAATAAATTAGATAAAGGCTGTTTAATTTTTAAAACCGAAGCAGCAGAAGGCTATAAAGTTGTGGTTGTAGATAATACAAGCCGTACCTCAGATGCTGCTTATTGGAAAGATCAGTTTTTGATGCTTAAGATAAGGAACGATAACTTTAACAAAACGCAAAACGTAATGGATGTTTACAAAAACTTCGTTACTGAAAAGTTAGATCAAGAATTTGATGTAGAGAAAACGGATAAGATTGACTTATTGAACCGTTCTATGAAATATTTTAAGGAAAAAGAAACCTTTGATATGGATGAGTTTGCCAATGAGGTAATTGCCAACGAAGAAGGGATTGAACTCTTTAAAAACTACAAGCAATCTTACGAAGAAGAGTTTGATACGCAGATTGCCGACACTTTTGACATTTCTGATGCAGCAGTTAAAAAACAAGCCAAAGATTTCAAGAGTATCCTTAAATTAGATAAGAACTTTCACGTTTACATTCACGGCAATAAAGAGCTCATAGAAAAGGAATACGACGCAGAAAAAGGAATGAACTGTTATAAGCTTTATTTTAAGGAAGAACAATAGCATTTTATGGCAAAGCAACATTCAAAAGAGCAAATAGAAGCAACGGCAAACTCTATTGTTAAGCACTTCATTCCAAAAAATCTGGAAGAAACTACGCTGAGCTTTCATTTTACTATTCCACCATCTTCTAATTACAAAGTAAGTTACGAGAAAGATTCCAAAGGAAATTGGAATTTTGTAGGCTACGAAGCAGATGAAGCTTAAGTTTCTGTTGTTGTCATTGCGAGTTTACGAAGCACCTGTATAGCAGCCTTGAATACCATTGAAAAGCAATAACAAGCTAATGAAAAATCTTAAAGCGTATCAATTACTAGCTGTAATATGTTTCTTCTCTCACTAAAAATGTAAATAAGCAAATGCCAATCCCTAAAAAACTACTTACCCGCAAAGAAGAAATTACCAAGGATTTTTTTGCATTGCTAGAAAAGCATATCGACGATATTTTAAGTGGCAGAACTGAGCAAATGTACCACATCAAAGATTTTGCAGCGCACCTGTTCATCCATCCTACGCACTTTAGCAATACCATCAAATTAACTACAGGTTATTCTCCTTGCCACTTTGCCGAACAACGCGTAATGGAAGAGGCAAAGAAAATGCTGAGTGAAACTGATAAACCTATCAACGAAATTAGCTACAAGCTAACCTTTAACGAGCCAACCAATTTTACCAAGTTTTTCAAGTCTTTCGAAGGTATAACACCCCGCCAATTTAGAAAGCAACTTGATCAAAATACTTAAACTGTCACCATTTTTGAAGCTAGCTTCCTGCTGATATTTGTTTCTAATTAAAAAGACACAAAACGATGGAAACACAACAAATAGCTTTAATAACTGGCGGAAGCCGTGGTTTGGGCAGAAATATGGCACTTGCTTTAGCTAAAAAGGGCAATGACGTAATTATAACCTACAATAGCAATAAAGCAGAAGCCGACGAAGTGGTTAGTGCCATACAAGCCGCAGGACAAAGAGCTGTAGCACTTCAGTTAAATGTTGGCGAAGTAAAAGGATTTGATGCTTTTGCTACAACATTGGCATCTACCTTAAACGAAAAGTGGAACAGGTCAAACTTCGATTTCCTAATCAATAACGCTGGTATCGGAATCCATGCGCCATTTACTAGCACTACAGAAGAACAATTCGATTTGCTTACAAACATTCACTTTAAAGGTGTTTACTTTTTAACCCAGAAATTATTAGGCACTATTGCTGATGGTGGTAGGATAATCAATATATCTACTGGTTTAAGTAGGTTCTCTTTGCCTGGTTATAGTGCGTATGCAGCTATGAAAGGCGCCATTGAAGTACTCACCAAATACTTGGCAAAAGAGTTAGGCTCACGAGGAATTGCCGTAAATGCAGTAGCTCCAGGAGCAATTGAAACAGATTTTGCAGGCGGCGTTGTTAGGGATAATGAACAAATGAACCAAGGTATTGCAGCCAACACAGCATTAGGAAGAGTTGGCCTGCCAGATGATATTGGCGGTGTAGTAGCGTTCCTTTGCTCGGAAGAAGGACGTTGGGTGAACGCACAAAGATTAGAGGTTTCTGGCGGAATGTTTATTTAAATTCATAAAATGTTGCTTTTTAGCCCTTAATGGACTAGCTTTAAGTATTGATAAAGTTTTACACTTTAGAAGAGCTTTTGAAATCAAGCAACACTATTAAAGCCCAGCGAATTGATTTCGTTGGGCTTTTTGGCTTTTCTTGGCTACTTCTTACAGCACATATTCATCATTAATAGGGGTAATTGGTGGCGGTGTATCTTTCTCACCCATCATCTGTAAAAGGTTAATTTCAATAGTTCTGGTAATTTGGTTTAGTGGAATACCTGCAACATTGTTCTCGAAAGGGTCAACTAAGTTCATCCCGTTAATTTGTGTAGACACGAAAACAAAACCGATCATCCAGCCCATAAAAATAGACCAAACACCCATTTCCTGACTAATTACTAAGGTAAAAGTAACCACAAACAACCAAATAAATACTTTGGTTAAATAGCTATAGGTAGTTGGGAAAACAGTATTTTTAATACGTTCGCTCATCCCCATTTCGTCGCTAAACCTAACTAACATCTCATTAATTTGAATAAACTTGAAACCGTCAATGGCTTCACTTCTAGATAGCTTTTCCAAATCTTCCGACTGTTTTAATAGGATCGCATTATGCAAATTGTTGTGCTTTTCTATTTCAGCACGTTCCGCATCATCCAAATATTTCACATAAATTAAATCTACAGTACCACGTAAATTTGCTTTTAGTGCATATAAAAAGGCAATGTGTCTTCGTATCATTCGTTGCGTAATCTCTTTATTTTCATCACTTTGTGGCACATAGCTTAATAAGCTCCGGGCAAACGAACGCGAATCGTTTACCAAACCACCCCAAACTTTTCTAGCTTCCCACCATCTATCGTAAGCTTGATTATTGTTAAAACCAATGAAGAACGCAATAGCAGTACCTAAAACGGTAGGAATAATAGTTGGAATAGAAAAGTGATACGCGATGAGATATTCGCGAATAAAATAAGCGCCCATACAAGACGCAATCATAATTAAATCTACGTGCCAAGTATTTCTGACAATTCTACTTAGGCGAATGTTGTTAACAAGAAGCATGGGTTTTTCTATTTGTTGGTTTGTAAACAACAAATTAGAAAAATAGTTAGCATTATTTGAAAATATTAAACTACCCTTACCAGTAGCCCTTTCAAATATTCTCCTTCTGGAAAAGATAACCTTACGGGATGGTCTTCTGGTTGGCAAAACTGCTTGATGATTTGGACTTCCTTACCTGCATCTAAAGCTGCCCAAGCAATGATATTTTTAAAGGTGTCGATATCTACTGCTCCAGAACAAGAAAAAGTAGCCAACAAACCTCCGCTTTCTAACAACAACAGACCGCGACGGTTTAAATCTTTGTAAGCTCTTGCAGCTCTATCTAAAGCAGAACGAGAAGGCGCATATTTCGGTGGGTCTAACACCACCACATCAAACTTTTTGCCTTCATCATTAAACTGACGGAGCTGTTTGTTTACATCGCTTTGGATGGCTATGTGTTTACTTGCATCAAATTTATTAAGGTCGATGTTTTGCTTTAAAGTTTCTATGGCCAATGCCGAGCTATCAACAGAAGTCACTTCTGCTGCTCCTTGCGCAAAAGCGTTCAAACTGAAACCACCACTGTAGCTAAAGCAATCCAGTACAGATTTACCTTTGGTATAACTTGCTAAAATGCTTCTATTATCACGTTGGTCACAGTAAAAGCCAGACTTTTGCCCTTCAGCAATATTAATATGGTATTTGATACCGTTCTCTTTTACTTCGATGAACTCTTCTGGAGTTTCGCCCCAAAGCAAGCCATTTTCTGCCGTAATACCTTCGTGGGTACGAGCAGTGGCATCACTTCTATCGAAAATCCCTTTGGGTTGTAAAATCTTAACTAAAGCAGCAATGATAACGTCTTTCGCTTTTTCAATTCCAGAACTTAAAATCTGTACAGAAAGGAAATCAGCATAGTGGTCTACAATTAAACCAGGTAAAAAATCAGCTTCGCTAAAAATTAAGCGAGTGGCAGTAGTTTCCTTATCGGCTAACAAATGCGCTCTTCCGGCAATGGCAGTTTTAATTTTTTGCTCGTACCAACCGGCATTAATCTCCACTTCTTCATTCCATTCAATGAGCCTCACAGCTACACGAGATTGGTCGTTGTAATATCCATAGGCTAAAAAATCTCCACTTGCATCTACCAAACGTACTACATCTCCATTTTCGGGCTTCCCTTTCACTTTATCTAATGCACCAGAAAACACCCAAGGATGACGTTGATAAACTGCTTTTTCTTTTCCTTTTTTTAGCTTGATTTCTACCATTTTGCAAATGTACTAAAAACTAGTCCTATAACCACTAAGACACCAAGAGCACTAAGAAATAAGTAATTTAGAAGCTGTACTCTTAAAATAAACCCTTGTGTACTTCGTGTCTTAGTGGTTTAATATTATTTTTACAAAATGGAAGAAATCACATGGAACGATTTTGAAAAAGTAGAACTAAGAGTAGGCACCATTATAGAAGCTTTCGAATATCCCGAAGCCAGAAAACCAGCCTATAAAGTAAAAGTAGATTTTGGAGAACTGGGCATTAAAATGAGCAGTGCACAAATCACCAAACATTACACTTTAGAAGAATTAATTGGCAGACAAATCATCGGCGTAGTTAACTTTCCTAAAAAGCAAATTGGTAAGTTTATGAGCGAGTTTTTAGTTACAGGCTTCGCCGATGAAAACGGAGATATTGTACTAAGCACCGTAGAAAGAAAAGTACCGAACGGAAGTAAGTTGATTTAGTCAGGAAGTTTTTAGTCCGTAAGTCCGATGATATATGCTCACAATTAACCAATTTAAACAGTTAAACGATTAACCCGAATGTCCTTCTATAATTTCGAAGAAAACGCCAACCCGCAGCAAGAAGACGAACACTACATGCGTTTGGCTTTAAACGAAGCAAAAAAAGCCTACGATGCACAAGAAATTCCCATCGGCGCCATTGTGGTCTGCAAAGGTAAAGTAATTGGTCGCGGACACAACCTCACCGAGCAATTAAACGACGTAACTGCACACGCCGAAATGCAGGCTTTTACGGCAGCAGCACAAACTTTAGGCGGCAAATATTTAAAAGATTGCACCTTGTACGTCACCATAGAACCTTGCGTAATGTGTGCAGGAGCAAGCTATTGGACACAAATTAGTAGAATAGTTTATGGTGCAAAGGAAGAAAAACGAGGCTTCACCAAAGTAGGGCAAAACCTTTTACATCCCAAAACGTTGTTAATTGGAGGTGTTTTGTCAGATGAGTGCGGCAGCCTCATGTCAGCGTTTTTTATCAATAAACGCAAACAAAGTTGACAAACAATTGAATAAAACTTAACCTATCTCTGTTATATTTGTAGAGATAACATTTTAAATAACCCTTAAATCATATACATTATGGCTTTTGAATTACCAGCGTTAGCATACGCAACAGACGCATTAGAACCACATATCGACAAAGCAACCATGGAAATTCACCATGGAAAACACCACCAAGCTTATGTTACCAATTTAAACAAAGCTTTAGAAGGTAAACCAGAGGCTAACAATAGCATCGAAGATATCGTTAAAAACATCTCTAAATACCCTGCTGCAGTACGCAACAACGGCGGTGGTCACTATAACCACTCATTGTTCTGGACAGTTTTAGGCCCAAATAAAGGCGGCGAGCCAACTGGCGATTTAGCTAAAGCAATCGACGAAGCTTTCGGTTCTTTCGCAGAGTTCAAAACTAAAATCCAAGATGCGGGTGCAACTCGTTTTGGTTCTGGTTGGGCTTGGCTTTCTGTAGGTGCAGACAAGAAATTGGTAGTTTCTTCTACGCCAAACCAAGATAACCCATTAATGGATGTTGCTGAAGTAAAAGGTACGCCTATTTTCGGTATCGACGTTTGGGAGCACGCTTACTACTTAAAATACCAAAACAAACGCCCTGATTATTTAGCGGCAATTTGGAACGTAGTAAACTGGGATGCAGTAGCTGAACGTTACAAGAAAGCGTTATAGTAGCTGTTAAGCACTAGGTAAATAATTCAATTTTCTTTTTAGAAAATCAATAGAAGCGGGGCGTCGGAAACGATAGTCCCGCTTTTCGTTTTTATCTTTTTGTGTTCCGTTCTACGTCATTTCGAACGCAGAGAGAAATCTGTTTCATTGATGCACCTAACTTATAGATTTCTCTCTGCGTTCGAAATGACGCATCAAAAAGTATAACCACTTCAATCGGGTTTATTTTACAAAAATCCTCCCTTAGAAATGTACATTTTTGCTTAATTTGGTCCATCGCTAAATTAACCTCCACATGAGAGTAAACAAAAACCTGCTGCTTCAAAAAACCGACAAAGAACTCGAAGACTACCTTAAACCTAACAAAGGTTACGTCACCGACGCCATTGAATATGCAGTGGAAATCCTTACAAAAAGAGGCTACGAATTTTCAGAAGAACAAAAAGCGTATATAGAAACTGCGCTTACGCCGGAAGTGAAACTAGACGGGCAAAAATACTACACTCTCGCTTCCAATATAATTTTTTCTTCTGGCGTACTAGGCTTACTTAACTTTTACATCGGCACCTCCATAGATAATGAAATTTCTACTTTTGGCGCCGTTGTATCAACAGCGGTTACCATCATTTTTGGGATAATGGCAAAAACAGAAACTACTTGGTTAAAATATGTTCTTCTAGTTTTTTCAGTATTTGGCCTTTTTTCAATTCCTTTTGCAGCTATGATGTATCCAACAATTGCGTTAGTAAATTTCGGGCAACTTATATTAAACGTAATTGCCATTGTATACTTATTTAAAGCTCCCGAACCAAAGCCAAAATGGAAAGCCGTTTTTGATGCTAACTAATTCAAATTATCCATTTTATAAATTTTTCTTAAATTGCAGGTTCAAAAATTATTCGACAATGAGAAAGTTTTTATCTGCTCTTTTCCTTTTTACGACAATTGCAATTGCTGCATTGGCACAACCTAAAATGCCAACACCAGAAGAATTAGCAAAGAAAAATGTAGATGAGTTAGAAACTCGCTTAAAGCTTACCGCTACACAAAAAGGTGTAATCTACAATTATGCCTACAACATGGCTAAAGAGCAGGTAGCTTTGATGAAAAAACAGCAAGCTACTGGTTATAACGACGAGGAAGTAACTAAGCTTTATCGTTTAAACAATGAAACCAATAAAAACATTAAAGCAGTTTTAAAACCTGAACAAGCTTTAGAGTATGATAAAGTGGTAGAAGAGCGTTTGGCAGGTATCGACCCTAAAAAGAAAAAGAAGAAGAAAAAAGGGGAAGAGGAAGAAAAAATTGTTGGCATTGAAGGTTTAAAATCGGTAAAAGCGGGACAACCGTGAGTTTACAGCTCTTAGATTATTTCTATACCATTATACACCTGCTCATTATTGGAGCAAACCTTTTCGCTTGGATTTGGCCAAAAACTAGAAAAATCCACCTCTATATTGCAGGCATCACTTTATTTTGCTGGCTAGTTTTAGGTATTTGGTATGGCATCGGCTATTGCCCTATTACCGACTGGCAATGGCAGGTTAAAGAAAAATTGGGCGAGACTAATCTGCCCAATTCTTTTGTAAAATATTATCTCGATAAGCTTACAGGAAAAGACATTCCCGATACTACGATAGATATCATCACCTTGGGTTCTTTTCTTATTGCAATTGCTTGTTCGATTAAAGTTAACTTCTTCAGTAAAAGAAAGTAATTTGCTGAACTATCCTAAACGGCGATATTTTTCTTTTCTTTAATATCGTCCTTACCACTCATATAGAATTTATACACGTTTGTGATTTTCCATTCGCCATCCTTACTTCTTTCTAGCACAATATAATTTTTCTGCTTGTTGTCTACTGCCTCAAAGCTAATATCTACCTCAGCCATTACCAAAGCATCTGTAGCTGTTATAATTTGCGATTTCACATCGCAATTTTGCATTGTAATATTACCACTCTTTCTCATCTCGTTAACAACTGCGGTAGCTCCGTGTTTCACTACCCGCACATCCCTGTTAAAAGAATACATTGCATCATCACTTAATAAACCCTTCAATAATTTATGGTCGTTATTTAAAAAGCTCGACACAAATCCATCGATTACTTTTTGATAACTCTTTACAGGTTTTTCGGTTGCGAAGATGTTGTTTGCGATACTGATACCTAGTATTAAAATCGCCAAGAATTTACGTTTCATAATTTTTGTATGTTTTATGATTAAATCTCGGCCTAATTACTGTGAAATTATATGCAAAAAACACCTATAGCACTGAGTAACAGAATTGTGAGAATACATCGTAAAGAAAAACCCCGCAGTAAAAACTACGGGGTTTCGTTATTACTTTACAACCTGAAATTAAAAAGCAAGCTTGTTGAAATCGGTTTCTCTTAATGGAAGTTTCCAAGTCCATTTGTTGTTTTCTGCTGGCGTAAAAGTTTTGGCTAATGCCGTTATGAAATTACCACCGTTAGCATAGGTTTTCCTAGAGATGTTGTCGCCCCAGCGTTTCGCATCAAACCAATCAAAACCTTCGCCCCAAAGCTCAATAGCACGATATTTTTTAATCTCAGCCAGTAAAGCCGTACCTGTTTGAGTACTTGTATACGCAGCATCTCTTCCGCTAGTTCTTGTTAGTGCAGTTAACAAAGCCTGTACTTCTGTAGCTGGTTTGTTTTGGAAATATTTAGCTTCAGCTTCTATCAACAACATTTCCGAAGATCTAAAATTGTTCATATGACCTACACCCGGTAAGTCGTTTGCTGCAATTTTAAACTGCATGTAAGCATAAGGAGTAGCATCTGCTCTAATCAATGGACGCACTGCAAAAGCTCTATTACGCAAAGTACCGTCGGTTGCTGCTGCCCTACCTGTAGAAGTGTTATAAGTATATCCTGTTGGATCTAAAAATAAATTCCTTCTAATATCTGTGGTAGGTATAGCATTATAAAGCTCTCTGCTGATTAACTTAGGCGTAGATCTTACAGCACCAGCACTTGAATTATAAGCGATATAAGCAAAATAAGAATAGAACTGAATGTTCTCGTCAGAAGCACCATAAGTACTCCAAATCCACTCTTGGTTAGGATTACAGAACCCAGCGTTGTATTCCGCTACCGTCATTAATGGGAAACCAGCTCTTGCTTTCACTGCATTAGCTTCTGCTGTTGGATAATCTTGTCTATTTAAGGCTGCCCTAGCGTAAACGGCATAAGCAACGTTGCTATTCATTTGGTAAGCGGCAGTTCGCGATTTACCAGATGCAGTGTATAAAGCAAGTGCTTGGTTTAAATCGTCGTAAATTGAATTATACGTTTCTAACATGGTTGATCTTGCCAAATCACCAGTTGAAAGATCTTTACGTAACACCAAACCATCGGCTGCGCCATTGTTAGAATCAGACCAACGGTTACAGTAAAGCTGCGCCAACATCATATAAGAGTAAGCTCTGTAAGTTAAAGCCTGCGCCTTAATCCATTGTTTGTCAGTTTCTGGACCGCTTGCGCCATCAACATTCAAAATAATAGCGTTTGCATTACCAATTAACATGTAGTAATAGTACCAAGGGTAGTACAAATAAGCACTATTTACACTTTCGTTAAATTCACTATTGATGATTGGCGCCCATCCAGAAAGATCTACCACAAAATGGTTACCCGGATAGTTACCATACCACATTTTAATAGTGCCCTCGCCATTAAACCCTTGACTTTGCAAGTATTGGCTAGACATCAGCTTTGCTATACCATTAACCGCATAAGCTGCATTTTGAGTAGTTTCGAAAACAGTTTTTGAGCCTGTTGCATTGGTTGGCGCAGTATCTAGGTATTCTTTTTCACAAGACGCCATTAGCAACACCATGCCAAGTGCTAGTAATTTATATTTTAAATTTTTCATCTTTTTCCTTTTTTATAAGCCAATGTTAATTCCAAAAGATACCGTACGTGGTGTTACGTAGGCATTATCGTGTACGCCATTAAAGGCTTGTTGCGGGTTCATGCCTTGTAGCTTGGTGAAAGTAGCCAAGTTCTCTACCGCTACATTTACACTTACCGAACTTAGGTCTAATCTGCTCAATAAAGACTTAGGTAATTTGTAGCCCAAAGCGATGTTTTTAACTACAAGGTAAGAACCGTCTTGTAAAAATCTGGTTGATGTACCATTAGTTCTATCGTTTCTAGAGAAATCAAGAATTGGTGTTCCATTAAGGTCGATACGATTTGACGATGTTGCTGTCATGCCAGCCGGTACGCCATTCCAAGATTTCATCACATCACTATGTAAAGTACTTACTGCACCAGACATCGACATTAAAGCTTGATAAGAATAATCGTAGGTTTTACCACCTATAGCGTAAGTAAACAAACCTGATAATGAGAAATCCTTGTAGTTTAATAAAGTATTGAAACTTCCGAATACTTTTGGAATAGCGCTGCCGCTGAAATCTCTCTTCGCATAAGTGTTGTAGTTGGTATAATATTGACCATTTATTTCAATCAAGTTTGCCGCTGGAATAGCACCTTTACCTGGCGCCGAACCGTTAACATTATAGTTTTCTGTATCTGGCAAATAAAGTGAATTACCCGTCATTTGGTCTACACCTACGTATTGATAAGTCCAGAAATCGTAAATACTTCTTCCTTCCATTCTTTTAAACAAGCCCGAAACAATACCATTTTGTCTGTTCTCTGCTGGCAGTTCCAATATTTTGTTGGTCATCCAAGTTGCATTGGCGCCAACATTCCAATTGAAAGCACTGCTTTTAACCACATCCACATCAAAACTTACCTCTAAACCTCTGTTAGAAATAGAACCGATGTTTTTGGTAATTACAGCCTGTGCAGATGTAGTAGCTGTACCACCTGCCGAGAATGGCAAGCTTACATCAAACAATAAATTCTTAGAACGTTTATCGAAATATTCTACCACGAAGTTTGCTCTTTTGAACAAACGACCTTCTAAAGCAACGTTTGAAGATGAAGAAGTTTCCCAAATCAGATCTTCGTTAGGATTTTGCCCAATGGTAAGTGCCGATTGATTTGCATTTTGTCTCAATGTGTACAATGCCATGTAAGCATAGTAGCCTGCAGCCGCATCATTACCAACTTCACCATAAGATGCTCTTAATTTTAAGTTAGCGATACTGTTAGCATACGGACTTAGGAAATCTTCTTTAGAGATGATCCACGAACCACCAACAGACCAGAAGTTACCCCAACGAGAAGCACGAGAAAATCTAGAAGTTCCGTCTCTTCTAAATGAAGCATCAGCGTAGTACTTATTGTTGTAGTTGTAACGTGCTCTGGTGAAAAAACCTTCCGTACGGTAATCTACTTGATAATCGGTAAGGGTAGCAATATTGGTAAAGTTGATCCACTCAGTTTTACCCGCAAAGGTTTCTGTATTTTTAGAACCGTTGATGTAATTATAGTTGTAATAGAAGTTCTCGTGTCCGGCCAATAAATCTAGGTTATGTTTGCCAAACGACTTGTTCCAATCTAACAATTGCTGTAAGGTGTAGTTTTTGTAACGATAAAGCGTTCTGTATGCTCGGCCTTTAACACCTGCGCCATCGCCAATAATTGCATTGTCATACACATGCTCTTCGTTGTTTCTTACATTCAAATCTCCTTTTACGGTGAAGGTAAAATCTCTCAAAAATTTCACATCGAAATATCCCTGTCCATTTAGGGTATTTCTAAAATCGAAATTTCTGTCAAGTTCATTTTCCCAAATGGTATGACGACCAGCATACTGGTTGCGTGATAAGATACCATCGTCATACAGTCTCTGGCCGTCAGCACCTAAAATATACTCACCAGTGGCTAGGTCATGCAAATGCACTGGATATATTGGCGCTATGTTTCTAGCGAAGTTATATGGATTAATGAATGAGCCTGCGCTTCCTGAAGTTGCCGACAAGAAGTTTGACTTTTGGTGCGATCCTGATAAATTAAAACCTGCCTTAAGCCAAGTTTTTGGAGTAAAATCTCCATTAACACGACCGGTAAGCCTTTTATAATCAGACATCTTCATATAACCTTTTTCGTCCAAGTAGCCAGATGAGAAGAACAAACTACTTTTGTCTGTTGCGGTACGGGCGTTAAAGTTATAATCTTGACGATGTCCAGTTCTCTCGAAAGTAAACCAATCCAAATCATCTACATAACCAGGCAAAATTGAAGCATCCGCAACCATTTTACCGTTGGCATCAAATAACTGAGTGCTTGGTTTATTAAAGATATTCAGCTTTAGGTAATCTGCAATTAAATTGTTGCTTGCCCTAGCTCCCGCAGCAGCTTCTGTTGGGTAAGTAGTTGGGTTTGTAGACATCAAGTTGTTCTTGAAGCCCATCCACATCGCTTCCATGTATTGTTTAGGATCTAACTTTTGGTATTCTGCAATACCTCTGCTGTAAAAACCTTGATTAGATGTTACATTAAGACTTCCTGCGCCTTTTGTCCCCTTTTTTGTAGTGATAATGATTACACCGTTCGATGCTCTATTTCCGTATAGTGATGAAGCAGAAGCATCCTTAAGTACCGAAATACTCTCAATATCATTAGGGTTAATATCTGATACATTACCACCGAAAGGCACGCCATCTATTACATATAGTGGGCTATTAGAACCGGCGTTGGTAGAAACAGATGAAAATCCACGGATACGAACAGCAGGCTCAGAACCTGGTTGCCCTTCTGTATTGTTTACTTGGATACCCGGAGCAAGACCTTCTAATGCCGCAAAAGCGTTAGTGATAGGTCTTTTCTCTAAATCTTTTGCACCCAAAGTAGTTACGGCGCCTGTAATTGCTTCCCTAGTCGATTGACCGTAGGCAACAACCACAACCTCGCTTAAACTTTTAGCTTCCGATGCCAAGTCTACATTTACGGTATTTCCAGTAATTTTAACTTCTTGCTCTTTATAGCCAATAAAGCTAAACACGAGGCTTTGTACATTTGCAGGTACCGAAATAGAAAAAGTACCTTGATTTGTTGTTTGTGCAAATTGGGAAGTCCCCTTTGCTCTGATAGAAACTCCCGGTAGCGGTAAGCCGTCGGCAGCATCTAAAACTTTGCCCGTTATTGTTCTATTTTGTGCATTTGCAGCAAAAAAAGACAAAACGGTAATCACTAATAATAGTAATTTTTGTTTCATAATTTAATGGTTAGTTAATGAATAAGATTTCTAAGACTAACCCAGATTTCAAAATCGGGAAGTCTTCAAACACAAAGAAAGAGCAAGGCAATTCCACAAAATGTGCGAAAAGCACCTTTTTGCCAATGCGCACAAACAAAAAAAGCAAACTGCCAATCCTGGTGTTTGCTTTTAATTAATTATTAACTAACGGCTAAAATCCCTTCTACAAAATTTGTCCGTTTTACCTATGTCAAAGGTAGCATGCCATTATTTATAAAAATATGCGCAAAACACCTTTTATTATTGATTTTAAGCATAAGCTTCTTTTCTAAATTTCGATGGCGTCATACACACCGAATTTTTGAATAACCTGATAAAAGAGCTGGTGTTCTCGAAACCAATTAGGCCTACAATTTCTCCTAAAGGATAATCGGTAGTTTTTAAAAGATGCTTAGCTCTATTAATTCTCAACTGCATTAAATACTGATATGGACTAATTCCATAAGCTTCCTTAAAAGTGCGTAATAAATGATTTACTGAAAGGCAGCAATACGCAGAAATATCGTCTAAAGAAACATCTGTATTGTAATTGCTATTGATGTATTCTTTGGCCAGCACCAACCTTTTTATAATTTCTTCTTTAGTTTTTGTCTTGATGAAACTCAGTTTATTTACCTTCTGGGTTATTTCTTTGTGATAAATCCCATAGTAGTTCAGTAAACAATGATGTAGATATTCGTTGATAAGCATTTCGTTATCCAAACCTTTATCTATTTGGCTTTTTAAATGCAGAACATTGTATCTCATATCCCCAACAAACGGATACAAAGTTTCTAAAAATAATGGTGCGCTCTGTGATTTTCCATCCAAAAGATTTTCATCACTTAGCTGGTAAGTGTTGCTAAAGTCCTTTACAAAACCGGCATCAAAAGCTAAGGCTAAGGTGTTAACAGGAGTTATCGAATCGATGGTAGTGTTATAGTCTGTTCCGTGATTGAACACAATAAAACTATCGGGAAATATGCTGATATTTCTTTTGTTAACCGTACATTTTTCCTCGCCTGCAAACACAAATTTTAAGGTGTAAGCTTCTCGATCTGAAGGCTTGTAGAACGACTTGCAAGTATGTTCGCTTACAATCTTGTTCCTATTACTCAATTCCTTTACGTATCTCATCTGTGTTAATGCTAATCGTTGTATTTACGAGGTTCAACCAAATAGTAATGATTTTCATATTCATCAGTAAATGCTGCCATTAAACCTTGTGGCTGATAAGAAGGAGACTGCTCAAAAACCAAACCTTTAGCTTTTAAAAGACAGTATTGCTCAATGCAATCTGCGGTAGTCAAGTAAATCTGTTTGGTTTGTTTGTCATCCTGTTTTTCCGACAGAAAGACAGATACCTCATCTTTTGAAGTAGCGACATATGTTTGGGCATCGAATGGCTCGATGTGCATTTCCAGTACATCGCTAAAAAATGTTAGTGCTTTGCTTAAATTGCCTACCTTAACATAAAAACTCTCGGCTATAACCTCTTTCATTCCTGTTTCTAATTGTGTGATATAAAATTAGTTGCAGAAAGAACTCGGCATATCACCCTTTTTGGGTGATTTTAGCACATTCAGTTAAATAAAACGGTTTTGCTTGGCGGTTTTTATAGCATCGGCCTTCGAATTTACATCTAGTTTGATATAAATATTCTTCACATGACTACGCACCGTATTTTGATCTATAAACAAATCGTTAGCAATTTGGATCTTGGTTTGACCCGTGGCAATACGTTGTAGAATTTCGGTTTCTCTTTTCGTTAAGGGAGAATTTAGATTTTTTTGAAAGGACTGCATCACAATGCGAGCCACATTCATGCTCATTACGCCGCCACCGTTGCAAACATCCTTAATGGCTTCCGTAATTTTTTCTGTATTCGAATTTTTAGTCAAATAACCATCGGCACCCATATTTAATGCTTCAAAAACCGTTTCTGGAGAGTCGAACACCGTTAAAATGATAACATAAGCATGCGGCAATGTTTTCTTAATTTCTGGGATAGCCTGCAAACCGTTAGTTCCTGGCATATTTATATCCAAAAGGATTACCTGCGGCGCATCTGCTTTTAATTGCTTCCTTGCTAAATCAAAAGATCCGTAGGTATTTACAATTAAGAAATCTTCCTTATCAGAAAGCAACATTTCGTAGCCCTTTCTCAATACTTCGTCGTCTTCAATAATTACAATTCGTAGCTGATTTGTCATATCCTGATAGGTTTTATGTTAGAGATAGATACTTTGGTTCCTTCACCTAACTTCGTTACCATTTCTAAATTTGCATGAATACGTTGGCTCCTGTTTCTTATATTCTGTAATCCCCGACCATTGCCAGTGGCATCCATTTCAAAACCTTTACCGTCATCAAGCACCTCAATTTTAAGCGTTTGATTTTCTTCCTCAAAAACAAAAATATTTACGTTTTTAGCACCTGCATGCTTCAATATGTTCGTCAATATTTCTTTAACAATTAACGTTAAATTCCGATTTTGCTCCATAGACATCTTCCACTTCGTATACCTCTCATCAAACCCGTCCATGTGAAAAGTGATTTGCGTATGCTGAAATAAGTCGATGCCAAAATTTCTAATATGTTGCATGATTTCGTAGACATTATCGCTCTGCGGATCTAAAGCCCACAACACATCTTTGGTTCCAGTGTACAAGAAACCTGCATTTTCCTTAATCAACCTAACTAGTTCTTTTTGCTCTTCTTGCTGGCCATCAATCTTTTTGTCCAAAATTTCTGAAAGCACATTTATTCTAGTGAGTTTGTTGCCAATATCATCATGAAAGTCTTCGGCGGTTTGTTTTCTAATTTTCGCCTGTTCCTCTAACTTTATAGCTTCTCTCCGTTTTCTAGCTCGTTCTTTTGTATTAAGGATGATGTAAACCGTTGCCCAAATCAGTAAAACAATAACGATAAATGCCAATACTTTAAACCATGAGGTTGCATAAAAGGGTGGATCAATCACAAAAGAGAAAGTTACTGTTCTAGATTTTTCACCATTTACTTCTGCAAAAACTTTAAATGTGTAATTGCCCGGAGGAAGTGCAAAATATTCTGCTTGGGTGCCAGAAACCTGTTCGCCAAAATCCTTATCAAACCCTTGCAAATAATAACGGTACAACACATACTGCGGATTAGCGAGACTAATGCCTTTGTAATTGATAGTAATGTGGTTTTGGGAATGTTTAAGATTGACTACTGGCAACTTTTCTAACGATGAATTTAATGCAATCTTTTTTTCATTAGTTTTTCTATCGACGATATGTACAGCCTTAATGAAGATAGCCGGCGCAGCTTGTTTCTCTCTTAACAACTTGGTGTTACACAATACAACTCCAGTTGTAGTGCCCACTAGAATATCATCCTGAAAGCTGATCATTGCATTTTGGTTCGCTTCTACGACAGGAGAATTCCCTTTAATTATTTGATAGCGTTGAGCCGCTGCATTGTATTTAAGTTTATTTATACCTCTGCCAGTACCTAACCATAAAGTTCCATGTTGATCAAACGTTGCGCTGTAGATGTCGTTAGAGCTTAAACCATCAGCATTTAAATAGCGTTTTACAGTTTTAGTTTTGATATCATAGCTGACTAATCCATCGCCAATGGTACAGAAAAACAATACATTTTTATTTTTTACAACTCCTGTTACGTAAGCATTTTTCAGTTCGTTAATTGTAAACTGGCTATCTATTTTTTGATTTTTTATGAGGTAAACGCCAGAAGAAGTGCCGAGGATAACACTATCTTTACGATGATGGAATAAACAAGAAACCCAGCCTTTAAAGCCAATTATTTTCTCTAATCTATTTTTTGCCAAATAGGTAACAGCATTTATCTCACCTAAATAGAAATTCCTAGCTTCATCTTGAGCCAGAGCGGCAATATTTGTGCCTTTGGTAAAGGGCATTTGTGTAAAAGTTGCTCCGTTGTACTTCCAAAGTCCTTCATTTTGTAGAGATACGAGAATATTGCTATCTCGATCTGCTGTTACGAAATAAAGGTGTTTATCTCTGATTTTTTCAGCTTCGGGTTGGGTGATATTCTCGCCATCAAAACGATACAAACCTTTATTGAAAGTAGAAACCCAGAGCTTCCGTTGTTTGTCCATTGCTATACCACTAACCGGATAAGCTAAATCTCGCCCTTTAAATCTATCGTACTTTATAAAAGCATCACCTTCGTATCTAAAAATACCATCGCCAAAACTCGAAAGCCAAATATTGTTCTCTACATCTTTAAGCACAACATTAACTCTGTTTGTTTTCAGCCCATTTTGCTCATTAAAAATTATGGGGATTTGCCCAGCTTTAAGCAGATATGCACCTTTTTGGGTAGCTACCCAAATACTTCCGTCGGCATCTTGCGCAATATCAAAGTAGCTTTCTACATCTGGTTTATAAAATAATGAGGTCACATTTCCATTTGTTGAAGCGAACACGCCGTTTCTGATGGTGGCTAAATAAAACTTATCGGCATCCTTATGATCAAAAAGCAATTTAACCACATAATTATTTGCAGCATCGGCTGGAAAAACAGCATGCGGTATCCATTTACTTTTTTCTAATTTGAAAACACCCACCCGCCTAACAAACACATGTAAGTTTCCTTGTTTATCTTTATTTAAGCAAGTAACAGACTCTCCATCAGCCACATTCACGAATACAACTTTATTTTGTTGAAGCTTAAACAATTTTCGATTGGATAAACCCCAGATGTTTCCCTGTAGGTCCGTTTGCAAACTATAAACATCAATCCCCTCAACTACTTTCGTAACCTTGCCATGGTGAATAAGATTGATTCCATTATCGGTTCCTACCCAAATTTGGCCTTTGCTGTCTTCCAAGATACAACCAACATTGTTCGACAATAATCCATCGGCTTTGGTAAAGGATTTAAAAGTAAGACCGTCGAAATTGCTAACGCCGCCAAAGCTACCTAACCAAAGTGTGCGATCTTTTGCCTGATAAATAGTGCTTACCTGCGACTGCGGTAAACCTTCTTTTAGATTGTAATTGGTAAAATTATAGTTTTGAGACCAAAGCAATTTTGGCAGAGCAAGGATAAAAATAAAAACACATAATTGCCTAGTTAACATCTCCAAACAAAATAATCATATTTACATTGGTAAAAAATCACCCCAAACGGGTGATTTTTATATAAGACTGCACAAGTAAGGACTTTGTTGCAAACTGTCGTGTTTTTTATCTTAAAGAATTATCTTCGAAATAGATTTAGTAGTAATTCGAGGATTAATCAAGCACAATGAAAATTTCACCAGTTATTGAAGCTATAGCGCTTTCTAAAATTTTAGAAAATAGTAATGTGATGATTTTTGATGTGAGCAATGGTAAAAATGCTCGAACTAATTATGAAGCCGAACATATAGCCGGTGCAATTTTTATCGACTTGAATTCTCAATTAGCACAAATTAAGGAAGATTTTTCAAACGGAGGTAGACATACCTTACCTACCGTCGAAGGCTTTGCAAAGAAGATAACAGAATTAGGAATTTCCAAAGACAGTCACGTGGTGATTTACGATGATAAAAATGGTTCTAACGCGGCAGCAAGATTTTGGTGGATGTTGAAATCAGTTGGACATCAAAACGTTCAAGTGCTAAACGGTGGTTTAGCCGAAGCAAAGAAGTCAAACATTCCCTTAAGTTCAGTTGTAACAACTCCGCAAAAAGCGAACGAAGCTTACAAATTGGAGAAATGGCACTTACCAACAGTGCTAATTAGTGAAGTAGAAACAGCATCACAAAACCCAAGTTATTTGATTATTGATGTTAGAGATAAAGAAAGATTTGACGGTTTAACAGAACCAATAGATTTAATTGCTGGCCATATTCCCGGAGCTAAGAATATCCCTTTTACAGAAAATTTAGATGAAAATGGATTGTTTCTTAAACCGCAGCAATTAAAAAGCAAGTACGAGAAAGCATTCGGAAAAATGAAATCAGACCAGATTATTGTGCATTGCGGATCTGGAGTGACCGCCTGCCACACCTTATTGGCATTGGATTACGCTGGCATAGCAATCCCTAAACTTTATGTAGGTTCTTGGAGCGAATGGAGCCGGAATGGTAAAAAAATCGAGACAGCAGAAGGTTAAGTCCTAAATCCCAACTATATCTTTCTTTTTCCTATTCTTCATCCCTTTTGGAATAAGCGCTAAAACTTCCTCTTTCAAAGCATTTAGCATCTTCTTTTTCACAAAGCTTTTATGTGTTACCAAACTAATTTCGCGTACGGGTTCTGGAGATTTAAAGTAACGCACTTTGTTTAACTGCTTCGTATTTAAATCGTGTAGCGAAAGTTCTGGCAATAAGGTTGTACCATCATTTACATCCACCATTCTAATTAAAGTTTCTACGCTACCAGTGTTGTAAGTTAAGGCTTGTAGCTTGTTGTTTTTGGTAGATCTACAAATGTTCAACACCTGCGAACGCATACAGTGGCCTTCATTTAGTAACCAGATGTTCTCTTCCTCGAAATCTTCTGCATCGATGGTTTTCTTTTTGTAGAGCTTACTGTTTTTACTTACATAGCCAACAAAAGTTTCATAGTACAAAGGTTGCTCGGCAATATTAGCATCAACCAAAGGCGTGGCCAAAATACCACAATCTATTACACCTGTTTTTAAATGATGTATGATGTCTTCGGTAGTGTATTCCCAAATTAGCAGCTTTAAGTCTGGATATTTCCCTAACATTGAAGCAATAACCTCTGGCAACAAATAGGGTGCAATGGTTGGAATAATACCAATTTTAAGCTCGCCTGTAATATCTTGCTCTTGATTACTGATGATTTCCTTGATCTTGCTATTCTCCTGTAAAACAATTCGAGCTTGCTCAATAATTTGAGATCCAATTTCGGTAGGCGTCACAGGTTGCTTGCTCCTATCAAAAATCTTCACGTTAAGAAATTCTTCGAGCTTTTGTACCTGCATACTCAGTGTTGGCTGGGTAACAAAGCATTTTTCGGCAGCACTAACAAAACTTCTGTAAGTATCTACGGCAACAATATATTCGAGTTGAACTAAGGTCATATAGCTAAAATTGATATCAACACTATTTAGCTATAAATTTAGACAATAACTTTGAAAAAGAAGAATTAAACCATTAAGAACTTATGCCCTTAATGGTTTAAATAAACTACTGCACCGTATATTCTTTTGACTGTATTGTATGTGCACTGAAGTAGCCGATAGCACCGCCTTTAATATTACTTACTGGATTGGCTGGTGCCGCACTATCGCCACCTCCCTGTGCGCCGTTATCTACACTAAACCAATATTTATACACGGACTCTTCGATCGTTGAGAATTCCAATTTTATTCTATCGCCTTTTTTCAGTTTACTTTCTTCAGTAAACTCGTAAGGGAATATAGTTTGATTTACGGTTTTTCCATCACTGAATTCATCGTTAGATACAATGATAGCCCTAGTGTAAACGCCATTTTTATACTCTTTGAAGCGATAAAAGTTTTTCACTCCGATTGGATCGGTATATTTCACATGAGTAAACAACCTTGGTCCATCAAATAAGTTTAACTCAAATTGATAAACATCTTCCAACGGCACAATGGCTGGCATTACGCAAGTTGACGTAAAAGTTTGTCCATCAACAGATATTTTAAGCTTGTAAGGCATTCCCGGCGCTCCCCTTAAGTTTGGGCTAGTGTAAACACCTTTTGGCATTTCAATTAGTTGGCTATTCATTCCCGAAGCATGTTCAATTTGTACCAAAGCGTTGGGCACACCTTCAAAATCGTTGGTGCTGTTATAGGTTTTGGTTTTACTTATAACAACCCTCGCACCGCCAGCTTGATCAGTTATTGAAGCCTCTATTACGTATTTCTCTGGCGCATTTTTTAACTCCAGATCAATCACTTCTTCGCAGGAAGAAAATCCAATTACCAATAAAAAAAGACCTGCGATATATTTAAAATTTGTCATGAGTATCAGCTATTAAAATTTGAAATTATAAGATATTGAAGGCAACCATTGAAACAAAGTAGTACGAACAATCTCGGTTCTACTCGGATCGTTTTCTGCCTCTCGGAAGTTGATTGAGTAGGCATTTTTTCTACCATAGGCATTGTACAAACTGAAAGAAAGTTCTGAACTGTAATTCTTTCTCTTTTTCAATTGAAGGTTGGCTCCTAAATCTAACCTATGGTAAGATGGCATTCGGTAAGTGTTTCTATCTGTGTAGTAAAAGAAAACCTGTCCATCCATATTGTATTTCCCTACCGGAAACGTGATGGCATCGCCAGTGTAATAAATCCACGATGCACTAAGGCTCCATTTTTCATTGAGTTGGTAAGAACCTACCAAAGCCAATTCATGCGTTCTATCTTGACGGGCATTGTACCAATTGCCGCCATTAATTCCATCTATTTTTCGTTCTGTTTTAGAGAGTGTGTAGCTCAACCATCCGGTAAAATCACCCTTCTTTTTCTTAAATAACATTTCTAAACCGTAGGCTCTTCCTATACCATAAAGCAGTTGCGTTTCAATATTATCAGAATTAAATGTTTCAGCTCCGTCTCTGTAGTCAATCTGGTTATCTAGGGTTTTGTAATAGGTCTCTACGTTTAACTCAAAAGCATTTTCGAACAAATTACGGTAATAGCCTACCGCAACTTGGTCTGATATTTCGGGTTTTACCATCAACGAACTTGGCAACCATTTATCGCTCGGGCGACTAGAAGTCGAGTTAGAGATCATATGCATATTCTGTGCGTTCCTTACGTACGACGCCTTCACAGAACTTTCTTGGTTTAGCAAATAGCTTAACGATAAACGAGGTTCCAGGTTGAGATAGGTTTTCACAAACTCACCTTTCTTGTAGTAAGTTGAATTAATGATACTCCCCTCCGGATCAACCGTTAGAAAATCACCACCACCAAGTACACTAAAGCTGGTTAATCGCAATCCGAAACCAATGTTCAGTTTTTCTGAAGCCTGCCAGTCGCTTGATGCGAAAACCGCATTTTCCCAAGAAAATTTCTCTTGGTAATTCACATCATTAAAGCTCGATTGACCTTGCGAAGTTACCTCGCCCGGAGTTACTGTATGGTGAATAGAGTTGAACCCGAACTTAATTAGGTTGTTATCTGAAGCCTGCCAGAAGAAATTCTGTTTCAAGCCCCAATCTTTTAACTGCGAGAAAATACGAACGTTGTCTATGCCTGTATTTACTTCAATTTTATTCTGATAGCTCGTGAAAGAACCAGTGGTTGTTGAGCTCAGCTTGTTAGAAAATATATGTCGCCACTGCGCACTTGCAATGCCATTACCCCAGCTTAAGCCAAAAGTTTTTGCTAAACCCAACTTATCACTACCTAAATAACCGCTAAAGCTCAGCTTATCTTTCTCTCCCAACTGGAAATCAGCTTTTCCGTTCACATCGTAAAAGTACATGGTGTTCTGGTTGATGGCGCTATCGGGCGAAAGCCTCAAAAGTGCATCTACGTAAGTTCTTCTACCAGAAATAATAAAAGATGATTTATTTTTCTGAATTGGACCTTCTAAAGTAAGTTTCGAAGAGATTAAACCAATACCGCCAGAAGCAGAGAATTTATCAGTATTGCCTTGGCGCATTTTAATGTCTAACACTGATGAAAGCCTGCCACCAAATTGCGAAGGCATTCCGGTTTTGTACACGGTAATGTCTTCTACCGCATCTGGATTAAAAGTGGAGAAGAAACCCAACAAGTGTGCGGCATTGTAAACGGGTACATCGTCCATCAGCACCAAGTTTTGATCTGCCGAACCGCCCCGAACATAAATACCAGCGCCGCCTTCGCCAGCAGATTTTATTCCCGGCAGGAGTTGAATAGCTTTCAAGACATCGCGTTCGCCGAAAATAAGCGGAATATTTTTGATCGTTTTCATACTCAATCGCTCTGCGCCCATTTGCGGACTTGCCAAACTGCGATCGTCTCTGGCAGTAGAAATTACAATTTCATCGAGGTTATTGGCGCTGTCTTCTAATTCGAAATTAAGAGTTTGATTTTTGGACACCTTTAGTTTTTTTGTCAAGGTGGTCATGCCCACAGCACTGATGATGAAGGTGTAGTTTCCCGCCTTTAGTTCTACTTCATAATTGCCCAAGCTATCTGCCATCACATTGCGTTTAGCTTCAACAATGTTGATGGTTGCCGCCTCTATTTGGCTTTCAGCCGATTTTACCTTGCCAGAAATTTTAAAAGTTTGTTGAGCTGATGAATTTGAGCTGCTTAGTACAATAAAGCTGAATAAAAATAAGATCAGCTTAAAGAGATTAGATGTCATTTACGTATCGGAATTTATTTGTGTATTAATTAATGGTAATTTGAAGTATGACAACGAAAAAAGAACATACCCCTACGTTTCCAGTAATTTTTTCGCAAGTTAAATAGAATGAAAGCATTTATATCTTAAGGAAAAGTTAAATCTCTAGCATTAGATAGCCTTTTGCTCGATTAGTTACTTGATATAAATAACGGAATAGCTAATTAAATCTTACTTTTGTACTTTAATTTGTAGTAGTGGGAAAAGATAAACTCAGAAAATTTGCGGAAATAGACACTTTTCCGAATGTATATCAATTAGATGAAGCCAAAGTACTGAAAGGTAAATGGGCGGCAGCGCATTTCAAGAATGAAAACCCTATTGTTTTAGAGCTAGCTTGCGGAAAAGGCGAATATTCAGTTGGCTTAGCCAGGCTTTTTCCTGAGAAAAACTTTATCGGTGTTGACCTAAAAGGAAATAGAATTTGGCGTGGAGCTAGAACAGGTGTAGATGAGGGAATTCCAAACCTTGCTTTTCTTCGCATTCAGATTGAAGATTTAATAGAGTACTTTGGAGAGAAAGAGATCGACGAAATCTGGATCACTTTTGCAGATCCGCAGCCTCAAATAAGCAGAGAAAAGAAACGTTTAACTTCACCAAATTTCTTATCGAAGTATAAAATTCTATTGGTGGATGGAGGTAAAATCAATCTGAAAACCGATAACGATGGCCTGTACGGCTATACCAAAGAAAAGGTAGCAGAACATGGTTTGGTTACACATAAAGACACTGATCATCTATATCAATCTGATTTAGCGGATGAAGTGCTTTCTATCAAAACACATTACGAACGCATTTACCTTAAAAAGGATAAAAACATTAACTATATTCAGTTTTCGTTTGGTTAGAACAAAGCCGTCATTGCCAGGCACGAAGCAATCTCATGAAGATAGCTATTTGCTTTAAGATTGCTTTGTGCCTCGCAATGATGAGAAATTCAACTTGAAATGGACACAAATTTCTACGAACAGGTTTTTGAAGTGGCAAGGTTAGTTCCCAAAGGAAGGGTAACTTCTTATGGTGCTATAGCCAAAGCTTTAGGCGTTGCTAATTCATCGAGAATGGTGGGACATGCAATGGCTTACGCAGGGCAAGCTAGTCCGAAAGTACCTGCGCATAGAATTGTAAACAGTAGCGGATTACTAACTGGCCGGTTTCATTTTTCGCCACCAACATTGATGCAGGAACTACTGGAAAAAGAAGGCATTACGGTAATTAATGATAAAGTAAAGAATTTTAAGCAGGTGTTTTGGG
Source organism: Pedobacter sp. T50_32 (assembly GCF_057652195.1). Classification (NCBI taxonomy): domain Bacteria; kingdom Pseudomonadati; phylum Bacteroidota; class Sphingobacteriia; order Sphingobacteriales; family Sphingobacteriaceae; genus Pedobacter; species Pedobacter sp. T50_32. The sequence continues at coordinate 619,526 of NZ_JBYFBY010000001.1, read as the reverse complement.
ATCCTTTGCAGGAATTATAAAGTCAGAAGTCCGATGATATTATCGCATATTAATCATTCAACACTTAATCATTTTTTAAAATGGGAAAATTAGTAGAAGAATTTAACGATTATCGCTCTAAAATGAATGAGCGTGTAATGGAAACAGCAAACACCAACATTAAACGCTTTTTTGCGCTAGATACTACTTCTTACGCAGATGGCGCATTAAATGTAAAGACTAAGGAAATGTTGGGCTTAGTAGCTTCGATGGTTTTAAGATGCGATGACTGCATTAAATATCACCTAGAAAAATGCTACAACGAAGGCGTTAGTGATGATGAAATGAACGAAATATTTATGATCGCGAACTTGGTTGGAGGCTCCATTGTTATCCCTCATTACCGCAGAGCTGTAGAGTTTTGGGATGACTTAAAGAAATAATCTCATCAACCACCAAGACGCAAAGATCACTAAGAAATTATGATAATGAACAAGCCTTCTGTTACTATAGAATATTGTCCAAAGTGCGGATGGCTATTGCGTTCTGCCTACTTTGCTCAAGAACTGTTGACGACATTCTCTGAAGAACTTGGTGGTGTAACACTAAAACCCAGTGAAACGAATGGCACATTTCTAATTTCTGTGAATGATAAGTTGATTTTTGATAGAAAAATGGAAAACCGCTTTCCAGAAATTAAAGAATTGAAGCAACTAGTAAGAGATATTGCTTGTCTTGATAAAAGCTTAGGACATTCGGATAGGAGATGAACATTAAGACGTTAAGAGGGAATTAATACTTACTGAATTTTTGAAACTTGGTAAGTCTCAACGTTCTCAAATTACTTCACCGACTCATTATACGACTTCACTAAAGCAATCAGCATTTTTTCATCAAAAAACTCGGTTGCTTTAATGCTCTCAGTTAAGCCTTCATCGCCAGTAAGTTTAGCTAACAGCAAGTTTTTAGTAGCGGCTGTTCTAGAGCCATCTGCAGCAATTTCTTGCATAGGTCCTGTTCCTGGTTTTTCGATAAAGTAGAAAACTTTAGCTTTTGGGGGTGCTCCAGCTGGTCTTTCGACATCGCCCCCACGATTACCACCAAGGTTAATACTTACACCGCCACCCATGCCACCGCCCATTCCGCCACCAGTTCCCATACCAACTCCAAAAGTTGGACGGGCTTTTGCACGAGGCTGCACAGGTTCGTCAACACCCGATGTTCCGCCTACGGCATATAGATTTACTTTTCCGCTTTCTACCAATTTAAAGAACTTAACTACTGCTTTCTTACCAACAATGTAGGGCTTACTCTCGTAGGTATCGCCATTCCATAAAAATGATCTGATATCCTTTGCTTTGTATTCCTTTAAACCCTGCTCTTCCAATTGGATAAAAACAGATTCGTAATTGGTGCCCTTAATTTCGCCACGCACAAAATTACCTTCGCTAATTAACACTGCATCTTGCGCAAATACAGCAACAGCAACAAAAAAGAATATAAAAAAGAATACTGATTTTCTCATGAAAACAAATAACGTAAATTTTTGGATGATGTTTTGTTAAAAAGCCTTAAAACATCATTGATAGATATTAACTTTACCCAAAGTTGAAAAGATTTCTCCTTTCAGTCGGTGACAGTAAAGAGAAATGACCATTTAAACTATAAATATGAGCAACAAAAAACTTTTCCTTTTAGACGGAATGGCGCTAATCTACCGAGCGCATTTTGCACTAAGCAAAAATCCTCGTTTCACATCAACAGGTGTTAATACTTCGGCTGTTATGGGTTTTACAAACACACTGCTAGAAGTACTAAAAAAGGAAAAACCTACACATATTGCAGTAGTTTTCGATACCGATGCTCCTACAGAAAGACATACGGAATTCGAAGCCTATAAAGCTCATCGTGAGGCAATGCCCGAAGATTTATCGAAAGCTATCCCTTATATTTTTAGGTTAATAGAAGGCTTTAATATCCCTGTAATTACCAAGGATGGTTACGAGGCTGATGATATTATTGGAACGCTAGCCAAGGAAGGCGAAAAAGCGGGTTTCCAAGTGTATTGCATGACACCAGATAAGGATTTTGCACAACTAGTTTCTGACAATATTTTCATTTACAAACCTGCTCGTATGGGCAATGAAATGGAAATTTTAGGCGTTCCAGAGGTTTTGGCCAAATGGGAAATTGAAAACGTTTTGCAGGTAATAGATATTTTAGGTTTATGGGGCGATGCTGTAGATAATATTCCTGGAATTCCTGGAATTGGAGAAAAAACTGCGAAAGCCTTAATTAAGCAATATGGCAGCATGGAGAATATTATTGCCAACAGCCACGAACTGAAAGGAAAGCAAAAAGAGAACGTAGAAAACTTCGCAGAACAAGGATTGATTTCTAAAAAACTGGCAACTATTATTTTAAATGTCCCAGTAGAGTTTAACGAACAACAATTATTACTCGAAGAACCAAGTAAAGAATTGTTAGAACCTTTGTTTGCCGAGTTAGAATTTAGAACCATTGGCAAACGTGTATTTGGCGATGCTTTTAGTGTAAACGAAGGCAAATCTAATGGTCAGCAAGATCTGTTCGGAAATGCGGTAGCTACAAAAGAAATTGAAAATCAACCTTCACTATTTGACACGCCGATTGATGCTAAAAATATAGATAACACTCCACACGAATATCATTTAGTTAACACTCCCGAAGCCAGGAAAGAACTAATTGCTTTACTATTGCAACAAAATCGGATTTCTTTTGATACCGAAACGACAGGAACCGATGCTAATTTTGTGGATTTGGTAGGTCTATCATTTTCAGTTGAAGCTGGGAAGGGATATTACATTCCAACGCCTCAAAATAAAGAAGAAACCCAAGCGATTTTAGAAGACTTTCGACCTGTTTTTGAAAGCGAGCATATCGTTAAGATTGGTCAGAATATTAAGTACGATATGTTGGTGCTTAAATGGTACGACATTAACGTGAAAGGTGAGCTATTTGACACGATGTTGGCACATTACCTGATAGATCCTGATACCAGACATGGCATGGACGTGCTTTCGGAGAATTATTTAGGCTATACACCAATTTCTATCACTTCGTTAATTGGCGCTAAAGGAAAAGGTCAGTTGAACATGAAAGACGTTCCTGTAGAAAAGGTTATTGATTATGCGGCAGAAGATGCCGATGTAACCCTGCAACTAGCGAATATTTTTGAACCGATGTTGTTGGAGAGAAATGCCACGAAACTTGCTACAGAAATTGAAAACCCTTTGATTTATGTACTGGCGGATATGGAGAAGGAAGGCGTTAGAATTGATGCTGAAACTTTAGCCACTTATTCGGCGCAACTACAGGAAGAAATTTCGAAAGCAGAATTAAGTGTTTACGAAAAAGCAGGACTGAAATTCAATTTGGCTTCACCGAAGCAATTAGGGGAAGTTCTTTTTGACCATCTAAAATTAGATCCAAAGGCGAAAAAAACCAAAACTGGCCAATATCAAACTGGCGAAGATGTTTTAACTGCATTGGCTAGTAAAAGTGATATCGTTCAGGATATTTTGGATTTCCGCCAGATGCAGAAACTGAAATCTACTTATGTTGATGCATTGCCTTTGTTAGTAAATCCGAGAACGGGCAGAGTACACACGAGTTACAATCAGGCGGTTGCCGCAACTGGCAGATTGAGCTCTAACAATCCTAACTTGCAGAATATCCCTATTAAAACCGATAGAGGCAGGGAAGTAAGAAAAGCTTTCATTGCGAGAGATGAAAATCACATCCTTTTATCTGCCGATTATTCACAAATTGAGTTGAGGATTATTGCGGAAATTAGCAAGGAAACAAACATGTTAGATGCCTTTTTAAACGGCATTGATATTCACACCGCTACGGCAGCCAAAGTTTACGGAATTGGTATAGACGAAGTGACTTCTAACCAACGTAGAAATGCAAAAGCTGTGAACTTCGGTATTATTTACGGTCAATCGGCATTTGGTTTATCGCAGAATTTGAATATTCCTCGTAAAGAAGCGGCTGAAATCATTGAGCAATATTTCATTCAATATCCAGGCATTAAAAACTATATGAGTGATACCATGAATTTTGCTCGTGAAAACGGTTATGTAGAAACTATTATGGGCCGCCGTAGGTATTTAAGAGACATCAACTCGGCAAACATGACCGTTAGAGGTTACGCAGAGCGAAATGCTATAAATGCTCCAATTCAAGGTTCGGCGGCAGATATGATCAAAATTGCGATGATCAACATCCATAAAGATATGGCAGCTCAAAAATTACAATCTAAAATGACCATGCAGGTGCATGATGAGTTGGTGTTTGATGTAATTAAAAGCGAAAAAGAAGCGGTGAAAGAAATCATCACCCATAGAATGAAAACGGCCATAAAAACCGAAGTACCAATTGAGATAGAAATCGGTGAAGGTGTGAATTGGCTAGAGGCGCACTAACAAAAAATAAATACGTACAGGCGCAATATTTTGCGCCTCAACAAAAATTAAAAATGAAAAAATTAACGCTTATCCTATTATTAGCAATAGCAAAAATCGGCTTTGCTCAAAATACCGACCGCAATAATTCGCAGCAAGATACAACTTTGGTTTACAATAGCCCAATGTACACCAAAGACCCTGTGCGTTCTAAATGGCGGCCGGTAATTAAACGTGAAGGCAATTTTTACCAAGTTTCGTTTTACGACCGAAAAGACATTCTTCAGGAGGTGATTAGCTTTGAAGACATAGAGCTAACAGTGCGAAAAGGCGCATATACAAAATTTGTTAAAGGCAAGCTTAAAGAAAAAGGAGACTACGACAAAGGCCATAGACACGGCGAATGGATTACCTATATTACCGATGGTGGCGAGATACAGAAAGTTGAAAACTACACCTATGGAAAGCTAGACGGTAAATTCACCCAATATTGGTATGGCAATAGGGAAGAGGGAAACTTCACTAACGGCAAAAAATCTGGCAGCTGGACATATATTTACAAAGAGGGTAAAATAGCGGGAGAAGAAAGCTACGATGAGACCGGCAAGAAAATAATTAGTAAGTATTATGATAAAAATGGAGGGGAACTTAAATATGAAGATTTATTTTCTCCACCAACTTACAAAGGTGGTTTAAGAGATTTCTATAGATATCTCTCTTCAGAAATTAAGTATCCATCTCAATCTGCCAAACAAGGCATTCAAGGTACGGTAATCCTTAGTTTTAGTGTAAAGAAAAATGGTGATGTAGAGGATGTGAATATCGAAAGATCTCCTAATAATGAGCTCGCAATAGAAGCAATGCGGGTGCTTGAGCTGTCTCCAGATTGGATGCCAGGCAAAATGTTTGGCGAAGTAGTGAATGTGCGATATAATATCCCAATTAAATTCTCTCTAAACAGATAACATTCTGTATATTACATCGTTATTAACACAAAACTACATACATGAAAAAACTATTAACTCTAGCTGCCATTGCCCTATTTGGCTTAAGCAGCACATTTGCACAAACCACAACAACAGTAAAGCAAACCCCTAAAAAAACTACAGTAACAACAAAAACTAAATCTACAAGCGCAAAGCTTAAAGCCGATGGTACACCAGATATGCGTTACAAAGAAAATAAAGCTAAGAAAGTTGTTGTAGCAGGACCCAAGAAGAAAGACGGCACTGCCGATATGAGATATAAAGCAAACAAAACAGCCGCTAAAAAGAAAGGCTAACTGACAAAAAGAAAGTCCCGACGTAATGTCGGGACTTTTTTATTTAACACTTACAAAAGTTTAACTTTTGTATACTATCATTTTAACGGTAAAGATGAGGGCTTTGCCGTTAAAAAACTTCGCAAGTCTAACTAAATTCCTTTATTGGTTACAATTCTATCGTTTCGCCAATTGTAGGCAATAACAATTGTTTTTGTGCTCTTTTAAATACTTCAACAGCAGTGTATTTATCAATCTCAATTACTGGAAAAGAATCATAATGTACCCCAATTACTTTATTGCAGTTCACGTATTCTGCAGCTATTGCGGCGTCACTTGCATCCATGGTATAATTACCACCAATTGGTAAAATCGCGTATTCTAATTGGTACAGTTCGGCCAAAAGTTTCATTTCTAAAGTCAAGCCTGTATCTCCAGCAAAATAAATCTGTTTATCATCCACATCTAGAACAAATCCAGCAGGATTACCGCCATAAGAACCATCTGGCAAACTGCTAGAGTGTGTTGCCGTAACCATACGCACCGTTCCAAAATCGAACTTAAACTTGCCAATGTTCATATCATGGATATTGGTTACGCCCTGCTTTTGCAACCACCCAGCTATTTCTGGCATACAGATTACTTTAGCGTTAGTTCTTTTAGCAATGTCTACCAAATCTGCCACGTGGTCGGCATGACCATGACTTACCAAAATATAATCAGCTTCAATTTTAGCGATATCAATATTTTTCGCTAATGGATTTCCGCTAATAAAAGGATCGAATAAAAGTTTTGCAGATGATGTTTCTAATAAAAAGCATGACTGCCCGTAGTATGTGTATTTCATTTCTTTGAGATATGGTAATTCGGTTTATTATAAAGCTATTAATCTTTCAGCTTTGGTCTTCGGTCTAAAAAGGCTTAACTGCCAAACAGACCGCCTAATCCGCCCAACATGTCTTTAGTAGCGGCTTGCATTTCAACAGCACTCACTTGCTCAGCCTGCGCCAAAGCCTTGTTAACCGCAGCTTGTAGCAATTCCTCTAATTCTTCTTTGTCAGCTTTTTCATAAAATTCATCGGTAATTGCAATAGCAGTAATTGCCTTATTTGCGGTAGCAGTAACCTTAATTGCACCACCTTCTACCTCACCAAATACAGAAATGGTATCTAATCTTTTCTTAATTTCTTCGGCCTTGCCTTGTGCAGCCATTAATTTATCAAACATGTTATTATATTTAAAATGTATTAACAAGCGATGAAGCTCGCTCCAAAAGTAAAAATCAAATTGCTAATAAAAGATAAAAACCCCAAAGTTTAAACTAAGAGGTTTATCAAAAGGTTTTAAAATTCTTTATTTAGTATTGATACCCGTTATCTGCAATTCAACCCTTCTGTCGTTCTTCTCGCCCTTTCCTAACGGGAAATTTGCCATCATGCCCTTATAAGTCAATCTTTTTTTGTCTACACCTTTATAGATGAGGTAATCGTAGATAATTTTTGCCCTGGCTTGCGATAGGTTATAATCTCCAGTTTCGAAATCTTTAACATCTCTACCCGGTGGATTGCAACAAATATGGCCTAATATGGCAATATTGTACTGTTTTTTCTCTTTAATGATATTAGTTATCCTTTCCAAAACTGGAATAGATTCTTCTAAAAGTACCGACCTACTGTTTTCAAATAGAATATTTTCTAGAATGATTTTATCACCAACTTTTAGTGTATCTGATAAAATAGAGTTATCGGTAGCAAACTTTCTTTTCACATAACCAATCACCAAATCTACCCTTCTATTGTAAGCCCTTTGCTCGTTTACATTATTCTGCGCTGCAAGATCTACTTTTCCATTGCCAGTAAGTAATTTAACTTTATCCGTATTAATTCCTCGTTGGTGCAGCAAGTCTTTAACATAGTTTGCTCTATTTACAGAAAGCGTATCGTTATACCCCTTTCGCCCCCTGTCATCGCAATAACCGAGTATCGAAATAGATACAATCTCTTCAGCCTCCATTTCACTTACAAACTGTGCAAAAGCTTCCTTCTGTTTGTCATCCAACACGCTTAAATCGGTATCGAAGAAAAAACTAGTGGTTTTTCTTTTTTGTGCAGCAGCTTCAGTTGCAAAAAGTGAGATATAAAACAGGATTAATAGGAATCCTCTATAAAGCATATACGTTTAACATTTGGCATTATAAAGATAGAAAAACTTCATTCTTTACAAAATAGCTGCATTGTTAAAATTCACTCTGTATAAGAATGTTACTTAGCTCGCTCATATTGTACTGGCCATTTTACATCATCGCCCAATTGTTTTGCTGCTTGCAACGGGAAATAAGGATTTCTGAGCAGTTCTCTGGCAAGAAATATCAAATCTGCTTCTTCATTCTGCAAAATAAGTTCTGCCTGTTCTGCTTCTGTAATTAAACCTACAGCACCTGTTAAAATACCAGCTTCCTTTTTGATCTGTTCTGCGAAACCAACTTGGTAATTTGGCGCAACCGGAATTTGTTGTTCTCTAGCCAAACCACCAGTAGAAGTATCAATTACATCTACTCCTTTCTCTTTCAAAATCTTCGAAAGCGCAACAGACTCTTCTGCATTCCACCCACCATTAACCCAATCTGTCGCAGATATACGCACAAACAAGGGGTTTTCTTGTGGCCAAACTTCTTGAACAGCCTCAACTACTTCTAGTACCAACCTTATACGGTTTTCAAAACTTCCACCGTACTCATCGTTACGTTGGTTGCTTAATGGCGATAAAAACTGGTGCAGCAAATAACCATGGGCCGCATGAACTTCTACTACTTTAAAGCCAACTTCCAAAGCTCTTTTTGTAGCTGCTTTAAAATCTGCTTTCACTTTTTCAATTCCAGCTTTATCTAAAGCGATAGGCATTTTATCTTTCGGGTTAAATTGAATAGCGCTTGGGGCAACTGTATCCCAACCGCCCTTTTCATTATCAACTTGCGCAGGGTTTTCCCAAGGGATATCAAAACTGGCCTTCCTACCTGCATGTGCCAGTTGGATACCAGCCACAGAACCATTTTCATGGATGAAATCAACAATTTCCTTTAACTTGTCTTTTTGCTCATCTTTCCAGATACCCAAATCTACAATAGAAATTCTGCCTTCTGGCGATACAGCCGTAGCTTCTGTAATCACGAGACCCGCACCACCAACGGCTCTACTGCCCAAATGCACCAAATGCCAATTGTTGGCGAAACCATCTACAGAAGAATACTCGCACATTGGAGAAACTACAATGCGATTTTTTAAGGTGATCTTTTTAATTTTTATTGGGGAAAAAAGTAATGACATGTTGTTGTTTTTGATGCAATTTAAGAAGTAAAAAAGCAACAATTACCCTTCTAAAAAGTTGTGAATATTTAATGACAAAGTCAACGGACGACAGATGTCAGCTTTTTACCGATACTTTGCAAAAAATTGTACTTACAGGAATTATGTTTGGGTTGTTAACAAGCACTTCTTAATTCCTTATAGTTTTAGCGGGCTCAATGTGGATGCATTGACCGCTTTCTTATAAAATAAGGCTACAATTTACTGATAGGCATATAACCTAATACAATCTCATCTTCTGGCAAACCATCCGTTGATGTAAATACGAGTTGATACTTAGCTTTCATCTCCTTTGGCAGCACATCTTCAATTTCAAAAACATCATCCACATCTACACCATATTTATCATCAATATGCGGACTAAAATATTGTGTAAAGAATTCGCTTTCTTTAGCATTTTTAATAGCTATGGATTTCTCATCAGCTACCATCAGCATTTTATAATGTAGCTCTTCAAAAACATTAGTTTGATATCCTCCCAAATTCATAAAGAATAAGCGATTTGCAGCATCAGCTTTGCTGTTTCTCTCTACAACTTCTACTTTATAACCATTAACATTATTTACAATCCGGTAAGCATCTAAATGAATTTTACCATTTGCTTCTGGCCAGAAGTCATTAATTGCAGACACCAATTCTTTCACTTCATTTGCAATAGCGAAGAAAATATCGTGTTGTTCGGTATGTCTGCCTTGTGGTTTACAGCCCAGCAAAATCATAAATAGCTTTGGTTTTGTCATGTTTGTTTTGTTTTAGATTTTAACCACATAGACACCTAGCTTTACAATAAACTTAAATAGCAAAACTATATGTCTATGTGGTTACTTTAGTTTTAACAGAAGCATAAAGTTAAGCTAAAACAAAAACAATTACCTTCACGTTTTAAGAAGAAAAAGTAAATCATGTCTATTAACCAACTCCCTCCAGATGGCGGAATACTCTATACTGAAACAAATATGGCTCAACTTTTTCCTGAGCCACTTAATGCTATAACCGCAGTATTTTTCTTATTCATTGCTATATTTTGGACTATCAAAATTAAGGGAAATTTTAAGGCAAATCCGTTTTTAACCTACTGTATAATTTTGCTTTATATTGGTGGTATTGGCGGTACAGTTTATCACTCGCTTAGGCAATGGTCAGTTTTTATAATGATGGATTGGCTACCTATTATGCTACTTTGCGTATCTGCTGGCATTTATTTTTTAGTACAAAGCACCCGTTGGTATTATGCTGTTTTAATGGTTTTCGGCTACGCCGGATTGCAATTTGCACTTAGAGATTTACTTAGCGCAGAAAACGCACATCTTTTCATCAATATTAATTATGCAATGATGGCATTGTTGGTTTTAGTTCCAGTATTAATTCACCTTATTTACACCAAATGGAAAGCAGGAAAATGGGTTGGTTTTGCATTGCTGTCTTTTGCTTTTGCGCTTACTTTTCGCATAGCGGATAAATGGGAGTGGGCAAGTTTCGGAACACATTTCTTATGGCATAGTTTCGGTGCAATAGCAACTTACTGTATGTTTAATTACATCTATCTTACGCAACAAAAACGTACCGAATTATCAACCAGGGGATAATTAATTTTTGTATTTTGAGCACATGAAGATTTTATTTTTCTCCGCCAAACCTTACGACCGTCAATTTTTTGAAACAAGCAACAAAACTTATGGATTTGAACTAGAATTCTGGGAAACACACCTAGGGCCACACATTGTAGATGCGATAAAAAAAAACACTTTTGATGCTGTATGTGTTTTCGTAAACGATAAACTTACTGCCGAGGTAATTGCTACGCTTGCCGAAAAAGGTATAAAAATTATCGCATTGCGCTGTGCCGGTTTTAACAATGTTGATTTAGATGCGGTTAAAAAACATGGATTAAGATTATGCAGAGTGCCGGCTTATTCTCCAGAAGCAGTTGCCGAACATGCGGTGGCAATGTTACTAACGCTGAACCGAAAAACACATAAAGCCTACAATAGAACCAGAGAGCAAAATTTTTCTTTAAATGGCTTGATGGGATTTAATCTCTACCAAAAAACTGTTGGCGTAATTGGAACAGGTAAAATTGGTGCTGCCTTTTGTAAAATCATGTTAGGCTTTGGCTGTAAAGTTATAGCTTTCGACCCCTATGAAAATGAGGAACTAAAGAAATTAGGTGTAACTTACGTTTCATTTAACGAGACGATTAAAACCAGTGATATTATTTCTTTACATTGCCCCTTGACAGAAGACAACAGATACTTGATTAATGAGGCTAGCTTGGCAGAAATGAAGAAAAATGTTACGCTTATCAATACCAGCCGTGGTGCGTTGATAAACACAAAAGATGCGATAGAAGCTTTAAAAACTGGACATATTTTAGGACTAGGAATTGACGTGTACGAGCAAGAGGAAAAGCTATTCTTCAAAGACCTTTCTGGAAGTATTATTGGCGATGATGATATCCAACGATTAATGAGTTTTCCTAATGTTTTGGTAACTGGACACCAAGCATTTTTTACGGAAGAAGCATTAACAGAAATTGCCGCTAGTACATTGGCGAGTGTTGCAACGTTGGGTAAGAATGAAAATCCAAGTGATGCTAACGCGGTATTAGTATAATGTAGTTTGGTTAAGATTTTTGCTTTAGGGCGATAGCCGCAAAATTTCTACGTTCAGCTAATTTTCGGTCTCTTATTTTTCGGGTTGCAGCAATAAGCCGAAGCATTTACTTTGAAAGAAAAATAAGCAACCGAGAGTTTTTGTTACTTTTTGCGGTCAAAAAGTAAGAGCCCAGCGGCGGCGAGCTAAATAAGTAAATAGAACTAAACTTCATTAAATAAAAAGGAGCTAACCACGTAGCTCCTCTAATATTTCTTTACATCGCAGCTCCACTTGTCTGCTTACCGGATCAAATAAATCGTTGTCGTAATAAGGATCTGTAACTTCATCATCTGCAAGAAACAGCTTTACTTTATCCCGATGTTCTTGCGTTTCTGCCAATTGCAGTACATCGCTTAAGTTGTTTCTATCCATCACTAAGATGTGATTATACTCGTCGAAGAAACTTGCATTGAAATGCCTTGCTCTTTGTGCACCAATATCATAACCTAAATTACGGGCAGCTAAAACGCTTCTTCTATCTGGCGGATTACCAACATGCCAATTTCCCGTGCCCGCACTGTGCACCTGCCAACCTAAATTTTCTTGGTCGGCCAAATGTTGCAACATGCCATGCGCTAGCGGCGAACGACAAATATTACCTAAGCAAACCATGAGGATTTTCATTCGCAGATTAAGGATAAAGGATTAAAGAGCAAAGACTAGTCGTCAAACCCGAGCAATTAAACAATTTATCAATTCAAACAATTAACGGATTACTTATAAATCTCGTTCAATATTTTTGCTAAACGCACACCGCCTTTTAACAACTGGCTATTTAATGTTTCAATCCAATCGAAGTTGTAGTTGTAGCTTAATTTATCATCGCTTTTAATGCCCGTTGCATAGATTTTGTTGCATATTTCGTACGACTCGAAAACACAATCTTTCAAGCTGGCTTTGTTCCACTCGGTTAATTGTTGCGGTGTAGCAAAGTTAATGGCTTTAGTATATTCCGTATAGCTTAATTGTTGGAAATCGATTAACTGCTCGTCCCAAACTCTGTGCAAGTTAGATTTTGAACCAAACCACATTACAGAAATTCTGTTGCCGCCTAAATCTTCTTTCCTGGCCGTGTGCATTGGCTGGTGCATATCACCAATTAGGTGAACCAATAAACGCATTGCGAAAACTTTCTTGTCTGCTGGTGTTTTTGGATCTTTTAGCAAAGCAATCATTTCGTTGGATTTGCTGTAGATGTTTGCTTCCTTAAAACCATCCAAGAAATTGCTCAAACCTCCTTTATCTAAACCTTCTGGCAAGTTTACATAGTGCCAATTGTTCAAATATCTGTAGCTCGTATCCGATTTAATAAAATCTGCCCAGTTAGCGCTCATGGCCAAAGTTTCATTTCCTAAAATCTGTTTGATAGATTTGCGAGCATTTGGTGTTAAATAGCTATCAGCAATTTCGCCTACAATGCGGTGGCCTAAAACGCCCCAAGCGTTAGCCGCAATTGGTGCATAAATAAAGGCACAAGCCAAGATTAATTTTTTTAAGTTTTTCATTCTGTTTAAATATTGTTTTTCATTTGTGCATCGCCATGAAGTAAAACGCTTAAAGAGCCTTCTGTACGCAAGGTATTTTTTCTTTTAAATTAAGTGTAACGTCAGTTTGGTCGCTTAAATTCTCCAATTGTAACTGTTCTGCACTCCACGACTTCAATTTAAAGTTACTGATAAAATGTCCATTTCTATAGCAACCCGAAACCTTTTGTCGGTAATTTGCTTTGGTAAAATCGCCCACCAATATCAGTGTATCGTTTCTTACTTGATAAGTTCCTTTCGCATACTCTTTCCAAACTCCGTTATTAAAGCACTCTTCATTATAGTAATTCACTTTAGAATGAGTAACGTAGTCTACGTAAAAAGAATCGCAGCTAAATTTAAAATGGTGCTGGGTGTACGACTTTAATTTTTCTTTGTTTGGGATGCTATCTTGCATCCAAACACCTTGCAAAAAAGTTTCTCCTTTACCTTGTACGTTAGGTAAGCGACTACAGCTTAATGCAAATAATAGACACAGAAAAATGAATAAAGCTCCAAAATTGAACACCTTTTTTGGTTGGATATTCCTGTATGATTTTACCTCCTTAATAAACTGCATTATGATAATATATTACTATCGGGAAAGCCATTTTGATTTGTTCTTTTACTTTTTATCGCGTCTATTATCAACATAAAAAAGCCTACAACGAAGCAAATTCCTCCAAAAAAACTAACAACACCAATTGCCATATATATTTTTTGAACTTCTAGAGAAGAATAACTTCCAGAACGCATTAAGTATGGGACTACAACTACGCTAATTACAGAAACCATTAAACCAACAAGAGAACCAATAAATAAAAGTATGGAGTCTGCTTTTACTTTTTTAGAAATGTAGATACAAGTTGCTATAAACATACCAAGCGGTGTAATTATCAACGTTAAGCTATAAAATACTGTTTTTAATAATTCACTCATTTTAACGCTTCATATTTCTCTAGCAGTTATTTACTAAACCCGATTGTAGTGGTAATACTTTTTGTTCGACACTGTTTGTTAATTTGCTTACGCTTCGACAGGCTCAGCATGACAAAGTTAATTGGCAGAACAAACAAAAAGATTGTAACGAAAAGCGGGACTGACGAACATCGAAGCCACCAGCCCTGCTTTTCAAAAAACCTTATTTTAAGCTGCCCACCATTTCTTCTGGTTTAACCCAAGCGGTAAATTGCTCGTCGGTTAGCAAACCAGTTTCAATAGCAGCTTCTCTTAATGTTTTATTCTCTTTATGTGCTTTTTTAGCAATTTTAGCAGCATTTTCGTAACCAATGTGAGGGTTCAAAGCAGTAACCAACATCAATGAGTTTTCCATGTGTTGCTGAATTACCGGACGGTTTGGCTCAATTCCCTCAGCACATTTATCGTTGAAAGACACACAAGCATCGCCAATTAAACGACCGCTTTGCAACACGTTGGCCGCAATTACAGGTTTAAAAACGTTCAGCTCGAAATGACCGTTACTTGCACCAATACTTACCGCAACATCGTTACCCATTACCTGTGCGCAAACCATTGTCAATGCTTCTGGCTGCGTAGGGTTCACTTTACCCGGCATAATCGACGAACCTGGCTCGTTATCAGGAATGATGATTTCGCCAATACCACAACGAGGGCCAGAACTTAACATACGGATATCGTTAGCGATTTTCATTAGCGAAACAGACACTCTTTTGTAAGCACCCGAAAGCTCAACCATAGCATCGTGAGCAGCCAAAGCTTCAAATTTATTTGGAGCAGTTACGAAAGGCAAGCCAGTTAAATCAGCGATTTTCTGAGCTACCAAAACATCGTAACCTGCAGGCGTATTTAAGCCCGTACCTACAGCAGTTCCGCCAAGCGCTAATTCTTTAATCATCTCCAACGCATTGTTGATAGCTCTTAAACCATTGTCAATTTGCTGTACATAACCAGAAAATTCTTGTTTCACAGTCAAAGGCGTAGCATCCATAAAGTGCGTACGACCAGTTTTTACGATATCGCCCCAACCTTCAGCTTTGCTAGCTAAAGTGTTTCTCAATTTCTGTAAACCTGGGATTGTAACCTCAACAGCTTGTTTGTAAGCCGCAATGTGCATTGCAGTTGGGTAAGTATCGTTAGATGATTGCGATTTATTCACATCATCATTTGGGTGTAACGATTTTTTATCATCTGAAAGCGCGCCACCGCCAATTACGTGACCGCGGTTAGCAATTACCTCGTTACCGTTCATGTTACTTTGCGTACCCGAACCAGTTTGCCAAATCACCAACGGAAATTGGTCGTCTAATTGTCCAGCAATTACTTCGTCGCAAGCTTTAGCAATTAAGTCGGTTTTATCTTTAGAAAGTACGCCTAATTCGTTATTTGCCAATGCTGCAGCCTTTTTTAAGTAGCCAAAAGCATGGATAATTTCTTTAGGCATCGACGCCTCTGGTCCAATTTTGAAATTGTTTCTAGAGCGTTCAGTTTGCGCTCCCCAATATTTGTCGGCAGGTACTTGTACCTCACCCATGGTATCGTGTTCTATTCTAAAACTCATGGTATTTGAAAATTATTTTTGCCCCAAATTTAACCTTTTTGCCTCGTAAAGGAAATATATTTAGAAACGTTACATAAACATTAGAAAAACATTGCAAGTGGTGCTTTGGAAAGGGTAGCCCCGCTGTTCGTTTTAATCTTTTTTGTGTTCCGCCATCACTGCCTTGTGTCATGTTGAGTTTATCGAAGCATAAGCAAATTAACTTACAATCCTTCGCTGCGCTTAGGATGACACCATCAAAAAAGTATTATCACTTTCATCGGGTTTAATTGACACCAATATGTGCTACTATGAGCTTTGACAAACCTTTATCCCGTTCGCTAGAGGTTTGTCAAAGCTTGCTCCCCATAAGCGAAAACCTTTGCGTTCTTTGCGATTTATTTGCGGTCATTTTTTCAACGCAAAGGTTAAAAAGATACGCGAAGGTCGCAAAGACTTGGTAAAACAGGCTTTGCAACAGCTTTAGGCGGTTTACTATTATTTTAATGACCTTTTGTAATTCGAGATACTTGTTGAAGCATAAAAAATCCTCTTCGAAAACAGCTAAATAGCATTTGTCGCTTTTTTTACAATCAACATTCATTAGCTTAGTCCGTAACTAAAAAAGATGAAAATAAGCCGTCCAACACTTATCAGAATAATACTTTGGCTATCGCTAATAGTATTTATGATAATTAATTTAAAGATGTCACATCAGGAGATATGGCAAACTGCAATCATGCAGATTATCATACCGTTCGCTTTCTTAATTGGCATAGGTTATTTATCATACAAAATTATTAGAAGCATTTTCCAGTCCATAAGCAATAGAACAAACAACACGGATAACGAGTTAATAAATGACGAAAATTTCCGCTTCTCTCCTTCTCGAATAGTTCTTTCGTTAAATAATGAAACAAGATATATTGAATATGAGGAAATAGTCAGATGCGAAGCTGATAACAATTATACCATTTTTCATCTGTCAAATAATGAAAAGGTACTCGTTTCTAAACCATTAAAAGGCTATTCAGATTTATTAACTCCGAAGGGTTTCTTGAGAACCCACCAAAGTCATTTGGTAAACCCAAAGTTTGTGAAGAGTTGGCTTAAAGAAGATGGTGGCGTGTTGCTTTTAACTTCAGGAGAGAAAATTCCTATTTCGAAACCTAACAAAGAAGTGGTGAAGCTGGCTTTGCAACAGCTTTAGGCGGTTTGTTATGTTGTGGTAGGCACTGGTTTTTCGGTTTTAAACCCGATTGTAGTGGAAACCCTTTTGTAGGTGTCATCCTGAACCGCCAGTCGGCGGAGAAGGATTGCAGGTTAATTTGCTTATGCTTCGACAAGCTCAGCATGACAAGCGTGAACAGCACTACCAACAAAAAGGTTTTAACGAAAAGCGGGACTAGCCGTTAAAAATTCCCACCATCACTGCTTTTCAAAAAAGAGCAATTTGTGTTTCCCCAAAACAATGTTTAAAACTCTTTTGCCGTTATCTTTTTAAGATTACGTAATTTTCCAGCTTTTATAACCACGTTGCACACACCAATGAAATTTAGAATACTACTAACCGCTATAACCCTATCCATATTTTCGTTAAACGCTTGCACCAGCAAGGAAGAAAAAGAAAAAAAAGTTGCCGAAGACAAGAAAGTTAGAAAGCCCGAGGACGATAACGCGGACAGCCTTTTATTAGTTTACGACAAGAAAAGAGAGGACAAGTGGATTGCTGATTTTGTTAATAATTTGCACAAAAAGTACAACTTTAACGGAAACGTGTTGGTAGCAAAAAAAGGTAAAATCATTTACCAAGGTGCAAAAGGTTGGGCAGATTACCTGCATCGCGATAGCTTAAAAATTAAATCGGAGTTTGAATTAGCATCTATTACCAAAACTTTTACCGGCACGGCAATTATGCAATTGGTAGAAACTGGCAAGCTAAACTTGAACGATAATGTTAAAAAATTCTTCCCTAATTTCCCTTACGATAGCATTACGGTTAAGCTTTTACTGCCACACCGCAGCGGCATGATGAACTACGTTTACTTCATCGACGATATTTGGCGTAAAGAGAAGAAAAACATGAAAAAAGGGGTTTCTAACCAAGAGGTAATGCAGGTAATTGCCGAGAAGAAACCCAATCCGTATACGAAACCCGATAGGGTTTTTCATTACAATAACTCTAACTATATGGTGTTGGCCGCCATTGTAGAAAAGGTTACCGGAATGCGCTATTCGCAATATATGATGGAACATGTTTTTAAACCTGCCGGAATGAAAAACACCCATGTTTATTCTAAAGCGGAGTATGAAAAAATTCCAGTAGATGTGGTTGGTCACGACCGCAACAGCTTTAGATATTCGGTAGTTCAAAATTTCTTAGATGGTCCGGTTGGCGATAAAGGAATTTACAGTACCATCCATGACTTGGTGTTGTTCGACAAATATTTGCGCAATGAAAGATTGCTTAAAAATTCGAGCTTAGACTCTGCCTACGTAGGTAGAAACAAACCTTTAAAAGGTCACTTTAACTATGGCTACGGCTGGCGCTTGTTCGAAGATAAAGGCAAGGCTAGAGTTGCTTATCATACGGGTTGGTGGCATGGTTTCCGCCATATTTATGTGCGAGATTTAGAGAAAGATATTGTTGTGATTTTTCTGGGTAACGTAACCAACGGCAGCTTGATGCAGTTAGATGAGTTATACAAATATTTGAAGATGCCGATTATCCGTAAAGGTGCATACACTGGTGCAGGTGCTGCTCCGGGTACTGATGAGGATTAAAGACTTTTATATATAGATTTAGAAGCGCAGATTTTGTGCTTCTATTTTACGTTGTTCCCGCCATCCGTTTAATCTTTTTGTGTCCTGTTTCCGTAATTCCGAACGGAGATAGAGGTCTAGAAGTTAATTGCTTCTATGAAACAGATTTCTCCTCGTTCCTCGTCGAAATGACACTACAAAAAGGATATCACTTCTGTCGGGGCTATTAACAAAATGCTGTGCAAGTTACTTCGTGTTCCTCGCAAAAATTCTAAAATAGAAGTACGAAGCTTCGTCTCCTTTGCGGAAACTTCCAAAATCTTTGCGGTAATTAAATAGTACTTATGAACCAAAAGGAGACAAATGTCAAAACGAATATGACCAATGAAATCATTATAGAGAAAATATAATTTTTCCCTAACTCTCTTTTCTTCATCAAAAAACTCGCCACAGCTAACATTATTAAAATCAATACGTTGACTGAAAGAAAAATAACAGCAAAATACATATAGCCAATCCCTTTGGCTTCATTTGTACCATAAGCCAAAATATTTAGGATTATCACTATTACCAACACGATACCCGCATTAATTGGTATAACTATATTTTTGGCTTCTTTCATCGTATCTAAATTATATAAAATCCTTCAATTAGCACTTTATAAAAAACATTTTGCTAAATTTGTTAGTAAATGAAAAGAGCAGGAGTTGCCGATTTACCTTTACATTATGGAGCCGTTCCGCCGTGGTTAGCAGAACGGATGGCTAAATTGGGTTTGGCAATTACCGAACAAATTTTAGCCAATAAAGGCAAGGATGATTTTCTGAGCAGAATGAGTAGTCCGTTTTGGTTCCAAAGCTTGGGAGCTGTAATGGGCATGGATTGGCATTCTTCGGGAATTACCACTTCTGTAATGGGCGCTTTGAAAAAAGCCATCAATCCAAATGCAGCTACTTTTGGTTTGTATGTTTGCGGCGGCAAGGGGAAACTCTCCAGAGAAACTCCAAAGGAACTTACAAAATTTGCCCAGCTCAACGGACTAGACGGCGATAACTTGGTACGCAGCAGCAAGCTCTCTGCAAAAGTAGATAATACTGCCATTCAGGATGGCTTTCAGCTTTACCAACATAGTTTTATTGTCAGTACCGAAGGCAATTGGACGGTAGTGCAACAGGGCATGAGCGACGCCAGCTCTACCGCTCGTAGGTACCACTGGCATTCGGCAAATGTGCAGTCTTTCACAGATGCACCACACACTTTCATTTACGGACAGAACCAAGGTAAAATCTTAAATCTTACTGATAAAAAAGCACAGCCGATAAAGACATCGATGTTGGAAATGATAGCGGAACCGCCGCAGAAAATGTTGGCAGAAATTAGCAAATTGGTGATGCCCAAACATCACGATGTGAGAGCAAAAGATGTGGATTTAAAAAGACTGGGCTCAATCCTTTGGCTGGCGCAAAACAATAATATTTCTAATTTCGACGAGTTACTACTTTTAGAAGGATTAGGGCCACGAACGTTGCAATCTTTAGCGCTAGTGAGCGAAGTAATTTACGGTGCACCATCTCGCTTTAAAGACCCAGCTAGGTTTTCGTTTGCGAACGGCGGTAAAGATGGACATCCATTTCCAGTTCCTGTGGATGTTTACGATGAAACGATAAAGACCTTGAACGATGCTATCCAAAAATCGAAAATTGGAAATAGCGATAAAGCACAGGCGATACAATCGCTTTCGCAAATTGCCGCTCGGGTAGAAAAAGATTTTATCCCGAATGGAAACTTTGACGAACTGATAGCTGAAGAAAGAGCTAGCTCATGGAAGTATGGTGGCAGAACGGTTTTTGGAAAAGCACAGAAACCGAGTAATCAGTTGGATTTGTTTAATTCATGACCGTCGGTTTAAACCGACGGCTAAGAAATCTTATCAAAACTAATACCCACATTTTTCTTCGAAAGGAAACCCTTTAACAAACTATTTTCTGGGTTTTCTACGTGAGGGTCTTTGTCCAACAGCTCTATTACAGTATTCCTCGCCTCTTGCAATATTACTTGGTCTTTAACTAAATCCGCTACTTTCAATTCTATCGTACCACTTTGCATAGTTCCAGTAATATCTCCAGGGCCACGCAGCTCCAAATCAATTTCAGAAATTTCGAAACCATTGTTGGTGCGCACCATTGTTTCCAATCGTTTTTTAGAAGTAGGATTTAACTTATCCTTTGACATTAAAATACAAAAAGATTGCTCTGCCCCACGCCCAACCCTACCACGTAATTGGTGCAACTGAGAAAGCCCAAATCGCTCTGCGTTTTCTATAACCATTACCGAGGCATTTGGCACATTTACACCAACTTCAATTACCGTAGTAGCCACCATAATTTGAGTTTTACCATCAATAAAACGTTGCATTTCGTAAGCTTTATCAGCATTGCTGAGTTTGCCATGTACAATACTAATCTGATATTGAGGCCTATGAAATTGATAACTCAGCTGCTCAATACCAGCTTCCAAATGCAGCAAATCTAGTTTTTCACTTTCTTTAATTAAGGGATAAACAATGTAAACTTGTCGTCCTTTGGCAATCTCCTCCTTCATCATGCCAAACATGCGCATCCGTCTACCTTCCACAAAGTGAAGCGTTTCAATCGGCTTTCTTCCGGCAGGCAATTCATCTATAATAGAAACATCCAAATCGCCGTATAAAGTCATCGCTAAAGTTCTTGGAATTGGTGTGGCAGTCATTACCAAAATATGTGGCGGAACAACATTCTTTCTCCATAGTTTAGCTCGCTGCTCTACCCCAAAACGATGTTGTTCATCTATTACTACCAGGCCTAAATTCTTGAACTGAACCTTGTCTTCAATTAGCGCATGGGTACCCACCAAAATATCAATTTCACCACTTTCCAATTGCTGGTGCAAAATGGTGCGTTGTTTCTTCGTAGAACTTCCTGTCAAAATCCCCACATTCACCAACTCACCTTTCAGCATACTAACCAGCGACTCGTAGTGCTGACGAGCCAAAATTTCCGTTGGGGCCATCATACAAGCTTGGCAACCATTATCGTTCGCTAACAGCATACTCATTAGCGCCACTACAGTTTTCCCGCTACCAACATCGCCTTGTACCAAGCGGTTCATTTGGGCGCCGCGTTGCGTATCAATCCTAATTTCTTTAACCACTCGCTTTTGTGCATTGGTTAAATCAAAAGGGATAATTTCGTTATAAAATTTATTTACTCGCTCACCCACGTTGCTAAAAACAGCGCCTTTAAATTTCAAGCTCCGCAGATGTTTATTGTGAAGTAATTGCAGCTGAATAAAGAAAAGCTCTTCAAACTTTAACCTGCGTTCTGCCTGTTGCAATGCATTTGTATTTGCAGGAAAATGGATGTTAATGATTGCCTCTTTTTTACCAATCAGCTTATACTTTTCTAGGATATATTTTGGCAAGGTTTCTCTCACTTCGTTCACATGAAGTTCAAGAATTTGATAAATCAGCTTCTGAATTCCCTTACTATCTAAAAAGCTTTTTTTAAGTTTTTCGGTAGAATTGTAAATTGGCTGTAAAGTCAAATTGCCTGTTACTCCACCAGAAGTTTGTCTTGGATATGGTTCTAAATCTGGATGGGAAATACTAAAGCTGCCGTTAAAGAAATTAGGTTTGCCAAAGGCGATGTAGGTATTGCCTCGATAAATATTCTCCTCCACCCACTTTAAACTTTGGAACCAAACCAGCTCCATCGTTCCTGTCTCATCTCCAAATCTTGTTACAATTCTTCTTTTTTGTTTCTCCCCAATGGTTTCCTTGGTCATGATTTTTCCAATCACCTGCACCAAAGGCATCTCTGGATTTAGCTCATTAATCTTATAGAAACGAGTTCTATCTATATATCTAAAAGGATAATGATGCAAAAGTTGTTCGTAGGTAAAAACACCCAGCTCTTTCTGTAGCAACTCGGCTCGTTTAGGCCCAACGCCCTTCAAATAAACAAGAGGTGTTTCTAAATTGGATGCGAACAAAACGTACTATTTTCTTTTAAAAGTAAGCATATCTTTAATCATGTTCCAATTAAATAGAAAAACAGCAAACAGCAATATCAAATAAGCCATTAACTGATGCGGGTCTATTTTCTCATTGAAATAAATAATAGCTACCGTAAAAGCGATGATAGGATTGATATAAATAATGATGCCCAAGGTAGACGATGGGATGCCCACCAAGGCGAATAAACTTAAAAATAAAGGAATAACCGTAAACAGTACCGCAATTAAAGTAATGTTCAGCCAAAAGCCAGTTTCCATAGGTAAGCCTGTATGCTGATAGATGAAGAAAGGCAACATCAACAATACTGCAATAGAAATTTGTATCGCTAACACATTCAGCTTATCTAAGTTCTGCATCTTACGCTGGATGATTAAGTAAAATGCATATAGCGCTGCAATAACCACCGACCATGTTACCTCTACCAGTGAACCAGTGGCTAACATTAGAATACTAACCGTAGCTAATACTAACGCGATAATTTGAATTCTGTAAAGATGTTCTTTCAGTATAACAAAACCACCAAAAGCCGTAATCAACGGGCAAACCATATAAGCAAAAGCTCCCGATTTGATACTGACATTATTGATAGCATAAATGAAAGTGTACCAATTGAGCACCAATAGTATGGTGGCGCCAATAACCTGACTTAATACTATTCTTTTTTCACGAGCCGTAATTTGTTTAAAGTAGCCGATATCTTTTTTAAGCTCTTTCCTTCTAAATAAAAATATCGCCAACCATATTACCACTAACGAAGTAAAAATGCGGTAATATAAAATCTGCTCCGAAGGATAAGCTTTGAGGTTTCTTAAAGGGATGGCAAAGAAACCCCAAATAATGGCAGATAAAACTCCAGAAAATAAATATTTTGATTTACTCGCGACCAAGATTATCCTTTAAATGCAGTGATAGAAATTTCTACATTAACTCCTTTAGGTAAACCTTTTACCGCAACTGTTTCCCTAGCTGGAAAATCGCTTTTAAAATAAGAACCGTAAATTTCATTTACTTCTGCGAATAAAGACATATCAGATAAGAAGATAGTTGTCTTAATGATATGCTCAAACTCGTACTCCGACTCTACTAGAACGGCTTTAATGTTTCGCATTACTTGATGAGTTTCTTCTTCTAAAGTAGCGTTGTTTAATTCGCTGTTTTCTGGGTTAATAGCAATTTGACCAGATGCAAATAAGAAACCGTTAGCAACAATAGCTTGGCTATATGGGCCTATTGGTTCTGGAGCATTAGATGTATAAATAACTTTTCTCATTTTAACTTTTTAGATTGATTAAATTTTTGACCATGTAAGGATAACATGGCTATAAATACCTCTACAAATTTAGATATAAAAAAAGTCCCGACGCTATGTCGGGACTTTTTTTATAATGTTATACTTTTAAGAAAGATTAGTTTCTTGAAGTTTCAACACGACGGTTTTGGATACGACCTTCTTCTGTATCGTTAGAAGCAATTGGTTTAGTTTCGCCAAAACCTTTAGTAGCTACACTGCTAGCGCTAACGCCAGAGTTCACTAAGTAAGTTTTAACAGAGTTAGCTCTGTCTTTAGATAACTTCATGTTGTATGCAGCAGTACCTTCGCTAGAAGCATGACCTCCAACTGTTACTTTACCACCGTTTTCACGCAATACTGAAGATAATTTATCTAAAGTTGGGTAAGATTCTGTTTTCAAAACTGAGCTATTGAATTCAAAACCGATAGTTTCGAAACCAGTAACACCAGTACCAGCGTTATTGTTGTTTACAACTTGCTCAGGGAATTTGATTGTACGACCTGAACCATCAACTACAGCACCTGGAGCTGAATTAGGCTCTTTGTCAAACATATCAGCAACACCATCACCATCGCTATCTTTTTTCAAATCATCAACTGATTTTTCAACGTTAGCAACACGGTTTTTCAAAGCCTCAACTTCTTGACGTAATGAAGGATCTTTCAATTCATCATACATCATAGCTAATGGGTTAACCCAATCCAAGTTTGGTTTTGCTTTAGAACCTAATGAGAATTCTAAACCAGCTGAAGTATAAGAGAATTTATCGTTAGAAGGCATTTTAGCATAAGTTCCATCGAAGTTATCACCATCAACAAAGTTCATTGTATAAGCTAAGTTGAAAGATACACGATCAGAAACTTTAAACTTAATACCAGCACCTACTGGGATATAAGCTTGTTTTACATAAGAATCACCACCAGTAGCTTCTTTAACATCTTTCCAGTTAGTTGTTACGTTAGCATTGTTAGTTACAATTGGATTGTAAGCAGCAACACCATAACCAGCTGTTACGAAGAAGTTTACTGAATTTTCACGACGTAAGAAGTCAACAGTTGCAACATTTACAACACCTCTTAAATCTACAGCGTACTGTAACTCAGTTTCAAATTTCTCGTTCGGACGACCAGCTTTTTCGTTGTGTCCAGAAACTTTACCACGGAAAACATTACCCTCTAAGCCAAAAGCATGACCTAATTGCTTACGCAAAGAAAGACCATAACCTAAATTAACATCCCAGTTAGAGAAATCATTAGCGCCACCAGTTACAACAACAGGAGCTAAAACACCCGCGTTAACACCCAATGACCAAGTTCTGTACTGCGCTCTACCACCAAATACCTTGGCAGAAGAGTTGGTTGCAGGTGCATCTTGAGCGCTAGCTAGAGAAGAAACTCCTACTAATGCTACTAAAGAAGCTGCAACGCCCTTTTTTAAAGTAGAATAATTCATAATTTTCTTTTTAAGGTTAAACAAAATATTTTATTGTATAATTTTTTGTCTTACAAAATTAAACAAATTTTTATTATCTCAAAACCTTTGTACAAACTCCGTTCCAAACAAACGCAGTTTTAGTAATAATTCTTAAAACCTATGGTTTTAACCTGTAAATCAATACTTTGAAACACAACAGCCCAACTGTTCTAATATTAACTAAATAGTTTAAAATATTGTATTGTACAAAACACACTATGTAGCATCAGTCCTAAAATATATACAATGAATATAGTACATCAAATCCATTTTTCTATAAAACTATACAAGTTAAAATTACCCTCTAACCTACTTTGTTTAATTTCGTGTAGTAGTTCCATTTTATCAAGACCAAGCATTCGTCTTGTTTGAATTAGCTTATATGCATGCTCTGCCAAAAGATAGTTTTTGTCAATTCCGAAATTTTCAGGTTTCGTGTTTTCTATCCATTCACAAAGCAGGTCTATTCCTAATTGTTTATCAGCGACCGTTTTAAACACCGGAATTTTTTGATGCTGGTCATTAACCATCTTCTTCAGCCTATTTGCAAAAGCATCAGCACCATCTCTGTCTGCCTTGTTAACCACAAAAGCTTGTGCTACCTCCATCAAGCCAGATTTTATATGCTGTATCTCATCTCCAGCTTCCGGCACCAAAACTAAAACTGTCTTATCAGCCAAGCCAGCCACTTCAATTTCAGATTGTCCTACACCAACTGTTTCAATAATAATGAGATCAAAATTAGCGGATCTAAGCACGTCAACCATTTCTATCGTTTTGGCAGACATGCCGCCCAACGAACCCCTTGTAGCAACGGATCGAATAAAAACATTTGTATTGTTGAAGTGTTTATTCATGCGAATCCTATCTCCCAACAGCGACCCGAAATTGAATGGGGAAGTTGGATCTACCGCCAGCACAGCAATTTTTTTGTCTTTCTTAGAAAACTCCGCTATTATCGCATTCACTAATGTACTTTTTCCTGCTCCAGGAGGTCCTGTAATTCCAATTACTGGAACTTCGCTTTTTATGGCAAGGCATCTTAACAACTCTCCAGCTGGAGGAATGTTATTTTCAACCAGTGTTAAAGCTCTAGCCAACGACAGAAAATTACCATCATTAATTTCCTTCCCTAATTTCTCGATATCAATATTTCTAGAAACCATATTGGCAAATAAACACAATTAATCAATTAGATGTAATAGAATGCTTTAATATATTATAATGACAGAAGATTTTTTTAAATCCGTAACTTTGTTTTCTTATACATTTAGATGAAAATATATTTTAGATTATTATCATTTGCTAAACCCATTGAGAAATTTGCGATCCCTTATGTTATCGCAACGCTATTGTCGGTTCTGTTTGGCACATTGAATCTAGCCCTTTTATCCCCTTTGTTTGAAACCTTATTGAATGCAAAGCAATCGACATTAATGAGTAGCATTGATGCCCAGTCGTCTTCAGGTTTTGATATTTTAGGAACATTTAGAGAGTTCGTTAACAATTCTATCAATTCTAATGGTACAGAGCGCACACTGGTTTACGTTTGTATTGTTATTGTGATTTCCGTTCTACTTTCTAATATATTTAGATACTTATCTCAAAGAACAATGGAAGACCTCAGGGTGCATACGCTACTAAACTTCCGAAGAACTGTCTTTAACAATGTGATGAACCTACATATTAGCTACTTCAACAATGAACGCAAAGGCGATATCATATCTAAGGTAGCCTCTGATGTCCAAGTTGTGCAGTTTACTGTAACCAATACGCTTCAAGTTGTCTTTAAAGAACCCCTTCAACTGATCTTCTACATTGTGCTGTTGTTTAACATTTCTGTTGAGCTTACCCTACTTTCATTAATCGTCATCCCTATTGCAGGCTTTATCATCAGCAAAATTGTAAAACGGTTAAAAAGACAAGCAAAAGAGGCGCACGAGTCTTTTGCCAAAATGATTGGATTTTTAGATGAAGCTCTTGGGGGAATAAAAATTATCAAAGCCTTTAATGCTACCGAACGGACAAAGGAAAAATTTAACGATGAGAACGTCTTTTACTCTAACTTAAACCGTAAAATGGTGCGACGCCAACAATTGGCTTCTCCGGTTTCAGAGTTTTTAGGTGTTTTAATGGTTGCTTTTATAGTTTGGTACGGCGGAACCCTAATTTTAAACAATGACGAAAGTGCATTAGCTGCGGCTGATTTCATTGCATACATTGCCATTTTCTCTCAAGTAATGCGTCCTGCAAAAGCGATAGGAAATTCTTTTAGTGGTATACATTCGGGCATCGCAGCAGGCGAAAGAGTATTAGACCTTATAGATACCAAACCTGAATTCGCAAATAAAACTGAAGCAGAACCTTTGGGAAATTTTAGCCAAAGCATCTCATTACAAAATGTTAGTTTCTCTTATGCTGACAAGGACGTACTTAAGAATATAAATCTGGAGATTAAAAAAGGGACAACAGTGGCACTTGTAGGACCCTCAGGAGGGGGAAAAAGCACGTTAATGGATTTACTACCTCGTTTTCACGATCCAAAAAACGGCACCATTAAAATTGATGGGCACGACTATAGAGATTTAACCGTTGAAAGTCTTCGCAATCAGATGGGTATCGTAAACCAGGAATCATTTTTGTTTAACGACACTATCTTTAACAATATCGCCTATGGCAAACCCGATGCTACAGAAGAAGAAGTAATTAACGCTGCTAAAATAGCGAACGCCCATGAGTTCATTATCAACGCTGAAGACGGTTATCAAACTTTCGTAGGCGACAGGGGTAACAAATTGTCTGGTGGGCAGAGACAGCGTGTTTGTATTGCTAGAGCAGTACTTGCAAATCCGCCAATTATGCTATTAGACGAAGCTACTTCCGCCTTGGATACAGAATCAGAAAAGTTAGTTCAGCATGCCCTCAATAATTTAATGCAAAACAGAACTTCTATCGTGATTGCACATAGGTTAAGTACTATACAGCACGCAGATACCATTGTTGTTATCGACAAGGGAGAAGTAGTAGAAGAGGGCAGCCATAGTGAGCTCTTAGCTAAAAAAGGGTTGTATCATCGGTTAATTGAGATGCAAACCTTTAATGACTAAAAGCGATACCGTCCAAGCAAAAATAACAATTATTCAGAGCAACCTAAATGATATCTGAGGAAAAACCCTTGATTTCTATCGCATTATGCACCTATAATGGCGACAAGTACCTTAAGCAGCAGCTTGATAGCTTGGTGTCGCAAACCTATCGTCCAATTGAAGTTGTGATAACCGATGATGCTTCTCAAGACCAGACCCTAGAGATTTTGAACGAATATGCAGCAAAGTATAATTTCTTCAAAGTTCATCGGAATGAAAAAAATCTGGGGTTTACTAAAAATTTTGAAAAAGCGATATCACTTTGTTCTGGTGATCTAATTGCCTTGTGCGATCAAGATGATATTTGGTTACCCGAGAAACTAAGTGTATTGGCAGATCAGATTGCAGATAAGGATCTTATCTATCACGACTCTTGTTTCATTGATGAAAATGATAAGCCGATCAAGTATAAAAAAATGAGTGAGCACTATGGTGTATATGATGGCGAATCTAATCTACCTTTTGTGATCGGAAATTGTGTTCCAGGGCATACCATGCTTTTCAAAAAAACATTGCTGAAAGGCATTTTTCCCTTGAAAGAAGGGTTTTATCACGACTGGTGGATTGTATTTGTTGCGGCTACAATTGGCAAAATTAAAGCTGTACCGAATGTATTGGTGATGTACAGGCAACATGGCCTTAGTGTAACCGACTCTTTAAGTTTAAAATCTCCACGCAAAGAAATCATCGCAAATGACGATTTATATTTCGAACTGCCTTGGATTGAACATTGTCTGACTTTTCCGGGATTGAAAAACAAGAGAGAAATTGAAAAGATTTACAAGCAATTAAAAGCATATAGGAAGGGCGAGCGGGGTTTTAAATTATTTTTCTTCATGCTTAAGTATTATTATTTACTTTTCTACTTTAGCGCAAACAGAAAAAAACCACCGTTAAGCCGTTTAAATAAGATAAGAAAAATTAGTTTTTATAAGTCAATTAATAGCAACCATGAAAATTAGCTTCGTAATCCTTACTTGGAACAGGTACAAATTCCTTGATAAATGCTTATCTGAATTACTACCTGCAATTGGTACAACTCACCAATCTGAAGTTATCGTAATGGATAACGGCTCTACTGATCGTACGCCTGAAGTTTTGGAGAAATACCGAACTAATCCGGTCGTGAAGATTATTACGAGGACGAAGAATTATGGCCTAAACGCATACAAAAAGCTGTTTTCGGTCACTAAGGGAGAGTATATCGTAATTGTAGATGATGATGTCTTAAATTTTCCAGAAAATTTGAGCGAGTTATTTATCGACTACCTGAAAGAATTTCCTGATTACGGTTTTATAGCTTTAAATGTTATTCAAAATGAACTTACAAACGGAGCTAAACCAACCGAAGAACACTATACTACCGAAACCAGAAATGGTAAACACATAGAGTTTGGACCCACAGGAGGCTGGTGTGCTTGCTTTAAAAAGAGCAATTATAGCAAAATTAAGCTTCGCTTTTTATTTACCAATCTTAATATGGCTAAAAGCGAAGATGGGCTAATAGCTAGTTTATTTGCCAAGAAGCTAAAACTAAAATCTGGAATTATAAAAGACCATTATTGCTTACACGCATGTGGTCCGCATTATGCAAAAGAGTATGGTCATTTAGATAGAGAAATAGAAAAATACAAGACTTCTGGCCTGCATAATATGGCAGAAAACTATAAAAACTATTAGGATATTTTCTCTCCCAGCTTTTGTCGCTGAAACTCTTTTTAGGAAGTTTGATGTTTGAATTTTCTGTTTTTAAAACCAAAACCTTTGGCAATAAATTGTTTATTTTCTCTGCCTTTTTCGGTAATGCTTCAGTGAAAAAAAGGTAAGTTTAAGATAAGATTTAAGACTTATTTTACGATGTTTGTAATATTGCGAAATAACAGAGTTTATCTCGTTTAAACGATATCCATTATCTATTAAGAGTAAAATGGCTTTTTTAAATGTCTTTTTTTCTATTTGAGATGGTAAGCTGCTGCTGGCTTCTAACTTATCGATCGGCAAAACATCTATCCACTTTCTGTGTAGCTTTAATGATTCGACTAACCATTCTTTACTGAAATTCCCATCAGAAAAATGATCTATAAGAATTTCAAAAGTAACGCCAACTTTATATCTCAATCCTACATTTATACAAAAATCTAGGTCGTAAGCATGAAATCCATTAAACGTGTTTTCATCAAAAGGATGTTGTTTAACAATATTCTTTTTTGTGCAAAACCACATCCCGTCTACTGTTGCAACTTCTTCTAGGCTAGCGTTGGTTGGGTTAAAGTAAACCCTTTCTCGAGGCTTATTGGCATATTTGTAAGTTTGAATGTAGTTAATAAATACGATGTCCTCATGTTGATATTCGGCTCCCCAACCCGACAGGGCTGCTGATTTATACTTGCAGCCAGCTAGACCAATAATGCCAAAATCCTCATTTCTACCAAAGATATCTAGTATTTTCTCTCCCCAATTTTGCGTTTCGATACAGATATCTTCATGCATATAACATAAATACTCAAACCGTGCTTGTTCGGCACCCCAGTTATAGATGTCACAAAGCCCTTTTTCTCCGTTTGAGTTATCAAGCGAAATAATCTCATACTCGGTTCCAATCGTACTAGCAATGTTGAGTGAGACATTTTTAAATAGTTCTTTATCGGCAGAGGCGATTATTATAGAAATCATAAAACGATCTTAATGCTATCACACCATGTTATTTAACAATACTAGGATAGCGGTAGAAATAAACCTTTATTGTTTATAGCAAAAGATATTTAATGCCATATCGAACCTTTCGCAGATTAAAAAAGTATCGTTAAACGGATTAGCCCTTACACTAGATTCTTTTATATAATAATGAAACCCAGCCTTCCTCACAATATCTAAAAGCTCATGTAGCGTTTGTGGGTTGGTTACATCATTGTGGTATTCAAAGAAAAAGGAACCAAGTGCAGACAGTTTAGATTTGCAATCGTTTAGTACCACATTTTCTGCGCCTTCTATATCCAATTTTAGGAAGTCAACATCTTCCGATAGGTAGTCTAACAATCGTACAGTTTCTACTTCTACTGGAACTTGTTCTTTATAAGAAGATTCTACCCTCCCTCCCAGACCGCCATCGGTATAAAATTTCAAAACTTCTTCTTTATCCCAAACAGCTTTATTAAACAAGCTAACATTTTTCAGTTCAAATGTAGCCACATTCTCCTTCAGTATCTCGAAAACCTTTGTATCTGGCTCGAAAGCTAGTATTTGGTGTTCAGGATAGTTTTGTGCAAAGTAAAGGACACTGAGACCCATATTTGCACCACAGTCCAAAATAATTTTCTTATTCGGCTGCGATTTAAAATTATATACTTTATTAATGAAAATCTCCTCGTAAGTAACAGCGAAACTGATCCCGTCATTAAACTTAAATGGTCTATCAAATACGTTAGCATAACCAGTTGCGAATTGCTCATAATTGCGAATTCGTTGTAGTTCAACTTCTAATTTAGACATTTTAGATTTTCGAATTTTCTCAGCAATTATAGTTCTAAGTCCCATGAGGTATTGAAAATTAAAGTTTCTGGTTTATTTCTTTTTTAACTGACGGTATGATACAAAAAAAGAGGCTGATATCAATTACAGCCTCTTAAATTTTTATTTTAAGTAAATTAAATTACAATTTACGTTTTACTTCTACTTGTTCGTAAGCTTCTACAATATCTCCAACTTCAATATTGTTAAAGTTTTGGATATTCAGACCACACTCGTAACCCTTAGAAACCTCTTTCACATCGTCTTTATAACGTTTCAATGAAGCCAATTCACCTGTGTAGATTACCACACCATCACGTACGATACGGATTTTGCTATTCCTAGTGATTTTACCGTCTAATACCATACATCCTGCGATAGTACCAACTTTAGTGATTTTGAACGTCTCACGAATTTCAACGTTAGCAACAATCTTCTCTTCGAATTCTGGTGCCAACATGCCTTCCATAGCCGCTTTAATCTCATTGATTGCATCGTAGATGATTGAGTACAAACGAATATCGATTTGCTCTGCCTCAGCTAACTTACGTGCACCTGTTGATGGCCGTACTTGGAAACCGATAATGATCGCATCAGATGCAGAAGCTAACAATACATCACTTTCTGAAATTTGACCTACTGCTTTGCTGATTACATTGATCTGTATCTCCGGAGTAGAAAGTTTCAACAATGAATCTGCTAATGCTTCGATAGAACCATCCACGTCACCCTTGATGATCAAGTTTAACTCTTTAAAGTTACCAATCGCTAAACGACGACCAATCTCTGCCAAAGTGATATGTTTCTGCGTACGCAATCCTTGCTCACGCATTAATTGTAAACGCTTGTTCGCAATATCTCTAGCTTCAGTTTCACTTTCTAAAGCATTAAATCTATCTCCTGCAGTTGGTGCACCTTGCATACCCAATACCTGTACTGGTACAGATGGACCTGCTTCGTTTACCTTAGCACCACGTTCGTTAAATAATGCTTTTACTCTACCACTGTAGCTACCTGCTAAAATTGGATCTCCAACTCTTAAAGTACCACCTTGTACTAAAACCGTAGTTACAATACCACGTCCTTTATCTAAAGTAGCCTCAATCACAGTACCAGTAGCACGTTTGTTAGGATTAGCTTTTAACTCTAATAATTCAGCTTCTAATAATACTTTATCTAATAGTAAGTCTACGTTTAAACCGCTCTTACCTGAGATTTCTTGTGATTGATATTTACCACCCCAATCCTCAACTAAGATATTCATTACAGATAACTGCTCGCGAATTCTATCTGAGTTTGCTCCTGGTTTATCAATTTTAGTAAATGCAAATACTAAAGGAACACCCGCCGCTTGTGCGTGGTTAATTGCCTCCTTAGTTTGTGGCATCACCGCATCATCGGCAGCTACTACAATAATTGCAATATCCGCAACTTTAGCACCACGAGCACGCATCGCTGTAAAGGCCTCGTGTCCCGGAGTATCTAAGAAAGTGATTTCTTTTCCGGCACTGGTAGTTACTTTATATGCACCAATGTGCTGTGTAATACCACCTGCTTCTCCAGCTACCACATTTGCTTTACGAATATAATCTAGTAATGAAGTTTTACCGTGATCTACGTGACCCATGATGGTAACCACAGGAACTCGCGGACTTAAATTCTCTTCAGAATCTTCCTCCTCAATATTGATATCTTCCTCTTCATCTGGTTTTACGAATTGGATTTCGTAACCAAACTCATCAGCAACGATGGTTAATGTTTCTGCATCTAAACGTTGGTTAATTGATACGAACATACCCAAGCTCATACAAGTTCCAATAATTTTGGTTACAGGCACGTCTATCATGTTCGCCAATTCGTTGGCAGTAACAAATTCCGTTACTTTCAACACCTTCGATTGCAATTCTTCCTCTAATGCTGCTTCTTCTGCCGAAAGCGCCACATCATCACGTTTTTGACGACGAAGTTTAGCTCTCTGTGCAAATTTACCAGATTTACCCGCACCGCTTAAACGAGCAAGCGTTGCCTTGATTTGATCTTGGATTTCCTTTTCTGTTGGTTCCTCTTTTGGAGTATTTCCACCAGCAGCATTTCTATTTCCTTGATAACCTGGACGGTTATTATTTCTGTTACCTTGAAAGCCTCCACCTTGACCACCGCCAGGACGATTACCTTGATAAGGCGTTCTTTGACCTCCACCTTGTTGGTTACCACCGCCTTGCGCACCAGTTCCAGGCTGACCTTGTTGCTGTCCGCCAGCACCAGGAGCACCCGGTGTTTTCTTGCGTTTACGCTTACGTCTAGCATCAGCGTCACTAGAAGAAGATGCCACAGGCTGGTTTCTTCTATCTGGTGTAGTTGGCAATTCAATTTTACCAATAATATTTGGACCAGATAACTTCACCGAACGAGCTTTGATCACTTCGTCTTTCGGTGCCTCTACAGATTTTGCAGCAGGCGCTTCTACAGGTTTAGCTACCTCTACAGGCTTGCTTTCAACTTTTTCTTCTACTTTAACAGGCTCTACGGGCTTAGCAACAGGTTGCTCTTCCACTTTAGGCGCTTCCGCAACAGGCTTCTCCTCTTTCACAACAGGAGCGGGTGCAGGTGCAGGCGTAGGTGCTTCTTCTTTCTTAGCAGGACGTGTCTTAGGGTTTAAATCATTAAGATTGATTTTACCCACTACCTTAACTCCAGGACGAGAAGATTCCTCTGTTGTATCAGCAGGTTTAGTTTCTTCAACCTTTGGAGTTTCTTTAACTGGCTCTGCAGGTTTTTCTGCCGCAGGCTTTTCAATTACAGGTTTCTCTGCTGGTGTAAATTGATTAAGGTTCTTAATTAGAACGCCTTCACTTTCAAAATCCTGATTTTTCTTCGCAGGTTCAGGAGTTTTTTCTATTGTTACTTCAGGTTCATCGCGACGAATTTTGCCAATAACTATTTGGTTAGCCTCTTCTTTAACAATTTTATCTCCTTGAAACTCTCTCAACAAGACATTGTATTGCTCGCCCGAAAGCTTGGTATTAGGCTTATTATCCACAGCATAGCCCTTCTTACCAAGGAATTCTACCGCGGTAGCGAGTCCTATGTTAAGCTCTTTTGCTGCTTTTAATAACATTATGGTTTTGTCGTCTGACATTGATTATCCTCTATTTTTTCTAATTATACAAAAGTAACGTTTATTCTTATTAATTCAAGTATCTAGCTCTTATTCAAATTCAGACTGCAAAATAGCGACTACCTCTTTAATTGTTTCTTCTTCTAAATCGGTACGTTTTACCAATTCATCTAAAGAAAGCGCTAGTACACTTTTCGCTGTATCTAAACCAATCGCTTTTAACTCGTCAATAATCCAGCTTTCAATTTCGTCTGAGAATTCTTCCAAATCCACATCCTCATCTTCTTCATCAGCTTCGCGATATACATCAATTTCATAACCGGTTAACTTACCAGCCAATTTAATATTGTGACCACCACGACCAATTGCTAATGACACCTGATCTGGCTTTAAGTAAACCGCAGCACGTTTAGTTTCATCATCTAATTTAATAGATGTGATTTTTGCAGGGCTTAAAGCACGTTGTATATATAACGAAATATTGTTCGTAAAGTTGATTACATCTATATTTTCGTTTTTCAATTCTCTAACGATACCGTGAATACGAGAACCTTTCATACCCACACAAGCACCTACTGGATCAATTCTATCGTCGTAAGACTCTACAGCAACTTTAGCACGCTCTCCTGGCTCGCGAACAATTTTCTTGATGGTAATTAAACCGTCGAAAATTTCTGGCACCTCCAATTCGAATAAACGTTGTAAAAATTCTGGAGCTACCCTTGAAATGATAATTTTCGGCGTAGCATTAATCATGTCTACTTTAGAAATTACCGCTTTAACCGAATCGCCTTTTTTGAAATAATCCGCAGGAATTTGTTCTGTTTTAGGCATTAACAACTCGTTTCCTTCGTCGTCTAATACCAAAGTTTCTTTTTTCCAAACTTGGTAAACCTCACCAGTTACAATTTCACCAACTCTGTCTTTATATTTCTTGAAGATTTCGTCTTTCTCCAGTTCTAAAACCTTTGAAACCAATGTTTGGCGAGCAGCTAATATCGCTCTGCGACCAAAACTTTCTAAGGTAATTTGCTCGATATAATCGTCGCCAACTTCCAAATCAGCATCGTACTGGTGTACTTCAGCTAACTCAATCTCTAGGTCGTCGTCTTCCGAGAAACCATCTTCCATTACCTTTCTGGTTCTCCAGATCTCCAAATCTCCATTATCTGGGTTCACAATCACGTCGCAGTTTTCATCTGTTCCGTATTTTTTACGCAACATACTACGAAACACCTCTTCCAACACGCTAATTACCGTAGGGCGGTCGATGTTCTTAAAGTCTTTAAACTCTTGAAAAGAATCGATTAAATTAATATTGTTCATTTTTTACTTAAATGAAATTAAAACCTTTGTTTCTGTTATATCATTCAATGCAATTTGGCTACTTACCATTTGCACTTTTTTACCTTTTTCTTTCACTGCTTCTTCGATGGTAACGTGATTTTCATTAACCTCAGTGAGCTTTCCTTCTTTAGTAGTACCATCAGCTAATTTTACAGCCAAGGTTCTGCCTATATTCTTTGCGTATTGCCTATTTAACACCAAGGGCTCGCCAACGCCGGGAGAAGAAACTTCTAAATTATAAGCGGTTTCAATGGTATTCTCCTCTTCTAAATGAAAGCCAACGTGCCTGCTGATGGCCACACAATCTTGTATACTTATCCCTTGATCACCATCAACATGGATGATTAACTTATTGTTCGGCAACATTTTCACAGCTACCAAAAACAGCTCTGGTCTATCTGCAATTTTTTCTTCTACCAGCTCTCTAACTATCTTTTCTACCTGCATAGTATAAATTATTGCTAAATAAAAAGAGGGGACACTCGTCCCCTCTTTTCTTGTTTTGCCCTGCAAAGGTAAAAAAATATTTTTAATTTAAAGAATCAAATCACTCTTAGCGTGAATGTATTAGAAGTTAAAACGGGCTCCAAAAGAAACATCTAAGCGAGCCATACTTTCTTTTTGGTTGTCTGGCAAAGTTTCTGTAACCGACATATTTCCACTTTTATAAGTAAGTTTACTCAACACACCTCCAACTATAGATAGCTGTGCGCCTAATGCAAAATGTTTAGTAATCTGATAATCATATCCTGCATCTAAAGCAGAACCCACCGTGCCCCCTGTAGTTTCAATTCGCATACCGGTATTACTTTGGTATCCCATATAACCAATAGCCAAATTAAAAAGAAACATGTGCTTTTGGCTAGGGCTTTCATACTTTGTAGCAAAGCTTGGCCCTATAAAGGTATTGACAAGTCTAGTTTCTTCAATGCCTTGAGCTATCATCATTTCATCATAAAACATAGTACTATTTGAAGACCTAAATTGGTTAAACTTCAACCCTAACCCCCAAGTTGGTCTAACAAAATAAGTTACATCGCCACCGTAATGATATCCTGATTTTAGTTCAGAAACATGGTTTCGAAGCTCAGCAGGTACTGCATCAGAGGTTTTTGCTAACAACTGACTAAAGCCTCCTTGTAGCGCAATACGAAAACGTTGACCGCTTATTGTTTGTTCAGTAGCATTTTGCGCATTTGCGTTAATTACTACTGCAGTGAGTAGCAAAAAAAATAATTTCTTCATTTTATAATTTAGATGATTTTAAATAGTTGTTGTGAAGATAGAGAATAGGTTTATTGCAAACAAAAAATTAATGCTCT
This sequence comes from Pedobacter sp. T50_32, assembly GCF_057652195.1. Lineage (NCBI taxonomy): Bacteria > Pseudomonadati > Bacteroidota > Sphingobacteriia > Sphingobacteriales > Sphingobacteriaceae > Pedobacter > Pedobacter sp. T50_32. The sequence continues at coordinate 581,758 of NZ_JBYFBY010000001.1, read as the reverse complement.
AAAATTGGTGGGCTACTTGCCAATTTATCTCCTTTAGCTCTTACAATTTTACTTACCCTACTCATTAACCAGATACTGATGATCGTAATGACCACAATGATGTAAGCTACCATATCGTAATGCTGTAGTGGTTGTCCTTTACCAGACTGCGTAACGATCAAGCCGGAAGCAGTAGCAGCAACACCGCCCGCAATTTGTTGTAGCGAAGAGTTGATACTCATAAAAGCTCCACGATCTTCTGGCTCTGGAATAGCACTAGTTAATGCCTGAGACGGGATCATTCTGCTCATAATTCCGGCCATCATTAACACATTTAAAATCATTACCCAAATAAATGGCGTAACCGAAAGGTTGGTATAAATTACGCACATCACCATCATCCAAATAGATGCTACAGCAAATATTTTCAGCTTGCTTATTTTATCGCTAAGCCTGCCTACCATTGGTAATATAAGTAGCGAGCTCACACCAGAAACCATAAACAACATCGGCAACTGACTTTCGGTAATTCCTAAATTGTTGATGGCAAAAGCACTTCCGAAAGGCATCATCATAAAGCCACCAATAGAAAGTAGCGCAGTTGACGTAAAGCCAATTCTGTGTTTCTTCTGGATTACCGTATGCCATAAATGTGCAATTGCAGATTTATTTCTTTGGATCAATAGATGTTCTTTTACAGGTTTTAATTGAAAGGCGATGAGTATGGCAATTACTATAGCTATGCCAACTACCAACCAAAAAGGCGCTTCCCAACCCCAAATGTTTGCAAGGTAAAGTCCAATGGGCACACCCAAAACCTGACTGGCACCAAAAGCCATTTGCACAAAGCCCATTACCCTGCCACGTTGTTGCAAACTAAATAAATCGGTAACTATGGCCATAGATATAGAGCTAATTACCCCACCAAAAAGCCCGGTAATAATTCTGGCAGCAACTAACTGAATGTAGGTATGTGCTAAACCACAAAAAGCGGTTCCTAAAATAAAACCGATATAGAAGAAAAGTAGCAACTTTTTTCTATCGAATTTATCTGCAAAGCCAGCGGTTAATAGGCCCGAAAGACCTGCACTAAAGGCGTAAGCCGAAACTGCAATTCCAAAATCGGTTGGGCTTAGGCTTAGCGACTTCATCAAAATATCGCCCAATGGCGACATGACCATAAAATCTAAGATAACGGTAAATTGGGTTACTGCCAGTAAAAAAATAACAAGTTTTTGATAGGCAGAAAAAGTACTCGATTGCTTTGTTGACATTTATTGGGGATTGCAGCGCAAAGATAACCTATCGCCGCAATATTTTTTCTTTCCACTTAATGTTGTGCCCCAAATCTGATTTTAAAATATCGCTGGTTTTACCGAAAGATGATTGCAGTACAGTTCTAATTAAATATTTGCGATTCTTAACAAAAGCGCTGTCTGGCGTAAAAAGCAGGTCGGCTCCAACTACCGAAAGCTTTCCATCAATATCTTTATCCTTATCAGGGAAGTCGTCATCTATCTGAACGATATTGACTAAATTAGCATCAACAGCCTTGTTGTTAAGTGCTTGCTTTAGCTGGAATAAATTGGCTTCTTCAATTCCTGTGAAAACAATTTTACTGCTATCGCTGGAAAAAGCGATGCTTAAATCCTTTTCCTTGTTAAAAGTACAGGAAGCAAAAAATAAACAACAAGCTGCGAATAATGTTATCTTGCTAAACATTTAACTAAGTTACTATGATTAAACTAATTTTTGAAGTACTATTAATGGGTTTGGCCATGATGATTGGCGCATTTTTAGTTCCTGGTGTTTCTGTAGATGGTTACGGAAGCGCAATTATCGCAGCCATCTTGGTGGCTCTTGCTAACGCTACAATAGGTTTAGTGTTGAGATTTTTTACCTTTCCGTTAAACATCCTCACGCTTGGCTTAGTCTCTTTTATTATTTCGGTGTTGATGATTTTGTTGGTTGATAGCTGGATGAAAGGCTTTAACACCTCTGGATTTTTATCTGCAGCAATTTTAGCTATTGTGGTTACCATTATTAAAATGATATTGGATGCTGCATTTGGGATGGAGAAATCTTAGTTTAAAAATATCTCATCACCTTAGACGCCTGAGTTCACTTTAGTTTTGGTTTCGGATAAAACACCTTAAATAACCATATAAGATATATAAGTTAGCGTTAGGCTTAAATGAACTTATATGTCTTATATGATCGAAAATTACTTTGAGATATTTTCTGATGCGGACCTGAGCTCCTGCTATTGGCAAAATGAAAACTTAGGATTTCTTAAGTGTCTAAGGTGGTATTTAAATTACGCTAAAATACTTCTGCTAATTACCATCTTCTGTATCTCGGAAGTTCCCTCATAAATCTGCGTAATCTTTGCGTCACGCATTAATCGTTCTACGTGATATTCTTTAACGAAACCGTAGCCACCATGTATTTGCACGGCTTCTACAGTAACATCCATAGCAACCTTACTGGCAAATAGTTTAGCCATAGAACCTTCTAAAGTATAAGGCAAACCTTGGTCTTTTAACCAAGCCGCTCGGTGTACCAATAGCCTGGCCGCTTCAATTTGTGTAGCCATGTCAGCCAGTTTAAAGGCAATAGCTTGGTGGTCTGCAATAGGCTTACCAAAGGCTTTACGCTCTTGTGAATAGGCCAAGGCTAGTTCATAAGCTCCCGCCGCAATGCCTAGTGCCTGAGCTGCGATGCCAATTCTTCCCCCTTCTAGGGTTTTCATGGCGAATTTGAAGCCAAAGCCATCTTCACCAATGCGGTTTTCCTTTGGCACTTTTACGTCGTTAAACATTAGCGAGTGTGTATCAGAACCTCTAATGCCTAATTTATTTTCTTTAGGTCCAATGGTAAAACCGGGAGTTCCCTTTTCTACAATAAATACGTTAATGCCTTTATGCTTTAGTTCTTTGTGAGTTTGTGCAATTACCAAATAAGTGCTGGCTGTACTTCCATTGGTGATCCAGTTTTTGGTTCCGTTTAGCAGGTAATAATCCCCTTTATCTTCTGCTGTGGTTTGTTGCGAAGTAGCATCAGAACCAGCTTCTGGTTCAGAAAGACAGAAGGCGCCGATCTTTTCTCCAGTCGCTAGCGGTTTAAGGTATTTTTCTTTTTGCGCTTCGGAACCGTATTGTTCCAAACCGTAACAAACTAAAGAATTATTTACCGAGACAACCACAGAAGCGGAGGCATCTATTTTAGAAAGTTCTTCCATTACTAATACATAAGACACTGCATCCATGCCGCCGCCATTATATTTGGGGTCAACCATCATTCCCAAGAAGCCCAGTTCGCCCATGGCTTTTACTTGCTCGGCAGGAAATTTCTGATGCTCATCTCTTTCGATTACTCCTGGTTTCAGTTCATTTTGGGCAAAATCCCTAGCAGCTTGTCTAATCATTTGCTGCTCTTCGCTCAGTTCAAAATGCATAGTATTTTAAGGTATATTGGTTGATGTCAAATATAGCATTATTTGACATAATACTATGCAAACATAACAATTTTGTAGCAAAGATTTTCTTTCGCACCGAACAGATGTACTTAGTTACATGCAAAGGTTTGGATTAGTTAAACCCGATTGTAGCGGATCCCGATTTAAGCATCTGTTTTATTGTTTTCAAAGGTATGCTTGCATGTTGCATAAGTTCATCGGGAGAAGCGTAAAGCGGGACTGGAGAGACCATAATGCTCCAACAAACATTTTCTAATGAAAATGAAGCCTATAAAGAAATAGCTTAAATTTTATTTTAACAACCTGTTGTTGTCGTCTGGAAAAACCAAGATTGGTTCGTATTTCTTAGCCTCTTCTATCGGCAATGAACCGTAAGATATAATGATCAAAATATCGCCAATTTGAACTCTTCTTGCCGCGGCGCCGTTTAAGCATATCGCCCCCGAACCTCTTTCGCCTTTTATTACATACGTTTCGAAACGCTCGCCATTATTATTATTAACGATTTGCACTTTCTCATTTGCAATAATGTTGGCTGCATCCATTAAATCTTCATCGATAGTGATGCTACCCACATAGTTCAACTCGGCTTGGGTTACCCTTACACGGTGTATTTTCGATTTTAGAATCTCGATAATCATGGCGCAAAGTTAAGGATTAAGTTTTCAGTTTGCACTATACAGTTTTCAGTTTAACGTCACATTTAAACCACCTAAGCTGCCTTAGCTCATTTAAGCCCCAGGTTTTCTTAGATACCTAAGGCGATAGGAGAAAACTAATTAATAATTATGTTGTCTATCAGTCTAGTTTCGCCAACTTTTGCCGCTACCAATGCCACGGTATTTTGATGTGCCTTTTCTGCAATAGGTAAAAGCGTATCGCCATCTGCAATGGTCAAATAATCTAAAGCTACACCCGGAATTTCGTTGATAATATGTTTTGCTTGCTCCAACAAATCTGCAAGTGTATATTTATTGTAATTCTCTTCTATAAAAAACAAAGCTTTGCTTAAAACCAACGAGTGCTCCCTATCTGGTTTGCTGAGGTGGATATTTCTAGAGCTCATGGCCAAACCGTCGTCTTCCCGAATAATTGGACAGGTTACGATCTGCACATTGAGGTTTAGTGCGGTTACCATATTCTTAATCATCAGCACCTGCTGGAAATCTTTTTGACCAAAGAAAGCTACATTTGGTTTTACGGCATCGAACAACTTAAATACAATTTGGGTAACGCCTTGGTAGTGTCCTTTTCTAAATTCGCCTTCCAATACAAATTCTGCGCTTCCTAAATCAATTGCCCAACTTTCTGGTGTTGGATAGTTACGATACATTTCTTTAACCGCTGGCATAAATACAAAATTGCAGCCAGCTTCAGTCAACATTTTAATATCATGCTCCAACGGACGGGGATATTTCTCCAAATCCTTCGGGTCGGTAAATTGTGTGGGGTTCACAAAAATGCTGCAAACTACAATATCTGCCTGTTTTTGCGCTTCAGCAATTAACGAAAGGTGTCCGTTATGTAGCGCACCCATAGTAGGTACCAAGGCTATTTTTAATCCTTTTGCTTTCAAAGGCTTTAGTGAGCTTTCGAGTTGAGCAACGGTGGTTATTACTTCCAATATCTTGTGGTGTTTTGAAACCGCTAAATTGTACATTTCTGCATAACTTACAAAGCGGTAATAGCAAGATATTGATAAATATTAATATTTTCCGTACCTTTGCCCCTTGATAATCTTTAAATTAACAGTAATTTAATAATATATGGAGATGGCAAAAACGAAGCTACTGATTATTACCCATGAGATGTCGCCTTTCCTCGAACTCACCAAAATTTCTGAAATTACCCGCCAATTACCGCAAGCAATGCAAGAAAAAGGATTCGAAATCCGCATCTTGATGCCGAAGTTTGGTAACATTAACGAAAGAAGAAACAGGTTACACGAGGTGATCCGATTATCAGGGATGAACATCATTATTGATGACAATGACAACCCTTTAATCATCAAAGTGGCGTCTATACCAGCGGCTCGTATGCAAGTGTATTTCTTGGACAATGAAGATTATTTCCACAGAAAGTACGTGTTTAGGGATAAAGAAAACAAGTTCTACGCAGATAACGACGAAAGAACAATTTTCTTCTGTAAAGGAGCTTTAGAAACAGTTAAGAAATTAGGCTGGTCACCTGATGTGGTACACTGCCACGGTTGGATGACTGCACTAGTTCCTGCTTATATTAAAACTACTTACAAAAACGACCCAACGTTTAAAAATGCTAAGGTTGTTTACTCGGTTTATGAAAACTGCTTCGGCGAAAAACTGAATGCTGATTTCCACAAGAAGGCGATTATGAACCACATGACTGCTGACGATACTAAGGCTTTTACCGAAGGCGATTGCAACAGTTTACATATTGGCGCTATTACCCACTCTGATGCGGTAGTTTTTGCTGATGAGAAGGTTGATGATGCGGTGTTAAAATTTGTTAAAGATTCTAATAAACCAACTTTAGCCTTTAATTTAACCGAAAATTACGACAACTTCTATTCGTTTTACGAGGAAGTTACTAGTGATGAATTGGTTTCTATAGCATAATAAAAAGCTTTATTTAAGAATAAATATGAGATTTTTAAAATTAGACTTATTAACCCTGTTGATAAGTCTTTTTCTTTTCGCCTCATGCGAAAGTACTTCTACCATAGGATTGGAAGTAGATCCTGGCAGTGCCATTCAGGGCAACCTGATTGATACTGCAACAATTTCTTCTAGAACCGTACAAGAGGATGCTGCCGCAACAGGCGGACTTGCTCGTTATCCGTTTGGACATCTTAATGATCCGTTACTGGGCTCTACAGATGCTAGCTTAGCACTTGCAGTAAACCTACCAAATGACGCATACGACTTCGGAACAAATGCTGTTCTTGACTCGGCGGTTTTGGTTATGAATTTCAGCTCTGATTTTTATGGTGATAGTACTGTGAATTACAATATTGATGTTCATCAGTTAAGCAACAACTTAGCGAAAGAAACTTCCTTTTTAAGTTCTAAAACCTATGCAAAAGAAAGTAGCCTGTTGGCCACCTATAACGGCAAGGTTTTCCCTACTACGCCTTATAAAATAACAGACGTTGTTGCAGGGGCGCCAGATACCTTAAGAACTGTTACACCGCAAATTCGTCTTAAGCTAAATAACAGCTTTGTCACTAATAACGTGGTTGCTTTGCCTGCTGCAACTAAGAAATATAACTCTTATTTTCAACAGGCATTTAAGGGCTTACATGTACAAATTAGACCGAGTTCTACGGCGGCAATGGGCAGCGGAGGTATGATGTTCTTCAATTTTTCAAATGCAACTAGTAGCGTTTCGACTTCTGGATTGGTTTTGTATTACAAAAAACAAAATGCTACTACAGCCACCCAAACTGATACGGTTTCTATAAACTTCCCTGTTAGCAATACGATAGCTCCAGTTGCTACCACTGTTACACACACCTATTCTACAGAAGTTCAAGCACAATTAAATGCTCCGGCAACTCAGCAGTTTAGTTACACCTACCTGAAACCTCTTGGCGGATTAAGAAACAAACTTAGCTTTCCTTATTTGAAAAAGCTAAAAGCTGAAGTTGGTAAAATGGTGGTAAATAAAGCCGAACTTATTGTTGATTTAAGAAGCGGGACAGATGTAGCTCCATTTAGAGTTGCACCTCGCTTAGCCCTTTACAGATTTGACATTGCTGGACAGAGACAAAACTTGCCAGATAACGATGCAGGAGATGGGCAAACGTCTTTTGGGGATCCAAGAGCTAATCCTGCTACATTCGGTGGTTATTTCGACTCGGTTAACAAGCGCTATGTATTTTCAATAACTGCGTATATTCAAGATTTGCTAGATGGAAAGACCGAAGATTATGGTACTTTTTTAGCTGTAACTCCAGCAGCAGTTTTTCAAGTTTCACCTTCATTTAACACTGCTTCTCGTGCAGTTATCGGCAGCTTCAAGAAGAATCCCGCAGCCGGAGATAACCTTTTGAAACTCAACATTTACTATACGAAATCGAATTAGATTAAATTTCACGCAAACGTTTGATTAAATCACCCTAAAAAGATAATTTAGGGTGATTTATTTTTTTAACCCCCCGAAATTTATGTGTGGAATTGTAGGCTATATAGGCTTTAGAGAGGCTTGGCCGATAGTATTAAAAGGTCTAAAAAGACTGGAGTATAGAGGTTATGACAGCGCCGGAATTGCGTTGATTAACAATGATAATTTAAATATTTATAAGAAAGCAGGGAAGGTAAAAGAGCTCGAAGATTTTTCTGCCGGAAAAGATCTTTATGGCTCAATTGGCATGGGGCACACCCGCTGGGCCACTCACGGCGCACCCTCAGACAGAAATTCCCACCCGCACACTTCGCAAAAAGGAAACCTTAGTATCATTCATAATGGCATCATAGAAAACTATGCAACCTTAAAAGAAGAGCTCATTTCTAGAGGTCATTCTTTCAATAGTGATACAGATACAGAAGTACTGATTCATCTGATCGAAGACATCTATCAAAACAACAACATTGATCTTACCGAAGCGGTACGTTTGGCCTTAAATGAGGTGACTGGAGCTTACGCAATAGTAATTATGGACGAAGAAAATCCAAACCAGCTAATTGCCGCAAGAAAAGGTAGTCCGATGGTAATTGGCGTTGGTCAGGGAGAGTACTTTATCGCTTCAGATGCGACACCAATTGTAGAGTACACCAAAAACGTAATTTACCTAAACGATAACGAAATTGCTTTCTTGAAAAGAGACGAGCTAGAAATTAAGCGTCTGGATAATGTGGTGCAAACTCCATATATCCAAGAACTAGAATTGAAACTGGAGATGCTAGAAAAAGGTGGCTACGAACATTTCATGCTGAAAGAGATTTATGAGCAACCTCGTTCTATCCGCGATTGTATGAGAGGAAGGATCTATCCAGAAGAAGGAAAAGTACAATTAGGCGGAATTAAGGAGTTTGCAGATAAGTTGAAGAACATTGATAGAATTATCATTGTAGCTTGCGGTACTTCATGGCACGCTGGTTTAGTTGGCGAGTATCTTATTGAGGAATACGCTCGTATCCCCGTAGAAGTAGAATATGCTTCAGAATTTAGATATAGAAATCCAATTATTACAGAAAAGGATGTGGTAATTGCTATCTCACAATCTGGTGAAACTGCCGACACCATGGCCGCTATTGAAATGGCAAAAGAAAAAGGCGCTACCATTTTTGGAATCTGTAACGTTGTTGGCGCATCAATTCCTCGTATTACACATGCTGGTGTTTATACGCACGCAGGTCCGGAAATTGGCGTAGCTTCTACCAAAGCATTTACGGCACAAGTTACCGTACTTACGTTGATGGCTTTTTACATGGCACAACAAAAAGGCACACTTACCAATTCTAAGTTAACAGAACTACTTACCGAGTTAGATTGCATTCCAGATAAAATACAAACTGCACTACAATCTAACGACATCATTAAAGAGGTCTCTGCAAAGTTTAAGGATGCAAGCAACTGCTTATTCTTAGGTCGCGGCAGTGGTTTCCCTGTAGCTTTAGAAGGTGCTTTGAAGTTAAAAGAGATTTCTTATATCCATGCAGAAGGATATCCGGCAGCAGAAATGAAACATGGCCCAATTGCGTTGATAGATGAAGAAATGCCGGTGGTATTTATCGCTACTAAAAACTCATCTTATGAAAAAGTGATTAGTAACATACAAGAAGTAAAAGCAAGAAAAGGCCAGGTAATTGCCATTGTTACTGAAGGCGATACTGAGGTAAAGAAAATGGTAGACTACTGCATCGAGATACCTGACGCTAGCGAAGCATTCTTACCTCTTTTAGCTACAATTCCGCTACAGTTATTGTCTTACCATATAGCAGTAATGAGAGGTTGTAATGTAGACCAGCCTAGAAATTTGGCAAAATCTGTAACGGTTGAGTAAAATCAGCTGAAATTTGACATAAACGAGAAAGCCCCGAACAGTAATTGTCCGGGGCTTTCTCGTTTGCTATTTAAGTTAGTTAGTTTATATGGGTGATTAAAATGGCAAATCTCCTGTCTCATCTATAGAGGTAGAGAAATCATCTTCTATCTTATTTGTTGTTGAATTTCCATTGTTTTGAGCAGGTTCAAAATCACTTTTTCTACCCAACATCGTGAAATTCTCCGCAACAACTTCTGTAACGTACTTCTTTACTTTCTCCTTATCTTCAAAAGAACGGGTACGCAATTTGCCTTCAATGTAAACGAGCTTGCCCTTTTGCAGATATTTAGAGGCTACTTCGGCCAAGCCCCTCCACAACACAATATTGTGCCATTCTGTTTGTTCAACTCTTTTTCCGTCCTTGTTAAATGTCTCTGAGGTGGCTAATGGAAAACTCGCTACGGTAACGCCTCCTTCTAAATGCCTAACTTCGGGGTCCTTTCCCAAGTGGCCCACTAAGATTACTTTGTTAATACCTGACATAAATATATTTGATTAGTCTATATGTTTTTCAATAAAATCCCCTATAATTTTAGGATGAGGTAATTGTTTAAAAGCTTCAATTTTCACCGATTTAATGTCGGCGTCTTGATTAAAGTTAACAATATAATTATCTATTGCAAAAAATTGAACATATATAATTTGGTGAGTAAGTATGTGTTTTTTACTTTCTAAAACCCTTAGCTCTAAACCATTGCCAAATAGCTTCTCAACTTCTGATAAGAACTCCGCACTTTCGATAGACACCTCCTCTTGTGTCTCGATTAGAGGAAAATCATATAAGTGTTGCCAAACATCGCCTGGTTTTCTTTGCTTGGTAAGTATCTCATCATTGGTTACACCAACAAAATAATTAAACCAACGCTTTTTAACTTTTACCTTTTTTAACTTAACAGGCAAAAGGTCTATTTTGTTGCTTTTATAAGCAAAACAGCCAGTTTTCACAGGGCAAATAGCACATAGTGGAGATTTTGGTTTGCATTGTAAAGCGCCAAATTCCATTATCGCTTGGTTATAAACTGATGGCTGCTGATCCACAATTAAATCTTGTGCCAAGTGTGCGAAAAATTTAATTCCAACACCTGAATTGATGGCCTCTTCTATTCCAAAATACCTAGACAACACACGGTAAACATTTCCGTCTACAACTGCACGGCGTTCATTGCTAGAAAACGAGGAAATGGCGGCCGCTGTATAATTTCCTATTCCTTTCAATTTAACAAGTTCATCATAGCTTGATGGAAAAACGCCGTTGTAATTTGAGACTATAAATTTCGCAGTATACAACATGTTTCTTCCCCTAGAATAATAGCCTAAACCCTGCCAAAGTTTTAAAACTCTTTCTTCTGGAGCATTCGCAAAATCGGCAACGTTGGGAAAATTTTCTAGAAATTTAAGGAAATACGGCATTCCCTGCTCTACTCTTGTTTGTTGTAGAATAATCTCCGATAACCAAATCACATAAGGATCTGTAGTGCCCCGCCAAGGCAAATCTCTCTTGTTTTTTAGGTACCAAGCAACTATTTCCGACTGAAAAGACATTGTACCAAAAGTACAACAAAAGCGTTTAAAAAGGCAAAAGTTGCACTAAGATGATGGTTGAACGCACAAATAAATCATCTTTTATTTTCCTATCTCACTAAAAAGCAATACTTTTGCAACCCCAAATTACATGTAATTAAAAAACACACACAATAATTAATTAATTTTAGAAATATGACTAAGGCAGATATTATTGCTGAAATATCAACAAAGACAGGGATCGAGAAAGTTGACGTTCAAGAAACAGTAGAGGCATTTTTCAAGGTAATCAAAAACAACATGATTGCTGGCGAAAATGTATACGTAAGAGGTTTTGGCAGTTTTGTAGTGAAAAAAAGAGCTCAAAAAACTGCTAGAAATATCTCTAAAAACACAGCCATCATTATTCCAGAGCATTTTGTTCCTAGCTTTAAGCCAGCAAAAGTATTTGTTGACAAAGTAAAAAACAACACTAAAAAAGTTAAAGCTGAGGCTTAATATTTGATTGTTATGAAAAGCCCACGCACAACACAAATTGTAATTATTGCAGGCATTGTATTGCTTGTGGGCTTTTTATTTAGCCAAGATATTAAAGGCTTAAAGCCCAAACAAGAAGCAGCACCTACTGAAATGCCACAAGAAGCGCAAGCTCCTAGTTTAAGCATAGAAGAAGTATCTGCAACTGCCAAAAATCTAATTAGTAATGCTGCCTCTAAAGAACTTACTTCTCTAGAAGCTACTTATCAAAAAGCAAAAGGCGAAGAGAAGGTGATTCAAGCTAAGTCTTTGGCTCAAAGATGGGATGATTTAGGACAATCTGTTCCTAGTGCATTTTATTTGGAAGATGCTGCTATTGGCGAATCTTCATTAAAAAACTGGTTGAAAGCAGGCGATAAGTTTCTAGAAGTATTTGATATTACTAGAGATAGCTTGGTTAAACCTGTGATGTTGCAAAAAGCAAATCATGCTTATGAAAAAGCCATTGCTATTGATTCTACAGACCTAGATGCAAAAACAGGAATGGGAATTACAATGGTAAACGGCGGTGGTGCTCCAATGGCAGGTATTACAATGCTATTGGACGTAGTGAAGAAAGACCCGAAAAACTTTAAAGCCAACATGAACTTAGGTATGTTTGCGATAAAATCTGGTCAATTTGATAAGGCGATTACTCGTTTTCAAGACATCATTAAAAACATTAAAGCAACTCCAGACGCTTATTTTAACTTAGCTTTTGCATATGAAAGCTTAGGAAAAAATCAAGAAGCTATTGATGCTTACTTACAAAGCAAAAAACTTGCAGCTAACCCAACTTTATCTAGTTTCGTAGATAAAAAGGTAGCTGAGTTGAAAAAATAAAAGAATTAACAACATTTAAATTTTAAAATTATGCCAAGCGGTAAAAAAAGAAAAAGACATAAAATGGCTACCCACAAACGCAAAAAACGTTTAAGAAAAAACAGACACAAGAAAAAATAATTTTTCTTGATAGTATGGCCGAAAGTAAATGCTTTTTTAAAGGTGTTTACTTTTGGATTCTAAGTTTTTTGGTCCATGTGTTAATAAGGCGTAACAGCCTTAAAATCTGTAGCTTTGGTAAAAGAATTAATAATAGATTCTACTCCTACGGGAGTAACCATAGCTTTAATCGAAGACAAACAACTTGTTGAGCTTCACAAAGAACACGTTAACAACAACTACGCTGTAGGCGATATATATTTAGGCCGCATTAAGAAAATTATGCCCGGCCTAAACGCTGCGTTTGTGGATGTTGGCTACGAAAAAGATGCATTTTTGCATTACTTTGATTTAGGCCCACAGGTTCAATCTTTGATAAAGCTAACGAAGATTAGACGTAACGGCACACCGGGCACTTTACTAGATAACTTTAAATTAGAAGCTGACATTAACAAAGCGGGAAAAATCTCGGAAGTTGTTAGCAAAAATTTATTGGTACCTGTACAGATTGCCAAAGAACCCATTTCTACTAAAGGTCCAAGACTAAGTTCAGATCTTTCTATTGCAGGAAGATACACCGTATTGGTTCCTTTTTCTAATGTAATTTCCATCTCTAAAAAGATAAAGAGTAATACCGAACGTAATCGTTTAAAAAAGATTATCGAAAGTATTAAGCCTAAAAATTTTGGGGTAATCATTAGAACAGTTTCTGAGGGAAAAGGCGTTGCCGAATTACAAAAAGACTTACTTGATTCTATTTCCAAATGGGAGAGCTTTATGAAAAAGCTTCCAGAAACAGAACCTGCTAAGCGTGTTTGGGGTGAAATGGATAGGACATCAACGCTTATCCGCGATATTTTAAGTACCGATTTCACCAACGTATATGTAAACGACCAAGCATTATTTGAAGACATTCGTTCTTATGTGCACGAAATTTCTCCGGAAATGGAACGTATTGTAAAACATTACAAGCACAAAGACCCAATTTTTGACCACTTTGGGGTTGAAAAACAAATTAAAAACGGTTTTGGAAAAACTGTGAACTTGGCCGGTGGTGCCTACTTAGTGGTAGAACACACCGAAGCTTTGCACGTTATAGACGTAAATAGTGGAAATAGAACCGCTAGCAAAGAAAACCAAGAAGAAAATGCGCTGCAGGTTAATAAAGAAGCAGCAAAAGAAATTGCCCGCCAATTAAGGCTAAGAGATATGGGCGGTATTGTGGTCATCGATTTTATCGATATGCACAAACCTGCCAACAGAAAAGTATTGTTTGACCACTTGAGAGAGCTGATGCTTTTGGATAGAGCTAAACATACCATTCTGCCTCCTAGCAAATTTGGTTTGGTACAAATTACCCGTCAAAGGGTAAGGCCAGAAATGAACATTGTAACGGTAGAAAAATGTCCTACCTGCGACGGAACTGGTGAGATAAAGGCAAGTATTGTGTTAATGGATGACATTGAAAGCAATATGACCTATATCCTGCGTGAGCAGAATGAAAAAAATATTACGCTATGTGTACACCCTTACATAGCAGCCTTTATTAAAAAAGGATTGATTTCCTTACAATGGAAATGGTACTTCAAATTTGGGCAGTGGGTAAAGGTGAGAGAGTCTTCTTCTTATCACTTAACAGAGTTTCACTTCTTGTCTGCTAAAGACGAAGAAATTAAGCTGTAAACCCTCAGAAATTCTAAAGTCTCGATGCAAATCGGGACTTTTTTTGTTTATATATGGATAAAAATATTGACCGTATAAGGCATATAAGATTTTTTTCGATAAATAGTCCTGCTGCAACTATGACCCTTTGTTTAAAACTTACCTAGTATTTCCAAACGATTAAATCTAAATTCGTAAATCTAAAATCTAAAATATCTTGGCTAAAATCAAATCAGCATATTTCTGTCAGAGTTGCGGCTACGAGTCGGCAAAGTGGCTGGGCAAATGCCCTTCATGTAACCAATGGAATACTTTTGTAGAAGAGGTAGTAGAAAAGCCATCTGCAGGAAACGCTGCTGTGTGGAAAACAACAACTGGAGGTACTCAAAGAGTAAATAAACCGAGCAAGCTTGAAGAAATTGAAAGCGCTACTGAAGAAAGAATTTTAACTGGAGATATTGAGTTAGATAGAGTGCTAGGCGGAGGTTTAGTTCCTGGATCGGTTACGTTGATTGGTGGCGAGCCAGGCATTGGAAAATCAACCTTAATGCTACAATTGGCACTGAATATTAAGCAGAAAAGGGTACTTTATGTTTCAGGAGAAGAAAGTGAGCAGCAAATTAAAATGCGGGCAGAACGCATTACCAAAACCCCACAAGCAGAGTGTTTTATTCTAACAGAAACATCAACCCAAAATATATTTAAACAGCTGGAGCAGTTAGTACCAGAAATTTTGGTGATTGATTCGATACAGACCTTACATTCTGCACACATCGAATCTACGCCGGGAAGTGTCTCACAGGTACGCGAGTGCACCGCCGAGCTGCTGCGTTTTGCCAAAGAAACCGCTACTCCAGTTTTCTTGATTGGTCATATTACCAAAGACGGCGCTATTGCCGGTCCGAAAATTTTAGAGCACATGGTGGATACCGTACTGCAATTTGAGGGAGATCGACACCATATTTATCGCATATTGCGCTCTATAAAAAACAGGTTCGGCGCAGCTGCAGAATTAGGTATTTATGCCATGCATGGTAACGGACTGAGGGAAGTTTCCAACCCGTCGGAAGTATTGCTTTCACAACGTGATGAAGAGTTGAGCGGCATCTCCATTGGTGCAACTATTGAAGGCGCCAGACCTATGGTGATAGAAACGCAGGCATTGGTAAGTATTTCTGCTTATGGTACTCCTCAGCGTTCGGCTACGGGCTTTGATACCAAAAGAATGAATATGCTGCTGGCTGTACTCGAAAAGCGATGCGGTTTCCGTCTAAGCGCTAAAGATGTTTTCCTAAATATCGCTGGAGGCATTAAGGTGGAAGATCCAGCTATCGACTTGTCTATTGTTGCAGCTATCATTTCCTCACATGAGGATATACCAGTTTCTTCAAAAATTTGCTTTGCTGCCGAGGTTGGTCTATCTGGTGAAATTAGAGCCGTTAACCGAGTTGAGCAACGCATTTCTGAAGCAGAAAAGCTAGGCTTCGAAAAAATATTCATCTCAAGTTATAACCTAAAAGGGATTAACAAAGATAAGTTTAAAATTGAACTGGTTACCGTTGCTAAAATTGAAGAAGTTTTTTCGGCATTATTTGGATAAAGCGTGAAGCGACATTCTCAAAACGAGTAAAACATTTCCTGCAACAATTCGAAAACACTTTGGCAGAAAATATACAAAACAAAATAAACTACTGATTTAAAGCGAAATAACTTTGAGCCTTGTACTTTTTCATTAAATTTGCTTTACTCTAAAAAAGAATACACAGCAGTATGAAAAAACATTACTTAATAAAGGTTTGTATAATAGCGCTAACTGTAGCCACCATCGGCTGTAAAAAATCAACACCAAAAGACGGAGAAGAGCCAACTTTAGATAAAAAAGGTCCTGAAGTTGTTTTAAATAATAATGAAAGTGCTTTAAATGCGAGGGTAAGCTATCCAAATACTGCGGTATCTTTAATGAATGTAGGTACAAAAGGGGTAGAATTTAGAGAAGACTTTA
Organism: Pedobacter sp. T50_32; assembly: GCF_057652195.1. Taxonomy (NCBI): domain Bacteria; kingdom Pseudomonadati; phylum Bacteroidota; class Sphingobacteriia; order Sphingobacteriales; family Sphingobacteriaceae; genus Pedobacter; species Pedobacter sp. T50_32. The sequence continues at coordinate 565,630 of NZ_JBYFBY010000001.1, read as the reverse complement.
GTCAATACAATTTACAGCTGATCGCCGAGGTTGCTGCTCCCACCCATCAAGGGAAAACTTTGCAAGCTACGCATATTGATTTCTCTGGCAACAAAGTTTACGTTTCTTACAATACCCGTGGCGAAACCTATTTAGGTGGCATCGACGTTTTCGATGTAAGTAATGAAGCGCAACCAAGATTAATCTCTCAGGCGATCATGCCTAATACCGATATTTCATCTGTTGTTTTCAACAATAACTTTGTTTATTTAGCCTCAGCTACCGACGTTGATAAAGATGCTTCATTAACAGCTCCAGCAGTGTTAGATAGAATTGCTTTGAGCAACGGCGTACTGACAAGTACAAGCGGCCGTGTACAGCTTAAAGGCTTTGTAGGAAAAAATATCTTGGCTAAAAACAATAAGATTTATGTAGTTTCGAGCACACAAGGTGGATTAAGCGTTGTTAATCCTTCAGATTTCAAAGAGGAAAAGTCTATAGCCATCACAGGATCTACGGCTTTGGCGAGCAATGCAAGTGGAAGTAATATCTTCATATTAAAAAACAAGCCAGGCCAAATATTGGGTTTAAATGCCAGTGATTTGAGCATAGCAAAAACCATTAATTTAGCAACAGATTTACCAGAAACTGCATCGCATATCGAAACGATAAATGATAACTTTCTACATGCGGCAGGAAGAGCGGGATTGAATTATTTGAGCAGTACAGGTTCGCTAATTGATAACATCCCTGTTCCAGTAATTGCAGGAGTAGACCCTGAAGATATTGTTACGAATAATGTTTCTATCAACAATAACCTGATTTACATTGCCAATGGAGCGGCAGGCTTATATGTTGCAAAGTTAGAAGGGAATACATTGGTGCTTTTAGGTAAGGCTAGCTTAGGTGCATCAACCAACTACGTTAAATCTAGTGGCAACCTAATTTTTGTGGCAACAGGTACAGGCGGCTTGAAAATCTTAAAGATGACGGCAATTGCTAACAGTAGCTCTACTGTGGCTTGCAGCAACAGAAATTTTTTAGCATCTGATGCTAATGGGTGGAGAAACTTAAATACAGGTGTTAAGGAGTATTTTACTGGAACTGGCATTACTACCATTGCCGGACTAAACGTTAATACCAATGCCATATTCGATTTTTGCGGTGCCCTTACTTTAAACTACGGTGCTAACATTAATACCGGAGGTGCGTTTTTAGTGAATGGCGCCTTCGTATCTAACCTGCAGTTCAACATCAATGCTTTTGCAGAGGTAGTCGGCAGTGCAAACTTCAAGAGCACACTTACAGTTAATAGCAATGGTAAACTGAAATTACTGCCAAAAGTAAATGGAGAAATTTACCCTATAAACGGCGACTTCAATGTTAATGGATTGGCCGAAATTAATAACGGCAGCTTACAGATCAGCAACAAATTAAGCATTAACAGCAGCGGTCGCCTTCGTTTGGTAAATACCAATTTAGTTGTTAATGGCGATTTCGATTTAAACGGAACCATAGAGTTTGTCGGTACTTGCAATGTCATAATCAACGGACGATATACTAGAAACTCTAGTGGAAGCGTTATTGGGACAAATACCGGAAAGGTGTTGTAAGAGATTGACGAAGAACACATCTTATTTAGAAAGATTTTAAATATCTTTGTGCAAATCATCAACTAGATAAAATTATAAGTATGAAAAAATTAATATTAAGTTTAGCATTTTGTGCCTTGGCAACTGTTGGCTTTGCACAAGAAAAAGTTGAAGGTCAATCTTTCGGCGAAGGCGTTACCAAAGGAAATATTATTTCGGCTAATGAGGTTAATGCTAAATTAGGCAAAGAGACCAAAGCAGAAATGAAGGTAGAGGGCGAAGTAGTTAACGTTTGCAAGAAAAAAGGTTGCTTCATGAACGTTAAAATTTCTGACAAAGAAACTATGTTCGTAAAATTTAAAGATTATGGCTTTTTTATGCCAAAGGATATGGCTCCTGGCACAAAAGTAGTAATTGATGGTTTTGCAGAAAGAAAAGTTACTTCTGTTGAAGACCTACAACACTATGCAAAAGACGCAAAAAAATCTCCAGAAGAAATAGCTAAAATTACTGAGCCTAAAAAAGAGATTGTCTTCATGGCAAAAGGTGCCGTAATTGTAAAGTAATTAGAAAGGTTCTCCTTTTTAATATTGATTGATTGAAAAGCCTTCCCGAGTTTCGGGAGGGCTTTGTTTTTTTAACACATTTCAAATTCTTGCGATTAAAGCCGGGCAACACAACAGGATGTTTATAATATTTTTATTTAATCAATATTTAGTTATTAAATTTTTTTAATTAGTGTTTTTTCCTATCTTCACTCCATTAACAAATGAAACCATAATATAAAATGATGAAACTGACCAAGATCACACTATTCGTTGCGGGCATTTGCTTTGTTGGCACGAATGGTTATGCACAACAGCTTACTAAAGCGCAAAATGATGAGTTACTAAAAGCTAAACAGGGAGCAATAGTTAGGTTAGATGGATTTTTGACAGAAAAAACCACACAGATACCTTATCAAAAATATCCTACGCCAGGCCCACAGTATATCATCTCCGACGATCCTGAATACATTAGAGTACCAGAAGCCATTGCACTCAAAGAAAGTGTTGTTCCTGGAGCAGTTCGTTTTTACCTATATAATGTAAACGGCATTAAAGAGCCTCAAAAGATAGATAGAAAGATTATTGCCATGATTAAAAACACGGGCAAGGCTCCAATGCGTATCAAGATGTTGAAATACGTTACGCAAAAGCCTAGCACCAATTACTTCAAACTGGGAAAAGAAGGATTAGCCTCATTTTTAGCCGCACAACCTAGCGAAGAAGTACGTATTGTAAAACCTGGAGAAGCTGTTCCTATCGACGAAAAACTAGAACAATATGTGGTAAAGTATGATGAACTTGTGCATGGCTTTTACGAGTTCTTGGTAGATCAACCTGCAGAAATTACCGTTTTACAAACAGATCTTAAAACAAGTGGCAAAGATGCTTTGAAAAGAATTACGAATGTATTGCCTCCAAAAACGAAGAGTGGTGCTGGTAGAGGGCTTTATGGCGTGAGCAATTATCACGTAGCCAACACTTCGGTAATAGATACAAAAAACGGAACTTCTGCTTTAGTTGTTGCCGATGGCGAAACTGATCCTTGGATTATCGGTCGTGAAGGCACTACTGGTCAAATCGCTAAATTGGCGGGTAACTACGGCGTAATGTACGATATCGAGCTTAAATGGAAAAGTACAGATGGCAAAGGTTTAGCGCTAATTACTTGGAACTCACGTTCGGCAGACAACCAATGGTGCAGCGGAATGGCGGCAGCAATGAAAGTTAGCGGTGGAAAGTTTAACGAAGGAATTATTCAACTGCCAAAAGACCAATTGGTAACTAAAGCCGCACCTGAAGCGGTATTGATCCAAGTTTTTAAACCAACTGGAAATGGCGAAGAACAAACCATCAAGTTAACCTACTCACCTCCGGGAGCTTCATGTTTGCCAACTCCTTTAATTCTTGTTCCGGTTGACTTAAATCCATAGTGATGAGGGCTATAAAACTCATCTTAACGATACTGATCTTGAGCGTGTCTAATACATATGCTCAAGATCTTCTAACCATCTCCTCCAAAAAAAACCTAAAGCGAACAGACTCCGTTTTTATTTACACTCCGCTACAAAGTTCCTTAGAAAAACTACCAGTTATTTATCTATTGCATGGGCATAATGCCAACTACAAAAGCTGGAGCAAACTAGCCGACTTGCAAAAACTGGCTAATCAATACCAGTTTATTGTGGTTTGTCCCGATGGATTAAAGAAGAGCTGGTACCTTAACTCACCAAATAAAGATAGTTTACAGTATGAATCCTTTTTTTTAGAGGAGTTGATGCCTGCCATTAATCAAAAATACAAAGTAGATGAAAGTAAGGTTTTCATTACAGGAGCCAGTATGGGTGGCTTCGGAGCGATGTATATGATTACTAAACATCCGACTTTATTTGCTGGCGCAGGAAGTACATCCGGAGTTTTGAACCTTCGTTATTCGGCCTTTAGGAAAACAACTATTGCTTACCTAATTGGCACCTACGATGAAAAGAACAAACTTTACGACGACTACTCTCCTGTAAATAATTTACAGTCACTCAAAGGCTTAAATAAGGCGCTAATTTTTGATACTGGAACCGAAGACTATTTATACATCACCAGTAAACAGTTTAGGCAAAAATGCGATGACCTTAAAATAAAAGCGACCTACATTGCCCAGCCTGGAGGTCATACAGGTGGTTATTGGAGCAAATCTATTTTAACACATTTCGAATTCTTTTCAGAACATCTAAAGAAATAATACCATGAAAATATTCAAAAATATGCTCTCATACACACTCTCGAAAACGTTCAAGGGAGCGCTCAAGAGATCGTTTTCCAAAACATTACCTAACGCACTGCTTTTACTCATTACATCCATTTCACTTGTAAAAGCTCAACAAAAAAATGACTTGGCTTTAATACCACAGCCATCATCGGTAAAGCTGGGTACTTCTATTTTTAAATTCGATAAGCAAATTTCTTTATTGTTGCCAAAAGGCGATGAACACACTGCGCTGATTAATAATTTTAGCGAACAGCTTTCGGAAATCTTAAAACATGAGGTTAAAACGACAGCGAAAGTAAGCGGTAAAAACTTTATTCAATTTTCTTTAAATAAAGATTTAGGGAAGGAAGCTTATAGGTTGCAGGTCAGCAAGCAAAAAATTGAAATAAGTGCTGCTAAACCTGCGGGTTGGTTTTATGGCTGGCAAACGCTAATGCAAATTGTGAGGCTAAATCATCAAAACGGAAATAGCAACCAAATTCAAGAAGTAATGATTACTGATGAACCAAAATTTGAGTGGCGTGGTTTAATGATCGATGTAAGCAGACATTTTTTTGATAAGGCTGTGCTGAAAAGATACATCGATCAAATGTCTAAATACAAGCTGAATGTTTTGCATTTGCATTTAACTGATAACCAAGGTTGGAGGATTGAAATAAAGCAATTGCCTAAGTTAACTAGCGTTGGTGCGTGGCGTGTGCCTAGAACTGGTTATTGGAGTGGAATGCCTGCTCCCGAGCCAAGCGAAGCTGCCACTTACGGAGGTTTTTACTCTCAAGACGACATCAAGAATTTGGTAAAGTATGCCAGCACACGTTTTGTGGATATCGTTCCAGAGGTAGATTTACCTGGGCATAGTTTGGCTTTCGTGGCTTCTTATCCAGAAGTTTCGTGTACCAAAACGCCACAGCAGGTTTTAGCCGGCGACCCATGGAATGCAAAAAGAACCAACGTAGTTTGTGTAGGCAACGATTCTACTTATACCAAAATAGATCAAATTATCGGCGAGTTAGCTGAGATTTTTCCTTCTAAATACATCCACATTGGTGGAGATGAGGTAACCAGAAACTATTGGAGTAATTGCAAAGTTTGCCAGAAACGCATACAAGACGAAGGTCTTAAAAATGTTGATGAGCTACAAAGTTACTTCGTTAATCGCGTTGCCAAGATGGTTAAAGCTAAAGGCAAAACACCAATTGGCTGGTATGAAACACTAGAAAAAGGCTTAGATACAGGCATTGTACAAATGAGCTGGAAAGATGAAAAAGGTGCTGTAAAATCTTCTAACGCAGGGCAGAAAGTGATTTTAACACCAGCCTTTTTAACCTATTTAGATTTTTATCAGGGAGATCCCTATTTAGAAAATGCGCCTTTTACGGTAAATAGATTAAGCAACAGCTATAAGTTTAATCCACTGCCAGAAGGTATTAATGTTAAAAACGTATTAGGTGGGCAAGGGAGTTTGTGGACGGAACAAGTGCCGAACGAACGTAAACTACAATTTATGACTTGGCCAAGAGGGCTAACGTTGGCCGAAAACCTTTGGTCTACGACAGCTAAAGTTAACTGGCCTATCTTTCTTAAAAAAATAGAAACTCACCTACCTTTATTAACTTTAGATAGCACCAACTATAGTGCTTATTTTTACGATCCGATTGTAATTGCTAAGAAAGGTGACAATGGAGATGTTATGCTAAGTATCGATACCGAAGTTCCAGATGTTGCGGTTTACTACGCTTTTGATGATACCGATCCAGATCAGTTTTACCCAAAATATAAAGGGCAAGCGATTGCTATACCCAAAGGAGCTAAAAATATAAGAGTGGTTAGCTATCGAGGTGATACCCAGAAAAGCCGAATAGTAAAACTTCCTATTGTTGAACTTAAGAAAAGAGCAAAACTTTAAACTAGCCCGAGTAATCGGTTCCTCACTAATAAACAGGCACCGATTACTCCTGCTTTTTCGCCTAATTTCGACATTTTAAGCTGCGTATCGTTATTAACCAAGCTTAACGAGTACTTGTTCAAAGCACTTTTAATAGGCAAACGAATATACTCTCCCGTTTCGGCTAAACTGCCTCCCAAAATCACCATTTCTGGATTGAAGATATTGATTAAAACTGCAATGCCTTTTCCTAGTCTCTCGCCAACTTCGGCCACTAACTCAATTGCTAAAACGTCGTCTTTTATTGCAGCCTCAATAATATCATTCAACTTTATTTCATCTACAGGCATAGAAGAAAGTACAGAAGTAGAACCTTCCGCTAATTTCTCTTTAAACTTCCTTATCAAAGCCCAACCAGAAACTTCAGTCTCTAAACATCCTTTTTTACCGCAGCTACATAAAATTTCATTGTTGAAGAACGGAATGTGACCAAACTCTCCAGCAAAGCCAGACTTACCGTAATAAAGCTGACTGTTAATCATGATACCGATACCCATTCCATAATCCATGTTTAGAAAAAGTACATTCTCTTCTTCATGAACTACTCCAGCCGAAAATTCACCAAAGGCCATCGCTCTTGAATCATTTTCTAAAAAGATGCGCATGCCGATATTTCTTTCTATCACTCGGCTAAGCGGCTCTTCATTAAAGTGGAAAAAACTGTAACTATAGCCTGTAGAATAGTTGATGCGTCCTGATAAATTTAATCCTGCTCCTAAAATTTTCTCTCTCTTTACAGGGGCTTCTTTTATAAAATTATTAATAAGCTCGCAAAGCTGATTTAATGACTCTTCGCTATTGTTTAAACTGTAAGGGATATTAGCTTTTACATGTACCAGGTTCTTCTGCAAATCTGTAAGACCAATATTGATATGCGATTTTTTTACATCAACCCCTAGAAAGTAACCCGACTCCATTACCAAACCGTAAATATTTGGTTTCCTGCCACCTCTAGACTGCAATTTACCAAAATCCTTAACCAAACCTTCGTTGATTAATTCGTTTAAAATATTGTTGATTTTAGGCGTGCTTAATCCTAGCTCCGCACACAAATCTGCGATAGTACAATTGCCATTTTTACTAAAATAAGCAACAATAGCCTTCTTTAGTGTGAGGTTTTTATAGGCAACACCCGTAGTGTTTTCATTGCTTAACTCGGCGAAAAATGTCATCTTCTTAAGAAATTTTAAAAATCAAAAATAAAATAATATCTCATTTAACCTACTATAACCTCACTTTTTTATCGATTTTAGCCAACCTTAAAACACAAAAAATTAAAAAACTAATTAAACTTATTAATTTTTTTAAAAAAGTATTTATATTTACCGTGCTACTAACTTATAAATAGGAGAGAAATTCGTACCTCTCCAAAAAACAACCGAGTATGAATTTGAATTTTACCAAACTTCTTCTTTTTTCCTTACTAATTACTTGCGGTCAAGCATTTGCACAGGTTGCACATAAAACAGATGTGCTCATTATCGGCGGTGGTGCCAGTGGCACAACGGCAGCCGTTCAAGCTGCACGCATGGGCGTTAAAGTGCTTGTTGTAGAAGAAACCGAATGGCTGGGCGGCATGCTTACGTCGGCTGGTGTTTCGGCAATAGATGGCAATCACAATATGCCCTCTGGCTTGTGGGGCGAATTTAGACAACACCTTTATGATTATTATGGCGGGCCTAAAGCAGTAGAAACTGGCTGGGTGAGCAACACCTTATTCGAACCATCGTTTGGTAATAAGACACTAAAAACCATGGCAAACCACCCAAACATTACCATTTGGTATAACAGTGGGTTGACTAACATCGCTAAAAATGGCAAGCTTTGGGCAGCCGAAGTTAGCAACAAAGGCAAAAAACAAAATATTGAAGCGAAGATTGTAATCGATGCTACCGAGCTTGGCGATGTGATGGGGAGATTAAAAATTCCTTACCGTGTGGGTATGGATAGCCGTCACGATACAGGCGAAAGTTACGCTCCTGAGAAAGCAAATAACATTGTCCAAGACTTAACTTATGTAGTGGTTTTAAAGGATTTTGGCGCAAAAGCAAACAAAACTATCAAAAAACCTGCGGGATACGACCCGAAGGAATTTGATTGCTGCTGCGATGTGCAAGATCCTGCTTCGCATGACAATACTCCAAAAATTGACTGCAGCCAAATGATTACCTACGGCAAATTGCCAAACGGAAAGTACATGATCAATTGGCCAAAATGTGGTAACGACATTTACATGAACGTTATTGAAATGAGCGATGCTGAACGCAAAGAAGCTTTGAAAAAAGCAAAACTGCATAGTTTACGTTTCATCTATCATTTGCAAACCAAGCTTGGTTTTAAAAATTTGGGCATAGCCGATGACGAATTTCCAACGGCAGATAAATTACCAATGATTGCTTATCATAGAGAATCGCGTCGTTTGGATGGAAAAGTAACGTTAACATTGAATGATGTTAGCGCTCCTTATGCTCAGAAAACTTCGCTTTATAGAACTGGCGTTGCTGTAGGCGATTACACCATAGATCATCACCATCTTAAAAATCCAGAGGCACCACAAATTGATTTTGTGAAAATAAAAGTGCCTTCTTACAATATCCCTTTGGGTGCTTTGGTGCCAAAAAATGCCGAAGGGATAATCATTGCAGAAAAAAGTATCAGCGTAACTAATATTGTGAATGGCGCTAGTCGTTTGCAGCCTGTAGTTTTAGGAATTGGCCAAGCAGCTGGAGCTTTGGCTGCAACCGCAGTCTTAAGCAATACAGATCCTTCCAATATCAATATCAGAGCGGTACAAAATGCCTTGTTAGAAAGTAATGCCTATTTGATGCCTTTTATAGACGTTAAGCCTAACGACGCTTCTTTCAAAGTAATTCAAAAAATTGGAGCTACAGGAATTTTAAAAGGAACGGGGCTTTCTTACAAATGGGCAAATCAAACTTGGTTTTATCCAGAACTTCCAGTTAGTGAGTGGGATTTCGTTAATGGATTGAAATCTTTTTATCCTTCATTCGGCGAACTACATCCATCGGGAAATTTAGTTACCGCTAGCTATTTAGCTGGTGCAATTAAAGAAATCGGTAAAAAAGACATGAGCGAAACTCAGGTAATCGATTTTCTGAAACAGAACAATTTTAAAAATATAACTCCAGAAAGCATGCTTACAAGAAGAATGGTAGCACACGCTTTAGATCATTTCTTAAATCCATTTAATGTGGAAATAGATTTTACTGGAGCAACAAATAAGAATTAAACAACCTAACAATTAATATTTTTTAACCATGAAGAAACGATTTTCGATTATGAAAGGAAGATTTCTCGCCATGCTTGCTTTACTAATGCTTGCTTTTTCTGCCTCAGTAATGGCGCAGACTAAAGTTAGCGGAACGGTAAAAGACGATCAGGGAGAAATTTTAACCGGTGTAAGTGTGTTGATAAAAGGCACTAAGATGAGTACTGTATCTGATAAGGATGGTAAGTATCAGATTACCGTACCAGCTGGTTCAAATACATTATTATTTAGCTATTTGGGCTACGAAACAAAAGAAGCTGCTGTTGCAGGAAACGTTATAAATATTTCGTTAAAATCAAGTGTTTCTACACTGAACGATGTGGTTGTTATCGGTTACGGCACAACTACTAAAAAGGATCTAACAGGTTCTGTAGGTACCGTAAGCATTTCTGATTTGCAGAAAGCGCCCGTGAAATCATTTGACGAAGCATTAGCTGGTCGTGTAGCGGGTGTACAAGTAACCTCAAGCGAAGGACAGCCAGGATCAAGCATCAACATTACTATTCGTGGTAATAACTCAGTAACCCAAAGTAACTTTCCTTTGGTTGTAATTGACGGGATTATGTTTGATCAGCTTGAAGGATCTGCAGCCACTGTTAATCCATTAAATAGCATCGACCCTAATGACATCGAGTCGATTAGCATTCTTAAAGATGCATCTTCTACCGCGATCTTTGGAGCTAGAGGTGCTAACGGTGTAATTATGGTTACCACAAAACGTGGTAAAGAAGGCACGCCGACCATTACCTATAATGGATGGTTTGGTATGCAAGAAAACACTAAAAGAGTTGAGTCGCTCTCACCTTATGAGTTTGTAAAACTACAGAACGAAATTGACCCTGTAAGATCTAAAAGTCTCTATTTTAGAGATAATAAGACTTTAGAGAGCTATGCTGGTGTTAAAGGGATTAACTGGGAAAATGAAGTGACACGTGTAGCACCTATGCAAAATCACTACATCAGCTTAACAGGAGGTACAAAGAAAACAAAGTACAGTGCTTCATTTTCATACAACAACCAAGACGGTATTTTGAGAAACACTGGCTTTAACCGTCTAATAGGAAAATTCTCATTAGACCAAGAAGTAACAGACAAATTAAAAGTTGGATTAACAGCTACTTATTCTGGCATAAAGAATTATGGTAGCCCTACCTCTACTGGTAATTTTAGTAACGAGATCAACCTACTTTTCAGCGTTTGGGCTTTTAGACCAATTGCAGTAGATCCAAATGTAAACTTATTAGATTTGGCCAATGACCCTGAAGTAGAGCAAGCAGCTAACTTTACTTTTAACCCACTATTAACACTTAAAAACGAGCTGAGAGAAAATGTTGGAGAAAACTTAGCCGCTAACGCTTTTGCTGAGTATACATTTTCGAGCAACTTAAAATTTAAAAGTTCAGTTGGTATCAATAGAGGAGCAAGGCGTTTCGACCTTTTCAACGGCTCGATGTCTAGAAGTGGTATTACAGGCAATTACTTGGTAAATGGTAGCCAAACTTATTTCAACAATGCTACCTTCCAAAACTACAATACACTAACCTACAACAAGCGCTTTAACAAAAATCATTATTTCGATGTAATGGGAGGTTTAACGCTTGAAAAAGGCAATAACTCGGCATTTGGCGCTACAGCGGTTTTGCTTCCAAACGAAAGTCTTGGGCTTAGTGGTCTTGATGAAGGAAACCCACTTAGCATTACTGCAATGACTGCTAACCACCGTGCTTTTATGGGCTTTATTGGAAGAGCAAACTACAAGTTCACCGATAGATATATGCTTACGATGAGCGCTAGGGTAGATGGGTCTTCGAAATTCTTTGGAAAGAACAGATGGGGCTTTTTTCCTTCTGGAGCTTTTGCTTGGAACATCAACAACGAAAGTTTCATGAAAAACATCAAAACAATCTCTAACGCAAAGCTTCGTATTTCTTATGGTGAAACTGGTAACGATGGGGTTAGTCCTTTTGCTGCGCATCCAGCCATCAGCTTTGCTAACCCAGATTTTTATCCTATAAACAACTTCCCTAGCTATACTTTTGGTGGTGCCGATAGTAAAGGTCTTATGTACTCTTCGTTAGGAAATGCAGCCCTTAAATGGGAAGTTACTAAACAAACCGATATAGGTTTAGATCTAGGATTTTTCAAGCAACGCTTAACTATGCAAATCGACGTATACAGAAAATCAACAGAAGATCTTCTTTTAAACGCGAGCATGTCTCCTAGTTCTGGATATAACAGAGTGATGAGAAATATTGGAAAGGTTCAAAATCAAGGTCTAGAAATTACCATTGGCGGAACTCCAATACAAACTAAAGATTTTACTTGGACCAGTTCATTTAATATTGCGTTTAACCGCAATAAGGTGTTAGAACTAACTGACAATCAATTGCACCTGCTTACCGCACAGGGTTGGGGTGATGATTGGAGAAATATCCCAGGATACATTGCTAAGTTAGATAATCCTATTGCACAGTTCTATGGATTGATTTATGCTGGAACCTACAAATACGAAGATTTTGATTTGCTAGGGGGAGTATATACCTTAAAAAACAATGTGCCTTCTAATGGCGGTTCTAGAACAAACGTTAAACCTGGAGACGTAAAATATATAGATTTAGACGGCGACGGACAAATTACTGAAGCAGATAAAACGGTTATTGGAAATCCAAATCCAGTACACATTGGCGGTTTCTCTAACAATTTCAACTACAAAGGTTTCGATTTAGGAATTTTCTTTCAATGGTCTTATGGCAACGATATTATTAACGCTAACCGTATCATGTTCGAATCATCTTACAAATATGGTTACAACCAATATGCAAGCTACGCTACGAGATGGTCGCCAGAAAACCCAACATCTGATATGCCAGGAGTTGCAGCTGGCAGAGGTTCATCTTTAAAGGCATATTCAACTCGTATTATTGAAGATGGATCGTTCTTGAGGCTAAAAACAGTTTCATTGGGCTACACATTACCTTCTGGATGGGTACAAAGATCTAAAGTATTTAAAACTGGTAGAGTTTACGTAGCTGCGCAAAACTTGTATACCTGGTCCAGCTATTCTGGTTACGATCCAGAGGTATCAGTTAGAAATAGCGCATTAACTCCAGGTTTCGATTATTCGGCCTACCCAAGAGCAAGAACAATCACTTTTGGTATTAACACAACTTTTTAATCATTATTTAATTAGATATAAAGATGATGAAACGTATTTTAACTCTATTATTTGTATCGGCCTTTGCACTAAGTTCTTGCAAAAAGTTCCTAGATACAAAACCTGCAGATTTTATAGCGCCCGCAATTTATTATAATACAGAGAGCGATATTAATGCTGCTTTAACTGGTGTTTACGATGTATTGGGTAAAACCGCAACCTATGGCAGGTACCTATACTTCGAAATGGATGTTGCCGATGACTCTTTCATTGCACTTTCTTCTTGGACACAAGACATCGGGTTGTACAATTACAATCCGTCAGACACCAAACTTACTGACACTTGGGCTACATTTTATAATGGTATTAACAGAGCAAATATGCTTTTAGAAAATATCGATAAAGCAAACATGGATCCTGCTAAAAAAGAAGTAGCTAGAGGAGAAGCTTTATTTTTAAGAGCATATTACCACTTCATTTTAACTAGCAATTGGGGAAACGTTCCTTTGAGGCTTGCTTCAACCAAAACACCTCAAGATACCCACTTCCCAAATAGCCCTTACAAAACCAATTATGAGCAAATTGTAAAGGATATGGAAATTGCTGCTGAGCTTGTAAACCCAATCTCTAGCTACGCACATGCGGGCCGTGTTACAAAGTCTGTAGTTTGGGGTATTTTGGCTCGTGTAAATCTAAAAATGGCTGGCCTACCACTTAACGATGCAACGAGATATGCAGAAGTGGTAAAATGGGCAGAGAAGGTAAAAGCTGCCGGCCACAGCTTAAATCCAAGCTATTCTCAGGTTTTCATTAACATGTGCCAAGATAAATACGATACAAGAGAATCTCTTTGGGAAGCAGAATTCAATAGAAAAAACGGAACTCAAGAAGAAGATGGAGCAGTAGGTTCTATTAATGGTATTGGTGCAAATGCTAGTATTGGATATAGCTACGGAGCGAAACACACAACAGAGAGATACTATCATAGCTTTGTAGATGGTGATTTACGTAGAGATTGGAATATCAGCCCTTACTACTATGGCACAGATGGTGGCAGAGTAGGTTACGGGCCAACACAAATTTATAACCGTTACGATGCTAAATGGCGTCGTGAGTACGAAACAACAACACCTAAGTTTAACGGAAGTACTACTATCAATTTTCCTTTACTAAGATACTCTGATGTACTATTGATGCTTGCTGAAGCTGAAAATGAAATGGGCTCGACTCCTTCTCAAAAAGCTTTTGATGCCATCAACGAAGTTCGCCGTCGTGCTTTCGGTAAAACTTTAACTAACGGAGAATTGGTAAAATCTGTAACTGTTAGCAATGGCGGTGCGGGTTATACTGCTATCCCTACTGTAACCCTTACAGGAGGTGGTGGCACTGGCGCTAAAGCTACCGCAACTATCGCTTCTGGAAGAATAACTGCGGTATATATTACCGATATGGGTACGGGTTATACCTCTGCACCTACGGTAACTTTCGCTGGACCTGGTTCTGGCGCTGTTGCTACAGCAGTTCTTACAAATACACAAACTGCAAACCACGACTTAACCTTGGCAAACACGCCAACAAAACAAGATTTCCAAACTAAGGTGAGAAATGAAAGATCTTGGGAATTAGGTTACGAAGGCTTAAGAAGATTTGACTTGATACGTTGGGGAACATTTGTACAAGAAATGAAAGCATTAGCAAACGAGATCACCACTGGAGCTCCTGATGCTTACAAGTATGCTGCTAAGTCTGCGCAAAATGTATCGGATAAAGATGTGCTTTTCGCCATTCCAGCAAATGAGCTGATCTTAAATAGATTGATCGTTCCAAATAACGGCTGGTAAATTATTCACTCAAAAAAATATCGTCATGAATAAATTAAAATATATACTAGGCGCACTTTTAATTCCTGCTATTTACGCTTGTAAAAAAGACACGCCAGACGAACCTACCTTTAATGTTGCTGCTGTAAAAACAGAATATAATGTAGCAGATTCTGTAGAATTCAAAATTGATGGTTATGCAGATATTATTGGCTTTTATTCTGGAGAAGCTGGCAAAGAATATCGCCATAGAAACCGTTTAGAATCTAATGATGGAAAATTGCATTTAAACATCTCTACAAGGGTTTTATACGGCACTCAAGCTAACAACTTAGCTTTGATGTATTCTACAGATTTTGATAATGTATACACTCCGGCTGGTATTGCAGCAGCTACATGGAAAGATATTACCAATCGTTTTACTTACTCTACCGCAGCGGCGGGAGGTTTGGGGGTAATTACCCCATCTGCTGATATTGATTTGTCTGATTTACCTGTAAGCGGCAAACCAATTTACTTTGCATGGAGATGGGTAGGGCAAGCCAGTACCACAGCTGCATTAGGAGGCAGAACTTGGCGTATCCACGCATTTAATTTAACCAACAAAACCACTTCGGCAGCTGTGCCGATTGCAAATGTAAATTCGGCAGGCTGGTTAGGTATCGATGTAAAAAACACAGTAAACAAGTGGACTATACAATCTGCAGATCCAGCTTTGTTTTTTGCACCCGCTAGTACCTTATTAGAATCTGAAGACTGGGCGGTATCAAAAGCTTTATTTCCTAACTCTGTTTCTCCAGATGTAAGTGCAAACATAAAAGCTTACACAGACAGAATGAAAAATTACAAATATAAGTTCAATGCGCCTGGTACTTACACCGTAACTTTTGTTGGTAAAAATGCACTTAACGGCAACGTTAAAGAAATAGTAAGAGAAGTTACAGTAACCGTTAAATAACTTTTAAAGGTTTACCCAAACATGACTAAACGTTTAAATAGTCTCGATGCTTTTAGAGGGCTTGCCATACTTTGTATGGTGCTCTCTAGTAGCATTGCTTTTGGCGAAATTATGCCGGCTTGGATGTTTCATGCACAGGTACCTCCGCCAAGCCATGTATTTAATCCCAACTTACCGGGTATTACATGGGTAGACTTAGTTTTCCCGTTTTTCTTGTTTTCTATGGGTGCTGCAATTCCTTTGGCGTTAAGTAAAAAAGCTGAAGCTGAGCCATTCCATAAGATATTTATACAACTGTTTACACGATTAGCACTTTTAGTGCTTTTCGCAATTTTTACCTTTCACGCTAGGGCTTGGGTAATGGAAAAAACACCAAGCACATTTACACATCTCATCTCTATTGCGGCATTTGCCTGTCTATTCCTTATTTACGGTAATTGGAATGCCTTTGTGAGTAGCAAAATTGCCTCAGCGTTAAAAATTATCGGCATTAGTTTAGCTGTTGCTTTCTTAGCTTTTTATGCTTTTGCCTACGGCGATTTCAGTTTGGCTAAAAGCGATATCATCATCATTGTGTTAGCTAATATGGCTTTCTTCGGTGGGCTGATTTGGTACTTTACACGTAAGCAACCACTTTGGAGAATTGCTGTACTGCCTTTTGTAATGGCCATATTTTTGGCATCTAAAGAAGATGGTAGCATTAACGAATTGATTTTTAACAGCACTCCCGCCGATTGGATTTACAAGTTCTATTATCTTAAATATCTGTTCATCATTATTCCAGGCACTTTTGCCGGCGAATGGTTTATCAAAGAAAGTAAAAGTGAAACCCCAGAAACTGCGCCTAACAAAGTATTGTCGCTTATTGCGTTAATCGCTGTTATCATCGTTTTTGTAAACCTATGGGGATTATTTACTAGAAACCTAGAAGCAAACCTTTTGCTTAACATTTTAGGTTGCGCATCTTTATTACTTCTAGCTAGAGATGTAAAACAAAGCGCACTCATTAACAATATGATTTCCGCTGGAGCATATCTACTTTTATTAGGCTTATTTTTTGAAGCTTACGAAGGCGGAATTAAAAAGGATTTCTCTACCTACAGCTATTATTTTGTTTGTTCGGGGCTATCGTTTCTAACTTTATTAGCTTTCAGTTTAGTTGAGAAGTTAGGTTACCTAAAACCGATGACGAACTTTTTAGCAGCCAATGGTAAAAACCCGATGATTGCCTACACCGCAGGAAATTTACTGCTCATCCCATTATTAAAAATTACTACGCTCTCCACATTTTTAGATGCAATGAATACCAGTGCCTTCATCGGCTTTACCAGAGGTATTATATTTACAGGTATAGTTGCGCTAATTACCGTTCTATTTACACGCATTAAATTTTTCTGGAAAACCTAACAAATCAATATACACACAGTGGAACCAACAAAAACTAAAAATATTAACCCCATTCTTTGGATACCGAGCACGTGGTTTGCCATGGGTTTACCCAACTTGGTATTAGGCGGTACATTGTTATCGCTCTTGTACAAAAACATGGGTTTTTCAGATACCGAGATTACCGTTTATACGGGAATTATCATCCTCCCTTGGAGCTTTAAGCCGCTTTGGGGGCCATTTATGGAGCTTTACAAAACCAAGAAGTTTTACATCTATGGTTCGCAAATACTCTGCGGTTTGCTATTCGCTGTTGCGGCTGGTTTATTGTTTCTAGATAATTTCTTCGCTGCTTCGGTAGTTGTCTTTTTATTGATTGCCTTTTTAGGTGCTACGCAAGATATCGCAGCCGATGGTTTGTACCTTCAATCTTTAAGCAATAAACTCCAAGCGCAATACGTAGGTTGGCAAGGAACGTTCTACAATTTCGCTAAACTGTTCTCCAACGGCGGGATGGTATTTTTAGTAGGTGTCCTTATTCCACTTTATGGCAACACCAAAGCTTGGGCTACTATCCTTTTGATTTACGCAGCGGTAATGTTCTTGCTTGGCTTGTACAACAAGAAAGTTTTGCCGCAAACACAAACGCAAGTTCAGGTGCAAACTACGGCACAAGTTTGGCAAACGCTAAGCGACGTTATTACTAGCTTTTTTAGAAAGAAGCACATTTGGTTTGGCATTTTATTCATCGTTTTATATCGCTTTGCGGAAGGACAAGCCATTAAAATTATGCCGCTCTTTTTTAAAGCCGCTAAAGATGTTGGGGGCTTGGGACTTAGCGAAGCTACTTTAGGAATGCTTACCGGAATTTACGGCACCATTGCTTTCGTGTTGGGTTCCCTAACTGCTGGCTACTTTGTTTCGAACAAAGGATTGAACCGCAAAACCTTGCTGTTGCTTTGTGCTTGTTTTAACCTGCCGTTTATTACTTACGCCTATTTGGCATTTACGCAAACCTCCAACTTGTTTATCATTGGCAGTTCGGTAGCAATCGAGCATTTTGGTTACGGCTTTGGTTTCATTGGTATCATCTTGTTTATCATGCAACAAATTGCGCCAGGCAAGTATCAAATGGCACACTACGCTTTTGGTAGCGCTATTACTTATTTCGGTTACACTTTGGCCAGTATGATTAGCGGTCCTATCAGTGATTATTTGGGTTACAAAGATTTTTTCATTTGGGTGCTTTTTGCAACAATTCCGGCTTTTATTGCCACTTGGATTGTGCCTTTAAAGAAATCTGAAGAACAACCAGACGATACCAACGAGGGAGAATTGATTAAAGAATAACATGAGGAAACTGATTTATACATTTTGCTTAGTCGTTGCTGCCCATTCGCTGAATGCGCAAGAAACTGTTGCGATAGATAGTGGCTATTTAAACAGCCACTATACGCAACGATTAGATTTTTTTAGAAAGATGCCGAACCGCAAAGGCGAAATTGCTTTTGTAGGTAACAGTCTAACCGAAGGCGGAAAATGGCAGGAGCTTATCCGCAAGAAAAACATCATTAACAGAGGAATTAGTGGCGATGTAACTTACGGCATTTTAGCCCGCTTGGATGAAGTTCTAGCATCGAAACCTAAGAAAATATTTTTGTTGAGCGGTGTAAACGACATGAAACGCGGCACACCAAATGATGTAATCTTGGCCAACTTCAAACGCATGATTGTGATGGTAAAAACACAGTCGCCGAAAACCAAGCTGTATATGCAAAGCTTGCTGCCGGTTAACGAAGCAATGTTGCCAGCCACTTACGCTCAGGTTAAAAACAGTAAAATCAATGATTTGAACCAAAAATTAGAAGCGCTTTGCACAGAAATGGGCGTGTTTTACATCAATCTACATCCAGCCTTTGCTGACGAAAAAGGAAATATGAAAAAGGAATTGAGCTTAGACGGTTTACACTTGCGCCACGCTTCTTACGTGTACTGGACTGAGGAATTGAAACGATTAAAGGTTATTTAAGGATGAAGAAGTTAAGTTTAATTATCATAGCCGCCGCTCTTTTCTGCACTGCACAAGCGCAAACCGTAAAAATTGATAGCAATTATGCCAATTGGTATTATCAACAACGCATGGAGTATTTCGCTAAAACGCCTATACCTAAAAACGCCATTATCTTTTTAGGAAACAGCATTACCGAAAGAGCCGAGTGGCAAGAATTATTGGCAGATAGCAAATATCCGGTAGTAAATAGAGGCATTGGCGGCGATAACTCCTTCGGCATTTTAGCAAGGATGGACGAAATTGTAGCTGCAAAACCAAAAGCAATTTACTTGATGGATGGCATTAACGACCAGTTCCGCAAGTTGCCTCATGACGTGAGTGTGTACAACTACAAACGCATCATCAGAAAGATTAAACAGCAATCGCCAAACACGAAAATTTACGTGGAAAGCTGCCTACCAATTAACGAAAGCATGACCAAAGAGGCTTACACCAAAGACCGCAATGTTTTGGTGCCGGCGCTCAATAAAAAAATTAAGGCATTGGCAGAAGAAGAAGGCGTGACTTACATCGATATCTGTCCGTTATTTCAGGATGATAAAGGTGTATTGAAGCAAGAATTTACGATGGATGGTGTGCATTTAAAGGCCGCAGCGTACATCGACTGGGTAAAATTTTTAAAGGATAAAAAGTATTTGTAGGGTTCGTCAAAAAAACCTTTCATCAACATAATTAAGAAGAAAAAGAATGAGAATAACGGGAACTTTTATTGATGAGATTTCTCACGATATCCCACACCAAAACTGGGGAAGAGAAGAATGGGCGAAGGACTTTGCGCACATGAAAGCAATGGGGATTGACACTGTAATTCTCATTAGAAGTGGGTATCGCAGGTTTATTACCTATCCATCGGTTTACCTAAAAAATAAATTTGGCTGCTACGAACCACCTATCGATTTGGTAGAACTGTATTTAGAACTGGCGGATGAACACGATATGAAGTTCTATTTCGGCTTATACGATAGTGGCCATTATTGGGATACAGGAAATTTACAGCACGAAATTGATGCTAATCGCTACGTTATCGACGAAGTATGGGCAAGATACGGACATCACAAAAGTTTCGGTGGTTGGTATTTAAGCATGGAAATCAGTCGCCGCACTAAAGGGGCAACCGAAGCTTTTAACACTCTGGGCTTGCAATGCAAAGGCGTAAGCAATGGTTTGCCAACGTTCATCTCCCCATGGATTGACGGTAAAAAAGCGGTAATGGCTGCAGAAGCAACTTTGACCAAAGAAAATGCAGTGTCGTTAAAAGAACACGAAGACGAATGGTCGGAGATTTTTGCTGGCTTAAAAGGTTCTATCGATGCCGTTGCTTTTCAAGATGGCCACGTAGATTACCACGAGCTGCAAGATTTCTTTGAAGTGAACAAGAAAATGGCAGACAAATTCGGTTTGCAATGCTGGACCAACGCAGAAAGTTTTGACCGCGATATGCCTATCAAGTTCCTTCCCATCAAATTTGAAAAACTAAGATTAAAACTAGAAGCGGCAAGAAAAGCCGGTTACGATAAAGCCATCACTTTCGAATTCTCTCACTTTATGAGCCCACAATCGGCTTATTTACAAGCACAACACCTTTACAATAGATACCAAGAATACGCAAAGACTTTATAATATGAACAAGTACATAGATATATACAAGAACGAATTGCTAAATGAGATTGTTCCTTTTTGGAGCAAAAACTCTTTAGATAGAGATGCAGGGGGATATTTTACCTGTTTAGATGCCAAAGGAAATGTTTACGACACCGATAAATTTGCATGGTTGCAAGGCCGCCAAATTTGGACGTATTCGATGCTTTTTGATAAAGTAGAAGCCAAACAAGAATGGAAAGATATTGCCGAATTAGGTGCTTCTTTCATGAGAAAACATGGTAGAGACGCCAATGGCGATTGGTATTTTTCTTTCACTAAAGAAGGAAAACCGTTGGTGCAACCTTACAACATTTTCTCTGATTGCTTCGCTACGATGGGCTTTGGAGCGCTTTGTAAAATCAACAATAGCAACGAAGATGCAGACATTGCGCTAAAGACTTTCAACAGAATTTTAGAAAGAAGAAACAACCCAAAAGGCAAATACAGCAAAGGTTTTCCTGGCACCAGAGATTTAAAGAACTTCTCTTTGCCGATGATTTTGTGTAACCTTTCTTTAGAGTTAGAGCACTTGCTAGATAAATCGACCGTTGATGGTTTAATTGACGAGGTTTTACACGAAGTGATGTCTGTATTTTATCAACCACAAACTGGGTTGATTTTGGAGAATGTTTACCAAGATGGAAGCTTCTCTAATTCTTACGAAGGTAGAGTGGTAAACCCTGGTCACATTATCGAAGCGATGTGGTTTATTATGGATTTAGCGGTAAGGAAAAACGACAAAGCTTTAGTTGACAAAGCGCTTGAAATTGCATTTACAGCATTAGAATTTGGCTGGGATGAGAAGCATGATGGCATTTTGTACTTCAAAGACATTAAAGGTCATCCGGTACAACAATTAGAGTGGGACCAGAAACTTTGGTGGGTACACGTAGAAGCTTTGGTAACCATGGCGAAAGGTTATGCCATTACCCAAAACGAAAAGTGTGCAGTTTGGTTCGAGAAACTTCATGATTACACTTGGAAGAATTTCAGAGATGCAGAAAACGGTGGCGAGTGGTACGGTTATTTAAACCGCAGAGGCGAAGTTTCTATCCCTGCTAAGGGTGGCAAATGGAAGGGTTGTTTCCACATTCCAAGAGCGTTGTATCAGGTTTATAACACTTTAGAAACAGTTGCAGAACCTGCAAAAATATAATAACATAAAAAAACGGGATGCTCAATTGAACATCCCGTTTTTGTTATGATTGATTAGTTCTAATTAACCCTTAAAGTCACCGAGTTGTACCTCACACTCGCCTTTACATTAGAAGCTCCGCCTCTACCAATGGTACCAGTATATTCCTTGGTCGAGCTTCCTCTATCGTCATCTCCCACTCTTTTGGCATTAATGTTCTCTCCTGTTTTAAAACTTGCGTGATGCGTATCTATATTTAAATTACCGCCATAGTTTGAAGCAAAACCTAAATTCACGGTTAAATAATCAGTATCTACGTTAACTATTCTGCTACTAGCTTCTACTTTTTCTACAGAAAACCTGCCACCATATTGAGATTTTGCAGTCAAATTACCCAACAACCGACCAACTCTTACACTTGCGTATTGCGAGGTAAGGCTTAAGTTATCAACTTGCTCAATATTTAAGCCATTGCCGTATTGCACTTTAATTCCCGCGTCGCCTTTAATAGCCCCCACTTTCACAGAAGCATACTGCGCATCTAAATCTAAATTACCACCTACAGATGTGATAGTTAAACCATTACCATATTGCTGTCTAATACTTGCATTTCTTTTCACATCCCCAATACGTACTGTAGCATACTGAGCGTTCAAATTCAAATCTCCTACAGAAGCAATTGTTAAGCCGTTACCATACTGCTGCTTGATGGTTGCTTTGGTTACATTCTGTAAATTAACAGTAGTATATTGTGCAGAAATAAAATTATTGGCATTGTTCAAATCTCCGGTAGTTATCTTACCATACTGTACTTTAAGTGATGTTGGTCCAGAAAAATCTGGCAGTTCTACATTTCCATATTGCTGAGAAGCAGTTAGCGCAACATTCGAAGGCAGATAAACCGTCATGAAAATTTTAATTTCTCTTCTCGACCTTTTTCCATTTCTGTTGCTATTAAACCAATTTCCATTTTTATCTTCCGTCTGCGTTTTAAAAGTTGCCTCATCTCCATTTTTCGAAGCCGAAATAGATACATTATCAAGTAACTTCTGCGCCTCGTCATCAGAATTTGCAAAGGCTCTAATATCTGCATCAACTTTTACTTCGTTCTTCTCCCAAGTTTTAAAGATAATGTTGCCATAAATATTAGAGATGTTCACCTTATCTCCCCTACCAATTCCAAACGATTTTGAAAACGACTTGCTTTTTTGCGGGTCGTCGTACTGCCCTTGCTGAGGGTTCGATGTAGAATAGCTTTCCGTAAAAACTTCGGTTTTACCATTCTTTGTAGTTCTGGTTCGTGTAGTTACGGTAGACCTCGAGCTATGACTTGAAGTACTGTTACTATAAGCCTCTACTTGCGGTGTTGGAGGTGTCGATGGCGTAGGCAACGTCCCACCCACTTGTGCATTTGCTTGCATAGAAACCCAACCTAAGGCCAATATGCTAAATATGATTTTGTTCATTTGCTTTAAAATTTTTTGAGCTTCCTGCCCGTTTGTTTGTTTTAGAGCAAACCCATTTAATTACCTTACAACCGACGTCGAAAGAAATAAGTTCTTAAATAGAGTTCTCCTCTTTTTTATATTGATTGACTTGATTGATAATGTATAACTGCTGACTAATCATCTGTAATTGTATTTCCAGATTTTTCATCATCGCTTTGCCCACTAAAGCTTTATTAGGACTTGTTTGCAGTTGTTTTTTCAGTTCTTGGTAATCCTTATCCAGTTTGCCCATATCAGCCGTAAACTGTTTGTAAAGTTCTGGGTCTGCATCAGCTAAAACCTGTAGACTGTCTCTCTTTTCCTCTATCAAACTGGTAAACCTTACTTCCTTTTTGCCCATTTTTGGGTTAATATCGGCTACCATAATTTCGGCATTCATTTTTTTATACTGATACCCAAAATACATCCCAACAGTTAGCACCAACATTGCAGCCACGCTCATCCATTGGTATAGGCCAAAGGTTTTCTTAGCAGGTTTTTTTTTATCTAATTCTGCTTCTATTTTGCTCCACAACGCATCCGATGGACCTTTTGCCTCAAATTCTCTTTTGTTGTCTCTAACAAACCCCTCTAATTTATTGCTCATCTTGCTACTCCCTTCGTTACTAATAAACTATTCAACTTTCTTTTTGCTCGCATAAATTGTGTACGCGATGTATTCTCTGTTATTTTTAAAATATGTGCAATCTCTTCGTGGTCATATCCCTCAAAAAGGTATAAACTCAACACCACTCTATAACCATCTGGCAGTTCGGCCATTGCACTTTTTATGGCTTCAACTTTTAAATGTGTCTCTTCAAAATCTGGCTCTTGTTCGTCTGCAATTTCTACCCCATCAACACTTACCATCTCCATTTTTCGCTTCCGCAAATAATTAATAGACCTGTTAATCACAATTTGTTTTAACCACAACCCAAAAGTTGTTTCCTGTCTAAAATCCGCGATGCGATTAAAAGCATCCAAAAAAGCCTCTTGCAAAACATCTTCAGCTTCCGCGTCGTCATTCACAATTCGCAGCGCAACATTGTACATAGCTGTAGCATACAACTTGTATATCTCAAATTGTGCCTTCCGACTGCCGCTGCGGCATTCGTTTACTAAATCTGCATGCTTGTCTATGTAAACTGTTTCCAAATCTTTAAAGCGTTCTGATTAAAAGACAACGTGATTTTCAAAACGTTGCACCATGCTGCAAAAATATTTTTTTTGTATTAGGAAAAGCCATTTCAATGCTACTATTTTCGGTAGCCCCGCTTTCCGTTGCTGCCGATAAAATCGGCATTCTCTTCAATCGGGTTTAGAATGCAAATGCACAATAAAATAACTCCCCTTTAGGGGTTGGGGGTAAAAACCTTATCTTTGCCCCAATGGCACGTATCATGGCTTTCGATTATGGCATCAAACGTATCGGCATTGCTGTTACCGACCCTTTGCAAATTATAGCAACAGGATTAGATACCATACACCCAAAAGACGTGGTAGAATTCATCAAAAAATACTTGCTTACCGAACAAGTTGATGCTTTTGTACTGGGCGAACCTAAACAAATGGACGGCACGCCTTCAGAAAGCTACCAGCACGTTAAAGGATTTTCTACCATTTTAAAAAAGAGCTTTCCAACTATCCCGCAGCATTGGGTTGATGAACGTTTTACCTCAAAAATGGCGCATGCAACTATCATGCAAAGTGGGCTGAAAAAAACAGACAGAAGAGATAAAGAAAGAGTAGACACCATCTCTGCAACAATAATTCTGCAATATTTTATGGAACAAAACCGTTTATAAGCTCAATGGTAACCGAAGAATTACAACAACTATTATTAAAATACTGCGAACCAGAAGGCCAACTGTTGCAACATATTGACAGGGAAACCAATCTCAAAGTACTAATGCCACGCATGTTGAGTGGCCATTACCAAGGCAGGGTTTTAAGTATGCTCAGTAAAATGATTTCCCCTAAAAGGATATTAGAAGTTGGTACTTTTACAGGTTATGCTACGCTGTGTTTAGCAGAAGGTTTAACCGAAGACGGCTTGCTTTATACCTTAGATATTAACGCCGAGTTAGAAGACATGGTGCGTGCAAATTTTGCTAAATCTCCGTTAAACTCAAAAATCAAATACACCATTGGAGATGCCCAAGAAAGTTTAAAAGAAATTAATGAAACTTTCGATTTGGTATTTATCGATGCAGATAAAAAAAACAATGGAACTTACTACGATTTAATTTTCGATCAAGTTCGTCCCGGTGGACTAATCATTGTAGATAATGTACTGTGGAGCGGCAAAATTGTAAACAACGCACAAGACAAAGACACAAAGAATATCAGTTCTTTTAACGATAAAATAAATGAAGATACTAGGGTAGAAAAGTTGATTTTACCCGTTAGAGATGGCTTGTTCGTCATCAGGAAAAAATAAGTCAGTTGGCAATTGTCAGTTGAATTTTAGCGCTGCTAACATTACAATAAAACAATTTAACAATGAAAAAAACTCTACTTCTCTTTATTCTGGCTACCGCTTTCTCTTTTGCGAAGGCACAAAGCACAGAAGAATACATCGAAGAATATGCAGACATTGCACAAGACCTTTCGGAAGAACATCATATTCCGGCTAGCATTATCTTAGGGGTAGCCATCCATGAATCTGCAGCAGGAAAAAGTAAAATTGCCCGTCACCTCAAAAACCATTTTGGTTTCAAGGGCAAAAATTCCAACACCGAAATTCGCTCTGCGTACAGAGATTTTCCAACGGTAGATTCGTCTTATAATCATTTCATAACCTTCTTAAAAAGCCGCAACCATTTTAACACGCTTTTCGACAAGCATGACCAATATGATTTTAAAGCTTGGGCAAGAGGTATACAACGCGGAGGATATGCCCGCAGCAAAACATGGGCTTCGCAAGTAATTGCACTGATTAACAAATACGAACTTTTTCAATACGACAATCGTCCAGAAGATTATATAGAACCTGTTGAACCAAAACCTGTTTATCGACCTAAAAAGAAAAGCAGTAGAACTTATACCGTAAAAAAGGGAGACAATTTGAGCATCATAGCCAAGCGAAACAAAACAACCGCAAAAGCACTGATGAACAAAAATGGACTTAAATCATCTGCTTTAAAACCTGGACAAAAACTAAAACTTTAATGCCGCAACATGAGTAAAACTAGACAACTCCTTTTCTTAGCTTTTTTTATGGTTTTTACCAGCGCTTGTAAAACCAGACAATACAGTAAAAACAACAAGCAAATTGAAAAAAACGCCAGAAAGGACAATCCTACTCCTATTTCTTATACCACATTATCTTATATCGATGCCTTTAAGGGTATTGCGATAGAAGAAATGAACAAATTCGGTATTCCTGCAAGTATCACCTTGGCACAGGGCATTTTAGAATCTGGCAGCGGCAGCAGCGATTTGGCCAAATACGCCAACAATCATTTCGGCATTAAATGTACCTCAGACTGGAAAGGCAAAGCTTATTACAAAGACGACGATAACCGCGACGATTGCTTTAGAGTGTACAAAGATCCTCGGGAATCTTACAAAGATCATTCGGAATTTTTAAAACGTAAACGCTATGCGGCACTTTTCGAGCTAGACAAAAACGATTATAGAAATTGGGCAATTGG
Source organism: Pedobacter sp. T50_32 (assembly GCF_057652195.1). Taxonomy (NCBI): domain Bacteria; kingdom Pseudomonadati; phylum Bacteroidota; class Sphingobacteriia; order Sphingobacteriales; family Sphingobacteriaceae; genus Pedobacter; species Pedobacter sp. T50_32. The sequence goes on along the minus strand of NZ_JBYFBY010000001.1, from coordinate 538,709 downwards.
CTTAAAAAATGCTGGTTATGCTACCAATCCAAGGTATCCGGAACTGCTCATTAACATTATTGATAAGTACAAGCTCTACCAGTACGACCAATCTGAAAGTGAGCGTGAAAAATTAGCACGGGAAGATAAGGTGTTTAAAGAAATCAATGCCAATATCCCCAACGAAAAGAAATTGTACACACCGGTTAGCGTTGCACCAAAAGATCCGCCAGCAAGTCTAGAAAACGGTAAATTCCATACAGTATTGCAGGGCGAAACATTGTACAAGATCGGTCAGCTCTATAAAATTTCGGTAGATGAACTAAAGTCTATCAATCAATTGCCAGACAATAATATTAAAATTGGGCAAAAACTGCAGGTAGTTAAATAATGTTAAGATAAATAGCTCAATTTTTATAAATTGTAGCTTTGCTTAATTAATGAGAATACTACTTTGGTCCATATTATTTCTGAGTGCCCTAAACACGTTTGCGCAACAAAAAACGGTTCCTGGTTTTGTGGTAGATAAAGATACCAAACTGCGATTGGCAAAAGTTTACATCTACAACTCATCTGTTGACGAAGGTTTTTACAATAACACCAAAGGAGAATTTACTGCACCTGTAAAATTAGGTGACACCCTTTTTGCTGCATTAAGTGGCCACGCCATGGATACAGTGGTTTACCGCGGACAAAGTGCTATTATTTTTCAGCTGCGTTCAATGGGTATCCGATTAAAAGAAGTTAGTATTTACGGAAAGGCCAAAACTCCGCAAGAGCTTTATAAATCTAAGTTAGAAGAATACAAATACAAACTAGATAAGGGAAGCAGTAAAGATTTGCTAAACCTCGGTATGGGCGGCGTTGGTTTAGGCATCGATGCTATTTATAACCTATTGAGCAGAGAAGGCAAAAACGCTCGTCACCTGCAAAAAATCCTCGAAAAGGATTACAAAGAGGAAGTGATTGACTATCGTTACCGACCAAACTATGTTTCAGCGTTAATTGACATTAAAGAAGAGAACCTGCAAGACTTTATGACGCAGTACCGCCCAACTTATCAATTTGTGTTGAACGCATCAGAATACCAGTTTATCCAGTTCGTAAAAAATAGCTACGCCTCTTACAAGCGTAACCCATCAATGTTTCGTTTGCCAACTTTGCCCAAGCTAACCATAGATCAACAGTAATGGCACTTTTTATCGTTTTTAAAAAACTGCCCGCAGCAGCTATGGCTATTTACCCCTTTATTTTGGTTAAAAGTAAGGCTTACAAAAACGATGCGGTATTAATTAATCACGAGAAAATACATCACCAACAACAGTTGGAACTGCTCTTAATTCCATTTTATCTGTTTTATTTGCTCAATTACCTAGTTAACCTGCTAATTTACAGGTCTCATTACAAAGCTTATTTAAACATCGTATTCGAAAAAGAAGCTTATCAACACGAGTGTGAACTTAATTACCTATCCAAACGGAAAAGATATAATTGGTTCAAATTAATAACACCCTAATTTTGTAGCATTTGTAGCACAAAGCTATTTCCCTTATCAATATTTCATAAAATTTTGCGTTATTTTGTAGAAAATGAAGCGTTTAATACTAACCCTTTTTGCGATTTCAGGATTTTGCCTTGCTACTTCTGCCCAAGAAATAGACACCGTTCCGATTCCCTTAAAAGATATGGAGATCAAGTTGAAGCGAAATCCGTTGCCATCTAGGCTAGGTACAATCACTTTCCAACCGGTAGAGCTTAAGCCTGCTTTGGTGCAAGCCAAAATTAACTACTGGAAAACAAAAGCTACCGTTGGCATCAACGCCAATCAAGCTTCATTTAGTGATAACTGGAAAGGTGGTGGTACCAACTCTATCGCCATTGGTGCATTGTTAAACCATAAAGCAGAGTACAGCAAAGAGAGCTACAGTTACACCAGCGAGGTTATTTTGCAATATGGAAAGGTAAAGAACAAAGATCAGCTGCAAAAGAAAACCAACGACCGTATTTATTGGGATAATAAAGCCGCCGTACAATTATCAAAGAATTGGTATTTCTTCGCCTCTTTAAGTTTCGAATCGCAGTTTGACAAAGGTTTTTCTTACAGTAGAGATGCCCAAGGCAACGAAATTCCGAAGCTACTTTCTAGGTTTATGGCTCCTGGTTATTTAACAGAATCTATGGGTTTCGAGTACAAGCCAAGTAAGGTATTTTCTACTCGTATTGGTACAGGTACGGCTCGTCAAACTTTCGTTTTAGATACCACCATTTACAAAACTAACCCTAAAAACTTTGGTGTAGAAGTTGGAAAAAGAGTTAAAAATGAGCTCGCTTTTCAGGTAGTAAGTAACTTGGAAAAAGAAATCATGAAGAACACTATTTTAAAGGCGAAATACAATATGTTCATCCCTTACGAAGATTTTGGTGAGATTGATCATCGTTTAGACGTGGTGGTTACCGCCAAACTGAACCGCTTTTTGAACGTTTCACTTACTGGTGTTATCTTATACGATAAGGACATGGATTTAAAAGTGCAGAGCAGTCAGGCTTTGGCACTCGGTGTAAGTTTTGCCTTTCCTAGATAATTCATTTGAAGCGCAAGGACATTGCTCCTATTTAACCGCAGTCCCGCCATTCGTTACAATCTTTTTGTAGTCGTATGCATAACTTCAACGGAAGCACATCAAAAAGTATTTCCACTGCTGTCGGGGCTAGTTAAGAAAAATAGAATTGAAAGCCGCTTAAATCTTATCATAACCACCAAGGCACAAAGCACACCAAGAAAGAAGGCTGTTTGCTCTTGTTGGCGTCCTCGCCAACGAATTTTATTTAACGATTAATATTTTTCATTTCTACCTAGCCCACGTTTAAATCGTCGGTTAAAAATAAATGGCAAACCATTTCCGAATTACACGTTGGTGAGGACGACGACGCGGGAAACAGTCATAATGCAAAACCGCTTTGACAAACCTCTATCCCGTTTGCCAGAGGTTTGTCAAAGCTGGCGATTAGCACAGGTTTAAGTTAGTTAAACCCGATTGAAACGGCAGCCCCGAGACAGCGATAGCGAACGAGGGCTACAGTGTAAAGCGGGACTATTGAAACCGATTTTAACTATTACTGCTTTTCAAAAACCTTAAAGCAACAGCTTGCGCTCAAAAATCTAAAATCGTTTCCGTACGTACGGGATAAAATCGTAAATTTCCTTACCTTTGCAATCTTAAAAATTTAATTATCAAGCAATGTTTGAAAATTTACAGGATAAGTTAGACAGGGCGTTTAAAGTTCTAAAAGGACAGGGAAGCATTACCGAAATCAACGTGGCAGAGACCATGAAAGAGATTAGAAAGGCTTTACTTGATGCGGACGTAAATTATAAAACCGCCAAAACTTTTACCGATCAGGTGAAAGAAAAGGCTTTGGGCTCAAACGTATTGACCAGCATTTCGCCAGGGCAATTGCTTACCAAAATTATGAACGACGAGCTTTCTGCCTTAATGGGTGGTGAAGCAACGGAGTTAGATCTTAAAAATAACCCAACCGTAATATTAATTGCTGGTTTAAATGGTGCTGGTAAAACTACTTTCACTGGTAAATTGGCATTGCACTTAAAGAGCAAAGGCAAAAAACCGTTAATGGTTGCTGGCGACGTTTACCGTCCGGCGGCTGTTGACCAATTGCAGGTTTTAGGCGAGCAAGTTGGTGTACCGGTTTACGCTAATAAAGAATCGAAAGATCCTGTAGCAATTGCCTTGGAAGGTATTGCTGAAGGTAAAAAGAATAACAATAACGTAATCATTGTCGATACTGCCGGTCGTTTGTCTATTGACGAGGCTTTGATGAACGAGATTTCGGAGGTTAAAGCACAGACTAAGCCACACGAGATTTTATTCGTAGTAGATTCGATGACTGGTCAGGATGCGGTAAATACAGCCAAAGTATTTAACGATCGTTTAGATTTTACGGGTGTAGTATTAACCAAATTAGATGGTGATACTCGTGGTGGTGCGGCACTTTCTATTAAATCGGTAGTTGATAAACCAATTAAGTTTATTGGTACTGGCGAGAAAATGGAAGCTTTGGATGTTTTCTATCCAGACAGGATGGCTTCTCGTATTTTGGGCATGGGTGACGTTGTTTCCTTGGTAGAGCGTGCTCAGCAACAGTTTGACGAGAAGGAAGCGGCCGAACTTCAAAAGAAAATCCGTAAAAATAAATTCGATTTCAACGATTTCTACGGTCAGATCCAACAAATCAAGAAAATGGGTAACATGAAAGATTTGATGGGCATGATACCTGGTGTTGGAAAGATGATGAAAAACGTAGATATTGATGATGATGCTTTTAAGGGTATTGAGTCGATCATCCAGTCGATGACTCCTTACGAAAAGGAAAATCCAGATATGATACAACAAAGCCGTAGGGTTAGAATTGCAAAAGGTTCTGGCAACAAGGTTGAGGATGTAACTAAGCTTTTAAAGCAATTTGAGGATATGAGAAAGGTAATGAAGCAGTTCTCTAATCCGGCGGCGGCTGCAAAAATGATGCGCAACATGCCAAAAATGCCGCAACGCTAATAAAAGTTAAATGTATTGAAAACCCGAAGCATCGGGATTAAAACTCAAAAAATAAAGCCCGAGATATCGTTTAAGTGTCTCGGGCTTTTTTATGTTCGGTCTCTAAGCCCCTTTAGGGGTTGGGGTTTAATCTTCTAAAACAACCGCAGTTCCGCTAGCAGTTACCATTAACATGCTGCCCCCGCTTCCTACAGTTTCATAATCTAAATCAACACCTATGATGGCATTTGCTCCCATTGCCGCAGCATACTGTTGCATTTCGCTAACTGCGGTGTTTTTTGCTTCACGCAACACCTGCTCATACGAGCCTGAGCGTCCGCCTACAATATCTCTAATTCCGGCAAAGATGTCTTTAAAAAAGTTTGCCCCTATAATTGTTTCTCCTGTTACAAGACCAATGTATTTAACTACTTTTTTGCCTTCTACATTATTGGTTGTGGTTACTAACATAGCTTTAAGTTTTTTATGATTCGATGGTTTGAATTACGATTTGTTACATCATTACCATAAATTTTCATCGAGATGTAATTATAAATGGCAACTTAACAGAGCTAAAGTGTGTGAAAAATAGGTGTTTAGCTATTGTAACTTAAAAAGTTATATCTTTGTAAAGTGAATTGTCTTGGATGTTGATGCCTAAACCAAGCCATGACGGTTTCCAAGCCAATGAAAATATAAATAGATGAAAAAAATCTACCTACTTGAGATCTTCACACGCTCAACTCTCGCAGCACTCTCGATGCTCTTAATGCTGTCTGTTGGTTTTGCAAATGCACAAAACGTTGTTGGACCAAATGCAGATCAAAACCATCAACCTCAATTATCTGTTAACTTGGCTGTGTTAGGCAATTCTAGTCGTACCGCTGCCGACGAGTTTTTTGAAGATGCAGAGCGTTTTGAACGTTTTGGAGATTTTGATGCTGCCATAGTTACTTTTAACAAAGCTGCGAAAGAGTACAAACAAGACAAGAAATATAACCGTTACGGCACAACGTTGATTCGCTTAAGCAACATTCACGTGCTGCTTTCTAACTACAACGAAGCTGAGCAGATTGTTTTAAAACAAGTGTTAAAAAATTATAGTAGAATTGGTAATAAAGCAGGGCAAATGTCAGCTTATCAACAGTTGGGCAAAATATATTTTGCTGCCAATAAATTGCCTCAATCACTTTGGTTTTATACTCAACACGGTATCTTAGCCCAACAACTTAAAGATAACAATGCCTACATCGAATCTGTTTTGGGCATTGCATCCGTTAAAATCAAAAAGAAAGACTACCAATTGGCTGTTAAAGATCTAAATGCTGCCGAACTTCTTTCAAAGAATAACAATACTGTACAGTACAATCAGCTAATCAAAAGCTCTAGAGCTATCATAGCTGAAAGAACTGCTATAAAAAAGGGATAGATAGTTTAAACCTTAGTAAAATACCTATTTCTGGGTATTAGCTTCGTTTTTTCTTTTCCTATTTTCATCTAAACAAACCTCTCTCATGAAACCTAAAACAAACCTTGCGGCGCTGTTAAGTGCTCGCGAATTAGAAATTATTCGTTTAATTACCCAAGAGTATAGCAACCAAGATATTGCTACACATTTAAACATTAGTAAGAGAACGGTAGAAACACATCGTAAGAATATTTTTAAAAAAGCAAAGGTGAAAAGTATTGTGGGGCTTGTTGTTTTAGCAATGAAAAATAATTTGGTAAGATAGATTCCATTCTTTTTACAATCTTTACAAAAAAGATACAGACTAAAACTGTATCTTTTTTGTTTATTTAAGAAATTGGTATCATATTGGATAATGATTTTATAAGAATGGATTTTAAAACAGTTAGAGAAATGCTGAAAAGAATATTTGCCATTACCTTTACCGCTGCAGTGTTAGCCTGCACAGCCTCTCCAAAGGCTCAAAAACCGGTAGATGGTATTTCGAACATAAAACCAGACGAACAACAAAGTTTGGTAGCCAAAGAAGTGGTGGGTTTAATTGAGAATTATAACTACAAAAAGATAAAGCTGAATGATTCTATATCATCTGTTATTTTTGATAGATATATTAAGGCCCTAGACCCTTCGAAATATTACTTTTTAGAAAGTGATATCAAAGAATTTGAAGCTAATAGACACAGCTTGGACGACGATTTAAGAATTGGTGACCTTAGTGCACCGTTCTACATTTTTAATGTTTACTTGAAACGCTATAACGAGCGTGTAGATTTTTCTGTTTCCCAGATTAAAAACAAATACGATTTCACTCAAAATGACACCTATGTTTACGATAGGGAAAAACTTCCTTGGACAAAAAACAAAGCTGAGCTAGATGAAATTTGGAAAAAGCGTGTGAAATATGAGTTGGTAAATCTTAAAATTGCGGGCACAGATGAAGCAAAAAATATTGAAACGCTAACCAAGCGTTATACCAACTTAAAATCGCAAGCAGCAAAATTCAACAATCAGGATGTATTTCAAATTTTGATGGATTCATTTACCGAAGCCATTGACCCGCATACAAACTACTTTAACCCACGTAATGCAGAGGCTTTTAACCAAGAAATGTCTCGTTCGTTGGAAGGTATTGGTGCTGTTTTACAATCTGAAAATGAAGTAACTAAAATTGCTTCTGTAATGCCTGGAGGCCCTGCTTTTAAAAGTAAAAAGCTTAACGCTGGCGATAAAATTATTGCTGTAGCACAAGGTACCGATGGTGAGTTTGAGGATATCATCGGTTGGAGAATTGACAACGCAGTTTCTAAAATCAAAGGTCCAAAAGGAACTACTGTTCGTTTAAAAGTTATTCCTTCGGGACAAGAACTTTCTTCTAAACCACAAATTATTACTTTGGTGAGAGAGAAGATCATCTTAGCTGAGCAATCTGCGAAAAAGATTGTGAAAACTGTGGAGAACGATGGCAAACCTTATAAAATTGGTGTAATCAAAATCCCTGCTTTTTATGCAGATTTTAAGGCAGCAAATGCTGGAGATCCAAATTATAAGAGCACAACAAGAGATGTTCGTTTATTGATCGATACGCTTAAAAATATGGATAAGGTTGATGCTATAGTAGTTGACCTTAGAGCAAACGGTGGCGGTTCTTTAAATGAAGCTATTGAACTTTCTGGTTTATTTATTGGCAAAGGCCCAGTGGTACAGGTTAAAGATTACAGAAATAGCGTAAAAGTTTATAAAGATGAAGATAATGCAATTACTTGGGATGGTCCTCTAGGTGTAATGATTGACCGATTAAGTGCTTCAGCATCTGAAATTTTCGCTGGTGCGATACAGGATTACGGTCGTGGCATTGTAATGGGAACCCAATCTTATGGAAAAGGTACTGTACAGTCTTCTATCGATCTAAACTCTTTAATGAACTCTTCGATGTTGCAAAAATTGGCTGCATTGTTTAAAAAGAACGAAGACGAGAAAAAAGCAGCTAAGAAAGATCTTAACTCGCCTACAGTAACTATCGTAGATAAAAACGGTGTGCCTCAGTTAGGCCAAATTAACTTAACGATGGCTAAGTTTTACCGTGTTAGCGGTAACAGTACACAACATAAAGGTGTAATTCCTGATATCAATTTCCCTTCAATTTATCCTTTAGATAAAATTGGAGAAGATACAGAACCATCTGCTTTACCTTTCGATGTGGTAAATCCATCGGCTTATGCTACGGTTTATGATTTAAATGCGGTAAAATCAAATTTGATTAAGCTTCACGAAAAGAGAATGACTAAATCGTTAGATTATAAAATGCTGAAAGAGGATATCGCTGAAAGCAAGAAAAGAGAAAACGAAACTTCGGTAACTTTAAATGAAGCTAAATTAAAAGCAGAACGCGAAGCGCTTGAAGCTAAATCTTTAGCGAGATTAAATCAGGTGAGAGCAGAAAAAGGTTTAGCACCGCTTAAGAAAGGCGAAAAAACACCTAAACAAGAGGCTTCTGATTTTATTGAGGATGAAAGCATGAACATCATGGTTGATTTCATGAAGCAAACGGAAACTTCGAAGCTGACTAAAAACACAAATAAGTTGTCTCCTTTGAATAAATAATAGAAGCAAGAGATAAAAAAAGGCGATTAGAAATTCTAATCGCCTTTTTTGTTTATATTCTGCCGTCATTGCAAGGCACGAATCATTAACGTCGGTCTCTAAATCTCACAACCATTTTCATCACAACTATTATCCTTCGTTGTATTTAAGCTTTTTAAGGATGAATTTTCTTGCGCCACCTTCCATTCATTATAGCTTTGCGTAATTGCTTGTTTAAACGCATCTACAGGCTGTGCTCCCGATAGTGCGTATTTTCTGTCCATCACAAAAAACGGAACGCCCCTAACCCCTAATTGTTGACTTTCATAAATATCAAATCTTACTTCCTCTGTAAAAGCATCGCTTTCTAAAACAAATTTGGCCTCTTCCACGTCTAAACCCAAAGAAGAAGCAATTTCTAAAAGCGCATGGTTATCACTAATGTTTTTGCCTTGTTCGAAATGAGCTTTAAATAACTGCTCTTCCGCTAAGTCTTGTTTCCCTTTACTAGCAGCGAAATGGATTAATCGATGTGCATCGAATGAATTGGCTGGAATACTGGTCTCAAAATCTAAATTTAAGCCCACATTATTTGCCATAGCCGAAACCTGCGTTGTCATTTGCTTAGCTTGCTCTAAGCTTATCCCTTTATTTTTAGAAAGGTAATCGTAAAGACTTTCACCTCCTTCGTTATTATATTCTGGGTTTAACTGATAGCTTTTCCAATTGATCTCAACTTCACCTTTAAAAGGAAGTTCTGTTAATGCCTGCTCTAAATGTCTTTTACCGATATAACAAAAAGGACACATTACATCAGACCATATTTCTATTTTCATTTCTTTCTATTTAATAATACGAAGGTAGGCACTTGTTAAAAAAGCTTAGTCTCAGGAAGGTAAAATATGCACGTTCCCCCGCAATGACGACAACAAAAATTGTGTGCGAAAAAAACGGACAGCCCAAACTAGAACTGCCCGTTAAAATCAAACACTATAAACTAATATAGTTTCTTTATTTATACAGCTGATTAAACAGCCATTTAAATGTACCGTGAGTTTGCGATCTGAAAGTAATTTCTGGTCCGAAAGCGTATAACTTTCCTTTGCCATAATCTGCTTCGAATACAGCTACACCATCTTTCAAATAAGCTTGTCCCCATGCCCAACCACTGCGTAACGGTTTGTCTGTAGCAAACCAAGCCAAAGGCTTTACTTTCGCCTTGTCGTCAGTGATTTTAAATACCGGACTATTATCAAAATACACATCTGTATTTTCATCTAAGCCCCAGTTTGCCGCTAATTTAGCATCAGTTTTCACACTCAACACACTTCCTGGAACATAGTACTTATCGTTAGGTAAACGTTTGCCATCAGCGGTTAGTAAGGCATTTTTAACCGGCAAACCTAAGTGCGCTGCCAAGTTTGTTGCAGAACCAATAGCTACAATATTTCCGCCGTTTTCTAAGAAAGCTTTCAATTGAGGAACAGATTTTTCTGCCGTCATTCTACCCACTCTGCCTTTAAATTCATCGGGAATGTTTTCAACTACTGGCGGATTAAATCCTCTTCCTGCACCATCAGCTGTAAGTGCAGGCACAGAACCACCAACCATAATTAACACATCATATTGGTCTTTCAATTTTCCAGCATCAATATCTGGCGGATAAACCACCGTAATATCATAATGGTATTGCTCCATAATATACCTGATCCAACCTGATGGCATTGAGCCGCCGTAAGTGTCCCAAAGTGCGATACGAGATGGTTTAACCTTCACTGCTCCCTTTGGCTTGCTTGCCGCCGTTACTTTCATGCCAAAATTATGCTCTGCTTTGTTTAAGGCAGTTTTGGCCGCAGCCGAAGCAGGAACATAAAACGAACCATCAGCAGGATTTCTCAATACTTCTACCTTTGCTTTTAATAATTCGTTCACCGCCAAATAGCTCTCATTAGCCTGTGCACTTAATGCATAACCGCTAGCGCTAGGCAAAGCTTGTGGCGTAGCTTTTAATAACTCGCCATAAGTTGTTTTTTGGAAAGGTCCATCAAAAGCGTTTACGATACGATCGAATTTCACGTTCATTAAATAAGCCAAAGTCCAACCTGCAGCATCATAGGGTGCTGTTGGAGGCCCACCTTCATACTTAAAATCATTCGGGTGATCTTGCGGCTCAAACATATCCAGCACATGTGGTCTAAAAGCTTGGTCTGTTTTCACGATATAAGAGCCTGCCGGATATTTTTTACCTTCTACCGTAAATGCAGCGGTTGCTTTTTGCACCACCACACCGGTTCTAATCAATGCATTTAAGAAACGAATTGCAGTAGTAAAATCTGGCTGATCTGCAGAAATAATATAACCTCTAGCATCACGCAACTTAGGATCTTTCATTACTTCATCGAAGAATTTCGGATCTATGCCTCTTCTCGAAGCACCAGAGTTATCAGATTTATCTTTCTTTGCCGCCGCATTAATGGCTTCTATCTTTTGAGGCGAGAAAGACCAAGTATCTTTACTTCCTCTGTCGATTGAGTTTTTACCCATTTTATACACGTTGAACAACAACTCATCGTGGTAACGCTGTGCGTAATTCAGCACCGCATAATTTAACGAAACTGAATAATCTATAGCGCTTTTGAAATACCATTTTTGCGGTGTAACCGGATTTGGAGAATCGCTATTTGGCAACAAACGCGATGGTACTAAAGGAATTTCCATTGGTGTTGGACTACCCACAATTTCTGTTAGCAAGCCCACCATATTATGGAAGTATGTTGTGGTTCTTAAACCACCATTGTACCAAGTAGAGAAAACAGAACCATTACGCTGGGTGTAGCCGGGCTTGTCTTCCACGTTTAAACGGTTGTGCATTGCCGCACCAACTGCATCTACACTTGTCAGAATAATTGGATCGAAGACATAATTATGTGGATCACGGAATGGAGGCCCGGCCACAACTGTTCCGGCAGGACCAGATTGGTGGTGGTTGTACATAATTTGCGGGTTCCACTCAATGAACAACTGACGCCCCATGTTCTGCGTTTCCTTCAAATTCAGCATAAAGAAATCGCGATTGTTATCGTGACCTGCATATTTTTGGTACATCCTTGGTAAACCCGCTAAAGATCTCTTCTCAGGCGTTGCTTCTCTCAAGTACCAATTGGTTTGCAATTCTTGTCCATCTGGATTAGCATGCGTCATCAAAATAATAACCTCATCTAAAATCTTGGTAGTTTCCGCATCAGTTCTACTTATCAAATTATAAGCAGTTTGAATGAGTTGGTGCGCTCCTACGGTTTCGTTGGCGTGTAAGCCGCCATCAATCCAAACTACCGCTTTACCTTGCTGAGCCAGATCTTTGGCATCTTTTTCAGAAAGTCCTTCGGCTCTAGCTAATTTTTGCGAAATAGACTTGTACTTCTCCAAATTTTTGTGGTTCTCTGGCGAAGTCACAATGAGCATATACTGGCTTCTACCCTCTTCGGTTTTGCCAATATCAACCAACTTTACTCGTTTTGAGCTAGCGGCTAGTTTTTTAAAGTAAGCTTCGGTTTGGGTGTAATTGGCCAATTGGTAATTATCACCAATATCAAATCCAAAATGCGATTTAGGAGATTGAACTTCTTGCGCAACGGCATTGAAACTAGTTGCCAACAAGAACATCCAAACGCCCTTTTTTAAGTATCTTTTTATCATACTGTTTTATTGTTTGAAGGTTATATCAAATATATGACAGATAAAGTAGCGATGTAAGACCTCATTAAATTTGTTACACTCGGCGAATAAGGTTTCATTTCCTCGGTGCTATTGCATAACTTCGCTCTCAGTAAGTTCTTAACTTTATTTCAAATCAAACCGATGATGGTTTCCGAGTAATATCGGAATTAATAGGGAATCATGTGAAAATCATGAGCTGTCGCGCAACTGTAAATCCTTTTCTTTTAGGAAAACAGCGTTACCATAATGCCACTGTTACGACTTAGGTCGAGATGGGAAGGCGGTAGCACTGGGGATAAGTCAGGAGACCTGCCACAATCGAATTGACAATGTCTTCGCGAAATAAGACAATGGGTCAGGTGTGATTAGCTAGCGTATAGATTTTCTCTATGGCTTAACTATTCCTATCCACAAAAATTATTTCAGGGCATTACTTAGAGTTGGGATTTAAATTTTTTCATTTAAACCCTTTTAAAATGCAAACTCAAATTTTAGGCTATCCGCGAATTGGTAGTCAAAGAGAATTGAAAAAGGCCTGCGAAAGCTACTGGGCAGGCACCACTGGTTACAAAAATGTACTTCAGGTGGGAAAAAACATCCGTAAGGAAAACTGGGAGCTACAGAAAAACTTAGGTGTAGATTTTATTCCATCTAACGATTTTTCTTTTTACGACCAAGTGCTAGACCATTCTTTAATGTTTGGTGCAATTCCGCAGCGTTACAACCCAGTAGCTACAAAACAAGATAACTGCGAATTAGATCTTTATTTCGCAATGGCGAGAGGTTATCAAAAAGAAGGGCTAGATATTATCGCCATGGAAATGACGAAATGGTTTGATACCAATTACCATTATATTGTTCCCGAATTCTACAAAAATCAATCTTTCAGCCTTTTTTCTACCAAAATTATTGATGAGTTTTATGAAGCGAAACAGTTAGGAATTATTACCAAGCCCGTATTGATTGGCCAGATTAGCTATCTCCTTTTAGGCAAAGAAAAAGAAGCTGGGTTCCATAGAATTGATTTGATTAAAAACCTGCTTCCAGTTTACATCGATATTTTAACAAGGTTGAAATCTTTAGGTGCAACACACGTTCAATTTGATGAACCGTTTTTGGTCTTAGACTTATCTGAAAGTGAAAAACAGGCCTATCAATCAGCATATCAACAATTAAAAAAGGCTTTTCCAGAGCTTAAGTTTGTATTGGCGACCTATTTTGGTGCTTTGCAAGATAATGTGGAATTAGCCACAGCTTTACCTGTAGAAATATTGCATATAGATTTAGTGAGAGCGCCGCAACAATTGGATGAAGTACTTAGTAAAATCTCCACAGAAAAAATACTTTCCTTAGGTGTAATTGATGGACGAAATATCTGGAAAAACGATTTTGAAAATTCTCTATCTATCATTAATAGTGCTGTAAAAACCTTAGGAAAAGACCGCGTTTGGATTGCCACTTCTTGCTCTTTGCTGCATAGCCCATGCGATTTAACATTAGAAAAAAATGAAGCCGTTTTAACTTCAGAAATAAAGCAATGGATGGCTTTTGCTAAACAAAAAGTTGGCGAGTTAACAACCTTAAAACGATTAGCAAACGAAGAAAACTCAACTGCTGTTAAAGCAGAACTCGCACAAAATAAAGCAGCACAAGAAAGTCGTAAAAGTTCTTCTTTAATCCACAATGTGGAAGTAAAAAATAGAATAAATGACATTAAACAAAGTGACTCGGAACGCTTAAATGGTTTTACAAAACGACGTAAGCTACAACAGGATGCTTTAAATCTACCTGCTTTTGCAACAACCACCATTGGCTCTTTTCCGCAAACGCCAGAGGTGAGAAGCTGGAGGGCAAAATTGAAAAAAGGAAGCCTAAATCAGGCCCAATATGACCAATTGATAGCTATCGAAACTGAAAAAGCTGTGCGTTGGCAAGAAGAAATTGGCTTAGATGTTTTGGTGCATGGCGAGTTTGAACGCAATGACATGGTAGAATATTTTGGCGAGCAATTGAATGGATTTACATTTTCTCAGAACGGTTGGGTACAAAGCTACGGCTCTCGCTGTGTAAAACCTCCTATCATCTACGGCGACGTAACCAGACCAGAAGCGATGACATTAAAATGGACCAATTACGCACAATCTCTGACATCAAATTACATGAAAGGAATGTTAACAGGGCCAGTAACTATTCTGCAATGGTCATTTGTTCGCAACGATCAGCCTCGTTCAGAAACTTGTAATCAAATAGCGCTAGCCATAAGAGATGAAGTGGTTGATTTGGAAAAAGCTGGAATAAAGATCATCCAAATTGATGAGCCTGCCATAAGAGAAGGTTTACCTTTACGCAAAGCGGATTGGAAAACTTATTTAGACTGGGCAGTAAAAGCTTTCAGGATTTCTGCGAGTGGCGTAAAAGACGAAACTCAAATTCATACGCATATGTGCTATTCTGAATTTAATGACATTATTGATAGCATTTCTGCAATGGATGCCGATGTAATTACCATTGAGACTTCACGTTCGCAAATGGAACTGCTAAACGCCTTTGCCGATTTCAAATATCCAAACGAGATTGGTCCGGGTGTTTATGATATTCATTCGCCACGAGTTCCCAACAAAGACGAAATGGTAAATTTGCTGAAAAAAGCAGCTTTGGTTATTCCTAGGGAGCAGCTTTGGGTAAACCCAGATTGTGGCCTAAAAACGAGAGGCTGGGATGAAACCAAGAAAGCCTTGATAGAAATGGTGGAGGCAGCAAAAACCATGAGAAATAATTAATCTATTTTTTTAACCCAGACTTGCGAAGTTTTCGAAACTTCGCAAGTCTTTAACCTATCTTTGAAGATGACCCTAGAAGAAAGAATTGCTGCATCGAAAACCAGTATATTTAAAACCGTATTCCCAAATACCACCAACCACTACGATACCCTTTTTGGTGGTACAGCAATGCACATGATGGATGAAGTTGCTTTTATTACCGCTACAAGATTTAGCCGTCAGGTGATGGTAACCGTTAGTAGTGATCGTATCGATTTTAAAAAAGCTATTCCCGGCGGAACGTTTGTTGAACTGATTGGTAAAGTTACCCATGTGGGCAATACCAGTTTAAAGGTTAACGTAGAAATTTACATTGAACAGATGTACGCCGAAGGTAGAGAATTGGCCATACACGGCGATTTTACTTTTGTAGCACTGGATGCCAACAAAAAGCCAACGGCAGTGATTAAATAACCTTTTATCACACCTTTGGTCTAGTTTTTGTTTAAATCTAGGTTAAAACACACCTAATATGAAAAAAGTAATATTATCTGCCTTGCTATATGCTGGTCTTTTGTTAACCTCATGTGCTACCACCAAATCGCCTGAATTACAAAAGTTAGAAGCCAGAAAAGAGGTCTTAGAATTAAGTACAAAAAGGAATCAATTAAGAATTGATTTAGAAAAAGAAAAAGCGAATAATGCGCAGTTGAAAAAGAATGTGCAGAGCTTAAATGCAGAAGCAAACAAAAAAACTGACAAGTTTTCTGCATCTAACCCTAATAGTACCGCGAAACAAGCCGCCGAAACTGCCAAACTCCTTAAGAATGTAGAGAAAGCTAACAGAAGATTGGAAGCAAGTACTAGGAAAGAGAAAAAAATTGAAAAGGATATTGAAAAAGTACAAGCAAAAATCAATAAGCTGAGCAAGCAAATTGAGTTTGTTGATCAAAAGAAACCTTAACCTAACAGCTAAAGCCACGAGCAATTCGTGGCTTTTCTTTCATAAATCTATTAGAGAAAATTGATTGCTTTGATTTATTTACTAGCTTAGCAACATGGCACAAGAAGATTTAACCAAATTATCTACAGAAGAATTAAAGAAAAAAGCAAAACTCATGAAGCTTGCAGTAGGACTTATTGCCGCTTCAATGATTATCATGGCAACTTCGGGCATAATTCTATCTATTAAAAAAGGTTTTAGTGCATTAAGCATTACCGGTATCGCATTTTTACCGTTAGTGATTATATTTTCATCGCAGTTGAAGAAAATTAACGAAGAGCTAAGAGGAAGGACCGAGTAATTAACCTAATCTTTTATCCAATTTTTGATGAACTTAACTGGTTTTTCGTAGTCTTCATTTTGGTAAAAATATTTTGCATAATACTTTTCTAAGAATTTTCCGTCATTTTCATCTAGCTGATAAATTTGAAAGGTGATTGTATCTCTCAGCTCAGCATTTCTACCCGTAAAAGATTTGCTTAAATAATGAGTTTTATTTTTTTCGAAGCTATAAATATCCATATCAAATCCCGTTCTAAACCTTCCAAAAGGAAAGACTTTCTTAGTTTTTAAATTATAGATTATTTGATAATTTACTCCACAACCCAAGCCAGTACACGGAGTATATTCAAATTGAAAAGACATTAAGTTGTGATACTTGTAGTATTTGATTTGACTTATAGCGTTACCAAAGTTTAAACTATCCCTTTTTCCCCAAACTTCATTTAAAGTCTCCAATTTAGCGAAGTCAATTTTTTCGTCATTTAAAAGAAGAACCAACTTATCATTGAGTATTCTTGTTTCAATCTTAAATCCTAAAAAAGAGGTTTTGGTAGTATCTAAATTGATTACAGCTGTGGGTTCTATTATAGCTTCTTCTAATAATTTATCAAATTTTTCTACCTCAGAATTTAAAAATGATTTTGTTTCTTCCTTCGTTTAATACTATCTAAGGAACAGCCCAAAGCGCATAGTATGGAAGTTAGAAAAAAAACAAATTTCATTGTGCTAATGAATCAACAAATACAAATAAACGTAAACGATTGGTGCTGCAATCAACAACCCATCAAAACGATCTAGAAAACCACCGTGACCAGGCAAAAAGCTTCCTGAGTCTTTCACATCTAAACTACGTTTCAACATCGATTCTACTAAATCGCCAAGTGTACCAAAGCAAGAAATAATTGCTGCCATTCCAGCCCAAACAATTGGTTCTACTTCTGTAAACTGATAGGCTAAAATAACCGATACCACCAAGCTGGTAAAAACACCTCCAAAGAAACCTTCCCACGATTTTTTAGGCGAATGTCTTTCGAAAAGTTTACGCTTGCCTAACTTCATTCCGAACAGATAAGCTCCTGTATCATTTGCCCAAAGCATCAGTAAAAAAGCAAGTGGAAAATGGAAACTGTAGGTATTAAAATCGATGATAAAACCTAAAGAGTAGAAGAAACAAAAGGGAACAGTGATATAAATAAATCCCACGAATGTGTAAGAAATATTGGCAAACGGAATTTTGTTTTTCTTGTACAACTCTGCGATAAACACCGCAAAAACCAAAGGAATAATCAGCAACAAATATTTAAGTTCAAATTGTAAAAAGTGATAGCCAGCCGTAGTTAAAAATATCAGCGCAGCTACTGCTACACCAATATTTCTGTGCGGACGTATCCCTCCTATTTTTACCATTTTGTAAAACTCTAACAAGGCCACCAAACTCAGCAACAAGTAAAAAGCAGAAAAAGTGTAGGCCCCTAAAAAGATTGAACCCAACATCACAATAGTAAAAAAGAATGCGGTAATTGCTCTGGTTTTCATGATTAGATTTGAGATGTGAATATTGAGATGTGAGACATATTAGGCGTTATCTTGAACTCCAGATTGTAACTGCTCATCATCGGACTTTTCACTTTTGACTTTAAACTTTTGACTTATTTGTACGAACAAAGCTAAGGTTAATATCGCACTAATTAAATAACCGTACCAAGGCATATCAATATCTTCGGCATTGGTGTAGGGCTGATTGTTCATTTGCAGATAATACGCTACGCAAACGGCAAACGCATTATTTAAAAAGTGTGCAAAAACGGCATACCAAATGCTTCCGGTAAAATAGTAAACATAACCAAAAGCGGCCCCTAAAAGTAAGCGTGGCAAGAAACCGTAAAACTGAAAATGTATTGCCGAAAAAATAGCTGCTGATAACCAAATTGCCACATGTGGATTAGATTTGATACGGAAGATGGTACGCTGTACGGCTCCTCTAAAAATAAGCTCTTCGCAAATGGCTGGAGTTACTGCAATTACAAGAAGGTTTACCAACAGATCTCCAACGTTGCTCATCTTTAAAATGGCTTCGGTGGTTTTAGCTGCAGAATCTTCCATCGTCCTCATCCACTTTTCTATGCCTTTCAAAAACTCTGGGAAAACCATCTTTTGGTTCCATTCCATAGACAAACCCATAATTGGCATCCAGCAGACAGACAGCACCGCAATTAATAATAACCAATTAACTTTTGGGGCTTCAAAACCATAGAAGTTGGTTAATTTCTTCCGTTCTATTACAGCCAATAAAATAGCTGGGGTTAAAAATAGGCCAATTTGTTGCGCCACTACCAAGATTTTTAGTGAGGATACATGGTTGGAGTCGCCCATTGCCGCTGCTCTTAATCCTTCAAATCCACTGGTTAATAAAACCAAGACCATTCCAATAATTGCGAAAACAATTAATCCGCCAATGGCGAACAACATTAAAAATAGCATTTGTACAAATGGGCTATTCTCGGGCTTGTGTGGGCTACTTTGAAGCATTTTTATTTTTATGTGTAACTTTGCAATGTTTTAATTGGCTTTGAAGATAGAAAAATGTCTGTAAAGATAGGAAATATTGATTTGGGAGAGTTCCCTTTGTTATTGGCACCGATGGAAGATGTGAGCGATCCTCCTTTCCGTTATGTGTGCAAGCAAGGTGGAGCAGACATGATGTACACGGAGTTTATTTCTTCGGAAGGCTTAATTCGCTCTGCGGCAAAAAGTAGAGCAAAGCTTGATATTTTTGAGTACGAAAGGCCAATTGGTATCCAAATTTTTGGGAGCGATATTGAAAGTATGCGTGAAGCTACAGAAATCGCAACGCTTGCTGGCCCCGATTTGATGGATATTAACTACGGTTGCCCAGTAAAAAATGTAGCTTGTAGAGGTGCGGGATCTGCCCTTTTGCAAGACATTGACAAGATGGTAAAAATGACGGAAGCTGTTGTGAAAGCAACCCACCTTCCTGTTACGGTAAAAACACGTTTAGGCTGGGACGATAACACTAAAAACGTTGAAGAAGTTGCCGAACGCCTACAAGACATCGGTATACAAGCATTAACTATTCACGGCAGAACTAGAGCACAATTGTACAAAGGCGAGGCCGATTGGACTTTGATTAGAGAGATTAAACGCAATCCACGTATTAAAATTCCAATTTTTGGTAATGGCGATATCGATAGCCCAGAAAAAGCTGCCAACTGGCGATTAGAATACGGCGTAGATGGAATGATGATTGGTAGAGCTGCCATTGGTTATCCATGGATTTTTAGGGAGGTTAAACACTTTTTCGAAACTGGCGAGCATTTAGCTGGACCAACTTTAGATGAACGTGTAGAAGCTTGCCGAACTCACTTTACTAAATCGGTAGAATGGAAAGGACCTAAAGTTGGCGTGTTCGAAATGCGTCGTCACTACTCTAATTATTTTAAAGGTTTGCCAGATTTTAAACCTTATCGTACTCAATTAGTTAAGGAAGAAAATATAGACACCATATACGCATTACTAGACGAAATTTCTGACAAATATGCCAATGTAACGCCTGTAAACGAACTGGCGTGATTATTGAGAGATAGCTTTTAACAAATACAGTTATGGTTACAGCAATTACACAAGGCGTGAAAATATCGGTAGATACCATTTATCAGGATGAACATTCGAGTCCTGAAAGTGGCCACTTCATGTTTGCTTACCGTATCCATATCGAAAACCTTACAGATTACGAAATACAATTAATGCGTCGTCAGTGGTTTATCTTCGATTCAAACGGAACTGTAAGAGAAGTTGAAGGCGAAGGTGTTATTGGTGAACAGCCTATTATTGCGCCTGGAGATAGTTATTCCTACGTTTCTGGCTCTAACCTTAAAACAGATATTGGCAGTATGCGTGGCAGATATTTGATGCACCGCAGCGTAGATGATACAGAGTTTATGGTGGACATTCCAGAGTTTGAACTGATTGTTCCTTTTAGGTTAAACTAACCGCTGCTAATGGATGCTTCGTTCATTAGAGATTTATACATTCCAATTCAGCCTACAGTAAAATCTTACGGAGCAGTAACTTATCAAGAGTTTTTGCCACATTTACGCTTACAGCCTATTATTTATTGTTACTGGCAGTTAAAAACGTCAGAAAAATTAGCACAACCTTTTAACTACCGTGTTGTTGCCGATGGTTGTATTGATATCTTTTTCGAGCTCGATAAACCCACCGAAAACTTTGTCATGGGTTTTTGTAAAAAGTACACAGAGTTTGAATTACCTCCCGAATTTAACTACATCGGCATTCGGTTTTTGCCCACTATGTTTCCGCAGCTGTTTGGGGTTGATGCATCGAGTATTAGCAATAAAGCAGAAGAATTAAATCTGGTAGTACCAAAAGTTTCCTCATTTATTCAATCCTATTTTAACACATCGGTGGATATAAATTCTGCAGTTAAATTACTAGATGAATTTCTTTTGGAACAGGTTGCTGCGATGGATTTTCAAAATGATACTCGTCTTTACAACGCTATTTCTTTTATTATGAAAAATTTTGGTGTCGTTAATATTAATGAAATAGATACCGGTTTAAGTCAGCGGCAATTACGTAGACTTTTTGATTTTTACATCGGCGATTCGATGAAAACCTTTAGTAAAGTTGTTCGTTTCCAAAACATTTTAAGAGCCAAACCATCAACCCAAAGTTTAAAAAACAACAAGCTCTTTTTCGACTCAGGTTTCTTTGATCAATCTCATTTTATTAAAGATTTTAAGCATTTTTATGGTGTAACGCCAAGTAAAGCTTTTGGTAGATAAATGATAGATGTCAACCATTAAGGAATTAAGAAAAACGTGAGTTTTGGGTCATAATCCTACCTACCTGACCCTGAAATAAATTCAGGGTGACGGTATATTGGCGTTCGTCATGCTGAATTTATTTCAGCTTCAGCTTTTAGGTGCATTTCTAAATACATATTTTAACACACAGACATAACTCATTGATAGATAAATCAAAACTCACGTTAGTTAAGCGTATTTTCTTAATGTTTCCTTAACTTCTTAATGTTAAAATTTTAAATAGTCCGATTTTTACAATTTTGATAGCACCCGATTAGCCAATTTTGTGTTAATGAAAGTAACAAAATATCTAATCTTGATGATGTTGGCTTTTGCAGGCAACATCTATGGTCAAACGAAAAAAGAAAGAGTTATGAAATTAAATGCAGGTATCATCACTGAAAAATTAGCTGAAACAAAGAAGTTTTACACTGAAGTTTTAGATTTTGGCGTAACCTTCGAAAACGAATTCTATTTACTGATGCACACACCGAGTAAAAGTTCAGAAATCAGTTTCCTATTACCCAACCATCCATCTCAACAAGCACTTTTTCAAAAGCCATTTAAAGGCGAAGGCATGTATTTAACCATAGAGATTGATGATGTAGATTCCTTATATCAAGCCTTAAAAAAGAAAGGTGTAGAAATTAAAATTGAGATTAGAAATGAACCTTGGGGTGATAGACATTTTGCTATTCAAGATCCGAATGGTATTGGGATTGATTTGGTGAAATATTCGCCGCAATAAAAAAGGGATAGCTTTCACTATCCCTTTTACTATTTTCTAAATAGGTTATTCTCTACTTCTACCAAATAACATTGAAGCATAGTACAGTAAGTTAGCTAACGCACCTAAAGCAGCAACTACGTAGGTCATTGCAGCCCACCATAAAGCATCTTTAGCTTGTACGTTTTCTTCTGCTGTTTTCATTACACCTTGGTTGTTTTTTAACCAAAGTAATGCTCTATTACTGGCATCAAACTCTACAGGTAAGGTAACTATACTAAACAAAGTAATTACCGCTAAACCAACTACGCCAATACCTAATACAATTGGATTTCCTGTAAAGCCAATTAGCAATACACCAATTAATAATACCCATTGTAGCAAATTTGACGAGATGCTAACTACAGGTACCATATTAGAACGAAATTGTAGCCATCCGTAACTTTTAGCGTGTTGAATGGCATGTCCGCACTCGTGGGCAGCAACAGCCGCCGCAGCTACACTTCTACCATAGTAAACATCTGTACTTAGGTTTACGGTCATATCGCTCGGATTATAATGATCCGTTAATTGACCTTCTGAACTAAGTACTTTTACATTGTAAATTCCATTATCACTTAGCATTTTTTCTGCTACCTCTTTGCCAGAAAAACCCGAGTTGAGTTGCATTTCTGCATATTTTGAAAATTTGTTTCTGAAACGCCACTGTACAAACATGCTAAGCAGAAGAATCGGAACAAATAAAATTAAATACGTTTCCATTTTTATGTTTGTTTTTTACTTTTTATTTTGTTTTCACTTGCAGTAAATTGTTGCAGATATTTATACATCCTTAACAGTTGATTTCGTTAAATCAAAAAGTGTTCCCATATTTATAATAATTAAAATTTTTACAATTTTTGATGATATCCGAAAACCTATCTTATTGGGAAAAAGCTAATTTTTATACCGCAGATGTGATTATTGTAGGCAGTGGAATTGTTGGTTTAAATGCAGCAATTACTATTAAGAAACAACAACCAAATCTTAGTGTAATTATCCTTGAGCGTGGTTTTTTACCCTCAGGAGCAAGTACTAAAAATGCTGGATTTGCCTGTTTCGGAAGTATTTCTGAGTTAATAGAGCAAGAGAAATCTTGTGGTACTGATGGTTTGCATCAACTGATAAAAAAACGTTGGGATGGCTTGCAAAAATTACGTTCTTTAGTTGGCGATGATCTATTAGACCTACAAATTAATGGTGGTTTTGAGCTTTTCAAGCCTGAAAAGTTTTCTCTAAAAGAAGGTTGTGTATCAAAAATTGGGCATTTTAATAGTTTATTGAAAGACATTACTGGTGTTGGAGATGTGTTTGTTTCAGCAAATGGAAAACTGAATACCTTTGCCTTTAACCAAATTGACACTTTAATTGAAAATAGATTGGAGGCGCAGCTAGATCCTGGTAAAATGATAAAAGCGTTGCTTGGGTTAGCTGCTTCTCTAGGTGTAATTATCCTTAATAATTGCACTGTTAATGGTTTTGAAGAAGAAGAAAATAAGATTTCTTTGTTTACATCACAAGGTGATTTTCGTACTAATAAGCTTTTATTCTGCACTAATGCATTTGCTAACCAGCTGTTGCCTCAGCTCGATTTAAAACCTGGTAGAGGTCAGGTAATAATTACAAAACCTATCGATAACCTGAAGTTAAAAGGCACTTTCCATTATGATAAGGGTTATTATTATTTTAGAAATGTGGGTGAAAGAGTTTTGCTCGGCGGTGGTAGAAATCTTGATTTTTTTACTGAGGAAACCCATCAATTTGGAGAAACTCCTTTAGTACAAAATAATTTATTATGCCTACTAAAAGAAGTTATTTTACCTGATACGCCGTTTGAGATTGAACAGAAATGGAGTGGAATTATGGCTTTTGGACCAGAACTAAATCCAATTATTGACGAAGTAAAAACTAATGTTTTTTGTGCTGTGCGTTGTAACGGAATGGGCATTGCCATTGGCAGCCAAACTGGGGAAGAGGCTGGAGAATTGGTGTTGCGAAGTTTGTAAAATAGCCCAGATTGCAGCGGATCCCGATTTTTCATCGGGAGAAGCGAAAAGCGGGACTACACTATTATAGTAGCACAAGCTTTGCGCTTCTAAAATTAAATCTACTCAAACACAACCGTCTTATTTCCAACCACAAAAACCCGATCATCAAATACTAATTCTAAAGCTTTACTTAGTACCGATTTTTCAATTTCTCTACCTGCAATAGCCATTTGTTTTGCACCATAAGTATGGTTTACATGAATAGTTTGTTGATTGATAATTGGCCCTTCATCTAGATCGTTAGTTACAAAATGTGCTGTTGCACCGATAATTTTTACACCTCGTTTAAAAGCTTGCTGGTACGGACTAGCGCCAATAAAAGCAGGCAAAAACGAATGATGAATATTGATAATTTTATGCTTGTATTTAGCTACAAAAGTTGGCGAAATGATCCGCATAAACTTGGCTAGTACAATATAATCCAAATCGTATTTATCTAGTTGCTTTGTGATGGCATTCTCAAAGTTTTCCTTCGAAATATCTTCATGAGAAATGTAATGAAATGGAACATCCAATTTTTCCGACAATTCCTTCAGATTTTCATAGTTACCTATCACACATTTTACCTCCGCTCCTAACGTTTTAAAATAGTTCCTAATCAAAATATCAGATAGGCAATGAAACTCCTTTGTAACCAATACAGCAATACTTTTATCTGCCTTTGGCACTACTTCAATTTGTGCATTTTGAGGTAGTGTATTTTGCAATTCTAACTTTAGTTCCTCGGTGTTTTCTATGTTATTACTGCAAGATATTCTGGCGAAAAATCGTTGTTCTTCTTCGTCTACAAACTCACGCATAGCAATAATATTGAGCTGATGACTTGCTAAAATACGAGTGATATTGGCCACCAAGCCCACTTGATCCTTACATTGTATTAAAACTAAAAGCCTATTCATAAGCTAAATATAGTATTTAAGCGCAATCAAATATAAGGCGTTCTGTTAATTTCGTTATTTTGTATAAGGTTTGCCACAGATGCACAGATAATTAATTTATCTATTCTTTTACATTTCTTAAAATATCTGTGCATCTGTGGCTAAAATAATATTCTTTATGGAAATTGCTATTGTTGCACTATTAGTTATCATCATTGCTTTTTTATTGGTTTTGATTACCAAAAAATCAAGCAAACCAAACGAACAAGAACTTTTTACTTTAAACTATTTGAAAGATGAAAATCAGAAATTGCAACAAGAACTTATGCAATTAAGGGCAGATTATATCAACGAAAATAATAGAGCCACTAGAGCGGAAGAAAACCTAAAAGCACAGCGAGAAATTTCTATTAAACAGCAACAAAATTTAGAAGAGCTTCAACAAAAATTCACTTTAGAGTTTTCAAATATTGCCAACAAAATACTGGATGAAAAATCTGCAAAATTTACTGCACAAAACCAAACTAATCTAGATCAAATTCTTAATCCTCTAAAAGCGAATATCAAATCTTTTGAAGAAAAAGTAGATAAAGTTTACCAAACTGAAGCTGCCGAAAGAAGCCAGTTAAAAGGTGTTATTTTTCAGTTAATGGACCAAAGTAAACAGATACAAACCGATGCCAATAATTTAACGAAAGCGTTAAAAGGAGATAACAAAAAGCAAGGCAGTTGGGGCGAAATTATACTGGAACGTGTGCTAGAAACTTCTGGTTTAGTAAAGGACAGAGAATATACCATACAGAAAAGCTTAAATAGCAGCGAAGGTGAACGTTTTCAGCCAGATGTGATTGTTAACCTGCCCGACGAGAAAAACTTGATTATAGATGCTAAAATTTCGTTGGTTGCTTATGAAAGAATGGTGAGTTCGGAATTGGAAGATGAAAAGGTTCTTTATTTGAAACAACATTTGCTTTCTATCAAAAATCATATTGATGGTTTATCTGCAAAGAACTATCAGCATTTGTATGCTATTAACTCACCAGATTTTGTGCTTTTATTTATTCCAATAGAGGCTTCGTTTAGTGCAACTGTACAAGCAGATACTGAGCTGTTTAATTACGCCTGGAATAAAAAAGTAGTGTTGGTTAGTCCAACTACATTATTAGCTACTTTACGCACCATTGCCAGCATTTGGAAAGTAGACAGACAGAATAAAAATGTTTTTGAAATAGCTGAAGAGGCAGGTTCACTTTACGATAAGTTTGTAGGCTTTTTAGGCGATATGGAAAAGATTGGCAAACATTTAGAGCAAACTCAAAAAGCACATGATGATGCCTTTAAAAAGTTGCAATTTGGTAGTGGAAATTTGATTGGAAAGGTTGAAAAGATTAAAAAACTAGGTGCAAAAACTAAAGCGAGCAAGCAAATAGATAGCAAATTTTTGGGTGAAGAAGAATTATAATTTATCTATTAATTTTAGCAATTTATCTTCCTGTCCCTGCCTACTCAAATGATAAAGTTCTTCCTCTGTTCTTTCAATTTTTGTAGGATTTCCATTAAAATGATCATCCATCGATTTTTTTAACAAAGCAACTATCTCCTCTTCATTTTCACAGACATAACCAGCATTATATTTTTTTATACTTTCTTCTAAATCTCCGTAATCATTAACTGGTAGTAAAATAGGCTTTTGAAAAGCTAAATATTCATACTGTTTAGTAGTAATTATTTCCTTTCTATTTCCATACTTTAAATGAAAGAACATTGCTGTATTATACAATTCTGCATAAGCTTGTGAAATTGGCATTTTCTGACTGATAGATGTATATGGTTCTAATTTAAAATGTTTTATAATTTCTTTAAGTTTAAGTGATTCGCCACTGCCAATAAACCTAATTTGAAAATATTGTGGTTGAACCAGATAAATATCGATAAACTTTCTCAATGCTTTAAAAAAAGTAACATCCTCTAACTGATCGTTGTAAACGGTTCCCAAATAAACCATTTTAAAAGTAATAGGATCATGTTTTATAAGGTTAAAATTTGTCTTTTTTAAATCATATCCATTTCTAACAACCCGAATAGAATCTCTGTATTTTTCGGGAAATAAATTGCGGATAGAATCAGAAATAGTTACAATTAAATCGGCTGCTTTTAAATTACGTAACTCGTTTCTTTTAAGAAATCGCTTTCTTAAAAATGATAATATTTTGTTGTCTTCTATGAGTTTATAGCCAAATACGCCTGGATCTCTATAATCCAAAATTAGCTTACATCCGTATTCTTGCTTTAAAGCATAACCTAAATTATGAATAGCAATAGATGGAAAAGAAACCAAAATAACATCATCTTTAGTAAGGTTGATATTAGTTTTTTCTTTGTATTTCTTAAATTCTCTACCTAAATCAAAAATCTCTTTTCCGGTAAAAAGGTAATAGCCAGCTAATAAAAACTTGGACATTATTCTTCTTCCGCTTTCTATCAGCTTTTTATAGTGGTTATGAAAAAAACCTGGTGTATAACTTAATGGTATTTCTATCAGATTACCAATCACCTTAATTGGCATTTCTATCTTATTCTTATTACCATAAATAAAATGGACTTCATAAGAATTTGATAAACTTTCTGCTATGCTCAGTAATCTGTTAAATCCTGTTTGGTAGGTTTCCCTACCATGATAAGAAAATACAAAAATTCTCTTCAAGTTTGTTAGCGTTTTGGTCTAGCAATATATTGAATAAGAATTTAAAATATCAAATAAAGTATAGCAAAAATAGCTATAAGTATATAAAACAGGTATTAATGCTTGAAAGCATTCCAACCTTGCGCTTTTAATACGTGTACCACATCAGATTTTGAAACCATTTTTACACCAGAATTTTTATCGGTAATATGACCTATTACACTAATATCTACATCGTTTTTCAACTTATCGTAATCAGATTGTTTGATGGTAAATAACAACTCATAATCTTCTCCACCATTTAAAGCACAAATAGTTGGGTCTAAGCCTAACTCTCTAGCGGTTTCGTAGGTTACTGGGTCAATTGGTAGTTTATCTTCGTAAATGGTACAACCTTTATCACTCTGTGTAGCTAAATGTAAAATCTCTGAAGCTAAGCCATCAGAAACGTCAATCATTGAAGTAGGTTTTATTTTCAGCTGTGCTAATAAATCTACCACATCTCTACGTCCTTCTGGTTTTAACTGGCGCTCTATAATGTAATCCTTACCTTCTAAATCTGGTTGAATTTGAGGATTTTCTAAGAAAACTTGCTTCTCTCTTTCTAATATCTGCAGACCAACGTAAGCACCACCTAAATCTCCGGAAACACATAATAAATCGCTTTCCTGTGCGCCGTTTCTGTAGGTTACGTCTTCTTTATTGGCATAGCCGATGCTAGTAATGCTGATTACCAAACCTTGCTTGCTCGATGAAGTATCGCCACCAATTAAATCGATATTAAATTTATTACAAGCCAACTCAATGCCTTTGTAAATTTCTTCAATTGCTTCTAATGGAAACTTGCTCGAAACTCCTAAAGAAACGGTAATTTGGGTAGCTATACCATTCATGGCATAAATATCACTCAAATTTACTTGTACAGCTTTGTAACCCAAGTGCATTAAAGGCACATAAGATAAATCGAAATGTACACCTTCTAACAATAAATCGGTTGATATTAAAGTTTGCTTGTCCTTAAATTCAAGCACTGCAGCATCATCGCCAACTCCTTTTATAGAACTTTCGTGTCTAATTTGAAAGTTATCTGTTAAGTGTTTGATTAATCCAAATTCACCTAATTCTTCTAACGAAGTACGTTCTTTATTCTCGAACATTATCCTTTTCCTTTAATATCTGTTAAAATCCATTGTAACTCTCTATCGTAGTTACTTATTCTATCTTTTAAGGTAGATTGCACCTCTACATCCGGAAAAACACCTCTACCAAACAAATCTTGCTGATAGATAGGAGCCATTCTGTTTAATCCAAACCTTAAAGCTAACTTAGTGTGCTGCAAAGTAACCACTGGCATTCTACCAGCTGTACATTGATTAAAGCCACCGCCAGTTTCTGTACCTACAAAAGTAGCTCTATTTATTCCTTTTAAATTAGCGCTAATTAAAGAAGATGCAGAAAAACTGAACTCATTTATTAACACATAAACTTTGCCTTTGTAGTTATTTTTATGTGGTTTTTGAGGTTTATATCCTTTCATAAATGAGAAAGAATTACCTTCTTCATCTTCATAAATATCACCGTTATCATTAAATGCAGTAAGGTAATATCGTATTTTTTTAAAGCCAGTTTGATATTTATCTGCACTAAAACCACCATTGCTAATTGGCTTTGCTAAATACACAAATTCTTTATCCGTTAGGTAAGAAAATAAAGCTAAACTAGCACTTAAAGTTCCACCAGGATTGTTTCTTATGTCGATAACTAAGTTCTTACTTTTTGATAAAGCGATGCTATCAAAAGCTTGTTTATAAAACAGTGGAAAATTAGCACTTGGTACACTAAAACTCTTAATTTTTAGGTAAGCGATGTCTTTTTCCTTATCTAAAAATTTAAAATCTAACTGATATTCGTTGTTAACTTTATTACCTCTGTGTTTGAATGTTTCTTTTACTTTCTTAACGGGTGCTTTTGCAATAGTTTTAGTTGTGTCTAACTTCTTTTTCTCTTCCGCATCTTTCTTCTTATCATAAAATGAGATGAAGGTGTTGATAACTGTACTATCTGTTTTAAACTTAACAGCAACACTATCCTGCTCTGAAAAATAAATCTTATAAAGACTTGCAAAATTTCTCTCTATTCGCTTATTCTTTGATAATGAGTTATATCCATCGTAACTAAAACCGGTTGAAACAATGTTAAAAATCTCTTTTGGTGCTAAACCATTAATTTCTAAAATCTCTGTTCCAGTCTTAACGCTTTTGTTTTTACTCTTGTTGTTGATAACTATCAATTTATCATCAGCTACGGCGTAAGTAAACTGATTTAAAGGATAAACTTTGTTTTTAGCAGCTTCTCTTTCAGCTTTATCTTTTTGTATAACCGATGGAAATCTTAAAGCAGTATGACCACATTTTATAGCCGCTACTACTGGTGATAATTTTTGATAAAATTGTGTTGTAGTAAGTGGTTCATTGATAGCATTTTTCAAACTATCGAACTTATCATCAAGCTGTTTTTTAGAAATATACCAATACAAACCAGGATGCCCATCTTTTAGAATTTGATAAGTAAGATTTATATCTTGATGTAAAGCTTGTACACTATGCTTTTTATCTGTAATGGTTGCATTATATTCCTTTACAGAAGAACAAGCAGCCAGTGAAACTGCAGTTACTAACAATGAATTTCTTAAAAAGTGTCCTTTTATCATTTTACAAACCTAATTGTGCAGAAATTTCTAACATTCTTTCAATAGGTTTTCTTGCATCGTCAATAATATGAGCAGGTACTGTAACCTCTGGCAAACCATTTTTAATACACAAATAGAGTTTCTCTAAAGTATTGCGTTTCATGTACGGACAATCGTTACAAGCACAAGCATTGGTAGGAGGGGCTGGAATAAAAGTTTTATCTGGACAAGCTTTCTGCATTTGGTGGATAATTCCACTCTCTGTAGCTACAATAAACTCTTTTGCATCACTGTTGATGCTATATTTCAACAATCCAGTGGTAGAACCAATGTAATCTGCCATTTGCAGCACCGCTTCTTCACATTCTGGATGTGCAATAAACTTCGCATTCGGGTGGCGTTCTTTCAACTTGGTAATCTTCTCCCTAGAGAAAATTTCATGCACCATACAGGCACCATTCCACAAAACTAAGTCTCTACCAGTCTTTTTAGCAACCCAAGCACCTAGGTTTTTATCAGGACCGAAGATAATTTTCTGGTCTTTCGGCAAGCTTTCCACAATTTGTACCGCATTTGTTGAGGTACAAACAATGTCACTCAGTGCTTTTAGTTCAGCTGTGCAGTTCACGTAAGTAATCACCAAATGATCCGGATATTTCTCCTTAAATTTTTTGAACAAATGCGGTGGGCAACTATCTGCCAACGAACATCCAGCTTTTAAATCTGGCAATAAAACCTTCTTTTGTGGCGATAAAATCTTAGCTGTTTCTGCCATAAAATGCACTCCAGCAAACACAATTACATCAGCTTCGGTTTTTGCAGCTTCTTGAGATAAGCCTAAACTATCACCAATATAATCTGCAATATCTTGTATATCAGGTTCTTGATAGTAGTGCGCTAAAATAATCGCATTCTTTTCTTTTTTTAGTCGCTCTATTTCCGCAAATAAATCCAAGGTTGGATCTATTTTTTCTTCTACGTAACCTTTTCTATTAAGTTCTTCTAAAATTTCCATTACTATGCTTTTTAGCTACGAATGCTTTTTAAGCGCTCGTTAATTTTTTTGTAAAGATACAGGCTTTGAACTTTATCAACGCTTCAAACAAAATATAATTTAATTAAATAAATAGATTCTTATTCTTTATTAGTGTGTTGAAACTGTTAGAAAGAATCATTAAAAAAATGTTGTAAAATGACTTATCCCATAGTTATCAACAAATTTTATGATTTTTTAATTTAAACTTAGCTTGATTCTCAATGTTATACTTTTTATTGGATTAAATTATCAATATCAAAATGTGTATTGTTAAGTGTGTTGTTAAAAGTTGATAACCTAAGCAAAGTGGCTTAAAAAATCTTCAAAAGATTGTGTCAAACTTGGCTTTTTACTTAGCTTTAAACAATCAAAAATAATTGTTACGATAATTTATACATTCAATTCACAGGCTTGTTAATGTTATCCACATAGTTGTTATATATTATTTAAATTAATGAAGAAAGTCGATTTTTTAGTGATTGGATCTGGTATAGCCGGACTAAGTTTTGCACTAAAGGCAGCTAAATATGGTAAGGTTCTGATAGTTACCAAATCTAACGAAGACGAGTCGAACACTAAGTATGCGCAAGGTGGTGTTGCTGTAGTTGTAGACAAGTCTGATTCCTTCGAAAAACATATACAAGATACGTTAATTGCTGGAGATGGTTTATGTGATAAGGATATTGTGGAAATTGTAGTAAAAGAAGGTCCAGAACGTATTCAAGAGATTATAGATTACGGAATTAATTTCGATAAAAATCCGGCTGGAGTTTTTGATTTAGCAAAAGAGGGAGGCCATTCTGAACACAGAGTGCTTCATTATAAAGATGTTACAGGTTACGAAATTGAGAGTGTTTTGTTGAAGCAAATTCATCAAAATGAAAATATAGAGATTTTAACTCACTATTTCTGTTTGGAATTGATTACCCAACATCACTTGGGAGAACATGTGGATAAAAGTAGTAAAGACATCAATTGCTATGGTATTTATGCTTTTAACACAGAAATCAACCATGTTGAGAAAATATTAGCCAATGTAACTGTGTTGGCAAGCGGGGGAGCTGGGCATATTTACGCAAATACAACCAATCCGGTAATTGCCACAGGCGATGGAATGGCCATGGTTTATCGAGCAAAAGGTAAAGTTAGAAACATGGAATTTATACAGTTTCATCCAACAGCATTATATCATCCAGGAGAATATCCTTCATTTCTTATTTCTGAGGCAGTTAGAGGTTTTGGAGGTGTTTTACGCAGAAGAAATGGCGACGAATTTATGTACGAATACGATGAACGTGGTTCTTTAGCACCACGTGATATTGTAGCTCGTGCCATAGATAATGAAATGAAGAAATCGGGCGATGACTTTGTGTATTTGGATATTACCATGCGCAAGAAAGCCGATATTTTAACACATTTTCCTAACATCTATGCCAAATGCTTATCTATTGGTATAGATATGACTAAAGATTTTATACCAGTAACACCAGCTTGCCATTACATGTGTGGTGGTATTTTAGTAGATGAATATGGAAAATCGTCTATCAACAATTTATATGCTTGTGGCGAAGTTTCTTCAACAGGTTTACATGGTGCTAATCGTTTGGCTTCCAATTCATTGTTAGAAGCTACAGTATTTGCTCATCGAATTTTCTTATCAGCTATTGAGAGTTATCAACACAATGTGATACCAGAAAATATTCCAGAATGGGATGATAAAGGCGTGATACAATCTAACGAAGATATTTTGGTTACTCACAACTTAAGAGAAACTCAAAAAATTATGAGCGATTATGTTGGAATTGTTCGTTCTGATTTCAGATTGGACAGGGCTTTAAGAAGACTTTATCTATTGTTCGAAGAAACAGAAGAATTCTATAAAAATAATAAGGTATCTGTAAAACTCTGTGAATTACGTAATGTAATCCAGGTGGCGTATATGGTCATCAAATCTGCTAAAGCCAGGAAAGAAAGTAGGGGATTACATTATACTACAGATTATCCACAACATGCTAACGAATTAGTTGATACAATAATTTAATTAAAACCTGTCATTCCGACGATAGGAGGAATCTATTAGATCCTTCGCTGCGCTCTGGATGACAAAATAGATATAAAATGCCAGTAATATTACCAGTAAAAGGAGTTAATCCACAATTTGGAAGTGATTGTTTTATAGCACCTAACGCTACCATTGTAGGTGATGTTAAAGTTGGAAAAAACTGCTCAATTTGGTTTAATGCTGTAGTTAGGGGAGATGTAAATAGCATAACTATTGGTAACGAAAGCAACATACAAGACGGTGCTGTAATACACGCAACTTACTTAAAAGCAGCTACAATTATTGGAAACAGAGTAAACGTTGGTCACAATGCCATAGTTCATGGTTGTACAGTTAAAGATCATGTACTTATTGGTATGGGCGCAATTGTGATGGACAATGCAGTTATAGATGAATATTGTATTATTGCTGCAGGAGCCGTAGTACTAGAAAATACAATTTGCGAAAGCGGATATATTTATGCCGGTACTCCAGCTAAAAAAATAAAGCCCATTACTGAAGAGCAAAGGGCTTTATTAAATAAGCTACCTGATAATTATATTATGTACGCTGATTGGTTTAAATAACTAATCATTTTTTGAAGGCCCAGTATCAGTATTTTGAGGTAACTTATTTTCCACTTTTACCTTTTCTTTTACTGTAGGAATTGGCAAAGGTGGGGTTGCAGGGATACTTATAATTTCATTTCTATCCCAATTTGCTCTTATAGACAACTCTTTTGTAAAATACCAAATGGCTTCTGGTTGTATACCTTCTTTCACATTTCCCGTATCCCAAATGCCGTTTCTGTTGGTATCATAAACAATTCTACCATAGTAAATTCCTTGCTTATAATTTGACAATTTAACAGGAGTTTTTCTAGCTATCGGATAAGCGGCTATCACATTTTTGTCCTTGCTTACAATTTCCAATACATATCGTTTGGTAGTATCTGTAGGTTCTACACTTAGAGTCAATGTACCGTATTCATTTGCATCTCCTAGTGTGAATTTCTTTGTTAATTCTTTGTTTTTCGCATCAAAAATAGCATTTACAGCATTTTCTCTTAGTAATAAAATATAGTCTTCTTTAGCTCTCCATTTGTATTTAATATGATATTTTAAGATATCCAAACTATCTTTTACCAACGTAAACTTTCTCGGGATACTATCTTCTAAAAGCACTATTTTACTTTCATCTACATTCTTTATTGGTAGGTTGAAACTAAGCGTTAGATCTTTGAACGGGTTTAATGCACCACCATCTAAATTGTCGCTAGCAGTTACAACACGATTGTAAGTATCCCTTTTTGATCTGGTAAGTTTAACGGTGTCAAGTGTTTTACCTTCGTTTTTGATCGCTATTTTAACAGAATCGAATGATAAATCGTTAAGCCATAGATTAACAGTATCCTTAGTTTTATTAAACTGAAATTGTTTTCCTTGATCTACTACAGTTGGAAAAACAACAGTTAAATCTGGATTTTTCAAACGTTGATTAAAGCTTAAAAATATACTTCCATCGGCATTTAATCTTCTGTCTGTGATACGGAAATCAGGTGCTAACTCTTTAAATACAGTTAATCTGATACTGTCGATATTCTTATCCAATACGAAAGGTTCCTTTAAAAAACCTACTTCATCACTAACTTGTTGGTAAATCCTATCGCCTCCCTTTTCCTTTAACGCATAAATTTTGTAGGTATCTTTTTTAAGGTTATTTAATTTGAAATTTCCGCTGCTGTCTGTAAGTGTAAATATTGGAGCACGTTTTTTGCCGAACAAACTATCTCTTGATAAAGGCAAAATAAAAACTGTAGCTTCTAGTTCAGCTTCGCCGGTAAGAGCATTAGTTACATTTCCACTAATACTTAAAGAATCTAGGGTAGGGCCGGTAGAAAAAGCATAGCTGAAATTTTTGAGTTCGTTGTTTTCATTCAAGTCAACAATTGACTTTCCAAAATTTAAAGTATAAGTTGTATTTTTTTCTAAAGTATCGGGTAGGGTGATTTCCAATCTTTTCAATTTTGCACGTAACTCTGGAATTTTTTCCAACTCTGGTGATATAGAAAATTCTTTGAACTCGTTATTCAACTTAATATACTCATCAAATTCTATGATTATTTTTTTAGCATTAAAATTTGTAGTTAAATTTTCGGGGGTCATTTTTAAAACCTTTGGTGGAGTTTCATCTCTTGGCCCACCTTGAGGAGTTTGCATAGCCGCGCAACCATAAATTAGTAAGGCTACTAAAATAAGCAGTGAAAAATGAGTTAAAATTTGTGAGTTTCTATTTTTTAGCATTTATAGGCTTTTTAAGCGATTTTTATTCTTTTTTAACTGATAGTATTAAAATTTTGAGTTACGCTTTTATAACGCTTTATTTTAACTTGTATTTTATTTAATTAAATAATTGATTTACAGTTATTTAGCTATATGAACCATTAAAACAGAAATATCTGATGGCGAAACTCCAGAAATTCTTGACGCTTGTCCTAAAGTTCGCGGTTTTATCCTCAATAATTTTTCGCGAGCTTCTTTTGATAAAGATACTAAAGTGTTGTAATCAAAATCTGGATTGATTGCTTTATCTTCCATCTTCTGCATCTTACTTACAATCTCCTGTTCCTTTTCAAAATATGCTTCGTATTTAATTTTGATTTCAGCCTGTTCAACAGTTTCAGTTTCAAATTTATTTAGGAGATCGTTAAAGGGTTCACTCACTTTTCTGATATCACTAATATTTACTTGAGGTCTGCTTAAAACACTAAATAGTTTTACATTTTGTGTTAATGGAGATGTTCCTAATTCTTCCATTAAAGCACTGGCCTCCGACATTTCGATACCTTGTTTTTTAGTGAAAGCAACAATGTCGTCAGAGTTTTTGATTTTCTGATTTACAATATCTAATCTTTCATCACTCACTAAACCTAAGCTATGTGCAATAGGAGTGAGGCGAATGTCAGCGTTATCTTGGCGTAGCAATAAACGATGTTCTGCTCTAGAAGTGAACATTCTATATGGTTCTTCAGTACCTTTTGTTACCAAATCATCTATCAATACACCTATATACGACTCTGAACGCTTCATAATCAACTCATGTTGATCATTAACCTTTTGATGAGCATTAATTCCAGCTATAAAGCCTTGACTTGCAGCTTCTTCATAACCTGTAGTACCATTAATTTGGCCAGCAAAAAACAAATTGCTAATTAGCTTGGTTTCTAAAGTTAAAGATAGTTGTGTAGGTGGAAAGTAATCGTATTCAATAGCATAGCCAGGTCTAAACATCTTTGCATTTTCGAAACCAGGAATTTGAGTTAAGGCTTTATATTGTACATCTTCTGGTAAAGAAGTAGAAAAACCATTTACATAAATTTCACAAGTGTTCCAACCTTCTGGTTCTACAAATATTTGATGACGTTCACGTTCTGCAAATCTGTTAATTTTATCTTCAATAGATGGACAGTAGCGAGGACCCAAACCTTTAATTCTACCCGTAAACATAGGAGATTTTTCAAAACCTTCCTTCAATGTTTCGTGTACTTTATCATTGGTATAAGTAATCCAACAGCAACGTTGGTCTGTTGGAAGTTCTACATTTGTATACGAAAATCTGCCTCTTTCTTCATCACCCCACTGCTCTTCCATTAAACTATAATTTAACGAACGACCATCAATTCTAGGCGGAGTTCCAGTTTTCATTCTACCTGCCTCGAACCCTAATTCTACTAATTGTTCTGTTAAACCAGTAGCAGATTTTTCACCAGTTCTACCACCACCCATTTTTTTCTCACCAATATGGATGATACCATTTAAGAAAGTGCCGTTAGTTAGTACAACAGATTTACCTTTAATTTCTACACCTAAATTGGTTTTTACACCAACAACTGTATTATTTTTAATAAGTAGTGAGCTTACCATTTCCTGCCAAAAGTCTATATTTGGCGTTCGCTCTAATGACAATCGCCACTCCTCAGCAAATCTTTTGCGGTCATTTTGCGTACGTGGACTCCACATCGCAGGACCTTTAGACTTATTGAGCATTCTAAATTGAATAGTGGTTTTATCTGCAATTATGCCAGAGTAGCCACCCATTGCATCAATCTCTCTCACAATTTGACCTTTGGCGACACCACCCATAGCAGGGTTACAACTCATTTGTGCAATGGTCTCCATATTCATGGTTATTAGCAATACCGATGAACCTAAATTTGCAGCAGCGGCAGCAGCCTCACAGCCTGCATGACCAGCGCCAACCACAATAACGTCGTATTCTTTAAACATATATTTTTTGATGTTTCACGTGAAACATTTAATTTTTATTCTTTTTATTTGATGTTCCACGTGAAACATCGTATAAATTTCATTATTTTTCTGATAATTCCATCCAACGCTCCATATCTTTCTCTATAGTTTTGTTGGTCTTTTCTATCGATTCTGATATCTCTTGAATTTTAACGTAGTCTGTTGGGTTTGTATTGTTTAGTTCTTGCGTAAGATTTTTTATTTTATTTTCGTTCTCTGCTAATGTGTCTTCTAACTTTTTAAACTCTTGTTGTTCTTTAAAACTTAATTTATTAGTAGTTGATTGAGCGGCTTTTTGTTCTTCGTTTCTTTGTTTTTTTACTGCAGCTTCTTTCTCTTGTTCTAAACTGTTACGATGTTCAGAATAATTTCCATTGAAAATTTTAACATTTCCATTGCCTTCCATGATAAAGAGCTGATCACTCATTTTGTCCAAAAGATACCTATCGTGTGAAACAAGCATTAATACACCAGGGAAGTTCTCTAAAAATTCTTCAAGTACATTTAATGTATCAATATCTAGGTCGTTGGTTGGCTCATCTAGTATCAAGAAGTTCGGATTTTGCATTAACACTTTCATTAAGTGTAAACGCTTCTTTTCTCCGCCACTTAGTTTTTCTACTAAACCATGTTGTTTCTTTGGAGGGAATAAGAATAAAGTAAGTAGGGCAGAAGCAGAAATTGTTTGACCATCTGCCATTTTGATATATTCAGCATCTGCTTTTACAATGTCTATTACTCTTTCTTTTTCGTTAAAACTTAAACCTCCTTGTTTGTAATAACCATATTGCGTGGTGTCACCAATATCAACTTTGCCATTATCTGGGTTCAAGTTTCCGGTAATGATATTTAATAAGGTAGATTTACCAGTTCCGTTTTTACCAGCTAAACCAATTCTGTCGCCTTTTTTGAAAACGTAAGAAAAATCTTCAATGATGGTAACTTTATTAAAGCTTTGGTTAATATGGTCTAACTCAAGAATTTTATTTCCTTGTCTAGCCATTTTTACATTTAAGGTTACCTTTTGGTTGTCGCTTCTTTGTTTTGTCTTCTCTTCAAGGTCGTAAAAAGCATTAATTCTAGATTGTGATTTTGTAGTTCTGGCCGCCGGCATTCTACGCATCCATTCCAATTCTTTCTTTAAAAGATTTTTATTTTTCTGGAACGTTGCATCGTCTTGTGCTTCTCTTTCTGATTTCTTTTCTAAAAAATATGCATAGTTACCATTGTAGGTGTAGGTTTTTCCGCGCTCTAGTTCTACAATGGTATTGCAAACGTTATCTAAAAAATATCTATCGTGGGTAACTAATAGCAATGTCTTAGCTCCAGAAGTTAATATTTTCTCTAACCATTCAATTGTGTCAATGTCCAAATGGTTGGTAGGTTCGTCTAAAACGTATATCTCTGGATCTTCAATTAATAATTTAGCTAAGGCTAGCCTTTTACGTTGACCACCAGATAAGGTATCTATTTTTTGTTGTAGGTGATTAATGCCCATTCTACTTAAAATAGTTTTTATCTGATGCTCATATTCCCAAGCATTATGTTCACTTAATTCATCGTATAATCTATTGAGCTTCTTTTCATCAGGATGCTCTTCTTCAATTAATTCTTCATATTCTCTTATCAACTGTTGTTGCTTATTATCCGCAGAAAATATGAAGTCGCTAATTGATGAATTATCTGGAAAAGACGGATCTTGATCTAAGAAGCCAATCTTAGTAGATTTATTCTTAACGATTTTGCCTTCTAGTGGAGCGAAGCGCTCGGCTAAAAGCTTCATTAAGGTGCTTTTTCCAGCACCATTAACGCCAACTAGGGCAACACGCTGCCCGGCGTTAATCCCTAACGTTAAATTTTTAAATAGCCATTCGTCGTGATAGGCGTGGCCAAGCCCCTCTGCTGCAATTAGTGTACTCAAAATACTTTGAAACGTTTTATGTGATTAAGTCCATCGTTTAAAACGGCAATCACTTTTTATAAACAATTATCTATTATGAAAATTGTTGCAAAAGTAAGGAATAATAACTGCTTAATGCTTTGTAGCTAACAGATTAGTTTGTAGGATAGCTAAAAATTACTTGGCTATGTTAAGCTAGAACGGTGTTAATTGAGATTGAACTTATCGTTTTTGATATTCATGACATTAGAAGCAGCAAGAATTGACACTATTAATCCGCCAATAACTATAGCAATGAGTAGCTGTAAAGTGGAATATAAATTAGTGCCGCGTACAATTTTTTGAGAGTCTTCTTTGAGTTGTTCGCCAACTACAGTTTGAATTTTGGTAAGCTGGGTGAGCAGTGCAGACATATCTAAGAAAGACTTCTCACCATTATCGTAAAGTTTTCTTAACGATGATTTATCTAACGAATTTGCATTTAATAAAATGTTTTTTTCCAATACTTTATTTTCCAGTAGCTTTACTTTTAGTTCAGTTAAATGATTCTTCTCATTTGTTACTAGATATGTCTTTTCATACTTTGCTAAAAGCGTATCGATTTCCTTATCGTAGCTTTTTAATTTTGCGTTTAATTGTGGGATGCTAAGTTTATTTTCATCACTATAAACGAAAATTTCTAATAGAAAACGCTTAGCATATAGCTTTTCGGAAATGTAAAAGATATCGGTGGCTGGTACAAGACGATCGTTGTAAAGGGAAGTAAATGCCTTCTCCATATTTTTAATGCTTCGATCTTCTAAGAGTCTGATTAGAATGGTACACGCCATAATTAAAAAAAGCAGAACAGCGATCTTGGTTTTCTGTTTTAAAGAATAAGCAAATTTCATTTTTACTTTATTTTTTAGGTAACGAGAGCCATCCCAATCTTGTCGGGATAAGGTTTCATATTTGGTTGAATTAACCCACAATATAGCTATATTTTTTAAAAGGTAGACAGGTTTATATTTGCTCCTGATGTTATATTAGTGGGTTGGTAGCAGGGCAGGTTGTTACATAGCCCCGATTGAATGGAAAGCCCGTAAACGATGCGCCAGTTTGGCGGGGTGTGCGGACTTGGAGAGAAAGCGGGACTAGCGGTTGATAGTAGCTGGGGAAACTACGCTTCAAAAAAATCTCGGCAAAAAAGAAAGCGGGCATCCACCCGCTTGATTAACTAAAACTAAACTAAATTTATATGTAAATATGAATTTTAAAAAATGGTTAGAACGTCGGTACCTGGAAGTTCGTTTTTAACTTGTTGTTGCTGTGCTACCGCAGTATTTTTAGATTGGATACTGCTATTCTCGGCAACAAATTTATCGGTGTTAATTGCAGCTGCTCCATTCATGATAGCGTTATAATCGGCAGTGTTTCCAGATAATGTTAAGCTAGATTTGCCGTTAACTTTTGCAAATAAATCGATGGTGTTTGTGTTAAGGCTTGCTTTAGATTGATCTTTCAAATTAACCTTTAACGTAAGTGCGTTGAACTTGCCGCTTGTTTTCACTGTTGCATTATCGCTAGCAGTAATTTCATTTAATTGATTTGCGTAAACTACCACTGTTAAAGTTTCTTTTTCAAAAGAGCTAATTCTTAGTTCGCCGTTTCTTTCTTGTACCAAAGCATTTTTTGCATAGTAGTTGTCGTAAACTTGCACGCTTGGGCTAATACTTTGTACCAAAATAACTTCGACATTGCCAGCAACATTTAATTTGTTAAAGCTTTTAACTTCGCTAAGCACTGTTACTTTTTTAGTCTCTTTTGCGTTTACGAAAGATGGAGCTGTTACGCTAATTGCTACTGTTAATACTGCTGCGAATAAATTTTTAATAGAGGTTTTCATATCGTGTGTGTTTTATATCTGTAAATAATTTCTTGTTTTTAAACTTGTTATATCTATAAGACTGCAACACGACGAAAACGTTGCACGAGGTATGGGTGTATTATACCAGCAATTGTAAAGGCTCGACAAACGCCTGTAATTTTTCGACCAACGGAAGGTTAAAAATTACTGAAATATCTTAAAATTATTTAAAAGCCCGTGTGATAGGCTTAGTGAAATGTATGTAGGCGGTGTATTTTCGTTAAGCTTTGCATAATAGTTACTGCAACAAGAAAATGCTTTACGAAACGGAAGTTTAATAGGAGGAAAGACTTACGAAGTATACGAAACTTCGTAAGTCTTAGGGTTTTTTACAAATTCAATTGTTTGGCTTTTGCCATTACATTGTTGGTAAGTACAATTAGTTCGGTATCGAAACCGGAAGTTTCACTTCTAGAGTTCAACAAGATTGCCGCACTGTACTCTGTGCCGTAGATCCAAAATGTAGCGGTGCCAATTAGGTTTCCGCCGTGGTAAAAACCTTCGAATAACGAGTGGCCAGTACGCCAGCCCAAAGCATAGTTTGCTACTGTAGATTTGGTAAACATTAAGGTTCTGGTGGCAGGTGTTAAAATATCTGGTCTTATGGTTCCTCCGTCTACCGCATAGAGTACTTTGAATAAATTATCCGTATTGATTGAAACACCACCAGCAGCTTTATAAACTTCTACATTGTTTCCGTAAGCCGTTGAAGCACCTTGAGGGTAGCAAATTGCTTCCTTTGTCCTTCTGCCAGCCGCTGATGACGAAGTTAGCTCGACGGTTACGCCTGCTGGAGCATAGATTTCTTTTAAATACGCACCATATTCTTTACCAGATAC
Organism: Pedobacter sp. T50_32; assembly: GCF_057652195.1. NCBI lineage: Bacteria > Pseudomonadati > Bacteroidota > Sphingobacteriia > Sphingobacteriales > Sphingobacteriaceae > Pedobacter > Pedobacter sp. T50_32. Next base: position 496,428 of record NZ_JBYFBY010000001.1, on the reverse strand, counting down.
TACTTCGATAATTTTGCCCAAAGTGCCATAACCCATGTTGTAATAGGAATAAACCGTGCCAGGTTCGCTTTGCGTAGAATTCAACATCGTTTGTATTTTCTGATCTAAGGTTGTACCTGCGCTGCTAGAGAACATAGGATCGCCAGTGTAACCTGCGGTATGCTCCAACAGATGCCTTACGGTTACCCTCGAGGATCTTGGACCTACAGAAGGCCAGAAATCCTTTAGTATTCCAGTAGTACCAAAAACAAGTTGATCCAATCCTATTTTGCCTTGCTGAATTAAAGTCATGATGGCAATGGCGGTATGTTGCTTGCTCATAGATGCCAGCCTAAATTCATAATCTGGAGAGGCTCTTTCTTGAGCCTCTACGCTTGCGAAACCAGCAGCATTTTTGTAGACTATAGCTTCTGAACTATTTTTGCCAATAGCGTAAGATGCCGCAGGGATATTATATTTCTCGATAAAAGGATAGATCATTTCATCAATTTCCTTGATACCAAGCTGCGCTAAAATGGTAAAGTTTGCGGTCGTTCCGTCTTCTGCGGTTACAACAACAGGAAGGGTTTTACTTAAATCTAAAGTGCCAGAATTATTGGTTAAGGTATTACCATCTACTTTGATTGTTGCTTTTGCAGATAAATTGAAATTCACCTTTACACCAGTTAGGGTAGAGCCCAGTGGAAGTGTAATATATATTTTGGCTGTTGATCGATAAATATAACCATCGCCCTGGATATTTGCATTTTCCGACTTTAAAATGGTAACACCGCTGATTTGCTTGGCACTAGATTGCGTTCCCGTGGTAGGGGGCGGAGTTGGAACTCCTGGAACTGGATCATTTTTTTTAGAGCAAGATGCCAGTACGGTTGCAAATAGGGCAATAAAGAGCCAAAGCTTAGCTGTTTTAGATGAAGTAAAGGTTATCTTCATAGTCTTTAAATTTTGGTTTTAGGTTATAATTTTCAATTAAAAAGCAGCATAAATGCGCACTAAAAAATTGATAATTAACGCTATTTAAGAAAAAAGCTGCAAGAAACCTAAAAAAGTGTCAAGTATTTAAAAACCCATTGTGTTCTTATGGGTTTAAGAGCGAAACAAGGGATTTTTAATGAAAAACGTTTGTTATAAGGTCATTTTACCTAATTCTGTTTCCAAACGATCAAAATTCTCTTCGTTTTTATCGACCACAAAAGATTTGATTTTTTTGCACTCCTCTGCTGTAGCAAAAAGCATTTTGAAAACAAGTTTAGTTTGGTTTTCCTCCATTTCCTCGAAGGTTGTCACAACTTGAAAAAGCGGTTTCGAATGTCGTTTCCAAGCAATAAGTGAAGGCTCTTCGATTTTAATGAATTCACATTCATTTGCATAATTTCCTTTGTCTGGACCATGCATTACAAAACTCCATTTTCCGCCTACTCTAAAATCGAATTCGTTAAACGTATTTGTAAAACCATTTGGTCCCCACCAGTTTTTAAGATGATTTGGGTTTGACCAAGCTTTGAAAAGCAGTTCTCTTTGAAAATTAAAAATTCTTGAACTTACGATTTCACTTTCGGGAGTTGTTTTAATGATTGCTGTTTTCATTTGGTTTTTCAGGGATAGTTAAATATTTGGATAGAATTGATGGTTTAGCGTAATTATTGGCTTCTTCTAGCTGATAAATAAAAGTCTTCTTTAGCTGTCATTTCTATTTTAGCCTTTTTTGTTTTGTCTTTATAACCCAAAAGGTGTAATGTGCCGTGAATAATGATGCGACATAATTCATCATGGGTTGAGGCTTTATTTTGTTTTGCGTTATCTTTAACTCTATCAATGCTGATAAAAATATCGCCTAAAATTGTTTTAAGCTCTTCAGAGTTATCGAAAGTAATTACGTCAGTATAATAGTCGTGTTGAAGGAAATCTTGGTTTACACGCAATAAATATTCGTCAGAACAAAAAATGAAGTTTAATTCATTCAATTTGTAGCCTTCTTGCTTAATCGTTTCTTTGATCCAAGCTTTTACAGCGTTTTTTCCCTTTAAGTTGTAATTGATGTCTTCGGTAAAGAAATTTATTTTTGGCATGGAGATAATTGAAAAGGCAAAGTTAAAAAAGAATTCACCACGAAAGCACAAAGAACATGGAGACTTTTTTGTCGGAAGAAAAACTAATTGAGTTATTTAGGCATAAAAGGGTAGACTTCCGAAAAATGCAAATCTTTATCTTGGTGTTCTTAGTGGTTAAGCTCTAAATGATAGTTTACTTTTTGGTCGAGTTTAACAATTTGAAATACTCGGCGACCTTGTTTTTGTAATAGTAGTTTAAGTTTGGCGGTAACTTTTGTATTAGTTCGCTTTCGCTTTGCATGCTCTTGTTAAATTTCTCTAGCATTTGTTGGTAAGAAGGAGGGAACTGTTTTGCCGCATTGCTTTCTCGCTTTTCATCCTGCTCTTGCTCTCGCTGTGCTTTCTCTGCATCTAGCAATTTCACCATTAAGTTTTTCTGACGGTTAATGGTTTCTTGGCTAATGCGTTTGTTCACCAAATCAAGCTCCGACTGTTTCATTTCTTGCACTGCCTGATTCAAATTACCCAGCGAGCCTTTGCCATCCTTGTTGTCTTCCTTGTTGATTTTTTCCAGAGCTTCCCTAATCATTTGTTGCTGCTGAGCCATTTTAGCAAATTCTTGGCTCATTTGCCCTTTCGGAACGGAGCCCATATTTCCCTGCTGCTCCATTTTTTCCTTAGCCTGTTGCATGTTTTTGTTCAGTTGCTCCTGCATCTGTTGCAATTGCTGCATGCCTTGTTTCTGCTTTCCTTTGCCACCTTTTGCATTTTTCATGGCATTTTGTAGTTGCTCCAAAGCTTCATTAAGCATCAAAGCCAAATTGTTTATAGAAGTCATGGCAAACTGTTGCGAACGATTGGCTTCGCCGGTTCTTCTATCGCCCAAAAATTCTATCGCTTTACCAATATTGAAATTGATTTTTTCGACCTCGGTATTTACGGCACTTTCAATTTGTGGCACACGTTTACTCAGCGAAAACAAACTATCGGCAATGGTTTTCATGTTGTCGCGAATCATGTTCTGCTTTTGTGCCTGCGATACATAAGCAGGGTCAGATGCGCCCATTTTACGTAAAGCCATCATCACCTTCTCTTGCTCAAAAGAAGAACTTAACAAGTTTTCTAACAGCTTGCGAAGCTCTTGCGCATTCACCTTATTTTCTTCTTCGGCTCCAGCCTGCTGTTGTTCTTGCATTTGCTGCGCCAGTTGCTGCATTTGCTGGCTCGCTTGCTGTTGTTTTTCCGAAGCTTTTTGATTGTTATTTTGGTTTAGCTGTTCCTTACTTTCCTGTTGCGTCTGTTCAATCTGGTTGGTTTCCTTTTCTGGGTTTTTATAATCGTTAGGGCGTTCCAAGGCTTGGTTTTTCTTATCCAAATCTTGAAGTTCTTTCTTCAGATCCTTGAAGTCTTTATTGATTTGGTCTTGCTTGTTCTTTAAATCTTGTGGAGTAGAATTTTGCTTCTTGCTCTGGTCAGACAAATCTTTTTGCTCCTTGGCCATCTCATTCAAACGGTCAATTTTATTTTGCAAACTTTGTTCAAACTCTAGCTGTTTGTAAAGTTCCAAAATACGGTCGAGTTCATTTTTCACAGATTTGTTATCCATCTGCATTTTCGAGAGCTCTTCCCTTGTTTGGTCCTTCCTATTTTGGTCCATCAACTGTTGTAACTTTTGCAAAAGTTCTTTGGTTTTTTCGTCCAACACATTGTTAAAAAGCTCATCAATTTTTTTCTGCTTTTCTTTTAATTCTTCGCTAAGCTGACCATTTTCCTGCTTGTCGAAATTATTTTTCTCGTTTAGTTCTTTAATATCCTTAACCGCTTGGTCTAATTGCTTTTGTTTATCGAGCAATTGTTCAATTTGCTTTTTATCTTCAAAATTGAGCTGCTTTTTGTCCAGCAAACTTTCGCTCAGTTTCTTGCTGTCTTTTTCAATGCTGTTTGCCAATTTAATGGTTTGCTCCATTTTTTGCTTTAACGACTGACTACCTTCTGCCAGTTTCTCTGCAATTTGCTGTTGTGTTGGCGCTTGGTAGGTTTTAATTTCCGAACGGGTAACTTTCGCTCCGTTTACGCCATCATTATCAGCCACTTCAAAAAAGTAATCGATGGTTTGGCCCGATTTTACAGCAATTTCGTTTAAGTTCCAGAGATAGAAAAAGTTGTTTTCTATTTGTTGGTTTTTGATGGAAATAAGTTTAGCGCCCTGGCCAACAATCTTATTTTTATCTTTAATTTGATATCTGAATTTCAACGATGAAAATCCGTAATCATCGTTAACTACCCCAGTAAAATAGAGCGCTTTGCTACTTAAACTGTCTGGAGTTTCGGTTACAGAAATGCTCGGAAACTGATCTTTAATTATCGTAAGTTGATGACTTAGCGAATCGCGTTGACTAACAAATTGATTTTTAGGAACGATTTGGTAATTCGCATTTTGCTTAATGATAGCACTAAAATTAGCGGTGTTTTCTACCACACTAAGTTGGTGGATTTTCTGCTGCAAAATGAAGCTGATTTGCTCGCTGTTTTCAGTCTTTAGGTTCCAATTTACTTTTGTCCCTTCGGGGATGAGCAAATCGCCAACGTTAGCTAAATCTTCACTTTTTCTTTTCAGGTAAGCGGGATAAACCAACGTTGCACTTAGATTTAACAACGATGGTCGCGGTTTTACACTGATGGTATGACTTGCAGAATTAAATCCGCCACCGCTAAAATGGATTGCCTTATCTTTTTGAACGTTCTTAAAAGTGTAGCTAAAATGACTGATGTTCTGTTTTTCCAATTTGTAGCTGTTCACGCCATCTTCCAAGTAAATATCTTGCGGAAATTCATCACCAGTTAATTTCACTTTAATCGTCAAATCATCGCCCTGCGTAATATTTAGGCTCTTGTTTTCTACAACAAAGTTGAAAGGCGCTCTCGGTAGAACCTCTTCGTTGTAGCGGATAAAACTGCTGGTGCCTTCCCTTAAAATTGCTGGAGCGATAATGCCAATCATTAAAATGATAAAAAGGGGCAAAGCGATGTATTTGATGTGTTTTTTATTATCGCCCAGGTTAATCGCGGTAGAAAAAGGAACAGGTTTTAGTTCGTTAATTTTCTGGTCGATGCCAGCTAAAATTAGCGCACTGTTTTGAGGAGAGTTGTCGGCCAGTTCTTTCAATTGCAAGGTATTCAATAACCTATCCTTAACATTAAAGAAATGATTTCCGATTAAGTTTGAGGCTTCTTCGAGGCTTAAGGTTTTGCCTAACTTGAAATAAGATAGCGCAGGTTTTACAATCCAGAAGAGAATTGCAGTTAAGGATATTGCGATAAAAGCGTAAAAAAGTAGTGTTTTAGTAGAGATGCTTGGATAACTGTAGAAAATCCAAACGAAGAGAAATAAATAAAGGCTTAAAATTAAGGCAGCAGCATATATGCTACCACGTAAAAGTTTATTAAGATAAAACTTTCGGGTAAACTCATTGATTTTTGATATCAGTAAGTTATAGTTGTTGCCCATTTAGTTGTTAAATTAAACACATAGACACATAGAAATCCGCTGTGCAATTACGCAAATTAAATGCTCTGTGTCTATATGGTAATATTTATTTAAAACGACAATAAAGGTAAAAAATGTGCGCCTAAATAAAAATAGACGAATTAGATTGAAAAAACTTTCGAATTGTTTTGAGTAAATGATGTGAAAACGTAAATTAGAAACAAAATACAACAATTTAAAACCTTCGGTAAGATATTTATCGCCGATTAAAAACTAAATACACAAATGAGCAAGAAACTTTTTGTAGCTATTTTAGCACTAATGATTACAGGAACAGCATTGGCACAAAAGCAAATTAAATCGTGGCATAAAAATGTGGTGATTGCCCACAGAGGTGCTTGGAAAACACAAAGCTTGCCAGAAAATTCTATTGCGGCGTTAAAGGAAGCTATTAGGTTAGGCTGTTTTGGTAGTGAGTTTGATGTTCAGTTTACCAAAGATGGTATTCCCGTAGTAAACCACAATGCAGATTTTTTAGGTAAAGATATTGCAACTAGTACATACCAAGAGTTGTTAGATTACAAAAAACTAAGCAACGGAGAAAATATCCCAACATTGGTAGAATACCTAAAAGCTGGAATGAAGCAGAAAAAAACAAAGTTGATTTTAGAAATTAAGCCTCAAAAAACGCAGGAGAGAGAAGAAGCTTTGGCGAAAGCAGTAATTGCTACGGTTAACGAGTTAAAGGCTGCTCCTTGGGTAGAATACATTACTTTCAGTCATTTTATTGGGAAATATGTAATTGCTAATGTGCCTGGGGCAAAAGTTTCTTACTTAAATGGAGAAATTGCACCAGCTCAGTTAAAGGAACAAGGTTTTTACGGATTGGATTATAATCAAAGCGTGTTCAAGAAAAACCCAGACTGGGTTAAGCAGGCTAAAGATTTAGGCTTGATCCTTAATGTTTGGACGGTGAACGCCGCAAAAGACATGGACCTGTTCTTAGATCATAAAGTGGATTACATTACCACTAACGAACCAGAACTGCTTTTTACTAAGATTAAGTAATTGGTTAAATGATAAATGGCCCCATTCGCACAACGGATGGGGTTTTTTGTTGAAAGCTGTTTAACGTTTTGCGGCTTTGCGAAGGGGGAGGGGATAACTAGCGCAAAAGTTAAACTTTGCGCACGAATGTCTAATTAAAGCACTTCATCCGTTATATTGCCAAATAGATGTTAGCTGTAGTTTTTTTGTCTATTGAACAACGTTGTCAAATGTAATAAAAATGGGAAAGTGAACAGCACAAGCCAAATCATCGTATGTCTAGGCAATATTTGAAATTTATGATTTAGCCAATAAATTGTCACGGTAAATAGAATACAAAATAAAGATTGTCCAACATTTACTTGCTCATCAGAGTAACGGTCAATATGGTCTTTCTTGTTTTCCTTAAGATCTCTTTTATAGTTGCCATTTTTACTTGGTAAAAAAGCAGCAAGTAGCATATAGTTCTGCATTATATAAACTGCTGATACGCCTAGTAGAAAATATTGAAGACCAATGTAAAATCCTTCTGAGAGATATGAACTTTCGATGTCTGGATTACTGAATACACGTATAATATTATCAATTGCAAACGTAAACATTATAATAGTACTCCAAATACTTAGGGTTAATCTGGTTGTTCTTGATAGATGAATATGCGTTAAGGCGTTAACAATTGAAAAGGTGGTTAGCAACAAGCCAATTGCCATCAAAGAAATTGAAAACCAATTATGATAGTTTGTAAATCCATAGTCAACAGCCCAATAGATTAAAGAAATAGAGAGCAGTAAAGTAATTCCTTCAGTAAGTTTCGCTGTTACTTTATCCTTGTAAGTAATTGCAAAAAATAGAGTGAATATGAAAATAAAGAAGTATGGCCACATCTCAATGTGGTTTTCAAAATTGTAAACTCGTTCACGCTTTCCTGGTAAAAAGGTAACTAAACTAAATAGATATGTTCCAGCAAAAATTCCGATTACAGTTTTCCAACTCCCCGAAACTCTTATGCTTTCAAAAAGAAGTCCAGCGAACAATGCTATTAGGCTTACAGAAAACAGCTTTCTGTCGCTAATTGAGGCTCTATAACCAATATACATTGTCAAGGCAAGCCCTAATACACTTGCAATAATTAAAAAAGGTGTAAGGCTAATTCCTGCTGATTTTCTTTTGGTCTTTTTACGTTTTGTTGTCAATGTCTGTTTTTTTTGAGGTTAATTTAAAATTACTGCCAACTTATATTTGCACTTTAATTTCTTAAATCTACAGAATATTTAAAAACTGTAAAGGAATGTTCTGCGCTATGTAAGTAAATTTTGCTTTGTTGCTCTTACGTTGTAAAATAAACCTTGGCGAAGCGGTTTCCCGATGTTTCGGTATTTGCTTACATTATTGCACAGGCTTTATCGGGATTAGCGAAAGCAAAGGACTGCTTTTGCCAGGAGCAATGATGGTGCTTTTCGAAAAATAGCGTTTAAAAGTGGGCATAAAAAAAGTCCCAACCACTAGGCTGGGACTTTTTCTTGGTAAAATATGATAATAATTAGATTACTTTCACATTAACGGCGTTTAAGCCTTTTCTACCGTTTTCAACTTCGTATTGAACTTTGTCGTTTTCACGAATTTCGTCGATAAGGCCTGTTGAATGTACGAAGATTTCAGCGTCACCATTTGCTGGTACGATAAATCCAAAACCTTTAGTTACATTGAAAAATTTTACTGTTCCTTCTTGCATTATATTATGTATTAAGTTTGCAAGGTACAGATTTAAATCTAATTACAAGCAAAACTTGATTTTTTTCAAAATTATAGCCTTTAACGTAGCTAACGATTGCCGGCCAAGCTAATGGTGATTTCGCTAGAGTGGGGAATGCCCATTGTTGTACCTGGTTTAATGAACAGTAAGTTTTTTAAATAAACGTCAGCTATGCCCTGTATCAATTTTTTACGGTAAGGCATATCGTCTGGCAAAACCCCCTGAATGCGGTTTACATATAAGTTCCCTTTTACATCAACAATTACAGAAAAGCGGTAACGAAATTGCTTGTACGATTTGTTGATTTCTATTTTGTACTCGGGGTACATGTAGGCGTAAGATTTTCTGTGAGCACCGCTATCTGCGTAGCCAATCAGTTTTACAGAAACGTTTTTACTGTTAGGCTTCAAATCTACAATCTCAGTAGCAGCAAAGGCTGTATCTGGGTTTGCTGGGTGTTTGTAGGTCTTTTCTGCCAATTTTTTAATAAATGCAGTGTCTTGCTTGGTAGGTCGTTGCAATTCTCCAACCGTTGTTTTTAGCACCTTTTCGATGTAGTCTTTCGTGTAATAGGTAGAGTTTACATCAGATACTTCTCCCTTTGCGATAACAAGCGCTTCTACCTGTAAGCGTTGTAAGATCAAACTGTCTTTGGCTATGGTTTTTGCCCTAAAGTATTCGCGAGCGAAGTTGTAGATCTGCCCATGATCGTGTAGCAAATAAAAAGCTTCCATGCCTTGTTTTTCTGGACTGTAGGCCAGCATCGTATCAGGAGCTTTGTGCTCTATAATCCAGTTTGGTACCAACATAAAGCCATCTTTATTGAACGAAAGGCCGTTGCTGAAACGTCTTTTCACTTCGTAAAATCTAATGCCATCTACATCTTTAAATGTTAAACCCGTATTTGGGTTTTTTCCATCTGTTCCTTTGTTTTGATTATTGCAGGCATATAGCGAAACGGCAAGTAAAAATAAGCAAGCTAAGCGGGTAAATTTCATGATGTATTTAAAGGTATTTGGCTGCAAAATTATGGTTTACCTTTGATAAATATAACGTTAGCTACCTTTCTTTCGCCTTCGTGGTCCCATTTTTTATTATCTGAAGGATGGTTGACTACGCCGTTTTCCCCGTAGCCAGTAGCCCAAAGTGCGGTAGAACCGCCCCCGTCTAAATTGATGGCACTGCTGCAGCCCAACCACTTCATAATCTTGGTAAGTTCAAATAGGCTTACTCCAGCAGATTCTTTTTGTCTACCATCAACAGTAAGCAGTAAAACGCTGCCATCGGGCTTAATTCCTATTGCACTGCGTGGATGCCTTGCTTTGTTGAAAGAGATTGAATCTAGCGTTTCGTTTTTATCATTTAAAATCAGCAGCGGACCACTTACCATCACGCTTTTATCGCTAAGTGATTTTTCCCAATTTTCGCTGCCATCCCATTTTTTAATGGCAATTTGCTGATCGTTTATTACAACAGCGGCTTCCTGATGAAAATTCCTTTTGTTGTTTTTATCTAACCTGGTAACGTTAATGATCGTGTCATTCACTTTTAGGAAATCTACCGAACCACCATTTTTCATGTCGAAGAAAGTACCGTTTATTACTGCATCAGCATTATGTTTTTTGGCAAAGGCCGATGTTTTGATGAGTTCTTTCTTATCATAGCCGATGTAAAATCCTGGCGCTTTTTTATGTTTTTTCACCTCAACAAAGCTAATGTATTGGTTGGCTTTAAATAAAGAGCTGTCAGAAAAGTGATGGGTATACACCTTGGTTTTTTTAGTAACTGATTTTTTCTCCCATTTGGCTTTTGAAAAGTTTAGAGAGTCTGCATCTTGAGCAAACAAATTGCCCGAAATAAGGGCCAAGAAAAGTACGCGAAAAAAAGGTTTCATTTGTGTGTTATATTCGTTTTTTAAGTTTTATCAATTTAATTAGGAATGATTTTTCTCGCCACACTTCTAGTATAACGCTGTAACCGTTCCTGGCTTTAAATGTAGTAGTAATTTCATCTAAAGAATAATCATCTATTTTTTTGAAATTGATAGAAGTGATTTCGTCTCCAACCTTTAGCCCTGCCAGTTCGGCAGGAGAATTAGGTTCTATTTTGTTGATCAAAGTTCTAGATGGAGGACCACTCTCCGTGTAAAGTTCTATACCAGACATATCATGCTCAAAAATTCGGCTGAACTTGTCATTCTTTTTGATATACATGCAGTCGTTACGATAATCGTAAATGGTATTGAAGCGGGTCAAAATTTCTGCTCCTAAGTTGGCATTACGATCTTTGTTTCTTAGTGAGTCGATATTGTATATCGGGTAGTTCGAAATTACATCGCTAAACTTAAAGCTACCTATTTTTAGAGAAGTAAGTCGTCCAATTCTACCTTTAACTTCTCCTGTTAAACCGTTGCCTAAATTAGCCTGCATGGTAAAATCCGGTTGAGGGAAAGGTTTCAAATCTATCGACTCAAGAGAAATAGAATGACTGGCACCACAGTCTACCAAGGCTTTTACGGTTTTTTGGCCTAAACCATCCTGTTCAATATTTAATAGTACATAAGGCTTGTTGTCGATCAGTTCTAGGGGAATGCGTTCGCCTTTCAATTTTGTTTTTTTCTCTGGAGAGATAAACCTTATAGTCTTGTTAGAGTAGCTTACTTTCACCGTAAAGCTATTGAAGAAATTGTAGCCTATTAATCCATATATTTTTTTGCCTACAAAACCCGATAAGGATAAAACATCGTCTTTTAAAAATACGGTAGGAATACTGCTAGCCTCAGCATCACCAACTCTTACACTGGTTGCGCCCAAAAAGGCATCTATACCTTCAAAGTTTCCATAACCACTAATTTTTATTGGGCGTGGATAGCTTACTTTCAAACTTTCTTTTAAAGTGGTGTCGGTAACGATCATCGGGCTAACGCCAGTATCTAAAATAAAATCAAAAGGTCCTTTGTCGTTAATGTAGATAGGAATAATAATCAGGTTTTTGGTTAGCTCGAAGGACATTGTTTGTTGCTTTCGGCCAGAGGTAAATTTGAAATCTTGCGACTTTACTGGGCGATTACCGAATAAAAAGCACAAAAAAACCAGAAACGCAAGATGTTTTTTAAAATGTTTGCTTGGTTTAATGCGGTTCATAAATCTAAATTAATAAATTAGTGCAGACTTATCCCCCTAAGCTGTTCTAAAAAGTATAAAGCCACCTTAGCTCATGATTAAATTCAACCTTAAAACTATTTTGTTTGGCAGTGCTCTCGCTGTAATTTCCTCCTTTTATGCCTGCAAGCCTAACCAGATCATAGCAAAAAAAGTATCGAAGGAATTTAAAAATTCCGAAATGCTGAAGAAATATCAGGTGGGTTTTGCACTTTACGATTTCGAAGGCAAGGAAATGATTTTCCAGAAAGATGCCGATAAATATTTTACGCCAGCATCTAATACCAAGCTTTTCACACTTTATGCAGGCTTGAAAATTGCGCCAGATTCTATTCCTTCGTTAAGATATATCGAAAAAGGAGACTCGCTTATTTTTTGGGGAACAGGGGATCCGTCTTTGTTGCATACTGCGGTAAAAGGTACTAAGGCTATCGAATTTTTGAGAAACACCAATAAGAAACTTTTTTTTGCCAAAGGGCGATATACTGGAAACTTCTTTGGCAACGGCTGGAGCTGGAACGATTATAATGACTATTACCAACCAGAGATTTCTGAGCTTCCGTTATTTGACAACGTGGTGCTCGTTACAGCTAAGCAAGCTGGAGATATAAATATTACACCTAAACATTTTAATTCGTGCTTTTCGGTAGATAGCAACAGCAAAATGACCAGGTTCAGTGTGCAAAGAGAGTTTTTAAACAACAAGTTTCATTATCCCTTAGTAAAAACAACTGCAAATTATGAGCAGCAGATACCTTTTAAAACTTCTACAACGTTAACACTTACTTTGTTATCTGACACCTTGAACAAAGATTTGCAGCTTGTTGATTATACAATGCCAAAAGATGCAAAAACGATCTACAGTTCAAAGAGCGATGATGTTTTTAGACAATTAATGCTACCTTCTGATAATTTTGTGGCGGAGCAATTACTTTTAACTTATGCCGATAAATTGGGCCTGGAACTCAGTACTTCTAAAGCAATCGCAGCCATTCAAGAAAAATATCTTACTGTACTACCTGATAGGCCAAAATGGATAGATGGCTCTGGGCTTTCTAGAGGTAATTTGTTTACGCCGAGATCGCTAATAAAACTCTTAGAGTTGATTTACACAGAAGTGAATGATCAGCAAAGACTGTTTGCGATGATGCCTGCAGGAGGAAAGTCGGGTACGCTTAGAAATGCTTATCCAAAAACAGATACACCTTTTGTTTTTGCTAAAACTGGAACATTGGGTGGGGTGCACAACCAAAGTGGCTATATTCTTACAAAAAAAGGCAAGTTGTTGCTATACTCTTTTATGAATAACAACTATGTGCAGCCAACTGCCGAAATTAGAAAGGAAATGGTAAGAGTAGTTACAGCTATCCATGATCGTTTTTAAGTTGGATTAACGGTTTTTGCAGTTTTGTGCGATAGGCTGCGTTGGCTTAGTTGTTTTTAAGGTAATATCTTGACGCATAATAAAATAGTTTTGCAGGTTCTTGCGCTTTTAAAAAACATTCCTTAATATTACTAAACTTAAAGGAATGGATAAAGAGCCATTGCTTTAACAGAAAAACCTAAAACCAACAAAACGATGAATAAACACTTACTCTATTTATTTGCATTATTAATCTTTCTAGCCTCTTGTAGTAAAAAAAACGATCCAACTCCAGGCCCAACGCCGGCACCTGAACCGCCTAAGCCAGTAACACCATATGTGCCTGATAATAGTTTTAAAATTATAGCGTATATGCCGAGTTATCGTGATCCAGCAACAGTTTCTGACGCCAAATATAAAATGATCACGCATTTGTTTTATGCATTTTTGGCACCAAGCACAAGTGCAGACGGTAGTCTACAATCGATCGAGCAACCTTCAAGGTTCGCAGCGTTAAGGTCAAAAGCAAAAGCAAATAATGTAAAATTTGGTATTTCTATTGGACCAACAGGTGGAGCAACAGAAAATACCTATGCTTCTATCGCTAGTTCAGCTACAGCTAGGGCAAACTTCGTTAAAAACCTTGTGACTTTTGCGGTGGCCAACCAGCTAGATGGCGTAGATATGGATTGGGAGTATCCAAGGACACCAAGTCTTACTGATCAAACACCAAATGGTAATTTTACCTTGCTTATGAAAGAGTTAAGTGCCGAACTACATAAAGTTAATAAATTTTTAAGCGCCGCTATTACGCCAGGGGTTTATGCTTCGACCAATAGGTATGCTATTTCACCAGAAGTTTACCAATATGTAGATTTTTTTAACATCATGCAATATGATGGCTCTGGTTATGACACTGCAGAGCCATTAAATCACGCTCCGTATAACATGAGTGTTAATAGCTTGAACTTTTGGCTAACTACCCGTAATATGCCTAAAGAAAAGGCAATTGTTGGGGTACCGATATATGGTAAAACATCTACAAATTCTAGTATAGCTTACTCATCAATTATCGCAGCGTCTAAAGCTAATGCCAATGTTAACGTGGCAACGGTTAGTGGAGTACAATATGGCTATAACGGTATTCCAACCATTAAACAGAAAACAACCCTAGCGAAAGATAGGGCTAATGGTATTATGTTTTGGGAGTTTGGTCAGGATACTAATGATGAAACATCGCTAATTAAAGCAGCAAATGATCAATTAGGAAGAGCCTATTAATGAACAACAATCAAAAATTTAATCAATTAGATCAAAGACTATCATCTAAAATAACAAATTATAATGAAGAATACCTTTATTTTGGGGGAACTGCCTATTTAGGCATTCCCCAGAGTAAAGAAATGATCAAAATTTACATCAAAGGGCTAGAGCTTTATGGTCTTAATAATGGCACTAGCAGGGGAAACAATGTTCAGCTGAGTATTTATGATGATGCTGAAATTTCCATTGCCGAAAGATTTGGTGCCGAAGCAGCGCTAATTACGTCGAGCGGTTATCTCGCTGCACAACTTACCGTGTCAAGCTACGTAAAGACAGGACATGTGCGTTACGCCCCAAATACACATCCAGCCTTGTGGCAAAATGAAAATCCAGCGATTACTACTGCGTTCAATGCTTGGGCTACAGCTATTGTGGCTGAAATAAACGGCAGCGCCGAAGAAAATTGGGTTTTGATAACTAATTCTTTGAATAACCTTATTCCCGAAATTTACGATTTCAGCTTCGTTCATCAGCTAAAACCTACCAAAAAAGTTGTTTTAATCATCGATGATTCTCATGGCATAGGTATACTAAATCAAGGGAATAGTGTAATTAGCAATTTACCAAAAGTAAATAATGTAGAAATAGTAGTTGTTGCTTCCATGGCAAAAGCATTAGGAATTGATGCTGGCGTTGTTCTGGGCTCAGAAAAATCGATAGCTACGCTAAAGCAGAGCGATATATTTTATGGTGCATCACCACCAGCTGCAGCAGGTTTGTATGCCTTTATTAAAGCTAACGAGATCTACCAAAACGCTTACCAAAAACTTCAACAAAACGTAAAATTGTTTACGCAAAAGCTAACTAATAAAAATGATTGGCATTTTGTTGATGACTTTCCTGTATTTTTGTCTAAGCAGCCAGCTATTGACGATCGGTTATTGGAGCAGAAAATTCTGATTTCCTCTTTTCCATATCCCGATCGGAATGGAAAGAATTTAAATCGTATTGTGTTATCAAGTTGGCATAGCGAAAATGACATTTTAAAGTTGGTTGCTGCTCTAGGCTAGCATCCTGCTAAGATAAAAAACATTTGGAATGAAGAAATTATTACTCTTATTGTTATTAGGTTTTGGTTTACAGCAAACATTACATGCTCAAAAAACGCTAAAGGTTTGGATTGTAAGACACGCCGAAAAAGATACGACAGATAAACAAGACAGAGACCCAGATTTATCTACCGCAGGCGCAGAAAGAGCCGAAGCTTTAAAGAAAGAGCTTAAAGGGCAGAGGCTTGATAGTATTTTTTCTACAGATTATAAGCGCACCAAATTAACCGGGTTTCCTTTGGCAGATATTACTGGCATCAGTATAAAAACTTACGAACCTGGAAAGGCAAAGGACTTCATTAAATCCTTAAAAGAGAATGCTGCGGGTAAAAAAATATTGATTATCGGCCACTCTAATACTGTTTTAGAGCTGATAGAAGCTTTTGGCGCTAAACGTCCAGTACCTTCAATTTCTGATAATGAGTATGATTATCTGTTTTCTTTAAGCGTAAAAGGGGATAAAGTTGATGTGAAGAGTTCCAAGTACGGGGCGAAAAGTAATTAAAGCTTTTCAAACGGGATATCCATCAAATCGTAATCTTGCCATCCAATAAAATCAAAGTGCCACCATTCGTTGTAAATCACTTTAAATCCGTTTGCTTGCATAGTTTTGATTAAAAAGTCACGGTTTTTAATGATATCTGCTGGTAAATTAGCATAATGTGGAGCAGCTGCTGCTTCAAAGCTATCGTATGGCGTCGGCATTGGCACATCTTTCCCTGTTTTAAGATCGATGATACTCAAATCTACAGCACAGCCTCTATTATGTTTTGAGCCCTTTGCCGGGTTTGCCACAAAATTCTTATCGCTTGCTTTTTCATAGAAAGATACGGTTACCGCGTAAGGCCTGTAGCCATCGTAAATTTTAAGACCATAGCCTTTTTTCTTCAGCTCTGCTTGTATTAACTTTAGTTTCTCTACAACCGGCTTACGTGCAAAAGCTCTCGCTTGTTTGTACATCACCTGCTTCATAAAGTTATCTTTTGTTGCATAGCGGATGTCTAGAACCACCGAAGGAATAGCTTTTTTGATATCCACCAATTCCAAATTTGGATTTTTAGCAACATCGGCCTTATAGACTTGGTAATCGTTAATAACTTTTAAGCCATATTTGTTTTGCGCATTTTGTTGTGCACAAGCACTTAAATTTAAGGTGGTAAGTAGGAAAAGCAAGCGTAAAATCATTGGTAGTAAGCTTTGGGTTAACGAAAAATTATTGATTTGAAAGTACGAGTAGTTCCAAATCTTTATAAGGTAAATTATACATATTAGCTAGGTCTTTATTGGTTAAATGACCTTGATAACAATACAAACCGTCCCTAATTCCTGGCTTGCTCCAAACCATATTCATTAGTCCGCCCATATCACCTATATCAACCAAAATTGGAGCGAAAATATTCGTTAAAGCATACGAAGCTGTACGAGGCACTCTAGAAGCGATGTTTGGCACACAATAATGGATCACATCATGTTTTACAAAAGTCGGCGATTTGTGGTTGGTAACTTCAGAAGTTTCAAAGCAACCACCTTGGTCTATACTTACATCAACCACTACCGAGTGCGGCTTCATTCTAGCCACAGTTTCCTCCATCACCACACATGGGCTTCTACCGTGGTCAGACCTAATGGCGCCAATCACAACATCGCAGGTAGTGATTGCCTTAGCCAACACGATAGGTTGCATTACCGAAGTAAAAACCCTGCTGCCCAAGTTATTTTGTAAACGTCTCAGCTTAAAAATCGAGCTATCGAAGACTTTCACCTCAGCGCCTAAAGAAAGTGCTGTTCTAGCTGCATATTCACCAACGGTACCAGCACCTAAAATTACAATTTCTGTAGGTGGAACTCCGGTAAAACCGCCTAACATCAACCCTTTACCACCAAAGGCGCTACTTAAATATTCTGCCGCAATAAAAATGGAAGTTGCGCCCACAATTTCGCTCATGGCACGTACCACGGTAAGCACATTGCCTTCATCACGAATGTTCTCGAAACAAAGCGCATTTATTTTTTTTGCGAGTAATGCTTTTAGTACTTCCGCTTTTAAGGTGCCAATTTGAAGCGCAGAAATCAATGTCTGACCTTTGTGCATTAAGCCAATTTCTTCAATGGTTGGTGGGGCAATTTTCACAATAACGTCTGCAGCCCAAACATCTTTTTTATTGAAGGATATTTGTGCACCTTGTTCACTGTAATCTTTGTCACTAAAGTTGGCGCCATCTCCAGCCCCACTTTCTAACATCACTTCGTGGCCATTATTAACCAACAGCGCAACCGATAAAGGTGTTAAGGCAATTCTACATTCTTGGTAAGATATTTCTTTCGGAATTCCAATAAATAAGCTGTTGCTTTTCTTTCCTGTTTCTAGCATTGCTTCTTGGGTTTGTAACAACCCTCTTTGAGCAATGGCAGCCATTTCATCGCGTAGTCCTGTAGCCATTATTTATGGTGTAGTTTAAACCTTGAAGATACGAAAACAACACGGTTATCTCAAACTAAAGGCTGTAAAAATAAAAGAACTGAACTGATAAAGCTACTCCTAAAAGCTATGAGAGATAAAAATTTTGAAAAAGAGCGGTAACAAACTAGAAGGTTTATGGATATGTAACCGTAACCAAAAATTATAAACACTATGAAAACAATATCTACACTAAGCATCATCTTGATTTTCACACAAATCAGCTTTGCGCAAGAAAAAAAACTATGGGTTTCTCTATCATCTGGATTAGCGAACACTACAACCGAAAATAAATCCAATTTAATTGGAAATGGTTTAAATATTGAAGGCGATGCTTTTGTTCCGTTTCTTCGAAAAGGCTGGGATGGTAGCGTAAAAGGCAGCAAATTTATGTTAGGAGTTAAGATTTCGGGAAATTACACTAGTTTGAAAAACTTATCTCCAGACAATTCAAATATTCAAGATCAATATCAGGTTTTTGGAGGTAGCCTTTCTGTTTCATCAGTACCAAGTGCTAAAACATCTGCTAGCTTTTCTGGTTTGGTTGGATTACAGGGCATGCTTTCATTTGGGAAATTGAATGTTTCACCATCATTAAATACTGGATATTTAAGCCTTAAAAAAGAAGGTTATGTGCAAATAGGCAATACCGCGATAAACGGACAAAACAGACAAATTAATTTAGTAAAGGTTGAACCACGAAGCAGTAACGGACTTGTTTTTAAACCGCAAGTGAAAGTGGGCTATAAAGTTTCATCGGACGTCTCTTTATTTGTTGCTCCAGCGATGGTAATGGGCCACGAATTGACACACACTGTACAGCAAAGAGTACCACAAGGCGGCTTTAATGATAGGAAAATGTATGAAACAGATCAATTGCTAAATGGTACTTGGGAAAGCAAGAGCATTACGAGTAACTTAACTTTTTCGGAGCTGAATTTCGGATTGTCTGTGGCGTTTGGTAAAAAGAAAAGTGGAGGCAAAAAACCAAGAAGAAGAGTGGAGGTTTTGAAAAGCAACAAAGAGGGCGACCCAAATGCAAATAAAAAGGTAAACGATGTCAATGACCAGCCCGTGGGAAAAGTATCTGTAAAGGATATGAGTGGACCTAAAACAGCAGAGGTAAACGAACCTAATTCGGTAGGTAAAAGCATTAGAACCGAAGGTGTAAAACGGGGAGAGGTTGCCGAATTAGATAACGCAGTGGCAGAAAATAAAAAGAACAAACCAAATCACGAGACGTCAATGAATTCTATTGGGAATGTGAAACGTACTACTAACCCGAATGATAACAGCAATGGAAAGAGTATTAGCCAACCAGGAGTAAAGAAAAATGATGTTGAGGCCAGCACAATAGAATCTGAAACAGTTAACACTGGAGGTACTTCGGAAAGTGCTGAGGCAATGAGGGTTGCGGGTCTAAAATCAAAAGGCGTGAAAATTAGTAGAGAAGTTGTAACTCCATCATCGGATAAAAGCATTCGTGAAAAGGGCGTTAAAAGAAGCCAAGCAGATAATGTAGAAGGTGGCGCAACTGTGGGCAAAGTTTCGGTTAAAGACATGAGCGACCCTAAAACAGCAGAAGTAAACGAGCTTAATCCAGCAGGTAAAAGCATCAGTCAAAAAGGTATGAAAAGAAGTGATACTGAGGCGAATGCTTCTGTTTTAGAAGCAGAAGCTATGAGGGTGTCGGGTATCAAAGCTAAAGGGGTTAAAAGAAGTGATATTGCGGCTGCGCCAGGAAGTCCAATAGGTGGAATTGTAGTTAAAGGAGGTAAAAACCCAGGAGGTAATATGCGACTAGTTTCTAACGGCAACGGAGAGGTAACACTAAATAGCTTACAAAAAGGAAGCTATTTGTTCCAGTTGAGCGGTGCGGAGCCGTCGGGTAAAAGCATTAGCCAAAAAGGAGTGAAGCGAAGTGACGCTGCGGCAATGGCTAGTCCGGGAACTCCAATTGGAGGAATAGTTGTTAAAGGGGGTAAAAACCCGGGGGGCAATTACATCAACTTAACCGTAAACGAGAAAGGGCAGGTTGGTTTTGATGTGCTGGAAACAGGAGATTACAAGCTCATCATCCAAACTCCGGAAGCGCCAAATACAAGTACTAAGAAAGAAAAGGTGGTTGAAAAAGCGACTTCAGGATTGAAAGATACTTTGAAAACAAACGTATAAACTATTCTACAACCTTAGTGAATTGAAATAACCGTTGCTCATTGCCAGTAACGGTTATTTCAATTTTTATATATTCCTCAGGCAATAATTCTTCTACCTTAGATGGCCATTCTATTAAACAATAATTTCCGCTGTAAAAATATTCTTCGTAGCCAATATCATAAGCTTCCTGTAGGTTTTTCAACCTGTAAAAATCGAAATGATAAACAGAACCATCATTGCTTTCATATTCATTTACGATAGAAAAAGTCGGGCTGCTTACTACATCTTCCACACCAATAACTTCGCAAAGCGATTTGATGAAAGTAGTTTTCCCTGCTGCCATATCGCCCTCAAAAATGAAGAACTTTTGTCCTTCGGCGAAAGCCAATAATTCTTTGGCAACTATGGGTAATTCGCCTGTGGTACTAATAGAAATAGATTTCATCAATGCAAAGATATAGCTTAGCCACATAGATACATAGTTCTGCTGTTGAAATTCTATGTGCTTATGTGGTTGTCAAATTACTTAGATCCGTAAGTTACAATAGGGATAATCATTTCTTCCATAGAGATACCACCATGTTGGAACGTTTCATTGTAATAATTCACAAACTGGTTATAGTTGTTCTGATAGACGAAATATTGGTCTTCTTTTGCGAAAATATAGTTAGAGCTGATATTGATCTTAGGTAATTTCGCATCGTGCGGATTTTTAATCAAAAACACCTCCTTAGGGTTAAAATTTAAATTTTTGCCCTGTTTGTAACGTAAATTCGTGTTCGTACTTCTATCGCCAATTACCTTGCTCGGATTTTTTACGCGAATTGTTCCGTGGTCTGTAGTAACAATCAGTTTAACACGTTTTTGAGAAATTTTCTTGATCAACTCCAACAACGGAGAATGCTCAAACCACGACAAAGTCAACGAACGGTAGGCTGCATCATCATTAGCCAATTCCTTAATCATTTGCATGTCGGTTCTAGCGTGCGAAAGCATATCTACAAAGTTAAACACAATGGCATTAAATTCATTGTGCATTAAGTTGTTTACCTGATCTAGTAGCTCTTTACCTTGATCGAAAGTTAGAATTTTGTTGTAGCTAAACTTGCAATCTTTTCTTAAGCTACGCTTGATTTGCTCCTCCAAAAATGTTTCTTCATGTAAGTTTTTTCCTCCCTCATCATCGTCATTTTGCCATAAATTTGGAAAGCGTTTTTCCATGTCTAAAGGCGTTAAACCTGAGAAAATTGCATTTCTAGCATACTGTGTTGCAGTAGGTAAAATACTCGAATAGGTATCTTCCTCTTCCAAACGGAAATACTCAGATATTAATGGGTTGATGATTTTCCATTGGTCGTATCTTAAGTTGTCAATCAAGATAAAAAATACCGGTGTGTTATCGTTAATTAGCGGAAACACCTTTTTCTTAATCAATTCATGAGAAAAAAGAGGTGCATCGCTACTGCCGTTAATCCAGTCCAAGTAGTTGTTCTCCACAAATTTCGAATACAGCATATTGGCTTCCGATTTTTGCATGGTTAAAATTTCATGCATCTGTGGGTCATCCAATTTCTCTAGTTCTAATTCCCAAAAAACAAGCTTCTTGTAAACGTCTACCCAGTCTTCGTAGCTTAGTTTGTCGTTTAGGGTCATCCCTATATTTCTAAAATCTTGCTGATAGGCTGATGAAGTTTTCTCACTTACTAGGCGCTTGTTATCGATCAATTTTTTGATAGTCAGTAACACCTGCTTTGGGTTTACGGGCTTAATCAAATAATCATCTATTTTAGAACCAATAGCATCTTCCATCAGATTTTCCTCTTCACTTTTTGTGATTAGCACCACTGGCACATCAGAGCGTATATTTTTAATGGCAGATAGCGTTTCTAAGCCTGTGAGGCCGGGCATATTTTCGTCTAAAAAAACTAAATCAAAATGTTCTTTTCCAAAAGCCTCAAGTGCATCATTGCCATTCGTAAAAGTGCTAACAGCGTAGCCTTTTTCGTTCAGTAATAAAATATGAGGTTTTAGTAAGTTAATTTCGTCATCGGCCCATAATATCTTCGTTTCCTGCATTTTATATCGTTTTTGTGTAATTTAAGAGATTTAAAAGCACTTAGCTTTTCTACTGTCGATAAAATTAGCAATTTTTGTACCGCATATACTTTTTTTAACCCTTTTTAAGATTTGAACAAAAAGAAAATCATAAACGATCCGGTTTACGGGTTTATTACCATACCAACAGAACTTGTTTTCGACCTTATTTCACATCGCTATTTTCAGCGTTTAAGGTACATTAAGCAGTTGGCTATGACCCACATTGTTTACCCTGGAGCGCTAAATACAAGATTTCACCATGCTTTGGGCGCTATGCACTTAATGAGTTTGGCACTGGAAGTGTTAAAAAGCAAAGGCCACGAGATTACTCCAGAGGAAGAAGAAGCGGCTACCATTGCAATTTTACTGCACGATATTGGTCACGGTCCTTTTTCTCACGCTTTAGAACATACTTTAGCACAAGGCATAAAGCATGAAGACATATCATTGCTGATGATGGATAAGCTTAATGAAGAATTTGGTGGACGATTGACAACAGCCATCAATATTTTTAAAAGAAAGTATCATAGGAAATTCTTTTGTCAGCTTATTTCTGGACAAGTAGATCTAGATAGGATGGATTACCTTAATCGCGATAGCTTTTATACTGGTGTAAGCGAGGGGGTGATCAGTTTTGATCGCATCATTAAAATGTTCAACATTGTTAATGATCAACTAGTTGTGGAGGAAAAAGGGATTTACTCGGTAGAGAAATTTTTGATCGCCCGCAGGTTAATGTATTGGCAGGTATATCTACACAAGACCGTTATCGCTGGTGAGCAGCTTTTGGTAAAAATTTTGGAGCGTGCTAAAGAGTTAACCTCAGAAGGTATTACACTTTTCGCCACTCCAGCCTTGCAGCATTTTTTAGTGAATAATGTAAACGCAGCTAATTTCTTTGAAGAGGAAATCCATTTGCAGCAGTTTTCTAAGCTTGACGATCAAGATATTTATGCTTCTGTAAAGGTTTGGGCAGATGCCGATGACGCTATTTTGGCTAAGCTTTGCAAAATGTTGAATGCGAGAAAGCTGTATAAAGTAGAAATTAGCAACGAAGCACCAGATCCGCAACGCGTAGAAAGAATTGCTTTTCAAACTTCAGTCGCATTAAATATTGATGAAGAAGACTTGTCTTATTTTGTGTTTACAGATACCATTACCAATAGAGCTTACAATGCCGAAAGCAGTAATATCAACATATTGATGAAAAATGGGACATTATCTGACATCGCAAAAGCATCAGATTTATCTAATTTAGAATCGCTAGATAAGACTGTAAAAAAGCACATACTGTGCTACGTTAGAGATATTTAAGCTTTTTTAACAAAATAATGATACAAAATAGCCGTTACTTCGTCTTACAATTACTAAGTATTGATAATTTGTTCATATCGATTTAACATTTAACTTTGTAACATGCAATTTACTGCCAAGCAGATAGGCGAATTTTTAAACGGAACAATAGAAGGCGATGAAAACGCTCAAGTGAGTACGCTTTCTAAGATAGAGGATGGCGCTGCTGGCTCGCTTTGTTTTTTATCAAACCCTAAATACGAGAACTTTTTGTATCAAACAGATGCATCTATAGTAATCGTTTCACAAGATTTTGTGCCAACACAACAGGTTAAGAGCACTTTAGTAAAAGTGAAGGATCCTTATAGTGCCTTTACTATATTGTTGGATAAATACAATGAAGTAATTAATAGTAGTTCAAAAGAGGTTGGCATACACAATTCATCTTATGTACATTCTTCAGCAAAAATAGGGCAGAATGTTTACGTTGGCCCGTTTTGTTGTGTAGAAGAAAATGTTGAAATAGGCGACAATACTATCCTATACGCACAAACTTATGTTGGTGCAAACAGTATCGTTGGCGATAATTGTATTTTGTATCCAGGAGTAAAGCTTTATAAGCATACTATTTTGGGCAATAGGATTACAGTTCATTCAAACACAGTATTGGGTAGCGATGGTTTCGGCTTTGCACCACAAGCAGATGGCTCTTACAATAAAATTCCTCAAATTGGTAACGTTGTAGTAGAAGACGATGTTGAGATAGGAGCAAATACCGCTATTGATAGAGCTACGATGGGCTCTACTTTCGTACGTAAGGGTGTAAAATTAGATAATTTGATACAGATTGCGCACAATGTAGATGTTGGTGCAAACACTGTTGTTGCGGCTCAATCAGGTATTTCGGGAAGCACGAAACTTGGAGAAAATTCAGTAATTGGAGGCCAGGTTGGTATTGCAGGGCACCTTACGCTTGGTAAAAGAACCCAAGTTGGGGCCCAAGCTGGAATAAATTTTAATACCGAAGAGAATAAACAATGGCACGGAAGTCCGGCCCAACCTTTAAAAGATTGGATGCGCTCCACCGTGATATTCAAAAAGTTGCCAGAAGTAGATAAAAGGGTAAGAGAGTTAGAAGCTAAAATAGCAGCGCTTACTGCTACGCTTGAGAAAATGACAACAACACAAACACAATAATGAACGTTAAGCAAAGAACCATTAAAGGCGAAATCTCAGTTAAAGGAGTTGGATTACACACCGGAGCAAACGTAACTTTAACTTTTAGCCCAGCGCCAGAAAATCATGGGTTTAAATTTCAACGCGTTGATTTGCCTGGCGAACCAATTATAGATGCTGATTGCGATAATGTAACCGACACCGCCAGAGGAACTACAATTTCACAAAACGGCGCAAGTGTGAGTACAGTAGAGCACGTAATGGCAGCTTTGGTTGGTATGGATTTGGATAACGTACTGATGAAAGTAGACGGACCAGAAACTCCTATTATGGACGGAAGTTCTATCAAATTCATAGATGCTTTAGAACAAGCAGGTGTTGCTTTGCAAAACGCAGATAGAGAATATTTTACAATTCCTCATAACATCATTTATACAGAGCCAGAAAGAAGTGTAGAGATTGTAGCGATGCCGCTAGATGATTATCGCTTTACCTGTATGATTGACTATAACTCACCTGTTTTGGGTAGCCAGCATGCTGGAATTACAACCATTAGCGAGTTTAAAAAAGAAATTGCTTCTTGCAGAACTTTCTGTTTCTTACACGAATTAGAATATCAGCTGCAACACAACCTTATTAAGGGTGGCGATTTGAATAATGCAATTGTAATTGTAGATAAGGAAGTTACGAAAGAAGAATTGCAGCATTTGGCTAAGATCTTTAATCGTGAAGAAATTGACGTTGCTCCACAAGGTATCTTGAATAATATGGAGTTACGCTATCAGAACGAACCCGCTCGTCATAAGCTCTTAGACATGATTGGCGATTTAGCATTGGTTGGCGTACATCTAAAAGGCCATATTATGGCTGCAAGGCCAGGCCATGCAGCTAATGTTGCATTTGCAAAGAAAATTAAGGCAGCAATTAAGAAAGAAAAAGGAAAGAAAAAATTAAACGTTTACGATGTAAATGCAAAACCATTGTATGATGTGGTAGATATCATGAAGATATTGCCTCACAGACAACCTTTTTTATTCGTAGATAAAGTATTGGAGCTAAGTAAAACTCACGTAGTCGGTGTTAAAAATGTAACGATGAACGAGGAGTTTTTTAAAGGGCATTTTCCTGGTGCTCCTGTGTTTCCTGGCGTTATTCAAATTGAAGCCATGGCGCAAACAGGTGGTATCTTAGTGCTTAGCACGGTTACAGATCCAGAAAATTACTTAACTTACTTCCTTAAAATAGACAATGTGCGCTTTAGGGCCCAAGTGCTTCCAGGAGACACAATTGTATTTAGATGTGATTTGATGGAGCCAATTAGAAGAGGTATTGCTCAAATGAAGGGCATTGGCATGGTTGGTGATAAAGTTGTTGTTGAAGCCGAAATGATGGCCCAAATTGTAAAAATAAAAGACAGCGAGACTACAAAATGATACAACCATTAGCATATATACACCCCCAGGCTAAAATTGCGGATAACGTAGTAGTAGAGCCTTTTGCAGTAATACATAAAGATGTAGAAATTGGAGAAGGCACTTGGATTGGGTCTAACGTGGTGATTATGGATGGTGCCCGTATAGGTAAAAATTGCCGTATTTTTCCAGGTTCGGTAATTTCTGGTGTGCCCCAAGATTTAAAATTTGCAGGCGAAGTAACAACTGCCGAAATTGGCGACAATACCACCATCCGCGAATGCGTAACCATAAATAGGGGAACCAAAGATAAATGGAGAACTGTAATTGGGAGCAATTGTTTGATCCAAGCCTATTCTCACATTGCTCATGATTGCCATATAGGTAGCCATTGCATTTTTTCTAACAGTACAACCTTAGCTGGTCATATTACCATTGGTGATTATGTAGTTTTAGCAGGTCTAGTTGCCATCCATCAGTTTGTAAAAGTAGGTTCGCACGCTTTTGTAACCGGCGGTTCTTTGGTACGTAAAGATGTACCTCCTTATGTGAAAGCAGCTAGAGAGCCACTTTCTTATGTGGGGATCAACTCTGTTGGTTTGCGTAGAAGAGGGTTTTCTTCTGAACAAATCAATGAAATACAGGAAGTTTATCGCGTATTGTTTGTTAAAAATAACAATGTAACTAAAGCATTGGATATGATAGAGGCAGAATTTCAACCAACTGAAATTCGTGATGAGATTGTTGATTTTATACGCAATTCAAATAGAGGTGTAATGAGGGGCTTTGGCTCTGGTAGCTAGTCTATATGCGGTCAGCATGAGCTAAAATTTTGTAGCCCATGCTACTTCATTGCCTTTAAAAGCAAACATTATCCTGATGAAAATTATACTTGAGAATTTAGGTAGAAGATTTAATAAAGAGTGGATATTTAGAGATATCAACTATGTTTTTTCTAAAGGACAGCAATACGCCATACTTGGGCCAAATGGTTCAGGGAAATCAACGCTGTTAAGTGTTTTGCTCGGCAATCTAACCCCTTCAGAAGGTAAACTTACTTACAAAGATCAGAAGGAAATTCTTCCAGAAAATATTTTCGGCGCTATTAGCCTTGCCGCCCCTTATATAGATTTGATAGAGGAATTTACTTTACAGGAAACTATAAACTTCCACTTTAAGTTTAAAAAATATCAAGAAGGCTTTAATGCTGCTGCGGTTTTAGATTTACTAGCGCTAAGCAAAGCTGAAGATAAACCCCTGAAATATTTCTCGTCGGGTATGAAGCAAAGAACGAAGCTAGCTTTAGCTTTTTGTACAGATTCGCCCATCTTAGTTCTCGATGAGCCCACCTCAAATTTAGATACACAGGGTACAGAATGGTATTTAAATCTGGTTGAAAGATTTACAAAAGATAGGCTTGTTTTAGTTGGATCAAATCAGTCTTATGAATATGATTTTTGTAAAAACTTGCTAAACATATCAGACTATAAAAAGTAAAATTTATATGATAAATGTGCCGAAATATAGGTTTAAACTTAACTAAAGCACGTCAAAAAAATATTTTAAAATTACTATTGTGAGATTGAAAAATAGTATATACCTTTGCGCCACGAAATGAGGACGAAATATTAACGTTTTACTTTCGGGAAAATGCCAGTGGCATTTTGATATAAAATAGAAATAAAAGTGCCAATGTTTAAGGTTAATTCTAGAACAGAGGTTACATATAAAGAGTAAAATAAATTTTCATAGTTTAGTTTTAGGTTTAGGTTGATTGTGGCTTCGGAGTGGTTCCCGAAGCCATCTTTTTTTGTACTAAATTTTAAAAATTGTTTTTACCTTGCAGCTTCAAAAAATAAAAAGTACTTAAGCATATATAGTAATGGCAAAAGCATCAGAAATTAAAACAGGAAACATTCTTCGAGTTAATAACGAGTTGGTTACTGTTGATGAGTGGAATCACCGTACACCGGGTAAAGGCGGCGCTTTTTACACTGGCAAATTTCGTAACATTAAAACAGGTAGATTGGTAGAAGCTCGTATGAATACGGATGAAGCTGTTGAGATTTGCCGTGTAGAAACTAACGATTACCAATATTTATATGAAGAAGGTGATTCTTTAGTAGTAATGGATAACAACAGTTATGAGCAATTTAACGTTGGAAAATCACTTTTTGGTAATGCAATTAAATTCTTGAAAGAAGGAATGACTGTAATTGTTTCTATTGAAAGCGATGAGCCTATTATGGCACAATTGCCAAACTTTGCGGAGTTCGAAATTACTTACTCTGAGCCTGCGGTAAAAGGTGATACTTCTACCAACGCATTAAAAGCTGCAACGCTTGAGAACGGTGTAGAGGTTAAAGTTCCTTTGTTTGTAAACCAAGGCGATAAAATTAAAGTTGATACACGTACTGGCGAGTATGTAGAGCGTGTAAAATAATATTAAGATTTAAGGATTAATAGATTTTCGGATTTATTTTCCTTTATCCTTAAATAAAATTGATGGCTTTGGATAGATTTCCAAGGCCATTTTTTATAACTTAGCACTATTGCTGTCATTCAGAGCGCAGCGAAGAATCTAATTAAACTCCTAGATGTGGCTAACAAATCAACTCTTAGAAAACAAGCACTAGAACAAAGAAAAGCACTATCTGAAGATGAGTTTTTAGTGATGAACCAGTTGCTTTTGGCACAGTTTAAAACTTTGGACTTTGCTGATGTTATGAGTATTCACGTTTTTTTGCCAATTGTTAAAAAGCGAGAGCCAGATACGTTTTTAATGATTGATTGGTTGCAGGAAAATCATCCTTATATCCACATTGTGGTTTCGAGAACAAATTTTGAAGACCACTCTATGAGCCACCATCCTTTTAGTAAAGAAGATTTAGTGGAGAATAGCTATCATATCCCAGAGCCGCAAACAACTACCATTTTTGAAGGTAAAATTGATATGGTGCTGGTGCCTTTGTTGGCTTTCGACAATAGGGGCTATCGGGTTGGTTACGGCAAAGGTTTTTATGATAGGTTTCTTTCTGGAATTGAAACATTAAAAGTTGGGATTTCGCTATTTGAAGATCAGAATGAGGTTATTTCTGATGTGCACGAAGATGATGTTCGATTGGATTTTTGCATTACGCCTAGGCGAGTTCATCAGTGGTAGAGCCATAATTCTACATTAAATCTTTTTTATACCTTTGAATTCATTTCAAACAACAATTATGGATAAGGACTTTAGAATTACTACGGCGAAGCAATATGAAGATACCATGATTGCTATGTTTGAGTTGCAAGAGCAAGAAGAACCTTTAACCGCAAAGGAGCTGGCCGATATCGAAATTATGGCTAAGGCTGCTCAACGTTACGAAGACGAGGAACTTTAGTTAAACGCAAAAACGGCCCTTAATAATGCGTATCTACCCGGGATATTGTAATTTGAAGATGTAAAGGAGTTTGCATCTATAAAATAAGTACCAAAGGTTTTGATATTAGTAATATTGTTTAGACCAAACTCAAAGTCGGTTTTTATTTTTTGCAGCTTATATTTTAAATTCACGTCTGTAAAGAGGTAGTTTAAATTTTGCTGGCTTTCTTGATTTATAAAGATATGGTTAGCGCTTAAACTAAGAGTTAGTCTTTTTAATAGGGTTGCATCAAGTTTCGAAATTTGCCTCAGTTGTTGCATTTTAAAATTTTGTATCCCATTGGTAAAGCTATTTGTGCGTACATAACTAGAGCGTAATACCCAGGTCACATTTTTCAAAATTTTTGCACTTGTGCTTATCCCAACATTGGTACTATTATTTTGAAAGGGAAAAAGAATGTGATTTTGCAGTTGTTCTCCACTGCTTTGGATTAGACCAATATCTAATGAAATATTTGTTTTTAAATCGATGAGATATTTACCAATGCTGCCGTTTAACGTGAAATTTGATATACTATTTTTAAATGGTATTGAATTGCGGGTTTGTATGCTATTGGTTATCACATTTTCAATAATATTATCTAAAAGGATATTAGTATAAGTTGTCTGTATATTCGCAAAAAACATATTGCTAGCTTTCTGATAGCGATAGTTAGCGGACATTCTTTGGGTTTTGGCGGAAGGCAACGGAATGTTGTTCGCAATAATTGAACGATAGCTTTTTAAAGTGTTACCGCCGTAAATATCCTCTATGCTACCTATAGTTTGATTAAAGCTATAGGACAACGTTAGCTTGTTTTCTTGGTTAAATTCTTGGTCTAGTCTTATGGAAGGATTTGCTAAAATGCGGCTAAGAGCGTTGGAGTTGCTGTAGTTCACTAGGTTTAAACTAATTGGTACGCGTAGTGCTACATGCGTAGTTCTTGCCTTATAATCTAGTCCAGGATTTATGTAAACCTTAAACCTATTCCATATTATGTCGTTAACGCCGTTAGTAAATGGGGTAGTTTGGTTATTGTTCTGAACGGTTTCTAAATTAGAATTGAAATCGATGTTTTGGTAAGAAAACCCAATTTGGTACGATTGCGTAATTCGATTTTTTAGCGTGCTATAGGTGATATAGTTGTTAGTAAAAAAGCCGGGAATACTCGTTTGTTGAGCAAGTTCCTGATATGGATTGTTCGAGTTTAAGGCGAACTCGTTTATGCCTGGAGTGATGCTCAACAGCTCTGCTTGGGTGTTGTACTCTACATACGAACTTAAATCTAGTATAACGCCAGACTTTAACGTTTGCAGATATTTTAAGTTGTTTATCAAATTAAGTCTTTTTTGATTTAGTTGCTGGTTAAAGGGCTTTTGAACACTCGTGATTGAAGAAAGATGCTGGTTTGGCAAATGGTTAATTGTTAAACCGTTGTTAACGTAATGGCTAATCGCATTATCAATGAAATTAAATTGACTGTAAAGACTTTGTTTTCTGGCTCTATTATTTTGCAGCTCGCCAAAATTGATAGTTTCATTGGGTAGGGTAATTACGCTACTCTAATTGTTATTTTGTGATTGATTATCGTATAGGTAATATACGTTTGCCTTTAGCTGTTTTTCAGCATTAAGTTTAACCAAGTTATTGGTGTTTATAATGGCAGAATTATTGAACAAAAATCTGTTTTTTGGTAAATATGGAGGCGAACCAATACCGGTTGATAATTGGAAGTTGGGCCTGTTGTTTTCGGACGAGTTAACGTTGAGATTGCTGTTGTGCGATATGATATCTTCGCTAAGATCATTGCCTATATTGTTTAATGAAATGTTATCCAGGAACTTAAATTTTTGCTTAAAAAGTATCAGGTCAATGTTTTCATCGTATCTATTGGGCAGGCCAGCAGCTAGTTGGGCATTGCCCATAACTTTTAGCTTGGCGGTTTTATCAATCACTAGATTAATGGCAACATCATTGCTCAAATTGTTTTTTTGAAGCATTTTTATAGGCTGGTCGTGGTCTATAACTTGTATTTTAGCAACAACCTTGTGCGGAATGCTTTTTGTGCCAATATTATATTTATCGTCCAAAACATTATCTCCATCTATATAGAGTTGGGTAATTGCGGTATTGTTGTAGGTAATTTTTCCATTTTCAGCAACATTTATACCTGGCATTTTTTTCAACACATCGCCAATACTACGGTCGTTTTCGTTGGCAAAATCGGCAGTACGGTAATTTAGGGTATCACCTTTTTGGCTAATAATAGGCTTGTGTTTAACATTTACCCCAGCTAGATTAATTGTGGCCTCCTTTAGAATGAAGTTATAAAGAATTTGCCCAATTTTATATATCAAAGTAGCGTGTTTAAAACCCAAGCCTTTCGCCTCAATAGTTACGGTGTCGTTTTTGTTTAAAGAAAGCGTGTAACTTCCTAGATTGTTTGTCTTGGTAAAATGTAATATAGTGTTCTTTTTTTTTACAGAAATGGTAATATTAGCCAAAGGTCTGTTTAATGTGTCTGTTACGGTACCAGTTATTTTTATTTGAGCATAAGAAATGTTTATACACATTAGAAAAGTGAAATAAATCGCTAATACGAACTTTTTCATTATTTTTTCACAGACAACTCAATAGGATTATTTATTTTTTTATAACTTAAACCTAGCATGTCGTCCGCATTATCAGGGAAACCACCTGTGGCGGTTAGTTGGGCAACGTAAAATCCCTTTGGGTCCTCGTACATAGAGGCTTTCAGCTTTGATAGTTCGCTTTCCTTAATTTTGTTTACTTTTTTAGGTAGCTCTATTATATCATCTTTTTGCGAGGCTTGTAACGAGTTCGCTGGCGAAATAGCCTTATCAACACTTTCAAAACCATTAAAAATAAATTCAATCTCCCTCCTTTCATCGTAAGCTTCTACAATCAATCCAGGCAAGCCTTGAAGTTTCCAAGGTCCAGTTTCAAAAGGCAAGTCGGCTGCAAACCAGGCTATCCATTGACGACCTTTAAACAATGCGGTAGCTTTTTGTGCGTTAAATTTACCTATAGTTTTATTCTCAGATGTTAATGTCCAATTTACATCTTCTAGTGGTTGCTCGTATATATAATACCTAATTAAAAACTCCTTAACTATACGCTTTCGATCAGTTATGAA
Source organism: Pedobacter sp. T50_32 (assembly GCF_057652195.1). Taxonomy (NCBI): domain Bacteria; kingdom Pseudomonadati; phylum Bacteroidota; class Sphingobacteriia; order Sphingobacteriales; family Sphingobacteriaceae; genus Pedobacter; species Pedobacter sp. T50_32. The sequence goes on along the minus strand of NZ_JBYFBY010000001.1, from coordinate 464,040 downwards.
GTGGTAAATATCCTCGGTAAAGATTTTGCGTAAGCCACTAAATTTATGAACTGGAGGACCGTCTCCAGTCCAATTTTTGGTTTGTTCTTGTTCTTGTTTCTTAATTTTCTCACCCTGAGCAATCTTATCGAAACTGCTAAAAAGGGAAGCTTTTGCGCAACTGATAAAACCATGTTTTCTTTATAAACACTGTCTCTATTCAAAGTATCCCGTTTATGTTGCATGGTATAAAAAACACGGGCAATGACTTTGTCAGCGTCCTGCGCAAGAGCAACACCATTGACTAACACGCAAAAAAAATAATATTAAATTTTTCATCAGTAATTCCCTATAGTTTTTCAATATGAAACCCATCATCTCTTTTTGATAATCTGGAAGGGTAAATAGACTTAAATCCTAAATTCATCATCAAATTTGCAGTATCAAGAACTACGTTTTTATAATCTAAGGCATCATTTGCAATGGAGTTCTTAAATAGTTTTAAATCTTCAATTGATGTGAAAATATAAAGTGTCTCTTGGTTTTTGTAGTTTTTGTTGAAATTCATTTGCGCTTCGCTGATGCACCCAGAACAGCCCACTCCCGGTATGATTATTATTTCTTTGAACTCTTTTTTCAAGATCGGTTTGCCATCTAAAAAACTCTCAAATTGGCTCTTATCAATGATGTCAATTTTTTCTTTTTGAGGCTTGGTTTGACAAGCGGATAAAACTACCGAAAGAGCAAACGTGATAATTATTATTCTCAATATCATTTTTTTACGAGTTTAAACAAATCATAAATTATTTTCGTGTTATCTTTTTGATAGGCGCTTCTATCCATTACATGTAAACCATTAGCGGTGATGAAAAAGTTTGCGACCATATATCCTTTAGGAAAATCGAAATAAGATAAGACCTTAAAGTTTTTGTCCATTGCGTACATAGCGTAAGAAATATTACCTATTTGCGTGCCTGGCATGCGCACGAAGCGATAATAAATATCTCTATATTTGTCGTAAACGATGCCTATCAATGCATGTTTATCGTCGCCATAAGCATTATTTTCTGCGTTGGTAAACTTTGCATGTGTCGCAATTGGGCCCATTGGTGTAATTAAATTAGCATATTTACTGTCTACACTAATGAATTTAGATTTTCCGTTATCTAGATTTATAACTTGTAATTCTTCTGAAAACAGAGGTGCAACAACAACAGTGTTCTTGTTTTGTGTAAAATTATAGCTGTTCATATTTCCATAAAAGGATGTTTTAGCTTTTGCCGACAATTTACCCATATAGCTCACTTTGTTTTCGAAAGTTGTTTTTCTAAGTGGACCGCTGTTAAGGTAGTACGGTGAGTTGACATCTAAACCAGCTCTGAAAAGAAATAAACCAGTAGAGTAGATAGCATTTTTATATGCTATAATCGGTTTAAACTTTCCATCAACAGAAACTAAGTCGATATTTTCTCTTGGCACATCTTTAAGCTCTTTTAAGATTTTACCGTATTTATCTATGAGTAAAAACTTTGTTGGCCAAGCATCGTATATCAAAAACGTACCATCAGCGTTTTTTTTAAAACTACTAATGCCAAAGCCTTTAGCTTTTATGTTATGTTTAAACGTTCCCGTATTTAAATCGAATATCTCGATAGAAGAGCTGGGACTTTCTACAGAGCGCAAAAATTCATTATTCTCCTCATCAACAAGGTTAAACAAAGAATTAAACCCTTGTTGCTTGTTCAATTGAAATGAGTAGGCATTTTTAGACACTTCAAAGCTGTACTTTGTTTGTGCCTTAGTTTTTTGGAGGTTTAGTAGCAATAATAATTGCAAAATTAGGCATATGTTGTTCATTAGGGTAGTGATATGGAATTGGAAGTTTAAATTTATCCAACGGAAACCGTTGGATAAATTCTGTTAAGGGTTAGTTTCTGGAGCTACTTCTTCCCAACGAGTGCCTGAACAGTCGCCTAGGTAATCTCTGCTCACACACTTAAACCCACCTTCGTCTTGATTTTTAACACACAACCCAGATCCTCCTTCTCGGGGATTACAAAAAGTTTCGACAACTGTTGTTTGCATAAATGCAAATGCCGAGCCGGCAACCGCCAATATTGTAGCGGATAAAATTAGTTTCTTTTTCATAGTTAGAGTTATTGATAAATGCCTACTCTATTAAAGATTTTCGACTTACTCTTGCTGTTTGGCCAAACATTAAATCAAACTTAAATCTGTAACCGAAAAATTCAAAACCTTTTTAGTCTCAAAATACGAGGCAAAAAATTCAAAATAATAAATTTTGGGTGTTAATATTTTTTATATTTATATGTACAGTAAGATATTTTGAATTAACCTCCTACCACCTATGAAAAAAGAAACAGGAAATGTCCTAAAGGCTATAAGAATGTCTTTTGGGTATAAGCAAGAATATGTTGCCCGTAAAGTTAATATCAGCAAAAGCTTATTAGGGCATATAGAAAACGGAAGAATTGAACTTGGCGTTGAAAGATTATATATTTTAGCAAAATTTTATAATGTATTGCCACAGCAGCTATTTGGACTTAGTGTAGAGCTCTATGAAAATAAAGAAGAAATTAGCCTAGATAATGTAATCAATAGTATTGTGAAAAGATAATCTAAAACAGCTTAACAAAATCGCTAATCAAATAAGCAATCGTTTTACCGATGGTTTCATCTTTTCTACCATCATTAAGTTGATAAGCACCTTCGCAAATGTGTAAATAAACAAAGTCTTTCTTTAGTTGAAGCAAAAGTCGTCTTACTTCATTTAAGTCAAATCCACTTGGTGTGGTAGCACTAGCCAATGTATTAGCTATGCAGTCTAAATCAATTTCCAGTCCAAGGGGCGATTTGACGTCTTTTAAGAGCTTTTCTGCTTCTGTGCGGGTGCTAGTTCGTTCTTTTAGTAAATCATCGAAATAAAGCGCTTTGATGGCTTCGTTATTGGAGATATAATTTAATTGGGCTTCACTAATGTAGTTTTGATGCAAACCGAAGATGCGATATTGGTTTAAGTAGTCATCTTTAATCGCTGTACTAAACCCGTTTCCACTGTGCCTACCTTCTTCCGTATTACGTAAATCGGTATGTGCATCAATATTTAATACATTGATTTTTTCTTTTAACGCCAAAGAAGTTCCTTTAATAATTGGGTAACAGTTGTTATGTCCACCGCCAATTACAATAGGAATTTTTCCAGCTGATACGATTGCTTGAATTACTGGACAAACTAAATCATCAATTTCGGCAACGGCCTTTCTAAGCACTTCAATATCAGTTGCATTATTCTCTGGAATATTAAATTCGCCAAGCACTAAAATATCTTCTCCTTTGAGAAATTGGTTCTGTTGCAGGTTGAGGAATGTTTTTAGTGCAGGTTTCCAAGCGGTTTGTGCACCACCGATACCGTAATTTGCTCTAACACCAATATCTTCTGGAATGCCCAACAGGACGAATTTTGCAGTTGAATTTTTTAGGTAGTCTAATGAGATTGCTTCGTCGCTTCTCTCCTCGCAATGACGATAAAACGCCACTTTTTCGCCCAATTTAGTTTCACCTTCACGTTTGTTAACTAAGGTCAAAATATCGCCCTGCGAAAAAATGTGGAAGCTAGCCATTGTAAATCTCTCCGTTTAAAATTACCGTTTCTACCTCGCTTTGACCAAAACTATAAGGCAAATAAGCTAAAGAACTCATAGGTCTGGTAATAAACAAATTTGCTTTTTTGCCAATGGCGATGCTGCCAACCTCGTTGCTTAATTCCATTGCTGCGGCTCCGTTTAGTGTTGCGGCGTTAATGGCTTGCTCTGGTGTCATTTTTAGTTTGATGCAGCCTAAGGAAACCACAAAATTCATATTTCCAGATGGCGTAGAACCAGGATTATAGTCGCTTGCTAAGGCAATAATGGCATTGCTGTTAATTAATCCTTTAGCATTAGCAAATGGGATGTTGATGTAAAAGGAACAAGATGGCAACAAAGTAGCAATGGTTTCACTTTCGCTTAACGCTTCTAAAACTTGCTCGTCGGTTTCTTCTAAATGGTCTACAGAAATAGCTTGATGTGCAATTCCTGTTTGAACAGCCCCAGAGATCGACAATTGGTTAGCGTGAATTTTAGGCTTTAAGCCATAATTAGCTGCAGCAGTTAAAATTTGGGCTGTTTCTTCGTTAGAAAAGAAGCCCTTCTCACAAAACACATCAATATAATCTGCTAAATTTTCTTCGGCAACTTTAGGTAAAAGCTCGTTGATAATTAAATCGATATAACCTTGATGGTTTTCCTTAAACTCTGTTGGATAAGCATGAGCAGCCAACAAAGTTGCTTTAATTGGAATTGGGAATGCTTGCTTTAACCTTTTAATTACCCGAAGCATTTTCAGCTCGCTTTCTACCGATAACCCGTAACCACTTTTAATTTCTACAGCGCCAGTTCCTTGTTTAATCATATCCTTTAAACGGATGCTGGCACTTTCAAATAATTCGTCTTCGCTAGCTTTCTGCAGTTTATTGGCCGAATTTAAAATTCCACCGCCGGCAGCAGCGATTTCCTCGTAAGTTTTACCTGCAATTTTTAACGTAAACTCTTCTTCACGAGGTGCTGCAAATACAATGTGTGTATGACTATCACACCAAGATGGGAATACGAAGCGACCTTCTGCCGAGATTTGAGAATTTAGATTAGAGATTTGAGAAGGCATATCGCTCATCAACCCAAAATCCTTAATTAAGCCATCTTCTAGCAACAACCAAGCATTCTCTAAAATAGGAAGCTTTTTTAATTCGCTGCCGCGAAGAAAAAGTTTTTCCTTCGGATGGATGCCAACTAGGCCTTTGATATTGGTAATGAGCATATTTGGTTACGGGTTATGAGTTGCGAGTTGTGTGTTATTGGTTTGGGCTCGTAACCCATAACATTTAACGTAACTCAATTTAATTCAAGCAAAATAGGGCAGTGGTCGCTGTGCAAGGCATCAGGTAAAATGCGTACATTTTTTAACCTGCTTTCCATTTCTTTAGTGCTTAAGTGGTAATCGATACGCCAGCCCAAGTTTTTGCCTCTTGCACCTGCACGATAGCTCCACCAGGTGTAATGGTGTGGGTCTTGGTTAAAATGACGGAATGTATCTATAAAACCATTATTGATGAAAAGCTCCATCCATTCACGTTCTTCTGGTAAAAATCCAGATGAATTAGCGTTAGATTTTGGGTTGTGAATGTCAATCGCCTTATGGCAAATATTGTAATCGCCGGAGATGATTAAGTTGGGATAGCTTTTTCTCAGTTCGCCAATGTAACCATCAAAAAACTTCATGAACTCGTATTTTTTCACCTGTCTTTCATCGCCGCTAGAACCAGATGGAAGATAAACGCTCATCAATGAAAAATCTTCGAAATCGGCTCTTAAAATTCGGCCTTCAGCATCAATCCAAGGTTCGCCGCAGCCAAATTCTACATGCTTTGGTAGCACTTTAGTAAGAATAGCTACACCACTATATCCTTTTTTCTCTGCCGGAAACCAATAATGATGGTAACCTAATTGTTCGATTAAAGCTAAAACCTCAGGAATTTGCTCTTTTAATGCTTTTACCTCTTGCAAGCAAACCATGTCGGCATCTGTTGCTTGTAGCCAGGTAAATAAACCTTTGGTTGCTGCGGCACGAATGCCATTTACGTTGTATGATATGATTTTCATTTATGCTGTGTTATGATTTAATGGCTTTAGCCATTCTTTCTTGTGCTTTTTTCAATTCCTTCTCCAATTTCCTCGCTTCGCGTTTTTTTAATATTGTAACCGTCATTTTCACATCTTCTTTTGGTCTGTCTGCCGTTGCTGTTTCTACGCTGGCAATACGGTCAATCATTTCTAATCCCTTTACCACTTCTCCATACGCCGTGTAACTTCTATCCAAATGTGGTGTGCCGCCAATGGTTTTGTACACTTCACGTTGGTTAGCCGGTATTTTATGTTGCAGACGGTTTTTTTCTACTTTATCCAATTGCTCGTCTGTAAAAACTTTGCCTTGCACTAAATAGAACTGACTGCCACTAGAAGCTTTTTCAGGATTGTTGTCTCTAGCTGCTGCCAAAACTCCCTTTTTGTGGAAAAGACTGTCTCTAAATTCAGCGGGCACGGTATAGCCTGGTCCACCATCACCCAACATTGCGTCTAGAGTAGCATTTTTGGAGTTTGGGTCACCGCCCTGTATCATGAAATCCTTAATCACCCTGTGAAAAATTGTACCATTATAATAGCCTTCTTTAGCTAGTTTTAAGAAATTATCTCGATGTAAGGGCGTTTCGTTATATAGCCTAACAATGCATTCGCCTTTGGACGTTGCAATTTTAATATATTGATATTTTGGCTTTGCAGCGTAGGCGAAACTGCAACAAAATAAGAGGCAAATTAATAGAAGTTTTTTCATGACGAATTGAATTTCTGCTAAGTTATTTAAAAAATATAACTGTTTAAATTTAGATGCTTGATGATATTAAACATTAAGAAGTTAAGATACTTTAAGATTGACTTTTAATACTTAATTTTCTTAATACCTTAATGGTTAAACAAATTATTGTCTGCCTAAAGTTGAATTATCACCTCTAGTTTTAAGCGCAAGAAATAATTAGCTACTTTAGTAATCAATGAAGCTGTACATCAAAAATATGGTATGCGACCGCTGCAAAATGGCAGTAGAAACGGTGTTCGATAAACTGGATTTAAATCCCACCAATGTGGTTTTGGGAGAAGTTGAGTTACGAGAAGAAAACCTTTCTGACTTAAAATATCAAGATGTAAAAGCGGCTTTGGAGAACTTAGGTTTTGAGTTGTTGGAGGATAGAAGGAAGGCTGTTGTGGCTCAAATTAAAGCTGCGATTGTTGAATTAGCTCACTATAGCAAAGAACCTTTGAAGGTAAATCTATCAGATTATTTGAGCGAAAAACTGTCCGCTGATTACACCTCGTTAAGCACTGCTTTTTCGGTGGAAGAAAAGAACACGATTGAGCATTATTACATCCAACAAAAAATAGAGAAGGCTAAAGAACTGCTTAGTTACGGCGAGTTGACGCTGAGCGAAATTGCATTCCAATTGAATTACAGCAGCGTTGCTCATTTGTCGGCGCAGTTTAAAAAGGAAGCAGGATTAACACCATCGCAATTTAAGCAGGATTTGAAACGCCAGACTTTGGATAAAATTTAGTTTCCGGCAGATTTTCGCTGATGAATTCCGCAGATTGGAGGGGATTTTTAACCAATCTTTCAGTTCATACATTCTAAAAGAGGAAATTCAATTCTCCTTAAATCTGCGGTTAAATCTGTGTAAATCTGCGGGCAAAAACTGAAATAGCAGCTTTCCTTTCTTATCATACATCAACTTTTCGCTCAGTTGTCTGTTCTAACTTTGTGTTCAAATAGTTGAGACCCAAATCCTCACATTTAAAAATTCAAAGACATGAAAAGATTATTCTTATTTTTATTAGCAACAAGCTTAAGCGTAGCAACGTTTGCTCAAACAAAGTGGACGGTAGACCCAATGCACTCTTTCGTAAACTTCTCGGTTAAACATTCGGGAATTTCATTTGTAGACGGAAATTTCAAGAAGTTTGAAGGTGGTTTTATTTCATCTAAAGCCGATTTTTCTGATGCTAAGATTAGTTTCACGGCAGATGCAGCGAGTATTAATACTGGTGTAGAGCAAAGAGATAACCACTTAAAATCGGATGATTTCTTTAACGCAGAGAAGTTTCCTAAGCTTGCTTTCGAAAGTACTTCTTTCAAAAAAATTAAAGGCAACACCTATGCTTTGGCGGGAAAACTAACCATCCGTGATGTAACGAAAAATGTGGTTTTTACAGTTGTTTTTGGTGGAACAGCTAAAGACCAACAAGGAAATACTAAAGCTGGGTTTTTAGCTACTACTAAAATTAACCGTTTAGATTACAACGTAAAATATGACCCAACTGGTGCTGGTATTGCTAAAGACGTAAATATTACGTTGAATTTGCAATTTGCACAGGCGAAGTAAGCTTGTTTTGCCACGGATGCACAGATATCATTATTGATAACTTAAAAAATAAATCTGTGCATCTGTGGCTAATAAATAAAACAAAATGAACACACTAAATCAATTCAAGAACTTTACTTCCAACCTATCACAAAGTGATGTGATGCCGGCTTTATTTATGGGCCACGGTTCACCAATGAACGGCATTGAAGTAAACGAATTCAGTACAGATTGGGCAAATATGGCTAAGTCCATTGCGGTACCTACTGCAGTTTTAGTAGTTTCGGCACATTGGTTTACTAATGGAACCAAAATTACAGCAATGGATTTTCCGCCAACCATTCATGATTTTGGTGGTTTTCCGCAGGAACTGTTTGATGTACAATATCCAGCTCCTGGAAATGCAGCGCTGGCTAAAGAAACCGCAGACTTAATTACAACGACCGGAGTAGAACTTAACCACGATTGGGGTTTGGACCACGGCGCTTGGACGGTAATTAGACACATGTATCCAAATGCTGATATCCCGGTTTTGCAGCTGAGTATCGATTATACAAAAGGTGCTCAATACCATTACGATTTGGCAAAGGAAATATCCGCCTTGCGTAAAAAGGGAGTGCTAATTTTAGGTAGTGGAAATATGGTGCATAACCTCCGTATGCTGAGTTGGGAAATGATTAACGGCGGTGGTTACGACTGGGCAAATGAAGCCAGCGAAAAATTCAAATCTGCAATTTTGAACAAAGACCACCAGTCGCTCATTAATTTTGAGCAAATGGGAAGTGATGTGCGTTTGGCCATCCCAACACCAGAGCATTATTTGCCCTTAATGTATATTTTAGGTTTGCAAAGCGATAAAGAAGAAGCTTTGTTGTTTAATGATAAAGCCGTTGGAGGTTCTTTAACCATGACTTCAGTGAAAGTGGCCTAAGCGAATTTAACTTTTTGCTCTAATTCTGCTGAGCGAAACATGTGTAATGCCCAAATAAGAGGCGATATGCCCTAAAGATACCCTTTGCAAAATAGAAGGAGATTGCGTCATTAAATCGTGGTAGCGATCTGTAGCGGTTTTAAATTGTAGGCTCATAAAACGTTCTTCGGTTTTGAGCAATTCCTGTTCTAGAAATTTACGGCCCCAATTTGCTAGGTGAATGTTTTGGGAAAATAAGGTCTTTATCGCTTTGCTTGAAATTCTGTAGAGCATACTATTTTCCAACAGTTCTATACTTTCGTAACCGGGTTTGTCTTTAAAGAAACTGAGGTACGAAAGTATCATATCACCTTCTTCGCCAAACCAAATTGTAGTTTGTCCTTTAGCGGCATCTATGTAAGCCCTGGCAATTCCCTTTTCAATGAAATAGATATAATGCTCAATTTTACCTGCGTTAATCAAGATCTTTCCTTTTTTAGCTTCAACTCTTTCAAAAAGAGACAAAAGCAAATCTTTTTCTGTTAATGGCAACAGAAAAATTTCATCTATTTTATTGGATTTAATGGTCAAGGGCAAAGATTTTATAGCACAATTTAAAATTTTTATGCGAATAGTGTAACCTATTTTTTTTTGCTGTTGTCATAATTCACAGAACACGGTTCGTATCAATTGAATATTTAACAAAAAATTATAAAAACCATGAGTGGAGAATTAGTAGCCATCACAATGTTTGTTGGCGCATTTGCATTAGTTTTTGGCATCAGATATCTTATCAATAAAGAAAAGATGGCCATGATTGAAAGAGGGATTGATCCAGGGTTAAGGGTAAGGAAATCGACCCCAAGACCTTTTATAAGCTTGAAATTTGGCTTGTTGATGGTAGGAATAGGATTAGGACTATTGGTGGCGTTGTTTACTGTAAGAGGCTTGTTTGGAAGCGATATGACCAATGCAGAAGAAGGCCAAGCGGTAGCGGTGTATTTTGGAAGTATCTTTATCTTCGGTGGCTTAGGCTTAATCAGCTCTTATGTGATCGAGAAGAAATGGCTTGATCAGCAACCATAACGAGATTTATTATAGCAGCATTAAACTTGCGAAGTTTTTAAAACTTCGCAAGTTTTTTTGTTTAAAGCTATTTTTTCTTGCGCTTCACTGCTTTTAAAAAATGAATTAAAACCGCTTCGTCATTCTTTAGCGCTTTCTTTTCATCTTTTTCTGTGGTGGCGATTTTTTTCAAATAAAGCTGTAAATCTCCTGCTTCAAAAGCTTCCAGTAAAATTGGATATACATAGGCGCTTTTACACACTGCACGAGTATTTCCGAGTTTTGCAGCCACACAATCTAGTGCTTTAACTACCAACTTCTTCGCAGCAATTTCCGGGGTTTCGCTAGAGCAAACGGCCAACTGGCGCATTGCTTCTAAAGTTCCGCCCCAGGTACGAAAATCTTTTGCAGTAAAATCATCTTCCGTTATTTCTCTAATGTATTGGTTAATCATGCCAGAATCAACAGCTTTCCGTTCATTATCGTTAGTATAAAACTGGAATAAATCTTGGCCAGGCATGTCCTTACATTTTTTCACCATTTTGGCTAGACTTTTATTGCTCAATTTTATTTCTTGTTTCACACCTTTTTTGCCCACAAAGCACAACGTTGCAGTACTGCCTTTTTCTTTAAAATGCTTGTCTTTCAAAGTGCTTAAACCGTAACTGTTGTAGCTTTTTTCGTAAATGGAGCTCCCAATTCTGATGAGTGTTTCTTGCAAAACTTTCACACAAATGGCCAAAACCTTACGTTCGTCGAAGTTTCTACGCTTCAGATCTTTTTCTACTTGCTTACGGGCTTTTGGTAGGGCTTTTCCAAATTCTAACAGCCGGAAATATTTATGATCGGAGCGTCTATTTACCCATTCGGGATGGTAGCGATATTGTTTTCTGCCAGCTACATCTGTACCGATGGCTTGTAGGTAACCATTCTTTTTGGGAGAAATCCATACGTTGGTCCAAGCTGGCGGCAGTACTAACTTTTGGATACGTTCTAGCGCTGCTTCATCGGTAATCTTATCGCCTTTATGGTCTTCGTACTTGAACTTTCCGGGTTCACCTTTTCGGTAAATACCACCGTTTTCTGGGCTTACAAAAACTAAAGGACTGTTATTAATGATATCAGCTGTGCTTACCATGATTTTATATTTATGGCAACAACAATAAAGAGTTGAAAAAGGTTTTACACGACTTTGTCATCCCGAGTTTCGAGGGATCTATTTCTGAACAGCTTTATCTTAGGTCCTTCACTAACGTTCAGGATGATTTAATTACTGCGGCTTCGATAAAATAGCTACAGTTAATCTACTTACACAGTTCATCTTGCCTTTATCGGTGTATAGTTTGATCTCCCAAAGATGTGTTTTGCCGCCAATATGCAGTGGTTTGCAAATACCTTTAACAAATCCAGAACTTACCGGACGAATGTGATTGGCATTTACTTCTAAGCCAACAGCAATATGCTTATCAGGATTGATGCACATATACGAAGCAATACTGCCCAACGTTTCTGCCAACACCACCGAAGCACCACCGTGCAAAATTCCCGCTGGCTGGTGCGTACGTTCGTCTACCGGCATGGTAGCCACTAAAAAATCTTCGCCCACTTCGGTAAATTCTATCCCTAGCAAAGCACCAATGTGATTTTTAGGTCGGCTGTTGAGCATTTCGGGAGTAAATTCTTTAAACCAAATCATAAATTAAGCAATATGCCACAATACACAGATTTTCATTTTTAAATATCTGTGCATCTGTGGCTAGTTTAAATATCTTCCTACAATTACATTTTTATGGTGCATTACGTGGCCAGCTAAGATAAAAACTAATGCCCTAACCGATATGGGATTGCCATTTGCATTGCCAGATCTGTTTAATTCTTCTTCGTTAAGCGAATTAATGAGATGCATATTCGATTTTCTCAGCCATACAAATTCTTCGCACAGGCTTACTAAACTTCTATCTTTAAAGTGCGCATTTGTTACGTAATCATTTTCGTCAAAGCCTGGCAAAGCCGATTTTTCTGCTCTTGCAAAGCTGGTTAAGCGAAAAACCATAATGCGTTCAGTATCGATGATATGCCCAAACATCTCTTTGATAGTCCATTTTCCTGGCGCATAGGCATAGTCTGCTTTATCAGCATGTTCCTGTACAAAAGCGGCGAAATTTTCGGCCTGCGTTTCCAAAATATGCAACACATCACCATCAACTAAGTCGATATAGCCTTTATACCACTGAGGGTAATCCTGTATTTGTGGTGGGTTCATAAGTAATGCTACTTTTTAAAATAATCCTAAATGTTGTGCCTTTTCCCATTTCCGAGTCTTTCACGAAGATTTGGCCCCGATGATAGTTCTCTACAATCCTTTTAGTTAAAGTTAAACCCAAGCCCCAACCTCTTTTTCTGGTTGTGTAGCCTGGTTGAAAAACAGTATCGAATTTAGAGCGAGGAATGCCCTTTCCTGTGTCGGTTACATCAATCAGCACCTCTTCTTTAGCTAGGTTTTCAATAATATTGATGGTGATGGTACCATCGTTATCTATGGCATTTACTGCGTTTTTAAGCAAATTTTCAATCACCCAATCAAAAAGCGGTGCCGAAAGCATTGCCCTTACTTGCGTATCTCCAGTAATCACAAAGTTGATTTTGTCTGATGCCCGAACTCTGAAATACTGTACAAAATTATTGATGATGATGTGAACTACATGATCTTCCAATATCGGCATCGAGCCAATTTTAGAAAAACGATCTGCAATAATCTCCAATCGTTGAATGTCATTTTCCATTTCGGCAACCAGCGGGTCGTCTTCGGCATCAAATCTAGATTTAATAAGTTCTACCCAAGCCATTAGCGAAGAAATTGGCGTGCCCAACTGATGGGCGGTTTCTTTAGCCATACCCACAAATTCTTGATCTCGCTCTGCTCTTCTTGCTGCACTAAAACCAACGTAAGCCGTAATTAAGAAAAGTGCAATTACGCCCAATTGTATGTAGGGGAAATAACGCAGTTGCGTAAGGATATTTGAATCTTTGTAGTACACAATCAGCTCTTCATCTTCAAAACCTTTCATTTTTGCTGGCGGATGTTGGGCTTTCATCTTGTTGAGTTGCTTTACAAAATAGAGCGAGTCGTAAACTTTGGTTTTATCGGTGTCGTAGTAAGTTTTGGTGGTGTCTAATCCATCCCAAGTATAAATGGAGCCGTCTTTTTTAGTAATGATGACATCCATTTTGGTGTTCTTTTTAATCGTTTCTATGATACCGCTCAACTGTGGATTATCGTACATCGTCATCCTAATCTCCAGCACTTTCACAAAAAGCTGAAACTGCGCTGCCTCTTCACGTTCCATCTTTTTCACGAAAAAATCGGAGTAGAAAACCGATGCAGCACCAATAAGTGCAGCAAACATCAACAAAAACAATTTCCAACGCTTTTTTTTCTGATACGGATTCATGTTGTGCCAAATTACAATATCAGAACGGAAAAACTACAAAACCATTACGCTTTTTCGAAAAGCTTAATCAAGATGAAAAACATATCTTTGCAGCGTCTTGCGTTAAGCGCATGGCGATAAGCGAAATAATGCTTTACGCCTAACGCTCTACGCCAAACGATTAAACACAATCATGAGTAAAGAAGTTAGAGTTAGATTTGCGCCAAGCCCAACTGGAGGTTTGCATTTAGGAGGAGTTAGAACAGCCCTTTTCAATTATCTTTTTGCTAAAAAACATAATGGTACTTTTATTCTAAGAGTAGAAGATACCGACCAAACTCGCTTTGTAGAAGGCGCAGAGCAATATATTGTAGACTGTTTAGAATGGTGTGGCATTGCTCCCGATGAAAGTCCGCAGAAACCAGGAGCATTTGGTCCTTACCGCCAGAGCGAACGTAAACCTAGCTACCGCCAGTATGCAGAGCAGCTTGTTGCAAGTGGTTACGCTTATTACGCTTTCGATACTCCCGAAGAATTAACAGCCAAGAGGGCAGAAGAGCCTAACTTTTTGTACGGACAAAAAAGCCGTATGCAAATGCGCAACTCGCTTACTTTAACACAAAGTGAAGTAAGTGAACTATTAGCTCAAAATGCACCGCATGTAATTCGTATTAAAATGCCTACCGATGAGCAGGTAACGTTCACCGATATGATTAGAGGCGTAGTAAGTTTTGATACGAATTTAGTTGACGATAAAGTTTTGCTAAAAGCTGATGGTATGCCAACTTATCACTTAGCAGTGGTGGTAGATGATAAAGCAATGGAAATTTCGCACATTTTTAGAGGTGAAGAATGGTTGCCTTCTGCACCAATTCACCTACTGCTTTGGAAATATTTGGGTTGGGCAAACGAAATGCCTGCTTGGGCGCATTTACCATTAATTTTAAAGCCAGATGGCAACGGAAAACTGAGCAAGAGGGACGGAGATAGATTAGGTTTCCCTGTTTATGCCATGAACTGGACTGACCCGAAAACTGGCGATTTAACAAAAGGATTTAAGGAATTAGGCTTTATGCCAGAAGCTTTCGTCAATCTTTTAGGTGTATTAGGTTGGAACGACGGAACTGACAAAGAAATTTTCTCATTGGAAGAACTGAAAGCTAGTTTCTCTGTAGAAAGAGTAAGCAAAGCTGGTGCAAAATTCGATTTCGAAAAAGCCAAGTGGTTTAACCACGAGTGGATTAAGTCGTCGAGCGTTGAGCGTTTGGCGTTAAGCGTTAAAAAAGAACTAGATAAAGCAGATATAGAAGTTGCCGATGAACAAAAGCTGATACAAGTGATTGAGCTTGTAAAGGATAGATGCACTTTATTACCCGATTTCGTAACACAAACTGCATACTTTTTTGTTAGTCCATCCGAGTATGATTCTGCAGCGGTAAAACCAAAATGGAACGTAGAAAAAGCAGCTTTTTTTACAGCATTTGCTGATACTCTAGATATCGAACTAAGTGCTTTAGAACTGGAAACTAGTTTTAAGGCCTTGGCAGAAACACACGGTTTAAAGCCAGGAGAAGTAATGTTGCCGTTGCGTATTGTGTTAGTAGGCGGTAAATTTGGCCCGGGTGTTTTCGATATCGTAAAGTTGTTAGGAAAAGAAAAAACTCAAAAAAGAATAGCCAAAGGTATTGCCGAATTTAATTTATAAATTGGTAATACAATTTAAACATCTTAAACTATGCAGTGGTTCGGTAAAGGCAGCAACAACATGGAAGACGGTCGCGGTGGCGGCGGTGGAAAAGTTGCTCTTGGTGGTGGTATCGGTATCATCATCGTTATTATTGGTTTGTTTTTAGGAAAAGACCTAACAGGCTTGGTAAATCAGCTGCCAATTACTTCTGAACAAACTGAGGTGAAACAAGGCGTACCAGCTGGCGATGAGCAAGCGCAATTCGTTTCCGGGGTGCTAGAATCAACGGAGATTGTTTGGGAACAGCAATTTAACCAACTTGGCTTGCAATATCAACAACCAAAATTGAGGTTATTTGAAGGCGGCGTACAAACGGCTTGCGGTGGCGCATCTTCTGCGGTTGGCCCATTCTACTGCCCTGCAGATAGTAAAGTTTACATTGATCTTTCTTTCTTCGAAGAACTAAAAAACCGCTTTGGTGCAGCTGGAGATTTTGCGCAGGCTTATGTGATTGCTCATGAAGTTGGTCACCACGTACAGAACTTGCTGGGTACTTCTGAAAAAGTACAAAGTGCCCGCCGCAGCTTAAGTGAAACGGAGTACAATAAGTTATCAGTAAGTTTGGAATTACAAGCAGATTTCTACGCTGGCTTATGGGCTTATCATGCACAAAAACTTGATAACTTCCGACTTGATCCTGGAGATTTAGAAGAAGCCTTAACTGCTGCAAATGCCATAGGCGATGATAAGTTACAAAAGCAAGCCACAGGCGAAGTTGTTCCAGATTCGTTTACACATGGTACTTCGGCACAACGCATGTACTGGTTCAAAAAAGGATTCGAAAGTGGCAATTTTAACCAAGGAGATACTTTTAACAACCGCCAATAGCCATACGCCTATCAAAACCATAAGTTGTAAATAAAATTCATATCCAATCATTTTTATTTACATTTGAGAATGATCTTACTTGTTGACGATACTCCAGAGAACTTAATTTCTTTGAAAAACGTTCTCGAAAAACATGGTTTTGAAGTAGATACCGCCAATTCAGGAGAAGAAGCGCTAAAGAAAGTGCTTAAAAACTCATATGTACTCATTATTTTAGATGTACAAATGCCAGAAATGGACGGATTTGAGGTAGCCGAAGTAATTTCTGGCTATAGCAAAGCAAAAGAAACGGCAATTATTTTCCTCTCTGCTGCAAATACCGAGTTTCGATTTATTGCCAAAGGTTACTCTTCTGGCGGTTTAGATTATATCACGAAACCCGTTGATATCAATATTCTGCTATTAAAAATTAAAACCTTTTATCGTATTTACGAACAAAGCCGTAAGCTTAACGAGGTGCAAAAGGCACTCTTAGAGGAGATCGAATTTAGAAAAGAGGCAGAAAGAAAAAAGGATGATTTCATCAGTATTGCTAGTCACGAATTAAAAACACCATTAACTAGTGTAAAAGGCTACATACAGCTTTTGGAACGGGGCTTAAGTAAAGGTGATATCGACAACGTTAAAAGCCACTTATCAAAAGCGCAAGTTCAGTTAGAAAAGTTGAACGGTTTAATTGCCGATTTATTAGACATTTCTAAGATCGAAAGTGGCAAGCTCAAATTCAATAAACAGTATTTCGATATCGATCCTTTGTTGGATAGCATTATTGAGGTGATCCACCAATCTAATCCAGATTTCAAAATCATTAAGGAAGGCAAAGTAAATGCAAAGGTTTTTGGCGATGAAATGAGGATTGAACAAGTGGTGGTTAATTTTTTAACCAATGCCATCAAGTACTCGCCAGGAACAACCGAGGCCCACATGAAAGTCCGTTTGGAAAACAACGAGCTTTATTTGGGGGTAAAAGATTCTGGAATAGGAATGCAGCCGGAGCAGGTACAACGAGTTTTCGAAAAATTTTACCGTGTAGAGGAAACTTCTCACCGCTTTCAGGGTTTAGGTATTGGCCTTTACATCTCTTCTGAAATTATCAAAAGACATGGAGGTAAAATTAACGTTAAATCCGTTTATGGCGAAGGCTCCGAATTTTATTTTACCATACCGGTAGATCAACTAAACACTGAAGTTTAACAGCATATTATTTATAGATGAAACTATCCTTAAAAACTAACCTGCGTATTGGTTTAGGAATTTCCCTGCTACTTTTAATCATCACCTCGGTGGCCTCTTTTGTAAGTATTAAAAACTTAATAAAAAGTGCCGATATGGTGGTAGAAAGTAATGCCATCATCAACGATGTTGACAATGTAGTGTCGATGCTGAAAGATGCTGAAACCGGACAGCGAGGCTTTTTATTAACAGGAAATACTGCTTTTTTAGACCCGTACGAAAGAGGGATTAAAAGAACAGACTCTCTTTTCGCTATCGTGATGGGGGCTACAAAAGACAATGCATTTCAGCAGGGAAAGTTGAAGGAGCTAAAATCTATCATTGGCAAAAGGATGGAGATTTTGGTGAGCACCATAGAAACTAAACGCCAACGAGGAACAGTTTTAGAAAAGACACTTTTGGAAGGCAAAGTCTACATGGACGATGCCCGCAAGATAATTAGAGAAATTAGGTTAGAAGAAAAAAGATCCTTAGCCGAAAGAACAGCCGAAATGAACACTTTGGCGGGTTTCTCTCCTATTTTGATCGTAATTGCTGCGGTGCTTTCTGTTCTTAGTACGGTGTTTTTCTATCAAAAAGTTAGTTCAGAGTTTAATGAGCGTGTATCATTGTTTCAGCAATTGCAGCATGTTAATGAAGATACAGCGAAGAGAATTGATACCATTAAGAGCATTGCACATCAAATTTCTTCGGGCAATTATAAGGTCAGACTACACGAAACGTCTAAAGATGGTTTAGGTAGTTTATCGGGCTCATTAAATAGTATGGCCGAGTCTTTACAGCATTCGTTTACGCTTTTGGAAGATAAAGATTGGATGCAAACTGGCGTGGCCGTTCTTAACGATAAAATGGTTGGCGACAGAGATGTGGAGAGCTTAGCTAAAGATGTGCTTACCGCCGTAGTAGAACATACAAAAAGTATGGTTGGCGCCTTCTACATTTTAGAAGAAGACCAACATTTGCATTTACTTACCGGATATGCTTTAGATTTTAACGAAAGCAGAAAAAGAATTGCCATTGGCGAAGGCTTGGTGGGTCAAGCTTTTCAATCGGAGAAGCTAATTTTACTGGAAAAAGTGCCAAACAACGAAGCGACCATCAGCTATGCTACAGGGCAGACTAAACCTACAAATGTGGTGGCTTTTCCAATTATGAGAAATGGCTTGGTGCTGGGTGTTATCGAATTGGCCACGGTAAATGCATATCCGCAGCGTAAGTTAGATTTCATGGACCACGTTTCTACCAATATCGGTATTGCTGTTAACGCGGCACAGAATAGAAAGAAACTGCAAGATTTCCTAGAAGAAACACAATCGCAGGCCGAAGAATTGCAAGCACAGCACAGCGAGTTAGAAGCGCTAAATGCAGAACTAGAAGCACAAACCCAAAAAATACAAGCTTCGGAAGAAGAACTCCGCGTACAACAGGAAGAACTGCTACAAAGCAATCAGGAATTGGAAGAAAGAAGCAGTCTGTTGGAAGAAAGAAACCAACTAATTTCTGAGCGTAACCAAGAAATTAAGCTAAAAGCAGAGCAGCTGGAACAAAGCACGAGATACAAATCGGAGTTTCTGGCAAACATGTCTCACGAGCTGCGCACACCGCTAAACTCAATTTTATTGCTTTCTAAACTGATGTCTGAAAGCGAAGAGCTGCAAAAAGAATACACAGAATATGCGTCGGTTATTCAAAGTTCTGGTCAAGGTCTATTAAGCTTAATTGATGAAATCCTAGATCTTTCTAAGATTGAAGCTGGTAAAATGGAGTTGGAGATTGGTAATGTTCGGATAGATGAAGTTACAGCAGATATTAGGTCGTTGTTCATGCCTATTGCAAAAGATAAACACCTGGATCTAGTAATCGGTGTTTCTGGTGATGCTCCAGCAAGCTTCACAACCGATAAAATGCGGTTGTCGCAAATCTTGAAAAACCTTTTATCTAACGCATTTAAATTTACCTCTCAAGGTAGAGTAAGCATGTCTATCGGATATCATGAGAAAGATGATATTTTAACCTTCGCAGTTGCAGATACTGGCATTGGTATTCCTAGAGAAAAACAAGGCTTGGTGTTCGAGGCTTTCCAACAGGCAGATGGTTCTACACGACGCAAATTTGGCGGCACAGGCTTAGGTTTGTCAATTAGCAAACAGCTTGCAAAACTTTTAGGCGGTAACATTAAGTTAGAAAGTAAAGAAGGAGAGGGAAGTACTTTCACACTTACCATACCAGCTACCTTTGATGAAAGAAACGAAGCAATTTTCTCTGAAGATACACCCCTAATCGAAGAAGAGAAACCAAAAGTAATTGCTCAAGAGGAGCGTTTTGTTGTTTCTAAAATTCCGGCAGATGTAGAAGATGACAGGGAGAATATTACTTCTGAAGACAAAACAATTCTAATTGTTGAAGATGATACCTACTTCGCCAAAACGCTACTAGATTTTACCAGAAAACGTAGCTATAAAGGTTTAGTAGCTGTTCGTGGTGATGTAGGTGTAGAAATGGCATTGAAGTACAATCCATTGGCTATTTTGCTAGATATTCAATTGCCAGTTAAAGATGGATGGCAAGTAATGGACGAGTTAAAATCGAATCCGTTAACAAGACATATTCCGGTACACATCATGTCTTCGCTTTCGGCAAAGAGAGAGAGCTTGCAAAAAGGAGCGGTAGATTTCATCAACAAACCTTTTGCTTTAGAGCACATGAAACTGATTTTTGAAAAGCTGGAATATGCCTTAAGTAAAAATCCTAAAAAGGTGCTAATTGTTGAAGAAAATAAGCAACATGCACAGGCTTTAAGCCATTATTTGGGCACGGCAAACTTGCAGACTATTGTGGCCTCTAACATCAATGAAAGTATAGAAGCGCTACAACGTAAGGAAGTAGATTGTGTAATTCTAGATATGGGAATTCCAGACAAAACGGCCTACGAAACCTTAGAAACGATCAAGAAAAGTGATGGATTAGAAAATCTTCCAATCATCATCTTTACTGGTAAAAATCTTTCTAAAGGCGAAGAAACTAGGATAAGACAATATGCCGATTCAATTGTGGTGAAAACTGCGCATTCTTACCAACGTATTTTAGATGAAGCTGCGGTTTTCTTACATCTGGTAGAAGAAAAGGGAAATAAGGGTAAGCAGCCAAGTAAATCGGAAACGTTACCAAACGTAGCCGATGTACTGAAAGATAAAGTTGTGCTTATTGCCGATGATGATGTGAGAAACATTTTCTCGCTAACTAAAGCTTTAGAGCCTCATAAAATGAAGGTTTTACCAGCAACTGATGGCAAGGAAGCTTTGGCAGCTATTAAAGCAAATCCAAACGTTGATGTAGTTTTAATGGATATGATGATGCCCGAATTAGACGGCTACGAAACTACCAAACAAATTAGGGCAATGGCGCAGTATAAAAACTTGCCAATATTGGCAGTAACCGCAAAAGCGATGATGGGAGATAGAGAAAAATGTATTGCCGCGGGTGCATCTGACTATATCTCGAAACCAGTAGATATAGATCAATTGATCTCATTGTTAAGAGTTTGGCTTTACGATAAACTTTAATTGTGTAAATAAAATATGCAAACACAACAGAAAAAAGTTTTAATAATTGATGATGATAGCAGAAACATTTTTGCGTTAAAAGCTGTTTTAACTGCTAAAAAGTATGCTTGTTTGGCGGCCAACGGCGCAGAAGAGGGTTTCGAAATTATCAGGAATAGTAGTGATGTGGGCGTAGTGCTGCTCGATATGATGATGCCAGATTTAGATGGCTACCAGGCTATGGCAAAAATGCAGCAAGACGAACGGTTGAAAGACGTGCCTGTAATTGCCGTTACTGCACAAGCAATGCTTGGAGACAAAGAGCGCTGCCTAGAAGCTGGTGCAGTTGGCTACGTCTCAAAACCTGTAAATGTAGACGAACTTATTAAACTGCTAAATCAATATCTATAGTGTCTAATCTCGGGATGATAAGCGATGAACAAGTTGAAATTTTAATCAACGATGTGCTCGAACAGCATGGTTACGATTTCACGGGCTATTCTAGGGCATCCTTAAAAAGACGCTTATCCAGATTATACAGTTTAGACAAACATGTCAGCTTTGCCGAGTTCAGATACAGAACCCTGAACGACGAAGTTTATTTCAAACATTTCGTAGAAGGTGTTACGGTGAATGTGACAGAAATGTTCCGCGATCCGAGTTTTTATCGCTTGTTAAGAGAGAAGATCTTGCCAAGTTTAAACACCTATCCGTTTATCAGGATTTGGTTGGCAGGCTGTTCTACCGGAGAGGAAGCCTATTCTGTTGCTATTATGCTGAAAGAGCTGAATTTGCTACACAAGTCGCTGATTTATGCTACAGATATTAATCCTACGGTATTGGAAAAAGCGGGTAATGGCATGTTTCCGCTTAGCCAAATGAAAAATTATTCGGAAAATTATATTGCTTCTGGCGGAACAAAAGACTTTTCTTCTTATTATGCGGCTAGTTATTCTTTAGCTAAATTTGATACAGAACTTAAAGCAAAAATGATTTTTTCTACACATAACTTGGTTTCCGATAGGTCCTTTAACGAGTTCCAGTTAATTCTGTGTAGAAATGTATTGATCTATTTCGACAGACCGCTGCAGTTTCGAGTATTGCAACTGTTTGATCAAAGCTTAGAAAACCTAGGTTATTTAGCCTTGGGTACTAAAGAAACCATAGATTTTTCACCTATTTCCAAGTCTTACAAAAGAGTGGAAACTGATAAAGTTTGGAGGAAAATTGGCTAATGAGAAAGCAGAAAGCATTAATAATCGGAGGCTCTGCTGGTAGCCTAGATGTGCTTTTAAAAGTACTGCCAGATATTAAACCAGATTTCGATTTCTCTATTATTATAGTCATTCATCGTAAGCAGGGAGCCGACTCGTTGCTAACAGATTTGCTTTCGCACCGCACTAAACTTAAAGTGAAAGAGGCCGATGAAAAGGAAAAAATATTAGCAGGTAACGTTTACATTGCACCTTCAGATTATCATTTATTAATTGAAAAAGATTTCACATTTTCGCTAGATTATTCGGAAAAAATAAATTACTCTCGCCCATCTATTGACGTAACCTTTCAGTCTGCCGCTGATGCCTACGGGCAAAATTTGGCATGTTTACTTTTATCAGGCTCTAATGCCGACGGTGTTAATGGTTTAATTGCAGCAAAGAAAAATGGAGGCACAACTCTAGTACAAAACCCAGAAACTGCGCAAGTAACATATATGCCCGAGCAAGCCATTTTAAGGGCAAACGTATCTGCTATTTTAACTATAGACGAAATGGCTGATTATATCAATTCATTATCGCTAAACAACTAAAAAGATGAGTAAAAAGGTTTTCATTTTTGATGACAATAAAGACATTTTGGATCTCTGCACTTTGATATTGGAAGGGGCAGGTTATGAGACCAAAACCTCATCTACCTCAAACGATATTATTACTCAGGTATCTGCCTACGAGCCAGATATTATTTTAATGGACAATTGGCTGCCAGATGTGGGCGGTATAGAAGCCACACAAGAGCTTAAAAGGCATCCCGTGTATAAAGAAATTCCAGTTATTTATTTTTCGGCTAATAACGATATTAAAACCTTGGCAGAAACAGCAGGAGCAGAGTGCTATTTACCTAAACCTTTTGATATTGATCAATTGGAAGGAATGGTGGTTTCGCTGATTGGGAGATAGGTTAATATTGTCGACATTGCCTTGTTACACGATCAGAAAGCTCCGTCATGCTGAATTTATTTCAGCATCAGTTTTAAAAAAGGCTTCCAAAAAGACTTACGAAGTTTCGAAAACTTCGTAAGTCTGGAAAAAACTAATTCTTCATCCTTCCTTGCTCAGCTTCGGTTCCTGTAGATCTTCTACGAGCTGGCTTAATCTCATTTTTACCAAATCTGTAAGTGAAATTTAAACGGAACAATTGTGTTTCATTCTTTTGATAAAGACTATAATCTAAACCTGTAAATGCACTTCTTAATCTAGTCCTATTGGTATCGAAAACATCTGATACCGCAAACCTTAACGTTCCTTTTTTCTTCATTATCGATTTGCTGATACCGAAATCAACAAAGGCTCTTTCTTCTAAATCAAGTGTACCGTAAGTCAATGGCGAATCGTAGTTGGCATTAATTTCGGCGGTTAAACCATCCATAATGATAAAGCTATTTTGCATACGGAACTGATACGAAGTTTGTCCGGTTTTTAGTGCTTGGCCTTGTAAGTTTGGCGTTTCAAAAGCCATGTGGAACACATTCAGATTGTTATTCATCGTCCACCATTTTTTAATTTTTACGGGTACGGTTAAGTTAGCCGACAATACCGTTTGTGTTTGTAAGTTCTCATTAGTTTGGAACAAAGCTTTTTGTTCCGTGTCAGGCAAAATCACTTCGGTAATGGCATCGTTTGTTACACTGTAGCCTAGGTTTAAGAAATACTTTTGCATCAAGGTATAATTAACCTCGTAATTGTTCGTATACTGCGGGTTTAAGAAAGGATTTCCCTTGTTGTAGGTATATTGATCCAAATAATAAATAAATGGATTTAAAGCGTCGTAACTAGGTCTGTCAATTCTACGGCCGTAAGAAACACCAACCTGATGGTTTTTAGACAAAGTTTGCTGTACGTAAACCGTTGGGAAGAAATCCCAATAACTGCGTTCAACCACATCGTTTGTTGTAATTAAATGCCCTTTCGAATTGGTTTGTTCCATCCTTAGGCCCAATTGCACGCTCGTATTTTTGAACTGCTTGCTAAAGTTAGAATATACCGCATTTACATTTTCATCGTATACAAAACGGTTGCTTCTACGTACATCGTTTTGCCAAGCATTGCTTTTCCATTCTTCGGCTTGCAAATCATTATCTGTCTCTACCCAGCTACTTTTCACTCCGGCTTCAAACTTGGTTGTTTTGTTAATAGGTAAAACGTAATCTACCTTTACCGCTTTAATGTCGATGGTGCTTGGGGTATTGTTTCTTAAGCGTCCTTGTGGTTTAACAGGAGAACCATCTGGGAAAAAGTACTGATTCACCAATTCAGCATTATCTCTTCCGTTATACCTAGAATAATCTGCGTCGGCAGTAATTTCCTGTCCGGTGGTATCTAAAACAGACTTATAGTTAAGGTTATAGGCAAAATTTCTATAGCTAGATTTTTGGGTGTTGTTAGAATGTAAGATCGAGTCTAACTGAGTAAAAGACTTTCCAATACGTGTCCTATTAAAGGCATTTTCTTGTCCACTATTTAAATATCCCGTAGCTAAAACGCCAATAGTGTTGTTTTTATTTAAGAAGAAATCGGCACCAACTTTAAAGTTATTGTTTTCGAAATCACGGTCATCGCCACCTTTTTGCGAGAAATAGGTATCGGGTTCTGTAGCAGTTCCTGCCGAAATACGATCGATATCGATTATATTACTTCTTGTTCCTTTGTTAAAATTGTAGCTTCCGAAAAGGTTAACCCCTTTGTTTCGGTAATTTAAGTTAAGGCCAGTATTTCCTCTCAAGTTTTTGCCATATGCTGCGCCCGCAACAAAGCTTCCGTTTGCACCGCCGTTTTTAGATCTTTTTGTTTTAATATTGATGATACCCGAGTTTCCAGAAGCATCATATTTAGACGATGGATTAGTGATCAGCTCAATAGTTTCGATTTCTGAACTTTGCATGTTCCTTAACAAATTGGCAACATCAGCTTGGCTCATATAGGTTTGCTTTCCATCGAGCATAATTAAAACACCTTGTTTGCCTTGCATCGAAATTCTATCGTTTTGATCTACCGTAACACCAGGAGCTCTTTGAAGCACTTCCAAAGCTGAAGAACCCACAGCGACAGCGCTGTTTTCTACATTCATGACCATTTTATCCGCTTTGCGCTCTAACAAAGGTTTGGTTGCAACAATGCTTACTGTGTTTAGGGTTTTGCTGTTAGCAACGAGTAATATTTCTGGTAACGTCATTGGGTTTGCCGCCACTACAAAGCTCTTACCTTTATAGACTTGGTAGCCCATCATGTTAATTTTGATGTAGTAAGTGCCTGCTACAATGTTTGGAAAGCTAAATTTACCTTCTGGAGTAGTCATAGCTGTCTTTACCAAAGAAGAGTCTGACGATTTAAATAAACCAACGGTGGCATAATCTATCGGCTTGCGTTGTTCATCTAATACAGTTCCATTAATATCAACTTGTTTGGAATGATTAGCTATCGCAAAAAGGGAGGTAGAGGTGAAAAAAGCAATTAATAAAAAGTATATCTTCTTCATTTTTTGTGTTTTAAGATTGATTTTTGGGCACAAAAGTTCCCGTACGCATCTAGCGCATTTTTTAGCGTTTAAAAATCTTTAGCTTAGTTTTTCAAAAAGGCCGAGACCTTTCTTATAGTTTGTATCGAGTAGACGAAGAAGAAGGACGAAAGGTTACAAGAAATTTTCATTTTTTTGTAATGGTGCAGTAATAATCACAAAAAAAGCGGCTTGATTTTGTATCAAGCCGCTTTTTTTAAAATGTTAAAATTTTTTATTTCATGCCCAAAACATCTACGCCTTGTTCAAAAATTACATCAACAGGAATTCCTTTTTGAGCTAATTTATCTAGATCAGCCTGTAATTCTGGTTTAATAATTCCTCTTTCTTTTTGTGCTTTTTCTACCGCAGCTTTATCGCCGTTACCTTGTAAAGCAAGTACAACTGCGCTTAGTTCATTCATTGCGGCGGCAAATTTACCGTAATTAACTTTGTAAGTTCCTTGTGCACTACGCTCAAAAGCACCTTTTTCTTGGAAGAAATTGAAGCACTGCATGTTCGCTTTTCCGTGGGCACTAGATGCGCCAAAACGTACCGAACGTAAAATGCCAGCCATATAAGTAGTGTAAAAATCTTTGATATCACCTTCCAGTTCGCCCTTTTTAAGCAAGCCAGTTACCATATATAGACCCAAAACATCGGCTTTGCCTTCTTCTAGCCACGAATATTGTTCTTGCAAGGCAGTACGAACCATTCCTTTTCCAGTTACAGTATTTTTAATTCCTAAACCGTGCGCCACTTCATGGAACATAACGTTAGCAAAAAAAGCATCGAATTTGATATGCTTTTGTTGCTCTTTATCAATCAGCACACTCGATATTGGCACTAAAATTTTATCAAACTTGGCCTTCATTGCGTTTTTTAACTGTGAGCGGCGAGTTCCTTTTTCTTGCTGGATTTTCTCATCGTTAGGCAAGTTCACAGCAATAGTTTTTGATCCTGCATTACAATCGCCAGCGTAGTAAACTACATCATAAGCGTTCAATTCCGAATCGGTGCCAGGCACTTCTTTTTTGTATTTCGCATCAACCGGTAAGCCTTTTTGTAGTTCAGGAAGCATCGAAACGTATTTGGCTAAACGCTTACTCCACTCTTTATCTTTGATAAGCACATAGCTCTCAAATGATGCTCTTGCGTTAAAAAGTTTGTCTTCATAATTCTCAATTGGACCAATAATAATATCCAATCCGTTCGATTTCATATCCAACCAAGCATAATCACTTGCGGTGTAATTATCGGTTACCAAAGCATCAGCTCTTAGGTTGAGGTATTTTTTAAGACCTGCATCATCAGCCATTAACGCCGCTTGTTTCAGTAAACTACTTGCTTTTTGAAGTTCTGTTGCAAAGTAGATGTGATAAGGAATAGAGGTCAGTTTCCCTTCTTCTCTTCTGATGACAGAATACAGGCCTTGTTTATCTTTTACATCAGATTTTTCTAGCTCCTCTTTGGTCATATCCAAAGGATAGAAAGTTACGCCTAACGGCTTTTCGCCAATGCCAGCAACGAAAGGTTTATCCCCATTTAATCTATCCCAAGGGCCATAATTGATTTTAAGAAATTCCCGAGTTTTTTCATCCTTAATAGTTGCTAATAAACTATCGCGTTGCGGATAGGCTTGCTTCCAAAAAAGCTCGTCCATAATTTGCGCAGCCTCAATTAAAAGAGGTAATATCTTACGTTCGTTTGGTGTTAGGAGGTTTAAATCTGTAGTTAGCCTTACCTTTTCGTAAATAGGTAACCGTTGTGCTACATATTCTGTTAGGGAATCCACCTCTTTTTTTGCCGATTTATCTTCGGTGGAGTTTTTGCTTGTGCAGGCAGCAATAGCTGTTGCCAATGCGGTTCCCAGCAGAATTCCTTTAACGATTTTGATATTTATTTTGCGCATATGCGATTGTTTTTTCGGGTTTTTGCGTGAATGTACTAAATTAGTAAAAAATTATTTTACCAAATCTAACCACAAAGGCGCAAAGTACACAAAAGAGTTAGCGGTTTTAATTTGTATAATGAAAATTTTTTTAAACAACATTTTAGCATTTGACAATTAACCTCCCGACAGCTATTGGGACAACAGTTAGCCTATTAACCAATTAACAAAATGAGATCACAAAAAAAATCAGTTGCTTTCTTATTTACTGCATTACTATTTTTAGCAGCTTGTAGCACTTATAAATACAAAGCGACCGATAAGGTTTATAAAAATAATGCAAAGACGTTTTCTAAGATTATCGCAGCCACTCCGCCAGAAAATCAGCAGATAGATTCACTTTTTAATGAGCAGTATTTTGTAGGTACTACTAATATGAGCATACGTAAGCCAAATTTTGTGATGATTCATCATACTGCACAAGATTCGTTGGGACAAACGCTGAGAACCTTCACTATTCCACGTACGGGCACAAGTTCGCATTATGTGGTAAGCAGGGACGGAAAAATTGTACAAATGGTGAATGATTATTTAAGGGCACAACACGCCGGCGCAGGTAAATGGGGTAGTGTTACAGATATGAATTCTTGTTCTATCGGAATCGAAATGGATAATAATGGGACTACCGACCCATGGACGGATGCACAAATCTCGAGTTTGTGTGCTCTTTTGAAAACCCTGAAAAAGAAGTACAGCATTCCAACAGCTAATTTCATTGGTCACGCAGATTTTGCACCAGGCAGAAAAAATGATCCGAAGAATTTCCCTTGGAAAACATTGGCGCAAAAAGGTTACGGTTTATGGTACGATGATGTTTTGGATAGCGTTCCAGAAAACTTTGACCCGATGATTGGCTTAAAGGTGATTGGCTATAACATTGCCCGCCCTAATTATGCTATTGAGGCTTTTAAAATCCACTTTGTGCAAACAGATATTACGCATACGCTTACCGAGTTTGATAAGCAGGTAATATATAATCTGTATAAGAAGAGTCTTTAATTAAAAGCCCCAATTCGACTGAGTTGGGGCTTTTTTGCTTTTATTGTTTGATCACCTTTTCTGTAAATGTTCCTTTGTCATCTTTACTTTGAATTAAATAGATGCCTTTTGGAAGCTTATTGAGGTTAAATTCTAGCTGCGGTCCAGCAGTTGTTTTGGTTTCTAGCACTCTTCCGGTTAAATCCGTTAAAGATGCCGTTAAGCCTTTTGTAGCATCGTTTGATTTTACAAATACACTTGCAACGGTTGGGTTAGGATATACAGCTATCTTTTCGGTAGCACCAAGAGCTTTCAGATACTTTACTAAGTCATCGTAAACTTTTTTGTTTCCGTTCAAATCTACTTGCGTTAATCGGTAATAAGCCGATTGGGTAAAGTTTGCATCTGTGAATTGATAATTAGACTTTTCCTGAGTGGTGCCTTTGCCAGAAACCGTATTGATGGTTTGGAAACTAGTTCCATCTATACTTTTTTCTACAATAAAATGTGAATTATTGGTTTCCGTTAAAGTTTGCCATTCTAATAAAGCTCCATATGTTTTAGCTGATGCATTGAAAGAGGTTAATTCTACGGGCAAAGTACCATCTGAAAATACCGTTTGGGCAAATATATTATAGACTTGTTCATTATTTACATTGTCATAAAAATAATCTTCCCAAAGTAAAACTGCTTTATTGCCAATAACCAGTAATTCACCATATTTGCTTGAGGCCCTTCCGGCAGCAAAAACTCCTGCTGTGGGGTAAAGTACAGTTCCTGCAGGCGACAATTTCTGTACATAAAGATGTCTGTTATTAGCACCAGCATCCTTAGATACCATAAATACAAAATTTCCGTCTGAATCTACTTTAAAATGACTCTCATAGAAGTCGCTTGATACTAAACTAGGGATAACAGTAACATCTGACCCGCTTGCCCAAAGTTTTGTTCCGGCACTGTTAAAGTTTTGAGCATAAAGCCCGTCATTTCCAGATCTGGTGTCTGTCCAACTAATTATTACTCCGCCCGTTCCATTACTTGCGAGAGCTACGCCATAATTTACGTAATTGCCACCAGCATTGTACTTTCCTATCGATGGATCTACTTCTATACCCCAGCCTGCGAAAGTTTTTGTACCATTACTAAGAATGTGTTGCAAATAGAGTTTTGCCACGGTAGAAGAATATTCTGTTACGCCCACATAAAAGCCTCCGTTTCCGTCAGAAGCGACGCCTTCCAAAGAATGGTCTATCGGACCTGTTGCAGGAGGAAAATCATACAGCATTAAATTAGCTCCATTTTTTGTGCCATCTGCATTTAATTTTTGCCAGTAAACGCTTTCACCCCATTCCCCCGCTATTTGATATTCCGACATCCATAAGAAAATATAGCCTGTGCCGTCTGGGTAAATCAAACCTTCTTCTACTTCACCTGGATTTGCGGCCTCATTTAATAATATTGGTGCGCCCCATTGGTGCACACCACTTGAGTTAACTTTGCGAGCATATATTTTGTTATCCGCATAATCTGAATAAGCAAAAACATAGTTGCCTGTCACATCTCTTACTACGTTTTCTGCTAATCCATACTCGCTAATGTCTGTTATAACATCAATTCCATTAGGGCCCAACATCCTGTTTCCGTTGGCGTCAATACGCTGCATACAAATTTTCTCCGATTCGTGATTTCCAGCAATGGTTTCTTCATTCCAGATAAGCACAACCCCTCCATTGCCATCGCTAACGGTTCCGGGCCAGCCTATGTCGTTTACCGTATTGCTGATACCTACTCCCTTGCTGCCCCATTGTTTTACACCGGTAGATGATATACGCTGAACGTATACATTATAGGTCCATTCGAAGGTTACGTTGTTGTAAATTTCCTCTCTATAAACTGTTAAAATTCCACCAGTACCATCTGCGATATTTGAAATTAAGCCTACCCTGCTGCCAGCTGTGCCTGCAGCTATGTTAGTGTTTACATTTGGGTTGTTGCTCCACTGTGCAAAAGCTGTTGCAGCGAACAATCCGATAAAAATTGTTAGTAAAAGTCTTTTCATAATGGTTCTTTTTAATTCAAATCTCTTTAATACCAGATGATTAGACAATACCTAATAGTTAGTATTTTTCTTTAAATTGATACCTACTTGTAGGTATTTAAAAATCAATTAACGGGAATTAGTTAAAGAAAACTGGAAGAATGTGAAATAAAAAAGCCCCACAGTATTAAACTGTGGGGCTTTTTTATTTGTTTTGAGATTGTTATCTATCAATAGAACCCATCACTTTTTGAGAAAATGCATTTAAAGCTTCTCTTGGTTCTAAACCGCTTTGTACACTTGCATGAACCTCCAAAGCACCGCAAATATTAGTGATCATTTCTCCCGCCACGTCAACTTCCGCTTCGCTTACTCCTCTAAATTCGCAAAAAGCCTCAAGTACTTCTAGCGTTGTATTTAACTGCTCAGGGGTTGAGTTCTCGAAAAATTGTCTTATTACTGGAACCTTCATAATTACTTAATTTTTGCAAATAAATCAGTTAAAACTTCTGCTTTATTAGTTTGAACTTGCTCTACCAATGCACCATTCTCAAAGGCAGCGAAGGTTGGTAGGTTATCTACTTTTGCAAATTTTCTTGATTCTGGAAACTTCTCTGCATCCACAATTAGAAAAGCTACATCTTCATTTTCTGCTGCTAATTTTTTAAACTTTGGTTTCATGATACGGCAGTTGCCACACCACGAAGCTGCATATTGTACCATCACTTTCTTATTGTCTGAAAGGTGTTGGCTTAAACTATCTTCTGTTAATTCTAAAAACATGATTTTATATTTAATAGCTATGCAATCACATTACTTTCAGTCCTGTGTCAGATTTAAGAAATCGCATAGTTAATGATTGGAAAAAGAATGTTATATGGTTTGTCAGGCTGAGCTTGTCGAAGCCTCAGTAAAGAAACATTTCGACAAGCTCAATGTGACATGCAGCTGTAATAAACAGCCATTTTTAAGCTTTTGTTTAGTTAGCGCTTAAGTACTCAGCAACGCCTGTTCTTGTAGCGTTCATAGCCGATTTACCTTCTTCCCAGTTAGCAGGGCAAACTTCGCCATGCTTTTGTACGTGAGCGTAAGCATCAATTAAACGAATATATTCTTTAACGTTTCTACCCAAAGGCATATCGTTTACACTTTCGTGGAACACCTTGCCAGTTTCATCAATTAGATAAGTAGCACGGTAAGATACGTTAGAACCAGAGAAGATTTCTTCGCCTTCTTCAGTATATTCTACTTCTTGATCTAAGATACCCAAAGTACCTGCCAATTGTCTGTGTGTATCAGCAATTAAAGGGTAAGTTACCCCTTCGATACCACCATTATCTTTAGCTGTGTTTAACCAAGCAAAGTGAACTTCGTTAGTATCGCAAGATGCACCAATAATTACTGTATTTCTTTGTTTGAAATCTTCTACTGCTGCTTGGAAAGCGTGCAATTCTGTTGGGCAAACAAAAGTGAAATCTTTTGGATACCAGAACAACAATACTTTAGAGTTATTTTTTACTGCTTCTTCAAAAACGTTGATTTTTAAATCGTCACCCATTTCAGACATGGCATCAACTGTAATACTTGGGAATTTTTTTCCTACGAAACTCATAATTTATTTTTGTTTTTAATTTTTTCTTGCCGCAAAGATAAGGTAAAAACTATGCTGAGACAATGGTGCTGCTATACTAAATCTTGATAGCCTTATAGAGAGAAGCTATAATTATTGAGTTATGATTAGATTTTGATTATAACAAAAAATCCCGACCACTAGGTCGGGATTAAATTAACCCATATATTAACTAACAACCTATTGCTTAACTAATTTGACTGTTTTTTGAACGGTGCCATTTTTAGAAATTTTTAAGATATATATTGATGCAGGCAACTTGCTCAAAGAAATATCTTGCTGCTCAGCTGTGGCCTTTTCGCTCAATACTCTTTTACCGCTTGCATCAAAAAGTTCGTATTTAACATCTTTAAAATCTGCACCGCCAGCATTTACGCTGATGTAAGTAGTCGCTGGATTAGGGAATACAACTACATCTGCAGCACTTAAGCTTACGTTTACACTTTTAACATCTTTAAAAAGCTCATTATCACCATTAAGATCTATTTGTTTTAACTGATAATAATTTACACCTGCTTTAGCAGTACGGTCTACAAAACTGTACTTTAATGCAGTTGTAGAGTTTCCGTTTTGTCCTTTAGAATTTTCAAAATGGATTTTCGTGAAATCTTTACCATCTGTAGAACGCAATACCTCAAAACCGCTATTGTTAGTTTCTGATGCCGTTTCCCAAGTTAAAGTACTTTGGCCTTTTACTAGAGCAGCGTCGAAAGAAGTAAGGGAAACGGGAAGTGGAGCAGCAGACTTGAAAGCGCCTAATGCATTATTTGTAGCAAGAAAATAAACCGTTCTTGTATTGTCGGCATGTCTTCTAACTGCAACATCTGATACTCCAGAATTACTTACATAAGTTGCAGACCTTGCAAGATTGGCTTGGGAAGTTTTCGCTAATGTAGCTGTTG
Organism: Pedobacter sp. T50_32; assembly: GCF_057652195.1. NCBI lineage: Bacteria > Pseudomonadati > Bacteroidota > Sphingobacteriia > Sphingobacteriales > Sphingobacteriaceae > Pedobacter > Pedobacter sp. T50_32. The sequence goes on along the minus strand of NZ_JBYFBY010000001.1, from coordinate 431,013 downwards.
CTGCATTTACAGTACCAGTGCTATAGACATGAAAAACATATGCCAAAGAGCCACCATTAGTGCGGCTTCCGTAAGATATAGCATATCCTAAGTTGTTACTGTTTACAAATTCTACGCCTATGAAATTTCCGCCAATTGTAGAAATAGCTTGAAACGAACTTATAGGTGTCGAAGTTGCTCCTGTATTATCTAAAGAAGCTAAATTTATTTTTATTCTTCTTGGTGTAACTCCAAGTTCTCCTACAGAAACCCAAAGAACATCTTCAGTTTCAGCGCTTATGCTAGACCCAGCAATATCATAGAAGTTTGTACCAACTACTGTGGCGAAAGCACTAGACATATCTACAATACCTAGTAGATTAACCACGCCGGCCGTAACTTTAAACACTGATAAAGTTCTTCCGTCGTATCCTGCAGAAGTACGATTACTAGCCACATATAGATAGGTATTGTCACCTGATCCATATAAAGCAAAAGACTCGCCAACACGAACGCCTGTATTACCAACACTCACATTTATACTTTTCATTGTGGGTACCGCCGTTTCGTTAGCCCATCTATAGATAACAGCAGTGCCATTAACCTGTAGAGCTGTTGCATAAATAACACCATCTGCATCTACCCTAACTTTATTAAAACGAAATTGTTCGGTATTGCCTCCATCTTTCAACTTTGGTAAGAGAGATTTTTGAAGTGAACTAATTGTTCCTGTATAAGCGTCAGGATCTATTATGTAGATATTATCACCCCTATTTGTAACATACAATTTTCCATTATTAGGATTGAAAGCTATGGAGTTTGCTCCGTTGTTTGTCATCAACAATTCTCCTGCCGTTGTAGTAGCGTCATAAAACCAAGTTGGAGAGAAAACTGTTTGCCCATTGGCAATTAGCGCTGCAAAAGCCAGCGCAAAAGAAAGTAAAAGTTTTTTCATACGTTTTTAATTAGTGGTTAAAGGTTATTGTTTGGTTAGAACTTGGCACAAATCAACCAGGCCACTAAAAACGCAGATAATTAAACGCTTTTGATGCCGTTAGGATAAGGAGCTAAGTTTCAATAGGATAATATTACGAAAACCAATTTGAAAACGCAAGAAAACGCAAGAAAAAAATTAAAGCCGCAAAAAATGCGGCTTTAATTGCAGAAATAAGCGGAAAATTATTTTATTCTTGAAACTTTATACGGCTTTTTGATCGCTTTGCGTGCTGCCTTTTGAGCAATCAATGCATCGGCGCCACTAACTTTCTCAGGTTTATAAAGATTGCCAACTACATTTTGTTTGAATATGGCTTCATACCAAGTGCAACTTGCGGTGTAGCGACCTATATTTAAATCTAAATGGTAACCATCTCGTGTCAACACATCACCTAGTTTAGTACGAGCATTTTGTATTGCAGTTCCTGCTGGTACTACAATATCAATAGGAGCTAAGGTTTTCACTTTACTTGATGCATCTGCAATAGCGTTGTACATACGCATCTGGTCCTTGTTGTAGGTTGCAAAACCATTGTGCGTCGAATTTTGGGCATAAGCCCACGTTTGGTGCCAAACATATTTCACCTTTGGATTTTTGGCCCGCTCTTTTACATATTTAAATAATATTGGAAGTGGTTCTACGTATGTTTCAAATACGCCAGATTTCGGACTTGCCTGCTGAAAACTAATGTAATTCCAGTTTTCGTCGGCTAGAGCTTTTGAAATACTTGTCTTCGGTAATTTTTGCTTCGAACCATCAATATTTACCTTTCTGTACTCATAAACATCTTTATCTTCAAGCGCATTTTTTACATGTAAATCTAAGGGGGCACCGCCGATGTACAGATTGCCGATAATTACTTTGTAACCTCCAGCTTTAGCCAAACCGTAGAGATAGTGTTCCAGGGCATCATCAGAAAAACTATTGCCAATAGCTAATATTTTGATAACGCTATCTTTACTTGGCTTTTCGAAACTAAGTTGGTTAAAATCTAGTGTGCTTGCACTACTAACGCTTGCAGAAAAGAGAGACAAAAACGCAACTACGTAAACCAATCGCTTTTTAAAAATTCTAAGATCCATCATCTATGATAATTAATGTTTTTAAACATATACAGAATATCTTTTGCTAACAACATTTTTCGCTCTAAAAATGCTTACCGCTAAAAAATCACTATTGTTGGTTAAGATAATATCAATGAGTTATTTTTTTAAACTGTTTTCGAACAGCTTAAAAATTCGTTTGTATTCATCCGTCCAGCTGCTAGGTTCTACAAAACCATGATCTTCTACCGGGTAAACAGCTAACTCCCAATTATCTTTTCCTAATTCTATAAAACGCTGCGATAAACGAACGATATCCTGAAAATGTACGTTCACGTCAACCATGCCGTGCAACATCAATAAATCGCCTTTCAGCTTATCTGCAAAATAAATTGGTGAACTCTTTTTATACGAGTTTGGATCGTTTACTGGTTCGTTCAAGATGTTAGAGGTATAACCGTGATTATAGTGAGCCCAATCGGTTACCGATCTTAGTGCAGCTCCGGCCCTAAAAACATCCGATTCATTAAACAAAGCCATCAAAGTAATAAAGCCGCCGTAAGAACCTCCATATAAGCCTACATTTTTCGAATTTACACCATATTTCTCTACTAGCATTTTCACACCATCTACCTGGTCAGTCAAATCCTTTCCGCCCATGTGGCGATATATTCCGGTGCGGTGATTGCGGCCGTAGCCAGAACTAGCAGTGTAATCAATATCGATAACGGTGTATCCATTATCCGCCAGCAAATTATTGAACATATATTCACGGAAATATTGGCTCCACCAGTAATGTACATTCTGTAAATAACCTGCACCGTGCACAAAAACTACTGCCGGTTTATTGGGATGTGGGTTTTTTGATGGATAAACTCTTGCGTAAACATCATCGCCATGACGGTTTTTGAATGACTCTAAATCTGGTTGGCGCCATTGATAACTATCAAATTCTGCAGAAGTAGATTTGGTAATTTTTACCGCCTTCGCCCCTGGCTTATTCTCCTGAATGTACAGTTCCCAAGGTTTGTCCATGTAAGAATGATTGATAGCCAGCCATTTTTCATCCGGTGAAAGGGTTACCTCATTTCCGCCTTTCATTGTTGTAATTTGTAATAAATCTCCTCCGTTAACACTTAATTTATAGAAGTGTGTAATCCCAGGATGATCCTTATTTGTTTTGATAAAAAATGTTTTGTTATCCTTCGAAAGCTGCACGTGTTGCACTTCCCATTTACCAGAAGTAAGTTGCTTTTTTTCGCCTGTACTTACATTGTAGGTGTACAAGTGCGAATAGCCAGTAGCTTCGCTTTGGAAATAGAACCTTTGATTGTCAATCCACCTCACATCGCGGGCAATGCCAGGACCACTAATCCAAGCCTCATCCCGTTGACGGTCAATCAACGTCAAGGCTCCCGTAGCCGGGTCTAGGCTCAATATCCAGAAATCTTTATTGTCTTGCGATCTGCCACTTACAATCGCAAATGAACCTGTTTCATTCCAGTTCACCACGTTAAGATTTACTTTTCTATCCTCGTTCTTTTTCGTGCGTTCTTCTAACTGTTTCGGATAATCTTTTACGTAATCTGGTAAATCTTTAATACCAGGTATTTGAGATACATTTATGGCATACACCGAGTCTTTCTCTACATTAAATACGTAAGTTGTAATGGTAGATAACGCTTCTCCAACTTTTGCCCTAGAATTGATATCCTCCGTATAACCAGAGCCGGTTACATAGTTTGGTACAATAGTATTTTTGTTTCCGCTAGCTTGCTTAATCAGCCTATAACTCACATATTTTCCATCGGGGCTAACGGTTAAACCTGCCATGAAATCATCGCCTAAATTAATTGGCTTAATTACTCTGGGCTTCACAGGGTCATTAAAAAAGCCAAAACTTCTGCCTCTTAATCTGCTTTTGCTCTCTGCGCTTTTATTTTTAATGATATCGAACAATGCTGTTTGGTCGTTCTTTAGCCAAAGATCTTGTTGTGAAGTGCCAATTGAGCGGCCACTTGATCTAACGGCTGGGGGAGGAGCGTCTACTGATTTCCTTTTAACAAAATTGGTGAGCTGTTTTAACTCTCCTGTAGCCAAATTTAATTGGTATACATTATCAGCCCTTTGGTAGACTACATCATTATTATAAAGAAATTTTGCGTTGTTTTCCGTTTCTAAAGTATTGGTTAACCTCGTTTCTTTTTTAGATTTAATATTTGTTAAGTAAATATCTCCGCCTTTTTCTAGTAAGCCCAAAGATTTATCCTTGTTGTAGAGATATCGGATATCCAGGTTGTCTTCAACTTCTGTACTATCAGTTTTTTCTATTTTTTTAGATGACACACTTACTTTATAGGGTTGTATTTTGTCCTTGTTTTCTGGGTTCCAATCAAAGAAAATGGTTTTACTATCTGCCGACCAACGGTAATTCTCAGGTGAAGTTCCCATCCACTTGGGATCACGCATTATTTTCGAAACAGTTAGCGGGACCAATTCTTGCGCACTGGCAGCAGTGGCAAACAAGAAAAATAGAAATGATAGCTTTTTCATGCTTAGTTTATGGTTATGCTTGCAAGTTATGCAAAAACCAACGAACCAAAATAAGGCAAAGTAAATGTTACATATCAGACAATTTCCCGCCGACTATAGAGATAAAAGTGCAGATTTCACGCTACCTCAAAAAATCTGCGTTTCCAATCTGCGAATATATGGGGAAACAACAAGCTACCTCAAAATTTTCCCAGTTTTATCTATCGTAACATTAAAAGGGGGTGCATAATCTTGAAGTATTACGGCAAACTCTCTTCTCGAAATTTGCCTGTCAGCATTAAAATCTGATGCAAAAGCGTAAGTCGTCTTCCATTTCTTTTCTACCTCTTTCCGCATTGTTTCTGGTGCTTTATTGCCAACATAACGAATAAGATCTAAGGCAGAGCCAATGGTAATAATATCACTTTTGTGGTCATCAAACCAAATTTGTGCCTTGTAATAATGGTCTTTCATTGCTTGGCTAACATCAGCAGCGCTAACCAATTTTTCTGCGTTAAAAAGAAGTTTTCCATTTATAAGTTCTGCTTTTAACATTCCAGTTAATCCCACCATTTGTATGGCCTTCCAGTTAGCATCTTTTACACCTATGTCTGTAAATGGAATTAAGTTGGTATTGAACGAAATCAGCTCACCTTGTATACGCTTTAAATTTGATTCAGAAGTTTTAAGGTTGAAAAAACCTGCGTAGGCGGCAATAGCCCCTGCCGATTGTCCCATCAGCATACTTGAAGCATCATTTACGTAAACCAAATTTTCTTGCGTGGGCATTAAAAATTGGTACAGCGAATAAATTGTATTGGTGCTGCCGCTTACGTTTTTTCCTACAGCTACACTGGTTTTATAGATGGTACTGTCGTAATCGAACTTATGCCAAGTGTTTGCTGCCGAGGCATCGATTTTTAGTGCTGTATTTAGTTTTTGGTCGGCAATATTTACAAAAACTTCGGGTCTAATAGTCTTTCCGTCTGATAGTTTAAACACCCAACCTTTTCCAGAGCGATCTGCCTTCATCCATTGCACATTTTTAAGCACAGTTAAGTTCTTGATGCTGTCTGTCCATTGTGTGAGCACTTGGTTTGCTGTTTGTTTGTCAAAGTCTACATCAGCTACGCTATCTTTTTCTTTTTTAAAGGATTTGATTTTTTGAAGGAAGGTAGCCTGTACGCCAGAATGCAGGTCTTTGCCGATAGGTTCAATATCAAAACCTCCAGCCTGAAGCAACAGGATGGTTTTTACATTAGATTGTGCCGCTTGAATTGCCGCTGCCGCTGCTGCATTGCTATTTCCAACCACTAAAACGTCAGGTTTTAAAGTCTGCGCTTTAAGTTGAACCGAAAAAAATAAAGCAGAAAAAAGAAACAGATATTTTCTCATGACGTTACTAAAGTGATATAAACGCTAATTTGCTTATAATTATAAGAAGTTTTATTGGCGTTTAACTATATTTAACAATTATTCTTCCACTTTGTGACGCCTTATGAACAGAATTGGCTGCGTATTTAAAAATCAGCAGGCACATCAATATGTGTTGAGGCAAGGTAATGCGTTGCAGCGTATAGATACGCTCAGGAAGCTGCGAAATGCCATTCGAGAAAACGAAGATGCCATTTATTTTGCCTTACAAAAAGATCTCCGCAAAAGTCGTTTTGAAGCATCAGTAACTGAACTTTTCTTTATTTACGGCGAGATTGATTTTGCCATCAGTAACCTTCGAAGTTGGATGTCTCCGAAACGGATCGGTAAGACGATGAGCAATCCCTTCGCAAAGAACCGAATTTACTACGAACCAAAAGGAGTTTGCTTGATTATAGCGCCATGGAATTATCCTTTTCAATTGGTGATGTCGCCATTAGTTTCTACCATTGCTGCGGGAAATTGCGTAATGGTAAAGCCCTCCGAATTAAGCCCCGCAACAAGCAGGGTTATTGCAAAGATTATTTTGGAGACTTTTGAGGAAGAACATATAGCTTGCATTGAAGGCAATGCCGATGTTTCAAAGCAATTGTTAGAACTGCCTTTCGATCATATCTTTTTTACGGGAAGCACTGAAATTGGCAAAATTGTAATGAGCGCTGCAGCTAAAAACCTTACTTCAGTTACTTTAGAATTAGGGGGTAAATCTCCAACCATTGTAGATAGAGATGTTGATTTGGAGAAGGCAGCCCAAAAGATAGCCTGGGGTAAGTTGGTGAATGCTGGACAAACCTGTATCGCTCCAGATTATATATTAATCCACCAAGATCGCTTGGATGAGTTTATTGGCTTGTACAAGAAATTTGCTGCTGAGATGTACTTTAAAGCAAAGGAAGAAGTAAACCCAGAAGTTTATGGGAAAATTATTAGCAGAAAGCATTTCGAAAGGTTAAGTGGTTTAATTACCGAGGCGGTTGATAAAGGTGCTAGAATTAACTGGGGTGGTAAAACTGATGAGAAAAGCCAGACAATATATCCTGCAGTTTTAACGCAAGTTCCAGCCGATACGAAATTAATGGAAGAGGAAATTTTTGGTCCAATTTTGCCAATTGTTCCTTTCTCCGATTTAGATGAAGCAGTTGCTTTCGTGAATGGTAAATCAAAACCTTTGGCACTTTACATTTTTAGCAAAAGCAGTAAAAACATCAAAAAGATCATTAAATCTACTAGTGCAGGTGGCACTTGTATTAACGATGTTTTGGTTCACATCGCCAACCCGAAACTGCCATTTGGTGGAGCAAATCACAGCGGCATGGGCAGCAGCCACGGTTTTTTTGGTTTCAAGAACTTTTCGCACGAACGTACTGTGGTGAAACAGCGAAGTGTCGATTTTAATAACTTAGTTTATCCGCCTTATCACACCAAACAATGGGTGTTAAAACTGTTGAAGAAAATTATGTAGACATCGCCACAGATACACAGATTTTAATAATTATATTGAATGAAATTATCTGTGCATCTGTGGTTAAATATATTTTTCATGAAAAAACTATACCTGATCTTATTATTTATAACGGTTTCGTTGTGTGGTTTCGCTCAAAAAACAGCACTTAAATCTTTCGATTTCTTAATCGGGAAATGGGAAATGAGCACCAAAAATGGCAAAATTGTAGAGCGGTGGCAAAAACATCGCGATAGCTTAACAGGAAGTTCGTATCGGTTTAATGCCCAGGGCGATAGCGTGCTTACAGAATCGATAGTGCTGAAAAAAATAAAAGGTAATTGGTCTTTCTGTGTCACTGGTTATGAGAAAGGTAATGAAGGGAGAACCGACTTTAAATTGGCAGCATCTGCAAACAATACTTTTACCTTCGAAAACAAGCTGCATGATTTCCCACAACAAATCACTTATCAGAACAAAGGAAAAGATGAACTTCTGGCCTGGATAGAAGGTGATATTGGCGGAAAGAAACGAAAAATGGAATTCCCTTATAAGAGAGTTAAGTAGTTCTCGAGCTTGAAGAGTGCCATTTTTTTATCATTTGTTAAAAAAAATGCGCTTTTAAGTACTGACTTTTGCAGCAGAAATTAAAAACATGAATTGGATTATATTAATTATCGCTGGACTTTTTGAAGTAGCATTTGCCTCTTGTCTAGGAAAAGTAAAGGAAACTACGGGCACAGAAGCTGCTTGGTGGTTTGTAGGTTTTTTGGTGTCGCTAACCATTAGTATGCTGCTTTTAATTAAGGCAACTCAAACATTGCCAATTGGTACAGCTTATGCGGTTTGGACAGGCATTGGTGCTGTAGGTACCGTATTGATGGGCATTTTGGTCTTCAAAGATCCTGCTAGCTTTTGGAGAATGTTTTTTATCGTTACCCTAATTGGCTCAATTATCGGTTTAAAAGCGGTGTCGCACTAAGTTGGGTTAATCGCTTGAAATGTGATTGGATTAACTGTTTGAACTGGTTAATTGGTTAATCGAATTTGCAATGTCGTCCAAGACGGTTAACCGATTTCAACAATTAATCAATTAACCAAAAGTTAAAAAATGTAATTTGCTGTAACCTCATTCCAATACCTCGCGTCATAAGGTTAAATATGCAGCAAGTAGAGACAGATCTAGACCTTATCAATTCCATTTTAGCTGGAAATACAGCTAAATATGCGATGTTGGTTAAGCGTCACCAACGGTTTGTGTTTACTTTGGCCTTGCGTTTTGCAAAAAATAGGGAAGATGCGGAAGAGATTGCGCAAGATTGTTTCATTAAAGCCTATAAAGCTTTAGGAACTTTTAAGCAAACATCTAAATTTTCTACTTGGTTATACACCATCACCTACACAACGGCGATGACTTACCTAAGGAAGAAAAAATTAGATTCCACATCAATTGATGATGACGACCAGTTTTTGCAGGTTGCCAACAATGATAGCGCTTTTGATGCCGATACGGTAGAAAAGAAATCGACCTATAAATACTTAAACCAAGCCATAAATATGCTGTTACCAGATGATGCGGCAATTATCACGCTGTTTTACAAAGGCGAGCAAAGTTTAGAGGAAATAGGAGAAACTTTAGCCATGGAAGCTAATACGGTGAAAGTAAAATTGCATAGAGCTAGGCACAGATTAAAAGAAAAATTACAACTTTTGTTAAAAGAAGAAGTAAAGGAGTTGATATGATGAATCAAGAAGAACAACTTTGGAGCTATATTGATGGTTTCTGCGATGATGTAGAAAAAGCTGAGATTGAAGCAAAATTAGCAGCCGACGATAATTTTAGGCAGCTATATCATCAATTATTGGAGGTAAATGAACAACTGCAAATGCACTTGGAAATTGACGAGCCGTCAATGTCTTTTACTCGAAATGTGATGGAGAAAGTGCAGCAAGAAATTGCGCCGGTTAAGTTAAAGACAAAGGTAGATTCTCGTATCATATACGCCATTGGCGGATTTTTCTCAGTCACTTTGCTGGGGATTTTGATTTATGCCATTGCTACAGCAACCCCAGATTTCAAAGTCTCGATACCGGAAGTTAATTTAACGACTAAGTTAGACGGATTAATGAGTACAACTACGCTAAGTATCTTTCTATTCCTTAATGCTGTATTGTTATTGGTCTATTTAGATTTCTTCCTTAGAAAAGGAATGAAGAAGGCAGGTAAAAAGTAAGCCTCGTTAGTAGGTGCTTCTTAACTCAACTTCATTTCTTAATGGTTTAAAACTTTAGCTTTAAGATTGCTTCGCAAAGCTAGCAATGACGGCCGACTTACTACACTAATTTACTGCACAAAAAAGGGAGAATGTGAACATCCTCCCTTTCATAATTATATCAAATTCTTATTTCTTAAACGCAATTGGTAAAAAGACCTGAGTTGTATCCCAGGCGGCTACCAAATTTGCACCCTCAGGAGCATCAATAAAAGTAATAGAGAACGCTTCTATCGTTTTTTCTATCTTATTCACTACAACATCAGTTCTTAAGACATCGTTTTGCTGGTCATAAGTAAATGCGCCCCATTTATCATTCTGTTTATTAATGATAATCGTCCATTTATCCTTACTTGGTATAGCAAAAATGCTGTATCTGCCAGCTTTTATCTTCTTGCCAGCAATAGTTACAGGCTTAAAGAATTGAATTTCGGTGTTCTCATTAGCTCCAAAGCGCCAAACTTTATCGAATTGTTCAAGTACGCCAAAAATCTCTCTTCCTTTTTTCTGCGGACGAGAATATAACACACGCATCACAGGCGCTACGGCCTCTTTAGATTTTGTAGTGTTTAACGGATAGTAAACCACATCTAAAGGACTGGTGTCTACTTTAGGGAAGTTTACGGCAGTAGTTACATTTTGTGCGTTTACAGCAAAAGTTCCTAATAAAAGGAACATTAGAAAGCTAAATTTCTTCATCAAAATATTTTTGTTGGTTGTGTATCTTGATTTACAGCTTTGCAGAAATAGATGTGAGGAATACTAGTGTTCTTGTTTTCCTCTTACAATCACATTTAAGAAAACTCCACCGAAAATTAAGCCGATGATAGCTGCAAGGAACAAATAACCAATGTGTAAAGTAACGGCAGAAAAAGCAAGCACAAACGCCAGCATACCAATTACATACCAAACCCAATCAAAATTGTTTTTATTTTCTGAATTGTTCATGTTTTAAAACTTTTGCGCCAAAGTTAAATTTTTTAATTTAAAAAGCGGAATTAATTGGCCGTATTGCTCAATAAATTGTTAACTGTAACCGCTTTGTAGCAGTTTTGCTTCAAATATTTAAGCAGTTCGGGCAACCTGTCGTAAAACTTGTCTTTTCTTCTAGGGTCGGTACCAACATGAAGCAGTAAAATAAAGCCATTCAATCCTTGTTGCTTTTCGTGCTCAATGATAGATTGGTAGATTTCGTCACTACTCCTGTAAGACTTGCCCAACTCTGGATAAGTGTAATCTGCAGTAGAGCGAGTTCCTGGGGTAAAATTGATAAGCTTCAAGCCAAAATCTTCAGTCCAGTTGCTAATAGCTTGGTTGTACCATTCAAAAGGAGGGAGGAAGTAAGGAGCAGATTTTTTGGCAATGCCGAATTGCTCCATCGCTTTATAATTAGCAGCCAAATCATCCTCAAATTGTTTTTTCGTTACTAAAAGTGAATCTCGTTTTTTCCAATCGGCGTATAGCAAATGTTGGTCTGAATGAGCTCCTAAGTAATGCCCTTTTGTTTTTGCAGTTTTAATGAACGATGAAAAGGCTGGATTTCTATAAAAATTACCAGTTAGGAAAAACGACGCTTTGATTTTCTCCTTATCTAGTGCGGTAATAATCTGCTGACCTCCATCTGCATATTCATCGCCAGTAAATACTATGGCAAGTTGCTTTTCTTTAGCATCCCCTCTAATAATTGCACCTTGTTCCTTTTTATAACTCGAAAACTCTTTGTCAGTTCTACTGTCGTACGCCGCTAGTAAATACACCAAAGATGCTGTTCCGTCCATAGTGGGTTCATTCGTGCTGTAATCGCCGTAATCATCATGATAAACGGCTAAATCACTTTGAAATTCTGCGTAGTCATCTGGTTTTGTAAGTTGTATGCCGATTAAATTCTTGTAAATGCTCGTATAAACTGGACCATCAACTAAACCACCATCAATCGGATATTTTCCTATGTGTGTGAAAGCAGAATGCGGATCTACAGGCGTATCGCCCCAGCTTGGTAAGCCATAAACCATACTCGTTCCCCAAGGATTGCAACCAAATAGCCAATCGAAGTTAGCTTGCTCCAGTTCAGAAAAAGTGCCATCGCCACTCAATTGCTTATACCACATACATTGCATGGCAAAAGCAACCGTTAAATTGTTGCTGCACCAAATAAAAGGCACGCCCCTGTAAAAAGCATTGTTTTTGGCTCTATTCCACACATGTGTGATGCCTTGTTTGTAATAGTCGATCAGTTCCCGTTTCCGATCCCCATCCGATTGTTTGGCCAATTCGTAATGGCCCAGGTTGATAAAAGGGTACCATTGATAATGTTTAGCGGTATCGGCAATTAACCAAGGCGTAACGGGCTCTTGCATGGCGTAGTAAAATGAAGAATCTAAAGACTTTTGGCCATAGCCGTTAAGCTTTCCTGTTTTCGCCAAGGCAAGTTCCATATCATCAACCCAATTATCTTCTGCGTAGATATAGGGGGATTTTACCGAAGCGGTTTGCGTAACACCTTTCTTTTTGATGGCATATTTATAGGCTGTTTTCGATTTTTCAGCCAATAGCGAAGCATAACTTTTATCATTTTGATAAATTTCACTTCCTAAAGCAAAAGCACTTGCAAATTTAGCTGCTGTAGAGCTTGTGCCTTTGGTATCATTCATAAATTTGCCTCTTTGCTGCGGCTTGCCATCAATAAAATACAGCGGGCGTTCAAAGCCTTTTCCATACTGACTATCTTCTTTCGGAATCCGCATAGTGATATGATCCCTATCATCCGCCAGTTGATTAAACATGATGTTTGGTTGTGGGTGCATCTTCATTAGCCAATCTAAACCCCATCTAGCTTCATCTACAACATCTGGAACACCGTTTTTGCCATCTAAACCGGTAGCTAGCTTGGTGTCGGTAAAAGATTTTGGGAAATCTCGATAAGCCATTAACAGATGATAGGTTGCGTTGGCTGTGGTGGTAGAATATTGGAGGTAGTCGCTGGCATCGTGCCAACCACCAACAGCATCAAAATGTGTGCTGTCTTTCAGTCCACCTTCTTTACCATACACCACAAAACCATCATGTGTGTGGCAGCTGTCTTTTAAAAATGGATTGTAACCACAACGCTGTTGGCGCATGTATCGCAGAGCGAAATCAGCCGTGTTTTTATAGGCATCTTCGTTTATAATTACCTGAGGTGAAGTAATACCGTCAGCTTTGATGTAATAGTTTCCGTTTTTTTTGAAATCAGAAAAGTTCAATCTTGCCGATGTTTTGAAAGGGCCGTAGGCGCCAAAAGCTTTAATGTTTTTGGAGGTGTAAACCGTCTTTCCAGTTTTCTGATCTACCAGTTCAAAGCTTGTTGGGATGTTGTCGCCTTTGCTTGCCCAAACTGCAACTTTTATAGATTTAGGTTGATAACCCAAAAGGTTGATCCTTATCCAGCTTTGCTGATTTTTAGGTTTAAAAGCGATGAAGAGTAAAAATGCAATACTGAAAACAAAGGCTAAGGTAGAAAAGGATATTTTTCTCATGACAAGCGGCTAAATTTGGTTCTAGAAGAATTTACTGCACAAAAATGTCTATGTGCTTATCTTCTAGCCTAAATTATGAATAATTTTCAGAAACCTTCCGATTGCCTGCGGTAAGAATTATTGGAACTTGCGCATTTGCTTTGGATCTGTGATGTAGCCTTGTTGGTTAGCTGCCCCGTCAACCAGTTCCTTTACCAAGTTTTTGTTGGCTTCTTTATCTGCGTTATAGAGCTCTTCGTAATCTTTTGTGTAATGCGGATCTGGCACCACGTTGATCTCGAAAAAGAATGTTTGCGAACCTTGTTTAGTATTGGTCTTAATGGTAGTGTAAATGCCAACATATCCCAAGTTTTTGTTGCTATTATACTCCATTTCTATGGTGCCATATTCGCCTACCGGAATTAACTTTGTAGGATATTTTGCCACTGTGCAGCCGCATGAAGGATATACCTCGTAAATTTTTAATGGATGATCTCCTGTATTGAAGACCTTTACATTGATATTTTGTCGCTGCCCCTGTAAAATTGGAAAGTACTTGCGCTCGGGGTCTTCAATCTTCACAGTAGTTAGATTTTCTTTCGTATCGGCAGAGCAGCCAGAGAATGTAATAAGTGCGAAAATAGCCATGCTTAAATAGATGGATATGCTAACCGTTTTGAGCTGCCAAGTTGTATGTCCGTTTATTTTCATGCTATTTTAATATAATTTCATCGCAAGCAAACGATCTTTTTTGCTTTTGACCTTGTTTGGTAATCTCTATTTTAATCGAAGTATCGTTGCTGTTAAATTTCACTGGTATTACTGCCCTGATTATTTTCCTGCCCGCCTCAGGCTCGGAACTTTGACCTAATACGGTTTCAAATTTACGATCTCCTATGTAAACGCTTACTTTTTCTGGCGGATAAATTTTATGTTTCTTATCGTACAGGAAGTCGATTTGCACAGTCTTCGCCGACTGCATTCCTGTTGAACTTGCGCTAATCGATAATTTTGCTGAGCTATTGAGTAGCCAATTGTTGTAGTAATCTTCAAAACCTATAGCGCCATCGTTCAACATGCTTACATCGCTGTACTCTTCATCTAAAGAAGTAGTGACTTTTAACTCCTTGCCAAAAAGAAGATTTTGATACGGAGCGTTCACTATTTTTGAATTCCAAGCATTGATGTAGTCTCCAATCTGCAAACCTATTTCGTTATATTTACTAATGCCGGTAGACATGCTCAATTGCTTTAATAACGATAGATGAGCGATAATTTCGGGGTGTAACTTTCTTTGATGGTTCTGATACGTAGCATAGCCATTTTCTTTAAATCCATTGATCCTTAACAGTTCCAATTTTTGAAATAGAAAAGACATCAATAAAAGATCAAATTGCTTATCAGAAACTTTAGGTTTTTTGGTTAGAATTATTTTAAATATATGATCTAACTCATCATATTTAAGATATTTATTTACAGCTATTTTAGTGCCTCCATATATATCAAATATTTTATTGCTTTTTAAGGCTTGTTCTTCTATGCTGATATAGTAATTCGCAAGTTCTTTTCCAACGGTAGGATAAGAGTTTTCTAAGAACAACCTGATATGTTTTTGAAGGTCTAAATCTGGATTGTTATAAAGCTGTGCGTAGAGATAGCTTTTAAGCCCTCCGAATGCCACAAACGAACCCTCGTCGCTTCCATGCATAAAAATGCCGTTTACGCCGTTTTTGATATAAAACTGAAGGTTTTTTTGGGTGATGCTTACCGTTGGATAGAATTCAAAGTAATTATCGAAATTAATGGCATAATCCCACAAATAGATGTTTTTAGTAATGTTTTGCCAGCTCTTAAAGTATTGACTGATCTGTTGTGCCTTATTTGAGCGCTCTATTACAATTCCTTTTGGAAAAGACATCGTGCTAATCATTACCCCAACATTTTCCCTTGCAGGCTTTTGAGGAGCCTTTTCGGTACTTACATAAGCAGTACTATAGAAACTTGCCTTTGGAAATTTAGCGGCTAATCTGTCAATCAGCGCAAATACTGCCGGACTAGCATTGGTTCTGCTGTTTCCTTCTTTTAAACACAATTCACAGTTACACACCAAATCGTTATCATAAGGCATGATCATGAACTTATCGACACTAGGTTCATTCTGCAATTTCTCCTCTATGGCCTTTTCTAAAGCTTTTTGTAACTCCGTGCTAGAAAAGTTCAATTGTTCTTCGTTAGGCTGGCCATCAACAATAGCATACATTTTAGGCGTTACCTTAATCAACTTGCCAATGTTATGCCCCCAAAGCGCCCAACTTTCTTCTAAGGTGTTGGTGTTGTTCCAAAGTCGAAATTTTGCGTTAAAGTTTTCAGCGAAATAGGGCTCTTTGTAGGATATTGGGCTCTCAGAGCCATAAACTAAGCCAATTGGAATAGTGATCACTTCTTGACTCAGATTGGCTGCTTCGGCGGTAAATTGATTTAAGTGCGTGTAATTGCTAAAGAAGTGCCTAATAGCTCGTTCAAGCGATTTTGTTGTGCTGGCGCTAATGACTAAGCCATTTTCAGCTTGTATAAGCTTAAAACCATCCATTTTAGAATCAATTTTCAAACTGATGTACGGCTTTTCGATTTGAGGCGGCTGATTGCTCATGGTCAAATCTTCACCAAGCTTCCTGAACAGACTTACAAATTCATCCGCAATAGCTTTAGAGTTGTTTTGATAATAAACAATAGGCTTTATCTCGCCCCTTTTGTAAATCACAAAATCGTTCGATTGGGCACATGAGCTCATCAACAAAAGCATAATAACAACTAATAAACTTGCTCTAGTTTGCATTTCGACGATTTAAAACTTAGTTCTAAGCGTTAAAAAGAGATTGTATTGGTTTACATAAGCATATTCGGCAACTTTAAAGTTGTACCAATTTCCCTGTAAGCCAAAAGACGTTTTTGCGTTAATGTGATGGTAATATCCTGCACCAACCATTGTATTCATGTAGTTGGTAAAGGTATTCGTTTGAAAAAGTAATCTTTGGTCTTCGGGTACTGTACCAATAGATGCCATTGTAGCCACATAATTTCGCTCGTTTTTCATGAAAAACCTAGATTGGGCAAAAACGGTATTAAACAAGTTCTGTCCATCTGTCATAATCAAAGCCTTAGCATTAAACCACACATTATTAAAGGTGCGCTCTATACCAATTACTCCTGTTGTAAAGCTAGTGTTATCGAGCATACGGGCGTAACGTGCGCCAATTTCTGCCTGCCATACCTTTGCAAAAGGCTGAAAATACGAGAAAGCGACCTTTTGTTTCGGAAAAAAGGCATTGGCCACGCCCACATTGGCAAGAAAACTAGCTTTGTTATTAAAGGTGTGGTACCAATCTACTTCTACCTGACCTGATGCTCCCGTTTTTCGGCCAGCATAGTTACCTCTAATTACCAGCTTGTTATTCTTGTTTAAGTCTCTCAAATACTCTAAACTCGCAATCGAAGTATTTAAAATCGTCGAGTCGGATGTGGTGTTCAAGTAACTTACATTCACCTGGTTTTTCAACTCTTTGCTTTCCAGATAATCCAGTCGGTCTTTATGTTCCTGTGGTTTTTCCAAAGGCTTCATAAATTTGTGATGATACTCTCTTGCCAATTTAAAATCGCCCATTTTCTCAAATATCAAACCTTTTTGATATAGTAAATCTGGATAATCTTTGTTGTAAAGCAAGGTAGAATCAACAATCTGCATCGATCGAGCTAAATCACCTTGGTCAATTAAAATGTTGGTCAGTTTAATTGCAGCAGTGGTGTTTTTCGGGTCTACAGTTCTAATTTCGCCATAAATTTCCTTGCTCTTGGCGAAGTTGCTGCTATCGTCCAATGTTTTCGCATACACCAACATTTCTTCCACCAAGGTATTTTTAATGCTGTCGTTAAACGGATATTCCTG
This sequence comes from Pedobacter sp. T50_32, assembly GCF_057652195.1. Classification (NCBI taxonomy): domain Bacteria; kingdom Pseudomonadati; phylum Bacteroidota; class Sphingobacteriia; order Sphingobacteriales; family Sphingobacteriaceae; genus Pedobacter; species Pedobacter sp. T50_32. The sequence goes on along the minus strand of NZ_JBYFBY010000001.1, from coordinate 413,877 downwards.
ATGCAATTCCTTTAACAAAGCCGTTGCATTTTCATGCTTTCCTGCTTCGGCATAAACACCAGCCAACTTCAGCTTAAACTCTTTTGGCTGCGCTATTTGCATCGATTTCGATTGGATGAACGCTATGGCTTCGTCGTATTGTTTCATAGCTACCCTAGCGCCAATGCCGTAATTGTAGGCTTCTGCTTGTTGCGGATCGCTCGATAAAAGCTCGTCGGCAATAATTTTTACCTTTTCGAAATCTTCCTTTTTGTTCAAATCTCGGATGTAACCCAATGAAGCTGTGGCATACATGTGCTTAAACTCAGGTTTATCAATGTTTTTGCTTTGTTGTTCTTTCGCCAAGTTATAGGCAGCTTCAAAGTCGTTCATCGCCATCAATAAATCAATTTTATTAAGGATATATTGATTTTCTTGTGGATAATCAGCAACCAAGGTGTTGATCGTTTTCAACGCATCGGCGTATGCTTTTTGGTTGTTGTGGATGGCAAAAATATACTGCGCAGCATACTTTTTATATTCTGGTGTTTGCGAAACTTTTAGGAAACCCCATAAAGCCTCTTTATAATTCTGATCATTATAATCTAGTTTCGCCTTCTGGTAAGTCCAATTGCGATATTTCTCCTTTACGTCCGCATCATTTGGATAGAGGGTGTTTAATCGCTCAATGCTATTGCCAGCACGCTCCCAATCTTTCTGCGCTTCATAAACATAAAGTTGTTTAGCAAGTAAATCTTTAGAGTTTGGATTAGACTTTAATGATTTGTTAATTAGTTCTTCAGCTTGTGTAAAGTAACCTCTTGATATTGATGTGTTTAAAAGGTAGTCGAATGCTTCGGTGTCTTTAGGGTTTTGGTCGTAAATACGAGTGTAAAGTACATAAGGATCCGAGTTTTTGTAAAACCTAGCGGCTTTAGCTACCATGTAGTTTAATACTTGTTTGTAATGAGCGCTTTCTCCTTTTCTCATGCGCTCTTCAATTACAGCAATTGCTTTCTGATACTCGTGGGTTTCATCCAATAGACCTATTTTTTTATCCAAAATGCCTTGGTGAAATGGAATTGCTTGTAAACCTCTATCGGCAATGGACAGTGCCGCAGAGTAATTTCCCATCTTGGTATAAGCGTTAATCAGATTTAAATATCCCTCTGGGTCTGTTGGTGCAATCTCTATAATTTTCTCAAACTGATCTACACTTGAAGGCAAATCTTTGCTCTTGTTTAAGCGAGTAACTTCTTCTCTTAAAATGTTGTTGTATAGCGATTTGATTTCATTGTCCTCAGGGAATATTTGATATAGCCTTTTGGCAGATCTGTTTGCCTCTACATAGTTTTGCATTAAACTGTAAAGCTGTATTTTTCTTAACCAAAGCCCTTTGCTATAAGGGGTGATTTCTAATAGTTCGTTAGCGTAGCAAACGGCGCTGTAGTATCTTTTGGTTTGGGTTTCAATGTTGATTAGGTAATGTCTGGCATCCACACGTCTAGGGCTTTCTTTCAATACCTCTAGTAAAGTAAAGCGAGCTTTCTCTAGCTGGCCCAGTTCCATATAGCACTTGCCCAAGTATTCTTTGATATCCATATCCAAAGGCGACTTTTTAAGTCCCTTTTCGGCATAAGTAGCTGCTTTTGCAAAATTACCCTTAGAACCTGCAACTCTGGCAATAGTGAAGTACTCGTCAGATGAATCTTGCGCCGACAAATTGCTAATGAGCAAAAGACAGATTGCGCTCATCACAAAATATTTAAACGTACGGTGTAAACTGATCTTCATTAACTTGTCTTTTTCACTGTTTTAACTCCTTGTCTTGTCATAGTTCCCCATTTTACCTCTCTAGATGTGAAGTAGTTGAAATATCCCTTTGCAGAGAAAAAAGCCAATAACGGGTGGTAGATGAAGGATTCAACGAATATGAGGATCCACAACTTGAATGTTTCGTAGAGCGTTTTATATTGACGTTGAATAAAATTATCGTATAAAATTACTAATGTTCCTATCGTAATTGCAAATGAATATGAATAAAGAAAAATATACATCGCCGCATTCCAGTTAACATCCCCCTTTAAAATGAGTAAAATGAACCATGCTAAACCGAATATCTCAATAATCGGTGCTAAAAATTCGTAAAGGAACATGAAAGGAAAAACGACCATGCCTAAACGACCGTAGCGGGGGTTGAATAGGATTTTACGATGTACAACAAAGATTTGAGCCAGACCAGTTGCCCATCTTACACGTTGTCTAGACAAGATTTGAATGTTGGGAGGACCCTCTGTCCAGCAGCAAGAAATAGGAATATAGTCGATATGATATTTACGTTTGTTGTTGATCATGAATGCCGCCATTTTGGTGGTCAAATCCATATCTTCAGCGTGTGACTCACCACTGTAACCTCCCGAGCTAATCGCAATCTCAGTATTAAAAAGCCCCAACCCCCCAGAAATGTTAGGTACACAGTTTACCAATCCCCAGCCCATTTTCCCGAAAAGATAAGCCCTAAGATATTCCAGCTCTTGGAAACGAGGAATTAGCGCCCTTGGCGGTCTAACTCGGGTAATCGTTCCATCTTCCACATCACAGCTGTTAGACATCCTCAACGTAGCACCTACCGCAATAGTGTCTACTTTCGAGTTAAGGATGGGTTTAATCATCCGAAGCATTGTGTTTCTGTGTAAGATACAGTCTACATCGGTGCATAGGAAATAAGGATATTGTGAAGCATTGATGCCCGCATTTGAAGCATCGGCCTTTGTTCCGCCGTTCACTTTATCCACGATAGTTAAGATGCTATATTTTGGGTTAGTAGATTTGAAAATACGCTTGAAAGGCTTGGTTTTGATCCTTTCCACGTAAGCATACGGTGTTTCTACCAGCTCAAACTCTTCAATTAAGAGCTCTAAAGTTTTGTCTTTACTACCATCGTTAACAATAATTACTTCAAACAAAGGGTAGTTTAACGTCAATAACGATTTTACGTTAACGATGATTGTCTTTTCCTCATTATATGCTGGAGCAACGATAGAAATGCCAGGAGTAAGTGGCGAATGGAGTAAAAATTTGTCGTCTAATTTTGAACTATATGTCTTGTAACGAATGATATTGATAAAAGAAAGCACCCCTAAAACGGAGTACGATAGGAATAACGACGAGGCGTAGAAAAAAATGAAATATTCAAATAAACTAAAGGCGGTGGTGTCCATGTTGCAGGATGTGGCGGCTAAAAACTATATGGAAAAATTTAAATTACTGTGGTTGTATTCTTCTTCATTTACGGTGGTTGACCTTCTTAGGTTTTTCCTTGCAGATCTTAATCTAGAAGGAATTAAAGGGTTTTTAATATGGTCAATGATTAATCGGTTGAAGCCTGTTTCATTAGAGTAAAGGCTCTCGATATAGATCTTGCCATCGGTATTGTATTTGTAAATTACCTCAGCAATCAGCTTTTTAGTGTCCAGGTTGTTGGCGCCGCTGTAAATCGACTTCAAGAAATCCAAAGAGTTGCCAGAGTTGATAGATAGAATGGCTTCAATAATCGCATTTTGACAGATTACAGGCTGGTGGTAATAGATCGTTTTCAGCTTATCTTCTACATCGAAAATTCGCATTTCGCCTAAAGCAATAATGGCTTCTTTTCTAATCTCATGATCTTCTGTATCAACAAGGTTAATCAATGAAGGTACTGAAATTGTTTGGTTGAAATAAGCCACCGCTTTGATGATAAACGAAAGTTGTGAGTTGTTTTTTGAGTACAAAATCCACTTACTAAAGTTAGGTAAATTATGCTTATGGTGTGCCTCCAACTGCTCTAATAAGTTAATTTGATCCCAAAAGTTCAAATTGTTGTCTTGTTGATCGAAGAATTTGAAAGGATCGTGGTTACTGATGGCTAAGTAAGAGCTTCTAGATTCTTTTCTAAGGAATGGATTTTTACTGTAGGTATGCGGCAAAATAGAAGAATCTGGTACAGTCAAGTCCATAATAGACAGCGACTGAAATGTTCTTAAACGTTCTCTTGTATTAGAAAAATCAAGTTTTTTAATTAAGAATTCTTCGATTTTAAGTCCTTTAATGATGTTTCTATAGTTTTTATTTTCGATTACGCTTTCATCTGCTTTAATCAAGTCTTCAAAAGCAGTAATAAGGGGTGCATAGGTTTTATTGTTCAGTTTTCCTATTTGCTCTGTGTAGTCGTTAAGGACGGCTTCGCTGATTAAAATTTCTTCGTCTGCAAGTCTTTGAAGGACAAATTTTCTCTGCAAAGGGTACAATTCTTCTTCAATTTTCTCTTCTTTATCCTTTCTGCCACGAATTAAATAGATAGACGCTACAAAAGTAATAGCAGTAATGCTGTTAAAAAAGATAAAGTAAAGTGCCACTTGCAAGACAAATGGATACGATGAAATTAGCTCTAAGTATTGCTGTATAGCATTGATAAAAGACATCTTTTTCAGTTAAATTTTCTAACTATTTTGCAAAGACAGAGCCAAAAGGGGTATTAGTACTATTAATCGGGGGTTTTTACCTGCTTATTAGCTAGTTTTTGTGTAAAAAGTACAATTATTGACAGGCAACAATGGAAACACGGTTTTTTGCAGGAGAATTGGAATGCACTAGTTGGGGAAAATCATTCCCAAAAGTGCTAAATCTGTAAGTTGTGAAAGGTTTTAAAATAAAACGTCCCGACGTTTAAGTCGGGACGTTTTTCCCAAAAAATTAACAATTTTTACAAAGCTTAAAATAAGATTTGTAATGCTTTTAAAAGATTTTATGTGTTTAACCTTTAATAGTACAAGGTAGCGATTATTTCTTGAATAATCAAAATGATAAAATTAATTTGACATTTAAGTCTACTAAAATACTCGTTAAAATCGATTTTTATTTTTCTAACAAGAAAATATAACTTATTTTTCGGGATGCAATTAAATCAACCCAGCCAAAGAGAGTATTATTTTAACAACGAGGTTGTTTCTCGTTTCGAATTGTACAACAGTTTGTTTCTAACGCTTCCGTTTTATAAAATTAAGGATACGGGAACGCTTTTGCCGCTTTTTTTCAAGAGCTGCGAAGATGGCATTAAGAACCACGAAAAGCCAAGTGAACTTATTGAGAAGTTTTTCGAAAAGTATGTTCACGATAAGGATGAGGATAGCGTTGTAGATTTGCTTTTCCGCTTTATTCAGTATATCGAACGCCAAGTGGTACTATTTGATGCCGTAGAGGATGCTTCATTTACTAAATTGAATATCCGCGATGAACAGAGCTCGCTGAGAGCTTTGTTTCTTAAAGCAAATGACGACGTTAATTTGTACGAGAAAATTGATAAATTGATAGAGGAATTTTCTTTGAGATTGGTACTAACAGCACATCCAACGCAGTTTTACCCTGGTCCGGTTTTGGGAATTATCAACGATTTAACTTCAGCAATTAAAACCAACGATTTTACAACGATTAACCAGTTGTTGCAGCAGTTAGGTAAAACACCTTTCTTCAATAAAAAATCGCCAACACCGGTAGACGAAGCTTTGAGTTTAGCCTGGTACTTAGAAAATGTGTTCTATTTTGCTGCTGCAAATATTCAAACTGAATTAAACCAGTTGTTAAGCGAATACCACATCGACCCTAAGAAAGTAATCGAATTAGGTTTTTGGCCGGGCGGAGATAGAGATGGAAATCCAAACGTGAAGGCGCAAACAACCTTAGAGGTTTCTAGAATGCTTAGACAAATTTTGTTCAGGTGTTACTACCGTGATTTTAGAAATATCAAAAGACGTATCACTTTTAGAGGAGTAGAAGACAGTATCAATTTGCTTCAGGAAGTATTTTACGAAAATGCATTTAACAATACTGTAGAAGAGAAAGATATATCAGATTATATCATTAAAAACTTGAATGATATAATTGATACTTTAAATAATGGTCACGATGGTTTGTTTGCTAATATTGTGCAAGACCTTCTAAGAAAAGTAGAGCTTTATCGTTGCCACTTCGCTTCTTTGGATATCAGACAAGATAGTCGAGTTTTGAGAAGTGTGCACCAATACTGTAGAAGCCAAAAGCCAATTAATTCATTATACAGCGAAAACTATGATGACTTGTCTGAAGAAGAAAAACTAAAAGCGATTTCCTTTAGGACAGCAAAAATCATTTACACTGATGAGCAGGATAATTTGGTTAAGGACGCCTTGCAAACCATTGCTGAGATTAAGGATATCCAGCAGAAAAACGGAGAGGAGGCTTGTCACCGTTTCATTATAAGTAACTGCCAGCAAGCAAGTGATATTTTACAGTTGATGGAGCTTTTCCTTTGGAATGGTTGGGAAGCAGAAGATTTAACCATCGATTTTGTGCCATTATTTGAAACGGTTAACGATTTAACTGGTGCTGGCGAAATCATGGAGAAATTGTATACACATCCATTCTATAAAAAGCACTTGGCTTCGAGAGGCGGAAAGCAACACATTATGCTCGGCTTTTCTGATAGCACCAAAGATGGTGGTTATTTAATGGCCAATTGGTCAATCTTTACTGCTAAAGTTGCTTTAACCAAAGTTGCTGAAGAACACAACATTCAATTAGCGTTTTTCGATGGCAGGGGCGGACCTCCAGCTCGTGGTGGTGGTAAAACACACCGTTTCTATGCTTCAATGGGTAAAGAAATAGCTAATAAAAACATTCAACTAACGGTGCAGGGGCAAACCATCAGTTCTCAATATGGTTCTGTAGATAGCGCTGCCTTCAACATCGAACAGTTAATCAATGCTGGTATTTCATCTGGCGTTAAAGGCCGACATAATGTTTTATTGGATAAGGAGAATTTCGACATCCTTAACAAAATGGCGAAGGATAGTTACGATGCTTACATCGATTTACGTAACGACCCATTGTTCCTAGAATATTTAGAGAAATTATCGCCACTAAGCTTGCTTTCAAAAATTACAATTAGCAGTAGGCCAGTGAAAAGAAACTCTGGAGATAAATTAAAACTTGATGATTTACGAGCTATTGGTTTTGTGACTTCATGGAGCCAATTAAAGCAAAACGTACCTGGTTTTTACGGTGTAGGAACAGCGTTAAAAGCTCAAGAAGATTTAGGGAATTGGGAGCAGGTACAAAAAACCTATCATCAGTCGGGATATTTTAAAACGATTGTAGATAACTGTATCATGTCAATGAGTAAATCTGATTTCGAGATTACGGCTTACTTAGCTAACGATAAACAGTTTGGTTCTTTTTGGAAACAGTTACATGATGAGTTCGAACTTTCTAAGTCGATGTTGCTAAAACTGACTGGTCACGAAACAATGATGGAAAACTATCCAGTAGAGAAAAAGTCTATAGCTGTTCGTGAGAAGATTATTTTACCATTAGTGTTAATCCAACATTTTGCTTTGGATAAGTTGCAAGGTGAACTAAGTGAAGAAAAACAGCAAGCTTATGAGAAATTGGCAATTAGAACTGTTTACGGTATTGTGAACGCTGGTAGAAACTTGGCTTAGAAGTCCGGAAGATAGTAGACGGGAAGTCCGAAGATAGGATGCCAGTAATGCACCGCTTATATTTCCCGCAGATTTAATAGATTTGTACGCAGATTTTCGCAGATATAGTTTCAGCGAAAATCTGCGTTTTTTTATCCGCGGCATCAGCGGGAAAATATAATTTTATGGAAAAACCGATATTAACCTGGACGTATAAATCATTCGCAGAACTATCGAAAGAAGAGCTTTATACCATTTTGAAGCTAAGAAGTGAAGTTTTCATCGTAGAACAGCACTGCAATTATCAAGATGTAGATGGTAAAGATTTAAAATGCCACCATTTAATGGCTTGGGATGGCGAAAACTTAGCAGCCTACACAAGAATAGTACCACCGGGAGTTTCTTTCACAGAAGCGAGTATTGGACGTGTATTAAGCAATTCTAGATACAGAGGCATAGGTGCTGGTATCACTTTAATGGAAAAAAGCATTGAAAAGGTTTACGAAACCCATGGCAAACGTCCAATCCGTATTGGTGCGCAATTGTATTTGAAGAAATTTTATGAAGGCTTTGGCTTTGTAAAAGATAGCGAAGAGTATCTGGAAGATGATATCCCGCATATTGAAATGGTATTAGCGTAGGCGTTTTAAACCATTAAGAAATGAAGCTTAGTTAAGAAATTGACTAGGCTTTTTTGTTGACATGCTGATTTAAGTCGGTCGTCATTTCGAGCGTAGTCGAGAATTGAAAATCAACGTAGTTAAATCTTTGAACTGTGTTTGCAGGATGAAAGATTTCTCCGCTCGCTGCGCTACGGTCGAAATGACGGAGCAAATAGACTGTCGTTATTGCAATGACGGCAGAGTGCAAACAATCTTAATTCATCTTAACTCCTTAATGTTTCGTAAAAAAAGCCCCGACGTAAATCGAGGCTTCTATGCTATATGTTAACTGAAAACTGCCAACTGTTAACTATCCAACAGTACTAATCTTCAATTCCTTCAACTGCTTATCGTCAATCGTACTTGGGCTATCAATCATTACATCTCTACCCGAGTTATTTTTAGGGAAAGCAATTACGTCTCTAATACTATCTAAACCAGCAAAAAGAGAACATAAACGGTCGAAACCGAAGGCTAAACCACCATGTGGAGGTGCGCCATACTCAAAGGCATCCAATAAGAAACCAAACTGCTTTTGCGCTTCTTCATCACTAAAACCTAAATGCTTAAACATCAAAGCCTGCGTTTCTTTATCGTGGATACGGATAGAACCACCGCCAATTTCAGTACCGTTCAATACCATATCGTAAGCATTAGCTCTTACCTCACCTGGTTTAGTATCAAGCAAAGCGATATCTTCTGGTTTTGGCGAAGTAAACGGATGGTGCATGGCGTGGTAACGCTCACTTTCCTCATCCCATTCTAAAAGAGGGAAATCTAACACCCAAAGTGCCGAGAATTTATTTTTATCGCGTAAACCTAAGCGAGAACCCATTTCTAAACGAAGCTCGTTCATTTGTTTTTGCACTTTTTCTTTCACCGCACCAGCTAAAACAAGCACTAAATCGCCAGGCTCAGTTTGTAACGCTGCCGACCATTTCTTCAACTCATCCTCATTATAGAACTTATCTACCGACGATTTTAACGAACCATCTTCATTGTGGCGCAGGTAAATTAAACCAGTAGCCCCAATTTGCGGACGCTTAACGAAATCCGTTAATTCATCTAACTGCTTACGGGTGTAATGTGCACAACCTTTAGCATTAATCGCTACTACTAATTCTGCATTATCAAAAACAGCAAAATCTTTACCTTTTACAATCTCATTTAGCTCTACAAAAAGCATCTCGAAACGCGTATCTGGCTTATCAGAACCGTATAAACGCATCGCATCGCTGTATTGCATACGAGGCACTTCAGGTAAGTCAATGCCTTTAATTTCTTTGAACAAAGTTCTAATCAAACCCTCAAAAGTGTTCAAAATATCCTCTTGCTCTACAAACGACATTTCGCAGTCAATTTGCGTAAACTCAGGCTGTCTATCTGCACGTAAATCCTCGTCTCTAAAGCATTTCACAATCTGGAAATACCTATCGAAACCAGAAACCATCAGCAACTGCTTAAACGTTTGTGGCGATTGCGGCAAAGCATAAAACTCACCAGCATTCATACGACTAGGCACCACAAAATCGCGGGCACCTTCTGGCGTAGATTTAATCAACACCGGCGTTTCTACCTCAATAAAATCCAATCCATCTAAATACCTACGTACAGATTGTGCCATTTTATGACGCAAAACCATGTTGTTACGCACCGGGTTTCTACGCAAATCCAAGTAACGATATTTCATACGCAAATCGTCGCCACCATCGGTTTCATCAGCAATTAAGAAAGGCGGCAATTTAGCTGCATTCAAAATCTCCAAAGCAGTAACCTTAATTTCGATATCTCCTGTTGGGATGTCTTTATTTTTATTGGTACGCTCAACCACTACACCGCTCACTGTAATCACAAATTCGCGACCAAGTTCACGTGCTTGCTGGCATAAATTGGCATTATCGTTCATGTTAAATACCAATTGGGTAATGCCATAACGGTCACGGATGTCGATAAACGTCATTCCGCCTAAATCCCTAGAGTTCTGCATCCAGCCGCACAAAGTGACATTTTCGCCCAAATTTTCAAGGCTCAAAGCACCGCAAGTAGTTGTTCTTAACATATTTATTCGATGTTTAAGCGGCAAAAGTACGAATTGATTTACTATTTAGTAGTTAGATATGAGTAATTAGTATTCAGATAGCAGCATTTAGAGATATCACGACTAATCTTTTGAAGAGCAATACCCGTTTTTCAATTAACGTTAGTCCGGCTTTTCACTCCAACTCCTCGGCTTCGCTACGCTTGCCTGCGGGGTTTCCGTTTCAATCCGGTCTAGTTAACAAAGGTCTGTTGCGTAGAACAACAGTTGCCAGTACCTTACTATGCGCAATAAAAAGACTTACGAAGTTTTACTTTGTTAATGTATAGAAACTTCGTAAGTCTACAAAAACAATCTAGCTAGTTCCCTAAACCTTTAATAGCATCTCTCTCGCTCTTTAAAGAAGTGGCACCGCAAAGTAGACTTGGGGTAATATTAACCCCATACTTTCGAGAGCAGGTAGCGACAGAAACCAAAAGAGAAAGTAAGAAGCGTTGTAATTTTTTTCATTTTTTTCTGTTTCTCGTCATTATAAAACGACGACGATTTAATATTAAGTTTATAAAAATTAGGAAGGAGGAAACACACCATCCCCCTTCCTAGGAGGCATTATTTAACAAATTTTATTTCAGTACTTTTACCACATGGCTGCTGTTGCTGCCTTTTAGTTCAATAACATAAACACCTTTAGGATAACCGCCCATATCCAGTTCTATTTCGCTTTGCGTATTTGCCAACGAGCGTTCCTGTATTTTTTTGCCTGTAATATCTTTAAGCCCTAAACTTTGATATTTACCTGCTGTAAAACTTACTTTCAAAGTTCTTTCTACAGGGTTTGGCCATGCTTTTACTTCAGTAGCATTTAAAGAGAAATTAACAGCATCATCGCCTAGTTCGGTAATGGTACCATCTGTATCTTTTTGCTTTAAGCGGTAATAATTTACACCATTTGCAGGGCTGTTGTCGAAGATGGTGTAATTGTTTGCGCTGTTACCTTTGCTTGGTGTTTGTGCAATCTCAGTATAAGTTTTACCATCCGTACTGCGGTAGATTATAAAGGCCTGGTTTTCCTGTTCGCTAAAGGTATTCCAATCTAGTTTTACACGGTTGCTTTGCAGGGCAGCGGTAAATTTGCCAAAGCTTACAGGTAGCGTACCTTCGCCTTGGTATTCATAAGCGCCCATATCTATCGCCCCGTTATTAGCAAGGTTGTAAACACGAGGATTGCCAGCTAAGTCTTTATCTGTAGTTAAATTGCCTCCAGCATCGGTATATAATTGGTTGCTACCTGCACCAATGGTTGGGCTGTTTGGATTGAGGGTGTAATCTCCGTTAGCTGCATCGGTAAATAAAGGATCTGTTGTACCATTTAGGTTACCCTCTGTAATAGCTGTCTCTCCCTGCACCAAGCTGTGCTTGATGTCTTTAACAAGACTGCCAAATAGGATGCTATTAGTAGCATCAGTTGCACTGATGTGGTTACCATACACCAAGCTATTGTGCGCCTTGAAACTTTTTGCGTTGCTTGGAGAAAAATTTATAAAACTGCTTGCCTTATTACCTGCCATTACGCTATTAATCAGGTTGATGGAAGAATAAACAGAAGAAATCCCTCCGCCATAAGAAGAAGAAGAATAGGCAGTATTACCGCTCAAGTTCGAATTGGTTAAATTCACCGAAGAAGAAGAAGTACTAGAATAAGAAACAGAAGAAATACCTCCGCCATAAGCAGAAGAATAAGAATAATAAGAAGAAGAAGAAGCCGTATTACCGCTCAAGCTCGAATTGGTTAAGCTTACTGTTGAAAAAGAGGAATTAGAAAAAGAATAAATCCCTCCGCCATGAGAAGAATAATAAGAAGAGGCAGTATTGCCGGTCAAGGTCGAATTGGTTAAACTTACCGTTGAAGAAGAAGAAGTAGAAGAACAAGAAATCCCTCCGCCATAAGAAGAAGAAGTAGAAGAATAAGAAGAGGCAGTATTGCCGGTCAAAGTCGAATTGGTTAAATTCACCGAAGAAGAAGAAGAAGAAGAACGAGAATAAATCCCTCCACCATTAGAAGAAGAAGGAGAAGAAGCCATATTACCGGTCAAGCTCGAATTGGTTAAACTTACCGTTGAAGAAGAGGAATTAGAAAAAGAATAAATCCCTCCACCATAAGAATATTCAAAAGGAGAAGAAGCCATATTACCGGTCAAGCTCGAATTGGTTAAACTTACCGTTGAAGAGGAATTAGAAGAAGAATAAATTCCTCCGCCATTGGAAGAATAATAAGAAGAAGAAGGAGAAGAAACCGTATTACCGGTCAAGCTCGAATTGGTTAAACTTACCGTTGAAGAAGAAGAAGAAGAAGAAGAATAAATCCCTCCACCGTAGCTAGGAGACATAGTTTCGCCATTAATAGCAAAGGTGCCATTACCATTTGCGTTACCTCCTTTAATTTCAAAGCCATCTATTTCGGTGATCGCTGCATTGTTGTTACTACCTATTGCTACAATAACATGGTAGGCATTGTCCTGTCTTGTGCTGTGAGTAACTAATTGGTCTAAAGGTATGTTCGCGGCATCGTTGTCATTTAAATCTCCACTTAAAATACTGCCACCAGCTGTAGGTGCGCCCGCTTTGGTAGCGACAATTCTGTTGTGGCTAAGATCTGTAATGCCGTTTACTGGGTCGAAACCACCGTACAACTTCACATTATTTACCATTAAAAAGGTATTCTCTCTGTTCTGGTTGGTGCCGTAATTTGCGCCATCTTCTGGGCTGTATTTGGGTTTATAGGTGCCCTTGGCCACATAAATGCTTAAAGGTGTTGTGACCCAAGCCGTGGCATTGGCAGTTTTGTTATCATTTGCCCATTTTAATGCATCTGCCAGTTCGGGTACGGCGTTAGCCCAGCTACTGCCACTGCCGTTGCCACCTGTTACGTTTTTGTTAACGTAAAGAATGTTGTTGGCACTAGGTGTTTGTGCTATAGCGCAAAAACTATAGCCCAAACAAGTTAAAATGAGAAGTAGATTTTTTTTCATGAATGCGAGAGTAAGCTGAGGCGTAAAAACAATTTTCATTTCGTGTAATCTCTATAGAGTTCATGTACGCTAGGGCATAAAATTAAAGCTCACCTTAACTAATTTAAAATTTTAGGGGTGGACAAAAAGGGGACAAATGAAAAAATGGGCTTTTTTAGCGTTTAATCAGCATTTTTACTACATTTGGGGGAAATCCCCCTATGGTTTTGAAAAAAATAATGCTTTCCGTTTTATTGGCTTTGCTATGGTTCCAGCCTAGTCATGCCAACTCGAATACAAATGATGCCCATCCCGAAAAGGAAATAATAGCTTTTGTAACAAAGAAATATCCTTATTTAACGAGCCCAGAGGATTTAAAAAAAATCTTACAGGAAAACACTGCTGCTCTGCCCGCTAAGAGTAGAGCGCTAATTAACAATGTTTTCATCGCCACTAAGACCGCTTCAGAAAAAGATGCATTAAATGCTACCAGTACGCAGCTTTTTAACAATGCCATAAAAGCCGCCAAGAAGCTAAAGCGACAAGATTTAGAGCTTTGGGCAACTACACAATATGCATTTTATCTGTACACCTACAGAAAGTACGAAGAAACCTTTCCGCTTTTTATGTCCAGTATCCATATTTTGGATGCAATAGATGCCGATAACATCATCAGCCCTGCCGAAACGTACAAAAAGATAGGCTTTTTTCTAATGACGGTAGAGGATTATGAGAAAGCTGATGAATATCTCAACAAAGCGAAACAGTATGCAGAACCAAATAGTGCAGAGCTTGCAGCTATCACCGATAATTTGGGTACAAATAGTATCAACAGGAATAAACCAGTAGAAGCACAAAAATATTTCGACCAAGCCTTGCTGATCGCCGAAAAAGCCGAAGATGAATTGCGATATGCGAAAGTGCTGGGCAATATGGCAATGCTAGAATTTAAGCAAAAGCAATATTCATCAGCCATTGAATTATTAGAAAAGGATATCGTGATATCTCAAAAGGTTAATAATATCCAAAATACCATTTTTGCACTGGTAATGTTGGGCAAAGTCCATTTGGCAAATAATAACCTCACAAAGGCAAATGAGACCTTGCAAAAAGCACAAAGCTACGCTCAATCTAAGGTTTACCTGCAAAGCTCAGATTACGAAATCAACACGCTTATTCTAGAAATTGCTAAAAAAGTAGGGAGCGACAAAGATGAGCTTGAGGCAAGAAGAAAGCTGGAGACATTGAAAAAATCGCTAGCTCATTTAGATGGAAAAGAGGTGATCGCCAAAGTAAACTGGAACTTGGAAAAGGAAAAACTCCAACTTAGTATCGAAGCCGAAAGGACAGGACGGGAGAAAGAAACATTGTTAAAGGTTACTGCATTAGTGGGTTGTTGTGTGCTATTGGTCATTATTGTTTTGGTAGTTAGGGGATATCGCAAAACCATAAAAACTAATGCGGATGAATATGATGAGAACTTACATCGGCTAAGCCTAGATAAGGAAAAGTCTGAAAAGAAACTGAAGGTCAATAACCAAACATTGCAGTCTTATGTCACCTATTTGGAAGAAAAAAATGACCAAATAAAAGAGTTGGAGACAGAAATGACTAAGATTAAGCAGTCGTCTGCCAGCTATTCTGAGCAATACAAAAACAAAATAGAAGCGCTTTTACAGTCTCACCTGTTAGATAATGCTGCTTGGACGGAATTTAAACATGCATTTATTCAAGAGCACGCAGACTATTATCAAAATCTGGTTCAAAATTTTAAAGATTTAACCGACTCTAACCTACGTGTTATCTTTTTAATGAAGTTAGGGATGAACAACATGGAGATTGCCCGCATACTTGGCTTAACTTTAGACGCCGTAAAAAAAGCCAAACAAAGGTTAAAAACCAAATACGGCGATAGCTACGAGAACCTTTTAGATTAAATTATTTTTTTGGAAGAGCAACACCTGTTTTTCAATCAACGTTAGTCCGGCTTGGCTCTCCCGATTTTTCATCCTATCGTGTTGACACATTTTATAGGCCGAACCAATGAATGTATTGTTTAATAGCTCTGCAAAATATCCAATGTAGTAGGCTTAGTTAGTATAAAGGTTATGCGCTATGCTATCGGCCTTATTGGATTCCGATGCAATAGGCAGTGAAACTTTTGCAGCAACCCAAAATTTTGCAGAAATAAGAAATTGGGCAGTCGAGCGTGGGGCTAAAGAGTTGGCAGGACATTCCAATTTCGCCCTCAAAAGTTTCGCTAGCGTAGTGCAAGGAAGGCAATACAGCCTTGATTTTTGTTTCTTTTCATCAAGGAAAAGAATAACGGAAGAATTGATAGATATGTCCGCAAGATAGTATGAAATCTGAATCGGGTTTCGTTACAATCCGGTCTATTTAACTTTATTACACCATCAAGAATGTCTAGGGCTTTTCTTCGTACCTGCTTCGGTGCTTCTTCGGTAAAAAGGCCGTTTTACCGAAGGTGAGTCGAACACATACCGAACACAATACGAACAAGGGTATCCAAAGCCAGTCAAATTTTGCCAATTTCAGACAGGTGTGAACAAAAAGGAAGTAGCCTATTGGAAGAAAAGAATAAAATCCATATATAGAGGTTAAAACAGTTCCCATTTTGTAACATTTAACTTTCTATAATTGTAAATCTGTTTCATTTGGCTAATTTTGACGCGGTGAAAAAGGCACTTAACATATTACTTTTAAGCTTCTACATGCTTTCTTGTACTGGTTTACAAGATTTGACTAGGCTACCTGTGCTTTTTCAACACTATTTCGAACACAAAAATCTGGATAGCAAAATCACCTTCTTTGGTTATCTAGAAGAACATTACAACGATATCCCACATACAGATAATGATGAGGATAGGGATAATCAACTGCCATTTAAAACCCACGAACTTTTTGCCGGCAATGTCGCTAATGCAATAACACCTTCTTTTGGAGCAATACCCAAAAAAGCTTATCAAATTCTGCCAAAGCAGAAAATCTTAATCAATAACGATTACATTCCTAATTCGGCTTTTGCCGGAAAAATTTGGCAACCGCCAAAGGCTATCCTTTCTTAAAATATAGAATTAAAAACTATTTACTGGCTTACTATGCGGATGCTGATCCCGTACATACGGGACAACATGACGTATAAAGCTATTTAGAAACGATATCCCCATTTTTCATGCTGAATAGAATTATTGAGTTTGCGATAAAGAACAAACTCATTGTTGGGCTATTTACCATTGCCCTCATCATATATGGAAGCTTTGAGCTTACCAAATTACCCATAGATGCCGTACCTGACATCACGAACAATCAGGTGCAAATTATTACTACAGCCCCTTCGTATGGTGCTACAGATATTGAGCGATTGGTGACTTTTCCGGTGGAACAGGCCAATAGTAACATCGCAGGTATCAAAGAAATTAGAAGTTACAGCCGCTTCGGACTTTCCCTAGTAACGCTGGTTTTTAATGACGATGTAGATGTGTACTGGGCTCGTCAACAAGTGGCTGAACGCTTATTGGTGGTGCAGGAACAAATCCCGAAAGGAATAGGAAAACCAGAAATGGGGCCTATTTCTACTGGTTTGGGCGAGATATACCAATATGCTGTAAAACCGAAAAAAGGTTACGAAAAACGTTATGACATTACCGAACTGCGCACCATTCAAGATTGGGTGGTGAGAAGGCAGTTGCTGGGTGTTAAAGGTGTGGCCGAAGTAAGTAGTTTCGGAGGTAAACTGAAACAATATCAAGTGACCATAGACCCGAATAAACTCGTAGCACACAAAGTAACCATCAGTGAAATTTTTGATGCGTTAGAGGCCAACAACCAAAACACAGGTGGTGCTTATATCGAAAAGCAAGCCACGGTTCAGTACATCAGAACGGAAGGTTTGATTGGCACCAAGGAGGACATCGAGAATGTAGTGGTAAGAAATAACGAAGGCGCTACGCCACTGCTAGTCAGAGATATCGCCAATGTAGAAATCGGCTTTGCGACCAGATACGGAGCGTTAACTTTCAATGATGAAGGCGAAGTTTCGGGCGCCATTGTGATGATGTTGAAAGGTGCGAATAGCAATGTCGTAATTGATAACATCAAAGCTAAAATTGCACAAATTTCTGAAACCTTGCCCGAAGGCGTAGAGATTGTACCTTTCCTAGACCGTACCAGCATGGTGAACAATGCCATTAAAACGGTTGAAACCAATTTATTGGAAGGTGCTTTAATCGTAGTTTTTGTATTGGTAATTTTCTTAGGCAACCTTAGAGCAGGCTTTATTGTAGCTTCGGTAATTCCACTTTCCATGTTGTTTGCCATTATCATGATGAACATGTTTGGCGTAAGCGGTAACCTGATGAGCTTAGGTGCGCTAGATTTCGGTTTAATTGTAGATGGCGCCGTCATTATCGTGGAGGCGGTAATGCATCAACTCGGACACAGCAAGAGATTTGCAGGAATGACCTTCCTTAAGCAAGACCAAATGGATTTGGAAGTGAAAAGTGCTTCCTCTAAAATGATGAACAGCGCCGTGTTTGGGCAAATCATCATTCTTATTGTTTACTTGCCAATTTTCAGCTTACAAGGTATCGAAGGAAAGATGTTTAAGCCAATGGCACAAACGGTAGCTTTTGCCTTGTTAGGTGCGTTTATCCTATCGTTAACCTATATCCCAATGATGTCTAGTTTGTTCCTGAGCAAGAAAATCAAAACGGAACCAAATATCTCTGATAAGGCAATGGCGAAGGTCGAAAACCGTTACGAAAAGCTATTGCAACGTGTGTTGGGTTTCCCTAAAACGGTCATCGCTATTGTGTTGGGCTTGTTCGTGACTGCTGTAGTGATTTTAGCCAATCTTGGTGGCGAGTTTATTCCCTCTATTGAAGAGGCGGACTTTGCAGTAGAAACACGAGTGCTTTCGGGCAGTAACTTGAATACTTCTATCGAGAACATTCAGAAAGTAGCAGGCATCCTTAAGGAAAGATTTCCAGAGGTGAAAAATATTGTGACCAAAATAGGGAGTAGTGAAGTGCCAACAGAGCCGCTGCCAATGGATATGGGAGATATGATCATCAACCTAAAACCTAAAAGCGAGTGGACTTCTGCCAAAAGTTTTGATGAATTAGCGGAGAAAATGGGCGAAGCTGCCAGTGAAATACCAGGCGTAACTACCAGTTTCCAATTTCCGGTGCAAATGCGTTTTAATGAGTTGATGACCGGCGCTAGACAGGATGTGGTATTGAAGATTTTCGGTGAGGATTTTGACACGCTAGCCGTCTATTCGAAGAAGCTCGGTAATTTGGTGAAGACGGTGGAAGGTGCAACGGAACTTTACGTAGAACAGATTACAGGAACACCGCAAATTGTAATCCAGTACAACAGAGCAGCCATTGCACAATACGGTTTAAACGTTGCCGATATCAACAGAAATGTAAACACTGCTTTTGCCGGACAAAGTACAGGTTTGGTGTTCGAAGGCGAAAAGCATTTCGATTTGGTGGTTCGTTTGCAGAACAATAAACGAAGGGATATCAAAGATGTACAAAACCTGTTAATTCCAACACCAACTGGCAATCAAATTCCATTGTCGCAGGTTGCAAATGTAGCTTTGGTGAATAGCCCTAGTCAAATCCAAAGGGAAGATACCAAGCGTAGAATTTTGGTAGGTTTTAACGTAAGCGGTAGAGATGTAGAAAGTATCGTTAACGAACTGCAAGAGAAGGTAAAAGCAGAAATTAAGCTGCCAACAGGATATACTGTTACTTACGGTGGCTCATTTGAGAATTTAAACGAAGCAAAAGCGAGGTTAACGGTTGCCGTTCCGGTGTCCTTAATTCTTATTTTCTTGTTGCTTTACTTCGCCTTCGGTTCTATCAAATATGGCTTGCTCATTTATACGGCTATCCCTTTATCTGCCATCGGCGGTATTTTCTTGTTAGCGCTCCGCGGATTGCCTTTCAGTATCAGTGCTGGCGTAGGCTTTATTGCGCTATTTGGTATTGCGGTACTCAACGGGATTGTACTCGTGGCAGAGTTCAATAACATTAAAAAAACGGGAGAACAGGATATGAAGAAAGTAGTGTTAAAAGGTACTAAAACTCGTTTAAGACCAGTACTCATGACCGCTTTTGTAGCATCGCTGGGTTTCTTGCCAATGGCGATTAGTAACGGTGCGGGAGCTTCAGTACAACGTCCATTAGCTACTGTAGTAATCGGTGGTTTAATGATTGCCACTTTATTGACGCTATTTGTATTGCCTATTTTGTACGTGAGCTTTGAAAAGGGCTTAATCAGAAGGAAGAAATTACCAAAAGTTGCTACCATGATATTGGTGCTTGTTGGTCTTTCTATTTCATCGGCCAATGCCCAACAAGCTATTACGTTGGATGCCGCATTAGATAGCTTGTATAAAAACAACATCAGTTTAAAAAGTAGTCAGTTGAAAGCCGATTATAGCCAGCAATTGAGTAAAACCGCCACCACCATTGCGCCTTTAAGTGTAACTGGCGAATACGGCAAGTACAATAGTAATTTGGTAGATAATATGCTTACCGTTAGCCAGAGTTTTAGCTTGCCAAGTGTGTATGCAAGACAGAAAGATAAGTTCTTGGAAGAATGGAAAACTACCTTGTTGCAAAGGGAGTTGAGCAAAGCTGAATTAACCAAAGTAACTACCCAAGTTTTCTACGATTTGGTACTGATAGCACAACTGCAAAAGTTGTATCTGCAAGCCGATAGTGCATATCTCAAACTAAAGCAATTGGCTGAGCTGAGACTGAAAAGTGGTGAAAGTAATCTTCTGGAAAAAGCGAGTGCCGAAAATCAATTGTTGCAGGTAAACACGAAGTTGAGAAACCTTAAAATACAGGAACTGGTATTGCAACAGCAGTTGGCATTTTTGCTGAATACCAATCAGCTTTTGAAACCTACAGCAGAAGCTTTAAAAGTGAAATCTACTTTTGCTGATACCTTAGGTTGGGCAAATCATCCTTTAATTAAACTGCAACAGCAGGAAGAAAAGGCAGCTTTGGCAATTACAAAAATGGAGCAATCTAAATTGTTGCCGGAGTTTAATGTAGGTTACAACAATACCAGCTTGCAAGATGGTATCAACTTCGACCAAAGCGACCGTTTTCAATCGTTCCAATTAGGTTTGAGCATTCCTTTGTTTGGTGGTTCGCAGCGAAACAAAGTGAAGTCTGCCAAGACTTACCAAGAGTTTAGGAAATCGGAAACGGCCAATGCGAGCAAGCAAATTAGCACAGGTTTGAAAGCCGCTTACACCCAATATCAAGAACAATTATTATTGGTAGAAAGCTTGGAAAAAGATGGTTTGAAAACCGCTAGAGAAATTACCTCGACCTTAAACAAGCAGTTGAAAAACGGAGAAATCAATTATTTGGAATGGACGATGCTAAACAATCAGGCGATTAGTATGCGGGAAAGCTACTTTGAAGCCATCCAACAATTGAACCGAAACATTACAGAATTGAATTACCTTTTAGCGCAATAACACAATGAAGCACTATTTATATCTAGGAGCCTTGGCTATTTCTTTAACATTTGCTTGCAGTAACAGCAATGAACCAAAAGAAGAAAAGGCAGCGCCCATTAACGAGAACGAAGTAAGTTTAACTGCCGAACAGGCAAAAAATATCGACCTAAAAATTGGAGAAGTAGGTTTTGGGGAAATTAACGAAACATTGAAACTGCAAGGTAAAATTGATGTTCCGCCTCAAAACTTGGTGTCGGTGAGCATCCCTTTGGGAGGTTATTTAAAAGCTACCAAAATGTTGCCAGGTACGCAGGTGCGAAAAGGTCAAATCATCGCCGTAATGGAAGACCCGCAATACATTCAATTGCAGCAAGATTATTTGAGCATCCACAACAAATTGAACTATGCAAGTAAAGAACTTGCTCGCCAAAAAGAGTTGAATTTAAGCAAGGCAAACAGCGATAAAACTTTACAACTGGCAGAAACCGAATACCAAAACCTGAAAGTAGAGCATACTGCATTGATAGAAAAACTGAAGTTAATCAACATCAGTACGGCGCAGCTGAACTCGGGTAAGATTTCAAAATCTGTGAATGTGTACTCGCCAATTAACGGTTATGTGAGCAAGGTAAACGTGAATATTGGCAAATACGTTACCCCATCTGATGTGATTTTCGAACTGATTAATCCAAGTGACATCCATTTGAACTTAACTATTTTCGAGAAAGACTTACATCAAATTGGTATTGGTCAGCGGGTGTTGGCTTACACTAACGCCAAGCCAGAAAAGAAGTACGAAACGGAAGTGATTTTGGTAAGTCACAATGTGGAAGGTGGCAGGAGCGAGGTGCATTGCCATTTTGAGCAATACGACAAAAGCTTGGTTCCTGGGATGTACATGAATGCCGAGCTACAGTTCAAAAATCAAAAAGTGCAGTTCTTACCAGAAGATGCCATTGTCAATTTTGAGAACAAGGACTATGTTTTCGTAGAGACCAGTCCGCGAAAATTTGTGATGAACGCTGTGCAAGCTGGTGAAACCGCCGACGGCAAAACCGCTATCACTACAGACTTGAAAGGTAAAAAGGTTGCCGTTAAAGGTGCTTATTCTTTGTTAATGAAGTTGAAAAATACTGCTGACGAGGAGTAATTTAATCAACTATCGCTTAGCCCAAGGTTAACATCTTGGGCTATTATATTTTTAATGCTGATGATTTGGAAATTAAGTGCTTTTATTCTTCTTTTGGCTTGAACCAAAAGAAGCAAAAGTTCAAGGCTGGCACCTTTTCTTGAATAAAGCTACCAATATCCTGTTTGCGCAAGAAAGAGGCGTTTGCCGTTTCGCTTTCCTGCCCTCACGCTGCTTTCTTGCTCTGTGGTACTTTTTTTTCAGTTGGTGCGATGGATATTTTGGTGCTTTCTCCTGCGAAAACCTGCTAGGCCAGTCGTCGTTCTTGGGAATGGATTGTGCTAATTCGCTTTCCTTTCCTACATCGTCATCCTAATCTTGCGGAGGGATCTTTGAGCTATGTTGTTATTTTGTATTAGGAAATCTTATCTGTCATCCACCATCGAAAACAACTCGGCACCAAAACTTTATCCAAACCCTACCCACCAAAATCAATCTCTAACTATGCCGTTAAACACATCGACCGTATATTTGTTGTATTCGGTGAATTTGTAGCTTAGTCAGAATTAAACCTGCTAAAATGCAATCGCCTTTTGGCAAATACATGATCTAATGAAAAGAATACAACATACCCTTAGTAAAGGGGTAACCTTTCCCAGCCTAGTTTTTATTGTGGGTATCTGTATGCTCGCAGCCATTTTTCCACAGTTAACCAACGAACTGTTGGCTAAGGTGAAGCACTTTATTTTCGTTAACCTTAACTGGGTTTATGTATGGTCGGTTACCATTTTTGTGGTGTTTTTAGTATACCTAATGCTCAGCAAATACGGACAGATCAGGCTGGGCAGAAACGACAGTAAACCAGAATATTCTTTCTTCTCCTGGCTATCGATGCTTTTTGCCGCAGGTATGGGAATTGGGCTAATGTACTTTAGCGTGGCCGAACCAATGCAGCATTATACCAATCCTGTTTTTGAAGGTGGGCAGATTAACCGTGCAAAAAACGCACAACTGTACACCTTCTTCCATTGGGGTATTCATGCTTGGGCTATTTACGGTGTAGTAGGTTTGGCTTTGGCCTACTTCTGTTACCGCTACCGACTGCCATTATCCTTACGCAGCTGCCTTTATCCCTTGTTAAAAGAAAAGGTAAATGGCAAATGGGGCAGCGCCATTGATGTTTTTGCGCTATGCAGTACCTTTTTCGGCATTACCACCACACTTGGTTTCGGGGTGGTGCAAATTAACTCAGGACTGCAATCGCTGGGGATATTGTCCGAAAGTAACATCGGATCTCAAATTGCCATTGTAGGCGTTTTGGTGGGTGTCGCCATTTTGTCTGCCGTAAGCGGATTAGACAAGGGCATCAGAATTTTAAGTAACATCAATATCTCGGCGGCCATGGTGCTCATGTTGTTTGTATTGATATTTGGGCCTACGGTGTACATTATTGGCAGTTTCACCGAGGGGCTTGGCAATTACATCAACAACTTTTTTAACCTCACTTTTGGTACCCATGTGTACGAAGAAGAAACTTTGCCCTGGTTTTACAACTGGACGATCCTTTATTGGGCGTGGTGGATTTCTTGGTCGCCTTATGTGGGACTTTTCATTGCCAGAATTTCTAAAGGCCGCACCATCCGCGAGTTTATTGCTGCGGTGCTGTTACTGCCTACGCTTTTCAACTTCGTGTGGATGTCGGTATTCGGCAACAGTGCCATTTGGTTCGATCAGTATATTGCCAGCGGGGCATTGGGTAGGTTGGCTTCCAACCCAGATACATTGATGTTCCAGTTTTTGGAATACCTTCCTTTGAGCAGCATTGCGAGTTTTTTGGTGATCCTCATCATCGTTATCTTTTTTGTCACCTCGGCAGATTCGGGAATGTTTGTGATGAACAGCATTGCCACTAGAAATGCCAAGATCTCGCCCAAATGGCAAACCATAGCTTGGGGTATATTGCTGGCTACCTTGGCGCTTATCTTGCTTAATGCAGGTGGTTTGGAGGCCTTGCAAAGTATCACCTTAATTACAGCATTGCCATTTGCTATTATTGTGCTGCTGTTTATTGTGAGCTTACTTAAGGCCTTGGTGATGGATTACAGCTATTACGAGAAAGATTTTTCGGTGACTACGGTGCCTTGGTCTGGAGAGTTTTGGAAAGAGCGGCTAAAGCAAATGGTTTCCTATGGCGATCGTAAGGAAATAGATGTTTTCATTGCAGAAAAGGTAAAGCCCGCCTTGATAGAATTACAGGCAGAGTTTGCCCAAAATGGTGTTGCAGCAGAGGTAAACAGCTATGAAAAACCGACTAGGGTAGAGGTTGAAATCCATTATGATATAGTGAACAATTTCGTGTATGGCGTAAGAAACCAATCGAGGGCAGTATCTGAGCATGTGCTTTCTGAAGATAACCTGCCCGATTATGAAGGTGCTAAAGCTTATTTCCCGATGGCTTATTTTGGCGATGCCAGAGAGGGCTATGATGTAAGGCTGTTTACTCGCAACGAACTTATTTCGGACGTACTTAAGCATTACGAACGTTTTATGGTCATTGTTGCCGAAGGAAGAAATGAAATGTTTATTAGCAGTAATGCGAATAGTAGGTTGAAGTAGGTTGTGCTATTTGCTTCGTATTCGATATTCGTAAAGATTTGCAAATCTCAAAGCCTTCATTTATATTGCGTTATCTAAATATCTCAAGCTCTAGCTACTGTATAATTTTTGCGTTAAAGTTTCGTGGCCGTACCATATTTGGGTGAATTTTCGCTAAACAGTAGCACGCATATGCAAGTTGTGTGCAATCAAAATAAGATCCTAATGGCAAAAAAGACAATTCCAACAAAAGATGAAGAATCGGAAAGCTTAAAATCTGCAGAAGATTTTATTGAATCGTATTCTAGAATCTCAGTTCCAGTTTATTCAGATGAAGTCAAATCTAAAACAAGGGACTATTTAAAAAAGTATTTTTATGAAGACTTAAAAGGAAATTATTCTGATATACTTCAAAAGTTTAGAAATAGCTTAGTTCATAGTTTTAGTAAAACCGATAGAACTGAAATAATCAGAGAATTAAAACAGAACTACAGAAAAGAGAAATTAGTTTTAGTTCTGGGTGCTGGAGTTTCAATGTCGTTTGGACTACCATCTTGGGATATTTTATTGCAAAAACTAATGATGACAACTCTTGAAAAGGAGAAAAACACCTCAAGCATTTTGTCGAAATTGTTTGCAAAAATTTTCAATCCAAGCCCACTAATTGCAGGAAGATATTTGCAAAAATATTTCGAGAATAACAAAACTTCATTTGAGGAAGAGGTTCGAAAAATCTTGTATCAAGAGATTGAAAGGGAAACAAAATCAAAATTAATGGACGAAATTATCAGGTATTGCATTGCACCTGGCAAAAGCCCAAATCTGAATAGTATAATCACGTATAATTTTGACGATATTTTAGAATTTAACATACAAAAAAGTAGTTTAGACTTACCCTACAAGTCTATTTACGGCAATGGTATGGGTGTTGACACAGGGGAACTTCCAATATATCATGTTCACGGCTATTTGCCTGAAAAAGGAAAATTAACTGAAGCAAATCAAATTACATTTGGAGAAAGTGTTTATCATAAGCAATATACAGACACATACAGTTGGAATAATATAGTACAGATAAACAAATTCAGGGAGAACAACTGTTTATTTATTGGGACGTCTTTAACTGACCCAAATACGAGACGTTTACTTGACATTGCAAATCAGCAGAGAACCACTAAAAAAGGTTACCACTTCATTTTTAAAACTAAGTATAAAGTAGAGGATGTAAAAAAAGCCTTAAGTCTTCTATTAAATAATGAAGTTGAACTTTTAAATGAAAAGTCAAAAGCATCATTGCAACTAGAGGAAACTGCAACTACCCTAGTCCAGATAATAGAATCTTTTGAAGAAAATGACTTAAAGTCCTTTGGTATTAAAACAATTTGGGTTGATACTTATAGTGAAATACCAGAAATAATGCAAGAAATAAGAAAAACATAACTGCATACAATAAGGCATTGTCAAAAGTGGGGCTGAATGCCTTCGATGGAACATTTGTACAGGCTTCAACATTAGTTATTCGATTGAACTTTAATGCTAAAAATCCCCGCCTTCGCAAATCTCCGAAACTTTATAGGCAGCATTTTAACCTTTAGTCTATTACTAAAACTTCTTATATTTACTTCTTAACAAAACGAAACATTATGGATAACAAAATCCGAATCAAACTTGGTTCATTAGAAATAGAATATGAAGGGGACTTAAATTATCTAAAAAACGATTTACCATCTTTAATAGATAAATTAGTTTCTCTGAACATACCAGCAGAACATCATGACAATCATTACAATAATTCAACTGTAAATGAGATTTCTATTAGTAGCGTTGAAACCGCAGTCCCTCAAATGTCAATAAATTCAATTGCTGCAAAAATGAATGTTAAAACTGGTCCAGACTTAATTATGGCTGCTTGCGCACATTTGTCATTAGTTCAAAATAAAAATCTTTTTAACAGAAATGATATTTCAAAAGAAATAAGAAATGCAACAAATTATTTTAAGGAAACTATTTCTAAAAATCTAATAGCATCGCTTAAAACTCTTACGAAAAATCAAAATTTAATGGAGAGATCAACAGGTCAATATGCCTTGTCAGCTAAAGAACTAGCAAGAATAAAACCAATGCTTAATGGTAATTGATTTAAGCGATAACCTTAGTAGGAATGATCTTAGTCGAACGGAAAAGACTCATTTGATTCTAAATTATAAGAACAATTCTGCTAAATCTTTGAACGAAATCAGAGAAATTGCTAAGGAGAATGGACTTCGAGAAATCGAAAAATGGAATCTTTCAGATTTGTTATTAAAGTCAAAAGGAGATGTAATTAAAATTAAAGATGGTTGGATTTTGACAAGTCAAGGATTGAATAAACTATCTGAGAAAAAGATTATAAAAAGTTCGCCGCCAATTGCCGCCAGATACGATGATCTAATAGAAAAGTCTAAGCAAATCAAATCATTATATGTAAAAGATTTTATAGTTGAAGCAATAAGTTGTTTAAAATATAATTTGCTAAAATCAGCTGTGGTCTTCTCTTGGATTGGTGCTATTTCCTTATTGTATGAGCATGTAATCAATATTCATTTGAACGCTTTTAATCTGGAAGCGCTTCGAAGAAATCCGAAATGGATAAATGCAAAAAATGTGGATGGACTTACTAGAATGGGAGAGTATGACTTTTTACAAGTTTTAGAAAGTATTTCTGTGTTTGGTAAAAATACCAAAAATGAATTAGAAGCTTGTCTTAAACTTAGAAATTCTTGCGGTCATCCGAGTACATTGGTAGTTGGAGAACAAAAAGTTGCAGCCCACATTGAAATTTTACTGTTAAACGTATTCGATAAATTCGGTTGATTTACCTATAAAAAGGGTTTACCGAAAGTGTGTTGGAAATGGTTGAGGGCATTCCACGAAATTTTTGGACAAATTGTGCAAAGTGCAGTCCCGCAAGTTTCCGAAATTCTATTTAACTTTTGTTCTTAAAATCCCCGCCTTAGGTATATCAAACCGCTACTTTAAAAATCCAATAATTCCTTAGGCTCTATCCCCAAACCTTTTGCTATTTCTAAGAGTGTTGTAAATGTAAAATCTTTATTCCCATTTTCTATATTACTAAGATTACCCTTTGTAACATCGCAATTTGCAACTACTTGATCTTGACTTAGATTTAAGCTCTCTCTAATTTTTCGAATGTTTTCACCGAATGCTTTTAATCGTTTTCTGTCTCTTGCTTCATTCATTCAATAAAGGCAACAAAATTTCAGTTATTTTTTGTTACAAGTTCTTGTAACAAATGAAATGAATTTGTATATTTGATTTAATGTAATTAGGTATTAATAAGAGTCTTGTGGTTGCATATTCTGACCCCGCTAACGCAAGACAGCAGATTAATACCCATGTCTATACGTAGATGCATATCTTTGTGCAAATCGAAATAGATGTGGGACTGCTGTAAATCCATGTTAGCGTAAGGGGTCAGAGCTTTATTGTAACCATGGTATGTAGTCCCACATGTATTGTGTAGGGTTAGCTTACCAACAAGACTCGTATCACCAAATACGAGTAAATGGGAAGAATTAACACATCGGTATTATCTGTAGCTCATTTTGGCAATGGGCATGGCCAAATGTTTGGCTTTTCTTTCCGTAACCATTCATCTTTATCGGTTTATTTATTTGATAGGCTTTATGCGTTAAAGCCTAAGAACCCGGTGTAATTCCTCCCCCTACCCCCTCCAAAGGGGGACATGGGCA
Organism: Pedobacter sp. T50_32; assembly: GCF_057652195.1. Classification (NCBI taxonomy): domain Bacteria; kingdom Pseudomonadati; phylum Bacteroidota; class Sphingobacteriia; order Sphingobacteriales; family Sphingobacteriaceae; genus Pedobacter; species Pedobacter sp. T50_32. The sequence goes on along the minus strand of NZ_JBYFBY010000001.1, from coordinate 385,705 downwards.
GTGCAGATGAACTTGGGGTTAGGCCTTTCTATCGCATTACGATCCCAGACTAAATCTGGGATGACGCATGATGCATAGGGGGCAGTGCTATGAACTTGGATCCTTCGACAAGCTCCCCGATGATGTCGGGACATGCAGGATGACAGCAGACGTTGACGAACAATGACGTGCAATGAGGCTGAGGATGACGCGTGGTGTAGTGAGTGTTCGTCCCTTGAATTCCTCCCCCAACCCCATCCAGAGGGGGACATGGATAGTGCAAGGTAAGAACTGACATTGCTAAGAACGAAGACCGGCCTCTTGGCATAGCGACGTGTAAGCCGATAAAGCGTGAGCAGTTTCGTAAGGGTTTGTAGAAACAAGCTGGGTGCAGAAGTGTAGCAGCGACGATAGTTGAGTAATAACGGTCACACGTTTCAGCCAGTGCTATTAAAGTTTTATCGAGCTGTAGCGAGCTAGGCTAAGCAGCCTAGATTTTATGCCTAGTAGTTTATTGTTTTTATAGGCAGGCATGCTTTCGCTAAAGCTCAGGTTGCTCTTTTCATCAATGGAAAAGAAGAAGGAAAAAGTTAACGCATTACGATCCCAGACTAAATCTGGGATGACGCATGATGCAGAGTGAGGCGGTAATGGTGCGGGGGGTAGTGGAAGTGCAGCGCTGATGAACTAAAATATACCAATAAAAACTAACCAAAAACCTATGACAACGCAATCAAACAATCAACTCCTAATTTTTAATGGGCTGTACGCCAAATACTATAACCTCTTTGCTTGGCGTTGCGAGCGCTCGGTAAAAGACGAAGTAGCCGCTAGTGGCATGGTTCAAGATGCTTTTTTAAGGGTGTGGCTACTGCGAGATCAGCTTTCGGTGAGTGATGTATATGATTTTTTAAAAGTGCAACTGAAGAAATCTGTATACGCCTATTACGATACCGCTAAAAATAAGTTTCATGCCAATCTTTTCCGTTTAGATGAATTAGAAAACCACGATTTTTTACTAGTCGATGGGAATTTGGAAGACGAAGCATTAGCAGAGCCAGATGTAGCAGCTCAATTGCTCAGGCAAAAGCAATGGGAGCAGTTGGCACAGCTCGTGGCCAATTTATCTCACACGTAGCAACAATTAATTAAGCTTTGTTTGAAGTATGATTTCAGCTATGAACATATTGCTTTTTATTTAGGGGGTATTTCGGACTATGCGGTAAAGAAAAAGGTAGAAGTGCTATTAGAGCGTTTAAAGTGCATGCTTTCGGCTAATCAAAAATTGCAACAAGCAAGCAGTAGGCGGCCTTTGGTTTTTAGCGGCAGTTTAGATGAATTGCAAGTGCAGATTATGAAGATGCGATATGAGCTGAAATATAGTTTCGAGGAAATAGCCAAAGCTCTGAACATGAACCAAGGCTACATTCAACAGGCTTTTGTAAAGGCAATGACGGATAAAGGTTGATTTGAGGTTAACTGTTTAACTGGTTATTTGGTTAATTGTAGGGGTTTGTGGGGTATTGAACTTGTCGAAGTGTTGGGATGGGAAATATCATTCCATATTTAAACAACTAAACACCCCGCCTTTCAGGCACCCCTCTGGAAGAGGGGAATGTATGTCGCAAATTCCCCTCTTGTAGAGGGGTGGTCGAAGACCGGGGTGTTTAAATATTGTTATGCCCCTATATCAATTACCGATGTATTAAAGTGACTTAAACCTATGAAAAAATGGAAACTAAAAGCATCATTATTACCCGTAAAATTCAACTCTTGATAGACAGCGAGGATGCAGAGGTAGTTAAACAGGCAAAAGCCCAACTCTATCAATGGCAAAACATTTGTTTTAGGGCGGCTAACATGATCATGAGCCATCAGTTTATACAGGAGCAGGTGAAAGATTTTTTCTACCTCACGGAAGACATCAAGCTAAAGTTAACCGACCAAAAGAAGGATGAAGACGGGATACTTCAATCGTCGAGGGCAAGTACCACTTATCAATTGCTTTCTAAACATTTTAAGGGGCAGGTACCTATGGGCATGATGGCCAACCTTAACCATAGTTTGCTGTCGTATTTTAATAGAGAGAAAACCGCCTATTGGAAAGGAGAGAAGTCGCTGCGGAATTACAAGAGGAATATTCCGATGCCTTTTGGAGGAGAAGCAATTTCTAACATTAGCTTAAGTCCAGATGGGAAGAACTATTGCTTTAAGCTGTTTCAAATTCCCTTTAGAACTTACTTAGGTAAGGATCGCTTGGATAAGAAAATGCTCCTAGAAAGGCTACGAAGCCAGCTCTTGAAACTGCGTACCAGCCATTTGCAGTTAGATCAGGGCAAGATATTTCTATTGGCGGCTATACAGACTGAACAGGAGCACCATGCGCTAGATCCTAGTGTTATTGCCGAAGCTTCGCTGTCTATAGAACATCCGGTAGTGGTAAAGATTGGAAAGTGCGAGTATGTGATAGGCAACAAAGAGGAATTTTTGCACCGTCGCTTGGCAATTAGGGCAGCAATACAAAGGGTAACAAAGGGCGTAAACTTTAATGTTGGTGGGCATGGTAGAAAACGAAAGATGAAAAGCTTGGACGATTATCAACAGCAGGAAAAGCGCTATATAGAGCAGAAACTGCATGTGTACAGCAGAATGCTCATCAACTTTTGTATCAAACATCAAGCGGCTACGCTGTTATTGGTTAATCAGCAGGCGAAGGAAGAACTGGCGAAGGAAGATCCTTTCTTGTTGCAGAACTGGAGTTATTATAGTTTGAAGGAGAAAATTAGCTACAAAGCTGAAAAAGCAGGTATACAGTTAATTGTAGAATAAAGTTTTATTGAGGTTGTTTGCACAACCACAGGATGAGGCTATCATGCACTCATTAAGCAAATACAATTTGCGCTGCAATGTTTGGTTATCCAGCCCTATTGGATCTGGAGTTAGGATTTTATACCGCATTACGACTGAACCAATGACCAAAAATCAATGAACCAATGACCAAAAAGGTATAGTCCAAAGATCCCTCCATAATAGTCGGGATGACGGAATAGGAACGGAATTGCTACGAAACTTTGAGATTGCTTCAGCTCGCTCATACCAAGGCCTCGCAATGACGAAAAGGGGACGGAGGTGAAAAAGGAGTAAGTTAGCTAGTTTGGATAACCTCCCCCTACTTCCGTATGTACGGAACAAGCTCTCCCGAATAGTCGGGATAAACTCTCCAAAGGGGGACATGGATGGCGCAGAAGAAGTTGGAGGTTAAGCCTTTCTATTGCATTACGATCCCGTATCGAGTACGGGATGACGCATGATGCAGAGGGGGCTGTGCCTTGAATTCCTCCCCCAACCCCCTCCAGAGGGGGACATGGATAGTGCAAGGTAAGAACTGACATTGCCAAGGACGAGGACGGCCTCTTGGCATAGCGATGTGTAAGCCGATAACCGATTGGGCGCAGCACAGAGCTCATAGAGCTAATTAAAACAACAATAAATACTCTCTATAAAACGTTAGCAGTTGCAAAAGGATCTCTCTACAAACAAGCTGGGTGCAGAAGTGTAGCAGATACGATAGTTAAGCAATAACGGTCACACGTTTCAGCCAGCGCTATTAAAGTTTTATCGAGCTTTAGCGAGCTAGGCAAAGCAGCCTTGATTTTTTCCTCCTTTTTTATCAAGAAAAAAGGAGGTGTAGTATCTATCGCATTACGATCCCAGACTAAATCTGGGATGACGCATGATCTAGAGGGAGGCAATGCTAATCAATTTTGAGATTGCTTCGGCTCGCACAAGTCCAGTCTCGCAATGACGGCAAGAGGGGCGGTAGTTGCTACGGTGAGGTTTAAAATTGAAAGGGGACACAGATCCCTTCCAAGGGAGAAAGTGTTTCTTTATTTCAGTACCTTAATTACATGGTTGCCATTGCTACTTTGTAGCTCAATGATATAAACACCTTTTGGATAACTACCCATATCCAGTTCTACTTCGCTTTGCGTTTTGCTTAATGTTTGTTCATGTAGTTTTTTACCGCTAAAGTTCATTATCCTTAAGCCCTGGTATTTCGCAGCAGGGAAGCTTAATTTTAAGATTTTAGCTACAGGGTTTGGCCATGCTTTAACTTCGGCATTTAACAGCGAGAAGTTAACTGCATGGTTACGTTGGTAAGTGTTGCGTCATTTCGACCTTAGGGAGAATCTGTTAAATAGTAGCCAGAACCTAAATATGTTACTGCCCTATTTAAGCTAGTGCTAATAAACACAGAGATTTTACTTCGTAGAGCTTCGGTTCTCGTCGCTACGCTTCCCTCAAAATGACGGGGAGCTTTACTGCTTCACAAATTTAACGGTTCGCACACCCGTAAGAGTGGTAATGTTAATGAAATATATGCCCGTTGGTAGTGCCGACACATCTATTTTGATACTTGGGGGCAAGGTTTTTATAATTCCACCGCTAATGTTGGTAATGCTTAGGCTTTTAATATCGGTAATTGCTCCGTTTAACGTTAATATATCTGTTGCGGGATTGGGGTATAAGTTGAAAGTAGAGAGTGAAAAGTTAAAAATTGCCGTTCTTACACCCAAATCTGTTGTTTCGCCATCTAAATCTACCTGTAAAAGTTGGTAATAATTAGTGCCGTTGGCAGGTTTATTATCATTATAGCTGTAAACCGCTCCATTTACTGATTTTGCGTTTATGGTAGCAATTTCTACAAAATCTGCCCCATTGGTACTTCTCTTTACCACAAAATGGCTGTTGTTGTTTTCGCTAGCGGTTTGCCAGTTGAGCACATTGCCGTAGCTTTTGGGCGTTGCAGTAAATGAATTTAGCTTTATGGGCAAAACCGTATTGTCGTTTAAAACAGAAACACCACGAGAGAAAGTACCGAACCATTTGTTGCCCTGTGCATCTATGGCTATGGAATAAACCACATTATTTGCCAGCCCATTGGTGGTATTATAGGTAGTCCATGTAGTACCGCTAAATTTGCTAACACCACCACCATTAGTAGCAAACCATTTATTGCCCAATGCATCTATGGTTATTGACCAAACACTACTATGCGCCAGCCCGTGGATGGCTCTGTAGGTAGTCCAGGTAGTACCATCAAACCTGCTTACGCCATTAACAGTGCCAAACCATTTATTGCCCTGTGCATCTATGGCTATGCAATAAACAAAATTATCTACCAGCCCGTTACTGGTATTATAGGTGGTCCAAGTAGTACCGCTCAACTTGCTTACACCACCAAAAGTAGCAATCCATTTGTCGCCATTTGCATCTATGACTATGGAACGAACATTATTATCTGCCAACCCACTATTTCCTATATGGTAGGTAGTCCACGTAGTACCGCTCAACTTGCTAACACCACCACCAGTTGCAAACCATTTATCGCCCTGTGCATCCATGGTCATGGCATAAACATAATTATTTGCCAGCCCGTTGCTGGTATTGGCGGTAGTATAGGTAGTCCACGTAGTACCGCTCAACTTGCTAACGCCCCAACCATCAGTACCAAACCATTTGTTGCCTTCTGCATCTAAGGTTAGGGAGCGAACATTATTATCTACCAGTCCGCTGTTGTCAGTTTTGTAGGTAGTCCATGTAGTCCCGTCAAATTTTCTTATACCACCAGTAGTAATACCAAACCATTTGTTGCCTTCTACATCTATCGCTATGCAACGAACAGTACTATTTGCCAGACTATAGTTAGTCCAAGTTTGTGCGATGCTCAGTTTTACGCTCAGTAAAAACAGTAGTGTAAAAAGTAGATTTTTAATTTTCATCATCGTTTGAGATTATTGAAATTACCTAAAGCCAAAAATTGCTTATTTATAGTATAAAGGCAAGGAAACGGTACGGACAAAAAAACGGACAAATGTTTTTGAAGAGATTAATTAGTTAAAAGTCAATTGATTGTGCTTTTGGATAATGCCATGTAATCACAGCGGGAAATCAATTTGTCATGATTAGAAACATTAATAAAAATAGTGCTGAAATTGATGTTTTAGATACTATTAAACAAATTTCATTCGAAAAATCGGAGCAAGCGCTAACATCGGAATGACCCAAGATCATTTATACCAAGTAGCTAAATGATAAATATAGTCTTCTAGTTTTTGACCTTCTGGAATGGTTAACTTCTGTTTTAAGCGTCGCTTGCTTTTGCCCACGCTTTCTTTACTGATCCCAAGCATATTGGCCATTTGCCTGTCGTTCAATTTTAAACAAATTAAACTGGCTATACGCTCTTCGGCAGGGGTGATGTTCGGAATTACAGTTTCTAGCCTAGTATAAAAAGTAGGGTAGGCCTTGTTAACCATTTCTTTAAACTTAACGAGTTCTTGGTCAGTTAATAGGATATATTTTAATAAGGGGTTTTCACTTTTTTGTTCTTCTTCAGAAAGTGCCTTTTGAGGTTTAATAAGTTTGGACAGGTCATAGATGATTCGGTCTTTCTCCAGAATGTTCTTACTGAAATCCTCTACTTGTTTTCTCGCAATCAACAATTCCTTTTCTGCTTCTTGCTGCTGCACCATTAGTTCCATTCTTTGGTATTTTGTCCTCGCGACTTTTCGTTTGTAAATGAGAATACCGATGATCAATAGCAGTGCGGCACTGGTAATCACAAAATTTCGGACTAATTTTTGGAAACTGAGTTCACTATCTTTCAATTCTACATTACGCTGTAAATCTTCAAAGGATAGTTCAAGTTTTAGTTTATCGTTCTCTAAAGAGTTTAGCCATGCCCTACGTTTGTCTCTAGCTCGTTCGTAAATTTTAAAATATTTTATTGCGCTATCGGCTTGGTTTAGCCTTGTAAAACTCTTTGCAATGCCATGCAATGCCGAAATCTGTTCATCATACAAGTTAAATTTTAAGGCGTATTGATAACCTTTTTTCCATCCATCAACAGCACTTTGGTAACTTTGGTGATGATAATTTACCGAGGCTAAAATGTTTTCGCCAATGGCGATATTTATGGTGTCTTTTAAAATTTTAACACTATCTAAGTAGCTTTTCACTAAAGGCACACCCTCCGCTTCATTTCCCTTTAAAATTAAAGACTGCCCAATTCTGCCTTTAGCAATTGCTGTCCAAATACTTTGCATTATTTGAGCATCAAATTGGTATTTGGCTAACATATTTAACATTTGCTGATAGTGGAAAATAGCACTGTCGGGCTGGTTCAACTTAATGTAATTTGCGCCGATAATATCATTTTGGAAGATGTAGTCCATGCTATCTTTTTTCTTGCTATGCTTCATAAAGCCTAAAGATTGCTTGCCATAGTAAATACTTTCTTGGTGTTTATCTGCACGATATAATGCGGAGCTTAGATTGAAATACCTGTTCTGGTCGTATTCAAAGTATTTAATGCCTACTTTTTGTTGTAGTAAAATAGATTTAATGTGGTAGAGCAAGAAAATGCTGTCGTTCCAATAGTTAACGGAAGCATAAAGCGCAAAAAGTTCAGATTTTAACTGGTCGTCTTTAAGTTTATACGCCAGTTTGATATGCTGAAATATCTTTTCATGGTCTAGTTGAGTAATTTGCTGACCGTAAGATATCTTTCCTAAAATCTCGTAAATTGTTAATCTCGCTTGTAGCCTGTCGTTCGGATTTTTCTTAAGGTAGTTTTCAAATTCTGTAACTACTTTTCGGTGGTTACTATATTCGTTTGGATTGTTTTTTAATCGTAACGAAGCATAAGTTGCTTCGGCTCGCCTAGTTTGGCTGGTATCGGCTACTTTCCAAGCCTTTATAAGTGGTGTAATACTGCTTGTCGATTGAGCTATTGCCATTGCGGGCCATAGCATTAATATTATTAAACCCGATTTAAAAAGTGTTTGAATTAAAAAGCGCCTCATGAATAACCCAAATATAATGGAAATCTCATTAGAAAGCACTCTTAGGAATTGCCTGTCCGAAATACATCAATAGTCAATATAGGACTCTAGCGTATGTCGAATACGTTTACACGCTAAATTGGGTAATGAGAAAAAGGAAATAACTAGATTTATTTAGCAAAACTTTGTTAAAAGGAAGCTGTAAATAGTTTAAAGCTAATTAGGCTACTTTCCCGTATTAAAGACATGCCTGTCCAAGACTTAAAAAGTTACGTTAGATTAACTTCAAAATAAAATTAAATTTGAATAATTTAATTGACCCAGAATAAATGAACCCCCTCATCGCCCAATTTAAAAAATATGGAAATCTTAGTCCAAAGGCTGAAAAGGATTTGGAGGAGAAAATAAAATACTTCGAAAAGAAGAAGAACGACCACTTTCTAAAAGAAGGACAAATGGCATCAAGTTATTTTGTTGTTCAAAAAGGTGTTTTTAGAGCTTATATCCATCGGAAAGATAAAGAAGTAAATGTGTGGTTTGGAGAGGAGAACCAAATTTTTGGGGCAATTAAACCAATGTATGCCAACAAACCTTCACCAGAAAATATTCAGTTTCTAGAAAATGCAGAGATTTATGCTATTTCAGTTGACGATTTAGAATATTTATACAAACAACATTCCGAGCTTAATTTTATCGGCAGAAAAATTGCTGAAGAAGTCTGCATCGTACTTGAAGATCGAATTACTTCATTACATACTGAAAGTGCTCCAGAACGTTATCAATCGCTGATCAAAGAACATCCAAATTTATTAAACAGGATCAGGTTGGGCCATATTGCATCTTATGTAGGTGTAACTCAAGAAACTTTGAGCCGTATCAGAAAAGGCTAACGATTTTGATCTACATCAAAAAAAGTGCTTTGATTTAAGCTGAACTTTGCATCATCAAATAATTCGATATGCAAAAAGACAAATTAAATTGGTTCCAAAACGTAGAACACCGTCCACATCCACACCAAGGTTTAAACTGGCTTACAGCAACCATCAGTGTGCCAAATGTAGTAAAAGCAGTGAATTTTTATACAGAAGTAATGGGTATGGTTTCTATCTCAGAACTGGAAGACGAAACTGGAGAACTGCTCTTTGCAAGAATTCGCTATCGTGGAAATAATTTTGTGCTCAATAAAGAACATTGGGATTTTAATGCTGTTGCCCCAATTACCTCCGGGCAAGTATCGCCCTTTGTTTTTTACTTGTATGTAGATGATGTAAAAGCTTTGGTGGAAGAGCTTATAAAAGACGGAGAAGCAAAAATTTTAAAAGACCCAGAAATAATGTTCTGGGGAGATTTGAAAGCAAGAATTCAAGACCCGTTTGGTTACATCTGGGATTTGGCAGAAAAAGTAAGTTAATATGAAGTATCTATTTTTAGGTTTGGCAATTTGCCTCGAAGTTTTAGGGTCTAGTTTTTTGGTAAAATCAAACGGATTTACAAGACTAGTTCCGAGTATAGTTACCGTTATCGCATTTAGTGCTTGTTTTTATGTACTTTCCATTGCGTTAAAAAGTATTCCTTTAGGCGTTGCCTATGCTATTTGGGCAGGATTGGGCATTGTACTTACTGCAACAGTTTCGGTTGTAATTTTTAAACAAAAGTTAGATACGCCAGCAATTTTAGGAATGGCATTAATTGTTTGTGGTGTGGTAGTAATCAATGTTTTTTCGAAATCAGGCGGACATTGATTGTCATACCGAAGAATGAAATTGCAGCCGAGCTTATAGGGTTTTCTCCAAGTTCGGCTACAGAGTTTTTGGCGTCCATCTAATTTCACAGCATACGTCGAGTATCAAAAATACGCTCTTAATCTATATTATCCTATCGGCTAATTATCACATCATCTTATGCGCTAACTAAAAATTTCTTATTTTGCACCAATGCAGTTTAAAGAGATTATTGGACAAGAAGACGTAAAGCAACACTTATTGCAAACCGTAGCCGAGAGCAGGGTGAGCCATGCGCAACTCTTTCTTTCGCCTGCAGGAAGTGGTGCGCTACCAATGGCAATAGCCTATGCCCAATACATTAACTGTTTACAAAAAACTGAACAAGATAGCTGCGGAGAATGTGCGTCTTGTCGTAAATACGAACGCTTAATTCATCCAGATTTACATTTCTCTTATCCGTTTTTCGCTTCGAAGGATGTAAAAATTGCCACCGATGTTTTGGAAGAGTGGCGCAACATGGTGTTAGAAAATCCTTACTTCGATTTGGATATTTGGCGTTCTAAGTTAAGTGCAGATAACAAACAGGCAAACATCAACATTGCCGAAGCGCATGACATCATCAAGAAATTAAGTTATAAAGCTTTTGAGGCAGAAACCAAGGTGCTCATCATGTGGTTGCCCGAGTATTTGGATAGAGAAGGAAATGCCCTGCTGAAAATTATTGAGGAACCGCCTGCAAATACTTTGTTTATTCTCATTGCACAAAATCAAGAGCAAATTTTAACCACTATTTTGTCTCGTACACAAATTGTTAAAATTCCTAAGCTGGCGGATGAAGTTGTGAAGCAATATTTGATAGACAAAGCTAATCTGTCAGACCATCAGGCAGAAGAATACAGCTTTTTGGCAGATGGAAATTTGATTGAAGCCAATGCTTTACTGGCAGATCAGGTGAATAACAATGCAGGCTATTTTGCCGAATGGTTGCGTATGGCTTATGGCAATAGAGTACCAGATATGATGGCTTTTACCGAAACCGCCGCAAGTTGGGGCAGGGAAAATCAGAAGAATTACATCAAATACGGCATTAATTTTTTAAGAGAATGTGGTTTAATTCTCAGCGGGGCCGAAGCTTTGGTAAAACTGCCTCCTCAGCACTTAGAAGTGGCAAAAAAATTATCAGCTGTGCTAAATATGCCTATGATAGAGGCGCTTATTAACGAATTAGAAAAGGCGCATTACCATATCGAACGTAATGCGAATCCGAAAATTCTGTTTTTAGATGTATCTTTACAATTGGTAAAAATTATAAAGTTTAAAACGCTCCCGAAAGGGACTCAATATATATACACGTAATATGGGATGTGGAAGTTGCTCTACGGGAGGTGGTTGCGCCCCCGCTGGCTGCAAAAGTAATGGCTCTTGCCTTACTGGAGGTTGCCAAAAAATGGAAGTACACGACTGGCTGTCTAATTTGGATATGCCATCAAATTATAGATCTTTTCCAATTATCGAAGTTAAATTTAAAGGCTCTAGAAAAGAGTTTTTTGTAAATAACGATGATATTTATTTGGAAATTGGTGAGCTAATTGCCGTTGAAGGCGCTACTGGTGGTTACGATATTGGCCACGTTTCGCTTACTGGCGAATTGGTGCGTACGCAATTGAAACGCAGAAAAACACCGATAGATCAGGTTACTCGCAAGGTTTACAGAAAAGCTACAGAAGCTGATGTAGAAAAGTGGAAAATAGCCAAAGGCTTAGAGTGGGAAACCATGCACAAAGCCCGTACGCTGGCTTTAGATTTAAAGCTTTCTATGAAAATTAGCGATGTTGATTATCAGGGTGATAGAACAAAGGCAACTTTCTTTTACACTGCAGAAGGTAGGGTAGATTTTAGGGAGTTGATTAAGAAAATGGCAGAGGCTTTTCGTATCCGTATCGAAATGCGCCAAATTGGAATGCGCCAGGAAGCTGGTCGTTTGGGCGGTATTGGTTCTTGCGGTCGCGAATTGTGCTGCTCTACTTGGTTAACTAACTTTAAAACCGTTTCTACGGCTGCGGCTCGTTACCAAAACCTGTCGTTAAACACCTTGAAACTTGCCGGACAATGTGGTAAGTTGAAATGCTGCTTAAACTACGAGCTAGATACTTATTTAGATGCCTTAAAGGATATTCCTGACCGCATTGATGCCTTACAAACTGAGGTTGGCGTTGCTCGTCACCAAAAGACAGATATCTTTAAAAAACTGATGTGGTTCAGTTATGCTAATCAAGAAGATTGGATTCCGTTAAAAGTTGACCGTGTGAAAGAAATCATGGCAATGAATAAACGTGGCGAAAAACCAAGTAACTTGAAAGATGAAGCAGTTGAATTGAAAACTACTACCGTGGTAGAGAAAGTTCACGATTACGAAAATGTAGTTGGTCAGGATAGTTTAACGCGTTTAGACGATAAAAACCGTAACAGAAACAACCGTAACCGCAATAACAACAACAGAAACGACAGAGAGCGTGATAGAGATAGAGACCGCGGAGAACGTGGAGAGCGTGACAGAAACAGACCTCAGTCTAGTCAAGGTGGCGATAAAGAGAACGCTGGCAATAGAAACGGACAAGCTAACTCTAAAAATAGAGATAGACAACAAAACCAAAATAGACCGCAACAGCAGAAATCTCAAGATAAACCTCAGCAAGAGCAAAATCAGAGAAATCAGCCGAAACAGGAAAATAACAGGCCGCCACAAAACCAGCGACCACAACAAAAACCTGTAGAAGCTAAAGCGAAGGAGAATAATCAACCTAATTCAAAGGCAGAAACGCCTCAAGCGCAAGGCGAGGGCGGAAATACAGCGCAAAAGCGTAACAACAGAAATAAAAATAAAAACCGCAATAAGAATAGAGAGCAAGGAGAAAGGAATAAAGACCAAGGACCAAAGCCAGATGGAGAATAAGGTTGAGTTTAATGAATTCCAAATGTTTAAAGAAGTAAAGCGCAAGGATCGCCCTTTTTTAGTCATTGCTAGGAGAAACAGCAGCCTGCTCCGACAATTCGGCGAAGCAATCTTTGATACTAGAAAATGGTTGCAACTTGTCGCCTTTTTCTGTCTTTTGTTTGCGTTCTCTTCCTGCAATTTCGATACCGTAGTAGATACCAACCAAAGTATTGAAGATAACCAGTGGCTTTACGCCAATGCGGCAAAAGCTGAGTTTGAAATTAAAGATACGACCAAGCCTTATCAGGTGAATTTCAAATTGCGTATCAATACAGACTACAGGTACGCTAACTTATTTGTGCTTACAACATTTAAAGACAGCAAGAAAAGGAAAAGAATTCGCTATCAGTTTAAATTAGCGAAGGAAGACGGGCAATGGCTTGGCAATGGCTCTGGAGATTTGTATACTTACTCTTTTCCGTTATTGAAAAACCATCGCTTTGCGGATACTGGAAAATACAGTATTGAGATAGAGCAAAACATGCGTGATAACCCATTGGTGGGCGTAAGCGATGTGGGGATTGAAGTGAAGTGATGTTGGTTAATTGGTTAATCGTTTAACTGGTTAATTGGGATATTCTTCGTCATTGCGAGGAACGAAGCAATCTTACAACTATTAAAATGAAACCATTCGCTTTAGGATTGCTTCGTTCCTCGCAATGACGCAATAGGCTTAATTGTCTCGCTAATCAAGAAAAACTATGTGCTCTTGGTGCCTTTGTGGTTAAAATTGTAAATTGTTCAGTGGTTAACTGCAAACCGCTAACTGGAAACTGATTGATTATATGAAAAAGATATTATTTGCTGTGTATTTGTTGGTAGCTGCCTTAGGTGCTAAAGCTGCCGAAATCAAGTTTTTAGAAAACCCAACTTGGACTTCGGTACTTGAAAAAGCGAAGAAGGAAAACAAGATCATCTTTTTGGATGCCTGTGCTACTTGGTGTGGTCCTTGTAAGCAAATGGATGCAGAAACCTACACCAATCAGGCGGTGGCCGATTTCTATAATGCCAATTTCATTAACGTGAAATACGATATGGAAAAAGGCGAAGGGGCAATGTTGGCAGATCGTTACTATGTTTCGGCCTATCCAAATTTGGTTTTTATTAACCCAGATGGGGTGATGGTACATAAAGCGGTAGGTTTTGTAGCGGCAAACGAATTTCTAACCTTGGCTAAAACAGCAAAAAATCCAGAGACGCAGTACTATACCTTAAAGAAAAATGCAGCAAAGCTGACGAATGCGCAGTTTTTGAAGTTCGCAAAACAAGCAACAGAATTACAAGATGAAGATTTTGGTTATATCAGTAAAGATTTTCTAGCGGCAAAACCAGATATTTTAGGTGATCCGGATCTAATTGATTTAGTGATGAACTATGCGTTCGTTCTACCAAAGGATAAGGACTTAGCTTATTTCAAAAATAACAAGAGTAAGGTATTAAGAGTAGGCAAATATACCGATGACGACTTTGAGGAGCGTTTAGTGAGTTTGGCTATTCAATTTGCGCTGTCGGAAGAAGTGCAAGTAACTGATGAACTTGATTTTGATGCCGTCAAAGGTATTTTAGATAAATATGTTCCAGAACGTTCATTCTTCGTTTACAATTACTTCAAAACGCAATATTTCTTAGAAAATAAGGAAATAGAACCAGCTTTGTCAGCATTTAACGAAATCATAGACAATCCAGCCAAAGTTGGCTATCAACACGTATGTAATGCAATGATGGGCTTTGGGCCAACTTTGTTCGAAGAAGGGAAGTTAGATCCTTATCTGGAGAAGTTCAATACCATTCCTGTACCAGCAAAAGAAGCTGATTTAGCTTACCTTAAAGATTTTGTAAAAGCGATCATCTATATCAAAACTAAACAAACCGATAAGTTTAAAGAGACGGCGAATGCGATGTTAGCTAGCGCCAATACGCCAGAAGATATCAAGAAAGACTTAAGGCAGGCTTTGCAGAATATGGGCAACTGATTTTTTTAGTTAATCGGTTAACTGTTGAAACTGGTTAATCGTGTTAGCGGTATCGTTCCTATCTCGTCATCCCAGATTTAGTCTGGGATCATAAAGCGATAGTAAATCTATTTCTTTTCCATCGATGAAAAGAAACAAAAATCTAGGCTTGCACCTTTTCTTGAATAAAGCTGCCAACACATCGATAGCGCAAGAAAAATGCGACCCCTTTTACACACTTCTCACCCACACGCTGCTTTCTTGCTTATTGGTGAATAATTAATGTTTTTGCAAGATGTGTTTTGGCGCTTTCTTCTGCGAAAATCTGCTATGCCGAATACATACTTAGGAATTGACGTAATGAGAATGAACGGTTTTATTACCGTTCCTATTTTCTTTTCTCTCCCTTTTAGGGGAGAACCGTAGTGAAACGAAGCTCATTGAGACTTTTGAAAAATAAATAACTTACCAATAAATGCCGAAGGCAGAGAGGGGGTTACAGAAGCGGCAGCAACTGCTCCAGCGCCATTCCTCTGCTACCTTTCAAAAGAATAAGCGAATCTTTCCAATCTTGTGTTTGGATAAACTCGGCTGCTTCGCTTGGTGTAGCAAAAAAGTTGGCATTAGCATCGCCTTTGGCATTATAGAAATGGTGGCCTACAAAAATCAGGGTTCCGATTTCATTTTTGATAGACAACTCGATAATCCGCTGGTGTTGCGCTGCAGATTCATCGCCCAACTCGAACATATCACCTAAAATGGCAATCTTATTGGCAGAACTTAAGCTATTCAAATTTGTAATTGCTGCGGCCATACTACTTGGGTTGGCATTGTAGAAATCGCAAATTACCGTGTTTTTTTCTGTTTTGGTAAGCTGCGAGCGGTTATTGGTTGGGAAATAATCTGCCAAACCTTTGTTAATTTCTTCTGCACTTAATTTGAAGAAAGAACCAATACTGATGGCCGCTAAAATGTTTTCAAAGTTATAAGTGCCAGTTAAATTTGCCTTCGCTTCGTGGGTTTCTCCTCTGTAGCTCCATTCAAATTCAATCAACGGATCGCTGTGTTTCAGTACACCTTGTACCACGCCCTCTTCAGCAATATTATAGCGAACAACGTTTTTAACGCCTGCTTTCGTAACCATTTCAGTTAAATCTTTGTTGGCTGCATTTAAGAAGGCGTAACCATTGTTTTCGCTTAAATAAGCATAGAGTTCGGCTTTGCCTTTCTTTACTCCCTCAAAGCCCCCAAAACCCTCTAAATGTGCCATCCCTACATTGCTGATCAGTCCGTGGGTTGGCTGGGCAATGCTGCACAACAATTCAATCTCTTTTTGATGGTTGGCACCCATTTCTATCACGGCAATTTCTACGTCATCAGCTATGCTTAAAATAGATAACGGTACGCCAATATGGTTGTTTAGGTTTCCTTTGGTGGCGAATACTTTAAAGTGCTCAGCTAGTACAGCCCTAATCAGTTCTTTGGTAGTAGTTTTTCCGTTGCTTCCTGTTAAGCCAACTACAGGAATGGTTAATTGCTTTCTATGATGTCTGGCCAATTCTTGTAAAGCCGTCAAAACATTATCAACTAGTATAAACTGATCGCCTTTGGCAAATGCTGAGTTATCAATAATTGCAAACGCAGCACCAGCCGCTACCGCCTTTTCCGCAAATTGGTTGGCATCGAATTTATCGCCCTTTAAGGCAAAAAATAAACAACCCTCGGTAATAGAACGGGTATCTGTACAAATAACGGGGTGTTTTAAATAATGCTGATAAAGCTGTTCGATGTTGGCCATTGCTTTGATTTGAATACTTTGTAAAATTACAAATGCTTAGATGAAATCAAATATTCTTTTAGTATTATTGATGTAGCCACAGATGCACAGATAGTTCTGTTTTTAATCTAATCAAATCTGTGCATCTGTGGCTTTTAACAGTGAGGTATGAAAAGAACGTTACTAATATTGTGGTTGGGTGTTTTTGCCTCGCCTTTATTCGCACAAATTCAAAGTCCAGATGTTTTTTTGGGTTACGAGTTGGGTACGCACTTTTCTCCACATCAAAAGGTGGTCGACTATTTTAAGGATGTAGCCAGCAAGGCGAAAAATGTCAAATTACAATCTTACGGCGCAACTTATGAGGGCAGGGAGTTGCTGTTTGCGGTAGTTTCTGATGCCGCAAATATGGAGCAATTGGAGCAGATTAGGACTAACAACATCGCTATTTCCAATAATAACAAAACCATAAAAACTGCTAAGCAGCCTGCCATTGTGTGGTTAAGCTATAATGTGCATGGTAACGAAGCTAATTCTACCGAAACGGCAATGAAAGTGCTTTATACTTTGGCAGAAGCGAAGGACGAAAAGATAAAGCAATGGCTAAAGAACACTGTAGTAATTATTGATCCTTGCTTAAATCCGGATGGGAGAGAACGTTATGTGAACTTTTATAACAGTGTGGCGGGAGCAGTTCCGAATCCAGACCCTACAAGTAGAGAGCATTACGAGCCTTGGCCAGGAGGCAGAACAAACCATTACTATTTTGATTTAAACCGCGACTGGGCTTGGCAAACTCAGATAGAAAGCGAACAAAGGCTGAAGCAATATCATCAATGGTTGCCTCAAATTCATGTCGATTTTCATGAACAAGGTTACAACGAGCCCTATTATTTCGCACCTGCAGCAGAGCCAATTCATCAAGCGGTTACGCCGTGGCAAAGAGAATTTCAGGTGATCGTGGGTAGAAATAATGCGAAGTACTTTGATGAAAATGGCTGGCAATATTTTACTAAAGAGCGCTTTGATTTATTGTATCCATCTTATGGTGATACTTATCCATTGTATAATGGTGCTATCGGGATGACCTATGAGCAAGCTGGAAGTGGCAGGGCTGGATTGGCCGTGGTGACGGCAAACGGGGATACCTTGACTTTAAAAGATCGTATCTCGCACCACTTTACTACCTCGATGTCTACGATAGAAGTGGCATCGGCCCATGCCGAAAAGTTAGTAGTGGAGTTTAAGAAGTTCTTTGAGCAAAGCTTATCACCTACAACTACCTATAAAAGCTACGTGATTAAAGCACAGAACATATCCAGACTGAGGAAATTAGCGGAACTGCTCACGAAGAATAAAATTGGCTATAACTTTGGTGCTGAAAGGGTAGAACGCACATTAAACGGTTACAATTACGAAACCCAAAAGGTAGAGCAATTTAAGGTGGAACGTAACGATATGGTGATTAGCGTAGCGCAGAAGCACGGTGTGTTGGCGAATATCCTTTTCGAGCCACAAACTTATGTTACCGATTCGAATACTTACGATATCACGGCTTGGGCACTTCCTTATGCCTACGGTTTAAATGCCTACGCATTGAAGGAAAATGTAGTGGGAACGCATTCTTTTATAGAAGAGCCGAAAAGAAATGTAGCTGGTACAACAAAACCTTACGCATGGATATTGTCATGGAATGGGATGGAGGACGCTAAAGTATTGATGGCCTTGCAACAGCAAGAAGTTAAAGTAAGGATGGCGGAACAGGCATTTACCATAGGGGGCATTACTTATAAAGCTGGCACGTTGCTTATCTATAGAGCAGAGAATGAAAAGAGAAGGCCTAATTTCCAAGCTCAACTAGAAAAAATGCTTTCTAACCTGAATGCCGATTTTAAAACATTGAACTCGGGCTATGTAGAAAAAGGGAAGGACTTTGGCTCTTCCGTATACAGATTATTAAGTACACCTAGGGTGGCTGCATTAAGTGGGACAGAGGTTTCATCGCAATCTTTAGGAGAAATTTGGCATTTCTTTGAGCAGGAATTGAAATATCCGATATCGATGATCAATGTTGGTGCTGTAGCCAATTTGGATATCAATAAGGTAAATACCTTGCTAGTGCCCGACGGCTACTATAATGATAAATTGGCCGATCAACTGACGTCGTGGGTAAGTGCAGGCGGTAAATTGATCTTGTTAGAAGATGCCATTGCTGCTTTTGTGGGTAAAAAGCCTTACCAGATCAAACGAAAAGAAGAACCTAAAACTACCGAGGTAAAAAGTGGTCAGCAATATAGCTCAAGAGACCATGATGATTTCAGCAATTCTATTCCCGGTGCCATTTACAAAGTGTACCTAGATCAAACGCATCCTTTAAGTTTTGGTATCGGTAAATATTACTTCACGTTAAAAACGGATGCCAATATCTATGAGCCATTAGAAAGCGGCTATAGTTTAGGTGCACTTAATGCAGACAGCTATATCGCTGGTGTGGCTGGCTCCAAAGTGAAAAGCAAAATCTCGTCGGGTATGCTGTATGGTGCACAAGAAATTGGAAAAGGTCAGGTGTTGTACTTTGCTACCGGCTTAATTTTTAGGAATTTCTGGGAGAACGGCAAACAGGTGTTGTTGAATGGGGTGTTTTTGAATTAAGGTGGATGATTTAAGAAAACAGGTTTATAATTTGAAATCGATATGAATCCCACTTCATTAGTTAAATATAGTCTGATGTTTTGTTCCTCGTTTGATCGATAGCTTTAAACAATTCAGCCTTATGCAATGAATTTAAATGTGATGCTTTTTTCTCTAAATAGATATCTGATAAAGTCTATTTAGAAGTTTTATTTGACATTATCTTAATAGCCTAGTTTAGTTAAATCATCCAAATCAATGATTTATAGAGTAATCCAAAGACGAGATTTCTACCTATTTTGTTAAAAAATGTTAAATAAAATTTGTTGGTACTTTTAAATTCGCCTATATTTAGCTCTTAATTAATTATTAACTAACCTAAATTTTTAAAAATTCATGAAAAAACTTCTACAGAGTTTGTTCATTTTGCTATTTGTTGCCTCGGCGGCATTAGCCCAAAATAGAACAGTTACTGGTACGGTTACTTCTAAAGAAGATGGGCAACCGATACCGGGAGTGAGTGTGAAGGTAAAAGGAACAAATATTGGTGTTTCTACAGGTGCCAATGGTAAGTTTTCTTTGTCCGTTCCGGCAAATGTCAGAACATTAGAAATCAGTTCAATCGGTTTTGCTGCACAGACGGTAACAATCGGTGCTTCAAATGTAGTAAATGTTGCCTTAACCGCTGGCGCAAGTGACCTAAACGAAGTTATCGTAGTTGCTTACGGTACCGCTAAAAAATCTACATTTACAGGATCTGTTTCGACAGTGAAGCCTGAGTTAATCGAGAACAGATCTATTTCAAGTATTACGAAAGCCCTAGATGGTGCTGTGGCAGGTGTTACCTCTACATTAGGAAGTGGACAGCCAGGTTCTAACGCAGGTGTTGTAATCCGTGGTTTTGGTTCAATCAATGCGTCTTCTAACCCACTTTACGTGGTAGATGGCGTTCCTTTCGATGGCGATTTAAACTCGATCAACCCTAATGATGTTGAAAGCTTATCGGTGTTGAAAGATGCATCTGCAGCTTCACTTTACGGTTCAAGAGCTGCTAATGGTGTGGTAATGATCACCACTAAGGCTGGTAAAAACACTCAAGGAAAAGTAAATGTAAACTTTAAAGCAAATGTTGGTGTTGCGTCTCGTGCAATTAAGAGATACGATGTAATGAACACCAAAGAATGGTTAGAGTCTGTTTTCTTAGCTTACAAAAATGATGAGATTTTTGCTAAAGGAGTTCCAGAAAATTTAGCAGGAACTAATGCTTTGAATAGAATGAAAGGTACTGTTGATCCTATCTTTGGTGTTAACGAGCAGTATAATCCTTATAATGTTCCTGTTGCGCAATTAATAGATCCTATCACTGGAATATTAAATCCTAATGCTTCTTTAAGATGGGATGAAGATTGGTTAGGTGAAGTAATGGCAAGCAACCCTTTACGCCAAGAGTATCAATTTGATGCTTCTGGAGGTAATGATAAAATGAAAACCTTAGTTTCATTTAATGCCTTGAAAGAAAACGGTCTTTTGAAAACTACAAGTTTTGATAGGCTTACTGGTCGTGTAAATTCAGATTTAACACCAACAGATTGGTTTAAAGCTTCTTTGTCTGCAAACTTCTCAAAAGGTACTTCAAATCTTTTAAATTCTGGTGGTAGTTCAACGTCGAATGTTTGGTATTCTGCAGAGCAAATGGCTCCTATTTATCCTATCTGGACTAGAGATGCTAGTGGAAATCAAGTACTGGATGCTAACGGAAACAAACTATTTGATTATGGTTTGAATAGAGCTTCTGGAGCACAGCAAAACTTTAACTCAATTGCGGTTTTATATGACGATAAATATTTCGATTTGAGAGATAACGTAGGAACAAGAGCTGGAATAGAGTTTAACACAAGAGATCCTAAATATGGTGTATTTAGTGGGCTTACTTTTGCTGTTAACTTAGGTGCTGATTATATTGGAAGATCTTATACCTATTATTATAATCCATTTTTTGGTAATGCATCTGGTTCAGGACGTTTAAATAAAGAGTGGAACAAGACCTTGTCTTATACTTTTAACCAGTTATTGACTTGGAACCGTAATTTTGACAAACACTCGTTTGATGTATTGCTTGGTCATGAGAGCTATTCATATAGATTCAATTTACTAAGTGCACAAAAAACTGGCTTCCCTTTTGGTGGATTATATGAGTTAGCTCCGGGTTCAACAATTGCAAGTGCAAACTCTTACGAAAACAATGAAACATTAGAGTCTTATTTTTCAAGAGTACAGTATAACTATGCAGGAAAGTATTTCTTAACCGGTAGTTTCCGTACAGATGGATCTTCACGTTTTTATGTTGATAACAGATGGGGTAAATTCTGGTCAGTAGGTGCTTCTTGGTTGGTTTCAGAAGAAAACTTCATGAAAAACATCAGCTGGATCAATAGCTTAACTGCGAAAGCAAGTTATGGTGAGCAAGGAAATAACTCTGTTGGCTTATACGCATGGCAGGCTTTCTACAACCTGACTTGGAACAATGCTACTAATAATGGTGGTGCTGTAGCTTCAGTAGAAAACAAAAACGTATCGTGGGAGAAAAACGAAAATATAAACCTAGGTATTGATGGGCGTATGCTAAATAACAGGTTAACTTTTGCGTTTGACTGGTATACTCGTAAAACCACAGATATGTTGTTGAATAGACCTTTAGCGTTATCAACAGGTTTCGACGGTTTCAATGACAATATTGGTGACATGAAAAACTCAGGTTTTGATTTAACATTGGGATACGACGTTCTAAAAACCAAAGATCTTACTTGGAATGTGACTGCAATTGCTTCAAAAATAAACAACAAAGTTTTAAAGCTTACTGGTACTCAAACAGAGATCATCGCAGGTACTACTATCGTGAGAGTAGGAGAAGAAGTTAATTCATTCTATATGGCTAGAAGCGCAGGTGTAGATCCAGCTACTGGTACTCAGTTGTATTGGGTTTATGACAACAAGGCTGACGAGACAGATTTGAGCAAACATTATATTTCTAGCGATAGAAATAAAGCCGCTGCAAGCCGTGTGATGCTAGGAAGTCGCATCCCGAAATTTTCTGGTTCTTTGGCGACAAGCTTAAAATATAAAGGATTTGATTTTGCAGCATTGACTACCTATTCAGTTGGTGGAAAAATTTATGATGTTGTAGGTTACAGCTATTTGAATCCACTTTACATCGGTAATAATATGACTAGAGATGCATTAAGATCTTGGAAAAACCCAGGAGATATAACAGATGTACCTAGATTGCAAAAAGAGGTTACCCATACTATTACTGACAGAGCTCTAGTTGATGCGTCGTATTTCTCAATTAGAAATATTTCATTAGGTTATACTTTTGATGTGAAATCAATTAAATTAAACTCAGTTAGAGTATTCGTACAAGGTGATAACATTGCGGTTTTCTCAGCAAGACAAGGTTTGAACCCTCAATTGAACTTTACAGGTACAACTGATTATGTGTACTCTCCTAACAGAATTATTTCTGCAGGATTAAGTCTTAAATTTTAATTAAAAAAAGCAAATGAAAAAATTATTATATGTATCGGCACTTTCTCTTGCTTTAGGCCTAGCCTCTTGTAAGAAGGATTTTTTGGAAACAAGCCCTACGGATAGGGTTGCGGGTCCAACCTTGTTTGAAACAACTCAAGGCGCACAGGTAGCTATGGATGGTATCTACAGAATGTTATACACCTCTGGATGGACAACTGGTAATACTGCGCAAAACTTTGGTATTCTGTCTACGAAACTATATACTTCACTAATGGGTGAGGATATGGTTCAAGATGCTCAAGGTAACGGTTGGTTTTATTTCGACTATAGATATGACGTTCGTAGTCGTTTTACCGCTACAACTTGGCGTTCTTATGCTACTTGGAATTTTTACTATACTTTGGTAAGTAATGCAAACTATGTATTGGCAGAAGAGGCAACTTTAAAAGGTGACAAGGCAACTGTAGACAACATTATGGCTCAAGCTTATGCTATTAGAGCATATGCCTATTTTCAATTGATACAGTCATTCCAACAAACTTATATTGGAAATCAAACAGCTAAAGGTGTGCCTTTGTATACTGAGCCTACAACTTCAGCAACTGAAGGTAAAGGAAGAGGAACGGTTGAACAAGTTTACACGCAAATTAACAATGACTTAACTAAATCTATTTCTCTGTTTTCTGCAAATAAAAACCTTCAAAAGCACAAATCACACATGGACTATTATATTGCAAATGCTATCCAAGCAAATGTAGCTCTAGTTCAAAATAAGTGGGCTGATGCTGCTAAATTTGCAACAGAGGCATTAACAAAACCTGGATTAGCTATTGGTAGTGGTACTGATTTAACTTCTGGATTTAACAACAGAAACTTGAAAAATGTGATGTGGGGTGCAGAGGTAATTGCAGATCAGTCTGGTATCTATGCGTCGTTCTTCTCGCACATGGATGCTGCAGCAGATCGTTACGCTAGAGCATCAAGAAAATGCGCTTACAAATGGCTTTACGATTTAGTGCCAACTACAGATGCTAGAAGAGCATGGTGGAATGGCGCTACTGATGGAGGTACAAATACAACTAAGCCTTACAACCAAGTTAAGTTTAGATATTCTAACATCGCGACAGATTTAGGTGATTATATTTTCATGAGAGCTGAAGAGATGGTATTAGTTAAAGCAGAGGCGTTAGCAAATGATAATAGATTGCCAGAAGCTAGAACTGCATTGGAATCATTAATGGTTTTAAGAAACCCAACAGGATACCAAGCAACGTTGAATGCAATGACAGTATCTAATCAGCATACAATGGGCTCTATCGGTACACCTACAACTTTGATGGATCAAATTATACTTCAAAGACGTATAGAGTTATGGGGCGAAGCAGAGCGTATTTTTGATATCCAACGCCTAAAAATGGGCTTCGATAGAAATGCTCCAGGATCAAACCACAGTTTCAAACCTACATTTAACACATTGTTAGTTGGAAATAAAGAGTTTATCCTTACCATTCCTCAAAAAGAGTTTGATGGTAACCCTAACATGAACGCTACAACAGATCAAAATCCACTTTAATATTTAAAAAGATAGTCATGAAAAAAAATATAATAAAATGTCTTTTAGGTATTTCGGCTATTGTTGTGCTGAATTCTTGTGACAAGACAGAAGGAGCGTTGTATTCTGGCGAGCCTAATAAAGTTAGCTTTTATGGTCCAACTACAAGCATTGCTATGACTGGTGGAACCATTAGTGTACCTGTTGGTAGGACTTCTTCGTCTGGAGAGTTATCTGTGCCGCTTACATTGACAGCTACAGGTGCCAATTACAGTACTGTTTTTTCTTTGGAAGGACCAGTTAAGTTTGCCGCAGGAGAATCAAAAGCTTATGCAAAGGTAAAATATGGTAATTTTTCAACAATTGACCCAAGTTCACTATCTGTAAGTGCTGCTGGATCTGATGTAAATGTTGGTCTTGCTTTTCCTTTTTCATTAAATATTGCTACTGCAGATGCTTCTGTTAGCAATGTGAAAAAGGTTGATGTTTCAGCCTCTAGTGCTTTAGTATTTGAAGATAAAGGTACTGTTAGGCTTGATTCTCGCGATGGATGGTCAGGAACGGACATGACTACCAAAATACAAAAAGCAAATGGCGCTAATGTTTATAAGATGGTTACACCATTTGGTGCTGTAAGCTTTGCATTTATGGTTAAGTCTGATGGTAAAACTATTGTATTCCCTAACCAGGTGATTGCTATGCATGCTACTTACGGAGCTGTATCAGCTACAAACGTGACTGGAACTGTTACAAATAACGTTGCAACAATAAACGTTGGAGCTTATACAGTTTCTGCTGGTTCGTTCGGAGCGGGTAAAGAAGTTCTTTATTTGCCGTAACATTAAATACAGTTTGTAAAATGCTTAATAGTGGCATTTAATGTCAATAGTTAGGCTTAATAATAGAAGGGTTGTCCGAGAATTCGTGACAACCCTTCTTTTTTTTGTATATAAATTATAAAGAAGGACAATTCTTATATGATGTGAAGACGGAATAAATGTTTTTTATAGGAATTTTTGGTAGACTATTTTTTTTTTCTAATTTGTCAACAATATTCCAACTAACTATTTCATGATTAGGAGAAAATCCGCCCCAAGTTATATTTCGCAAATTATTCTATGTATTTGTGTTTTTTCATGTCTAAACCTTTTAGGCCAGTCTAAATATAATGCTGTTGAGGATGATTTGATTAGTTCCTTTAATAGCAAGTTAAAGCCTCAAATAAGGTTATATAATGGCGTGTCATACACAGGCTATTTTGGTAAACTAGAAGGAAATGCTTATTTAGACGATAATGCAACCTTTGTTAATGGAAGTGTGACATATGATGGCTTCGAGTTCAAGAATGTTCCGATTCTGGTAGATCTAGTTGCTGAAAAGTTGGTTTCGCTTTCTAGTGATGGGTACAACTGGTATAGTCTGTTAAACGATAGACTATCAGGATTTATAATTAATGACAGAAGATTTTTGTCTATTCCTTCTGATACTTCAGAAAATGCAACAATTAGAAAGGGAGGTTTTTTCGAAATATCTTATGAAGGAAAAATGCAGGTATTGGTTAAGAGGACTAAGTCAATAAAAGAAATGGTGGAACAATATGGCGTAACAAAAATCTTTTATCAAAAGAATGAATATTTTATTAGTAAAGAGAAGCAACTTTATAAAATTAATCGGGAAGCTGATATTTTGCGACTATTTGCCGATAGAAAATCAGAGCTGAAGAAATACGTAAGATCGCAAAACCTAAAATTTAGGGACGATCCTAACGGGACTTTGGTTGCTCTTGTTTCATATTATGAGGAAAATTTTAAATAAGTATGAAACTAACTCACGTCTATTTTTTGCTTCTAGCATTTCTTTCACTGCAAAACTTGGCCCAGGCGCAAGATCGTGTTGATAAACGCCATAGCGTTAGTTATACAAATCAAGCTTTGGAAGAAATTATAGAGGATTTAGAGCGCAAATCTGCACTCAAATTTTATTATATCGAAAAAGACATTTCTAATACGAGATTGTCGTTAACATTAGAAAATGTTACAATTAGCACTATTCTGTCTGAACTAACGAAGGGGACCAAAATTCATTTTTTAATTAGAGGCGGCAATGTTTTTCTTACAAAAGATGTCAAATTTGATACTGAAGGCATTTCATTTTCTAATGATGATGTAACAGCTTCCCAAGCTCAAATTGATCAAAGACAGAGCTCTGTAGATGCGAGTGTTTTTAATAAGCTTTACGAAATTGGAACTAAGTCTAATGTACAAAAGGGAGGAACTGCGACTATTGCTGGCTACTTAAGAAATGAAATTACTAAAGAACCCATACCAAGCGGAAGAATTTCTACTATTGATAAAAAGAGTGTTGCTGTGTCAGATGGTGAAGGTTTTTTTTCTATCACGTTGCCTCTTGGGCATAATCAGCTAATAGTTTCTGCTCATGAGTATCGTACAGCTAAGAGACAGCTGATGCTTTATGGAGATGGTAAGTTAAATATCGAAATTAAAGAAGATATCGAATTACTTAACGAAGTTAGAATTTTGTCGCAAAGAGCGTCTACGCTTAAAAATTTAGAAATGGGCGTAAATAAGCTAAGTATTGCTAGTATTAAACAAGTTCCAGCTGTATTTGGAGAACCAGACGTGTTACGGGTGGTGTTAACACTACCAGGGGTTCAATCTGTTGGCGAAGCGAGTACTGGGTTTAATGTTAGAGGAGGATCTGCAGATCAAAATTTGATATTGTTGGATAATTCCACCATATATAATCCTTCACATTTTTTTGGTTTCTTTTCTGCTTTCAATCCAGATATCGTTAAAGATGTGCAACTTTATAAAAGTACTATCCCTGAGCGTTTTGGCGGACGTTTGTCGTCAGTTTTGGAGGTTCAGAATAGGCAAGGAGATAAATCTAAACTGAAAGGTTCTGCTGGAATTGGTATGATCACAAGTCGTTTCAATATTGAAGCACCGATAGATAGTGGTAAAACTTCATTTATTTTAGGAGGTAGGGCAACTTACTCTAATTGGCTTATGGATTTATTGCCAGAAGATTATAAAAATAGCAGAGCCTCATTTTATGATTTTAATCTAGGTGTTAGTCATCAAATTAATAAAACAAATGAAATTAATTTGACAGCTTATCATAGCAAAGATAACTTTAGGCTAAATTCGGACACTAGTTATAATTACAGTAATAGAAATGCTTCCTTAGAATGGAAGAAAATATATAGCCAAAAGCTTAACGGTGTTTTTAAAACTGCAGTAGATAGCTATAAGTATAATGTTAGAAGTGATCAAAACCCAGTTAATGCTTACGCATTAGACTTCAAAATAGATCAGATTAACTTGAAAGCCGATTTTAAGTATGATTTCCATGCGAAACATCTTTTTAACTTCGGAATTTCATCAACGCATTATAACCTCACTCCGGGAGAGTTTAAGCCAATTGGTAATGCTTCTTTGGTTAACCCAGATATTGTACAGAAAGAAAAGGCACTAGAAACAGCTATATATTTTGGCGATGAATTCAAGGTTAATGATAAATTATCGGTTAATTTAGGCTTGAGATATTCGATGTTCAATGTACTGGGCTCTAGAGAGGTAGCTGTATATGCCGATAATCTTCCTAAATCGGATGTCAATATTCTAGATGTTAAAACTTATGGTAATAATGAAATCATTAATACCTATCATGCCCCAGAAATCCGTTTGGCAGGAAGGTATATCATCACCAATGATCTTTCTGTAA
Source organism: Pedobacter sp. T50_32 (assembly GCF_057652195.1). Taxonomy (NCBI): domain Bacteria; kingdom Pseudomonadati; phylum Bacteroidota; class Sphingobacteriia; order Sphingobacteriales; family Sphingobacteriaceae; genus Pedobacter; species Pedobacter sp. T50_32. Next base: position 357,973 of record NZ_JBYFBY010000001.1, on the reverse strand, counting down.
AAGCATCATATAACACTCTCAGACAATATATACACTTGCTTTCTAATACAACAGCTATATCTCCTACAGATGTTTGGAAGTTAAGCGATCCAAACATTCGTCCTCAGAAGGGATCACAGGTAGCTTTGGGTCTATACAAAAATTTTGCGTCTCAAACTATAGAAACCTCAGTAGAAGGATATTATAAGCGACTGGTAGATTATTTGGATTATAAAAGTGGAGCAAATTTAGTGCTAAACCACAATATAGAACAAGATGTGATCAACACAAGAGGGAAGGCTTACGGAGTGGAGCTATTTATTAAAAAGAACACGGGTAAATTGAATGGCTGGGTAAGTTATGCATATTCTAGAATTTTGCTAAAAATGGATGATGTTAATGTTGGCCCTCTAGTGAATGAAGGAAATTATTACCCTGCAAATTATGATAAACCACATTCGTTTAATTTTACCGGGAATTATAAGTTTAAGCACAGGTATCACTTCTCTTTAAATTTCACATATAGTACAGGCCGACCTATTACATTACCTATTTCTAAATATTATTATGCCGGTAGCGAAAGGGTTTATTACTCGGATCGTAATGCCTATAGAATCCCAGACTACTTACGAATGGATGCTTCATTCAATATTGAGGGAAATCATAAGGTGAAGCAGTTGACGCATAATTCATGGACAATTGGAGTATATAACTTAACCGGCAGAAGAAATGTTTTTTCTACATTTTTTACTCAAGAAGGTGGGGCTATAAATGGGTATAACTTGTCAATTTTTGCTACTGCAATACCGTTTATCAATTATAACATAAGATTTTAAAATGAGGGTTTTAAAACAATATTTTTTCATACTGGTACTACTTTTATCTTTAGGATGTAAAGAACAATTCACTCCACAATTGAGAGAAACAAATGGTAAACTGTTGGTTGTTGAAGGGATGATTAACGCCGGTGGAGAAAAAACATATATCAGATTAAGTCGCACTGTTCCTATTTCGGAAACAGGGAATAGGACACCAGAAATTGGTGCGAAGATTAGTATAGAAAGCAATACAAGTCAGTCTTACCCATTATTAGATAAGGGAAAGGGCGAGTATGAGTCTGAAGCGCTCACACTAGACCCAAGTAAAAAATATAGATTAAAGATCATTACTAAAAATGTGGAATATACCACTGATTTTTTGGATGTCAAGCTATCACCACCTATAGACGATCTGTTTTGGGAGGCAAAAAAAAATGGTCTACAGGTTTATTTGAATACTCATGATGATAGTGATAAATCTAAATATTATAGATGGGAATTTGATGATACTTGGATATTTCACGCCAAATACTATTCTGCTTTAATATGGACAGGAAACGCGATGAGACGTAGAGATGTAGATACGGAAAATGTTTACAAATGTTGGGGGAATGGTATTTCTAGTTCTGTTATAGTAGGTTCTACAGCTAAATTAAATGAAGATGTAGTTTATAAACAACCAATAGCGCTGATTCCGTCTAGTTCGGAGAAGCTTTCTGAAAAGTATAGCATCTTAGTTAGGCAATATGTGCTTACTAAAGAAGCATTTGATTTTTGGGAAAATTTAAGAAAAAATACAGAAAGTTTAGGGTCTATATTTGATGCTCAACCTTCTCAATTAACTGGGAATATTAGAAATGTAAAAGATCCAAACGAACCCGTGCTTGGTTTTATTAGTGTAGGTAGTATTACCAGTAGAAGAATATTCATTGCAAAAAATGAGTTGCCGGATTGGAAATTTTCTGAGCCATTTGAGTGTGGCGTGCCAGATACAATTAAGCTTTCTCAAAATTATATTTTCAATGATCCTAATTATGTTGCCTTGGAAGAAATATACAATGATGGAGGGGCGCTAATTGGACATACAGGTACACAAAAAAGATGCGGCGACTGTACATTCCGTGGTACCACTACGCGTCCAGCATTCTGGCAATAATCAGTATACTTAATTTATGAAAAAAATAGTTTTTAAAAAAATTGTCTTTGCTGTTTTAATGCTTACTTGTTTTAGTGCATCTAGTCAAGTCCCTGAAACAATATTGAGTAGTTTTCATAGCCAACAAAGATATTTTGCTGAGAAGATATTTGTTCATACAGATAAGTCCACCTATTTTTCCAATGAGACCTTGTGGTTTAAAGTTTACAATATAAGTAATCTGAAAAATGGACTTTCGAATATGAGTAAAGTAGTTTATATAGAGCTGCTAAACGAAAAGAATAGTCCTCAAATACAAACTATGATTGCGCTAAATGAGGGGACGGGTGATGGAAGTTTACATTTGTCGAAACTCATAGAAACAGGAAAATATAAGCTTCGTGCGTATACTAACTTGATGAAGAATGCGGGAGCAGAAACATTCTTTGAAAAGGATATTTATATCATTAATCCATTAAAGATCACTCAGTCAGCGGCTGTTCAGAAGAAAGGTTATGACATCAGTTTTTTTGCGGAGGGTGGTGAAATGGTTGATGGTATATTGGGGAATGTTGCTTTTAAAGCGATAGACAAAGATGGTGTAGGTACGGATTTTAAAGGCGTAATTGTTGACGATAAAAATGATACGGTTGCGGTTATCAAAAGTTTAAAATTTGGCATCGGAAAGTTCGCTTTTGCACCAAGCTTGGGTAGAAAATATAAGGCTGTTTGCATTATGCCTGATAAAGAAATTTTGATAAAACAATTGCCTGATGCTTCTCCTAAAGGTTATGGGTTAAGGTTAACCAAGAATGAAGATGAGATTGTAATTTCAGTGAACTCGAATATGCATACAAATGACGTATACATTGTTATACATAATGGGAAGTCTATTGCTTACGCTAAAGCCAGTAAATTAACTAATGGAACGGCTGAAATTTCTATCAAAAGATCAACACTTTCTAACGGCGTATATTACTTAACAGCATTTAACTCTGAAGGAAACCCTGTTGCGGAAAGAATGTTTTTTAATGGATTTAAAGATAAGTTGAGTTTTAAAGCAGAGTTAGCTAAAACAGAATATTTAAATAGAGAGAGGGTAGAGTTAAAATTATCAGCTTTAGATGAACAGTTTAGAGCTAAATTGAGCAATGCTTCATTTTCTGTTTATAAAGTAGATTCGATTCAAACTACTGATGATATTGATATTGTTAGTGAACTTTATTTAAAATCCGAGGTAAGAGGGCACATCGATCATCCCTCGTATTATTTTTCTTCTGATACAAAGGAAGCTTTAGAAGCATTAGATAATTTGCTTTTAACACAAGGATGGCGAAAATTTGACTTAAAGAAGCGAGCACAGCCTGTCTTGAGGTTTCTTCCGGAGTATAATGGACATTTGATTTCTGGAAAAGTTTTATCGGACAATAAAATACCAGTAAGAAATTTAGGCTTATATTTTAGCTCGCCTAAGAAACAAGGTTCATTCTATATTGCAAAAACAGATTCTTTGGGCGGTTTCTTGTTTAACACTGATAAATTGTATGGTAAAAATGAACTTATTATCCAAGCTGATTATACAAAAGATAGTACATCTAATATCTTAATTTCTAGCCCGTATTTCGAAGAATATACTTCAGTTAGCAAAAAAATGACTAAGGCAAATCTGACATCAAGTAAAGAAACGTTAGAAAGCTATTATTTTTCATCGCAGGTACAAGAAATTTACTCTAGAAGTTTATTTGATAGTTATTCTATACCTCCTCGTGCCAATAAGTTTTATAACAATGCACATAAATCATACAGTTTGCAAGATTTTACTAAGTTTAATACACTAGAGGATGTTTTTAGAGAATATATAAAGGAAATCCATGTTTTTAAACGAAGAGGAACAATAGCATTACGTGCCGTTGGGGGACAGGAAATTTTCGAAAATGATCCGCTTATATTATATGACGGAATTCCATACTTTAATCTTAGTAAAATGATGACTGTGCACCCAGAGGCTATTGAAAAGATCGAAATTTTTAAAGACAGATATTTCTATAACGGAGAGACATTTGCGGGCATTGTGCAGTTTTTCAGTAAAAAGGCAACAATATCCGACTACGAACTTAATCCGAAGGCAATAGTGATCGACTATGATGGAATGCAGTTACAAAGGGAGTTTTATTCACCGAAATACAGTTCTGTAGAAAATTTGAAAAGGCGCTTGCCAGATTATAGAACAACCTTGCATTGGGAACCAAATATTTTGTTTAATGGGAAAGATGAATCCCGAATTAGCTTCTACACATCAGACATTTCTGGAAAGTATATTGGGGTTATACAAGGCGTTGGTGTTGATGGTACACCTGGGTTTCAGACTTTTAAAATAGAAGTGAAATAGGTTTAACTGCTCAAATGTGCATGGTTCCCAAAGCCAATGCGGTTTGCGAATTGTTTATAAAAGTTTTGTTACAAAGCATAATGTTTATATCTTAGACAATTATTAACTAACCTAATTATCGAAAACGTATGAAGAAACTTCTACAAAGTTTGTTCATTTTGCTTTTTGTAGCCTTTACAGCTACGGCGCAAAATAGGACAGTCACTGGTACAGTTACATCTAGAGCCGACGGATTGGCGCTTCCTGGTGTAAGTATAAAGGTGAAAGGGGCTACCACAGGTGTAGCTACCGGTCAAGATGGTAAATTTACCATCGTTATTAATCGTTCAGCAACAGCATTAGAAATTAGTGCTATTGGTTTTACTAGCCAAACTGTGAACGTGCCTACAAATAATGTCTTGAATGTGTCTTTAGATGTAGATACTAAGGTGCTTAGTGAGGTTGTTGTTGTCGCTTATGGCACACAAAAGAAGGAGTCGATTACTGGTTCCGTTGCTAAGATCGGTGCTGAAGATCTAGAAAATAGACCAATATCGAATGCGACACAGGCTCTTGCTGGGGCTGCGCCAGGTATCTCTACTAGTTCTGGAAACGGTCAGCCTGGATCAGACGCAGGTATAAGAATTAGAGGTTTTGGATCTGTAAATGCGAGTAATGCACCACTTTATGTTGTGGATGGTTTCCCTTATGAAGGTTATTTAGGAGATATCAATACAAATGATATCGAAAGTATCTCTATCTTGAAAGATGCATCTTCGACTGCATTATATGGTGCAAGAGCTGCAAATGGTGTAATTGTTATTACAACTAAAAAAGGAGCTACTTTAGATCCGAAATTTAACATTAATGTTTCAAAAGGTGTAAGTAGTAGGGCTATTCCAGAATATGATAGAGTGGGTATAAATGAATATTATCCTTTATTTTGGACGGCATTAAAGAATAATAGAATTTATGGTAACGGTGATACGGAAGCTGCAGCAATTACGTATGCCAATAATACAGTAGGTACTCAATTAATCTACAATCCATTTAACGTACCGGCAAACCAGCTTGTAACGAATGACGGCAAATTAAATCCTAACGCAAGTCTGCTTTATAACGATTTCAATTGGTTTGGTGAAATGCAAAACAATGGTGCTAGAAACGAAGCTTCGATAGATTATTCAGCAAAACAGGGTAAATCGGATTATTATGTATCGATGGGATATGTTAAAGATAACGGATTTGTAATTGGTTCAGACTTTGAACGTATCAATGGTAGGGTTTCAATTAACTCTAAACCAAAATCTTGGTTAACAACGGGTATTAATTTAGCGGCTACTTTGGTAGATAATAATTTGGCAAATGCTACTTCTGATAATACAGGTTCAATTGTCAATCCTTTCGTATTTGCTAGGGGGATTGGTCCAATTTATCCAGTTAGAGCATATACTGCAGCTGGAGAGCCTGTTCTTGACGACAAAGGAGTTCACGTATATGATTATGGTATGCACACTGGAGCAACAGGACGTCCTGGAGGTGCTTATCCAGGCAGACACGTCATATACGAAACCTTATTAAATACCAACAGAAGTTCTAGAAATAGTATTACAGGTAGAACTTATGCGGAAATTTCATTTCTAAGAGATTTTAAGTTCACAACGACTTTAGCTCTGGATTTAGCAACAAATAGGACCACATCTTCTCAAAATAAAACAGTTGGTGATGGGGTTACTAACAGCGGTACCTCAAGTCGTGCAGCTAATGAGTATAGAAACGTATCTTTTAATCAGTTGTTAAGGTATGAGCGTGAATTTGGTTTACATAGTGTAAAGACTTTAGTCGGTCACGAAATACAGAAAGTTGATAATACTTTTTTATCAGGGAGCAAAAGGCTATTAAATCTTGACGGAAATATTGAATTGGTAAACTACGTTACCTTAGCCGGTTTGACAGGATCTATTACAAATCTTCGAAGGGATGCATATTTGTCTAGAGTTGAATATGGATTTGACAATAGAATATTTGTAGATGCGGCTTATCGTAGAGATGCATCTGCGAGATTTAGCTCTAAATCGAGATGGGGTAACTTTTTCTCTGCAGGTGCTGCTTGGAATTTAACAAGAGAGAGTTTTCTTAAAGATGTTTCATGGGTGAGCAATTTGAAATTAAGAGCCGCTTATGGAACAGTAGGTAATGATGCTTTGGATAGTTATTATGAATTTCAATCTTTATATGGCTTAAACTTTAATAATGCGACCGAACCGGGTGCTCTAGCGACAAAGTTGCCAAATGTAGATTTAACTTGGGAAGTAAATAAAACTTTTACTGCTGGATTAGATTTTGCTATATTTAATAATAGAATTGATGGCTCAGTTGAATGGTTTAAGAGAGGTTCGTCTCAGTTGTTATTTGATGTACCACAAGGTTTATCTTCATCAGTAACTACACGTAATGAAAATATAGGCGCAATGTCTAACAGAGGCTTCGAGTTTCTATTAAATGCAAAAATCATTAGAAGTAAGAATTTTGCATGGGATATTCAATTAAACAACACTTTTATCAAAAATAAAATTACATCATTACCTAGCGGTAATCCTATTACGTCAGGTACTAAGCGTTTGGAAGAGGGAAGGGATATATATGCGTTTTATTTAAGGCAATGGTACGGTGCAGACCCTGCTAACGGCCAAGCATTATGGTTAAGGGACCCCGCTATTTCAGCTACTGCTGCAGGTTCTCAAACTATCAATGATGTAGCGGTAACTAACAATCCCAACAATGCGTTATTCGACTATTCTGGATCAGCAATCCCTGATTATTTTGGGTCTATGAACAATACATTTACCTATAAAGGTATTTCATTTTCGTTCTTATTAAATTATCAGTTAGGCGGCAAGTTCTATGATTCTGTTTATGCAGGTTTGTTTGGACTTTCTTATGGTACAGCAGTACATAAGGATGCATTAAACTCTTGGACTACGCCTGGAGAAACAAATAATACACCACGCTTAGATATAGCTAATTATGGCACCTACAATACACAGTCGTCACGTTTCTTGATCGATGCTTCATATTTGACCTTAAGAAATGTAAGCTTAACATACTCAATCCCGCAAAAGTTAGTGAGCAAAACAGGTTTACAAAGGATAAGAGTTTTTGCCATGGGTGAAAATATTCATATGTTTTCGAAACGTAAGGGGCTAAATCCAATGGAAAGTTTCAACGGAACGAATAGCAACATCTATGTTCCAAACAGGTACATTACTGCAGGTTTGAATGTTACACTTTAATTTAACGAGATGAAAAAGATTAGTTTAAAATTAATACTACTATTTGCAGTACTATCTTTTAGTAATTGCAAAAAAGAGTTTCTAGATACAAAACCAACCTCTAGTGTGGATGATACAAGTATTTTTGAAACCACAACTAATGCGAAAAATGTAATTAATGGTATTTATCGATATATGTATACCAGATACAGTACGCAGAACCAACCTGGCCACGGCGGAATGATGCTGCAATTGGATTTCATGGGTGAGGATATTGGATTAGCGGTACAATCTTGGTATACGAATGCTGCTAACGGGGCGGCTAACTATATAGAGATGCGTAATGATGCCGATATCTGGGTAGAATTTCCTTTTAGGTTATATTATCGAGTGATCGGAAATGCCAACGCTATCATGGATAATATCGATGCAGCACAGGGACCAGATGCTGATAAAGCGATGCTAAAAGCGGAAGCACTAACAGTAAGGGCTTGGGCTTATCACAATCTAGTGCGACTTTTTGCTAAAAGGTACGATAAAGCATCTAAACCTAATACACAATTAGGGGTTTCTATGCCACTTAGTGCAAAAGAAGTGAAGTTGCCAAGATCAAAGGTAGAAGACGTATATGCGCAAATTAATAAAGACCTTGATGCTGCAATTGGATTTTATGCAGTCGCTACTGCTCCTGCAAATAAATCACACTTGAACATTGACGCCGCAAGAGCTATTAAAGCAAGTGTTGCGCTTACTATGCAAGAATACGAAGTTGCGGCGACTTACGCACAACAAGTGATTACGAACAATAAGTTTACTTTAATGACCGAAGCTCAATATCAAACGGGCTTCAACAATATCTCTAATCCAGAGTGGATCTGGGGAGCATTTTTACAAGCTGATCAAGGTGATACTTTCGCTAATTTCCATGGTCAGATTTCTTTAGATGGAAATACAACCTTCATTCGTGACAGGCCTAAAAGAATTAACTCAGCATTATATGATTTGATTCCTGCTACAGACGTAAGAAAGAAAATGTGGGAACCAGCTCCAACAGCTGCAAATTTTCCTCTACCAGCTACTACGTTTAGACGCGAGCCGTACATGAGCAGAAAGTTTAAAATTAAAGAAGCTAATACTACTTTAGGAGATGTTCCTTACATCCGTTTGGCAGAAGTGTATTTGACTTTAGCCGAAGCTTTAGCAAATATTCCGGGAAGAGAAGCGGAAGCTAGACAAAAATTATACGATTTAAACAGAACTAGGAATGCGAGCTATGCTTTATCAACAAATAGTGGCGCAGCGTTAATAGAAGAGATTTTGGTTTATAGAAGGGTTGAACTTTGGGGCGAAGGCCATAGATTTTATGATTTAAAACGTTTAAACAGAGGTTTAGACAGAAGAACTGCTCCTAACTTTGTAGCAGCGTCTGTAGGTGATGTAATGGTTGTTCCTGCTGGAGATCCAAGATGGCAATGGGTTATTCCTCGTGCAGAGATTCAAGCGAATACCAACTCAAAACAAGACGATTAAGAAATTTAATCATTCTTAAAAGGGAGGCAATTTGCCTCCCTTTTTTGTATTATAAAATAGAACCTCTACTTCTTATCTACACTATACTTACCCGGTCCAATAAAAATTAAGCTAAAAAACACAATGCCAACTTCAATGGCATGAGAGGCCCCCATAATGCCCTCGCCTTTGCCAAAGTGCACAAGGGCAGCTATCATCATTGTAAAAGCCAATAGCATATTTACTGGACGAAAGAATAAACCCAGCACCAAAAGAAAACCGCCCATACCTTCAGAAAGGGCTGCCATTAAGCCCCAAAAAGTAGGCAGGAAGTCAATGCCGATTACTTTCATGCTGCCGCCTAATGCTGCCCATTTATCCGGACCACCCATAATTTTTGGCAAGCCGTGAACCATCATCATGGCACCAAGGCCAACTCTTAAAATTAAAAGACCTGTATTGCGATATTTGCCTAATGTGTCGAAGATTGCCATGAGCTTAAATGTATTTGAAAGTTACGTTGTTATTTGTGATGGATAAAGATACCGTTTTGCCTAAAACCATTGCTCTGTTATCGGCAATGTGGCCAGAAGGGAAAAGGAAAGCAACTGGGTAATTGTACTCCTTCACCAAATCCCAAATTACTTCTTCTGGTGTTTGACCAAAATAAATGCTTTCTTCGCCAATCTCGTTAAATGCACCAACCACTAAACCTTTCAGCTTGGCTAATTTGCCTTTGCGTTTCAACACTCTCATCATTCTATCTATCGAATATTCGTGCTCGCCAACATCCTCAATAAACAAAATCTTGTCATCGAAATTCATTTCAGAAACCGAACCTTCTACAGCCAATAACAACGTTAGATTTCCACCCACTAAAACGCCTTCTACGTTTCCATCTCTGCAAGGTAAATCACTTTGATAAATGTAAGAGTCATTCTCTCCAAATAACGCTTTTTTAAGGCTCTCTAAAGCCTCGGGAGTACTGTCTTCGAACGTATATGGCATTTGCCCGTGAATGCTCTGTGTTTCGAACTGTGCAAACACATGGGAAAGCAAAATAGTGATATCACTAAAGCCAATTAACCATTTAGGGTTTTCATTAAAGGCAGTGAAATCCAACTCATCAATAATTCTAATGGTACCATAACCACCACGCCCAGCAATGATGGCTTTAATAGATGGGTCGTCCAGAAACTGTTGGATATCCTTAGCTCTTAGCTCATCGGTACCCGAAAATTGATGGTGCTCTGCCGTAACGGTTTCGCCTAAAACTACTTCTAGTCCCCAGCTTTGTAAAATCTCAATTCCTTTGTCTATAGGTTTGGGAAGTTTCTTTGCCGGACAAACAATAGCAATTTTATCTCCCTTTTTTAAATATGGTGGCTGTTTAATCATGTTAAAAACGCTTATCTTTGCCAAAATAAATAAATTGTTTTGGATAATAATAAATTTAAAAGATATACCGTAACGGCAGCTTTGCCTTACACCAATGGTCCGGTGCATATTGGTCACTTAGCAGGGGTTTATTTGCCTGCAGACACCTATGTGCGCTATCTCCGCTCAAACAAAAGAGATGTAAAGTTTATTTGCGGCTCTGACGAAAACGGAGTGCCTATTACGCTAAAAGCGAAAAGAGAAGGCATTACACCACAAGAAGTGGTAGATAAATACCATAAAATCATTGGCGATTCTTTTAAGGAGTTCGGGATTTCTTTTGATATCTACCACCGTACTTCGTCCTTAACACACCACCAAACTGCCGAAGATTTCTTTGAGAAATTGTACAACGACGGTGTTTTCACCGAAGAAGTTACCGAGCAATACTATGACGAGAAAGCACAGTCTTTCTTGGCAGATAGATACATCACCGGTACTTGCCCTAAATGCGGCAACGAAAATGCTTATGGCGACCAATGTGAAAGCTGTGGAAGCACCTTAAATGCTACAGACTTAATCAACCCAAAATCGACTTTGTCTGGCGAACCGCCTGTAATGAGAGAAACCAAGAACTGGTTTTTGCCATTGGATAAGTACGAGGATAAATTAAGAACCTACATTGAAAGCCACAAAGAATGGCGACCAAATGTATACGGACAATGCCAGAGCTGGTTAAATGCAGGTTTGCAGCCAAGGGCAATGACTAGAGATTTAGACTGGGGTGTAAAAGTGCCAGTAAAAGGTGCGGATGGCAAGGTGCTTTACGTTTGGTTCGATGCACCAATAGGCTACATTTCTGCAACCAAAGAACTTGCTAATTATGCGAAATTGGATGTGTGGAACCCGAAGGCAGAGGAATATTACATCGACCAAAATAGTGTAGACAAATTTGATTACGAGGAATACTGGAAAAGTGAAGATGCGAAATTGGTACACTTTATCGGTAAGGATAATATCGTTTTTCACTGTATCATTTTTCCTGCCATGTTAATGGCGCATGGCGAATTTACACTGGCGGATAATGTACCTGCTAACGAGTTCTTGAACTTGGAAGGTCAAAAAATATCGACCTCTAAAAACTGGGCAGTTTGGTTGAACGAGTATTTGCTAGAGTTCCCTGAGAAACAAGATATTTTACGTTACGTGTTAACGGCAACAGCTCCAGAAACAAAGGATAACGACTTTACTTGGAAAGATTTTCAAGCAAGAAATAACAATGAGCTGGTTGCTATTTTCGGTAACTTCATTAACCGTGTAACTGTACTTACCCATAAATATTTTGACGGTAAAGTGCCAACTTGCATGGAACTAACCGACATCGATAACGCGGTGATTGAAGAGTTAAAAGCTTATCCTGCTAAGATTAGCGCATCTATTGAGAATTATCGCTTTAGAGAAGCTCTTTCTGAGGTGATGAACGTGGCTAGGTTGGGTAATAAATACTTGGCAGATACAGAGCCTTGGAAATTGATTAAAACCGACGAAGATAGAGTTAGAACAATCCTGAACATCGCTTTGCAAATTGCTGCTAACCTAGAAATTCTGATTGAGCCATTTTTACCGTTCACTGCAGATAAATTGCAGAAGATGTTAAACTACGGCGGTCACATTTGGGAAGACGCTGGTTCGGTAAGTTTATTGAAACGCGGTCACCAAATTAACGAGCCGATTTTGCTGTTCGCTAAGATTGAAGATGAAGAAGTGCAAGCGCAAATTGACAAGTTAAACAACAGTAAAGCACAAAACGAAGCGGCAAATGCAACTGTTGCTCCGGCGAAAGAAAACATCACTTTCGAAGATTTTGGTGCAATGGATATTCGTGTAGCAACCATTGTTGCTGCCGAAAAAGTAGAGAAGACCAAAAAGCTGTTGAAGCTGACTTTAGATACTGGTTTAGACCAACGTACGGTGGTTTCGGGCATTGCAGAACATTACAAGCCAGAAGAAATTATTGGCCAGCAGGTAAGTTTGTTGGCTAACTTGGCACCAAGAGAAATCAAAGGAATTGTTTCGCAAGGCATGATTTTAATGGCTGAGGATGCGCAAGGGAAATTGAGTTTTGTAAGTCCAACAGCGGCTAGTACAAATGGTGGTGTTGTGAGGTAAGTTGATTGCATATGATATCGAAACAGTCCGTTGTTAACTACAACGGACTGTTTTTGTTTTAGCGCTTTCCCAATTCCCCTCTTTTAGAGGGGTGCCCGAAGGGTGGGGTGTTTCTATCAAAGTTGCATACCTCAGAAAAAATATATCCAAAGTAAAATTCATTTGTAATGTTCAACAATGTAATTTTCTAGCCCAGTCAATACAAAAACCATTTGCTTCAATATATCATCAACGGTAACACGATAAATTTTTAGTCCTAAAGAATTAAGATACTTCTCTCGCTGTTCATCATATTCACCACTAAAATCATGACTTTTTCCGTCTATTTCGATTACTAAGCCCAACTGTCTGATGTAGAAATCAACGATATAATTTCCTATTACTCGTTGTCTATCGAAGTCTAAACCGTGAAACTGCTTCTTGTTAACCTGCATCCAAAATAATACTTCGGGAAGGTTTTCTGCATAACGTAAGGCTTTCGCCCTCTCTTTTAATAGGGGATTATATGGAAGGTTTTGTTTAGGCGATGATTTGATCAAGTCGCCATTGATACTGATATCCATAACGTAGGTTTGCTTAAAGTTAATGATTTGCCTGCAAAAACACCCCGCCCTTTGGGCACCCCTCTAGAAGAGGGGAATTTTAGGCTAAAGTCTAGAAGTAAAGTATTATACGAATGATGTTTGTTTGCAGCTTCCCTATTCCCCTCTTTTAGAGGGGTGGTCGTAGACCAGGGATTATTTATAAAAGCTTTCAAGGCCACCCGTTATTAGATTACAACGAGCAGAGAGGGCATTTATTAACAAGAGTATTACGCCCACCCTTCGCTACTTAATCTCAAAACCCTTATATTGCCACGATATGGAATTAAACAATTACTTGCGAGATTTCAGTCGTGCCAGTTTAAACTTCTTTAAAAGCCTAGGCTTATCAGACAACGCAGCGGCAGTAATTAATGCGCTAACGTTGCTGGCACTTGCCCTCGTAATTACCTACATTATTTATTACATTGTTAGGCGTTTGTTGCGCTTAATCGTTATTCAAACCATTCGCAAGGCGGATATTCCCTTCTTCAAGTTTTTGTTGGAGAACAAAGCCCCACACTACCTTTCGTTAATAGCACCGCTGATGGTGCTTTACCTAACCATTCCAATTGCATTTCATGATTATCCGCAAATTAACAAACTGCTGCTAGGCCTGTGCGATATCTATTTAGTGCTCGTAGTAGTTTGGGTACTCATGGCTATTATTAAAGCCGGTGCCGACCTCCTCAAAGAGAAGCCAGGTTTCAAAGGCAAACCGATGGACAGTTACCTGCAAGTCATCCGGATTTTGTTGTACCTGTTTGGTACGGTAGTGCTGTTTTCTAACCTCACGGGAAAATCGCCAGTAGCATTTTTTACAGCCATGGGGGCGATATCTGCTGTGCTCTTATTAATGTTTAAGGATACCATTATGGGTTTTGTAGCCAGTATCCAAGTAACCACCAACGATATTGTGCGCATTGGCGATTGGATTACCATGCCCAAATACGGTGCCGATGGCGATATCCTCGAAATTAATCTCACTACAGTAAAGGTGCAGAACTTCGATAAAACTATCACTACCATTCCTACCTATTCACTCATTTCCGACTCTTTCCAAAACTGGCGTGGAATGCGCCAATCTGGTGGACGGAGGATAAAAAGGGCGATCAACATTAAGCAGTCGAGTATTCGTTTCTTAAAAGCAGAGGAATTGGCTCAATTTGAGCAAATCCAATTGGTGAGTTCATACATCCAGCACCGCCAAAAAGATATAGAAAGACATAACACCCGTACCAACGCAGATAAAAGCTTGCTGATTAACGGTAGAAACCTCACCAACGCAGGTTTGTTTCGTAAATACATCGATAACTATGTAGCTAGCCACTCGGGCACCAATAAAAAGATGAACATTATGGTGAGGCAATTGGCACCTACACAACATGGTTTACCGATAGAAGTCTATGTATTTGCCAACACCATTATTTGGGCAGAGTACGAACATATTATGGCCGATATTTTTGACCATATTATTGCAGCTGCACCTTATTTTGGTCTGCAGATTTACGAAGCCGAAGGTTCGGGCGATTTAAAACATATCGAAATTAATTCAACAGAGTAGGAGATGGAAACCATATTAACGTTTTTAGATACTATTGGTATTAAATATGCTTTTTTGGAGATTGAAGACGAAGGTTTTTTACCTGGACTTGAGCTCCGAGAAGGGGTTATCATTATTGATTTGAAAAGGTTGAAATACGAGGGGGATATTTTGCATGAAGCTGGGCATTTGGCGTGTATGCCTCCAGATGTAAGAACTGGTATGACTGGTGTTTTGCCTAATAACGACATGATGCAAGGTGGTGAAATGATGGCGATGGCTTGGTCTTTTGCAGCTTGTAAACATTTGCAACTAGATACTACGGTAGTTTTTCATGAGTTCGGTTACAAAGATGAATCTAAAGTGCTAATTGAAGCTTATGAAGCAGGGCATGGACCTGGCATTCCGTTGTTGCAGTGGTTGGGCATGTGCTACGATGAAAGAAATGCAGCACAAAATGGAGCGAAACCATTTCCGCACATGACCCAATGGCTTTGCACAGAAAACAAGTACACCGCTTAGGTTTTACGGCAATTTATTTAAAAAAAAGGAAAATTTAAATAAGTGCTTTTTATATATTTGCGCACACAATAGGCCCCGTAGTTCAACGGATAGAATAGAAGTTTCCTAAACTTTAGATAGCAGTTCGATTCTGCTCGGGGCTACTTT
The DNA here is from genome assembly GCF_057652195.1 of Pedobacter sp. T50_32. Classification (NCBI taxonomy): domain Bacteria; kingdom Pseudomonadati; phylum Bacteroidota; class Sphingobacteriia; order Sphingobacteriales; family Sphingobacteriaceae; genus Pedobacter; species Pedobacter sp. T50_32. The sequence continues at coordinate 342,553 of NZ_JBYFBY010000001.1, read as the reverse complement.
TTAAAAGCATCAATCAGATAATGGTTGGTGCTTTTTCTTAATTTGTAAATATGAATGTAATATGTTAGTTTAGAGAAAATTAAGTGCTCATATCTCACGTGCTTTGGAAAAACTCCAATTCACCCTTTACTTATCAAATAGTCATTGACATTTTGATATCGAAAATGGGTAGGTTTATCGTTATTAATTAATAAGAAACTATGAGGGCCCCAGAATTATCAACAGTTCCTGAAAAGCTAGATAAAATTATCACTCGAATTAACACTGGTGATATTAGGATACCAGCATTTCAACGAGCTTATGTTTGGAAACAAAATCAAATTTTAGACTTGCTCGACAGTATTGTAAAGAACTATCCAGTAGGAAGCGTTTTACTTTGGAGTACGAGCGAGCGTTTGAACCATACTCGAAACATAGCAGGTTATAGTATACCAGAAACAGGAGAAGAATATCCCGTAAATTATGTTTTGGATGGGCAGCAAAGAATTTCCTCGATTTATGCGACTTTTAGTGGGAAAACTAAGCAAGATATTAGTTCTGCAAAGTATAACCCTAATTTGGATATTTTTGAGATCTATTATGACTTTAGTAAACAGGAGTTCATGCCAAGAGAAGATGTTGACCCTGAAGGTAAAAGCGTAATTTATTTGCGAGATTTTTTGGATGGAGCTAAACTAATTGATTTATTGCAAGTTCTTGACTCAAGATATCATCAAGAAGCAAAGGAACTTTATTCTAAGTTTATAAATTATGAGTTGCCAGTGGTAACTATAAAAAATAGAGAAAAAAGTGAAGTGGGAATTATTTTTGAAAGAATTAATAATACAGGGACAAAACTTTCCACTCTCGACCTTATGACTGCCTGGACTTGGACAGATGACTTTCATTTACTTGAATCAATGAACTCATTGCAGGAAGAATTAGAAGAGAAAAATTTTGGAGATTTAACACAAAATATTCTTTTGCAGGCTATTTCAGGTGTTATACAAAATAATACGACAACTAAGTCCGTAACTGAACTGTCAGGTGAGGAAATTAGGGATAATTGGGATAATTTTTGTGAGGCAATAAAGCGAGGGATTGATTTTATTTGTTCTGAATTAAATTGTTTACATATCGATTTTCTGCCTTATCAACAGCAAATTGTTGCAATAACCAAATTCTTCTCAATTTCAGGGAGCCCTTCGGCAGAACAATTGGAAGTATTGAAAAAATGGTTTTGGAAAACGTCTTTTTCGAATAGGTATTCTACAGGTCAAACGACAGATAAAATGAATGTCGATATTGAAAGAATAATTGAGGTTAGAAATAATGATTTTAAAGAAGTCGAGAATTTAAAATATTCAACGGTTAAAAGTGATCTAATGGAAACTAAATTTTCAAAAGCAAACCCTTTGACCAGAGCATTCTTACTTCTTTTAGCTCAGCACAAGCCTTCCGATTTAGTGAAAAATTCAAGAATAGATATCACACAATCTTTATCGAGATACAATAGAAAACAATATCATCATATTTTTCCAAACGCATTTTTGCGTAAGCAGGGTTTCCCCCAAAATAAGATATTTAGCATCGCAAATTTTTGTTTTCTTCCTGCTGATAGCAACAAGAAAATATCTAGTAAAAAACCTTCTGATTATTTCTTTAATTTGATTCCTCAGGTAAGGTTTAATGAGATACTATCTAGCAATTTAATTCCACTTACAAAGGAGTTATATCAGAATGATAATTACAATGACTTTTTAGAAAAAAGAGCTGAATTATTACTGAATGAGATAGATAAAGTTACTAATTAATGAGTTGTGAGCGCAAATATATCATTGTGCTGGTAAGTAAGTGTACACACCAAAGACTTTTGTTATTGGGGAATTTATATTAATAAGACCATGGGTAAAATTTTCACATTTATGTTGTTATTGTTTACAAGTCTTGCGTTTGCCCAAAGCCAAACCAAACCAATTAATACGGTTCAACAGAAGCCAATTGCTGAAAATGCTATCTATCAGTTATTTCCTACGAAAAATTATTGGACTTTTTTAAAGTTAGATACGCGGAATGGGAAGATTTGGCAAGTGCATTTTAGTGTCAAAGATGATGATGCACAAGGAGAATTAGTTTTAAATTCCTTGTCTTTAATTAGTAAAGAAAAAGAAATTAAGGGCAGGTTTACTCTATATTCTACAGAAAACATATATAACTTTTTGCTACTCGATCAAATTGATGGAGAAGTATATCAAGTTCAATGGTCTATGGATGAAAAAAACAGAGGTGTTTTCCCGATAAAATAAAGTATTCCCGCTAGCGCAACCGCCCCGCTTGTGCTTCCACACCCTCCCCTAAACAATCCCCATAACCCGTATGTTAACCTATAAACAAACATATCATTATGGCAAAGCAAAAGGCAAAAGATCCGTGTTGGAGTGGTTACGAGCAAGCGGGTACCAAGAAGAAAGATGGCAAGACAGTTCCAAATTGTATAAAATCGGAGAAGAAAACGAAAAGCAAAAACTAAAAAAGCCACTGCAAAGTACCTAGCATACTTATTTAATGCTCCGTTCTGCTTGTTTATTCCAAAGTTGCGCTTCTGGACTGCTCGGTTGGCATCGGCGAGTGCAAATTTGCAGTCTCCGAGAGATCATTTGCGCTTCGGAAGCGCTCCGTTGCACTTCCCGATCGCTCGGTTCTACCCCCGAACTGCAACAGAGCATTAAATTAACCCGTCGTAGTATTCGAGTTAAGCTGTCGAGCATTCGCTTAAGCCATTATACCATTACATTAAAAGTATTTGCTATAAAAAGAATGGTCTGTTAGGTTAATTCTGCCCAACAGACCATTACAAAAATACTCGGTTACACTGTTAGGTGTCACCATTGCTGGCTTTAGTTCTCTGAAAAAACTGCTTCAATTCCCTAAGCTTGTTTTCGTAGCTTTCGCCACCAGCGCCCGCCATAAAATTAGTGTAGGCATAATCTAGCAAGGCAGCCTGATAGTTGTCGTAATCGTGTAGCGTTTTTGCACCTTTTAATTTCGTTAAAACACTTTCTAATTTGGTAATAATGTCTTCCATTAAAAGTCGGCTGCTGTAATCTCTGTCAAACTCACCCCATTCTACCTGCGATGTTTGTAGTTGTGGTTGGTTGTTGTGGAAATCAAATACTTTGTTCACAAAAAGCTTGTTCTGCTCGTTAATGCGTCCATACTTTTGGCGGTCGGTAGCCGAAACAACAAGGGTAATGGCAGCTAATGCAGTTTCTAATTGTGTTACTGCATCTTTGGCTGCGGTAGCTTCTGCTGCGCTTAGATGCGTGTTGTTCAAATTGGTTAATCCCATAGTTCAATGTTTTTTAGGTGAGATATTTAGTTAGTTATGAAGCAATAGACATTGCTCTACTAAAAATAGCTGCTTATAACCTTTTCTCAAATAATTGAATAAGAGTTTCTTATAGCTAAAAGGAATAGAGGCCAGTGAGAATCGTATTCTGTAGACGCATCAACAAAAAAGGTTTCCCATTGCTGAGAAACCTTTATAAAATTGCTTTAAATCGAACTTAATAAACGCCGCCGCCTATACCAGCGCCAAGCGGAATTCTAATGCCTAACTGTAGCACGGTAGAGCTTGGTGCCGGATTGGTTCCAGTCACTCCATCGCGGGTGTTAGAAGTGTTATTGGCTGCTAACGCAAAACCAGCTTCTACAAATACATAAGGATTGCCAATTCTGTACTGCAAGCCAGTGTTTAAACCTACCGTTAAACCACTTAGCTTTGCGCTTTCGGGTGCAACAACGCTTGCTTGGTTGTTGGTGATACTGTACTTGCTGTTGCCAAACTGGTAATTAGCAGCAAAAGGGAAGTACCAACTGAAATCGGTTTCGTAAGAGCCAATGAGGTGAAAGGTAGCAACTACGCCAACAGACATAAATGAACTGCTTTGGTCAAATTTTGTAATACCATCATCGTAAGTGGTCTTCATAGGCAGGCTGTAGGAAATGCCTAATCCGGCGGCGACTTTCTCACGGAAATAATAAGATCCGCGGAGGTGTACACCTGGCGACGCTTTTCCAAATTCAGATCCGTAATTAGTGTAGGTTGCACCAGCACTGGCGCTCAACTGTGCCTTGGCGAAAAGGCAGAATGCTCCCATAAAGGTGAGCGTTAAAAAGATTTTCTTCATTAAAAATGTTTGTTTAGATGCCCTAAAGTACTAAAACTTTAGGTAATTCCTAATTGCCTTTACACAAAGTTTAAAAACAATGTATTGCAATGTGGCTATCCAAACAAATGCTTTAAAATAGGCCATCGTTCTTCGTTACGGATGATGACAGGCGTGAGCAAAATGGGTACTGCTACAGCTACCAAAAAGGCATCCCAACCGAAGTAAGGCACTTGCCTAAAAATGATGATGTAGCAGAAGAAGACGATCATATGTGTAAAATACATCACGGTGCTGCAACGCCTTAAAAAGGCATTGTTTTTAACGTTGTCTAAGTTCCAAGATAAGGTGCTGTAAAATAAAGTAACTGGCAATAAGGCAAACACTAATGCAGAAAATACATCGACCTTAAAAACCTGAAAAACGATAGCAATAACAACCAGAGGCAATAAGATTGGACGAGAAAGTTTGATTTTGCCAAGGGCAATCATGCCTCCCATCAACAGGTAGAACATACCCGTAAACAGTCGCCCGGTTAAAAAGAGGTATTTTACCACTTTGCCCAAGGCATGCACGTATTTGTTATCGGTTTCGGTTTCTACGCTGTAATTAAAAATCATCGCCACAGTTAATACCAATATAGAGATGAAGAAAATGGTATTGATTTTTAGGTTGATCCAAATGAGGAGGTAGATAAAAGCGATGGAATAGATCATCGACAACAAAAACCAGAGCGGCCAGGAAAAGTAATTTTCGCCGAAAAAGAAAGTTCCGCGTAAAAACAGTACAAGGTCTTGTGATAGGGAAAGATCATTGGTTGCCGCCCGCCAAATGGTAATGGGTAAGAAAATGATGGTCCAATAAACGTAGAGGCTGATAATTCGTTTAAGATAAGGCCAAAGTGCTGCCAATTGGGCATCTTTATCTGGCTTGGCAAATACTTTTGCAAACAAAAAATAGCCCGCAGCCATAAAGAAATAGGGCACTACGAGGAATAGAATACCGTTCCAGATTTGTAGAAACGTTGGGTTGGTAATGTCTTTAAAGGGATGCGTGTGGCCAGCAACGACCAAGAGCGCCAAGATGAATTTAGTAATGTCAATTCCCTTGAATTCCCTTCTAACTGATGAGCGAGTAGTTGTATCCATATAGCCATATCATTTAGAAAGCCGTGGTTTGTACCAAAGCATTTCATATTAATGGTTGCGCTGATGGGAGCGTTCCTGAGAGCATTCAAGATCGTTCCTAAGAGCGTTTGTCAGTAGTTGATCAACAGGCAGGCGTATATTTGGTATCTTGTTAAGTATAAAGATATTAAAAGCTTAACAAAACGTAAAACTAATTTGTTTGGAGCTGTTGTAAAGATTGATAAGCTTAAGGTTGGAATTAAACGAATAGGCTTCATAAAAAAAGGATAAGTCAAGCGACTTATCCTTTCCTGATTGATTTAATATTTCTTAATTGGTCTTTGTGAAGTTGTCATTGTGCGTAACGGTTTGTCCGCCTGTTACCACAGAAAGCTTCATGGCACCAGGTGTAACGTTAGATGGTACTGCCACCACAATGGTATTTTCTGTTACGCTAATTGGTGTAACGTTTACGGTACCAAATAACACAGAGGCGCCATACATGCCCGGATAAAAACCAGTGCCCCTAATGGTAATTTGCGTGCCAGCAACACCCGAGGTAGGCGAGAACGAGGTGAAAGATGGGCCTAATATCTCAAATTCTCCTGGGATCACAATTCTACGATTAGATGGGTCTACTGTCAATTTCACTTTTCCAGCATTTATCCCAGTAGGTACAATAACTCTTAAATTGGTGCTAGAAGTTGCCGTTCCGTAAGAATTAACCGTACCGAAAGCAACATAGTAGTTACTGCCTTGAATAAAGTTTCCGGTAATATTTACTTCTCTTCCTGGAGCACCAGCTGTTGGCGAAAAGCTTGTTGCGCTGTAGTCAACTACCTTTAGTTTTTTCGGTGCCTGTATTTCGTGCGGTCCAACCTTGTAATACAAAGTATGATCGCCCTGAGAAGTGTTGGTAGGCACTTGGTAACTAAAACTGGTACTAGAGCTGTAAGAAGCATCTTGGTAGGCTTGCGTGCCCAATTTGATCATGGCCCTGCCAGTGGTATTATCGTAGCGTGTTGGGAAATTGCTGCCAGTAATGGTAATAGTTTGCCCTGGCAACACAGTTTCTGGACTAATAGCGGTAATTTGTGGAGCTGTTACCGTAAACACACCTGGTAACACTTTTTTCTGCCCGTTAATCAATACTGATATCTCAGAAGTTTCCGTCACGTTAAACGGTACTGTTACTTGGTTAGGGTAATTGTATACAGTAGCTTGCTGACCTCCGAAATAAACGGAAAAGTTATTGCTATAGTAACTGGTAGGTAAATTATCTCCAGAAAGGATTACTAATGTGCCAACTGGGCCGGTTTTAGGAGAAAAATCTCTTACGGTAGCCAACATCGTAAAGTAATGTGAGTTAGAAGCCATAGCGCCATCTACCGAAACCGTAACCTGTACTTGTTGGTTATGCGAAGCGGTCACACCTCTAGGTACTTCAACCGAAATTTCGGTGTCTGTGGCTGTAATTACCTTTGCCTTAATGTTCTGAAAGTTTACTACCAAGAAATTAATATTAGGATTGTAGAACTTTCCCGAGATTTTTACAATATCGCCTGCTTGTCCCGATGTAGGTAATATACTAGTACTGTTGGGTCTTGGTAAGCTTACCGATAAAGTAGAACCGAATGCCGTTCCCTGGTCGTCGGTAATATAGGCCCTTGCCCAAACTATGTTACCGTAAATTGCGCTAGTGAGATTAATATTTTCGATAGTTTTGCTAAACTCACCTTCGCCCGGATTGGCACCTAAAGAAACTTTGGTGCCAGTTGTTACATCGGGATTTTGATTGTTAGTACTGTAAACAAAACCGTAATCTTTTAGGTTATGCTTACCTTTAGAAACGATGTTGCCTACCAAGGTAATACTGTTGGTCGAAATAGCCGTAGCAGAAAGTGTTTGTACTTCTGGCGGAGCAAATTTATCTTTCTTACAAGCAATTACTGTTATTGCCAGAAAGCAAAAAAGAGCTAATTTTTTCATGATTGAGTTGCGTTAAAATACATAGCCAATACGTATACCATTCATTAGCGTGGTTCCAAATTTACCCGTAGAATTATTAGAGTAGAAATTTGGAGTAGTTGCCGATTGCCCTGTAGTAGTTATTTCTGGTGTTTTATAATCAGTTTTTGAATAGCCCAAATTGAACTCATAGCCTAGAAAAAAGTTTTTAGCCATGTAGAAATCAAATCCGGCAACGGCCGATATGCCAAAGCGGGTATAAGCACCTTCAGAAATTCTTGTAATTGTGCTGTAGTAGTATGGCGGATTATTAGTTTGAATAATTTGGGTTTCTATCCAACCGTTCTTCACTGTAGTGGTGTTGGCGTTGGTAGATGTTTCTTGTTTTGCACTTTTTGTGCCCCAAAATGCGTCTGCGCCGATATAAGGAGATAATCGTTTAGTACCCTTAAAGTGTTTTTCGATACCGATATTTAACCCAAAGCTAGTGCTCGTTCTTTTATCGTTAGTAAAAGAAGCTTGTGTGCCGTACGGCGTGCCATAATTTTGGGTCGAATCTAAAGTGTTTACGTTAAATCCAATCCTCAAGGCTAATTGTGGCGACAGGAAATATCTACCTTTAATCTGATTGAGTACATTGTTGAAACTCAAGTTTCCTTTAAAAGGGTTGAAATTTAATTCGGTAGCGAAGCTTCCTTTGGTGGGTTTAAAATCAGAATTTTCTGATTCTTGAGCGCTTGCATAAAGCGTAACCATCGCTAAAGCGACGGTGAAAAGCATTTTCTTCATTAGACGAGTTAATTTGTTTTTTTTGCGAATATAATTCTTATTCGCTGAAAGCTAGTCTAATAATTAAACTTTTAGTTGATGATCGCATTGTTAAAATCCACGAACAACTTAAACAGATTTTCATAGGCTGTTAACGGCAATGTTTTGGCAACATCATCCACATCATGATAGGCACTTACGCCACCCTGTGTATATAGAAAAAACGCAGGCACTCCTTTCTCGGTAAAAAAATGATGATCGCTGTTGGCTGCTTTCCCTCTGGGATTAATTTTAGGTAGATATTTTTTCTGGTCGTTAATTTTGTTCAGCAAAGCAAACTCTTTTGGATGAATGGTAGCGTTTACTACTGTAGCTCCTGCATCACCGTTACCAAGCAAATCCAAATTCCACAAAAAGCGAATGTTTTTTAAAGGGAATAGCGGGTTTTCAGTAAAGTATTTAGAACCTAACAAGCCTATTTCTTCTGCCGCAAAGGCGATGAAGATCATGCTGTACTTAGGAGGGTTTTTAGCGTAGTGCTTTGCCAAATCTAACAGCATAGCCACACCACTAGCATTGTCGTTTGCTCCCGGGAAATAAGTTTTGTCGCCCATTCCACCCAAATGATCGTAATGTGCCGTAAATACAATTATCGAATCTGGTTTTGCGGTTCCCTTTACCATAGCGGCAACGTTTGCAGCTGTAAAGTTGGGTACAAGCTCATTTTCAATATTGATTTCAAAGTTCAAAGGTTGATACTGAACTGTTTTCTTATTGATTTCGATTACGGTATATTCTTCCTGTTTTTGTGATACAGACCAAGTTAGCTTTGGTTGTGAACTGAAGACAATGTATGCGTCTTTGCTCACAAAAGTGATGCTGTCTTTTTGGATTAAGCTACCTTTCTTATTAGTTCCTTTACTCGCCTGATGTACGATAAAATCCGTTCCCGCAATTAACTTCTTCCCATTTAGCCTCAGGTTCATTTGGCTAGGAAAAGTGTTTACAGGGAAAGAAAACTCTTGTTTGAAGTCGTTGTCGCCCAGAGCGACTAAACCGAAACGTAAGAATTCTTTTTCAATAAAATCAGCGGCTTTTTGCATGCCGTTCTTCGTGTAGCCTCGTCCCCAATATTTTTTAGAACTTAAAGTATGGATGGTCTTTTTAGCATAGTTTAAATCTTGTGCTAAACCATTTAAACCAAAAAGAAGAAAGGCAGCGATAATAACGAAACGGTACATACGAAAAATGCTTTGTGACTACAATATATAAAATTGCAAACACAAAGCATTTGTATTGTTTTTAAAAACCTAGCCTTTAATTAAATAAGCATTGATGATTTTTGTAATCTCTTCTTTGTTTTTGGCCGAAGTCCATTTTTCTTTAACCGACTGCGCATTAGCTGCGAAGAATTTCTCGTAAAGTAATTTGTTATCTACTTTAGGTGCTAGTTTAATTACTGCATTAGCTGCAAAAACATTGTCCCAAATATCGCGGGCATCTTTCCAGAAACCTTCGTTCTTTTTCCACCATTCTTGTGCGTAGGTAAAAGAGGAAGGGTCAGTTTTTACGAATTCTTCCAAGCCTTTTTCTTGCGCTATCAGCTCATCTGCTTGTCCTGGTTTACGTACCATTTTTTTATTGTCTTGCTCAAACATCCAGCCTGTTGGCGTTAAATACACAAAGTTGCGACGGTTTAATACATTGTAGTCGCTACGTTCGGTGTGCTCACGACGAGGAAGCGGCGAATCTGCGTAGCTCAACCATTGAGATCTGCCATCAACATGTACCCAAGTACCAATAGATTGGTATCTAGGGCTATCATCTACCTGAAATACTTTTTGTGTCCATTTACCCTTGGTTTCTGCGGGTTTTAAGGTTACAGCTTTCCAAGTATCTTCCTTGTCAAACGCTAATATTTTCGGATCTTCATAAGTCCAATCTTCACGCCAGTGTTTAATAATCATGCTATCGCCTCTCATTACCAACAAATGCTGAATTACAATTTTCTTTGGAGAATCCTCAACAATAATGGCAATTTCCTTTGCAGAAGAGCGATGTCTGCCATGATATTCATATTCTCTAACCGGCGAAAATGTCTCCGCATAGTTAAAACTTACTTTATAAAAGCCTGCTAAAGCTTTAATGGCATTTCGATCTTGCTCAAGCTTGTTTTGTGCATTGGCAAATACACCAGATAATAGTAGGATTGCCAAAAGTTGTAATTTCTTCATTGTCTTATAATTGTATATGTTATTTAGAATTGTTCCAAACAGACGCAAATTAACAAGCAATATTTCTGATAAACAAATTATTTTTAATTATTCTAAATAAAGAAAGAAGGGTGGCGCTTCAGTTTGATGTTGCCGAACCTTAAAATCAGAGGAAAATGAGGCCCTAAATGCAAAAATCCCAAGCAGGAAACTGCTTAGGATTTAAATTAATTTATGGGTAGGCTACTATTACCTGTGTTGAATAATCTGTCCGTTAAACAGTCTTTCGTTATTACCAGCATTAACTTTACCACCTGCAATAATGGTGTAGAAATTAGCCTTTACAAACGTTGTAGGTTCTAAAGTGGTTTTTATAGCACCAGAAACATTATCCTTAATCTCAAAAGTTACCGAACCTGCATCTATTGCTGTAAAACCACTGTATTCTTTATATTTTTTGTTAGCAACCAAGTTGCCTGTAGCGTCTTTAACGTGTAAATCTAAAGCTGTAGCATCTGGCGACAAGTTAATGAAACGAACGTAAGCCTTTTCTACTGAAGCATTAGAAAAGTCATCTGTTAACAACAAACCATCAAAGTTTCCAGTGGTACCTGTTAAATATAAAGTAGAGAAGTTATTGTTGGCAACACTAATGCCTGTTTTGGTGTAAACTGCTGCCGTTTCTCCAGCTACATTAAATTTAGCTTCGTAAGTGCCCTGAGGCAATTGCGTGTATTTAACACCGCCACCGTAAGGTAAATTAGCCGAGTTTAATTTCGATCCGTTAATATAAACATCGTAAGTAGAAAGCGAAGGCGATGCGTTGTAAACACTTAAAGAACCAACGTTAATTTGTTCTTGGTCGCTTCTGCCACACGCAGAAATTAAAGTTGCTGTTACAATTGCAAAAAGAGCGTATAAAGTTTTTAAGGAAAATTTATTCATGTTCTGGAGTTGATAATCGATTTAGTTTCAAATATACAAATATTGGTTTTATCGGCTTTAGTATGATGTTAAACTTTGTTAAATGACCAATTACCTGGCATTGGTATTTCTCAATACGTTTGGTTTGCATGTTTTGCTACAAGGTTTTGAAAAATAATATTGTAAGCTAACATTTGAAAATGATTGTAAATTCCTCTTGGCTTAGCCAGCCCCGCTTTCCGCTTCTGCCGATGAAGAATCGGCATCCGCTTCAATCGGGTTTAACGAACTTAAACCTGTGCATAACAATAACTAGATAACGCTGCTACGTAGATTGTTCTTTGCGTCAGCTTTGAAAAACCTTTGCGGTAAAATAAACGCGAAGAACAGAAGAGTTGCGCAAAGGACGCAAAGCCGAGGTCAGACTTTTGCCTTCTAAACCCGATACTGGCGGATACCGGCCTTGTGGCTAAGGCCAAGTGTAGTATGAGCCAAGTAGCGGGACTGAACCTAAATAGTAGTACTTACCTAGCTTTTCAAATTAAATTATGAAACTCAAGTCTTTACTCCTTTATCCTTACTCCTGCATAGGGTTAAAAAATCATAAACAAAATGTAAAAAAATGCGAATTGTATTGCACAACTCATTTTTTATTTAAACCTTTGCGCCACAATCAATTCAATACAATTGATTGGATTAAAAAATGAGTAAACAAATTGTACATAAATTATCTGTTTTAGATGCCAAAAATATGGCGCCTAACGGCTATTTTATTGAGCGTTTACACCCTATATTTCATATCACTACAAGTCGGCAACTCTTTACGCCGCGGATTTAAGTCTTACCCTAGGGAACTTAAAACCCATGAGGAATTGATCCTCAATAAAAACCCAATTAACAAGAATACCATATTTTTTCGTTAAAGAATTAATGAATAATAACGATTTTATAGTGCAAGTCGCACTTCCTGAACATCGTGTTTTTGCAGAAGAAATAGTTGAAGAGATGGCCGAGTCTGCGAAAGCTAGAGGTACGGGTATCGCTAAACGTTCGCCAGAATACGTTGCTGGTAAAATGCAAGAAGGAAAGTCAGTAATCGCTTTCCACAAGGATGGCACGTGGGCTGGATTTTGCTACATCGAAACATGGAGTCATGGTCAGTTTGTGGCCAACTCGGGACTAATTGTAAGTCCGAAATTTCGCAAAGAAGGTTTAGCCAAAGCAATTAAAGAGGAAATTTTCGCTTTGTCGAGAAAGCTGTACCCTAAAGCAAAAATCTTCGGTTTAACTACTGGTTTGGCAGTAATGAAAATCAACTCTGATTTAGGTTACGAACCAGTTACCTACTCGGAACTTACCCAAGATGAAGAATTTTGGAAAGGCTGCCAAAGCTGTGTCAACTTCGAAATCTTGAAGATGAAGGAGCGCAAGAACTGCATGTGCACAGCTATGTTGTACGACCCGAAGGAGAAAAAACACGAAGCTGCCAAAGAATTTGCGGAAGAGCTACAGAAAAAACCAAAGCTTTATGAACGTTTTATGCGCATTAAGCAGCGTTTAATTGAAAAGAACAAGGGAGGCAGCGACCTTAAATCACTATTGTTGTTTTTGGCCGTTATAAATAAATAGAATTGAAATATAACCACATAGAAACATAGGAAGCTTGAAATCTATGTGCCTATGTGGTAAACAATAAAAGTAAAATACAAGATGAAGAAAAAAGTTGTTTTAGCATTTAGCGGAGGTTTAGATACCTCATTCTGTTGCATTCATTTAACTAAAGACAGAGATTTAGAAGTACACTCGGTGGTAGTAAACACAGGTGGTTTTTCTGAAGAAGAGCTAAAGGAAATTGAGGCACGGGCTTATGCTTTAGGTGTAACATCGCACGCTGCGGTAGATGAAACCGAAAACTATTACAACGATAGCATCAAGTATTTGATTTTTGGTAACGTATTGAAAAACGCGACCTACCCGTTGTCGGTAAGTGCAGAGCGTGTTTGCCAAGCTACGGCAATTGCCAATTACGTAAATAAGATTGGTGCCGATTATGTGGCTCACGGTAGTACTGGTGCGGGTAACGACCAAGTGCGTTTCGATATGATTTTTAATATCCTAATTCCTGGTGTTGAAATTATTACGCCAATTAGAGATTTGAAATTATCACGCGAAGCGGAGATAGAATATTTAGCTAAACATGGGGTGGTTTACACTGCAGAGAAAGCGAAATATTCGATTAACAAAGGTTTGTGGGGTACTTCGGTAGGTGGTTCAGAAACATTGACTTCGCACCAAACTTTACCAGAAAGTGCTTGGCCAACGCAAGTAACCGAAACCGAAGCTAAGAAAGTAGAATTAACTTTTGAAAAAGGTGAATTGGTTGCTGTTGATGGCGAGAAATTAGAGCCAGTGAAAGCTATCCAAAAATTACAAGCTATTGCTGCTCCTTTCGGAGTTGGTCGTGATATACACGTTGGCGATACCATTATTGGTATTAAAGGTCGTGTAGGTTTTGAAGCGGCAGGGCCGATGGTCATCATCAAAGCGCACCACGCTTTAGAAAAGCACACCTTAACTAAATGGCAGTTGAGCTGGAAAGAAAACTTGTCATCATTTTATGGTAACTGGTTGCACGAAGGTCAATTCCACGATCCAATTATGAGAGATATGGAAGCTTTCTTAAGCTCTACGCAAAGCACTGTTAACGGTAAAGTATTCGTAGAGTTGTTGCCTTATCGTTTCCATATTGTGGGTATCGAAAGTGCTAACGATTTAATGAGTAATAAATTTGGTAGCTACGGCGAGATGAACAATGCTTGGAGCGGTGAAGATGTAAAAGGTTTCTCTAAAATCTTCGGTAACCAAGTAATGATTTGGCATAAAGTAAACGGAGAGAAGTAGTTTTTGAAGGTATAAGGTTTGAGGTAAAAGGCGTAAGGTTATGCGCCAAGACCCTAAGCCTTACACCATAAACCCTTAAACCTAAAAATATGATAAAAGCAGGAATTATTGGAGGAGCAGGTTACACAGGTGGCGAGATGCTACGTATCTTGGTAAACCACCCACAAGTAGAAATTGCTTTTGTAAATAGCAGCAGCAACGCTGGGAACTTGATTTCAGATGTTCACACCGATTTATTTGGTGATACTGACTTGAAGTTTACAGACCAAATTTTGCAAGACATCGACGTATTGTTTTTATGTGTTGGTCATGGTGATGCGAAGAAGTTTTTAGAAGTAAATCCGATTGATGAGAAAGTTAAAATCATTGATTTATCTCAGGATTTTAGACTAGTTCAGAACTCACAACTCGCAACTCGTAACTTCATTTATGGATTGCCGGAACTGAACAAGGAGAAAATTGCTTCGGCACAAAATATTGCTAATCCAGGTTGTTTTGCCACTTGCATTCAGTTGGGTTTGTTGCCTTTAGCTTCTAAAGGTTTGCTGAAAAGCGAAGTGCATATTAATGCTACTACAGGTTCAACAGGTGCCGGACAAAGTTTGAGCAAAACTTCACACTTCAGCTGGAGAAACAACAACCTTTCTATATACAAAGCTTTTGAACACCAACATTTGAATGAAATCGGCGAGAGTTTAACTCAGTTGCAAGGTGAAGTAAAAGAAGCTTTGAACTTCATCCCACAACGTGGCGATTTTACCAGAGGAATTTTGGCTGCAATGTACATCGAAAGTGATTTGACAGAGGAGCAAGCTTACGAACTTTACGAGAGCTATTATGCCGGTCATTCGTTCACTCATGTAAGCCGGAAAAACATCGATTTAAAGCAAGTGGTAAATACCAATAAATGCCTTGTACACTTGGAGAAACATGGCAATAAATTATTTATCATCAGCATTATAGATAACCTTTTAAAAGGTGCCAGCGGACAAGCAGTTCAGAATATGAACTTAATGTTTGGCTTGGAAGAGAATAGTGGTTTGCGCTTAAAGGCTGCGAACTTTTAAACACCCTGTCATGCTGAGCTTGTCGAAGCATCTGCAAACGATTATACAGATCCTTCTTTCTTCAGGATGACAACAACAACGAAAAAATGAACTTATACGACGTATATCCATTAAACGACATAGAAATCACGAAAGCATCAGGCAGCAATGTTTGGGATGCTAACGGACAAAAATATTTAGACCTTTATGGCGGTCATGCGGTAATTAGCATTGGTCATACCAACCCACATTATGTGCAACGTTTAACCGAGCAATTAAACAAAGTTGGATTTTACTCTAACTCGATCAAAATTCCTTTGCAAACACAGCTGGCAGAGAAATTAGGTCAGGTTTCTGGTAAAACCGACTACCAGTTGTTCTTGTTGAACTCTGGCGCTGAAGCGAACGAAAATGCTTTGAAACTAGCTTCGTTTTACAACGGAAGAAAGAAAATCATAGCATTTAAAGGCGCTTTCCACGGACGTACCTCTTTAGTAGTTGCCGCTACGGATAATCCGAAAATTGTAGCACCAGTTAACGAAACCGAGAATATCACATTCTTGCCTTTCAACGATGAGCAAGCATTGGCTGATGAATTTGCTAAACACGGAAATGAAATCGCTGCGGTAATCATCGAAGGCATTCAAGGTGTTGGCGGCATTAGAGAAGCTTCAAAAAGTTTCTTACAAAAAATCCGTTCACTTTGTGACGAATATAACGCAGTTTACATCGCTGATAGTGTACAATGTGGCTATGGCAGAACAGGACAGTTTTATTCGCACGATTGGGCTGGCGTAGATGCCGATATTTACACCATGGCAAAAGGAATGGGCAACGGATTTCCTATCGCTGGGATTTCTATCGCTCCGAAGTTTAAACCTTGGCACGGACAACTAGGCACTACTTTCGGAGGTAACCATTTGGCTTGCGCTGCGGCGTTAGCGGTGTTGGAAGTAATCGAGAAAGATAACTTGATGAAAAATGCTGAAGAAGTAGGAACTTACTTAATTGAGCAATTGCAAAAATTTGAGCAAGTAAAAGAAGTTCGTGGTAGAGGTTTAATGATTGGCATTGAATTGCCAGAAGAATTGGCTCACGTGAAGAAAGATTTGTTGTTCAAGCATTTCGTGTTTACAGGAGAAGCTAAACCTAATGTAATTCGTTTGTTGCCAGCTTTAAACTTAACGAAGGAGCATGCAGATGAGTTTTTAAGTGCTTTTGAGAAAGCGGTTAATGGTGTAGGGTATAAGGCTTAAGGTTATGAGGGACTACAAAAAACTCGATGTTTGGAAAAAGGCGCATGAGCTGAATATGTTCATCAAAAAGAGTATTGCCACGCAATTTCCCAAAGAAGAGCGATTTGAATTAGCCTCTCAATTAACTAGAGCTTCACTATCCATCCCTTTAAATATTGTAGAAGGATGTGGAAGATTTACTGATAAGGATTTTGCCCATTTTCTAGATACAGCGTTAGGTTCTACAAATGAAATAGATTATTGTTGCTTATGTGCTTTAGAATTGAATTACATAAGTGAAGAAGAATATAATAAAGTGAACCAGTCAATTAATGAAGTTAGAGCGATGCTAATTTCGTTTTTGAAATTTTTAAGAAACGGTGCAGGAAAACCTTAAACCCTATACCTTAAACCTTATACCTTTTAAAATATGAAGTTGTTTTCTTCCGTACATGATGTAATCGACATCAAACAATTAGTATCAAGTGCTTTGGCGCTGAAGGCAAGTCCTTATGCGTATGGCGATTTGGGCAAGAATAAAACCCTCGGATTGGTGTTTATGAACCCGAGTTTGCGTACGCGTTTAAGTACCCAAAAGGCTGCCCTTAACCTAGGAATGAATGTGATGGTGATGAACATGGATAAGGAAGGTTGGGCTTTGGAAACGCAAGATGGTATCATCATGAATGGTACAACTGTAGAGCATATCCGCGAAGCTGCTGCCGTAATGGGCGAGTATTGCGATATCTTGGGTTTGCGTTCTTTCCCGAAGTTGCAAGACAGAGACGAAGACTATAACGAAGAGTTTTTTAATAAGTTCGTGAAGTTTTGTGGTGTGCCAGTGGTGAGTTTAGAGAGCGCAACCAGACATCCTTTGCAAAGTTTGGCAGATTTAATTACCATCACAGAAACTAATCCAATTCCTATTGCAGATAGAGCGAACGGAAAAGTGCCGAAAGTAGTTTTGGCTTGGGCACCGCACATTAAACCCTTGCCGCAAGCAGTTCCAAACTCGTTTGCCGAGTGGATGAGTAGAGCGCAGGCAGAAGGAATGTTGGATTTTACCATCGCACAACCAGAGGGATTTGAACTCGAAGAAAGTTTCACTCCAGGTGCTAAGATTTCTCATAATTTAGATGAAGCTATCGCTGATGCTGATTATGTTTATGTGAAAAACTGGAGCAGCTACAAAGAGTATGGTAAGTTATTAGATTTCCCAGAGGGATGGATGATGAACAACGAAAAACTAAAGTTAACCAATAACGCAAAAGTAATGCACTGTCTACCTGTTCGTAGGGATTTAGAACTGTCTTCAGAAATATTGGATGGGCCAAATTCATTGGTAATCCACGAAGCTGGAAATAGATTGTGGTCTGCGCAAGCGGTGTTAAAAGCAATGTTGGAGGAATTATAAAAGCAGAAAGACTAAAGCTAAAAGCCCAAAGCTTTTAGCGTTTCGCTTTAAACTTTAAGCTCAAAAAAAATGCAAAAACTAAAACACGAACAAATACAATATATCGAATTCCTATCAGCAGATGTTAATAGGGCAAAGGATTTTTATACCAAGTGCTTTGGTTGGAAGTTTACCGATTACGGACCCGATTATACTGCGTTTGAAGGTGAATATGTTGATGGAGGATTTACCACAGGCGAACCCGTTAATGGAACTGTTTTGGTGATACTTTATTCATCAGACCTTGAAGCGACGAGAGACAAAGTGTTGGCTGCGGGCGGAACAATTGTGAAGGATATTTTTAGCTTCCCTGGAGGTAGACGTTTCCAATTTACCGACCCTGACGGCTACGAATTAGCAGTTTGGTCGGAATAAAAATGCAATTTGTCAGGCTGAGCCTGTCGAAGCCCAACATTCCAACTTTTCAACAGATAAAACAGCGTAAATGCAAAAACTAACCATCATAAAAATCGGCGGAAACGTCATCGATAACTCCGAAAATTTGCATCATTTTTTGGAAGATTTTACTGCGTTAGAAGGACCGAAAATCTTAATTCACGGTGGTGGTAAAATTGCGACAGAAACTAGTGCTTCGTTAGGTATTGAAGCAAAGATGGTTGATGGAAGAAGGATTACCGATATCGATACTTTGCGTGTGGTTACGATGGTTTACGCTGGGTTAATCAATAAGAACATTGTGGCGCAGCTGCAAGCCAAGGGAGCAAATGCTATCGGTTTAACCGGTGCAGATGGAAATATCATCAAAGCAAAAAAACGTCCGGTAAAAGAAATTGATTACGGTTTTGTAGGTGATTTGGACGAAAGCTCGGTTTCGGTTAGCTCGCTTTCCAACTTGCTACAAGCTGGATTTGTACCTGTGCTTTGTGCCATCACTCACGATGGTAAAACGCAATTACTGAATACCAATGCAGACACAATTGCATCGGCGGTAGCTGTAGCTATGTCGAGTGCTTATGAAACGCATTTGGTATATTGCTTCGAGAAAAAAGGGGTTTTGAAGGATGTAAGCGATGATGCCACGGTAGTAAGAGAAATCCGTTCATCAGATTTTGAACCGTTTAAAGCGGATGGCACTGTTGCAGGTGGAATGATACCGAAATTGCACAACGCTTTTGAAGCGATTAATAAAGGTGTTACTTCGGTTTATATTGGCAAAGCCGATGAATTAGCGGAAATTGAAAAAGGGACTTTTGGAACGAAATTGTTGAAATAAGGTATAAGGTTTAAAGGTGGAAGGTATAAGGTTTTTGACCTAGCTTAGCCATATCGTCATTGCGAGGCACGAAGCAATCTTAAAGCGAATGAGATTGCTTTGCAAAGCTCGCAATTACGGAATAGGTTGGTGTTTGAAAACTATGCATTCCCCTCTTTTAGAGGGGTGCCTGAAAGGCGGGGTGTTTGGTTGTGGTTTGCACAAATGAAGTATACTAAACCTGATAGTAGCGGAAATACTTTTTTATTGCGCCCAACTTGAAAGATTGCTTCGTCGTTCCTTCTCGCAATGACGGAGAGGGGGGCATGACAAGAAGTTTAAAAAAGATTGAAGCGAATAGCAGGACTGAACAATAAAAAGAGCACAAAAACTGCTTTTCAAAATAAAATAATAAACATCGAAACATCGGTGAAATCATAAAATCTGTGTAATCACAAAACAATGAAAAAAATAACCATTATCGGTAGCGGAAATATCGGACTTTCTTTAGCGAAAGGGCTGGTCAACAAAGCTTATTGCAAGGCAGAAAATATCACTTTAACCCGTAGAAACATCAAATTGATGACGGAAGAAGTGGCTGCTGGTTTTAATGTAAGCGACGATAATTTAGCTGCAATTGAAGGTGTAGATATTGTTGTTTTAGCAGTTTTGCCGCAACAATTGAAGAAAGTTTTAACGCAATTGGCTCCAGCGGTAAATCCAGAAAAGCAATTGTTTGTGTCGGTAATTTCGGGGGTGAGCTGTGCCGATGTTCGCAAAGAACTTGGCGAAAATGTGCAGGTAATTAGAGCAATGCCAAACACCGCAATTTCTATTGGTCAGAGCATGACTTGCGTAGCTACAGACACTGCTACGGAAGAAAATTTGAATGAAGTAGTGACTTTATTCGAAACTGTTGGTGCTGTGGTAACTATTCAAGAAGATTTAATGACGTCGGCAACTGCTTTATGTGCTTGTGGTATCGCTTTCTTTTTGCGTAGCATTAGAGCGGCATCGCAAGGTGGTGTAGAAATTGGTTTTCATGCACACGATGCCTTAAAAATGGCAGTGCAAACGGCAAAAGGAGCAGCAGATTTGCTGTTATTGAACGAAACGCACCCAGAAACTGAAATAGATAAAGTAACTTCGCCGAAGGGTTGCACCATTGCAGGCCTGAATGAAATGGAACATAATGGCTTCAGTTCGTCGCTAATTAAAGGAATTAAACTATCGGCTAAAAAAGCTGGCGGGTTGTATAATGAATAGAGCTAAAGGCTTAAAGCATTTTAGCAAGAGGTTTTATGAGCTTTTAGCCTTGGACTTTCAGCTTTAAACACACAAAATGATTGAAAAACTAATTAAAGAAAGTACTGAATTATTGCGTGATTTAATCCGTATTCAGTCTTTTAGCAAGGAAGAAGATAGGACTGCGAATTTAATTGCGCAGTTTTTAGGAGAGCATGGTATTAAAGTTAACCGTAAGCTGAACAATGTTTGGGCTTATAACAAATATTTTGATGCTGCTAAACCAACAATTCTATTAAATTCGCATCATGACACGGTTAAGCCAAATTCGGGCTATACTCGCGACCCTTACGATGCTGCCATTGAAGATGGCAAGTTGTTTGGTTTGGGTAGTAATGATGCTGGCGGTTGTTTGGTATCGCTAATTGCGACTTTCTTGTACTTCTACGAGCAGGAAAATTTAAAATATAACTTCTGTTTGGCGGCAACTGCTGAAGAAGAAATTTCGGGTAATGATGGCTTAGAATTGGTAATCCCAGATTTGGGAGAATTGGAATTTGCCATTGTTGGAGAACCTACGGAAATGCATTTGGCTATTGCCGAAAAAGGCTTGTTGGTAATCGACTGTACTGCTCACGGAAAAGCCGGTCACGCAGCTAGAGAAGAAGGCGAAAACGCGATTTACAAAGCTTTGCCAGATATCGAATGGTTTCGCACTTATCAATTTCCAAAGGTATCTGATGTTTTTGGTCCGGTTAAAATGACGGTTACGATTATTAACGCTGGTTCGCAACACAACGTAGTGCCTGCAAATTGTACTTTCACCGTTGACGTTCGCGTAACGGATGCCTACACCAACGAGGAAGTGGTAGAAATCATCAAGCAGCATGTAAACTGTGAAGTGAAACCACGGTCGGTGCGGTTAAAACCATCATCAATCGATAAAAACCACCCAATTGTGGTATCGGGCGTTGCTTTAGGAAAAACCACTTACGGTTCTCCAACAACTTCAGACCAAGCGTTACTGTCTATCCCATCGTTAAAATGTGGTCCAGGTTTTTCTGGTCGCTCGCACATGGCAGATGAGTTTTTATATGTCGATGAAATTAGACAGGGGATTGAAGGTTATATCGCGATGTTGAAACCAGTGGTGGGGTTGAATTAGCACAGGATATAAAATAGCAACAACTTAAATAGAAGCGAACAAATCGTAAGTCGTAATTCTAAAATCGTAAATTAAAATGAAAATTTGGCAGAAAAATATTGATGTAAACCAATTTGTAGAAAACTTCACCGTAGGCAAAGACCGTGAACTAGATTTACAAATGGCAAAGTTTGATGTGTTGGGCTCTTTGGCACACACGCAAATGCTAGAAACCATCAATCTATTGACCGCCGATGAGCTAGCTGAAGTTCAATCAGCGCTGAAAAATATCTACAAAGAAATTGAAGAAGGCAACTTCGTTATTGAAGACAGCGTAGAAGATGTGCACTCGCAGGTTGAATGGTTGCTAACGCAGCGCATTGGCGAGGCAGGCAAGAAAATCCATAGCGGTCGCTCACGTAACGACCAAGTTTTGGTAGATTTGAAACTATATTTCCGTAGCTGTATCGAAGAAATGGTAAGCAATACCGAGGCTTTGTTCAATCAGCTTATTAAACTAAGCGAAGAACACAAAAGCAAATTGTTGCCAGGTTATACGCACTTGCAAATCGCAATGCCATCATCATTCGGTTTGTGGTTTGGAGCCTATGCAGAAAGCTTGGCTGATGATATGGAATTGATGTTGGCCGCTTGGAAAATTACCAATAAAAACCCACTAGGTTCGGCTGCGGGTTACGGCTCTTCATTTCCGCTAAACAGAACTTTAACCACCCAATTATTAGGTTTCGAAAGCTTAAATTATAATGTAGTTTACGCCCAAATGGGTCGTGGAAAAACGGAAAGAATTTTAGCGCAGGCAATGTCATCTGTAGCGGCAACTTTAGCCAAAATGGCCATGGATGTTTGTTTGTTCATCAACCAAAACTTCGGTTTCATCAGTTTCCCGTCAGAGCTGACTACGGGAAGTAGCATCATGCCGCACAAGAAAAACCCAGATGTTTTTGAGCTGGTTCGTTCGCGTTGTAATAAAATTCAGGCTTTGCCTAACGAAATTGCAATGATGACTACCAACTTGCCATCGGGTTACCATAGAGATTTACAGTTACTGAAAGAAAACCTTTTTCCATCGTTTATTTCGTTGAACGAATGTTTGGAAATCACTACTTTCATGTTGCAGCACATCAGCATTAAAGACGATATCCTTAAAGACAAAAAATACGATTACCTGTTCAGCGTTGAAGTGGTAAATGAGTTGGCATTAAACGGAATGCCATTTAGAGATGCCTACAAAGTGGTTGGCGAGCAAATTGAAACCGGCACTTTCAAACCGATGTACGAGGTAAAACATACACACGAAGGTACCATCGGCAACTTAATGAACGAGGAAATTACTGCTGGAATGAAACAGACTTTAAGTCAATTTGGCTTCGAGAAAGTAAATAAAGCTATCGAAGATTTGGTTCGTTAATTCGTCATTGCGAGGCACGAAGCAATCTTAATGCTATAGCTCATTAAAATAAATGATATGAAAGCTGTTATACTAACTTTTTCGCTGTTCTTTTTAACACTCATCGGTATCAACACATTTGCACAAAAGGCAGATACTTTAATCATCGTTTGTTACAACATTCACCACGGTAATCCACCAACAAAGCCCGATGTAATAGATTTAGACGCCATTGCCAGCGTGATTGCTGCACAAAAACCAGACTTAGTAGCGTTACAAGAAGTAGACGTGAATATCAAACGTTCGGGAAACATTAACCAAGCCGAATATTTGGCGAAAAAGCTAGATATGCATTTCTATTTTGCCAAGGCAATTGACCACGATGGCGGCGATTATGGTGTTGCTGTGTTGTCTAAATTTCCAATAGAAGAAGAAACTACCTTAAAATTTTCAAGAATAGAAGGTCGCAAAGCGGAAGATAGAGTTTTAGCAACCGTAACTGTGAAGCTAAAAAGTGGAAAGAAAATCAAGTTTTCATCTACCCATTTAGACCATACAAAAGACGAAGCTTTAAGGTTAATCCAAATCTCTGAAATAGCGCAACAAGCCAAAAAAGAAAAGAAGCCATTCATTGTAGCTGGCGATTTTAATGCCATGCCAAATACGGCAACCATCCAGTTGTTAGACAAAACCTTTACCAGAACTTGCACCGATTGCGGTTTTACCATTCCTGTGGTCAATCCAAAACGCACCATAGATTTCATCGCTTTTAAGCAGAATAACAAGATTTCGGTGCTTCACCATGAAGTTATTCAAGAGCATCAAGCTTCAGACCATTTACCAATTGCAGCTAAAATTGTGATTAAGTAAATTTATTTGAAAAGGTAGGTCAGTGTTTCATCGGTTTCGATAGTCCTGCTGTCCGCTAATATCTTTTTGAGAACGTTTTCCGTCATTTCGAACGCAGAGAGAAATCTCCAAACTATGTGCTTCTAACTAACAGATTTCTCAGTCGTGCCTCCTTCGAAATGACGCTACAAAAATATATCCGCTTCCATCAGGTTTATTTAACAAAGCCATTTCATATCGCCACCAATCAAACCGTCAAAATCAACTCAATATGTTTTATTTGTTTTCTTTTTGTTAAAAATCGAAATAAAATAAAAGTAATTTAGAATAATTCAAAACTAAATGAAATGTATATTTGGTTATACAAAGCAATCTATAACCAAAATATCATGAACCGTAGAAATTTACTCAAGACACTTTCCTTTGCCGCAGGAGCATCACTGATTAGCACAGATGTGCTTGCAAAAATTGGCGAACGTTCTTTTTTGTACAACATCCCAGATAATCCGGAGCATAAACCCTTAGATAAACCAGTAACGGCAATTACTATTGGAGCAGGTAATAGAGGGATGGTTTATGGAGGTTTTGCAGCTAAATTTACCGACCAGATTAAGATTGTAGGAGTTGCTGAGCCTATAGAGTTCAGAAACGATAGGTATGCGAAAATCCATAATATCGCTAAAGAAAACCGCTTCAATACTTGGGAAGATGTTTTTAAGCGTCCAAAATTTGCAGATGCTGTAATCATTTCTACACCAGATGCCATGCATTACGAGCCATGTATGAAAGCTTTGGCTATGGGTTACGATATCCTTTTAGAAAAGCCTATTGCACCCACAGAAAAAGAGTGCAGAGATATTTTAAACTTGGCCAAAAAGAACAACCGAATTGTAGCGGTTTGCCATGTTTTACGTTATGCACCGTACTTTGTAAAAATGAAAGAGCTGATTGCGAAAGGAGCTATTGGTGAAGTAATTAGCATTCAGCATTTCGAGCCGATTGAGCATACACACATGGCGCATTCTTACGTGAGAGGAAACTGGCATAATTCAAAAGCAACTACGCCAATCATTTTAGCGAAATCTTGCCACGATTTGGATATCATCAAATGGGTAATCAATAAACCTAGCCAAAAAATATCTGCCATGGGCGATTTAAAATGGTTTAGGTCGGTAAATGCACCAGCGGGCAGTACTGCTCGTTGCACCGATGGTTGTAAGGTAGAACGAGAATGCCCTTATTCTGCCATTAAAGAATATGTAGATTTAAATAAACGTACTTCGGTTTTCGATGTGCCTGCCGGAACAAAAGACAGAAAAGCCTACATCACAGAAAAACTGAAGACCACTAATTACGGTCGCTGCGTATACCGAATGGAAAACGATCAACCAGACCATTACATCACTAACATCCAATTTGCAGATAGTGTAACGGCTAGTTTCTCAATGGAAGCCTTCACGTCATATCACGGCAGAAGAACTAGGGTGATGGGCTCAATGGGTGATTTAGTTGGAGATATGACTGAGTTGGTTCACTACGATTTCAAAACCCGTAAAGACACAAAGTTTATCCCGAAAGCAGAAGATGTAGAAGAATACAAAAACAGTGGTCACGGTGGTGGAGATTGGTTACTAGTAAGAGATTTTGTGCAAGCGGTTTCACAAAAAAATCCAGCTTTACTTACTTCAACTATTGACGACTCTATAGAAAGTCACGTCATGGGTTTTATGGCAGAGGAAAGTCGTAAGAAAAGCAAGGTGATGGATATTAAGATGTAATAGACCATCTCGTCATTGCGAGAAGGAATGATGAAAACTAAGAACAAAAAATCCCGTTAGGTTTTCCTAGCGGGATTTTCTGTTAAAATCTCTTTTAATCCTATTTTAGCTCAATTTCTGATTTCCCCATTAGAAAGCCATTTGCATACAAGAAAATTCCGTAGGTGCCTTTAATGAAGGTCCTCGGGTTAATCCAATCTATCTTGTATCTCGTATCATCATCATTATATGAGATCTCTATGGCTCTGCTATATTGCATTTGTTGTCCATCGGCTTCAAACATGTTATTTTCATCAGCAATTAAATTTCCCGCCGGATCAATAACCCTTAAAAAAATGCGATGGTAAGTTTTTTCAGCTAAATCGTTTGGAGCAATGCCAAAATCTATGGTTAGTTTATTAGCCGAACCTGCTTTGGTGACTAACGAAGTTTTACCATTGTCTTTAACCCTAAATGCCGTTACACTAATGTTTGCAGCTTTTAAAGAAGAGCCTGCCTTAACCTTCTTATTTAGATTTCTATTTTCTCTACGTAAATTTTCAGTTTGCTCGTTGTAATTGCTGATACTTGTTTTTAAGCTATCGCGTTCAGTTTTAAGGTAAGAATTTTCTTGTTCCAGAATAGCGATTTGATTGTTGTAACTTTTTACAAAGTCTTTTAGCGTAACAATTTGCTTATGTGCTTCATCTAGTTCCTGTTGGGTTAATTCACCCTTCTTTAGTGCTAATTTAAGTTCAGCAATTTTTTCTCTAGCCAACTTTTGCTCTTCAATTAACCTGTCATTTAGTGTAACATTTAATAGATTAACACGGTCAAGTTCTACTTCTATTTTTTCTACTTCGAGTTTCAAACGGTCTTTTTCCGAACTAATGGTAACAAATCTGCTAGATTGCTGTTGATCTCTGAAATATAGGTAGCCATTGATGCCTAATAGTGCAACAATTACAATAATTAGGAAGTAAACCTTATTGCGGTCTACTTTATTATCTACAGCTTTTTCGGGTGTCTGCATTATATTTTCTAGTATCCATTAAGTAATTCTGTAGCGTTAAAGTGAGTGCTAACTTAATAAAAAATCAAAAAAGTATAAAAATAATGTCACTTTTGTAAGTAAACTCGCCAATATGCGTTAACATATTAGCTTACTTCAAATAATTAAAATGTCTAAATATTTATCGAAATACCACATCTTTTTATCGCTTTTTCTCGCAACGCTAAATGTGTCAACATTAAACGCACAACAGGATATAAAAATTGCGCCTAAAAGAGAATTTAGAGGTGTTTGGGTAGCAACAGTAGCTAACATAGATTGGCCTTCTAGACAGGGCTTAACTGCCGACCAACAGAAACAAGAGCTAATTGGCATTTTAGAGCAACACAAAAAAAATGGATTAAATGCCATTCTGTTACAAATTAGACCAACTGCCGATGCACTTTATGCCAAATCTAGAGAACCTTGGAGCCATTGGCTGATGGGCAAGCAAGGATTGGCACCAGCCGACGGATACGATCCCTTAACTTTTGCTATTAGAGAATCTCACGAAAGAGGGATGGAGCTGCATGCCTGGTTTAATCCGTATAGGGTAACTATGCACGCTAAAATGCAAGTTTATCCAGACCACATCGCTAACAAAAGACCAGAATTATTTTATCGCTACGGCGGACAAATTCTCTTTGATCCAGGTATTCCTGAAAATAGAGAATACATCACACAAGTAATATTAGATGTAGTTAAGGGATATGATATCGACGGTGTACATTTTGATGATTATTTCTATCCTTACCGCATAGCTGGACAAACAATTAACGATAGCGCTACATTTTCTAAATATGCCAATGGATTTACAAAAATTGATGATTGGCGTAGAAATAATGTAGATCTTTTAGTGAAGATGGTGAACGACAGCGTGCATCATTATAAAAAACACATTAAGTTTGGGATCAGTCCATTTGGTATTTGGAGAAATTTTAGAGAGGATACACTTGGCTCGAAGACAAACGGTTTATCTAATTACGGCGAGTTATATGCTGATTCTAGAAAATGGATCAAAGAAGGTTGGGTAGACTATATCAATCCTCAGATTTACTTTTCATTTTCTCGTGCTGCGGCTCCTTTTCAGGTGTTGTTAGATTGGTGGAATAAAAATACTTACGGGCGTCATTTGTACATTGGTCAGGCAGCCTATCTAATTCATAACGGAAATACAAAAAAGGAAGCAGCTTGGGGCAGACCAAATGAAATCCCTAACCAAATTAGGGCTATAAGGGCAAATAACAGAACTCAGGGAAGTATATTCTTCAGTTCCAAATCACTATCTACGGTAGCACGTGGTTTGGCAGATTCACTACGTACCGATTTTTACAAATATCCGGCTTTGCCGCCACAAATGCCTTGGATTGATGATGTAGTGCCAAACGAACCTCAAAATTTGACTGCAGATGCACAGACAGATGGTATTCATTTAAAATGGACTAAACCTTTGCGTGCAAAAGATGGAGAAACGGCATCGGGTTATGTGGTGTATCGTTTTGAAGAAGGAGAGAAGGTGGATGTGCTTAATGCTAAAAACATTGTACGTATTGCCTTTAACGATTATGCTTTTTTCTTGGATACTAACATAGAAAAGGGCAAGCGTTACAGCTATTTAGTGACGGCTTTAGATCGAATTAAGAACGAAAGTGAGCCGAGTGGCCCAGTAGGCGTAGAAGCGAAATAAGACTTACGAAGTTGATGAGCTCCGCAAGTCTATTTGAGCTGAGTTTAATCCCACCCTTCTATTGGTAATCTTTGGAGTTTAATTTTACTTAATTGTATTAGGTTGGCTGCGTTGCTATAATTAAACTGATAAACGCCATCTTTGCCGGTAACAATGAGTGATTTTGGGCCGGCAATTACGTCAAAGCTTTTGATGTCTTTAAGATGTTGTAAAAGATTATCATCGATTTTGTTTTTATTGGTGATGTTGAAGCTTTTGATACCGAAATCGCCTTCACATAAAAATAGGTTATTGCCGCTTACACTTAAACCATGCGGATTTTTCATTGGGAATGCCGCCACTTGTTTAGGTTTCGTAGGATCTTCGATGTCAACTACCTCTAATTGGTTTACTGCTTGCATACAGAAGTTACCAGTTCTAAGGGTAACATAGGCGTACTTGCCTTGCACCACTACAGGATCGCAGGCAAAAACATGGCTATAGGTAGACAGTTTTACAGGGTTGGCAGCATCAGCAGCGTTAAAAATGTGCATGCCCGTGTTGGTGCCAATAAATAACTTGTTTTCGTAAGGAAAGATAGTTTCTACACCCCAACCCAAATTGATAGATTTTACAAAGGTTGGGTTTGCTGCAGTTTTAGTATTAAACAAACTCAAATCTGTATGACCGACGGTATACAAATGATCGTTAAGCAAGGTAAAACGAGCCATAGAGCCACCTTGTCCCGACGAAAATGCATTACTTGTTGTAGAAGCATACATTAAATCTTTGTGATAACCCTTTTTAACTAATGTGTCTTTGTAGGTAACCACATATCTTTGGGCGGCATTATTAGCGTAAAACTGCATAAAAACATCCTTCAGCCTGTTCACCTCTTTGATATTGTTAATTGAGGAAATATCAAATGCAAGTAAATCAACATAGCTGTCAGCATATAAAATATCATTACTAACTGCCATATCTACATTTCCTGGAACTTTCAAAAATGCTACGTTAACAGGCTTACTCGGATCAGAATTTTCGAAAATATGGATGCCTTTTCTTACTTCGTTGATAAATAAGAAGTTTTTATAAATGTAGATTTTCCCCGTTCTTAATACTTTGGCGGGTTTGGTAAGTCCGGTTGTTTCTGCTCTGATAGATTCTACAGTTACGGTTTTAGCTATTTCTATCAATTCTAACTGCGATGAATTATTCGTGGTTTTTTTGCATTGAGTTAGCGTTGCAAGGGTGAGTACGAAGAAAATGCTGTTGAGTAGAAGTTTTTTCATATGGTTGTATTGGTTGGTTTTAGATAGATACGATGAAGTATTGCTAAACGCTACAAGGTTTGAAAATAAAAACTTCTGTGTTAACCGCCGAGAGATAAATCATTGGAAAGATTGCTTCACTCCTCGCTACGCCTTGAGCTTCAGTTCGCAATGACGCTCTCATTTTCGTCATTGCGAGGAGAGTATCGACGAAGCAATCTTTGAGGTTCAATTGTCAAATTGAATTTAAATAAAAAAAGGGATGCTTATTAGACATCCCCTTCTTTAGTAATGAAAATTACTATTAATTCTCTGGCAACAACACCAAACGAATATAGTTATCGCCATTTAAATATTTCTGCGCAGCAGCTTTGGTTGCATCAACAGTTACGCCGTTAATACGTGCTGTGTTACCTAAAACTTGCTCTAAGTTATCGCCGTATTTTAAACGGTTAGTCAAATAATTCAACCAAAATCCATTTTCGCGAAGGCTTAACTCTTCTTGTCTCAATTCTTCAGATTTGAATTTCTGCAAGTCTTCTGTAGTTACGCCATTCTTAGCAAAGGCATTCACTTCCTCTAAAGCAGCGTTGATTAACTTATCTACATTAGCTTTAGCGCAGTTAAATGAAATAGTGAAATAGTAATGTGCGGTTGGGTTTTTCTGAACGCTTAAAGATACACCCGGACTATAAACACCACTTTCTTTCTCACGCAAACGCTCAGTGATTTTAATATCTAATGCCGCTTTCAAAGCATCTAACATCACATTGTTCTCTGCATTGTAAACGTAATCATCATGGAATAACAATTGTACAGTAACCTTGTCTTCTAAACCTTTTTTAACGGTTTTGCTTACTTTTCCTTTTGGAGGATTTACGCCATTATCTACAAAGTTTTCGTTTTTGTTTAATGATGGTAGGCTTGCTAAATAAGTAGTTACAAAAGGTTTGATTTTCTCTACATCGAAGTTACCTACGAAAACGAAGGTTTGTCCGCTAGCGTCAGCAAAACGGTCTTTGTAGAAAGCATAAGCTTTATCGATGTTGATTTTATCAATATCAGCTAAAGTTGTAGGCATCCCACGTTTGTGGTAATTAGCCATTACAGCTTGTACTGTATCTGCAAATACACTGCTTGGGTTACTACCTTTGTTTGCGGTAATTACTTTATAGTCGCTAATGTTTTTGTTAAAAATCTCTGTATCCTTACGTGGATTAGTTGCACGAGCGTAGATTAACTGGAATGCAGTTTCTAAATCTTTCGGCGAAGCACTTCCAGAGAAACCTTGGTACAAATCATCGATATAAGCACCAGCAGAAGCTGTTTTTCCTGCTAAGTATTTGGTCAATTGCGTTGGATTAAAATCTCCCACACCGCTTTGTGCAATTAGGTTTGCGTTTTCAGCAGAAATGAAATCGTCATTGCTAGCTAATGAAGCACCACCTTTACCAAACGATGTGAAAATTACTTGGTCGTTTTTGAAATCAGTTGGTTTTAAAACCACTTTTACTCCATTGCTCAAAGCTAAAGTTGTTACACCAATTTTATCATTTTTTGTTTCGCTAACAATTGTTCCAGCTTTAGGAGCCTGCGCAATTAAAGGCTTATTTACAGTGTTGTCTACGTAAGGAGTTACACCGTTACCAGCAGTTTTTATCGCTGCTAATAATGCGGCTTCTGTAGGTAGATTTTCTTTCTCTTTCTCTGGAGCCTGAACCACCACAATTTGGTTAGTTTTAGTAACCATTGCCTTTGCAGCTGCGTTAATATCAGCTAAGGTGATGTTGTTAAGCATTTTTTTAGAAAGCTCGTAAGTGTACTCTGCCGAAGGAATAGCCGAACCAATTAGGAAGTTGTTCAAATACTGTTGAACGTAAGCAGCAGATTTAGTTTTGTCTTTTTCTTTGAACTGCTTCTCGATACCTGCTTCCAATTTCTTTTTCACAGTTTCCAGCTCGCCAGCAGTGAAGCCAAATTTAGCCATACGCTCATTTTCTGCTAATGCAGCAACTAAAGCTTTTTCTAATTCGGCACCCGATTTTGCTACAGCTACAGTTTGTAGTGCGCTCATATCCCAAACCATTCCGCCTTGATAAGGACCATAGCTACTTTGAGCAAACAAGAAAGGAGCAGTTCCCTTTTGTGTAAGCTCAGTAATACGGGCAGCCAACATATTGTTTACCATACCCTGTGTCATTTGCAGTTTGTAGTCAGCTTCTGTTTTTACAGTACCTTGTTTTTGCTTGTAAATTACTTGAGCTACGTTGTAAGGCTGTTCTTTATCTGTAGCAATCTTAATTAAAGGCTGTGCATTGTCAGGAATACTGTAAGAAGTTCTTGCTCTTTCGTTTGCCGGGTTTTTCAGTTCAGAGAAGTTAGCGATAATCAGTTTTTCAACCTCGTTAACATCAAAATCACCAACAGCAATTACAGTTTGTAAGTTCGGACGATACCAATCTTTGTAGAAATTGCGGATTTTATCGTGGGTAAAGTTCTGCAATACTTCAACTTTACCAATTGGGATACGTTTAGCGTATTGCGAATCGCCCAACAAGAAAGGTAGCAACTGATTGCTCATTCTTTGTTGTGCATTTTTACCACGTTGACGGTCTTCCTCAACAATAACTCCACGTTCGTTGTCAATTTCTGCACCGTCCATAGTTACTTTTCCAGCCCAGTTAGCTAAAATTTTGAAACCTGTTTTGAAAACTTCAACGCTGTCTGTAGGAATCGGTAATTGATATACCGTTTGGTTAAAGCCTGTGTATGCATTTAAATCGGCACCGAAACGTACGCCAGCTTTTTGTAGGTAATTAATGATTTCGTTTTTAGGAAAATCTTTAGTTCCGTTAAAAGCCATGTGCTCTGTAAAGTGCGCTAAACCTAATTGGTCTTCATTTTCCATTAACGAGCCAATTTTGTTCCCTAAATAAAGTTCAGCTCTATTTTTAGGCTCAACATTTTTACGGATGTAGTACACCAAGCCATTAGGCAGTTTGCCAATTTTAACGTTTGGATCGTTAGGTAGGGTTTGGCTTGCAGTTGTTTTTACAGCAGTTTTAGCAACAGGAGCTTTGCCTGGTGCTTTTTTCTGTGCAATTGCTGGCTGGGCTAACACAAGTGAGAGCGCACCGGCAGCAAGTAAATGCAGATTTTTTTTCATTGATATAAATTTAGTTAAGGGTATTTTGTTTTTTAGATAAGATGTGGATGTTAAAGTTACAAATAGATTTGAGATTGAGGGTGAGGTTAAGATTGAGGCAACTTTCAACTTTAGTCTTCCATCCTTCCTTCCCCCCTTATTTAAACCTTAATAATGATATTCCTTTTATACATCACCCAAAGTATTACATACCAAAAGAGCACAAATGCAACAGCGTAAGCCAGAGAAGCATTCATTGGATTTTCGAAATTAGGCACAAACCAAGCCTTGTTTACATAACTCAATGCTCCAGTTTTTTCTCCGTTCAAATCAATTTTAATCATATTTAGCAATCGAGGCATCAAGCCGGATAAAAAGAAAACCGTAATAGCATTTACGCCATAAACTACAAAGGGCTTTGTAAAACGATTGTATTGGTTCACATCAATCAGCCAATAAGACAGGGCTAAAATAACGGTCGCTAATCCGCCAGTGTATAAAACATAAGAGCTGGTCCATAAAGATTTATTGATTGGGAACGACAAATCCCAAAGTAAACCACCCATAAACATTAGTGTGCCAGCAGAAAATAGCCAAGCAATTTTGGTAGCTGGTTCTATGGTTTTCTTTTTAAGGTAAGTGCCAACCAATACACCGATTAAACAAGTGCCAATGGCTGGTAAGGTGCTCAAAATTCCTTCTGGGTCCCAAGTTTTTGCCGATTTCCATAGGTGTGCTTCAGTTAAAATGGTTCTGTCTAACCAAGCTCCCAAATTGGTTTCCTTTTCTAAGTTGGCAGGGCCGAAATCGGGAACTGGAACAAAAGTCATTAATGCCCAGTAACCAAATAACAAAGCTACAATGGTTTGGAAAAGCCTTTTATCGCTCAGCTTTAAAAATAAAATAGATGAAATAAGGAAAACGACCGAAATTCTTTGCAAAACACCCGGAATTCTAACCGTTTTCAACGCTTCAATAAAATTGAAATCACTAAAATTTCTTGGGAAAAAAGCTAAAATAAAACCTAAAAGGAAAAGTGTGAAAGCTCTTTTTGATGCTTTCCAAATCGTTTGTCCATGAGATGTTGGAATTTCTCTTTTGCTGCCCATCGCGTAGGCAATAGATACGCCAACGATAAATAAAAAGAAAGGGAAAACTAAGTCGGTAGGAGTGCAGCCGTTCCATGCAGCATGTTCCAAAGGCGGATAAATATGACCCCAACTTCCAGGGTTATTTACCAAAATCATGGCAGCTACGGTTAAACCTCTAAAAAAATCTAAAGAAAGGAGGCGTTGTGGTTTGGTTTCCATTGTCTGTAAATAAAAATATCTTCTATCATTTAGTTTGTTACGCTAAAGATAGAAGATATTTTATCGAATGACGTCATTTCGACGACTTTAAAGAGGAGAAAACTGTTAGTTATAGCTTCTAGCTAAGAGAATTAGCTTCGCTTTCTTTCAGTTCTCCCTACGTTCGAAATGACGTGCTAAAACATTAATAATGATATCTCACAAAAGCTTCCATCGCTTCGTAATCAGCTAAACCTAAATCATCATAAATTTTTGCTGTTTCACGATTTCTGTCTTCTGCTCTTTGCCAAAATTCTCTTGGGTCATCACCTGGGAAAACTGGAATATCTTTTTGCGACTGATGCTTGAAAATAGCTAATTTCTTGCGTTCAACTTCTTTAGGGCTCAACGGAACTGCCATTTCAATTTCGTGCGGCTCAAACTCATGCCAAGCGCCACGATACATCCATAACCAGCAATCTTCAACCCAAGCTTCAGAAGCTCTTAAACGTCTTAAAGCCTCTACAATAATGTTAAAACAAACAATGTGTGTACCATGTGGATCTTCAAAATCGCCAGCAGCAAATACTTGGTGAGGCTTTACTTTTTGAAGTAATTCCATCGTCAACTCAACGTCTACATCAGAAACTGGATTTTTCTTAACTTTGCCAGTCTCATAGAACGGAAGCGCCATAAAGTGAATGTTCTCATCAGGTAATCCCGAGAAACGGGCACCCGCAATAGCTTCACCTTTTCTTATTAAGCCTTTAACTAACTTAATCTCTTCGGTGTCTACTTGGTTAGGTAGTTTAGATGCCATAAACTCACGCATATCTTCGTAAGTTTTTCTCATGTTAGCTTGGTCAACACCCATTTTTTCGGAGAAATCGATGTTAAATTCTACGAAACGTAAAACATCATCGTCCCAAACAGCGGTGTTGCCAGAAGTTTGATAAGCTACGTGAACCTCGTGACCTTGATCTGCTAAGCGGATAAAAGTACCACCCATCGAGATAACGTCATCATCTGGGTGCGGAGAAAACACAATTGACCTTTTTTTGTCAGGATTTGCTCTTTCAGGACGTTGGCTATCATCGGCATTTGGCTTGCCACCTGGCCATCCGGTAATGGTATGTTGTAATTTGTTGAAGATATCGATGTTAATATCATAAACAGGGCCTTGCTCTGTAGCTAACTGAGCCATGCCGTTGTTGTTATAATCGTCTTCAGTTAATTTAAGGATAGGTTTTTTCAAGTGTCTAGCTAACCAAATTACCGCTTTACGGGTAAGTTCTGGCGTCCAGTCACAATCTCTTGCTAACCAAGGGGTGTTAAATCTGGTTAAGTCTAAAGCAGCATCTTGATCCAAGATAAACTCTACATTTTCAGAAAGTTGTAGGTAAGTAGCAGGAACTTCACTCGAAATTTCTCCCTCTACCGCTTTTTTAATGATAGAAGCTTTTTTCCTATTCCAAGCCATCAAGATAATCTCTTTAGCTTTGAAAATAGTACCAATACCCATGGTAATGGCTTTGGTTGGTACGTTAGATTTACCACCAAAATCACGAGCCGCATCTCTACGGGTAAGGTCATCTAGGGTAACTAAACGTGTTCCTGAGTTTGGTGCAGAACCTGGCTCGTTAAAACCAATGTGACCCGTACGACCAATACCTAAAATCTGAATATCCAGTCCGCCAACACTTTCTATTTTCTTTTCGTAATTTAAACAGAAAGCTGGAATTTCTTCAAGACTTAAGGTGCCATCTGGAATGTGCACATTGTTTTTGTCTATGTCAATATGATCGAAAAGGTTTTCATTCATAAAATAAACATAGCTCTGTACAGAGTTTGGTTGCATTGGATAATACTCATCCAAATTGAAAGTAATTACATTTTTGAAGCTTAATCCTTCTTGTTTGTGCTGCCTTACCAACTCTTTGTAAACTGCAACAGGCGTAGCACCAGTAGCTAAACCTAACACTGCATTTTCACCTTTTTGTTGTTTTTCTTTGATTAGTGAAGCGATACGGTTCGCAACACTCAGAGAAGCTTCTTTCGGATTTTTAAAAATACTTACTGGGAGCTTTTCGAACCTCGTTTCTTCTAATAGATTTAATCTTGCCATTAATCTTGGTTTTTTATTGAACGGAGCAGTAAATATAGAATAGTTAGGCAATAAAAAAAAGTTTAGTTATTTGTAAAGGATGCAGGTTTTAAACGAAAACAGCCTTTAAACGCAATTTCAAGCGTTTGCACTTTTTAAAAAAATTAAAAAACTTTTTTTGGTGACTGTTGAGTTTTGCTTTAATTCAAGAATATCAAACGAGATACCGAAACATCTTGTAACTTGCTTCGTCCAAATATGCAACGATGAAAAATCAAATCGAAAATCTTTACCAAAGATCTAACAAGGAAGAGAAATTAATTATTGGCTTAATGTCGGGTACTTCTATGGATGGCTTGGATATTGCCCTTAGCTCGTTTAAAGGTAGCGGTGCTAACACGCAAATCAAGTTGCTAAAATTTAAAACAGCCGACTATACCGATACCTTCAGAAAGCAGGTAAAGTCGATTTTTTCTAAAAGAGAGGTAGATTTAGAGATGGTTTGCTTAATGAATGAGCAGGTAGCCATTACCCATGCTAAGTTAATTAATGAAGCTATTGCCGAGTGGGGCTATAAAAATGCCGATATTGATTTTATTGCCAGCCATGGACAAACGATTTACCATGCTCCAAAATCATTACATAAACGAACGGATTTGCCAAACGGTACTTTGCAGATAGGCGATGGAGATCATATTGCGGTACATACTGGAATAATTACGCTTAGCGATTTTAGGCAAAAACATATTGCCGCAGGTGGCGAAGGTGCTCCTTTGGCAGTTTACGGAGACTATCTGATTTTTTCTAAACAAGATGAAGACAGGATTATGCTCAACATTGGCGGGATTGCCAATTATACTTATTTGCCAGGTGATCTGGACTCTTCTAAAGTGTTTTCAACCGATATTGGCCCGGGAAATACATTAATGGATCAGTATGTACAGAAGCATTTTGAAGGTTTGTACTACGATAAAGATGCTGCAATTTCTAAATCCGGCACTGTAAATGAAGCATTGCTTGATGAACTATTGAAAGATCCTTTTTTCACGGCAGATTTTCCGAAAACGACAGGGCCAGAGCTGTTTAGTTTAGGATATTTGGAGCAAGCGCAACAAAAAAGTGCAACTACCGATTTGAACGAGCAAGATGTAATGGCTACATTATGTCACTTGTCTGCCAAAGGAATTATAGAATCTATTCAACGTGTATTGCCAAATCTATCTAAGCCTGTGTTATATCTAAGTGGAGGTGGAATGCACAATCCATTATTGTTGTCCTTATTGAGAGAAGCTTTGCCACAAATTGAGTTTAAAACTACTCACGATCTGGAGATCAACCCGGATGCGAAAGAGGCGGTTCTTTTCGCTTTACTAGCAAATGAAACACTAACTGGTGGCGAAATTAACTTTGGTGATAGAGAGGGTGTGCCGTCTATTTGTATGGGAAAAATCAGTTTGCCAAAATAAATGTGAATTTGTTTATAAGTTTTAGCCTTGCAGATTTGAAATAAATTTGGATATTTATCTCAGCGTAACATATTTGTTGCGTAAGCTGACAATTTAGTCAGGATAACTAACCATTTATATTCACTTCAGGTATGGAGAAACTCAACACTTCATGGCATTCCACATTGAGGGTACTCATTATGGCGCCAATCTTTTTGCTGTTGTTTATCACGGCAAATGCACAAACCAATCGTTATGTAATTACTGGAAAAATTACAGAAGATGCTTCTAAAGCACCCATACCCGGGGCGGGGGTAAAGGTGCAAGGAACTAATTTTGCTGTAGCTGCTAATAGCGATGGAACTTATTCTTTAACAGCTAATCTGGCTCCCGGCAGTTACCAGTTGGCAGTAACTTTTATTGGTTACAAAACATCAACCCGGCAGATCACGTTAGGAAGCAACAATAACGTAACTGCAGATTTTTCTATGTCGCAAGATGCGATGGGACTTGATGAGGTTATTGTTACAGGTACTTCGCAAGGAACTACAAGGAAGCAATTGGGTAACTACATTACTACTGTAAAAGGAGATGATTTGGTGAAAGCACCAACTGGGAACGTACTCACTTCATTACAGGGAAAAGTTGCTGGTGCACAAATCAGCCAGAACTCTGGTGATCCAGCCGGAGGTATGTCTGTTAAACTTCGTGGTATCAGCTCTGCTAACTCTTCTACAGAGCCATTGTACATTATCGATGGGGTAATCGTTAACAATACAACTACAAGGGTTACAAATACTACCGCTAATTATGATGGAGGTAACTTCGTGGGTAGCATTGGACAGAACAGGATGGTAGATATCAATCCTGCGGATATTGAAAGAGTGGAGGTTTTAAATGGTGCATCTGCGGCTGCGATTTACGGTTCTAGAGCAAACGCAGGTGTAATCCAAATCTTTACTAAAAAAGGTGTTGCAGGTAAGACACAAGTGAGCTTTAACACTAATTTTATGATTAGCGAGCTACGCAAAAAAATTGAAGTGAACCAATCTCCGGTTAAGTTTGGCTTGGGGGTTGATGTATTGACGCAGGATGTTATTGCCACGCCGCTGGCTACCATTACTAGTCCTGTTACCCGCTACGATTATCAAGATTACATTTTTAGAACAGCTGTAGGTACTGACAATAACCTTTCTATTTCTGGTGGAGGTGAGAACACCAAAGTTTATAGTTCATTTGGTTACTTTAACAATCAAGGGATTATTAAAAACACTGATTTTAGAAAATATACCTTCCGAACAAATATCGAACAAAAAATAACCGACTGGGCTCGTCTCTCGGGAGGTTTAAACTATGTAAAAAGTGCTGCTAACGAAAAGCCAGATGGTAACTCATTTTTCTCTCCAATGAACTCTGTAACCATTATTGGTAATTTTCATGACATTTGGAGAAGAGATGCTAACGGAAACTTAATGGCAGTGGGAGAGCGAGGTCGTGTAAATCCAGTATCTGTTATTGAAGACATTAAACAGAAGCAAGAGGTTGACAGGATTATTGCAAACGCAGCGTTAAAACTAAATCCAATAAAAAACCTAACTGTAGATTTTACATTGGGTGTAGATAACTCTATGCAAAATGGAACAACCTACATTCCACCGTATACTTATAATGTTAACCCAGATTTTTTTGGCGGTGGTGTTACTATGAATGCTGCCCAAAACGGTTATTCTAGTGCCGCTAGCAACAAAGCATTGTTGTTTAACAACGAAATCAATGCCACTTATCAGGCACAAATTTCTGAAAAACTGGCTTCCGTTACGCAGGTAGGTTATTCATATCAATACGAAAGAGGGCAGTATGCATTATTGCAAGGACGTGGTTTAGCTCCCAAAATCAATACGGTAAATGGCGCTTCTACACCGCTTCCAGGAGTTGATGGCAGAACAGAGCTTTCTATCAGTGGAGCATATTTGCAGCAAAATTTTAAATATAAAGACCATCTTTTCGTTACAGGTGCCCTTCGCATGGATGAGTCATCTGTGTTTGGCAAGGCGTATAGAAATCAGGTTTACGTAAAAGCAAGTTTAAGTTATGTATTGTCGTCAGCAGATTACTGGAAAAAAACCAGCCTTTCTTCGTGGTGGGATACTTTTAAATTGAGAGCGGCTTACGGACAATCCGGCAATTTAACAGGTATTGGCGCTTATGAAAGAATAAACGCTTATAGTGGTCAGCCTTTTCTAGGTTTTACGTCACTATTTACCATTGGTACATTGGCCAATGAGGATGTTAAGCCCGAGCGTCAAGATGAGTTAGAAGTAGGTACAGACTTAGGCTTCTTAAAAAATAGATTAACATTAAGTTTCAACTACTATAATAAAAAAGTAAAGGATTTATTGCTTC
Organism: Pedobacter sp. T50_32; assembly: GCF_057652195.1. Lineage (NCBI taxonomy): Bacteria > Pseudomonadati > Bacteroidota > Sphingobacteriia > Sphingobacteriales > Sphingobacteriaceae > Pedobacter > Pedobacter sp. T50_32. The sequence goes on along the minus strand of NZ_JBYFBY010000001.1, from coordinate 302,780 downwards.
CTCAGGTAATAGCACCGACTGAAGGCTTTACTAGTTTTTTAAATAACATCGGATCATTAAAGAATACAGGTTTTGAGATTATTTTGGGAGGAACTCCTGTTAAAACGAATGATTTCAATTGGAATGCCAATTTGATCTTCAACAAAAATAGAAATGAAGCTTATGATATTGGTGCAATGCGTTTGTTAAGTACAAACCCAGGCGCTCCAATAGGTATTATTGATGGAGAACCATTGGGAGTTTTCTATGGTACATATTTCGCTAGAAATGCCGATGGAAGTTTGGTGACTAATGCTGCTGGTATTCCACAACAGGCTAGAGATGGCGCAGGAAATCCGTTAAGAAAAGTGCTTGGAGATCCAAATCCTGATTTTAACTGGACTATCGTTAACGATTTTAACTATAAGAAATTTGGTTTGCGAGTTCAGCTAGATGGTGTACAAGGCAGTGAAGTTTGGAACGCAGATTGGAGAACTAGACAAGGTGTTGGTAATGGAAAAGTGGCTGAACAAGAACAGTTGGGCCAATTACCAAGAGGTTATGTGGCTGGTGTATATGCTATTGAAGAGTGGAGAATTGATGATGGGTCGTTCGTTAAGTTAAGAGAGGTAGCATTGAGTTACAACATTGGTAAGGTTAAGTCTATCAGTAACATGACTGTTGTGCTAAGCGGAAGAAATTTAATTTCTTGGGATAAATACAAAGGTTATGATCCAGAGTTGAACTCAGCAGGTCAATCGACTATTTTAAGAAACATAGATTTCGGCTCTGTTCCAATTCCTAGAACATTCAGTTTAGGTTTACAGGTTAAGTTTTAATGGTTAACGAGATATAATGATGAAAAATATAAGAACAAATTCAACATACCTTGCTTGCGGGTTATTATTCGCTGCAAGTATAATGTCATCGTGCAAAAAGGAGTTTGATGATCCTTCAAGAGCAAAATCGGATGTCGCTTTAGGTTCTGCCCAAGCGATGTCGGCTGTTGCCGTTGGTATCCAACGGACATACACGGTAGCACGTACCGGTGTTATCTTTAATGCTATAGCAACATCAGGTTTTTCGGGTAATGAACTAAGATTGCTAAATTCGGGAAACATACCAGAATTGCAATTAAGTACAGGTGGCAATGCAGTAGATGGAACCAATACCATTCTTTTTAATTTGTGGGCATCTGCCTATAAGGTTATTGCTGAAAGTAATAACGTAATCAGCAATGCAGAAAGGCTTGGCGACAAAGGTTATGCATCGGGCCTAATCGGCTATGTTACAATCTTTAAGGCATTATCTTTAGGTACGGTATCTTCATTTTGGGAAAAAATACCGGTAACGACAGGTAAAAATGTTCCTTTTGTAACTCGTGATGAAGGTTACAAGGCGGCAATTGCTGCAATAGATAAGGCTCTAGCTGCTATTGCGGCGGCTCCAATTTCATCGCAATTTAATGCTACGGTACCCAACCTAAATATTGTAAATGCACTTCATGCATTAAAAGCAAGATATGCGTTATTTACAGCCCAATACCCATTGGCTATAGCTGAGGCAAATGCAGTTACATTAACAGTTGGGTCGTCATTTGCTTTTGATAATGCAAATCCCAACGTTTTGAATACTATTATCGCATCAAATAACGTATTTCAGCCCACGGATACGAACTTTGGTTTGTCAGGTACATTAGCACCAGATCCGAATGACAAGCGTGTTCCATTCTACACTATAATGGCAGGCAGTCCAGCTACCGTACGCATGGCTGGTTTTTCAACCTCGGTAACTGGCGGTATACCTGTGTTTTTACCTGGTGAAATGGCATTGATAAAGGCTGAGGCCTATGCTCGTCAGGCTACACCAGACTTAGGCAATGCACTAACGGAGTTAAATAAGGTGGTAACTAAAAATAATGATGTATTTGGTGTAAATGCAAATCTACCTCCACTGGTTGGGCCATTTACACAAGCTGCGTTATTAGATCGCATTTATCAACATAGATGTATCGAGCTGTTTGCTTCAGGTTTGAAATTAGAAGACATGCGTAGGTTTAATAGACCACAGGCAGAAATGAAACGTCGTTTTATGCCTTACCCTTTTCAAGAAAGAGATAACAATCCAAACACACCAGCAAACCCAGCATTTTAATAAATAAAAAGGAGGCTTTAAGCCTCCTTTTTATGATTATATTATTTGTAAACCTTTGGTTTGATAAGCTTGTAAAGTTTCCTCGCTAGGGTCTAGTTCAGTAATCAGATAACTGATATTCTCCAGCCCAGCTACTTTTAACCTCAATGTAATTCCAAGTTTTTCTGAGATACAAAGTACTGCAGTTTTTTTAGAAGAAGCAATCATCGCCTTTTTCAATTGATTAATTTCCCAATCAGTATCAGTTACACCATCCGCTGGGTGCAGTGCACTTGTTCCCATCAGGCATAAATCTGCTCTAATATCAGCCAATTGGCTAATTACGTGGCCGCCGTAGCTAATCTGAGAATTCTTTGCGAAAAGCCCACCGATTAAGATCACTTCAATTTTTTCGTATTTCGCCAACTCTACCGCAACTAAAGGACTAATGGTAATAAACGTAGCGTGAAGGTGCTGCGGTAATTGCTTGGCCAGCTCTATAACGGTAGTTCCGCCGCCAGTTAAAACCACCATGCCATCTTTAATAAGTGATGAGGTTTTCTTGGCGATACTAATTTTTGCATCCTTCGCATATACTTTACTATCATCAAAAGAGGATTGGTAAGATTTAGAAAGCGCTCCTCCGTGTACTTTAGTAAGTAAATTATCGTCAGCAAGTTCTTGCAAATCTCTTCTGATGGTATCTTCCGATACATTTAATAAATCCACCAAATCTGAACTTAGCACCCTATTGTGCAAGTTAATTTGGCGCATAATCATATTGTGGCGTTCTTTTTTTAACATTTCTTAATATAGCGTTTGATGATGGTAAGGTAGTAATATTTTTTACCAAAATAATATTTTCAAGGCAACAAAAATGTTGCGGATTTTTGCGTTGTTTTTTTGCTTTAAATACTGTTTGTTTTAGTGTTTGCGTTTTTGTGTTTGTTTTTTGGTTTATAAATAGGATATTTACAGTTGCAAAAAAAATAATTGCATTTATTTGCGGTATTTGTATTGCCGATATGCAATATTAATTTTAGTTAATTAACCAAATTTAGATTTATGAAAAGAAAGCTACTCATGTTGCTCTTGAGTGTGTTTTTGTTGGGTGCAAAGCTAATGGCTCAGCAAATAACCATTGCAGGTAAGGTAACATCAGCAGAAGACAAGCTTGGTATTCCCGGGGTTTCAATTAGAGTGAAAAATGGCGCTAATGGCGCTCAAACAAATCCAGACGGTGCTTATACCATAGGCGCAAAAAAAGGCGATGTACTGGTTTATTCCTACATTGGTTTTATTTCCGAAGAGCGAACAGTAGGGGATGCAAAGACTATCGACGTACAGCTAAGACCAGACTCAAAGGTTTTGAATGAGGTTGTGGTTACGGCTTTAGGGATAGAGAGAAGCAAAAAATCATTAACTTATTCTGTACAAACAGTAAAGGGCGACGACTTAAGGAATGCTAACCAGTCCAATATCATTAACGCCTTACAGGGACAAATTGCTGGAGCGCAGATCAGTGCAACTGGGGGTTCGCCTGGTTTGCCTTCTGAAATTATCTTAAGGGGTTCTACTACTTTATCTGGCGACAATCAACCTTTAATGATTGTAGATGGTATACGTGTAAATAATAATGCTTCAAATGGTACTGTAAACCGTTTGGCAGATTTTAACCCAGAAGATATTGAAGATATTTCCATATTGAAAGGTGCAGCCGCTGCGGCCCTCTATGGTATCGATGCAGCTTCGGGAGCAATTATCATCACTACAAAAAGCGGAAAGGCCGGAACATTGCAAGTTGCAGGTTCTTATAGGTCGTTTGTTGAAACAATGGGCAGAACTCCTCGCCAACAAGCCATTTATACTACTGGTACAGGCGGTGTTTACGATGAAACTTCGGGAAGCTCTTGGGGAAGAAAGTTCCGTTACGACGAGCCTATATATAATAACATTAACCGTTTTTTCGAAACAGCGGTTACACACGATGCCAATATCAATGTTAATGGTGGTTCGGAAAAGTTAAACTATTACCTGTCTGGCGGTTATAGAAACGCAGGTTCTATGATTCCAAATACCGATCAGGAAAAGATTAATTTAATGCTAAAAGGAACTGCAAAATTAAGTAAGAAGATAGATCTTACAACTTCTGCCAGTTACATTAAAAATGATATTCAGGAAGGTTTAGTGGGGGCAGGAGCAGGTGGATGGATCAACAGTATTTTGTTGTTTCCTCGCCGCTACGATATCCTTAATTATCAAAAGCCAAATGGAGACCCTGCTTACGCATATGTGGAGCCAGGTAGCGAAAATTTAGCAAGAATATCACCAATGTGGGGCGTAATGCGTAACCCTAGAAATAACAATGTTGATAGATTTTTGGTAAATAACAATATTACCTACAAACCTATCGAAGGTGTAAGGTTAGATTACAGATTGGGACAGGATTTTACTTCTTCAAAATTTAGAAGAGTAATTACTCCCGGAACACCTTCAGCAACAGCATTTAACGGTTTTGTTGCTGAAAACAATAGTGAAACTAAATTCATTACTTCAAACTTCACAGCAACTGTAGACAAGAAATTTTTAACAGATTTTAGGGCTACTGCAATATTAGGAGGAAGCAGCGAGTACTACGATGCTAGAGGTGTGAGTTACGAAGCAACTGGATTTTTGATCAGTGATATTTATTCTCCAAATGTGGTGAATAGAGAAAATGTTGTTTTATCGGAATCAATTGCACGTAGACAACGTTATGCTGTTTTTGGTGATGTTAGGTTAGAATACAAAAATATTGCATCTATTGGTATTACTGGTCGTAACGATTGGACTTCTACTCTACCGAAAAACGCCAGAACATTTTACTCTCCGTCTTATTCTGCAAGTTTTACTTATTCAGAACTTTTCGAAAACAGTAACAAATGGTACGGAAAGTTAAGGGCTAGTTTTGCAAGGGTGGGTAAAGATGCACCGATTTACAGGACTAACAGTAACCTAAGACAAGCTTTCACTGTGGGTGGTGGCTTTGTGAACGATCCAATTGGAGGAAATCCAGATTTAGGACCAGAAAAAACACAAGAATTAGAATTTGGTACAGAGTTGAGTTTCTTCAAAAATAGATTAACCTTCGATTTGGCGGTTTACGAAAGAAAAAGTTTGGACATGATTATGACACCTCGTGTGCCTTTGCCATCAGGTTATGTAATTATGACATTTAACGCTGGTTCTCTTAGAAATAGGGGGGTAGAATTCTCTGTTACAGGAACACCTATTAAAACAGAAAATTTTACTTGGTCTGCAACCTTAAACGGATGGAAAAACAATTCGAAAATGCTTCAGTTTGCTGGAGATATCGTTACGTTTATTTATACAAACGCACAGTTAAACGCAGGTTCTGCTGCAACTACGCTTAATAAACCGGTATTAGGTATCGTTGGATCTGACTATAGAAGAAACCCTGAGGGATATGTTGTAGTAGATGCTAATGGTTACCCTATTATTGACGCAAGTACCAAAGAGCGTTACATTGGTAATAGAGAGCCAGAGTTCAACTTCGGTTTTATCAATAATTTAAAGTATAAACAATTTAGCTTGTCATTCTTATGGGATTTCAGGTTAGGTGGAGATATCTTAAACGCCAGCCGCCAAGGCATGATGTCTAACGGTATTGCATACGACATTGGTGAATGGAGAGATAAAGAATTTGTATTTAACGGTGTGGTACAACAAGGCGATGGAACCTATATCAAGAACACTAAAAACGTGGTGCTAGATTATAGCTATTTTGCTAATAATTACTACCAAGTGGGAACAAATTTTGTCGAAAAAGTGAATTGGGCCAGAGTTCGTTTTATCAACCTAGGATATCAATTACCTAGTTCTTTTGCTACCAAATTAGGACTTAAAAATGCAAGATTAGAACTGGGAGCACAAAATCCTTTCATTATTACAAATTATTCTGGGGGTGATCCCGAAGTTAATAGTGCTGGGCCAAATGCTGGAGGTTCTGGAGCGAGTACCATGGGGGTGGATAACGGCGCTATTCCTTTGCCGCGTACTTTTTCGTTGGGTATTAATATAACGCTTTAAGATGATGGATATGAAGACGATAATTAAAAACACAATATTGGTGCTTGCCGTTGTAGCGATAAGCGCATGTAATAAATTAGATTTAAACGTAAATCCGGTGCAGCCAGTAACTGTTCCGCCTAAGCAACGTTTGCCGGCAATTCAGGCAAATTTAGCTTATTCGCTATTCTCGCAAGCTAGGTTTGGTGCTTACCATAGCTATTATTTCACAACTAGAACTGGAAATAGTAATGCAATCACTGACACTTGGAACTATAACAACATCACCCGTATGGGAGCTTGGAGATGGCATTATTTTGATGTAGGTTCAAACATTAACCAAATGCTAAGAAGAGCAACAGATGAAGGGTCTAACAACTACGTGGGTGTGGGTAAAATCATACTTGGATTGAGTTATCTTTCTGCTACCGATGTTTTTGGCGACATGCCTTTCAAGGAAGTTTACAACGGTACTTTTAATCCAAAATATGATCCTCAAGAAGAGGTAATTGCAGGTGCTGATGCACTACTTTTAGAAGGTGTTGCTGCACTAGATAATGTAAGTGCTACCGCAGAAACTATGGATGCCAAGTCTGACTTGATCTATAACGGTGATTTGAATAAGTGGAAGGCATTAGCTAAAGGAGTTAGGGCAAGATTGAAGCTAAGAACAGCTAATTTCCAAAGTGGAAACCAAGAGTTGCTAACCATTGTAAACGATGCTTTAGTAAGTTTCAGCGATGCCATGTTTAAATATCCTGAAGTAAGCACAACAGGTTGGACACATAATTTATGGGGTCCTTCAGATCCTCCTCCGGCAGGTGAAGCTTTCCAATTTGCTGATATTAGAAGTGACTTGGTGAACACACTTCCAACAGATTTCTTAATGAGAGCATTAACAGTAGATGATGGTTCGACGGGAAATCCTGTAGCTTACGATCCTCGTTTGCTTAAACTGACTACTCCAGGTACAACAGGCAAGTACTTGGGCGCTAAAATGTCTGAAGGATTGAGGGATGTAAATCTGCCAACTGGAACTACATTCAACGACTTTGCGAAACTTCACGGTGGCTATTGGACATCTGACAATTCTCCTTATCCAATTTTAATTAAAGAAGAGTTACTTTTCATTAAGGCAGAAACGCAGTTTTATTTAAACGATATTGCTGGTGCTTTGGCGACCTATCGTGAGGCAATCCGTACCAACATGGAGCGCTTAGGTGTTACCGAGGGTCAAATTATAAGCTATTTAGGTGATCAAAGAAAAGTGGCGCAGAGCGAAGCGGAACTCACTATTTCAAAAATTATGATGCAAAAGTACGTTGCACTATATCTACAGGGCGAAACGTGGTCTGATATGAGACGTTATGGCTACAAAGCTTCCGTTTACACTAACAGACTTGGAAATACCGATCATAATATATATTACCCAAGATATGCTTTGGCAGAATGGGGCGGTAAGTTTGTTCAACGCTTCCCTTATGATCCTCAAACGGAATATGTGTACAATCCTAAAGAAATTGATAGGCTTGGGGCTAAAGTTAGAAGCTGGGCATTTACTCCAGTTTGGTGGGTTCAAAATTCAACATTAAAAAACTAGAAGGATGATTAGCATGAAAAAATATATAGGCATTTTATCGCTTTGCTTTTTAGCCCTAGCATCGTGTAAAAAGAACGACCCAATTACCGAGTTGGGCTCGTCAAACAATCAATTTGCTAGTCAGTTGCGAGTAACTTATAACAATACAAGGCCGGCGTTTGGCGATACCTTGATCGTAACGGCATCTACTTGGCAAAGAGATGATAAATTTAAACAGGTAACATTTTATGAGACTGTTGTAGAAAGTTTCGGTATACAGCTAGCTTTAAAAAACGGTACCTCAATCGTTACGAGAACAAATGATGAGTCTACTTTAACACTAGTAGATTCTATAGCAAAGAAAAGTGCAGTGCTTGATGTGCAAGCGAGCGAATTAGATAATTATTGGGTAACATCATCTAGCAACTATGTAATTAACCACCAATATAAGGTAGAGCCTAAAGTAGGTAAATATGCAAGTGATGCTACAATAATTACTACTATGGGCGACGGTGAGTTTGCTACGCTTAAAGGCTTGCTTGCGTACACCATTACGCGTAACGATTATTTGGCAATCTTCCCTACAGCACCAGCTTCGCACTTCACAACAGGAGGTACGTATATATTAACTGCTGCGGGGATGCAGAATTTAAGAAACAACTGTACTAAAGCAATGCTTGCAGCTAACGTTAATACGGTTAAGAAAGTAGGGAATTACAGTGTAACGATAGATGTAAATGCTGTAACACCTTCAAACACGATTACAGCCGCAACACGAACTTTTGATATTACCTTATAAAAATAAGATCATGAAGAAATTTAAATTATTATTGCTTTTGATTGGGCTTATTTACCTAGGCTGTTCAAAAGAGGAAATTACAACAATTGGGCAACAAGGCAATTATGCCGCAAATTTCGATTTCCCTACTGGTGTGGTAAATGTGCCTGCTAAAGTGGTACTTACTAACCGTTCTAAAAATGCAGATAAATACCGTTGGGAATATACCGGAGGTAAAACGCTTAATAAAAGTGGCCTTTCAGACGTTTCGGTGTCAGAGAAAATGGTTCCAGATACTATCTTTTATGAGCTTCCTGGAGAGTATACGGTAAAGCTAACAACATGGCAAGGCGATAAGGCGCAAGAGGTGAGCAAAAAAATTACCTTAGTAAAAATGCAGCCTCGCATCATTGTGCCAGCAAATATTGCTGTATTTGAAGATGTGCAGTTCGATGCTAAAGCTTTTAACTATCCAGGTCAACCGGTAACTTATTCTTGGGATTTCGGCGCAGCTGGAACTTCTAATATTAAAAATCCAGTTGTTAGGTTTACAACAGATGGCGAGCATATTGTTAAATTAACAGTAAACGACGGACAGGAAACAATCACCGTTGAGGCTAAGGTTCAGGTAAAAGGCGAATTAGCTAAAACTATATATTTTACTGATGTAGTTACTAAGAAAATTTATGCTTACAAACTTACAACCTCAACACCATCTACGCCAATTGCGTTACCAGGTATTACTACGGGAGTTAGTCCGCTAGGCTTATCTGTTTCGGGAAACAAAATTTATTATTCGGAAGCAGGTTTAGGATTAAGATTTAGTACTGGCGTAAATGCAGATGGCGATGGTTATTTAAAGTCATTTAACTTGGATGGTACTGGTGAGAAAATCATTACCAGGAATACCGGAACCGGAGCTTACAATGTCGATCCTTGGTTGCATACTGTAGATAAGGATGGTAATATTTGGTGGGGCACAAGAAATAATGGTGTACATGTAATCAATGCATCATCTACCGAAGCTCCATATCCAGCTTTTAGAATTAGGGGTGTAACCTCTACTGGATTTAGTTCTAGTTCACACTTCTATTCTGGTATTAGAGAAGTTGGCGACGAGATTTGGGTTTCATTTACAGGAAACGGAGGTCGCGGTTTACATAAATTTAAGAAAACCGGAGAATTTGTTAGTGAGATTACAAATTTGAAAGATATCGGTATCAGGCAGTTTGTGGTAGATAGTAAGAATAATCATATTTATCTTGCTATTAACAGAGCGACTGCTTATGAACCAGGTATTTACAGGTGTAATATGGATGGCAGTAATATCGTAGCTGTTTACAACACACCGTCTGCCATGGGCTTTACTGCAGCAACAGGATTTAGCGATCAAGGCTACGTGGGTACAGCGGCATTTCCTTCTGGTGAGGCAATTTACGTAACAGGGATGGAGCTAGATCAAGATGATGATGGTAAAGGCTATCTATATTTTGGTTACAGAAACAGAACAGATTCGTTCGGTACTAATGCACCTCAATCTGTAGGATCTGGTGCTAACTCTGGTATCATGCGCTATAAGTTAGATGGAACGCAACCTGCTGGGTTTTTAATAAAAGGTTATGCGCCTTATGGCATAGCTATAGATAACGTAAAAAGATAGAGAAACTATGACTATCCTCTTTGATAGAGGATAGTTTACTTTAATATAGATTATGAAAAAATATTTTTTATTATGGATTGCGGCGCTCGCATCGCTTACGGCATGTCAGAAGGAAATAGCGCAGGTGCCAGATGGTTATGGCGCTAAAGAGTTCGTAAAGCCTACTACACCATACGTTGCTGATAATACGTTTAAAAAGGTCGCCTATTTTCCAGCTTACAGAGCTATTGCCGATATTGACACGACATCTCTAGATCATTTAACGCATGTTATATTCTCGTTCTTAAAACCTAGGGCAGATGGAACACTGGTACTAGACGATTCTAGGGAAAGTGTTAGAAATGTTGTTGCATTAGCAAAACGACATAATTGCAAAATTGTAATTGCTTTAAATGGAGATAGTAAAATTTATACCACTTTAATTTCTAGCCCTACAACTAGAAGATTGTTGGTGCAAAATATTGTTAACTATGCGATACAAAATCAGTTTGACGGCGTAGATATGGATTGGGAATATCCTAATGCTACAAAAGGTAACGATGTAACTTTCGGTATTTTCATGACCGAATTAGCAGCTGAGCTACATAGTTGGCATAAATCATTAAGTATGGCGGTTACAGCAGGTATTTATGCCGGTCCTATTAAAGACGGAATTAACCAACAGGCTATTGATGCTTGCGATTTCGTAAATTTAATGGCTTACGATGGTATAGGTACAGATTCTGCCAGTCCAAATCACCACTCAACTTATGCAATGGCAGAGAGGGTGTTGAATATTTGGTTAACAGACAAGAATTTACCAGCCGAAAAGGCTGTGTTAGGTGTGCCTGCTTATGGTAAAACTTCAGGAAATACTGCGATGTCTTTTAAAGATTTGCTTAAAGCAGGCGCAGATAAAAATGGCTCTGTATTTGCCGTTCCGGGAGGTGCTACTTATTATTATAATGGCATTTCCGATATTCAACAGAAATTTCAATTAGCTAAAACTCGTGCTAAAGGCATTATGTTTTGGGAGATTGCTCAAGATGCAGCTGGTGAAAATTCATTGATACGAGCGGCAAAATAGCTATTTAGTATTTTAACCTCAACAGAAAAGGCTTTCAGAAAATGGAAGCCTTTTCTGTTGATACTCAAATTTTTAGAGTATTGCGTATTTTTGCGGGGTTCTTCGTGAAAGAGTTCTGTTTTTGTTAAAAAAATGTTAAAATTTTCTTTTTTTACTGAAAAACAAATGTTTATATTTACCTAAACTATTTGAACTGCGTGTATATGCGGTTTTATAACCAACAAAATATCTATTAACTAAAAAAACTTTTATGAAAAAAAAATTACTCATGCTATGGGTGGGAGTTTTTCTTCTAAGCTTACAAGTGCTAGCTCAGCAAAAGACTATTACAGGTAAGGTTTTAGATGAAGACAGACTGCCTTTGCCCGGAGCTACCATTAGAATTAAAGGTGCTACCGGTGGTTCCACCGCCTCTAGTGACGGTGTTTACTCGATTAAGGCTAGTGTAGGCCAAACGCTTGTCTATAGCTTTATCGGAACAGTTAGTCAAGAAATAAAAGTTGGAAGTGATAACGTAATCGACGTACGACTTAAAAACGATGCAAGCCAGCTTTCTGAAGTAGAGATCACTGGTGCCTTGGGTATCAAGGAAACAAAAAGAGCGTTGTCAACTTCAAGTCAAACCGTTAAGGGAACCGAGGTGGCGCAAACCCAGAGGGAAAACTTTATCAATGGTTTGCAGGGTAGGGTTGCAGGTTTAACAGTTAATAGTACATCTGGAGTTCCTGGAGCATCTAGCTCTATTATTTTAAGGGGTATCAGTTCAATTAACAGTAATAATCAACCTCTAATCGTAATTGATGGTATTCCTTCAGATAACAGTACATTATCTACTGGAGAATTGGCGTCGTCCATTGGTTCTACAACTCAGAACCCAACTTCAATGGAAAACAGAGGGATTGACTTTGCGAATAGATCTTCAGATTTTAGCCCTGAAGATATTGAAGATATCACCATCTTAAAAGGTCCTGAAGCTGCCGCTTTATACGGTATTGACGCTGCAAATGGAGCTATCATTATTACTACCAGAAGAGGTAAAGCGGGTGATGGAAGGATCAACTATAGCAATGCCTTTAGAATAGATCAAGTAACTAGAATGCCTGAAGTACAACAAGTTTATGGAGTGGGTGTTAGTGGCTTAACCGAGAATGTTACCGTTTCTCCGGTTAGATATTTCGGTGCAAAGTATCAACCAGGGACCACACTTTATGATAATGTGTCCGATTTCTTTTTATCTTCTTTGACACAAAAGCATAATATGTCTTTCGAAGGGGGTAGTGATAAAGCTACTTATAGGATTTCTACCACTTATACAAATCAAAATGGAGTGGTACCTACTACTGGATATGACAGGTTTACTTTAAGTGGTGCAACAAACGCTAAAATTAATAGCTGGTTTAATATCGATTTGTCTTTAACTTACAGTTATGCTGCTAATGATAAAGTTTTTAATGGTACAGGTGGACCTTTATTGAGTTTGATGACTTGGCCAAGTGTAGATGATGCTAGAAATTACTTAACTGCAGGAGGTCTTAGACGTCAATACTTTGATAATTTAGATCCAAACGACGAACTTGATAATCCGTATTTTAACGTTAATAAGAATGATATTAAGGATGTTAACAACAGGATTTTTGCAGCGACTTCGTTGATTTTAACACCTATTAAAGATTTTACTTTTACTACCAGGATTGGTTTCGATGTGGGTAACTTTTCAAGCGAAATGTTTCAACATCCAGAAACTGCTCGAGCTTTCCTTAGAGGTGGAGCTTTTACGCAGATTTCAAGAAACACTCAAAACTTAAATGTTAACAGTTTTGCTAGATATCAGAAAGAATTGTTGCCAAAACTTAATTTTAGCGTTTTAGCCGGTGCCGAAATGAAGCAAGAAGAATCTTCGTCATTATCTTCTTACGGTGAAAAGTTTTTGGAACCAAATTTCTCATCAATTAATAATACAACAGCAAGTACTAGAAGGGCATTAAATACAAAAGTGCAAAGAAGAATTGCTTCGGTTTACGGACAAATGCAATTTAACTATAATAGAATTGCCTATTTAACTGTAACAGGTAGAAATGACTGGTCTTCTACTTTGCCAGTGGCTAACCAATCTTTCTTTTATCCTTCAGTATCAGGTAATATCAATTTTACGGATATCAAAGGTTTAGAAGGAATAAAGAAAGTTTTAAACTCTGGTAAAATCCGTGCAGCTTTTGCCCAAGTAGGTCGCGATGCTAGACCATATAAAATTTACCCCGCTTTACAATTTGAAGATCTTAGTGTTGGCGGGTATCGCTACGGTTTTACTGGACCTAACTTTGGTCTAAAACCAGAAAAGGCAAAATCTTTTGAGGTTGGAACTGAATTATCTTTTTTAAATAGCAGAATTAATGTTGAATTTGCTTACTACAAAAAGAGAACTGAAGAACAAATTGTAAGAGATATTAGAGCTAGTTATGGTACAGGATTCGTATTGATGGATATGAATGGCGGTATCACACAAAACCATGGTTACGAAACGTTGTTAACATTTAAGCCTATACTTAAAAAGGATTTCACGTGGAATGTAATCGCAAACTTTGATGTTTCTAGGTCAAAAGTAGTTTCTTTACCTAGAGATTTGCCAGAGTCGTACAATTCTGACACATGGTTATATGGTAACGTAAGAAAAACTGCTAGACCAGGAATGCCGTTAACAGCGTTTTCAGGAATGTTTTACATGAGAAATAATAATGGCGATATCTTAATTAACCCAAGTACAGGTATTCCTTACCGTTCTCCTGATTTTATTACCAATGGAACAGATACTTGGCCAGAATGGACTTTAGGGTTAACAAACGAATTTAGCTATAAGAACTTTAGATTATCATTCTTGTTAGACTTTAGAAAAGGTGGAGACGTATTAAATGCAACCGAACATTACTTAACTCAAAGAGGCTTATCTATGAGAACATTAGATAGAGAAACTCCTCGTGTAGTAAAAGGAGTGTTAAGAGATGGTTTGGAAAATTCTGCTAATCCAACGGTTAATAATATCGTAATTAATCCATTTTTTGATCAAACCTATTACTCTACAATGAGTGAAGAGTTGTTTATAGAAAAAGATATAAATTGGATTAGATTAAGAGACGTTACACTTTCTTATACTTTACCAAGTAAACTTCTAGCTAGGCAGAAATTCTTTAAATCGGCTTCGGCATTTGTTACCGCTACAGATGTATTTTTGATTACAAATTATTCAGGAGCTGATCCAGTGGCAAACGGTAATAACGCATCAACTGTAGGTTCAGGGGGTATGGGAATAGATTATGGAAACTTCGCAATTTCTACAGGTGTTAATTTTGGTATTAGAATAGGTTTATAATATAAGTGAATTATGAAAAGTAAACTCATAAAATTGTTTTTAATCTCAACCATTATCGTTGGCTCAGGCTGTAAGAAATGGTTGGATGTCAATAAAAGTCCTAACGCACCAGATGTGGTAGCGCCTAATTTATATTTAGGTCCTTTAATGACGAATTTTGTAGCCGCACCTACTTGGGACGGTAGATATACAGGTAAATATGCTCAGTTTTGGAGTCAGAACTCAGCGCTAGATGTTTGGGACAGACACGGATATCAATTCACTGCGGGCGATATCGCCTCAGAGCAGTGGAGGGCAATATACTTCCTAGTGGGCTATAACCTCATAGATATGATGAGGCTTTCTGAAGAGGAGCAGAGATGGGATTTGTTGGGTATTGGACATATCTTTAAAGCTTGGGGCTGGTTGAATTTAACAACTACTCACGGTCAAATTATTGTAACACAAGCTTTTGATACCAGCAGAAAAACTTTTGATTATGACAACCAAGATGTGGTGTATGCTGAAATCATCAAGCAATTAGATTTAGCAATTGAAAACTTAAAAAGAACTGATGGAAAAGTTGATGCTAGCTATATCGGTTCTAGAGATATAGTTTATAATGGAAATAGAGAAAAATGGCTTAAATTGGCTTATGGACTAAAAGCGATAAGCTTGAACCATCTATCAAATAAATCCATTTATGATGCAAGAGCTGTAATAACCGCTGTTGATAATTCGTTTCAAAGCAACGCTGATGACGCTAAGTTTAAATTCACAGGAATTGATAACGTTACTAAAAATTTCCTAAGTCCTGACAGAGGTAATTTTACTAATGTTCGTCAAACCAATTTCTTTGTGAAGATGTTGAACGGAACTGAATTTGACGGTGTGGTAGACCCTAGGTTAAGCAGATTGATTTTCCCTTCTACAGATGGTACCTTCAACGGAGTTGAACCTACATTTGGCGTAACTGGAATACCTGCTAATAAGATTCCAAGAACTATTTGGGGAACCACTACATCTGGTCTTGATTTACCAGGTAATTATGTGTTTAATGCTAAATCTAGCTTTCCAATAATGACGTATGCGCAATTACAATTTGTAAAGGCAGAAGCAGCTTTTTTATTGGGAGAAAAACAGACTGCGTTAACTGCGTATGAAACTGGTATTGCTGCACATCTTGATTTTGTAAATACCGCAAATGCGGAAGCGGCAAATCCAGCTATTACACAAATTACTGCAGCAGAAAAAACAACTTTTCTGAATTCAGTAGCTGTAAAGAAAACTATTAGCACTTTAAAGTTGGGAGATATTATGTTGCAGAAATATATTTCACAATGGGGTTGGGCATTTAACGAAGCTTGGACAGATTTGAGACGCTATCACTATACTGATTTGGAGCCAGGTAGTACAGACAAACAGGTTTTTAGAGGCTTTTTAATTCCAGAACCTGATAGACTTGCTACTTCAAATTTGAGTAAGCCTGCATATCGCGTTAGACCAAGATATAACTCTGAGTGGGTTTGGAATTTGGAAACATTGAAGAAGATAGGTGGAGATAAGGAAAGCTATCACACAGATATAATGTGGATTTTTGAAAAAAACTAATTTAAGATTATGAATAAGATCTTTTCTAGATACGCCTTTTTAGGCTTAGCTGCTATAACATTAATGTTTGGCTGCGAAAAAAATGCGGTAGTAGATATTACCCGTCCTTACGATGGAGCATTGTTTAAGGTGTATAATTTTGCATTTGTTAGGAGTAACACCACTCCTTATTTAACATTTAATTCATACGTTAATGACATTAAATTTGCAGCAATTCTTTCTACTACAGGTACAGAAAGCGCTGATGGATTAGCACGTGGAGGATTGACACCAACTAGGGGTTATTCTTTAACTCCGTTCGGTAATGTTACTTTCAAAGCGTTTACGCCTAAAAATGCACTAACAAATGCTGCCACAGGTTTTGGGCCTGATTTAGAGATAGCCAGTGTTACCGCTAACGTTCAAAATGGAAAAAATTATACTTTTTACGTTTGTGGCGAATTTACAGCAGCAACAAAAAAGGCTGATGGTTTTATCGTTGAGGATGTGCTTCCAGCTCCAGATACCGCTTTCGCATACGTAAGGCTAGTTAATCCTGCACCTAATACGAATGGATTGTCATTGGAATTAACTAGATCGTTTACTATAGATGGTGTACCAGTAGTAGATGTTACTACTCCCATTAATGGCGTTGCTTATAAATCTGGTTCAGAATTTGTAAAAGTTACTCCTGGTTTGTATACCTTAAGATGCATTGATAGTCCTAGCGGTAAGTTTGTAAACAGAGCCACGGCTACTGCTTTACTTAGAAATAGAATTTACACGTTTACTGTACGTGGAGATTTGATGGGCGCAACGAGTTATCCAACTTTGTTCCTCGATTTTACAGAGAACAGATAAACACATAAACACTAAAGCCCCGAAATTTTCGGGGCTTTTTTTGTTCCCACACCTCGGCAAAATTCCTATATTTGCCCAAAACCTTTTAACCATGGCAAGTTTTACCCTTACATCTGAAAGCTGGAATAAAGTAAAGACAAAGTTTTTAAGAAAATATCGTGAGTTAGCGGCGGTAGAAATCAACTTTACACCTGGACAAGAGGATCAGTTAGTACAAACTTTGGCCAAACTGGTAAATAGAGATAATGCCTATATAGAGTTTACGATCCGCAAGGCATTGGCAGACCCTGATGGTAACAGGTTATAAGTTTCCTCACTAGCGGCTCGTCTTTCTATTCTTTTTTAGTAAATTTACTTTTCGTTATTTATCGGTTGTCGCTATTTCCTAGTGCAAGCGCAATAACTTTTTCATTTTAAAGATATGAAGAAAGTAAAAACTATACTTCTCTGCGCTACTTTAGCCGTTACCTCGCTTACTTTAGCTTTTAAGGAAGATCTTTTTCAGGTATCAAAAAATCTCGATGTATTTGCATCTCTTTATAAAGAAATCAACATCAATTATGTAGATGAAACCAATCCTTCGGAGTTGATGAAGCATGGTATTGACGCCATGTTGGGTAGTTTAGACCCGTACACAGAGTACGTGCCAGAATCGGAGATTGAAGATTACAAAATGAAATACATCAGTACCCAATATGGAGGAATTGGTGCGGGAACTTTAAATATTAACGGTAAACTTTTTGTAAATGAAGTTAGTGAAGGGCATCCTTCCCAAAAAAATGACATACGTCCAGGAGATCAGATTGTAAAAATTAACGGTGTAGAGATTGAGGGCAAAGAGCGCTCACAAATTAGTCAGTTATTACGTGGACCAAAAGGCTCTCCAGTTAATCTAATGTTATTGAGGGATGGTACGGTAATCAACAAGACAATAAATAGAGAAGAAATTAAGCAGCCAAATGTGTCTTATTCTGGAATGTTAGATGACCAAATTGGCTACATCAGATTAGACAAGTTCTTAGAAAATTCTGGGCAAGAGGTTAGGGAAGCCTTAGAGAAAATCAACAAGCAAAATCCAAAAGGTCTCATACTAGATTTAAGAAACAACGGCGGAGGCATATTGCAAGAAGCCGTGAAGATTGTTAACCTTTTCGTAGATAAAAATATCTTGGTGGTTACCCAAAAGGGACGTAATCCGGAAAAAAGTGTTACTTACAGGACTACAGCTAATGCCATTGCCCCAAATTTACCAGTAGTAGTTTTAATTAACGGAACTTCAGCCTCAGCATCTGAGATTGTTGCGGGTGCACTGCAAGACTTAGATAGGGGCATTGTAGTGGGACAACGCAGCTATGGCAAGGGTTTGGTACAACAAACATTTAACTTGCCTTATAATAGCTTAGTTAAGGTTACGGTGGCAAAATATTATACGCCATCTGGGCGATGCATTCAAGCTTTAGATTATGCGCACAAAAAACAAGATGGATCGGCAGGGAAATTTGCCGATAGTACATTAAAGGCTTTCGGTACAAAAGCTGGAAGAACGGTATATGATGGCAATGGTGTTTTTCCAGATGTAGAAATAGAACCAACCAAGTACAGTCCAATTACCATCTCTTTGTTTACTAAGAACTTGTTTTTCGATTATGCAAATTCATTTAAGAAAGCTAATAAAACAATTACTTCTGCTAAAGAATTCCAAATCAGCGATGCGAATTATACCCAATTTTTAGCTTCATTGTCTGATAAGGATTACAGTTATACTTCTAGATCAGAACGTTTGTTAAACGAGCTTACCAAAGAAGCTGAGCGAGAAAACAAAGCCACAACCGTAAAAGCAGATCTTGAAGCTCTAAAACTTAAAATGACTTCGGTCAAGAAAAGTGACTTAACTACGCATAAAGCCGAAATTAAGCGTGCTTTGGAAACGCAAATTATCAGTCGCTATTTTCATGAAAAGGGTAGGATAGAGCAATCTTTTCAATACGATAAGGAAATTGCAAAGGCAAAATCATTATTCGGTAACCAGAGCCAAATGTTAGCTATATTGAAAGGAGATGGTAACCATAAAACGATTGGCAGTCCAACCTTAAAAACAGATCAAGCTGAAAACTAAAAAAGTCCCGACAAATCAAATGTCGGGACTTTTCTATGTCTATATAAGTCTCCCTTTTAGGGGGAGATTTAGAGGGCTTAATCCATTGCATGTAGTCTCACCTTTAAGCCTTCCATTGCAGGGCTTAATTGTAATTGGCAAGCCAATCTTGTATTAGGGAGTAAATCAGGTAAAGTATCCAACATCGCATACTCATCATCGCTCATTTCGTTCAGCTTCTCCTCACCTTCAAGCACATCTACACTACATGTTGCGCACAAGGCCATGCCGCCACACGTAGCTAATACATCGTACTCACTAGCTTTTAAAAACTCCATCAAGCTCAGTCCCATATCAGTTGGCGCTACAAGCTCAGCTACGTTTCCTTCTCTGTCTTCAACAGTTATATTGATATCACTCATGTTTTATATCATTAACCGCAACGGTACCGAAGGCACAAAGCGGTTTTTATTCCTTATATCTTCGTTGTTATTTAAAACTCGCTTACACCATTAACCGTAGTGTACTTCATGGTATATTTTACACCTGGGTTCATGTATTGATAAGCGCTGTGGCTCATTAAAGAGGCTTCGTGGAAACCACATAAAATCAGTTTCAATTTATTGGTGTAAGTGTTGATATCACCGATAGCATAAACGCCTGGTACGTTGGTAGAATAATCATCAACATTCACCTCAATAGCACTTTTGCTAATATTTAATCCCCATTGCTCAATAGGTCCTAATTTTGGACTTAAACCAAACAAAGGAATTAAATGATCTGCTTCTACAGAAATAGTTTCCATTGTTTTGTTATGGATAATTTCAACAGTTTCTAACTTGCCTTCGCCATGTACAGCGTTTAAATTGCTATTTAAAATTAAGTTGATTTTACCTTTTTCTGCTAGTTCCATCACTTTTGCAACTGAATCTGGAGCACCTCTAAAGCTTTCACTGCGGTGTACCAAAGTCAATTCGCTACAAACTTCAGCCAAGAAAATTGTCCAATCTAAAGCAGAGTCGCCACCACCAGCAATTACCATTTTCTGATCACGGTATTTCTCTGGATCTAAAATCATGTAATTTACGCCACGGCCATTTTCAAATTTCTCCAAACCAGAAACAGCAGGTTTGCGAGGTTCAAAGCAACCTAATCCGCCAGCAATAACAATTACTTTAGCTTCAATTACGGTACCCATGTTGGTAGTCAACACAAAATCAGCCTCGCCTCGTTTTTCTAAACCTTCAATTCTTTCGCCCAAAGTAAAACCCGGATGAAAAGGTTTAGCCTGCTCCATTAAGTTATCTACTAGTTCTTGAGCCAATACCGATGGAAAACCAGGGATATCGTAGATTGGTTTTTTAGGATATATTTCTGATAGCTGACCGCCTACCTGTGGCAAATAATCAATTAAATGGCAGCGCATTTTTAGTAAACCCGCTTCAAAAATTGCAAACAAACCAACTGGCCCAGCGCCTATAATAGCTATATCAGTAGAGATCATATCAAATAAAATTTTGTGCAAAAGTACAAAATTAAGTTTTAAAAAACGGCAGCTATTTAGATGAATTCTAGATAGAAAGTCAAAAAAGTACTAGTAAATCTATAGATATAGCGTTTTTACAATGATTTGTTATTTCTTTTTGTTGTAAAAAATCAAGAAAAAACTGAAATTTAGCTCAAAGAAAAGCTGTTAACAGTTCTTTGAGCTAGCCATAACTACCAATTCATCCCCAAATTTTGGAATACAAAACTCCAAATATCACTAGACTCTTCTATAAGTTTTGCAGTGGGCTTTCCAGCTCCATGACCGGCTTTAGTTTCAATTCTAATTAACATTGGATGGTTACCTTTATATTTCTCTTGTAGTGTAGCCGCAAACTTAAATGAATGTGCAGGTACTACACGGTCATCATGATCTGCCGTAGTAATTAATGTTGCCGGATAATTAACATCAGACTTAATATTATGCAATGGAGAGTATTTAATTAGATAGTCGAAATCTTCTTTTTTGTCGCTGGTGCCATATTCTACACCCCAGCCCCAGCCAACAGTAAATTTATGGTAACGAAGCATGTCTAAAACGCCTACGGCAGGCAATGCGACTTTGAAAAGTTCCGGACGTTGTGTCATACAAGCGCCAACCAAAAGTCCGCCATTTGAACCTCCAGATATGGCAATTTTCGAAGAATTAGTATATTTTTCATTAATCAGGTATTCGGCTGCCGCAATAAAATCATCAAAAACATTTTGCTTTTTCTCCAACATTCCTGCTTTATGCCAAGCTTCGCCATACTCGCTGCCACCACGCAGACTAGGCTGTACATAAATACCTCCCTTTTCTAAAAACAACATTCTCGAAAGACTAAATGCCGGAGTTAAACTCACTTGAAAACCCCCATAAGCATAAAGATAGACAGGGTTGTTGCCATCCAATTTAATTCCTTTTTTGTGGACAATGAACATAGGCACCTGCGTACCGTCTTTTGAAGGATAAAAAACTTGCTTGGTTTCGTAGTTTTCAGTATCGAATTTCAGTTGAGATTTTTTGTACAGCTCCGATTCGCCTTTGGCGATGTTGTAGCGATAAGTTGTTCCTGGTGTGGTGAAATTAGTGAACGAATAGAAAAATTCTTTGTCATCTTTGTAGCCGCCAAAGCCACCAACCGTACCAATTGCGGGAAGTTTAACATCGCCTATTTTCTTTCCTTTATAATCGAACTGGGCAATGTTTGTGCTTGCATCTTTCAAATAGGTAGCCCATAAAAAGCCACCGCCCGTGCCAACGCCTTCCATCGCCAACTTAGATTCTGGAATAATTGTTTGCCAAGATTTTGGGTCTGGATTTTTAGGATCGATGAGTACAACTTGCCTATTTTCTGCGCCCAAATCAGTGTTCAGTAATAGCTTGTCGCCATCGTTGTCAATAATGCTGTGGTTGTTTGCGTAGCCTTCAACTAACAGTGAAATTTTACCGTTTGGCTCAGTTAAATCTTGATAGAAAAGGGCATTTCCTGAAGTTCCGGCACTGGCATAGATGCTCAAAAATCGCTCATCTTCGGTAACGCTTGCTCCAAAATACAGGTTCGGATTTGTCTTATCTTCGAATATTAACTGGTCATTTTTTTGGTCGTCGCCCAGTTTGTGGTAGTAGATTTTTTGAAACTTGTTGGCGGCAGATAAATCAGTTCCTTTTGCAGGCTCATCAAATTTGCTGTAATAGAAACCATCGCCTTTCCAAGCTGCACCGGAGAATTTTGTCCATTTTAACTCGTCGGCAAGTTTCTTTTTAGTTGCCATTTCCATTACGTAAATATTACTCCAATCAGAGCCGGCTTGAGCTACAGAATAGGCAATGTATTTTTTATCGTTAGAAATACCTAGAAAGCTGATAGCCGCTGTACCATCTGCACTAAGTTTATTCGGGTCTAAAAATACTTCTTCGGTAACATCCAGACCTTTTTTAATAAACCAGATGTTTTGATTTTGCAAGCCATCATTTTTAGTAAATAAATAATACTCGCCTACTTTAAATGGCGCACTTTCTTTAGGGTAATTCCAAATTTCGGTAAGGCGGGTTTTGATATCGTTACGATAAGGTATCTGCTCCAAATAATTTTGTGTTACCTTGTTTTGCGCATCAACCCAAACTTTAGTTTCTGCTGAAGTGTCGTTTTCTAGCCAACGGTAAGGATCGGCAATGATAGTTCCAAAATAATTGTCTGTAGTACTGTCTTTTTTAGTATCTGGATATTTCATTAAGGTAATTTTTTCTGCTGGTTTTTTGCCTTCTTTACAAGCAAACAGACTTATTGCAAATAAGCCTAATAAAATTTGTTTCTTCATGTTTACGAAATTTATTTACTAATATATGTTTTTTCTTATGGAGAAGATAGCCGTAGGTGGCTGTTGCTTCGGAGTTTTTGTTTCAGCTTTTTGCTTACCTTTGGCTTTACATGACTAAGCACATATATTTCGCATCAGATTTTCACTTAGGTTCGCCTAATTATACCGAAAGCAGACGACGAGAAGACCGTATTGTAAGGTGGTTAAACTTTATCACGCCTACTTGCAGCGAGTTATTTTTAATGGGCGATGTATTTGATTTTTGGTTCGAATACAAATATGTGGTACCAAAGGGATTTGTGAGGTTGCAAGGAAAATTGGCCGAAATGTCTGACAAAGGCATTAAAATCTACTTCTTTAAAGGTAACCACGATATGTGGGTAAAAGACTATTTTATTAAAGAATTGGGCGTGCAAATTGTAAGCGATGAATTGCTGATTGAGAGAGGCGGAAAGAAATTTTACCTTCATCACGGCGATGGTTTAGGACCTGGCGATAAAAAGTACAAGTTTTTACGTAAAATCTTTAGAAATCCAGTTTGTCAGTGGTTGTTTGGTATTGTACCGCCAAGAATAGGAATGGGTATTGCCAACGGTTGGTCGTCGCACAGTAGGGCAGCTAGCAAAGCTGAAGAAGTTTTTTTAGGAGAGGATAAAGAATGGCTGGCTATTTACGCTAAAGAGCAGTTGCAAAAGCAACACTTCGATTATTTTGTGTTTGGACATAGACATTTGCCAATTGAGATGAAATTGAACGACCAAAGCACCTACATCAATATAGGGGAGTGGTTAAACTATAATTCGTACGGTGTGTTTGATGGAAAAGAATTAAGGTTAGAGTATTTCGAGAAATGAGAAAGCTAATTGTTTTACTGCTGAATTGTTTTATTGCGGTACTACTGAATAGCGGTATTGCCAAGGCGCAGTTAAAACAAATTGCAAAAGTAGATACGGTTGGCAAAGCCATTTATGCCGATAACCTAGATAATGTCTATTTGCTTTCTGACAGAGATGAATTGTTAAAGTATGATGCTAAAGGAAAACTTCGCTGGCGTTACAGTAATAACCGTTTTGGTAAATTACACAGTGTGGATGTTTCGGACCCTTTGCGTGTAGTGCTTTTCTATGCAGATTTTCAGCAGGTGGTGGTGCTTAACAATAACTTAAATGAAATTACCAGTTATTCGTTTGCGAAGGATGGTAATTTGCAGGTTTCGGTGGTAGCATCGGCAAATAACAATAGCCTTTGGACTTTTGATAGAACAACCAATATGCTGATTAAACTTAGCAGTAATTTTACGGAAGATATTCGCTCTGCAAATTTGTACCAACTTTTTGATGTAGTGATAGACCCCAAGAAATTGGTGGCTTCGGACCAATACGTTTTCCTGCAGCAAAAGAATAACGGAATTTTGCAGTTCGACAGATTTGGTGGTTTTATTAGAGAGTTGCCAATAGATAGTTTGTCGGACTTTAATATCACGAGTAATATTATAGCCTATGCCAAGGGAGATAGGTTGATTAAATACAATCCCACTTCGTTTGAAAGTTCGCAAACCAAACTTGCTGTAGGAGCGCCAATTAAGCAGTTAGCAGTTGGAAACAAATTAATTGCAGTGTTAACCGAAAAAGCCGTATTTTTGCTGTCCGATAATTAAAGCGTGTTGCTTTTTGCACCGTTTTTGGTGTAATAAACCCGATTGAAGTGATTATCTTTTTTGCTTGCTATAACGTCGTTTTGTGTTGCGCTGAGTTTCGTGAATAGTTGGGACCGGCTCTGGATGACAGAAGTTTGCAAAAAAAATAAAAACGAAAAGCGGGACTTGCTTTAATTGGAAGAATAGTATTGATTTT
The DNA here is from genome assembly GCF_057652195.1 of Pedobacter sp. T50_32. Taxonomy (NCBI): domain Bacteria; kingdom Pseudomonadati; phylum Bacteroidota; class Sphingobacteriia; order Sphingobacteriales; family Sphingobacteriaceae; genus Pedobacter; species Pedobacter sp. T50_32. The sequence goes on along the minus strand of NZ_JBYFBY010000001.1, from coordinate 277,929 downwards.
CTTATAAAAATATGTTAGATAAATTAGAAGCCATTAAGTTGCGTTGGGAAGATGTAGAAGAGCAGTTGAGTAATCCGGATGTGATACAGGATATGAAGCGTTTTGCTGCGTTGAACAAGGAATATAAAGACTTGACCAAGATTGTGGAGGAGTACAAGGTGTACAAGAACGTAATGAGCAATATTGAGGCGAACAAAGATATTTTGAACAACGAGAAGGACCCTGAGATGAGGGAAATGGCGAAGGAGGAGCAGGATGGCTTGTTGAAACAGCAGGAGGAAATGGAAGAGCGCATTAGGTTGATGCTAATTCCGAAAGACCCTGAAGATGCTAAAAACGCTGTTTTTGAAATTCGTGGTGGTACTGGTGGTGATGAAGCGGCACTTTTTGCTGGAGATTTGTACCGTATGTACACTCGTTATTTCGAAAGTAGAGGCTGGAAAGTGGAAACGGTTGACGTAACGGAAGGTACTGCTGGCGGTTATAAAGAGGTGGTGCTAAAAGTTACTGGAGATGATGTTTACGGTACGTTGAAGTATGAAAGTGGTGTGCACCGTGTGCAACGTGTGCCAGATACGGAAACTCAGGGTAGGGTACATACATCGGCGGCATCTGTAGCGGTTTTGCCAGAGGCGGAAGAAATTGACTTTTACTTGAACCCAGCGGATATTGAACTGCAAACATCGCGTTCTGGTGGTGCTGGTGGGCAAAACGTAAACAAGGTAGAAACTAAGGTGCAGTTAACGCACAAGCCTTCGGGACTTGTGGTGGTTTGTCAGCAGGAGCGCTCGCAATTGGGTAACCGTATTATTGCGATGGAGATGTTGAGAAGTAAGCTTTACGATATTGAGGTGCAGAAAAAACATGGTGACATTGCCGCAAAACGTAAAACGATGGTTTCTACAGGTGATAGATCTGCCAAGATTAGAACTTATAATTATCCGCAAGGTCGTGTAACTGATCACCGTATTGGTTTAACCTTATATAATTTGCCTTCAATTATGGATGGAGATATTCAAGAGTTAATTGAGAAGCTACAATTTGCTGAAAATGCAGAAAAAATGAAAGAGGGAGCGATTTAATTAAGATTGCTTCGTTTGAAATTATATAGAGCCCCGAATTGATTTCGGGGCTTTTTGATTTATATGGTTTTGAAAAATAAAGAATTGTAAATGAGGTGTTTTTGGGTGGTGTTAAATTATTTTTAAATTATTGTTGAATAAATAAAATATTCGCTCTATATTTGCATCACCAAAACGGAAAACGGTTGTTTAACGTTGCGAACGGTTCGGTAGTTCAGCTGGTTAGAATGCCGCCCTGTCACGGCGGAGGTCGCGGGTTCGAGTCCCGTCCGGACCGCAAAAAATCCTCAATCTGATAAAGATTGAGGATTTTTGCTTTTTAAAGCAATTTGATAAGATTAATATTTATTAAAAAAGGCTAGTTGAATATTCAACTAGCCTTTTTGCTTACTCCGCCAATCTTGTAGGGGCATAACCAAACAACTTCTTAAAAGCGAAAGAAAAATGTGACAAATCCTCAAACCCTAAATCGAGGTAAATTTCTGTGGGCTTTTGTTGTTTTTTATTTATTAGAAAATGTGCTTCCTTTAACCTTCGTTTAACTAACCATCTGTTCGGTGTTTTCGAAAATATTTTGATGAAATCTCTTTTGAAAGACGATAGGCTGCGGCCTGTAAGATAGGCAAAGCGTTCTATGCCTACATTAAACTTGTAATTATGGTTCATAAAAGCTTCCAGATCTATCTTTTCTGGAATGCCGAAATCAAAAAGAATGTTCACCAAATCTGGGTTGGTCTGTAACAGAATTAACAAAAGTTCTTCTTTTTTAATTTGCTCAAAAGCGCCATCTATTTGATGTGCTCCATTGTAATAAGGCATTAATGAACTTACAAAGTTGGGTACGAGTTCTGTTTTAACAAGTTCGTAAAAAGCTCCTTTAGCTATGCTCCCAGTTCGTTTAACTTGATGTTTCTGCTGAAACTGCTTCAAGAAATCTTCTTCGAACACCACTACAACTTTGTCGAAAGCGCCATTGTCTTCTTGCTTGGTATATCTTGCTAAGTGGTTCTTCCTTGCCAAACAGTATTCGCCACTTTTCATGTTGAATTTTTTATCACCATCATATCCGGTAATATCGCCCTTGGCTAAAAACATAAACAAGTGCTCTGGAATAAAGTGCTCGGGAGAAATTTCCGGGCCGATATAACAAGATGTGATTTCTATTCCTTTAACTTCCATTATTTAACCCCTTTCCACCACTGTGTAAATACCTGCTGGTCGTCATTAAGGTTTACTACTTGTCCAATCATTGGCGTAACCAACGGTATTTGGCCATTATTTATTCTAGTAACTTCGTTTAAAGGCTCGTCCCACTGGTGCATGCCAAGCGTAAACTTAGACGAATGTACAGGGAAAAAACGTTTTGCTTTGAGGTCTTTTGCTGCTTGTACGGTTTCCTGAGGTAAAGTATGAATAGCTTGCCACGCAACGTTATACTGACCATTTTCTAAAATTGCTAAATCTATCGGGCCAAATTTGTTGCCAATTTCAGCAAAGTGGGTATCGTAACCGCTATCGCCTCCAATAAATATTTTAGCATTAGGTGTTTCCAAAACATACGATGTCCATAAAGTGTTGTTTCGTGTAAAGCTACGACCAGAGAAATGTCTGCCAGGAACAGTATTTAATATCATACCATTGCCCAAATCAACTTTTTCATGCCAATCTTTCTCTATGAGCTGGTCGGCTTTATAGCCCCAATATTCAAAATGTTCGCCAACACCCAAACCACAAATTACCTTATCCACTTTTCCTTTTAGCTCAATAATTGTTTCATAATCGAGATGATCGTAATGGTCATGACTAATTACCAAAAAGTCTATTTTAGGTAAATCAGCTACGCTGTAAATATCTGCGCCTTTAAAAGCTTTGGTAGTACCAGGTACAGGCGAAGCATTGCCACTAAACACAGGGTCAACCAAAAAGCGCTTGCCTTCAATTTGCATGAAATACGAAGAGTGCCCAAACCAAACTAATACATTCGAGTCTGCAGGTAGGTTTAAAAGATCTGTTTTAACCGATGGCAGGCTGTCTACAGGTTTGCGTCTTGGATGATTTTTGAAGAACATATCCATCATGATGCCTAACATCGAATAGCCTTTTGTTAAATCTGGCGTAAAGCTGATATTTTGAAATTTTCCGTCTTTGTAGTTGGGAGATTGTTGTAGGCGTTCCAAACGTTTTCCGCTTGGTGCTTGGCCAAATTTAGGCGAGCGCATGTAGAAATAGGTAGCTATAGCCAATATCAAGGCTAAACTCAATAAGATGATCATGGTGTATTTAAATATTTTGAATGTTTTCTTCATTAGTACAATTTGAGCGAGTATTATCCTTCTTTATTTTCTCGACTTTAATTTACAGCACAAAAGTCAATATAAAAATCGAATATCACTTTGTTAAAAAGCTCAATTTTATTTTGTTGAAAAGTTCACGGATTATTAGCCGAGGTTCTTTAAAACTCTCAGTTGTACTTCTGAAAAAACATCCAGCCTAAAATATCCCAAAACCAGCGGTTGGTATCTACATTTGCTTCACCACAATCAGTCATGCCGCTTCTAAAGGCAGTAAATTTCGCTAACTTCTGTACCAAACCTATTTTGATATTTTTCTTTAACCAAAGAGATATTTTGTAAGCAATGAGGTGTCCCCAAATTTCTGCTACAAAAGATGCATTCCTAATCTTTAGCGGAGTATTGTAAATGTTAAGATAATCGACTTTGATCAGCCCAATTAAATAGGAACTGCTTCGATATAGCTTTAATAGATGTTCTTTTTTGTGGTAAGGAGTGAAGTCGATACTAACCACCTTATCCATAAAATTTACCTGAAGTGGAAGGTAGTCAATTTCGTATGTTCTTGATGATGTGCTGCTCATTCGAAAGGTAAATGTACAAATACTCATAAATAATATATCAAACGTTTGCGCAGTAGAAGTGTTCGATGAAATTTGATTTTCAAGCAGCATTTTATTTAACTTACCAATCATATTCGATTAACCACGAATAAAACTGTAATGGAAAGACGAAATTTTCTAAAGAATACTGCGGTAGCTGCTGCCGGAATAACCATTTTACCAAGTGGCTCATTGTTTGCAAAAGATGTTAAAAAAGTAAGACTAGGTTATATTGGTGTTGGTGCCCGAGGTATGAACCATATCAAAGAAGGATTGTTAAGAGATGATGTAGAGATTGTAGCGGTTTGCGATACGCAAGAATGGGCTTTAAAAAACTGCAGAAATGCCATAGCTAAAGCCGGTAGAACAGCTGCGAAAGAATACACAGGCTCATTGGATGCCTACAAAGCAATGGTAGATCGTAAAGATATTGATGCTATTATTATTTCTACTCCTTGGCAATTTCACCATGAGCAATCAATTTATTCGATGAACGCGGGCAAATATGTGGGTTGCGAAGTAATTGCTGGTCTAACAATTAAAGAACATTGGGATATCGTGAGAACCTCTGAAAAAACGGGAATGCCTTACATGACCCTAGAAAATGTATGTTACAGAAGAGATGTAATGGCTGCTTTGAATATGGTGCGACAAGGTCTTTTTGGTGAATTAGTGCATTTGGAAGGTGGTTACCAGCATGATTTAAGAGAAGTTTTATTTAACGATGGAAAGCAATACTATGGCGGCGGTGTAGAGTTTGGAGAAAAAGCAATCAGTGAAGCGCAATGGCGTACCCAATTTAATATAGATGTAGACGGAGATTTGTATCCAACACACGGTGTAGGGCCAATTATACAATGTGTTGATATCAATAGAGGAAATCGTTTCACCAACTTGGTTTCTTTCAGTTCTAAAGCCCGCGGATTGGCAGACTATGTAGAGAAAAAATCTCCAGGTCATCCAAATGCGAAGATTAGTTACAAAAATGGAGATGTAACCACTACTTTATTGAACTGTGCAAATGGTGAAACTGTAATGCTTTCGCATGATACGCACTTACCACGCCCATACTCATTAGGCTTTAGAATTCAAGGCACTGATGGTTTATGGATGGATGTAAATAAGTCGGTTCACATTGAAGGAAAATCTAAACCACATAGCTGGGATAAAGCCGAAGAATGGTTTAAGAAATACGACCATCCACTTTGGAAAAAATACGAAACTACTGCTGCGGGTGCAGGTCACGGTGGCATGGATTGGTTTGTTTTCAATGCATTTATTCTTGCAGTGAAAGATAAAAAACAAACTCCAATAGACGTTTACGATTCCGTTACTATGAGCGTAATTACCCCTTTATCTACCAAATCACTAAAAGAAGGAAATAAACCTCAAGAATTTCCAGATTTTACGCAAGGTAAGTGGAAGAACAGAAAAAATACATTTGCGCTAGACGATAGCGGATATTAGCATTATTTAGCCCACGAATTAAACCGTGGGCATGTTATTATTCTTTTTGGTTCTCAATCAACTCCGACTCGATCACAATCTTGTAAAAGGCCTGTTCTTCATCGTCATTTTTGATGATATCGAGTAAGGTTTCAATAGCTCTTTGTCCCTGTACAGACGGAAACTGTTCAACAGATGCCAGTGGAGGATATTGCATATATGCAGTGATAGGCGAATTGGCAAAACTCACAAATTCAATTTCTTCATTTACCTTCACAGCTAATTTTAACGCATGTTTTATAGCAGTTGCAGCCACGTAGTCATTGAACGTTACAATAGCAGTAGGTTTACGTTTATGATTAAACAAAGTTTCCAATGCTGCAGTTGTACCTTCGGTGGTTAAATCGGAGTTAACCACAAGTGATGGATCAAACTTTAAGCGATTTTTCTGCAAAGCTTTAATATAGCCTTCCTTGCGCTGTCCGCTAGCAACTAAAGAGTTTGGGCCATTAATCAAACCAATATTTCTGTGTCCTCGTTTTAAAAGATAATGCACAACCTCAATACTCCCAGTTTCAATATTGCAGGACACAGAGTGGATGTTTTTTAATGGAGGAATTCTATCAAAGTAAACTACAGGGATACCTTGCTTCCTTAACTGTTCAAAGTGATCAAAATTGGAAGTGCTTTTGGCTACGGATACCAACAAACCGTCAATTCGGTGTGACTTAAGTTTCTCAACTAAAAGTTTTTCACGCTCTTCATCGTCGTGCGATTGAGCCAGTAAAACCGTGTAGTTCTTTTTATAGGCGATGTCTTCAATCGAACTAATTGCTGAAGCGAAGAAAGCCTCTGCTAATTCCGGCAAAATAACACCAATGGTAAAAGTCTTGCCCTTTTGAAAAAAAATCGCCGTCTGATTAGGTTCGTAGCCCATTTCAGCGGCGGTTTGTTTAACTCGTTCCTGAGTTTTTATACTAATGCTAGGATGTCCGTGTAATGCTCTAGAGACTGTTGAGAATGATAATTCCAATTTCCTTGCAATCTCTTTTATAGTAACCGGTTTTTTCATACAATGGTGTAGGTACAACAAATATATGATTTTGACCGGTATATGGATAACTAATGATGGCCTCTTTTAGGCCAATAGCATTTAACGGAAAAGTTCCTGCTCGTCTCTATCTATCGTGTTAATTCTTTTAAGGAAGTCTGCAAACGCTGCACCATCGTTATCTGAATAGGCACCGTAAGAATCCAAAATATAACCCATATTCTTATCACTATCTTCTACCATGTATAGCACAGAGTTATCTCCTGGGTCAGACATTCCTTCGAACCTATATGTTTTTACAATGTTGAGGTCTTCTGGTGTATAAATCTTATCCAAAGTTTTAGACTGCATTTTACCGTGATCGGTCATCTTTAACTCATTATCTATTCCCTTGCTTCTTAATTTTTCTAAAATCTGACTAAGGGTATTCATATCAACTGGCTGTTCCATAACGTTTAATTTTTGTTCACCTATAAAACAACCCTGTAAAAGAATGGTTTTGGTTTTTTGTGCTAAATCAGCTGTCAAAAAACCAAAACCAACATAATTTGTTCTGTTATCGTCTGCTATTCAGTTAGCTCTAATTTTTATCACAATTAATTAAACCTTAGAACATGAAACATCACATTTTATACCTAATGCTTGGCGCAGTAACCGTATTTGGCAGCTGTGCAAATAAAGAAAGGGAAGTTGCAAATGCTACCTTAAACTCAACAGCAAACAACGAGGCTGTAGGTTCCGCAAAGTTTTTTCAACTGTCGGATGGTAAAATTAAGATGGATTTAGAAATTAATATGCCAGAAAAAGCAGACAGCACTGTAGCTGTTCATTTCCACGAGCACGGCGATTGCGGCAATATGGGAGAAAATACCCACGGACACTGGAACCCAACCAACGAACCACATGGAAAATGGGATTCGGATACCTATCACTCTGGAGACATTGGCAACATTGCTTTAGATAGCAAGGGCCATGCGAAAATATCTGTAAGCACAGCTAGATGGAGCATAGCAGATGGCGATGTGAAAAATATTATTGGCCGAGGAATTATTGTACATGGAGGCACAGACGATTACGAAACACAGCCGACAGGCAACTCAGGGCCACGAATTGGTTGTGGTGTAATTGCTGCAGTAAAGTAAACGAAAGGGCGGTCAAATTTTGATCGCCCTTTTTTGTGCTTAGACTTACTAATCTTATAAACTTCGTTAAAAATTGTAGTAGCTTATGGAAATCAAGTGGTAGTCATCATCATCTTAAAAAACTAAACTAAAAAAGATGGCTACACTTAACGTTCCTCAAAGCGGCAAGGCCGTAAGGGGAAGCTCACGAAAACCAATCCCTGGTGTGGACTTAACTGCAATGGTCGATTTGGCATTTCTACTCATTACCTTCTTCATGCTTACCACATCTTTGAGCAAAATGGGTGCAATGGAAATAGCAAAGCCAGTTCCCATTGATGATGGAGACTTGCAAGAACCTTGGCCAGCTTCCAGAACTATGACCATCCTTTTGGGAAAGAATAACCAAGCGGCATACTTTTTAGGCGAAGCAGATAAAAGCCCGATGCAGGTAATCAGTATGGCTGAAATAAAAAAAGTACTATTGGATAACAAGAAACGAGTTGCAGAAACCCATAGTGCTAGTGATGATAAGTCGATGTATGTGATTGTGAAACCAACCAGCACATCAGTTTATAAAAATTTTGTAGATGTAATCGATGAAATAAGAGTCAATAATATCAATACCTACGCAATAGATGATAAATATTTATTAGACGAAGAGATTGGTTTCATGAAAAGCAAAGGGATATAAACTGTGGTATTGGCGCAGGTGTTCGCTCATGCCGCCTATAAAAAAAACAGCCACAGATCTACAGAATTAATCTGTGTATCTGTGGCTAAAATCTATGTTTTTACGTGGTTAAAAACTACAAACCAAAAGCGGCTTTCACTTGATCAACAAAATCTAATTTTTCCCAAGTAAACAACTCAACGCTTACAGTTTTTTCTTCACCATTTGGTGATTTAAAAGTTTTATTCACCGTTTCTGGCTTGCGGCCCATGTGTCCGTAAGCAGCAGTTTCGCTGTAAATTGGGTTTCTTAACTTCAAACGTTGCTCAATAAAGTAAGGACGCATATCGAAAATGCTTTCTACTTTTTTGCTGATTTCTCCATCAGTTAAGCTAACTTTTGAAGTACCATAAGTAACTACGTTAATAGAAGTTGGTTTTGCAACACCAATAGCGTAAGAAACCTGTACTAAAACTTCGTCACATAAACCTGCAGCAACTAAGTTTTTAGCGATATGACGGGTAGCATAAGCAGCACTTCTATCTACTTTACTTGGATCTTTTCCAGAAAATGCACCACCACCGTGGGCACCTTTACCACCGTAAGTATCTACAATAATCTTTCTGCCTGTTAAACCTGTATCGCCATGCGGACCACCAATTACAAAAACACCAGTTGGGTTAATGTGGTAAGTGATATCATCATTAAATAAATGAGCGTATTGAGGATATTTAGCTTTAACCCTTGGAATTAAAATGCTGATCAAATCGCTTTTTATTTTAACCAACATCTCGTCATTTGCAGCATCTTTGTCAGCCCTAGAGTCAGATTTAGATTTTACAAAATCATCATGCTGTGTAGAAATTACAATTGCATCAATTCTTTGCGGTTGGTTATCATCAGAATATTCTAACGTTACTTGAGATTTTGCATCCGGACGCAAATAAGTAATCTCCGCGTTTTCTCTTCTTAGTACAGCTAATTCTCTTAACAAAGCGTGAGATAAATCAAGCGCCAATGGCATGTAATTCTCAGTTTCGTTAGTTGCGTAACCGAACATCATTCCTTGGTCACCAGCTCCTTGCTCTTCTTTGCTGCTTCTATCTACACCTTGGTTAATATCTTGAGATTGCTCGTGAATTGCAGATAGTACACCGCAAGAATTTGCTTCAAACATGTACTCGCTTTTGGTGTAACCAATTTTCTTGATCACATCTCTAGCAATTTGCTGTACATCTAAATAAGTCTTAGATTTTACCTCGCCAGCTAAAATAACCTGGCCAGTAGTTACCAAAGTTTCGCAAGCTACTTTAGATTCTGGATCGAAAGCTAAAAAGTTATCAATTAGTGCGTCAGAAATTTGGTCAGCAATTTTATCTGGGTGACCTTCAGATACAGATTCTGATGTGAATAAGTACGACATTTTAAGTTTTTTATTAAAATAAACAAAACAATAAAGTTAAAATGAAAGACCCCTTTACAGGCTGTAAAACAGAAGTGTAGAAATACATTAGCACTTTTTTTTACGTGGTTGCAATCAGTCCCGATCTAGTCGAGATTAGCAAATCGATCCACTCTAACGGCGCAAAACTACTACAATAAATTTTAATACTCAAAAATTATCAATTATTTTGTGCGCTAATAAATATGTCGTCGAACAAGTCAAATATCCTTTTTATCATTAACCCTATTTCTGGTGGCAAGAAGAAAACTGACCTGCCAGCATTAATAGATCAATATCTTGATAAAGAGAAGTTTGCTCCCATATATGCTTTTACCGAATACGTCGGTCACGCAGCAGAGCTTACTGAAGAAGCTGATAAGAAAAACTATGACATTATTGTGGCTGTTGGAGGCGATGGAACCATTAACGAAGTGGCCAGTAAATTAGTGCATAGCGATAAAGTACTGGCTATAGTTCCCTTTGGTTCTGGCAACGGATTAGCGAGGTTTCTAAACATCCCCCTAAAGGCAAAAAAAGCTATTGAGTTAATTAATACAGCAACAACCCAAACTATAGACACCGCTGAGTTGAATGGAAAGAAGTTTTTTAACATGGCAGGAATGGGGTTTGATGCACATTTGAGCTCGGTTTTTGCAGGAAATAAGAAACGCGGGTTAAAAAGTTATGTAGAATTGGGTTTTAAGGAAATTACTACCTACAAAGCGCAACCCTATCACATAGAGATAGATGGACAGGTTTACGATAAAGATGCTTTTGCCATCAGTATTGCCAATTCATCGCAATATGGTAATAACGTATACATTTCACCTCAATCGTCATTAACAGATGGATTTTTAGATGTTTGTATCATACATCCTATTTCTTTGGTGAAGCTGCCAATTTTGGCTTTTCAAATGATTACCGCTAAAACTCATCAATCTAGTTTGGTAAAAATCATCAGAGGTAAACATATTAATATAGTAAGAAAAGCTCCCGATGCTGTTCATTTAGACGGTGAACCGCTACAATTAGGCGAGCAACTTGAAATAAAGATTGTACCTGCTTCGTTAAAGATATTAACCACTTAGCGTTTCAACTTTTTAATCTCCAACTTTCAATGAGTAAGCAAAAGAAAAATACATTCAACGATTTTAGTGGTATCATGTTCTCAACAGATCCCGATTTTGTGTATGAGGATCAGTCAACAAGTGAGCAAGAGACTTTGCCTAATACCCAACAAGATTTGAGGGTGATGTTAGATCGGAAAAACCGTGGTGGTAAAACGGTAACTTTAATCACTGGCTTTGTAGGAACTGATGTGGATTTGGAAAAACTGACTAAAACGCTTAAAACGAAATGCGGTGTTGGCGGTACTTCTAAAGACGGAGAGATCATCTTGCAAGGCGACTTTAAGGAAAAAGTGTTTTTATTCCTTCAAAAAGACGGCTATAAAGTAAAAAAATCTGGCGGGTAATTTCTGGTTAATTTACTGAAAATCAAATAATTAATTCTTAGTGTAATTGCCACAATAAGTAAAATAATTGTAGCAAAATGGTTGTTTTTTGGGGAAATATCTCTTTAGCTTTGCGGGATATTTAAACCAAAAATATGACCAAATATAGTGTTCAAAAACCTCAGTTAGATTATCTGGGAATGGGCTCGCTGACGTTTAAATATCAGCTCAGCATTCCAGAACTTGTAGAAGAAGCCGTCAAAAACGGAGAAGGTACATTAGCCGATTCGGGAGCACTTGCTATCGACACCGGAAAATTCAAGGGGCGTTCGCCTAAAGACAGATTTATTGTTGCCGATGATGTGACCAACGATACCGTTTGGTGGGGCGATGTCAATATCAAAATTAGTACGCAACACTTCGATCAGCTTTATAAAAAAGTACTTAACTATATAGATGGTAAGGAACTGTATGTTAGAGATGCTTACGCTTGCGCTAATAAAAACTACAGCACAAGTATCAGGGTAATTACCGAATATGCTTTTCAAAGTATTTTTGCTAATAATCTTTTTTTAAGATATCAGGATGGCGAAGAACTGCCTAAACAACCAGAGTGGACGATTATCGCTATTCCATCTTTCTTAGCCGATCCAGCTACAGATGGTACGAGGCAAGAAAACTTTTCTATTCTTAATTTCTCTAAAAAGGTAATATTAATAGGAGGTACTGCTTATACTGGTGAAATGAAAAAAGGAATATTCTCGGTTTTAAACTTTGTTTTACCGAAGCAAAGAAACACACTTTCTATGCACTGTTCTGCCAATGTAGGTAAAGATGGAGATTCTGCTGTGTTTTTTGGGTTGTCTGGAACTGGCAAAACAACACTTTCTGCAGATCCAAATAGAGCTTTGGTTGGAGATGATGAGCATGGATGGGGTGAGGGCACAATTTTTAACTTCGAAGGCGGCTGCTATGCCAAATGCGTAGACCTAACTGCCGAAAAAGAACCGCAGATTTACAACGCGATTAAGTTTGGTGCATTGCTAGAGAACATCAATTACTTTCCTGGTACACGTTCGGTAGATTTTGCAAATATTGATAAAACAGAAAATACGAGGGTAGCTTATCCATTGCATCACATAGAAAATGCATTAGAGCCTTCTGTAGCGCCGGTGCCAAAAAATATTTTCTTTTTAACTGCAGATGCTTTTGGCGTTTTGCCTCCAATTTCAAAGTTGACAGCTGGACAAGCGATGTTCCACTTCATTTCTGGTTATACTGCCAAAGTTGCTGGTACCGAAACAGGTGTAACAGAACCTCAGTTGACATTCTCAGCTTGCTTTGGTAAGGCTTTTCTGCCCCTACATCCCACCGCCTATGCAAAATTACTAGGTGAAAAAATGAAAAAACACCAGGTAAACGTATGGTTAGTAAATACCGGTTGGAGTGGAGGCCCATACGGTGTTGGGAAAAGAATGAAACTTGCCTACACCCGTGCAATGATTACTGCTGCTTTGAACGGATCTTTGGAAAACGCGGCGTTTGTTAATCATGCTATATTCGGTTTGGCAATGCCTACCTCTTGTGAGAACGTACCCTCAGAAATTTTAGATCCTAGAAATACTTGGGAAAGTTCACAAGCTTATGATTTAAAAGCAAACGAGCTCGCATTGGCATTTTTAGATAACTTTAAAGATTTCGAAGATTTTGCCGACGAAGAGATGAAAAAAGGGATGCCAAAACTCGTTGAAATTGTAGCGTAACACTTTTTTTTCTTTCAAAAATTTGCTTTTAATTAAATTTTTAGTTTTAATTGCGTTAAGATTGCCTCTACGGCAATCTTTTTTAGTTATACACTTTTTAAAAAGCTTAAGTAACGAATTAATTGTGTAATGAATATTTAATTTGTAATTTAAATCAAAATTATAAATTTGCTTCCGCAACAATTCGGCCTAGGCTGCGTTGAGTGTATTAACTTATATTTATTTAGAAATTTTAAAAAACAAGTACTAAAACTAAAAATTAAAAAAAAATGGCAAACGCACCAAAACCTACACCAGCTAAAAAAGAGGGTAGCTCATCAGCATCTAACTTATTTGCAACGCTAGTTATTCCTATTTGTATCGTTATTGGTATTTTAATCTTCAAATTCGTTTTGGGTGATGCAAATAACTTTATCGATAACAATGTTGACAACCTACCTAAGCAAGGAAACTATGCAGGTATGGCTTACAAAGGTGGTCCAATTGTGGCAATCTTAATCGGATTATTATTAATGACAATCGTTTTCTCTGTAGAGCGTATGATCGTTATTGGTAAAGCAACTGGTAAAGGAAGTTTACAAGCTTTCGTTACTAAAATTCAAGGTTTCTTGAAAACTAACAACATTTCTGCTGCTATCGCTGAGTGTGATAAACAACAAGGTTCAGTAGCTAATGTAATTAAATCAGGTCTTAAAAAATATAGCGAAGTTGAAGGCGACGACAGATTAGATGTTGAGCAGTCAGTATTAGCTATCCAAAAAGATATCGAAGAGGCAACTACTTTAGAAATGCCAATGTTAGAGCAAAACTTAACTGTAATTGCTACATTAGTATCTATCGGTACATTAACAGGTCTATTAGGTACAGTAACAGGTATGATCAAGGCCTTCGCAGGTTTGGCAAACTCTGGTGCTCCAGATCAAGCAGCGTTAGCGGTAGGTATCTCTGAGGCCCTAATGTGTACAGCTACTGGTATCGGTACTTCTACATTAGCAATTATCATGTACAACATCCTTACTTCTAAAATTGATAAGTTAACTTATGCTATTGATGAAGCTGGATTCAGCATCGTTCAAACTTACGCTAGTACCCATAAATAAGAATTATTAAAAAATCTTTTCCCGGCTTTATGGAAAACCGGAACAATTAACATCATTAATAAAAAAGATTTAAATAATTTATAAATTATGGCTAAAGCAAAAGTAAAAAGAAGCAGTACCTCGATTGATATGACCGCCATGTGCGACGTATCGTTCTTGTTGCTTACCTTCTTTATCTTAACGGCTACGGCTCGTCAGCCAGATCCGTTAGAAATTGCAACGCCTTCCTCTACCGTGCAATATAAATTGCCAGATAAAGGTGTTGTAGTTGTAAGTGTTGGTAAAGGCAAAGTGTTTTTAGACATCGTAGGACAAGACGTTAAAAGAGCTACACTTCAAAAAATGGGTGCTGCTTACAACGTTAACTTCACGGAAGAAGAATACAAACGTTTTTCTGTACTACCAGCATTTGGTGTTCCTTTCGGAAACCTTAAACAATTTCTGGCAATGGATGGTCCAGCCCGTGAGAAATCTGGCCTGCAAAGTGGAATTCCGTTAGACTCTACAAAAAACAACGAGCTTTTCAATTGGTTGAAAGAAGCACGTATGGCAAATGGAGAGATTTATGGTATCGATTTAAATGCGGCAATCAAGGCAGACTCAAAGACCGAGTATCCTCAGGTAAGAAAAGTGATTGAGGTGTTCCAGAACCAAAAAATTAACAAATTCAGTTTAATTACATCGTCGGAGGGCGGCGGAGAATAATTTTTAAGCTATGGCAGAATTAGACACCTCGTCCGGCGGAGGTAAAAAAGGCGGTAAGGTAAGAACCAAGAAGCAGGCTACTAAGGTAGATTTAACTGCGATGGTTGATTTAGCTTTCTTATTAATTACGTTCTTCATGCTAACCACATCATTATCTAAGCCTGCAGCTATGGAAATAGCGAAGCCAGATAAGGATGCTAAAGATGAAAACAGATTAGAATTAAGGGAATCTCAGACTATGACCATTTTACTAGGTAAAAATGATAAAATAGCATGGTATATGGGACAACCTTCAGCTACAAATGCTCCAACAATTGAAGGTTTTGGTGATATCAAGAGTTCGTTGTTGAAGAATAAAAAGGAAGTTAAAGATAAAACAGGTCGTGATATTGTAATTATCATTAAACCAACAGATGGTTCTACTTATAAAAACTTTGTAGATATCATGGATGAAATTGCTATTACAAAAACCAACATCAGTGCACCTGCTGTTGACGATGATCCTGCTCATATTTTGGATGGCGAGAGAGATTTCATGAAATCTAACGGAATTTGGTAGCGATTATTAACAATTAAAAAATTGAACAATGTCTAAAATAGATTTATATAATAAGAAGTGGATCGACGTTGTGTTCGAAGACAAGAACAAAACTTATGGAGCATACAAGCTTCGTCAGGAGAATTCTTGGAATACAACCAAATCATTACTTATGGCTGGTTCGGTTTTCATTTTCCTTTTCTTTACACCGAAAATTTATGCGTTGTTAAAGGGAATGGCTCCAGAGCCGCCAGAGGATGTGATAACAGAGGTGGTTATGGCGCCGCCGCCACCAATTAACCCAGAGGTTCAAACACCTCCACCGGTTGAGCCACCACCACCAAAACAGGATCAAATTAAGTTCCCTCCTCCGATTGTAAAACCGGATAACCAGGTAACTGATGAAAAACCGCCAACCGTTGAGGATTTGAAGAAAGCAGATCCTGGACAGAAAACAATGGAAGGTGACCCAACTGCAGACGTAGTGCAAATTACTGCTGCTGGTGAAGGTCCTAAACAAGCGGTTGTTGTAGAAGATAATACGGTATATAGCTTTGTGAGTATGGAGAACCCTCCAATGTTCCCTGGCGGTATCGAGAAATTCTACGATTTTCTAGGTAAGAATATCAAGTATCCTCCAATGGCTGCTGAAAATAATATTCAAGGTAACGTATTCGTTTCGTTCACTGTTGAGAAAGACGGTTCTTTAACTGATATCAAAATTGATAGGAAGTTAGGATATGGAACAGACGAAGAAGCTATCCGCGTATTGAAAATGAGTAGACGTTGGAATCCAGGTATGCAAAATGGTAAACCGGTGCGTGTTAAATATAACATTCCAATTAAATTTAGCTTAGCTAACTAGTTAAAGCATGTTTAATTCAAATAGTTCACAGCAGAAATCGCCTCAACAGCGATTTCTGCTTATTTTAGGGGTTGCGATGATTATTCTCTTTTGCACCCTAGCCGTAGTGGTTGCTTTTTTTGGCGATTTGATTAACTTAGATCCGCTGAAATTCCCGCAAGAATACCGTATAGCATTTGCTATAGTGTTGGTTATTTATGCTGCAATCAGATTTTTCAGAATATTAAGAGATAATAAATAGATGAGAAAAGCATCGTTTTTAACGCTCATTCTTGTTTTTGCACTTGTATGGATTTCTTGTAACAGAAATACAAACCAAGAAACTGTTGGTGAGAAAAGAACTTCTGGAAAGACGACAGTATTGGTTGATGAAACTTACGCACGTATTTTAGATGATCAGATTGAAGTTTTCGAGTCAGATTATCCAGATGCAAAAGTGGAGACCATTACTGGCAATGAGAGTGAGATCCTTAGTAAGTTTAGAAGCGGTGAAGTAAAAATGATCGTGCTATCAAGAGTATTGAAACCAGCTGAGGAAACCTTCTACAAAAAAAGGGAAAGCGGTATTTATACCAGTAGATTTGCAATTGACGGTTTGGCGTTGATTACAAACGTAGCAGATAAAGACTCGACAATAACAACGGAAGAAGCCTACAAAATTATGCAGGGTACTTCTAAAAGCGGTAAGAAATTGGTATTTGATAATGCCTATTCTAGTACCATAAGATATTTTATAGACTCGGCACGTATACAGGAATTGCCTAAAACGGGAGTTTATACTTTAAAAACAACTAATGATGTCATTAAATATGTAGCTGACAATAGTGGTTACATTGGCGTAATAGGTGTAAATTGGTTGTTAAAAAATGTTAAAGAGTCGTCTGACTATTTGCCTAAGGTAAAGGTGTTAGGGGTAAAGAATTCTAAAGCAAAAAATGGCGCAGATGCCTTTTACAAGCCTAGTCAGGAGAATTTGATCAACGGGAAGTATCCTTTTTTAAGAAATGTTTGCATTATCAATGCGGAAGGAACTAACGGTTTGGGCACGGGTTTTGCAAACTGGTTATTAAGCCCTAGAGGACAATTGATAGTACTGAAGTCGGGACTAGGTCCCCACGAAATAGCGAGCAGAGAAATTAAATTAAGAACTAACAACAATAACTAAAAAACTAATTATTCAACTAGAGAAATAGAAGCTGTAACGTAAACGCAGTAGAAGTTATTTCAAATTAACAAATGCAGACAATGAAAATGATTAAGAAGAACATAGCCTTGGCCACAGGCTTATTATTGATGGGTAGCACTGCCTCATTTGCTCAGAGTTTAGCTGATGCCAAGAAGGCGATAGATGCTGAACAATATCAAAAAGCAACATCTATGCTGAAAACTTTGGTGGCAAACCAAGCCAAGGAAGGAGATAACTACTTCAACTTGGGTAAAGTTTATTTACTAACAGATAATATCGATTCGGCTAGAGCTGCTTTTACGAATGGAACAACTGCTGATCCCAAAAATGCATTGAATTTTGTAGGATTGGGTCAGGCTGATTTATTACAAGGAAATGCAGCTAACGCTAAAACAAATTTTGATAAGGCTGTTGGCTTGAAAGCTAAGAATTACGAAACTTATTTAGCTATTGGTAGAGCATACATAGATCAACCGAATGTTGATTATGCGCAAGCCTTGCCAAACTTGCAAAAAGCTGATGAATTAGATTCAAAAGATAAAGATCCAGAAACTTTCTTGGCTTTAGCTGACTATTACGCACAGCAAACTAAAAATACAGAAGCGTATCCAATGTACTTAAGAGCTTTAGATATCAATCCGAATTTGTCGAGAGCTCATGTTCAGATTGGAAGAATGTATAAGTCAGCTTTTGCTTTTCCAGAGGCTGAAACCGAGGTGAAAAAAGTAATTGAAACTGATCCTAATTACGGTCCTGCCTATAGAGAGTTGGCAGAGATCCAAATGCAATGGTCATTTGCTGATCCAAAAAACGGTGCAGCTAAGAAAGCTGAAGCGTTAGCTAACATGAAAAAGTACTTAGATTTAACTGATAAATCTTTTGACTCTCGTTTACGTTATGCACAGTTCTTAGTTTATGCAGGTGATTTCGCAACACTTGGACAAGAAGTGGCAACATTAAATGCATCAGATCCAAATAACCCTAAAACCTTTGTTGTAGCAAGGATGAGAGGTTACTCAGCTATCGAGAATAAAAATTATGAGCAAGGTATCAAGTACATGAATGAGCTTTTTGGTAGAACTCAAGATGCTTCTCGTATCATTGGTTCAGATTATTTGTACTTGGGTAGAGCGCAACAAAACTTAGGTCAAGACAGCTTAGCTTTTATCAATGTTTCTAAAGCTGTAGAATTAGATTCTACCAAAGTTGAGGAGTTGGCTGCTATCGGGGCTAAATATTATGCAGCTAAAAACTTTGCTAAATCGGCAGAGGTTTACGATAAAGTAACGCAAGCTAATTCGAAAGACCCTAACATAGCAATGAACTACTATTATTTAGGTGCTTCTCACTATTTCGCTTACGTTTTTGATGTTAGAGATAATAAAAACCCTACAAAAGATGCTTTAGTAAAAGCAGATACCGCTTTCTCTAAATTGACTAGGTTAGCTCCAGATTATGAGACAGCTTATTTATACAGAGCTCGTATCAATAAAAATTTGGACGATGCTGAAAGCACTCAAAAACTGGCAGTTCCTTATTATGAAAAATTCATTGATTTGGTGACTGTAAAGAATTCAGAAAAAGCAGCTGCTAATAAAAATGCGTTAGTAGAATCATACAATTATTTAGGAGCAGTTTGGGCATCATCAGATAAAGAAAAAGCTAAAGAATATTTCAATAAAACTTTAGCGCTAGATCCAGCAAATGCTTTAGCAACAGATAACTTAAAATATCTAGCTGGTCCGGCCACTCCAGCAAAAAAAGCACCTATTAAGAAATAGTCTTTATAGCAAATATCAAAAAGGCAGGATTTGTAATCCTGCCTTTTTATTTTAATTTTGCCACAAATCATTATCATTATGCAAGCACATAGTACAGCACAAGATTTTATTCCTATTATATTTCAGGTAATTGTAGCCTTAGGTTTCGTGGTAGTTACATTACTTGCAACTCACTTACTTGGTCCAAAGAGAAAGACTGAAGATAAGTTAAGCACTTTCGAATCTGGAGTTAAAGTAATAGGTAATGCTCGTCAGCCATTTTCTATTAAGTATTTTTTGGTGGCGATATTATTTGTGCTTTTTGATATAGAGGTAATCTTTATGTACCCTTGGGCGGTTAACTTTAGAGAGCTAGGGTGGAACGGTTTAATCGAGATGTTTATCTTTATGGGTACACTCTTGCTAGGTTTCATCTACATCTTAAAAAAGAAGGCATTAGATTGGCATTAGAAGGTAAAAACAATTATTTAGATTGTTTCTAAATGATAAGGATGTGAGCTAAATCATCCTAAATATCGTAGATTTGCTGCTTGTCCTAATTATATTTGGACAAGCATTTTTGTTTATAAGCATGAGTGAAATCAAAATAGTTGAGGCGCCTCCAGGCATAGAAGGAAATGGCTTTTTTGCTACTTCTTTAGACAAGGCTATCGGTTTGGCCCGTTCACATTCGTTGTGGCCTTTGCCGTTTGCAACTTCTTGTTGCGGTATCGAGTTTATGGCTACCATGGGTTCGCATTACGATTTTGGACGTTTCGGTGCAGAAAGGTTGAGTTTTTCTCCTCGTCAGGCCGATGTTTTAATGGTAATGGGAACTATAGCAAAAAAAATGGGTCCTGTATTGAAGCAAGTTTATCTTCAAATGGCCGAGCCTCGTTGGGTAATGGCAGTTGGTGCTTGCGCATCTAGTGGTGGTATTTTCGACACTTATTCGGTGTTGCAAGGTATAGACGAAATTATTCCTGTAGATGTTTACGTGCCGGGTTGCCCACCAAGACCAGAAGCAATTTTGGATGGTTTTCAGCGCATTCAAGATTTAGTGAAAAACGAATCTGGCAGAAAAAGACATTCTCCAGAGTATAAGGAACTTTTAGCAAGTTACGGAATACAATAATGGCTAAAGCAACAAATACAGAATTAGTAGAACTTTTAGGCGATAAATTCGGCGAACAGCTTTTTGATGTTTCTGAACCTTATGGCTTGCTTACGTTTTCTACTGTAAAAAATAAAGTAATTGAAGTGCTGTCTTTTTTGAAGGAGAACGGCAGGATTAACTTCAATTTTTTAACTGATATCACTGCGGTACATTATCCCGAAAAGGAGCAAATTGCAGTGGTTTATCATTTGCATAGCATGGTAAGTGGTATTAGGGTGAGGTTAAAGGTTTTTTTGAACGAAAAAGATCCTCGTATCGCCACTGCTACAGTGTTATGGAATGGCGCTAACTGGATGGAGAGAGAAACCTACGATTTCTTCGGCGTTAAATTCGAGGGACATCCAGATTTAAGAAGAATATTAAACATGGACGACTTAGGTGTGCATCCAATGTTAAGACAATATCCGTTAGAAGATCCTAACAGGGTAGATAAAAAAGACGAATATTTTGGTAGATAATATGAGTGTAAATCAACCAGTATATACAGATAACGATCCGCAAAGCGAATTGGTAACCCTAAACTTAGGGCCTACACACCCTGCAACACACGGGGTTTTCCAAAATGTTTTGCAAATGGATGGCGAGCGAATTGTAAGTGGTGTTTCTACCATTGGTTATATTCACAGAGCTTTTGAAAAGATTGCTGAGCACCGTCCATTCTATCAAATTACTCCGTTAACCGACCGTTTAAACTACTGCTCGTCGCCTATTAATAATATGGGATGGCACATGACGGTAGAAAAGCTTTTAAATATTCAAATCCCAAAAAGGGTAGATTATTTAAGGGTAATTATCATGGAGCTTTCACGTATTGCCGATCATATTATCTGTAATACCATCATTGCCCAAGATACCGGTGCAACTACAACATTCCTTTACCTTTTTCAATACAGAGAGCATATTTACGAGATTTTTGAGGAAATCTGTGGCGCTCGTTTAACCACAAATATTGGGCGTATTGGTGGTTTAGAAAGAGATTTTAATGAGGTGGCTTTTGCTAAAATCAATAAATTCTTAAAAGAATTTCCTGTTGCCTTAAAGGAATTTGAAAGTTTATTGAACCGTAACCGTATTTTCATTGATCGTACTAAAGGTGTGGCTGAGGTAACTGCAGAAAATGCATTAAGTTACAGCTGGACTGGTCCTTTATTACGTGCTACTGGTATTGATTATGATGTTCGAGTAAGCGAGCCATATTCGTCTTATCAAGATTTTGATTTTGAAGTTCCAGTAGGTACAAGCGGTGATGTTTTCGACAGATATTTGGTGCGCAACGAAGAGATGTGGCAAAGTGTTCGCATCATTGAGCAAGCCATTGAGAAATTGAAATCGGAGCCAAAAGGTATTTTCCACGCCGATGTTCCTGATTTTTATTTGCCAGGAAAGGAAGAAGTTTACAATAATATGGAAGCGTTAATCTATCACTTTAAAATTGTGATGGGCGAAATTGATGCTCCAAAAGCAGAAGTTTACCACGCTGTTGAAGGTGGTAATGGTGAACTTGGTTTCTACTTAATTAATGATGGTGGCAGAAGTCCTTATCGTTTACACTTTAGAAGACCTAGTTTTATTAACTACCAAATGTACGCGAAAATGAGTGAGGGCATGTTATTATCTGATGCTATCATTAACATGAGTAGTTTGAACATTATTGCAGGAGAATTAGATGCTTAAAGTAGAAGAAACACAGCCTGTAGAATTTTCATCAGCTTTGCTAGCTAAGTTTGATGAGATTGTAAAACGCTATCCAGAAGGAAAGCAAAAATCAGCTTTGCTACCATTATTACACTTGGTACAAGCAGAATTTGGATGGACGAGTGTACCAGCAATGGATAAAGTTGCGGAATATTTAAACATTCAATCTATTGAAGTATATGAGGTGGCGAGTTTTTACACCATGTACTTTTTACAGCCGAAAGGAAAATATGTTTTGGAGGTTTGCCGTACTGGACCTTGTTGTTTAGTGGGTGCCGAAAAAATCATGACTCATATTGAAAATAAGTTAGGAGTGAAGGAAGGTGAAGTAACGGAAGATGGCTTATTTAGCTGGAGAGGTGTAGAGTGTTTAGCCGCTTGTGGTTTTGGTCCGGTTTTACAAATTGGTCCAGAATATACTTTCTACGAAAATTTAACCGAGCAATCGGTAGATCAATTAATTGACGATTTACGCAAAAAATAATGGCTCGTAAACTATTATTAGAACATATCAATGTGCCTGGCATTAATACGCTGGCGGTTTATCGTGAAAAAGGCGGTTACCGTGCGGTTGAGAAGGCATTGAAAACCTTAACTCCAGAAGAGATTGTTGAAGAGGTTAAGAAATCTGGATTGAGAGGTCGTGGTGGTGCAGGTTTCCCTACAGGCATGAAATGGAGCTTTTTGGCCAAGCCTGAAGGTGTGCCTCGTTACTTGGTTTGCAATGCAGACGAATCTGAGCCAGGTACTTTTAAGGATAGATATTTAATGACGCACATTCCTCATGCTTTAATTGAGGGAATGATTGTTTCAAGTTTTGCTTTAGGCGCAAATACTTCTTACATCTACGTAAGGGGCGAAATGATGCCTCAAATTAGAATATTAGAGAGAGCAATTGAGGAGGCAAAGGCCGCGGGCTTATTAGGTAAAAATATCTTGGGAACAGGATATGACCTAGAACTTTACGTTCAGCCGGGCGGTGGTGCTTATATCTGCGGTGAAGAAACTGCACTTTTAGAATCATTGGAAGGTAAAAGAGGAAACCCTCGTATTAAACCACCATTCCCAGCTATTGCAGGTTTGTATGGTTGTCCAACAGTGGTTAACAACGTAGAATCTATTGCGGCTGTAGTTCCAATCATCAACGATGGCGGTGATGAGTACGCTAAAATCGGTATTGGAAGAAGTACAGGAACAAAATTAATATCAGCTTCTGGTAACTTGGTAAAACCAGGAGTTTACGAAATAGAATTAGGCTTACCAGTAGAAGAATTCATTTATTCTGATGAATACTGTGGTGGTATCGCCAATGGCAAAAAACTAAAGGCAACTGTTGCTGGAGGTTCATCGGTGCCAGTTTTACCTGCTAATTTAACCTTAAAATACGCTAACGGCGAGCCTCGTTTAATGAGTTACGAGTCTTTATCTGAAGGTGGTTTTGCTACAGGGACCATGTTGGGTTCAGGTGGTTTCATCGCTTTTGATGAAGATCAGTGTATTGTACGCAACACATGGAACTTTTCTCGTTTCTATCACCACGAAAGTTGCGGACAGTGTTCGCCTTGTAGAGAAGGAACGGGGTGGATGGAGAAAATCCTTCATAAAATTGAGCATGGACATGGATCTATGGAAGACATCGATCTTTTATGGGATGTACAACGTAAAATTGAAGGAAATACGATTTGTCCATTAGGTGACGCGGCAGCTTGGCCGGTAGCAAGTGCGATCAGACATTTCAGAGATGAGTTTGAATGGCACGTGAAAGAGCCAATGAAAAGCCAAAGCAGCAATTATGGTTTAGCGAATTATGCTAATCCAATCGAAAAGAAAGAAGAAGTTAAACAGGATAATCTTTAACCATGAGTGATTTAGTTAAAGTAACCATAGATGGAATAACAGTAGAAGTAGAAAATGGTACTACCATTTTAAACGCTGCTCGTCAAATTGGAGGAGACATTGTGCCTCCTGCAATGTGCTATTATTCTAAATTGAAGGGTAGTGGAGGTAAATGTCGTACCTGCATTGTGAAAGTGAGCAAAGGTTCTGAAAAAGATCCTCGACCGATGCCGAAGTTGGTAGCTTCTTGTCGTACCACAGTAATGGATGGTATGGAAGTGCTAAACATTACTTCTCCGGAAGTTTTGGAAGCTCGTGCTGGTGTGGTAGAGATTTTGTTGATTAATCACCCGTTAGATTGCCCTGTGTGCGACCAAGCTGGTGAGTGCGATTTACAAAACTTAGGTTATGAGCACGGTTTACAAAAAACAAGGTACGAGTTCGAGCGTAGAACGTTTGATAGAATTGATATTGGTGATAAAATCCAGTTGCACATGAACCGTTGCATTTTATGCTATCGTTGTGTGTTTACTGCAGACCAAATCACTAACAAACGTGTTCACGGTATCTTAAATCGTGGAGATCATTCAGAAATCTCAACTTATATCCAAACAGCTGTTGATAACGATTTCTCAGGAAACGTAATTGATGTTTGCCCAGTTGGTGCTTTAACCGATAGAACTTTCCGTTTCAAAAACCGTGTTTGGTTTACAAAACCAGTTGATGCACATAGAAACTGCTCACACGAAAAATGCAATGGTAAAGTAACGCTTTGGTACAAAGGAGAAGATGTTTTACGTGTTACTGCGAGAAAAGATCAGTTTGGTGAGGTAGAAGAATTTATCTGTAATGAGTGTCGTTTCGATAAGAAGAAAACTTCAGATTGGACTTTAGAACATCCAACACACATCTCTGATACTTCGGTGATTGCATCAAATCATTACGAAACATTTAAGCCACTTCCTGTAATTAAGGAAAACCCGGCTTTACAAGAAGCAAATCAACGCGAATTAGAAAAAACCTTTAAAATCTAATGGAAATCGATTTCGTCATAGAGAAATTTATATTGGTTACTGCCATATTTGCGATTAGTTTGCTAATTGCGATGTATTCTACCTACGCAGAACGTAAGGTGGCAGCTTTTTTACAAGATAGGCTTGGTCCAGATAGAGCGGGTCCTTTTGGAATTTTGCAGCCTTTGGCCGATGGTGTGAAAATGTTTATGAAAGAGGAAGTTATTCCTGCAAATGCCAATAAATGGTTATTCATGTTTGGTCCTGGTTTAGCAATGCTTTGTGCTTGTATTGGTACAGCGGTTATTCCTTGGGGACAAGACATGATGATAGGGGATAGACTAGTGAAGTTACAAGTTGCTGATATCAATGTTGGCTTGCTTTATATTTTCGGTGTTATTGCTTTAGGTGTTTATGGAGTGATGATTGGTGGTTGGGCATCTAACAACAAATATTCGTTATTAAGTGCTATCCGTGCTGCTTCTCAAAATATCAGCTACGAAATTGCGATGGGTTTATCTATCATCGCTTTGCTATTGGTAACCAACTCACTTAGTTTAAGAGAAATTGTAGCACAACAACACGGCTGGCATTGGAATGTGCTTTATCAGCCCTTAGGCTTTATCATTTTTATGGTATGTGCTTTTGCAGAAACTAACCGTGCACCTTTCGATTTACCTGAGTGTGAAGCGGAGCTAAACGGTGGATATACCATTGAATATTCATCAATGAAATTGGGTTTCTACCTTTTCGCTGAGTATATCAACATGTTTGTTTCATCAACAATCATGGCGGCTTTATATTTTGGAGGTTACAATTATCCAGGAATGGATTATATGGGCGAATTGTTAGGGCCAACGTGGGCTCCTCTATTCGGTACATTAATTTTCTTCCTAAAAATATTTGGATTTATCTTCTTCTTCATGTGGGTACGTTGGACCATCCCTCGTTTCCGTTATGATCAGTTGATGAATTTAGGATGGAAAGGTTTAATCCCTTTAGCTATTGCGAATATCATTATCACAGGTATCGTTATCGCTATCGTAAACAAATTTTAAGAGAGACATGGAATCATTAAGCAATAAGAAAAAAGTATTGGTTTCCAAACCGCTTAATTTGGCAGAGCGACTGTATCTGCCTGCTATTGCAAGTGGTATGGCAACTACTATTGGTCACTTTTTTAAGAAACCTGCAACGATTAAATATCCGGAGCAAGTGCGTGAGTTCTCTATCAATTGGAGAGGAATGCACTCTTTAAAAAGAGACGAACAAGGTAGAGAGCGTTGCACCGCTTGTGGTTTATGTGCTCTGTCTTGTCCGGCAGAAGCAATTACCATGATTGCTGGCGAGCGTAAGAACGATGAAAAACACCTATATCGTGAGGAGAAATATGCATCAGTTTACGAAATCAACATGTTGCGTTGCATTTTCTGCGGTTTATGCGAAGAAGCTTGCCCAAAAGAGGCGATTTACTTAGATGGACCAATTGTACCAGCAGATTATTTACGTAAAGATTTTATTTACGGTAAAGATAAATTGGTAGAAGCTCCTTTGGAGGTAAAATAGTTTGTCATTCTGAGCGCAGCGAAGAATCTCTATCAAACAGATGCTTCCTTCGTCAGCATGACAGTTGAATAAATAACAACTAAATAAAAATTAATGGGTACATCAGTATTCTATTTCGTAGCAACACTAAGCGTTATTTGTGCGCTAATGGTGGTTTTTGCAAAAAATCCAATCCATAGTGTGCTATACTTAATTCTAACGTTCTTTACGTTCACAGTTCATTACGTGCTTTTAAACGCACAATTCTTAGCGGTAGTTAACTTCATCGTTTACATGGGAGCCATTATGGTACTCTTCCTCTTTGTGCTGATGTTACTAAACCTCAATAAAGAAAGTGAACCCAATAAATCAGTATTCCTAAAGATTATTGGTGTAGTTGCTGGCGGATGTTTGGCTGTAACGCTAATTGGTTCGTTAAAATCAGTAGCAATTACTAATCCTTTGGTATTGAAAAACCCAAGTTTAGGTTTAGTAGAAAGTTTGGGTAAAGAACTATTTGGTCCGTTTATGTTACCATTCGAGTTATCATCATTACTACTATTAAGTGCAATGGTTGGTGCAGTACTTTTAACCAAGAGGGAGGAAAAAACTAATGGGTAGTTTATTCGAAAATATGCAGGCTGTGCCGTTGAACCACTACATTTGGTTCTGCGCACTTATTTTCACTATTGGTGTTATTGGCGTGTTGGTACGTAGAAATGCGATCATCATTTTTATGTCGGTAGAGTTGATGTTAAATGCAGTAAATCTGCTTTTAGCTGCATTCTCGGTGCATCATAATGATCCATCAGGGCAAGTATTTGTATTCTTCATTATGGCTTTGGCCGCCGCAGAAGTAGCAGTTGGTTTAAGTATCATCGTGATGGTATACCGCAACACACAATCAGTAGATATTAATGTATTAAATCGCCTTAAGTGGTAATTCTAATAAAATAAAATGATTACAAGTTTACTTTGGTTAATTCCAGTTCTTCCGCTTTTAGGCTTCGTGATTAACGGTTTAGGCCGTAATACATTGAGCAAAGGTGCCGTTGGTTTTATCGGTAGCGGAGTGGTTTTAGCTTCATTTATCCTAAGCGTTTGTTTTTTCTTCGAATTAAATTCAAGTGTAGAAAAACAGTTTACCGTTAATTTCTTCGATTGGATTAGTGTTGGAGATTTAAAAATTCCTTTGTCGTTTTTATACGATCCATTGAGTGCAATTATGCTCTTGATCATCACTGGAATTGGCTTTTTAATTCACATTTACTCTACAGGCTATATGCACGAAGATGCTGGCTTTGGAAAGTTCTTCGCCTACTTAAACCTATTTATCTTCTTCATGTTGATTTTGGTTTTAGGTTCAAACTACATCGTCATGTTTATTGGATGGGAAGGCGTAGGTTTATGTTCATACCTATTAATCGGTTTCTGGTTTACCAACAGCAGTTATGCAAGTGCAGCTAAAAAAGCATTTGTAATGAATCGTATTGGTGATTTAGGCTTCCTTTTAGGGGTATTCCTAATGTTCCAAGTTTTTGGAAGTTTAGAGTTTGCAAAAGTATTCCCTCAAGCAGCTAACATGTTGCCAGGAAACGATACGATTACGATCATTGCGATATTATTGTTTATAGGTGCTTGTGGTAAGTCTGCGCAATTACCTTTGTTTACTTGGCTGCCAGATGCAATGGCTGGACCAACGCCAGTTTCGGCTTTAATCCACGCAGCAACCATGGTAACAGCAGGTATTTACATGATTGCTCGTTCAAGTGTAGTGTTCGATTTAGCGCCAATCGCTCAAAATATCATCGCTATTGTAGGGGCAGCAACCGCGTTAGTTGCAGCGTTAATTGCCTTAACACAAACAGACATTAAAAAAGTATTGGCTTATTCAACGGTATCTCAATTAGGATATATGTTCTTAGGCTTAGGCGTTGGAGCTTATACAGGTTCTTTCTTTCACGTATTAACTCATGCTTTCTTTAAAGCTTTGTTATTCTTGGGTGCTGGTGCGGTAATCCACTCTTTACACCACGAACAAGATATGCGCCATATGGGTGGATTAAAAGCTAAGTTGAAAACTACTTTTGCTACCATGATGGTGGGTACCATTGCAATCGCTGGTTTACCTCCATTCTCTGGTTTTTTCTCTAAGGATGAAATCTTAGCACATGCTTATCAATTTAGTCCGGTACTTTGGGGTGTAGGTGTATTGACAGCATTTTTAACTGCTTTCTATATGTTCCGCATGATGTTCCTAACTTTTTACGGAAAATTCAGAGGTTCTCATCACACAGAAGAGCATATTCACGAGTCGCCAAAATCAATGACTATTCCTTTAGTGGTATTGGCAATTTTAGCTGCTGTTGGTGGTTTGTTAAACATTCCCCATGTATTTGGTGGAAATGAGTG
The DNA here is from genome assembly GCF_057652195.1 of Pedobacter sp. T50_32. Classification (NCBI taxonomy): domain Bacteria; kingdom Pseudomonadati; phylum Bacteroidota; class Sphingobacteriia; order Sphingobacteriales; family Sphingobacteriaceae; genus Pedobacter; species Pedobacter sp. T50_32. The sequence goes on along the minus strand of NZ_JBYFBY010000001.1, from coordinate 249,171 downwards.
GTTAGCACACTGGTTAACTGGTGCAAAGGTTACGCAAAACCATTTAGAGCTAGATCACACTACAGAATTTACTTTGATGGGCGTTTCAGTATTAGCTGCTATTGTAGCGATACTTTTAGCTTACAGTAAATACGTTAAAAAGGCAGATATTCCGGTAGCTGATGAAGCACCTCGTACTGCTTTAGAAAAATTATCGTACAACAAATTCTATTTAGATGAGATTTACGATACCATTATCAGAAAACCTTTGGATGCATTCTCTAACTTCTTCTATAAAATTATCGATAACAAAGTAATTGATGGTTTGGTAAACGGCTTAGGCTGGACTGCCAATGAAGGTAGCAAGAGCTTGCGATTATTGCAGTCGGGTAACGTTGGTTACTATATCATTATGATGGTTGTTGGTGTGGTGGCACTGATGCTATACACTTATTTGTCTATCGCTTAAAACTAGTTCAAATATTATAAATGGAACTTTTAATACTCATATTTCTACCCTTAGTTGGCGCAATTGCCACCGCTTTATTTGCCAAGCAAAACACAGCTAAGGTAGCAGCATTAGCTTTTTCACTTTTCTCACTGGCGGTTGCCATTGGCCTATTGTGTAAATTCACTCCAGATGCAAGCACACAGTTTGTTGTTAATTTCCCTTGGATACCGCAATTAGGCATTAACTTCCACGCAGGAATTGATGGAATTAGCATGATTACGGTTTTATTAACGAATGTTTTAATGCCGTTAATTATTCTAGCGAGCTTTAAACATGAATATAAAAATGCGAATGCTTTTTATGCACTAGTGTTATTTATGCAAACAGGTTTATTGTTGGTGTTTACAGCTTTAGATGCTTTCTTGTTCTATATTGGATGGGAAGCTGCTTTAATTCCAATTTACTTTATTTGTGCTACTTGGGGAGGTAAAGACCGCATCAAGGTTAACATGAAGTTTTTTGTATACACCATTGCAGGTTCTTTGTTCATGCTTTTGGGGATCATTTACTTGTATCTACAAAACCCAGCTAACAATTTCGAGCTAGCTGAATTTTATAAAATTGAATTAGACGCTGCGCACCAAGGCTGGATTTTCTGGGCTTTCTTTATCGCTTTTGCTATTAAGATGCCGATTTTCCCGTTCCACACTTGGCAGCCAGATACCTACACTACAGCACCAACGCCAGGAACAATGTTGTTATCGGGTATTATGTTGAAAATGGGTATTTATGGTGTAATCAGATGGTTGTTGCCAATTGCACCTCAGGGTGTTCAAGACTGGAGTTGTTTAGTAATGATTTTGGCAATTATCGGAGTGGTTTATGCTGCTATCATTGCTTTCATGCAGAAAGATGCTAAACGTTTGGTTGCCTATTCATCAATCAGCCACGTTGGTTTAATTGCAGCAGGTATTTTCACTTTAAGTCACCAAGGCTTACAAGGTAGCATGATACAGATGTTAAGTCACGGTATCAATGTTATCGGTTTGTTTTTCGTATTGGATATCATTAACTCTCGTTTAGCAACCAACAAAGTTGATGAATTGGGCGGTTTAGCTAAAGTAGCTCCTCAATTAGCAATTACTTTCTTAATCATCCTTTTAGGAACAGTTGCTTTACCTGGAACTAATGGATTTATTGGTGAGTTTTTATTGCTGATGAGCGTTTACAACTATAATGCTTGGTTAGGTGCAGTAGCAGGTTTAACGATTATCTTCGGAGCTGTTTACATGTTAAGAAGCTACCAGAAAATTATGCTGGGCGAAACGAATGCACTTACGGCTAGCTTTAAAGATATCAACGGAACGGAGAAAGTAGTGTTGTATACCATCTGTGCTTTGGTTATTGCAATTGGTGTTTATCCAAAACCACTATTGCAAATTTCAGACGCTTCGGTACAACACTTATTGGAACAGATTAATCATAAATTAACAGGGATTAACTAAGCATGAATATTATTATCACCATTGCCGTAACGGCTTTAGTAGTTCTTTATACAGGTTTATTTAAAGCTAAAAAAGCTTTATTACCTATTACCCTGCTTGGTCTTTTGGTTGCTTTAGGCTTCACTGTTTGCTCTTGGGATCAACCAACGGTTCACTTCCAAATGATGCAAATAGATAACTTTGCATTAGCTTTTGCAGCAATCTCAATTATAGGAACATTCTTAATTTTCCTTTTAACACAACGTTATTTTGCTGAAAACAGCCCTAACACAGCCGAATATTTTACTTTGATACTTTTTGCATTGTGCGGTATCATCATCATGGTTTCTTATAAAAACCTTTCAATGTTATTTGTTGGTTTAGAAATCATGTCGGTATGTCTTTATATATTGGCAGGCATCAGAAAGCAAAATTTTGCATCAAACGAAGCGTCGTTGAAATACTTTTTGATGGGTGCTTTTTCAACAGGTTTCTTGTTGTTTGGTATCGCTTTGGTTTACGGTGCTACGGGCTCATTTGATATTGATGTGATCCAAACAAACCTGGTAAACAACGTTACTAATGTATCGCCTTTGTTTTACCCAGGTATTATTTTGATGATGGTTGGCCTGTGCTTTAAAGTTGGCGCTGCTCCTTTCCACTTCTGGACACCAGACGTGTACGAAGGCGCTCCATCGTTAATCACAGCTTTCATGTCAACCGTGGTTAAAACTGCAGGTTTCGCAGCTTTCTTAAGATTGTTCGCAGGTGCTTTCGAACCGCTTCACGATTTCTGGATGCCGGCATTATTGGTGATCGTTATCATCACGCTTTGTGTAGGAAATATCACAGCTTTGTTCCAAAAGAACTTCAAAAGGATGTTGGCTTACTCTAGTATTTCTCACGCAGGTTATTTGTTGTTCTCGCTAATCGTGTTAACAGCAAACTCAGCAAGTAATGTATTGGTTTATGCTGCTGCCTATACTTTCGCAAGTATTGTTGCTTTTGCGGTATTAATTAACGTAAAACAGAAAACTGGAAGTGATGATATCGAAGCTTTCGATGGTTTAGCAAAACGCAATCCTTTAGCGGCATTGGCTTTAACTATTGCAATGCTTTCTTTGGCAGGTATTCCTTTAACAGCAGGTTTCATTGGTAAATATGTGATGTTCTTAAACGTTATGGAGAACTATCAAATCATTCTAGTTGTAATTGCTATCTTAAATGCTTTGGTTGGTTTCTATTATTACTTCAGAGTAATTATTGCCGTTTACTTTAAGGAAGGTAAAGAAGTGGAGCTAGATACGCCTATGCAGTACAAAGTGGTATTAGTTGTTTCAACAATAGTCATCTTAGTTTTAGGTATTTACCCTTCGCTTATTTTAAACTTGATATAGCATAGCGATATAGAATTTTATTTGTAGTTTTACGAATAATCGGAACTATGCAACAATTCTGGAATCATCTACAACATCTCATAGATCCTGAGAAACTGCTGCACCAAGGCGGTTTCTATCTTGTTGTGTTTGTGATTTTCGCAGAGACGGGGTTGTTTTTCGGTTTCTTTTTACCAGGTGATTATTTACTCTTTTTGGCGGGAATGTTCGTTGCAACAGGTAAGCTAGATGTAAATATTTACGTATTAGTTTTCTCTTTGATCGTCGCTGCTATCTCTGGAAATTTCACAGGATATTGGTTCGGAAGAAAAACAGGACCGGTATTACATACGAGAAAGGACACCTTCTTCTTCAAGAAAAAGTTTCTTAAAACCGCAGAAGAATATTACCGCAAGCAAGGTGCTTTTGCCCTAATTATGGGAAGGTTTGTACCAATAGTAAGAACCTTTGCGCCAATTGTAGCCGGAATTATCAAAATGGATTTTAAGAAGTTTGTACTCTATAATGTTTCGGGTGCACTTTTATGGATTTGTTCCTTAACTTTGCTGGGCTATTTTTTGGGCAAAAGTTTTGCCAAACAGATTGAAGAATATTTAGGTTATATCATTTTTGGGTTTATTGTAATAACAACAATTCCATTAGTGATGACCTTTGTAAAGAATAAAATAAAAAATAAGAATAATTTAGAAGAAACAGAGTTTCAAAAGAAAGATGATTAAAGAGGAAACCCATCCGTGGCACAGCGTATCTCCTGGTGAAAATTTACCAGAAACAGTAAATGCAATTATAGAAATCCCAAAAGGATCAAAAGCTAAATACGAAATAGATAAAGATTCTAACCTAATTAAGTTAGACAGAGTATTATTTTCATCAGTAATGTATCCAGCAAACTATGGCTTTATTCCACAAACTTATTGTGATGATAAAGATCCGTTGGATATATTGGTATTGTGTTCGGTAGATGTATACCCAATGACAATAATTGAAGCGAAAGTTATCGGCGTAATGCATATGATTGATAATGGAGAGCAGGATGATAAAATTATCGCGGTAGCGAAAAACGATCCTTCGGTTAATTATATTAATGATTTGGGCGAGTTGCCTCCGCACACTATGAAAGAAATTGTAAAATTCTTTCAAGATTATAAAGCGTTAGAGAATAAACAAGTTACCATTGAACATCTTTTGGGCGTAAGATATGCGCACAAGGTGATTAATGAGAGCATTGAGCTCTATAATAATACATTTAGATAATTCTTAATGATTTACTCCGTCGGTACGCCCCTAGTGGCACTATTAAATGCATATTTTCCAACATCGGTATTGGCAGTAGTTACTCCTGCTGATAGCGATGGAGGATCGATTGGACTACGCGTTTTATTCGCGTTGTTTTTGGTGTTTTTGAACGGTTTCTTTGTAGCCGCTGAATTTGCGATTGTAAAGGTTAGAGCTTCTCAAATAGAAGTGAAGGCCAAATCAGGCAGCAGAATTGGTAAAATGGCAAAAAACATAGTTCATCATTTAGATGGCTATTTGGCGGCCACGCAGTTAGGTATCACGTTAGCTTCACTAGGTTTAGGTTGGGTAGGTGAGGGCGTAATGCACACTATCTTTCTAAACATGTTCAATAGCTTTGGCATAGAGGTTAGCGATGCAGCATTGCACACCGCCGCTACTATTGTTGCATTTTCGGTAATTACGATTATGCACATTGTGTTTGGTGAGCTTGCTCCTAAATCTTTAGCAATACAAAGACCTGTGGCAACAACGCTTTTTATTGCGGCGCCATTGCAAGGTTTCTATATCGTTTTGAAACCCTTTATTTGGGCTTTGAACGGCTTGGCCGCAATTATCCTCAAACCATTTGGCATTGATACTTCTGGTGGGCACGAATCTATTCATAGTAATGAGGAGCTACAGTATATCTTAGATCAAGGAAAGGAAAGTGGCGCACTGGAAGATAACGAACATGAACTCATTAAAAACGTATTCGATTTTAATGAACGTGTAGTGAAAAATATCATGGTACCGCGTACAAAAATTTCAGGTATTGAAAGAAACACGCCTAGAAATGAAGTTGTAGAAAAAATCATTTCAGAAGGATATTCGAGAATGCCAGTTTACGATGAAATCATTGATAAAATTACTGGAATTATCCACGCTAAAGACGTACTGCCGCTGTTAGCTAGTCAGAAAGAATGGGCGCTAACCGATATCATTAGAAAACCTTATTTCGTTCCCGAGACTAAGAAAATTAATGATTTATTAAGCGAATTGCAGCAAAAGCGCATTCAAATTGCTATTGTTTTAGATGAGTTTGGCGGTACTGCGGGCATGGTTACCCTGGAAGATATCGTAGAGGAAATTGTAGGTGAAATACAGGACGAGTACGACGAGGAAAAACCTATTGTTGAGAAAGTAACAGATACAGAGTTTATCGTAAATGCATATGCTACTGTTTACGACGTAAACGAATATTTACCGCACGATTTGCCAGAGGATGAAGATTTTGATACTGTTGGCGGTTTGGTATCCCATGCTTTCGGTAAAATTCCAGAAGTTGGCGATAACGAGGAGTGTTATGGATATCTGTTCACCATCCTTAAAAAAACAGAGCAAAATATTGAAACCGTAAAGCTTGAGATTTTAATTAATAAGAGCGATATGGTCGACTTGCACTAGAAGGTTTGTTGGTTCATTAGCTCATTTGTTTTGAGGCGTATTTGTTGTTTTTAGTCTTCAGCCTTTAGTCTTAGTTTCGCCTAACGCCACACGCTTAACTATATATGCATTTATTCTATACACCCGATATTACCTCTAACAATTACACCTTAAATGAGGAGGAGAGTAACCATTGTAATAAGGTACTTCGCCTAAAACAAGGTGATAAGGTGCATTTGATAGACGGCGTGGGAGGTTTGTATACCGCTGAAATTTCGGAAGTAACCAAAAAGGCAGTTCATTTAACTGTACTAGAGAAGCAAAGTGAGTTTGGTAAACGTAATCACCATCTTCATATTGCTATCGCACCTACGAAAAACAATGATAGAATTGAGTGGTTTCTCGAAAAAGCAACAGAAATAGGAATTGACGAAATAACACCAATTATTTGCGAACGCTCTGAACGCAAAATCGTTAAGGAAGAGCGCTTGGAGAAGGTAGTTACTTCCGCAGTTAAGCAATCTTTAACGGCATATCATCCAAAAGTTAATACTGCAATCTCTTTTGCAGCTTTCATTAAACAGAGCGACGCAGGTGAGAAGTTGATTGCTCATTGTATTGATGCAGAAGATAGAAAGGCAATTTCTCAGTACATCAAGCCGCATCAACGATACTTAATTTTAATAGGCCCAGAAGGCGATTTTACTCCCAAAGAAATTGAACTTGCTTTGCAAAGCGGATTTAAACCAGTAACTTTAGGCAACACCCGTCTGCGTACAGAAACTGCTGGTTTGGCGGCTTGTTTTGAAGTTAATTTTTTAAATAGGGATTAGTTTGTCGATTTTCAGTTTTCAGTTTTTTGTTAAACAATTTGGAAGGTTTGTGGTGCTTTTGACTTTCGTCTTTGGCCTCTCTGCTTTTACTTTCCCGCCAACCTACAAGATGGGTAAACTGAAATATGCTGGTGGGGGCGATTGGTATGCAAATAGAACCGCTTTGCCTAACCTCATTGCGTTTTGTAATAGAAATATCGCTACTAACTTTGCTGCAGACGAAGGTATTGTTGATGTTGGTAGTGCCGAGTTGTTTAACTATCCTTTTGTTTACATGACTGGGCACGGAAATGTGACTTTTAACGCACAAGAGGTGGCCAATTTGCGTAAATATTTAATTGGCGGAGGATTTCTTCATATCGATGATAACTATGGTTTAGATAAGTTTATTCGCCCACAGATGAAGAAGGTTTTCCCAGAGCTAGATTTTATCGAATTGCCAGCCAATCACAAAATCTACCATCAAAAGTTTAAATTCTCTAACGGCTTGCCAAAAATCCATGAACATGATAACAAGCGACCGCAAGGTTTCGCCTTAGTTTATAAAGGAAGGGTAGTTTGCTATTATTCTTATGAAACGGATCTGGGCAATGGTTGGGAAGATTACGGAACTTATTCTTCCGATACACAAGAAAGTAGAACTAGTGCGCTTAAAATGGGTGCAAACCTAGTGCAATATGCGCTAACCAATTAATAACTTATGAACAAAGTAACCGTTAATAGCCACTTACAATTTGATATTGATATTGTGAATGAAGTTTTGCAGGTTAATCAACAACCTGTTACAATAGATACACTTGAACTAGGTGGTCGGTCTAGTCACATCATCCATCAAAATCAATCTTATAATGTAGAAGTAGTTGATTTTGACCCGACAGAGAAATTAGCGAAAATTAAAGTTAATGGAACTGAGTATGAGGTGCAGGTTACTACTGAACTAGATCAGTTATTAAAGCGATTAGGTATGGACAACCTAAATTCCAGCAAAGTAGCGCAAATTAAAGCGCCTATGCCTGGCTTGGTATTAAATCTGTTGGTGAAAGAAGGTGATGAAGTAAAGAAAGGAGACAGCTTAGTAATACTGGAGGCAATGAAGATGGAAAATATCATTAAAGCGCCAGCAGATGCTGTTGTTAAAAAAATAGAAGTAGCCAAAGGAGATAAAATAGAAAAGAATACTGTTTTAATCCAATTCTCTTAAAAGATATTCCAAAAAGAAAGCCCTTTGCATTTTGCAAAGGGCTTTCTTTTTTAAGCTATAATTTAACTATTTAACCTTGAAAGGTTTAGTAGGTTTATTTCTAAACTGTGCTTTTCCAGCAGATTTTACTTCAGAAGCACCTAACATGGTCATAGCGCAACGGAAACCGATATCTGCTGTAGATTCATCTTCTTGCAAATATCTTCTTGCAGCTGGGTTTAACCACATTGCCTGATCGTTCCATGAACCGCCTTTGTAAACTCTTGATTTGTCGTTATACAAAGTGATTACCTCGCTGCCTAAGTTTTTCTCATCGTCTTTAAAACCACGTTGATCGGCTTTGTAAGCAGAATCTACATAGTTAGCTTGTAGCTGCGCCCAAGTTTGTTTCACACCAGAAACAGCAGCTTTCATTACTGGACGGCCTTTGCCATCAATCTTGATTACATTAGATGTAGCATCTCTCTCCTTATCTGCATATTGGTTACCTCTAAATGGGTTTAAGCCTTCTGTTGCCTCGAACGTGTTAGGACGATAAACGTCGTTCACCCACTCATTTACGTTTCCAGCCATGTTGTAAAGTCCGAAATCATTTGGTGTAAAGCTTTTCACTTCAGATGTAATACCAGCCTTATCATTTAAAGAACCTCCAACACCCATATAATCACCCTTGCCACGTTTAAAGTTGGCCAAAATCATCCCTCTGGTAGATTTTCTAGGAGAGGTAATGCCTAAACCATTCCAAGGATATACTTTTTTCTCGTTGATGTTAGCGTATTGTGTATTTCCAATTAAGCCCAAAGCAGCATATTCCCACTCTGCTTCAGTTGGTAAACGGTAAGGTTGGAAAATCTCACCGTCTTCCAATCTCACGTTTCTTAAGGCTTTACCTTTGCCGCCACCTGCAGCTGCATCAGCACTTAAATCAAGAGGAGCTTTCTTGCCTAAATCTTTAATTTGGCCGTTTAAATAAATATCTGTGTTAAATACAGTGTCTGATTTTTTTACTGGAGTGCCGCCTTTCGCTGTAGGTTTATTCAACTCTTTGAAAGGGGTCATGATACCTTTTTCTCTAAGAATAAACTCGTTTACTCTATCTGTACGCCAAACAGCATAATCGGTAGCTTGTTGCCAAGTTACTCCAACAACTGGGTAGTCTCCGTAAGCTGGATGTCTCAAATAGTTGTTTACGTAAGGTTCGTTGTATGACAAAGGTCTTCTCCATACCAATGTATCAGGAAGCGCCTCGTAATAATATTGTGCAAGTTCAGTCTTTCCTTTAAAGGTTGTTTTTATCCAGTGCAAATACTCTAGCCAATCTGTGTTAGAAACCTCAGTTTCATCCATGTAGAACGAACTTACGGTAACTTGTCTTTTATGGTTGTAGGTGCTCATGTCCTGTCCAGGAATTTCAACCGCACTGCCGCCCATAATAAATTCACCACCCTCAATTTCAATTAAGCCTGGTCCGGGACCTCTCTTAAAGTCCTTTTTTACTTCAAAACCGCCGTTTTCTCTTTTGTTGTAAGCGTAGCCAGTTTTTTCGGAAACTGCACTGCCTTTTTTAGAGCCACCGCAAGAGCTTAATGCCCCTACACCGATAAATGACGCTAATGCGTATAAGTAAAATCTATTCATATATTGCAAATTGCACTTTAGTCGTTAAAATTACACAAAAAAAGAACGAGAAATAAAAAAATCTTTTTTATCCAATAAAAAACATTCAAAAAAGGAGTACTGAAAAATGCGTAAACCAAATTGGAACTTTCTCGTTTAAAGCTAGTAAACGTGCAAATATCTATAATATTGTTAGTATCTTTTTAAATATTGTTCGTGTAGAATATTTTCCCTGTTTTGGGAGTTGCATAGGCTTAAAACTGTTTGTTTCTGCGACTTTTAATAATTTTTTTAGTGCTGAAGAACCAGTCATGCAATTAAATAGCAAAACGTGATGTAGCTGGTAATTTGGGGAACAATATTTTTTAGATTTTTACGTTAGGCAAGCATCAAGGTTGTAACGTAAGGAATACTTCTTTGAAATTACCAAACTCTATATTAAATTGCGCAGATTAACTATTTTATGATGAAATTAAACTACTTGAGTAGAGCCTTATTGCTGTTGCCTTTTTTCGTATTTATAAAGCGAGATGTTTCTGCTCAAACAACCACAGGAAGCAGCACCCGTCAAACAAATGGCGTTTATCCAGATGTTCCTTTCTTATTAATTACTCCTGATGCAAGAGCTGGCGCCATGGGCGAAGCAGGAGTAGCGGTAATGCCAGATGGAAATGCAATGAGCATTAACCCTGCTAAATTGGCTTTCTTAGATAAACCTTACGGTGTAAGTTTGTCTTATAGTCCTTGGCTAGCAAATTTAGTACCTGATATTAACTTGGCTTATTTGAGTGGTTTTTATCAAGTAGACGACAGAACAGTAATTGGAGCTTCGTTAAGGTATTTCTCTTTGGGCGATATTTCGCTAACAAATGATCAAGGTGGCACTGAAGGCACTTTTAATCCTAATGAATTAGCTTTTGATGCCACTTATTCACGTAGATTTGGTGAGAATTTCTCTTTAGGAACTTCTGCACGTTTCATTCGTTCTAACCTTACTTCAGCCCAAGTTGGCGGCAGTCAACAAAAGCCTGGTATGGCAGTGGCTGTAGACGTATCCGCATTTTTCAAAAAGCCCACAGTTTTGTTTGGAAAAGATGCGATCTTGTCTGCAGGTTTGAACTTATCAAACATCGGTACGAAAATGAGTTATGCTGAAACTCAAAATAGAAGATTTTTACCCGCAAATATGAAATTGGGTGGTGCGTCTACCTTTATAATCGATGACTACAATCAATTCACGTTTGCATTAGATTTCAATAAACTGATGGTGCCAACAGATCCAATTAGAGATATCAACGGAGAAATTGTTGCCGGAAAAGATCCGTTCCGCTCAGTACCTTCTGGCATATTAGGCTCATTTGGTGATGCGCCAGGTGGCTTTAAAGAAGAACTTAAGGAAGTTGGCATTTCAACGGGTATCGAATATACCTACAACCAACAATTTGCTGTGAGAGCTGGTTATTTCTACGAAAATCCTGATAAGGGAGATAGAAGATATTTTACCATTGGTGGCGGATTGAAGTATAATGTATTCAATTTAGATTTCTCTTATTTAGTAGCCAATGCACAAAATAGCCCTTTGGCCAATACTTTGAGATTTACGTTGGCTTGGAATATTGATAAAGTAGGTAAGTAGAAATTATAATGCGTATAAAAGTAGGTTTCGGCTTTGATGTTCATCAGCTGAAAGATAATCATCCGTTTATCGTTGGTGGTGTAAACTTGGAATACCACAAAGGTGCATTCGGTCATTCTGATGCAGATGTCTTGCTTCATGCGATTTGCGACGCTTTACTAGGTGCGGCAAACTTGCGTGATATCGGTTTTCACTTTAAAAACACCGATCCTCAATGGAAAGGAATTAGCAGTTTAGTTTTATTGAAGGAAACCGTTAAATTGTTAAAGGATAAAAATTACGAAGTTGGGAATATTGATGCGATGCTTTGTTTAGAGGCTCCAAAGATCAACCCACACATTCCGCAGATGCAAGAAAATATTGCGGCGGCCATCGGTATTTCTGTAGATGATATTTCAATTAAAGCAACTACAAACGAAACGATGGGCTTTATTGGTAGGGAGGAAGGCGTGGTTGCATATGCCGTTTGTTTGATAGAGAAAATTGGTTAAATGTTATCGGCTACGAGTTGTGGATTTTAAACCCACAACCCACAACTCATAACTCGTAACGTTTATTCCTCTAAATACCCAAACTTTCCAGTATTATAGTCTTCGATAGCTTGTTGCAATTCTTCTGGTTTGTTCATTAGGAACGGGCCATATTGAGCAATTGGCTCATTAATTGGTTCTCCAGATAAGAGTAATACTACTGAGTTTTCGTTGGCTTCAATTTCAATTTCGGAGCCTTCATGTTCAAAATGTACCATTTGATTGGTAGCGGCTTTTTCAATTCCATTTACCGTTATTGCTCCCTCAATCACAATCAAGGCGGTGTTGTAATTTGCCGGACTAGCTAACGTAATCTTCGCAGCAGCATTTAATTTAAGGTTATACATCTCAATGGGTGTGAAAGTAGATGCACTACCTTTAATGCCTTCATATTCGCCCGCAATTATCTCTACAACTCCGTTTCCATTAGGTAGATTGTATTTAGCCATACCATCATTAGGCAAAGCCTGATATTTTGGCGTGCTCATTTTGAACTTGGCTGGCAGGTTTACCCAAAGCTGTACCATTTGAAATGTGCCGCCACTTTTGCTGAAATTTTCTTCGTGATATTCTTTGTGCAAAATACCACTAGCAGCCGTCATCCATTGCACATCGCCCGGATAAATGACACCGCTATTGCCCGCACTATCGTGATGTGCTACAGCGCCGTGATAAGCAATGGTTACGGTTTCAAATCCACGGTGCGGGTGAACGCCAACACCCCTGAGTTTATTTGTTGGCGAAAACTCGATTTTTGCGTTGTAATCGAGTAAGTAAAACGGATCCATTTTAATCTTGTGTCCGCTTGGGAAGAAGTTGTGCACTCTAAACCCATCTCCAACCATGTGAGGCGCAGGTGGATTTAGAATAGCAGCAACTTTTTTTAATGTAGGCATGGTAGCCTCCTTTCTAATTATGCCTGTTTAACGAATTGTAGTTCGCCTAAGATTTTTACTTCTTCACTTACCATTACACCGCCAGTTTCCAAAGCCGCGTTCCATGTTAAGCCAAATTCTGTACGGTTAATTTTTCCGCTTAAAGTAAAGCCAGCTTTAGTGTTTCCCCAAGGATCTGTTGCGATACCGCCAAACTCTGCGTTTAATTTTACTGGTTTGGTTACATCTTTAATCGTCAAATCGCCTTTAACAATGTAATCGCTACCATCTTTTTCTACGCTAGTAGATTTGAATGTAATTGCAGGGAATTTTTCTGCATCAAAGAAATCACCGCTTTTTAAGTGACCATCTCTATCACCATTACCAGTATCAATAGAACTGATCTCGCCAGAGAAAGAAATATCTGCGTTGGTAAAATCATCACCTTCTGAAGATAGTTCTGCATTGAAAGATTTGATGTTTCCAGTTACGGTAGTAATCATTAAATGCTTTACCTTAAACTGTAATTCGCTGTGGGTAGGGTCTAAAGCCCATTTAGTAGTTGCCATAGTATTTTAAGTTTTGTGTTCTTTAATATTTATAACACAAAGGTATGGCTAGCTGTTTAACTAAACGTTGATGTATGTTAAGTAATGAATTTGGCTTATTGGTTCAATTGTTCATTAGTTCACCAATAGCACCTCGCTACTTGAAATGCTTTTTAGCAAGGTCTTTACGTACCCTGCTTAAAGATTCTGGAGTGATGCCTAAATAAGATGCAATCATCCATTGTGGTACGCGTAAAGTTAAATTTGGGTATAATTTAATGAAGTCTAGGTAACGTTCTTCCGCAGTTGCGGATAAAAGCATATTGATGCGCTTCTGCATAAAGCGGATGGAATTATGCAGCATCAAAATATTTAATTCTAAAATATGAGGTAGAAGTTTTTGAATATCTGCAAAGAAATGATTGGGAACAACAAGGACTTCGGTGTTCTCTATGGCATCAATAAAAAAGATGGAAGGCTCATTAAAAACAGAACTGTTACGGTCTGAAATCATCCAATTTTCTGGTGCAAACTGTAAAATATGCTCTTTTCCTTTTTCATCTATGGAGAAGTAACGCAGCAAACCATCATTAATAAAATAGTTTTCCGAACGTAGATCTCCAGGGCTTAATAAGATGGTTCCTTTTTTAAAGCTTTTACTTTTAAGGCAACTCGTGGCTTCTATTGCCTGCTCGTCGGTAATTGACAAACGCTCTTTTAGATAAGATTGGAATTTCTCTAACATCAATTAAGATTTAGTGTCAGGGATTTTGCTGAAATCTGCACTGCATTTGCCACAGCCAGTTGCACATGAGTCTTTCTTCGCTGCAACACTGCGATAGATAATTCGACCTACATAAATTAATGCAAGAGCGAAAACCACAATCATTAAAACGAATTGGATATCCATACTACAAAGATAGGGTATTGTGATATAGCTAAGTTGTTTAATTGTTGACAGATTGTAAAAGAAAAATGTGGGTTTAACAATTGAAACGGTGTTAGTCTGAGCTTGTCGAAGACCATATAAATCCTTCGACGGGCTCAGGATGACACCGGTTATTCCATCAGTCCAACTGTTCCGCCAACCCAATCAAAATCGGCATTGTAACGAACGCCAATCATTTTACCACGACTTAAACGAGCCAAGTTAATGCAAAGCTGAGGTTCTCCGCCATCTGGCCACAAATACATTAAACGAATTTCAGCTTTCACGCCGCCATCGGGAGCTTGCACCACAGGTTCGTAAGTTACCTTGCGTTGTAAAATCCAATTTTCTGGATCTTTTATTGATGTAATATCGTTTTCTTTAACATCGATGATTACACCCATGCCCGCAAACGAAAAAAGTGGTTTAAGTACGTAATTTTCTAAGTCTGATGGAATTGCTTCCACTTCGTTTAAAAACCTAGTTTCTGGAACGAATTTGCCGCTCAAAAAAGGCATAGTGTATTTGCTGATGCGATAAAACCAATTTGGATGCGTGATCCATTCTACATTTAATTCTTCCCGAGGATCGAAACTGTTTTCGAAAACAGATGTATTATCAGCTATTTCATCAAAAATTAAACGATTATAAATTCTTTTGATTTGAACTTTTTCTTCGCCTTGCATGTAAAACAACTGATTTCCTTCCTTTTTGATGCCTTCTAATGGGAGAATTTTAATGCCGATTTTATTTGCTGTAACAAAGAAGTCGATTGCTGTTTTTTGGTTTAGTGCATCAATATCCATTAATACTACTTCGTGAGGCTGATGTTTGCCAACAATAACTTTCGTTAATAAATCAAAGTAAGTATCTTCTGTTAAGCCGCTAAAAAAAGGTGTAAGTTGAGGATCTAGATCATAAACAGATTTATATTGTTTAGCCAGATGTGTTTGGAAGCCATACAATGAAGGAAAGCCTTGCATCTCAATTAACATTGGTGAGACTTCTCCATTTTCATCTTTACAAAGACCGAAGTCGAAGGTTAAAAAGTGAGGTTGCTTGTTCTCATTAGGTACAGTCCATTCTTTCGGAATTGCATTTTGAGTGAGTTCCTTAAAATTATCTTGTTTAATTAGTGCTATAATTTCATCGCCAGCGGCAATTAGTTTCTGCTTTAAATCTTCGGAAATGAAAATAGGAGATTCTGCCACCCTAAAAGTAATTTCGGGATAACCTTCGCTTAGTTGTTCTAGAAAGCTTTGGTATTTTTCTTGGCTGAAATTAACGTTAAAGGCTTGTCGGTGGTTGTTGATCATGGTAGATGAATTTTTTGTAATCTAGTATTGACATTCCTATTGTCGTCATTCCCAACTCGATTGGGAATCCTAAAGAAATAAATATAATTCGCTTTAAGATTCCCGCTTTTGCGGGAATGACGTAAAATGAGCGGTAGAACTAAACCGCTTGTAGCGCATTAATAGCCTCATCTAGGAAATTCGGTAAAATCACACTTTGTGTAAGCATAATTCTATCCGGATTTTCTAGGCTATCAATCATGTCTTCGTACTTTTCTTTGCCGTGGTTTTTAATGATCAATTCTTTCTTCTCTTCTAGCAAAAGATACATTTTCATACCAATTGGGTCTGCCTCTGGATGAAATTGTGTGCCGATCATGTAAGGCGAAAAACGAATAGCCATCATACATCGTTCTAAATCTACATGCGGACGCTCTTTTTCTATTGCCAATAATTTAGCTCCCATTTTTTTGAAAACACTTTCGTTGGGCTGTACCACTTGCCAGTCTCTACTGTCTACAGAAAAGAATGGGTTGTAAAGGCCTTCGAAAACACGTTCATTTTCTCCAGCTTGAGTTAAGGTAATTGGAAAAATGCCAAATGCGTTTGATTTACGCTGTGTTACTTCACCCAATCCATATTTCCTGCAACCTAATTGGAAAGAATGACAAATCAAGAAAACGTGTTTTTTGTCGTTATTGCTCAAATTAAAATCATCGATTCTATCTAATAAATCAAAAAAATCTGTTTCCCATTTCTGTCCTTCTCCATCGTAAGGATTGCCTGGACCACCACTCGAAATGTAGATATTGTAGCTTAAGTCTGGCACTTCGCCCTTTTGCCTAATGTCGAAAATATCTACTGTTAAGTTAAGCTGATTGTAAATTTTGTATCGGTGTAAAATCTCTTGTATACCCCTCATTCCCTGATTAGGGAACCCGTTATTCATATCTATAACGGCCACCTTTATGTTAATATCGTTCATTTTTTTATTTAGCACCAATTAATGTTTGCGTAGTAATGTAGTCTACTACTGATTCGTAACTTTTGGTTTGTTCGTAAACTGCTAGCTGTCTGTCGGCTCCGGTGCCATTAGCCAAGATCGTTTGCACATACTCAATTTCTTTTCTGCTGCCTAACTCATCTACCACATCATCTACAAAGTCTAGCAATTCGAGCACCAAATTTCGGCAATTTACTTCCATTTCCTTGCCAAAGTCTATCAAATTTCCGTCAATTCCATAACGAGCTGCCCTCCACTTGTTCTCGTTGATGAGTGCTCTGCTGTAAGAAATGAAATTCAAATTCTGTAAACGTAGTTTGTACAATTTAGCACATAATGCTTGAAATAAGGCAGTAAAAGCCATTGTTTCATCAATTAGCATTGGGCAATCGCACACTCTAAATTCAATGGTTTCGAAGAAAGGATGTACCCTGATATCCCACCAGATTTTTTTCGCATTATCGATACAGTTGGTTTTGATCAACAGCTTCACATAATTGTCGTAATCTTCAATACTATTAAAAATATCAGGAATACCGGTACGTGGAAACTTATCGAAAACCTTGGTACGAAACGATTTGTAGCCTGTATTTCTACCTTCCCAAAACGGAGAATTGGTTGAAAGTGCAAAAACGTGAGGCAAAAAGTAGCGCACCTGATTGGCGATATGTATTGCCAGCTCTCTCGATTGGAAGCCTACATGGACGTGTAATCCAAAAATTAAATTGGATCTAGCCGCTTCTTGTAGCTCGTTTACAATTTCACTATAGCGAGGATGCTCCGTAATCAACTGTTTTTCCCAGTGTGAGAAGGGGTGGGTGCCTGCAGCACCGATACGCAAACCTTGTTCTCCAGCCAATTCGGCCACCGTTCTTCGCAGTTGGGATATTTCTTCCCTAGCTTGGTCGGTGTTTTTGCAGATGCCAGTTCCCACTTCCACCACAGCTTGGTGCATTTCTGCCTTCACTTGGTCTTTGTGGATTTTCTGTGCCGCCTCGACAATTTTCTGGTCATGAGAGGTTAATTCCCTTGTTACAGGGTCAACGATCATGTATTCTTCTTCAATCCCTAAGGTGAATTCGTTCATAGGTGGTTTAGGTTTAGCGTTGTTTTATTTGGTTGATTTTTTGGTAGGAGCTTTTGCTGCTGCTTTTGGTTTCGCCGCTGGTTTTTCTTTAGCAACCACAGGTTTTGCAGCAGGCTTAGCTGCGGCTTTTACAGCTTTAGCAACAAGTGGAGTTCCAGCAGCGCCAGATTTTACATAATTACCCCAAGTTAGGTTGTCTTTGCCAAACTCCTGTGCCAATGCTTTCTCAATGGCATAATTAGCAGCAGTTTCTACTACCCATTCAAAGTTCTCTTCACCAACACTTTCTACGCCAGCATCTGGAGCAGGATTGCAGAAATCGATAGCAATAGGCACGCCATTACGTACAGCAAATTCTACTGTGTTGAAATCGTAACCTAAATATTGGTTCAGTTTTAAGGTATATTCTTCAATGGTTTTTAAAAGTTCGGCGCTAGGTTTAGGGCCATCAACCACATAACGTAAATGATGTGGGTTACGCGGTTCGTACTGCATAATACGCACATGTTTGCCACCAATGCAGTAGCATCTAAAGTATTCATCAAAAATGATTTCCTCTTGCAGCATCATTACTGTTTGTTTGGTTTCGCTGTGCTTTTCGAAGAATTCTTCTTTGCTGCGTAACTTGTAAACTTCTTTCCAGCCGCCGCCATCAAAAGGTTTCATGTATGCTGGGAAACCAGTGTATTCAAAAATTGCATCCCAATCAAAAGGCATTACTAAATTGCTAAATGATTTGTCCGTTGTATCATCCGGATGTTCTCTCGATGGAATTAGGGCCGTTTTAGGTACAGGTACACCAATGTTTTCTGCTAATGCGTTGTTAAAGAACTTCTCATCGGCGCTCCACCAGAATGGGTTGTTAATTACTGCTGTACCGCCCATTGCTGCATTTTTTAAGTAAGCACGGTAAAATGGTACATCTTGCGAAATACGGTCAATAATTACTGCATAATCTGGTTTTTCTGCTTGAAAAACTTTATCAATTTTTACAAATTCTGCAGTAACTCCTTTAACTGCTTTTTGGTTTACTCTATCTACGAAAGCTTGCGGAAATGAACGCTCTTGGCCAAATAAAATTCCTATTTTTTTCATTGGTATATTATGTTTTTTTATTGTTGTTGTAATGTTTGAAGGTTGATATGGGCTGATATTTAATCATTCAAAATTTTCTCATTTAGTCATTTCGACTACAGCTGATAAATGTATTCTGGGAACATGTCTCTCCAAATTGGCCAATCATGGTCGGCATTTGGTCTAATATCCAGCCAATGCTGAATTCCTTTTTGATGCAAAATGCCAGAAAGGTTTTCATTGTCTGGTCTGCAGATGTCTCTATCCGATGTTCCCAAAACAATTTTCAATTGCCAAAGTTCGGGATTTATGTTGTTAGGTAGGTAGTCTACAGGGTTGTTAAAGTAAACATCATCGTTGTAAAATCCATCTAATTGGCTTCTGATATCAAAAGCGCCGCTCATACTGAACAAATGGCTAACCGCCCAAGGGTGGCGAAAGGCAAAATTTGCAGCATGGTAACCACCAAAACTGCATCCGGCAGTTACTACCTTATCTCTTCCCGTCTCGGCTTTAGCTAATGGGAGCAATTCTTCCAGCAAAAATTTATCGTACCAAATATGATTTCTTACTCTTTCTGCCGGGTGGATATTTTTATTATACCAGCTCAACGAATCGATGCTATCTGGGCAATAGATTTTGATTTTACCTTCGTTGATGAAGTTTTGTACGGAATCAATTAGCTTAAAATCTTTGTTTTCATAATAACGGCCCATACTTGTTGGAAATAAGACGACCGGAAGACCGCTATGCCCGAAAACGAGCGTTTCTATATCTTTATTTAAACTTGGGCTGTACCATTTATGTAGTTCTTCTCTCATTGGCATAATGTTTTAGACGACTTAAGTTAAGTAAATCATTCTCAACGACAAAAATATCTGATAAATATTTTAACAAGTAAAAAGCAGCTATAGATTTGCCTCTTTTTAGGATATTGATAACTTTGCTTCAGAATTGAAGATTTTCTTCTCGAACATAATACCTCTGTTATTAAAACTACCTATCAAATAAAATCTAAATTTCTTCAGCGAAGCGTTGATGTAGATATCTATGTGCCCGAAAATTTGTTGGGAAATGAAATTGTGAACCTACTTTTGGTAAACGATGGGCAAGATTTAGCCCAAATGGAAATTGAGCAATCGCTTTCATCTTTGTACACAAAGTGGAAAATAGAGCCTATTATTTTGGTGGGTATTAAAGCTAATGAAGAACGTTTATTAGAGTATGGCGTTGCCCATAGGCCAGATTTTAAAAATCGCGGAAGCAAGGCACATCTTCATACCAGTTTTGTAATTAACGAGTTGCTACCTTTTATAAAGAAGGAAACAGGGATCAATATTAATGGTAAAAAGGCATTTGCAGGTTTTTCTTTGGGAGGATTGACGGCTTTTGACGTTGCTTGGCATAACAGTGCGGTTTTTGATCTGGTTGGGGTTTTTTCTGGCTCGTTTTGGTGGCGTAAAAAGGATTTGAGTGATGGCTATACCGATGATGACCGAATTTTACATGAAATGGTGAGGGAAACAGCTACCAAACCAGATCTTAAGTTCTGGCTAATGACCGGTACCGAAGATGAAAAAGCAGACCGTAACCAGAATTTTATTATCGATTCTATTGACGACACCATTGATGTAGTAAAGGAATTAGTGAACAAAGGTTACCAGCGTCCATCGGAAGTTTTTTACTACGAAATGGTAGGAGGTAAGCATGATGTACCTACTTGGGGTAAGGCTTTTCCGAAGTTTTTGGAGTGGGCTTTTGGGAAATGATTTTGAACGCTGAAAGTTGAGCGTAGGAACTAAAGTCGAAAGACTAAAGCTTCAATAAAAATTCGAAAAAATACAATACCTATACAATAAACTAAAAGTTTACGAGTTTATATATTCGAGAGCGTTAATTTAGATGGCGGGGACAAGGCGGTATGCTAAGTCCCCGTTTCTTTTTATGGTAACTAAGATTTAGTTAATTCAACTTTTTTTATTAAACGAATAGCTGCACACCTGTGGCACCCTTTTAAAATTTACATAGATTTTCTTGATGTCCTGATTGAAAGAAGTGATTTTCTTTACACCTAACGCTAGCGTAACTTCACCAAATGATTAAAGGATTATTTGAAACGCATATTTTCGTTGAAGACTTAGAAAGGTCTATCGATTTCTATAAAAATGTATTGGGCTTAATCGACTGCGGTTACAACGAAGTTCGCAGGGTAGCCTTCTTTTGGATTGGCGAGCCCAAAGGGGCAATGTTAGGCTTGTGGGAAAAGCCAAAGAATGAGATTGATATCCGTCATTTTGCTTTTGGGTGTGGTGTAGATGATGTGCTGAACAAATCCGTGACTTTCTTGAAGGAACGAAACTTACAGCCTTACAATTTCCTTAAAGACGGTAATGAAGAACCGATGGTGTTTGCTTGGATGCCAGCTATTGCAATTTACTTTAAAGATCCAGATGGGCACGAATTAGAATTTATCGCTATGCTAGAAGGAGAAGGAAAATCAGAATTGGGCGTCCTTAGCTACGAAAAATGGTTAGCATTACGATAGGCTTTGTTTATGGTTTCTTGAACAAGTTGATGGTATAATCTAACAATTTAGCATCGCCACGTTCGCCATGTCCTGGAATGATAAGTTTAACGTTGGGATAATCTTTTTTCACCTTTTCTACCGTCGTAGACCAAGCAGCAACGTTTGCATCGCCAAGAAAACCTTTGGTAGCATTTAATTCTTTGATTAAACATCCACCAAACATAATGTCTTCACTAGGGAAATAGCCTATCACATTATCTTTGGTGTGTCCCTCTCCAAAAAACGTAGCTGTAACTTGTGCTTTGCCTAATTTTAGCATAAGTGGTTTGCTAAAACTGTTTTTCGGGACAGTGAAACTTTTTGCTTTAGCAAATTCAATGGTTTTGAAATAGGCATAAGATGCAATGTTTTTCTGGTGAAAGGAATTTAAGCCGCCGAGGCAGTCGTCGTGAAAATGAGTTGCAATAACCGCATTGATACGGCAATTCAGTTTATTGTTTATCCATTCTATTAGCCGGTCGGCGCTTTTGTTGTTGGTAGGTGTGTCGAAAATAACGACTTCGTTGCCGTTTTTAGCAATTAATCCATTGCACGGAACTTTACCAAAATCTTGGGTTTGAAGATAGGAAGTGTGTTCAAAAGCGTTTGCTGAAATTTGGGTAACGATTAAATCATCGGATTTGTAAACTACTTTAGGTTTGAATATATGTTGAGCACTACAATTGATAACTACAAAAGATAAAAGAGCTATGACTAGAAATTGACGAGTGTTTTTCATATTGGAATTGGAATTGGAATTGGAATTTTTTGGATTATAAAGTTAGCAAAGAATATCCTTTTCGTCGTAGAAATATGCTAAAGTGCTATAGAAAAAGAGCGAGAACAAAGTGCAATAACTAGGTTCTCGCCTATTTTTTCCAATTCGGAAATGTTATTCTTTTACAGAAATAAAGGTCTCTACTTCTGCCTGATCTCCATCGTAATATTTTTTACCGTGTATGGTGAAATCTGCTTTGTAAGCTCGCTTTGCATTTAAATCTTCATTGCCCCATATTTCTAACCAGGTATTAACAACGGCTTCGGGCATTTTACCCTTCGAAACAAATTTCTGGTAGATGTCGGTTTCAATCGTTAAGCCAACAAATCCTTCTGGAATGTTTGCTAATGAACTTACTGGTAAACCGATAATAGTGGTGTAATACCTATTGCGTTTGTTTACTTATAGGATGCTAACGTTTTGGGGCTTTGCGATGGTGGGGCAATCGAAGCACGAATCTTCAATTTTGCACAAAAGCTCAATCGAAGAACTGCCGTTGAATTTAGCACTGAACCCGCCATTTTGCCAAACTGCTGTTGTGCGTTCGGCTTTTTATTCAGTTTTGTTAAGTGTCCAAGTAATCGCTTTTTCTTTTGTTGCTCTGAAAATTGTCGTGTGCTTTTCTTTCGGCTCGTCAGAAAATTTCCATTTTATGTTTGTTCTGTTTTCAGTACTCAAGATTTCAGCTAGTTCTTTTGTAAAAGGTGAAACATCTTCTGCATTTGAACCAGCAAACCAAATTCGTTTTTCAGTTGATGGAAATTTTGCTAAACGCTCTTTTGCGGTTCTCACTAAATAATGATTATTCCACCAAAGTGAAGGGTCAAAAGCGATATAATTGTCAAACATTTCAGGTGTCAAGAAGAAAGTTTCCATTAAAAAAAGTCCTGATGCAGATTCTCCAATTATACTTTTTTCAGTCGTTGTTCTGTATCGTTTGTCAATTTCAGGAAAAAGTTCTTCTTTTATAAAGGCTCTAAATTTTTCTGAACCGCCAACAACTGGTGCAATTTCTTTGTCTTTTGCTACTTCTGTAAAGCTTGTCAAATCTCTTCTTCTTTGAGTGTTTTCAATTCCTACAAGTATTAAAGGTTTTATTTTCTTTTCTTTAATCAGTTTAGCCAATGTATTTGCAATGTGAGGAAAGTCTTCTTTTATTCCACCATCTGCCATATACATTACTGGCAAAGAGTCTTTACTTGCTTTATAATTTTCAGGTGTCCAAACGTTGATTATTCTTTCTTCTCCAACTTGTTTAGATTGAATTTTAAAGGTTTCGTGTTCTGGAATTGGGTCGTTTGGTTGTGATGTATTTGAGCAACTTGTCAATGTTACAAGTATAAAAAATAGGTTGTAATAAATGAATTTCATATTTTCTGTTTTTGTCTGTTTATATTTGTACGCCGTCGTTTTAAGCTGACGCACAACGTTTTGGGGCTTTGCGTTCGGGCGGGTTTCGGAGCACAAAGTTTCAATTTTGTACAAAAGTTGAACCGAAGAACAACTGTTGAACGTTGCAGTTTCGCCCCACTATAGCAAAACCCTTGTTATAGGGCGTTTTTCTTTCCGTTGATTTTTAGTTTTGTAAATATTGTCAAGAGTGTCCAAACTAAGTTTGAAGTTATTACGAAAAATACTGTCCACCACAAACTTGTCCCTGCTCTTGATTGATAATTTCCGGTTTCTTCTCTCAGAATTATTAAGTTCTCATTGTCAAATGATAAATTGGTTTGCTGTATCGCTTTCAAGTAATAATTTCTTTCGTCTGAATTTGTAAGGCGTTTTAATAATGTCGTTTTGTATTCATACTTGTCGTAAAGTGCTACTGATGAGTCAATAAATTTTGATATTAATTTCGCCTGTTTCTCTTTGTTGTCAAA
This sequence comes from Pedobacter sp. T50_32, assembly GCF_057652195.1. Lineage (NCBI taxonomy): Bacteria > Pseudomonadati > Bacteroidota > Sphingobacteriia > Sphingobacteriales > Sphingobacteriaceae > Pedobacter > Pedobacter sp. T50_32. The sequence continues at coordinate 225,348 of NZ_JBYFBY010000001.1, read as the reverse complement.
TAATCTATTGCTGAATTTATCACCAAACATAGTTCCTATCCAAATATTTTTATCATAAATGCTGTCGTCTTTATTTGTTAAGGGACAAGCATAGTAACATCCAATTCCTACTTCGTTTCCTCTGTCGGGATAACCTTTTGTGACAAATAAGCCACTTCTGTTTTTATGCTGTGATGAACTTTCGATTGAATAATACATTGTCGGTTTATTGGTCAAAATTTCGTCTACACTTGTTAAGTGCGTTAATTCTCCAGTTTCTCTGTCAACATAAAATTGGAAAGTCAAAATCGGTGCGGTCAATAAAATCCAAGATATGAAAAGTGTAAACTCACGATGTTTGCCTGTCGTGTCTAACAACCGAAGTTTTTTTCTGAAATAAAACCAAATTAAAGCTGATGAAATAATTATTGGAACAAAGAAACCAAAAATGTTATCATTAAGGTCAAAAAGCTTTAATCGAATAAACACAAGCCAATAGAAAAAAGAATATGTCAACAGAAAGCTTGTCGATATGAAAATGAATGGTAATATTATTTTGATCAGTTTTTCTTTCATTTGACTGTCGTCCTAAAATGCCCTATAACGTTTTGGGGCTTTGCGTTCGGGCGGGTTTCGGATCACAAAGTTTCAATTTATTACTAAAGTTCATTAGAAGTACAAAGCTTCAAGGTTGTACGTCAGCCCGCCTGACGCAAAACCCGTGTTAGTGGCTGTTTTTTAATCAATAATATTCGTAGTTGCTATAATGAAATTCCTGAGTTCGTCTCAAATAAAAATTGTCCGTGATTAAGTTATCAAGTTCATCAACAATTTCATTTAGTTTTTTTGTTCGCTTAATTTTCTCTCGTCCTAATGTTTCAAAATCAATTTTACTTTCGTCTTCTATTAGTTGTCTTAAAGACTTTATATAAAGCTCTTTTTGCTTAGTTATATTGTAAGTTTTTTCAAGTTCATTTCTCTCCTTAGGAAAAAGGTAAATTGAGTATTCAGCATATCCTAAAATCCTCATTCGTTGGTGTCCGAAATATGTTCCACCATATTGAAAATGTCCAAATAAAGAGTTTATTCTTGAATAAATTTCGATAAGGTTCTTTCTTTTTTGAGCATATTTTGCGATACCGTTTTTTTGTTTTAAGAAGTGCGCATATAAGACATAATAAACATCTTGTCCCTGTTCGCTTCCAAAGTCTACACTATTTACAAAACGATAATAAAGCTTGTCGGGGTGTTGTGAAAACTCTTGAAATAATTCAGAATGTTCGTCCACAATTTTGTTGAAGTCTGATTTGGCAAACCTCAAAGTATCACCAATTTCTGTTGTGATGAAAATGGTGTCTTGTTGTGTATAATATTGTGAGTTGTCAATCTTTGTAGTCTTAGTGGCTGTATTAGCAATAGCAGTCTTTTCAACTTGATTAGGTTGATTGTTACAACTTAAAAATCCTGCTGTAATTGCTAATATATAAATCTTATGTTTCACGGTCGTCTTAAAAATAGCCACTAACGTTTCGGCGCTTGGCGCAGTGGCGGATTTCGGAGCTCAAAACTTTCATTTAACCACAAAAGTGGATCCGAGGTAGAATGTTCAATTAACCACGTCACTCGCCATTGAGCCAAACGCCTGTTACCACCAGTTATTTTACTTTCGTCCTTGTTAGCCACGGTGTCAATGTTAATGAAATTAGTACTGCCGAAATTGCTGTCACAATTACGTTTCCGTATTGTTTCAATTCAAGTCCGCTTAAAAGTCTTATTGAAATAATTGTCAAAGTAAGTCCTGCTATAATTACCCAATATTTCAAATTTATATTTTCTTTTTTGGTCTTGTTTTTCGGCAGTTTATAAATGGCAAAAGCAATTACAAGTCCACCGAGCAAAGTCGAAGAATGTTGCAATATTTTCAAGATTGGAATTTGTCTGCCTAAAAAGTCAACCAAGTTTTGTAGTGCTGGAATTGTCTGTACGAAATAGCCGTCGTCGTGAGTGAAGCTGTCCCAAAATATGTGAGAAGCTGCACCGATTAGAATTGAAATTGTCACTACAAACCAGTTTCTTTTAAAGTGTTCGTTCCAATCAAACTGTTTAAATGCGAAAAATCTTGGCTTTAAAATTGTCGGCAGATTGTCGAATAAACTGTCCCGAACAATGTTGTGAAAAATGAATGCAAGCAAAAGTCCTAACGGTAAGTCGAACCAAAAAAGTCCGTCAATTGTATGGCTGTAATTGCTTTTAATTCTCATTCTTAAAAAGTATTCAAAGTCTGGTGTCAAACTGCCGATTACAAGTCCAGTCAATGAGAACCATTGTCGAGGAAAAAATGTCAACGGTAAAACTATTGCTGGGTGTGAAAATGTAAATGGCATTTCTTTTTGTCTGTTTGTTTATTTTTACGGTGTCGTCTTTTATAATTGGTGGTAACGGTCCTGGGCTTGCCGAAGGCGGGGCATTAGAAGCACAACTGTTCAATTATGCACGTCAGCCCCGCTTTTGGCAAGCCGATGTTGTGCGTATGTGCTTTTTTTCTTATTGTCATCTGTCGTCCTTTTATTCAATTGTAAAACTGATTGGTAAAACCATTTTCATTTCAATGGGTTGTCCAAATCTTGTTCCCGGAACAAAGGTCAACAATTTTACAACTCTTATTGCTTCTTCGTCTGTTGAAGTCGTAATACCTCTTTTAATTTCAATGTCTTTTACGTTGCCAAGCGTGTCAACCGTAAATCCTACATAAACTTTTCCTGTCACACATTCGCCTGTCTTTGGGTAACGTAAATTTTCTCGGATAACTTTTTTCAGTCCAATATCACCACCGTCTTTGAATGTTGGCGGAATGTCTGGGTCTGCAAAAATTACTTCGTCTTTGTCAATATGTTTTCTTTTGGCATATTTTTCAATTTCTGTAATCTCGTCTTGGTAATATGACATTGTCCTTAAACAACTATAAGTCCAAAATGCATTTTTCTGTTTTGGAAATTTGAAGTCGTTGTTAACCTGCCCGAAGTAAGTGTTACTTTCTCCGTAAACGATATACTTTTCACCTATTTGAAATCTAATTCCGCAGTCACCGCCACCAATTCCTGTGTAAATTGTTATTGTGTCGGCTGTAATTTTTCCTTTGTAAATATCTGATACAAGAAGTCCGTAACGAGCAATTGTCCTTTTTGCCATTGGTGAGTTCTTCATTGTCGTGTCATTCGGGAACATTTGTAATAGTGTCGAGTCGGTAAGTGTAATAATATCTTTATTTACAATTGTCCCAACGATAACTGCGTCTGCATGCTTTACTTCTTCTTGAACTGTCCTTTGTCCAATACAAGAACAAGCGGAAAGTCGTCCTGAAATACTTGTCAAGAGTAAAATTGTCAATATGATTACTGTCGTTCTCATAGCATTACGCACAACTTATTTATACCGGAATCTTTTTCTCGAAAAACTTCCTCAAGCCTCCGGTTTTATAAATATAGGAGGAAGTTTTTGAATAAAATTTGCCCACTATCATTTTATTCCTAATTTATCTAACGGGCTAACTATCTTTTGCAGAGATTTTTGACTAACATGCGTGTAGATTTCGGTAGTCCTGCTACTCTTGTGGCCAAGCAGAGCTTGTATGTAGCGTAGGTCGGTGCCAGCTTCGAGCAGGTGCGTGGCATAGCTATGTCGCAGCATATGCAGGTTTACCGCTTTTTTTATTCCCGCTATGGCACAGGCCTTTTTTAGTACTAGCGCCAAGCTTCTCTCGCTGTATCTGCCATGGTTTAGGCCCTCAAATAAATACGTTTTGGGCTTGTAATCTTTATAATAATTGCGCAATAGTACTAGAGCGGTATTGCTTAAGGGTAAATTTCGGTCTTTTCTGCCTTTGGCATTTTTAATTAAAATTTGCATCCTTTTACTGTCTATATCTGTAAGCTTTAAGTTTAGTAGTTCGCTGCGTCTAAGACCTGCAGCATAAATTAAGCTAATCATGCACTTATGTTTACTGTTGGTTAAAGCGTTGATTATGGCTGCTACTTCTTCAATTGCCAATACTTTTGGCAGTGCATTGTATTTTTTGGGCCGCTGTATAACGCTGATATCTATTTTGGTTTGCTCAACTTGAGCAAAAAATAATTTGATGGCGTTAACGATTTGGTTTTGGTAGGAAGCGCTTAGTTTCTTTTGGAGTATATAATCGTTATTGAAATTATCGATATCGTTGCTTGTTATTGCCGCTACTTCTTTATGTTTATAAAAATTTAGGAAGGTTAACAGCGCTTCGCTATAGGTCTTAATGGTGTTTTGGCTATATCTTTTTGTATTGAGGTAAAGTGTAAACTGTTCAAGTTTTATCCTCGTATCTGCGGCTAGGCTAGCCACGTTACTGTTGGTTGTTTTAATTTTAAACTTCTGAAGGTTTGCTGGGCTTGCTGGCAAGTGCCAAACCTTAAGGCTGGCACTCCATTTTGCGCCCGCCAGCTTTTTAAAACGTAAAATAAGCTCTGGTTTGTTATCAAAATAAACCGCAATGCGGTTTTGGCCCTTATGTGTAATAAGTTCGGCTTTGTACATGGTTAGGTAGATGTTTTACCCCAAGTTAGGAAGAATTTTGTGTAATAAACCCGATAGCAGTGGGCATCCCGATTTTTTTTCGGGATAAAACGGATAGCGGGGCTACAACAACCAATTAGCAATGCAATTGATTTACAAAAACTTAACACATTTTGCTGGTCGTTTTTATTTCGGTTTTAAGGTTTTTTTACTACCTTTGCGCCCTTAAATACAATCGCATTATATGCAAAAGATAAGAAACATAGCTATTATAGCCCACGTAGACCATGGTAAAACCACTACGGTAGACAAAATTTTACATGCCTGTTCTATTTTTCGTGACAACGAGCAAACTGGAGATTTAATTCTTGATAACAACGATTTAGAGCGTGAGCGTGGTATTACCATCGTGTCTAAAAACGTGTCGGTAAAATATAAAGATGTTAAAATCAACATTATTGATACTCCTGGTCACGCCGATTTTGGTGGTGAGGTAGAGCGTGTATTGAAAATGGCTGATGGTGTACTTTTGTTATGTGATGCTTTTGAAGGTGCGATGCCTCAAACGCGTTTCGTAACGCAAAAGGCTTTGGCATTAGGCTTAAAACCAATTGTTGTTGTAAACAAGGTTGATAAAGAAAACTGTCGCCCTGAAGAAGTTTATGAACAAATTTTTGAGTTGTTCTTTAACTTAGAAGCTACAGAAGAGCAGTTAGATTTCCCTGTAATTTACGGTTCGTCTAAAAATGGTTGGATGAGCACTGATTACACTAAACCAACTGATAACTTTTTCCCATTGTTAGATGCAATTGTAGAGCATATTCCTGCTGCGCCAATTAACGATGGTACGTTGCAAATGCAAATTACTTCGTTAGATTATTCTTCTTTCGTAGGTCGTATTGCTATTGGACGTGTACACAGAGGTACGATTAAAGAAAACCAACCTGTTACTTTGATTAAACGTGACGGTAAATTGGTTAAGTCTAGAGTAAAAGAATTATATACTTTTGAAGGTTTAGGTAAAGTAAGAACTACTGAAGTTAAATCTGGAGATATTTGTGCTGTTGTTGGTATTGATGGTTTTGATATTGGTGATACTATCGCTGATTTTGAGGCACCAGAACAATTACCAGTAATTAGCATTGATGAGCCAACAATGAACATGTTGTTCACCATTAATAATTCGCCTTTCTTTGGTAAAGAAGGTAAATTAGTTACTTCTCAACGTATCAAAGATCGTTTGATGAAGGAAATGGAGAAAAACTTGGCATTAAAAGTTGTGGAGACTCAAGGTGCAGATTCATGGTTGGTTTATGGCCGTGGTATTCTTCACTTATCAGTATTGATCGAGACTATGCGCCGTGAAGGTTACGAATTGCAAGTGGGTCAGCCGCAGGTAATTGTTAAAGAAATTGACGGTAAAAAACATGAGCCAGTTGAGACTTTAATTGTAGACGTACCTGGAGATGTAGCTGGTAAAGTAATCGAATTGGTAACTCAACGTAAAGGTGAGTTGTTAATTATGGAGCCAAAAGGCGATTTACAACACTTGGAATTCGAAATTCCTTCTCGTGGTATTATTGGTTTACGTAACAACGTATTAACTGCTACTGCTGGTGAGGCAATTATGGCACACCGTTTCAAAGCTTACGAGCCTTGGAAAGGTGCAATTCCTGGTCGTTTAAATGGTGTATTGATTTCTATGGATAAAGGTACAACTACCGCTTATTCTATTGATAAATTACAAGATAGAGGTCGTTTCTTTGTAGATCCAGGTGTAGATATTTATGAAGGACAGATTTTAGGTGAGCACATCCGTGATAACGATTTGGTGATTAACATTGTTAAAGGAAAAGCATTAACTAACATGCGTGCTTCTGGTACAGATGATAACACTCGTATTGCACCAGCAATTAAATTCTCGTTAGAAGAATGTATGGAATATATCCAAGCTGATGAATATATTGAGGTTACGCCTGCAAGCATCCGTTTACGTAAAATCTTCTTAACTGAGAACGAGCGTAAAATAAAAGGCAAGATCTTCCAATCGTAATTGGTTGTATGCTAGCATAGTAAATTCGGAAAATTGAAATTAATTATTTAACTTTAGTTGTCCGAGACACAGGAGAATTACAAAGCCCTTTCGATATTTTTGTCGGAAGGGCTTTTGTTTTTTTAAGGATTGAATTTTACTGGAATTGCTATCTGTGTTCTTGTAGGTATTCCGTTTTCCATTCCAGGGTTCCAACGCTTAAGTTTTGATACCACCCGCAAAGCTTCCTTTTTTGTGCCATAACCTAGGTTATCAATCGCTTTTAATTGACTCAAACTACCATCCATTTCTATCACAGCACTAATTACTACTATACCTTTAATTTGTCTGTTGGTTAAATTTGAGTAATTGATATTGGTTTTAATAAACTCCATTAACCTTTCTTTCCCTCCCGGATATTGGGGTGGATATTTTAATTGCTTTAGCTGATAGATCTTTATTAGTTTTGGGTTTTTAAAAGGGCGATCTGGCTGAAACGAGATGTGGGTTCGATAGATTGTTCTTACTGGTTTGCCATTTTCATACCCAGGCTTCCATTTTTGACTTAGTTTCAAAACCCTGAGCGCCTCTTCATCGGTACCATAGCCTAAACTTCTTTCAATTTTTACTTCATTTAAACTGCCGTCTTTTTCTATTACGAAAGAGACATACACATTTCCCTGTACTTGGTTTTCAATTGCCGCTTTTGGATAGTTAACGTTGGCTTTGAGAAACTTTATAAAGCCTCTGTAATTGTCATTTGGATAAACCGGAGGGGTTTGTAATTTATAGGGAGCGTGTAAAGTATTTGGATCGCAATAGAGATGGGGTGCACCTGGATCACAGCTTGGAATACCTAATAAAATTTCTAAGTAAGGTAAATCGATATAACTTTGATGAACTTCAATTTCTGCGTTATGAATTTTTGTGACCACATTAGCGATCCTAAAATTAATCGGTAAACCATAAAATCCATTTTTCAAATCGTTGGTTTCGAAATTTTTAAAGGCTTTGATGATTTCGTTTTTAAAATCGACAGTGAGTTTTGGCGCAACAGAAAGTAAGGTGATTTTGCGGTTGTAAACTTTAAAATATGCAACGGTATTTCCTTGGGTGTAAGAATGTTCAGCTTTATGGGGGTATTTTATGCTGTTAAATAAATGCCGTTGCAAATCTATCGGATAGGTCTTTTCTAATCTACGCCCATAATGTTTGGGAAGTTGACCAATAGCGCTTATTCCAATAAATAAAATTGCGAGGATAAGTAGAGATATTTTGTGGTTCCTCAAAAGCATCATTAGTTTTTTAAGAGAATGATGTTATTAGCAGCACCATTCCATAAAAAAATCCGCAGGTGTTAGTTGCGGATTTTTGGAGCTTAATGCGTTTGTTTATTTAGGCTAAACTTGATAGGGATGTTGTATTTCACCCTCACTTCTTTTCTGTTTTGTGTGCCAGCTATCCAATTCGGACTAAGATTTAAAACCCTTACAGCTTCTTCGTCTGTTCCGTAGCCTAGTCCTCTATCTACTCTTACGTTAGAAATACTGCCATCTTTTTCTACTACAAATGAAATGAATACATTTCCTTGAATTTTATTCTGCTTGGCTGCCTCTGGATAATTGATATTCTCTCCCAAGAATTTATAAAATTCTGCTATACCGCCAGGAAATTTAGGAGGGTTCTCCATAGCAACAAAAGAATACACCTTGTCGTCTGCTTTAGCAGGTGTTTGAGCTTTACTTGCGCTAAAACCTAGTAACGTAACTAATGTAATGAGTGCGATTTTTTTCATTTTCTTTAATTTTTTGGTTGTGATATTAATGGTTTATCTGCTTTTGTGGTAATTATTACTGCGCCATTTAATGCTTTTAGTCCATAGAGTGCTGTGGCGCTAGCATCTTTCAATACCGAGATAGATTCAATTTTTTTAGGGTCTAGTTCGGCTATTTTTCCGTCATACTCTTTCCCGTTAAGAATAAGAAGTGGCGCTTTTTCGCCTTCAAATTCCAATCGTTTAGCAAAGAAGCTTTCAGTATTCATTCGTTCACTAGGAACCATTCTGTAAGTTTTTGGATTTTTTGGGATATTATTCAGTGCAAACTTGATAGGAAGGTTGTACTTTACTCTCACCGTCCTGCCGCCAATCATTCCTGGATTCCAGCGTCTACTCAGCTGTAAAACCCTTACCGCTTCTTCATCGGTGCCGTAACCTAATTTCTTATCTATCTTGATATCATTTAGAGATCCGTCTTTTTCTACGGTAAAGGAGACAAATACGTTTCCTTGGATATTATTTTCTGCAGCAAGGGCTGGATATTTAATGTTGGCACCCAAAAACTTGTAGAAACTTTCCATTCCGCCTGGGTAAGTCGGCGGGTTTTCTAGGGTTACAAAGCTGTAAATGGTATTGTCATCATCTTCTGTACTTTTTAGTTTAGGGGCATAGCCAATTATCTTAATGGTATTTAAATTCTTATAGCCTTTTTTCACAGTAGCGTCGTCGTTAATCACTGCGGTGTTAGCGCCGTTAAGTCTGTACTCAATTCGCATACTGTATTTGCCATCGTTCAGTACCTTGCCCTCATATTTTGATAAGGCTATTATCACTTCTTCGTCGGCGCCGTAACCCATTTTTGGTTCAATTACAATATTTTCTGGCTTGCCATTTTTTACTGAAAAGTTGACTATCAAGTTCCCTTGCACATGGTTGCTAGATGCTGTCGACGGATACTTGATGTTCTTTCCTAAGAAACTATAGAATTTTTCCAAACCGTCGTCCTTTTTGGTTTTAGGTTCTGGGAACTTTACTTTAGTTTCAATAGCAGCTTCGGGAACTACCTCTGTAGAAATATCCAATACTTCTGCAACGGCTGCTTTTACTTCTGCTATTTGGATTTTTTCTGACGCCACTAAAAGCTGGTTATTCTTTTTAATGGTTGCGGAAGATAGGAGTAAAGCTGCGGCAAAAAGGGGAACAAATATGCCATATTTAAGAATGGCAGTTTTACGAGATCTTTCTTTGTACAGCATAAAAATCCGCTTTTTAATCATCGATTTCTTTAAAAAACCGTTTGTTAAAGTATTTGCGTTTACGCCGAAAGCTTGGTTAAGGAGCAACATAGAATACAGTTCTTTATCACCCTGAAACTTAGCCGCAGCCTCGTCTGCCAAATATTCGTGGATGTTTTTTACCGTTTCTTTGTACAAATAGATGATGGGATTGAACCAAGTAATAATTCCTAAGAGCTCGAAAAAAATTACATCGGCAGTGTGCAGTTGTTTAATATGGATGTCTTCGTGATGGTTTACTGTAGCTGCCTCGGGCAGGTTTTGGCTCACTACTTTTTTGTTCCAAAATGAAAATGCCAATCCGCTTCTTATGCCTTTAAACATTTGTCGTACGGCTAATAATTTTATCGCAAAGCGAATTAAAAAGAAAGCGACACCTATTAGGTACACGGCTACGATTAAACCTCCCCAACTAAATTGTGGGGCTATTGCTTTTACCGTAGTATCTTGCACTACAAACTGGTTCAATTGTTCTACCTGAACATAAATTTGCTTACTAATTTCTCGTTTGCTAAACCAATCAAATTGCATAAAAGGAATGGTAAGCGAAAATATACCCGAACAAATTAAATATATCCTGTTAAGAACAAAATAAGTTTCTTTGGCAAGTAAAAGCCTGTAGAAGGCGTAAAAAACTATTAAATAGATATTTACCTGCAATAAATAATGCGACCAACTCATTTCGGTTTGTTTTTAAATTTGTTAATCATTTTCAAAATCTCATCAACATCGCTTAAGTCGAGTTTTTCTTCTTTTACAAAGAATGAAAACATACTTTCTACAGAATTTTCGAAATAACCACCTAACAGCTTCTCGGTAGCATGTCTTTTATATTCTTCCTTCGAAATTAATGGGTGGTACTTGTGTGCCTTCCCAAAAGCTTCGTGCCCAATAAAACCTTTAACTTCCAATATTCTGATAATGGTAGAAACGGTGTTGTAGGCTGGCTTAGGCTCTGGCAACTCATCAATCACTTCCTTTACAAAAGCGCTTTCTAATTGCCATAGAATTTGCATTAACTGTTCTTCTGCTTTTGTTAAATCTTTAATTTCCATTTTTGTGTTATTTTGAAAACAGCGCCTTGCAATGCGCCGATTACTAATTAGATATCTAATACTAATTTATAACTAATATTTTAGTTTTCAAAATTTTTAGCAATTTATTTCTTTGTTTGATCTAGAAGTCGGCAAGCCTAGACTTTTGAACACATAACGAATGAAGGGTAAAGTGTTAATTTAGGAGTTCTGTATTCAGTCTCTCAATCAATTTAGCAATAGAACAATAAAACAATTTTCTTATTATTGAATAAATAATCTATAAATGAAAATAGCCTTTCACGGTGCTGCTAGAAATGTAACTGGCAGTAAACACTTACTTACGTTAGCTAATGGAACTCGAATTTTGCTAGACTGTGGAATGTTCCAGGGAATGGGGCAGGAGATAGAAGCTTTAAACGAAAATTTCGGATTTAACGCTGCTGAAGTAGATATCTTGGTACTTTCACATGCGCATATAGATCACAGTGGCCTAATTCCACGTCTGGTAGCTCAAGGTTTTAAGGGAAAGATCTACGGAACTTCGGCTACGAAAGAACTAGCAAAGATTTTGTTGCTAGACTCTGCGAAAATTCAGGCTGGAGATTTACGGTACAAAAACAAAAAGCTTGCAAAGCGTGGTTTGCCATTAGAGGAAGCTTTGTACGAAGAAGATGATGTGCTAAAAGCAATGTCTTTTTTCGAGGTGGTGCCCTATCAAAAAGAGGTATCAATTACCAACGATGTTACTTTGCAGTTTTTCGATGCTGGTCATATTATTGGTAGCGCATCTGTCCATTTATCCATTACAGAAAATGGCAAAACAACTCGCTTAAGCTTTAGTGGCGATGTAGGTCAGTATGGTGATTTGTTATTGAGACCACCAGCGTCGTTTCCGCAAGCTGATTATATACTACTGGAATCTACCTATGGTGATAAACTCCATAAGGATGCGCAACCAACAGCACAGGCTTTGTTAGATGTTGTGGTGCGAACTTGCGTAGAGAAAAAGGGTAAAGTAATCATCCCGGCATTTAGTGTGGGCAGAACGCAGGAAATCCTCTATGTGCTTAACAACTTAGATTTAGAAGGTCGCTTGCCTAAAGTTCATGTTTATGTAGATAGCCCACTTTCGGCTAAGGCTACGGCGATTGTAGAAAATCATGCAGAGGGTTTTAATGATGAAGTTTTGGATATCATGAAAATTGATGACAATCCTTTTGATTTTGAACGTTTACACTACGTAGAAACCGCGGAAGATTCGATTGCACTAAATGCAAACCCAGAGCCTTGCATTATTATCTCTGCATCGGGTATGGCAGAAGCCGGACGGGTGAAACATCATATTAAAAATTGCATTGGCGATGCTAAACATACAATATTGTTGGTTGGCTATTGCGAACCGAATTCTCTAGGCGGGAGGTTAAAAGCGGGTGCTCAGGAAGTAGGCATCTTCGGAGACCGATTTACTGTACACGCAGAAGTGCAGAGCATTCAATCTATGAGTGCGCATGGAGATTATAACGATTTGTTGCAGTTTCTTTCTTGTCAGGATGCGAGTAAGGTAAAGAAAGTGTTTTTGGTGCACGGCGAATATGAAGTACAGTTAATTTTTAAAGAGAAATTACAGGCTGCAGGTTTTAAGAATGTAGAAATTCCTGATAGACATCAGTCTTTTGATTTAGGATTTTAGAATTACGATTGAGTATGTCGCTTAGGCTAGCCTCAAGATGTGATCGATTTAACCGATTTCAACAGTTAACCAATTAAACAACTAAATTTTTATCAGATTATTTTTAATGCCGTAAACTACTAAACCTGTTCTAGATTTTAGATAGAGCTTAGCGAATAGCGACTCTCTGTAATTATCTACCGTTCTTGGGCTGACGTTCATTAAGCTAGCAATTTCTTTGTAGGTAAGTTCGCTGGCGCAATGTTGCAGGAAAGTTAATTCTTTATCTGTGAGGATGTTTTTTTGTTCTTCGTTTTTAACCGATACCAGCAAACGTCCTGACACTAATTCGTTGACGTAAAAGCCTTTTTCAATCATTGTTTTAATAGCGATGAGCAGCTCCGATGATTTGGACTCTTTTAGCATGTAACCGTTTGCTCCAGCCTTAATCATATTGATGATAGATTTTTCATCCTCGAACATGCTTAAGGCTAAGATGTAAACCTTCGGATAGTTTTCTTTCATCCACTTTGTGGTGGCAAAACCATCCATTACAGGCATATTGATGTCCATTAAGATGAGCTGTACATCTTCGTGTTTCTTAATTTTAGATTGTAAATCAGCACCATTAGTGGCTTCAAAAACTATCTCCAACTCTTCAAATTCGCTCAATAAGCTAGCCAAGCCAGATCTAAATAAGCTGTGGTCGTCTACTAAGGCTATTTTAAACCCCAAACCCCTAAAAGGGCTTTCCTTACAATCGCTCATATTATATCAGTGTTATTATTTTATGTATATTTCCATCAGTCATGCTGTTAAATAACAATTAGGTAGCTAGGGGGTAAGGTATCTGTATCACAATTTGAGTTCCTTTATTCAAACTCGATTGAATATCAAATGAACCGTTAATAAGCCGTACCTTTTTTTCGATTGAATTTAATCCTAAGCCTTGGCCGCTATTTTTTGCCGCCTGATAATCGAAACCGATACCATTTTCCTTAATGCTTAAAAAGAGCTGATTTTCTTCTTGATAAAGTTGTACGATGATTTTTGAGGCTTGTGCATGTTTAATGATGTTGTTCGAAATTTCCTGAAATAAGCGCAGTATCACCAAATCGGTTTTTGGCGAGGCACTCATTTGTTCCAGCAATCCATTTTCGTAAGTAACTTCGTAAACTTCCGTTTTTCTTAGCCAATTCACTTCCTGTTCAATAGCATAGCCAATTCCATTTTGTAATAACTGTTCGCCTTGTAAGAGCTTTGCGAGCTCCCGCAGTTCTTTGATAGATTTATTCACCAACTCTACCGAAGTATTGATTTTGGCTTCCGCTTTTTCAGCATTACTGATGTTGATAGAACCCAAGATGATATTGGTTAAACTCAGTAGCTGGCCGATGTTGTCGTGCAAGTTGCTGGCGATGGTCTGCATGGTTTGTTCTTGTACTTCTATCTGGGTTTTGAGCAGTTCGGATTCGAATTGCTGCGCCATCAATTTTTTCTCTTCTACATCTTTGATTTTACGCAGGTTGTACTGTCTGATATAGATCAACAGAAATAGTGGAGCCAATAAAAATATTAAGGTGCCTATGATAACGATGGCAACAATTTCCGATGACGATAGCTGCATATATAAGAATAAGACCAAATTCCGTATAGTAAAAAGTTAAGTACAAGCATGGTGTGAACTAGAATAGAAAAGCTTTGATTGTACTGTATGGCATAAAAAACAAATAAATTGTACATAGTGCCGCCAAAATAGTAAATAAGGACAGCTGCGGCCCACCAAAATGGGCTGTAAAATTGTAGGTCAAAAGCCTTTTCATGCTTTACCAACCTAAAAAAATATACCAAGCTGAGTACTACAAAACAAACGGAAACAATGGTGTTGGTAACTGCATGATATTTAAAAAAACCATGGTAAGAAGTTTCAAAGCTGTAACTTACTAGAAAGGTAGCGTAAACGGCTAAGGTTAGTAGCTTATTCTTTCCCAATAAGTAGTAAAAGCCTATAGAAATATATCCAGTTTCAAAAATACTGTAAATGTTATAAATCCACGAGTTATTTTGGCGGTAAATAACAGACCATAAAGTACCCAAAGTTTCCGTTAACAGTACCAACACTAAGTAAGCAATGGTTATCTTAGAAAATACATCTCTATTTTTCCAGAGAAAAAATAGAGATGTTAAGAAGCAGCATACTTCAACGACAAATGTAAGATCAGAAAGACGCATTTGATACAACTATTCCGTTGGTTCTTCTTCTGTTTCCTCTTTACAAAAATTACCTGTGATTAAAATTTCATCACAATCACAGCCAGATTCGGGAGGACATAATTTTCCTCTGTTGAGAGGCCCTGTCTTTTTGATGTTGGAATATAAATCTCTATGCCTATGAACTGGCTTCCCTTCGGAATCCACTAAAGGTTTATCATCTGGACCTTTTATTACACCTAAGTCAATTGTAGATACTAACACTAATGTGTTTTGATGTTTATATGCTGCATCATGCTCAACACCATCTTTGCCATAGTTTGCAAAGTAAATTCGAACGCCGTCAACTGGATTTTTATCTCCTCTTGCACGCGAAATTTTGACTTCACTATCTAATTGATCGTAAAATTTCTTGATCTCTTCATAAGAAAACCACACCGATATTGTTTCATTAATTTTTTCATCCCTCCCTCTAGAGGCTTTCGAAATGTAATTTTTAATGATTGTCTGTGCTTCTGCCTTAGTAAACCCATTGAGGGAATAACTTTTTTCTTTTTCTTCTTGCATAGTTCGTTGATTTAAGGTTTAGTTTAATGTTTTTTTATTTCTTCAAAGTAAAGCGTTTTTACAGGTGGTCAATACCGTAAAAACACCCTGTAAGTTAGGGTAATATCTCTTGAAATAAAACACTTAGCTCTAAATAATTTTGGATAAAACTAAGAGCTATGACAATCGAAATTAATGAAGAATACGTACAGAATAATATCAGTACCAGAGAGGTTGAGGTTCTACACCTCATATCTTTAGGCTATAGCAATAAGGAAATTGCGGATATGCTTTTCATCAGTAGACTTACGGTAGAAACCCACAGAAGGAATATGGTGAAGAAAATGGGGTTTAAAAATGCTTACCAGTTGGTAGTTTGGGCATTTAAGGAGAGAGTTTTTGCATAAAAAACCACATAGAGACATAGATTTCACTATGTGCCTATGTGGTTAAGTGTTAAACGTCTTAATTTCTCGGAGCTACTGGCTTAGGTAACTCTTTACGAGGGATTTTTTCTGCTCGTTCTGAGGTATGATACACAAAAGAAGCAATAATAGTAGCCGACTTTTTCAAATCATCTTCCACTAATCTATCGTAAGTATCTTGATTGGTGTGGTGCGTACGAGTGTTATAATCCATCGGATCTTGGATGAACTGGAAACCAGGTAAACCAACTGCGTCATAAGCTTGGTGGTCGGTGCCGCCAGTATTGTTAATGGTTACAGTTTTAGCACCTAAATCTGCAAATGGGTTTAACCAAGCTTGGAAAATATCTCTCGCACCAGCGTTGCCTTGCAAATAAATACCACGAACGGCGCCAGTACCATTGTCTAAATTGTAATATGCGCTTAATTTACTGTGCTCAGGTAATAATTCCATTTTAGTTGGGTCTGCAAAATGTTGTTTCACATAGCCTCTCGAACCGTGTAAACCTTGTTCTTCAGCATCCCAAAGTGCAATTCTAATTGTTCTTTTTGGCTGAAAACCGATAGCTTTCAAAATACGTACTGCCTCAATCATCACAATAGAGCCGGCAGCGTTATCTGTAGCGCCAGTTCCAGAATGCCACGAATCGAAGTGCGCACCCAACATTACAATTTCTTCTTTCAGCTTTTTGTCTGTACCCGGAATTTCAGCGATTACGTTGTAGCCTTTAGGATCTTGAGGGTAGAAGGTAGTTTTCACTTCTGCTTCAACTTCAACTTTTTGTCCGCCACGTAACAAACGCAAGATGTGCAAGAAATCTTCTGCTGAAACTTCTAACTCTGGTGCAACTGGTTTAGCATCTAAAGCATAAGAAGCACCGTTGCTAGTGAAGAAAGTGCCATAATTACCACGAGCGTAGGTTAAAATTAAACCCACTTTCTCTTGAAGTAACATTTCATTAATTGCCACTCGGTTTTGACGCATACGCATCATCATGGCCATTTGGTTGTTGCCACCACGACCGCCCGGACGACCTTGGCCTGGAGCTGCAGGTTCAGCAGCTGCCATTTCAGCTAATTTCTCATCAGTATGACGAACAACATCTGGTGTATAAGAATTCTTTAATGGTTGCACCATTACCGACTCAATCACCACGATTTTGCCAGCTAATTTGCCTTTGTATTTATCTAAATCGGTTACAGTATCGGCTTTAATTAAAACCACTTCAGATTTAATTGGACCATTTGTGCCAGGCGTCCACGCCTTCGGATAACCAATAATTGGTCTGTAAAAAGGAGCGGTAGTTGCAGCATAGTATTTCTCTACAGACCAGCCTTTACCAAAGTTACCCCAACTTTCTTGCTTAGCATTCTTTAAACCTAAGTCTGTAAGGTATTTTACAGCCCAGTCTCTTCCTTTTTTAATGCCCGGAGAGTTGGCCAAACGAGGACCGATCACATCGGTAATTTGGAAAGCAATGTCCATTACCTTTGAATTTTCTAATCCCTCTTTTCTAATTTTTTGTACAGCCTCGTTGTTTACCGCTTCTTGTGCAAATGCATCAAGAGCACTAAAAGAAACCGCAAACGCTAATGCGCCAATGGTAATTTTTTTTAACATAAATGTTGTGTTAGGTTAAGTAACAATATGGTGTGAATTTACAGCTAAAGAGAAATAGTTGTAACTTTCTATTAAGAATTTTACAACGTTTAAAAAAGATGAGAAATTACTTACTCCTGCTATTCTTTTGCCTTTCTTTTGGTCTTCCTCAATCGTCGTTTTCTCAAAAAACAGAAGTGAAAGATCCTGAAATTGCCACCATGCTGAACGAAGTATCTGCGGCTAATTTGGAAATTTTAGTTAGGAAAATGGTTTCTTTTCATACCAGACATACTTTAAGTGACACCCTTAGTAAAACTAAAGGGATTGGTGCAGCAAGAACCTGGATTAAGAGTGAGTTTGAAAGATATGCTGCAGCAAGCGGCGGGCGTTTACAGGTGTCTTACGATACTTTCACCCAGCCGGCAGATGGCAGAAGGATAAAGGAAGCGGTGGTTTTGAAGAATGTGATGGCTATCTTACCGGGAACAGATCCATCTGATAAACGGATGTTGATGGTTTCTGGTCACTACGACTCGAGAGTTACCGATGTGATGAATGCTAAAGATTTTGCTCCCGGTGCTAATGATGATGCTTCTGGCGTAGCTGCGGTAATGGAAATGGCTCGTGTAATGAGCAAATATAAATTCAGTAGTACTTTGGTGTTTGTGGCTTTTGTTGGCGAAGAGCAAGGTTTATACGGAGCTGCTAACCTAGCCAAAAGAGCAAAAGAGGAGGGATGGAATGTTCATTTACTAATGAACAATGATATTGTAGGGAATTCTTACGGAATGGAAACCGATATTAAAGACAATAAGAGTGTCCGTGTATTTAGCGAAGGAGTTTCTGCTGCCGAAACCAAAGAACAAGCTGCGGCCAGACAGTCGGCAGGAACGGAAAATGACGGGAAAGCACGACAAGCCGCACGTTATATCAAAGAAATAGCTGAAAGATATGTGGATCAGTTGGAAGTGAAGTTGATTTACAGAAGAGATCGATATTTACGTGGTGGAGATCATACGCCATTTTCACAACAAGGTTTTGCAGCAGTTAGGCTTACAGAAATGAACGAGGATTTCAACCGCCAACATCAGGACGTGAGAACGGAAAACGGTTTCAAATTTGGTGATTTGCCCGAGTACGTAGATTATACCTATCTGCAAAAAGTAACCAGAATGAATATGTCGGTGATGGCAAACCTAGGCTTAGCTACACAAGAGCCAGAAAATGTGATAGTCATTACTTCGGGCTTAACCAATAAAACAACTTTGAAATGGGACGCTCCAAAGGGAAAATCGCCCCATGGCTACTACGTTTTAATGAGAGAAACCTCTAGTCCTTTTTGGGAGCGCAAATTTTTTGTGAAGGAAAATCAAGCTACGCTAAATTATTCTAAAGATAACTACTTTTTTGCAGTGCAATCTGTGGATGAAAAAGGCCATGAAAGCTTAATGGTTATTCCGAAGCCGGGACGCTAAAAAAGGAAAAGGCGGTAACCAGCCGCCTTCTCTAATTAACTAAAACTAAACTAAAATCTTTATTTGATGTTCCTTTTCGAAAGGATAAAATAACCGGCAATAAACAGTACAGCTGCATAAGCTAAACTCACCCAAATTTCTTGTGTAAAAATTGGCAGATCTTCCGGACGGCCATTTTTGGTGCCGCTAGCCGCTCTTAATGCTAAAGTTGGTGCACTGTAAGGTATCAGAAAAGCATACTTCCAACCAACATTCGCAGTAATAATTCCAGCAATAGTTCCAATAAAGCCAATGCCCATAGGTTTTAGGAAATCTCCCCAAATTAAGCTCAATACAAATTGAATAGAGAGGATACCCAATGATGCTAAAAATAGTTTTCCGTAAAATCTGCTCAGTATTATCGCGGGATCGTAAGCGTTAAAAGTGTATTTTGGAACAAGGGCTTGTAATAAATATCCGCTACCGTAAGTAAGAAGAGGAAAAAGTACAACGCAAATGAGCAATAACGCTACTGAATAAAGGTATTTGCCCGAGTAGATTGAAAACTTATTTAACGGCTGCGAGAATAGGGTTTTCCAGGTATCGTTTTTATGTTCAATGTTATTTACAGAAAATGCCATAAACATTACATAAAATGGAAGTATAAGCATTCCCATTACACCAAGCGCAGCACTGCTGTATTGAAACCACAACATCATGCCTGGATAGTTATATTTTAAGATTTTAGCCGAGCTAGTGTAATAGCCAAAAGCAATTAGTCCGCAAATAACTAATGGAAGTATAATGGCAGCCCAAAAAGCTAATGTTTTACGAGATTTATAAAACTCGGAGATAAATGATATGTATAAAGATCGCATAATGTGTTTGTTGGGTTTGGTTAATCGTTTAAACTTTTGGGTTGTTTAATTGAAATGGCAGTTGGATATTGAATTTTGACTATTTGGTAATTGGATATTGTGTATTGGTCATTATCCCTTCGAGGTAATATCCAAGAACAAATTCTCTAAATCTTTCTTTTCGGTGCCAATGCTGTAAACGGTAACTCCATTTTTCACCAAAAGACTATTGTAATTGCCCATTTCGGCTTTGCCAGTATAATTGATATGGATACGGCAAGCTTCTTCGCTCAGAATTTCTGCGCCATTGCTGCTCAAAATATTAACTGCAGCAGCATGATCGTCTACCTCTATTTTGATAGATGGCTTGCTCAAATCGTGCAGCTCGTTTATGGTTCCTTGAAAAAGAAGTGCCCCTTTGTTAATGATACCCACATGGGTAGCTGTTCTTTCTATCTCTGCCAGTAAATGGCTAGAAACCAAAATCGTTTTGCCATGCTTGCTAGTCAGTTCAATCATCAAGTTTCTTATTTCGATAATCCCGTTAGGATCTAAGCCGTTGGTAGGTTCGTCGAGCAAGAGTAATTCTGGATCGCCAATTAAAGCCAAAGCAATACCCAAGCGCTGTTTCATACCTAGCGAGTATTTGCCAGCTTTCTTGTTGGCAGCATCGCTTAAGCCTACCAATGCCAACATTTCGCTTGCTTTATTTTTGTTTATCCCTAAAAGGATGCATCTATTGATAAGGTTTTCTTTTCCTGTAAGGTGGGCGTAAATGGCTGGTTGTTCTACCAAAGCACCCATTTGCTTTAAACAAGTAGTACGGTTGTTGTTGAGTTCTCTGCCAAAGATAAAAACGGTATCAGCTGGCGACTGTAGCAAGTTCAGCAAAATTTTAATGGTAGTAGTTTTACCCGCACCATTCGGACCTAAAAAGCCATAAATGCTGCCTTTAGGTACTTGTAACGATAGATCTTTTACTACAGCTTGCGAACCAAAATGATGGTTAAGCCCTACGGTTTCTATGGCAAATCTGCTCATCCTTATTTTAAAATTACAGTTGCAGCCTTAACAATAGAAGTAGTTTTAGAGGTAGTTTTCACTAAGCCTTCTTCGCCAGTGTTATTGTTGCCGTTAGTAGTAAAAGCAAATAACATTACCACAAATACAGGTACTAATAAAAGTAAGAAAGGCGATACGTTGGTTAACTTTTTCATGTTTGTAATATTTAAGGTTTAATACTCTTTTCGTTTTCGTTGAACAAATAGAATAATTCTTAAAAACCTGTGAAAATGTTTTAGACCAAGTGCAAAAAATCCTAGATAAACGGCTAAAATGCCAGTTTGTCGAATAAATCGGCTAAATTGCCCTTTCGTAGAAAAAAAATGCCAGTTGGTCGAAAGTGCTTGTTTGCAAATAGGCTTATAGGTAGTTTAGATAATTATGTTTCTACAAATTTTATGAAGAATAGCAGCAGGGCATCATTAATATTAAACATCATATTCTGGGGAATTATTGGCGCATTGGTTGCCGCTTCCCTTATTTTTTCTACAAAAACACATTCTATAAAGGAGTATATATTAGATTATGTGGTTTTTGGCGCTATTAACGTAGCCGTTTTCTACATCAACTACATTGTTCTAATTCCAGAACTTATCAAAAAGAGGAAGCAGTACCTATGGTATGTGGTGTGCTTTGTTCTTTTAATCGTTGTAAGTGTAGGCATTAAAGTTGGGGTTGCCATGTTCAATCCCGAGTATGTGTTGCAGTACACTACAGATGACGGCAAGGTTCAAAACATCTCAATGACCAATTACATTATCAGTGTTATTTTTATAGCAGGCTTCTTTTTAGTTTCCAGCTGTATCATCAAATTCGCTGTAGATTGGTTCTCAAATGAGCGTATCCAACGCAATTTAGAAAGCGAGAAGAAAGATATGGAGCTGCAGTTCCTAAAATCTCAGCTAAATCCACACTTTCTATTTAACTCGCTAAACAACATCTATTCTTTAGCCTACCAAAAATCTGATAAAACTGCCGACGCAATTTTAAAGCTTTCGGAGATGATGCGCTACATGATTTACGAGAGTAATGATAGCTGGGTAAGCTTAGATAAAGAAGTGCATTACGTAGAAAGTTATGTAGAACTACAAAAACTGCGTTTTAAAGACGGTGCTGCGGTAGAAATTAGTATCAACGGCGTAATAGACGGACAAAAAATTGTACCATTAATTTTAATTTCCTTTGTAGAAAATGCCTTTAAACACGGTGTAGCAAACGATAAGGAAGACCCAATTAAAATAAACATCATTGCTAACCAAAAGATTTTGCATTTTAGTGTAAGCAATAAAAAAAATACAGCCAATAAAGATGCCATTGGCGGAGTTGGCCTAAACAACGTAGAACGAAGGCTGCAATTACTTTATCCCGATAGGTATAAACTAAATATTGTAAATACGTCAGACCACTACACCACAGAACTAATGCTTGATTTATGATTTTAAAATGTATTGCCGTAGATGATGAGCCTTTAGCGCTTGATATTATTGCTGATTATGTAGCGAAAGTTCCATTTTTAGAACTGGTTAAACGTACCGAAAGTGCTATCGAAGCCATGCAATTGGTGCAAGAAGGTAACATCGATCTCGTGTTTTTAGATATTCAGATGCCAGAATTAACGGGTATTCAGTTTTTAAAAATTGCCGGAAACAAAGCGAGTTACATTTTAACTACGGCATATTCGCAGTACGCATTAGAAAGCTACGATTTAAATGTTTCCGACTATCTTTTGAAGCCAATCGCTTTCGACAGGTTCTACAAAGCTGTAGAGAAGGTTCGTAATCAACATCAAAAGCAAGATAACGGAACTGTCGCTGCTGCACCAACTCCAGAGCCTGTAGCTACACCTGCCACTTCGCCTATACAAGATTTTATTTTCGTAAAAACGGAGCATAAAATTCAAAAAATTGAGCTAGATGACATTCTGTACATCGAAGGATTGAAGGACTACATTTCCATCTTTACCAAAAACGAGCGTGTAATTACCCTGCAAAATATGAAAAAGATGGAAGAAACCTTGCCAAAAGGCGAATTCATCAGAGTGCATAAATCTTACATTATCGCAGTAGATAAAATTGAAAGCATAGAGCGCAGCCGAATTGCGATTGCTGGCAAAACTATCCCAGTAGGAGATACTTACAGAGATGCTTTTTTCAAGTTAATTGACGCAAAGAACGTTTAAGGAGAATCGGGATATTTATCGGTTTTTACTAGAAGCTTTATTCGATTTATTGCCTATTTATAGTTGTAAGATTGCTTCGTGCCTCGCAATGACGATACTTTTGAGCTAGTAAATATCACGAGTTGGAATAAATATTACTGTCCAATCTGCTGCTTAATCGCATTCTCCGCCTGCAAAACCAACTCTTCTGGATTTTTATCGCCCCTTTCTATTGGCGCTAACACCGTCCACTTTAAAGGTAGCAGCGCATTTAATGGGTAAGTTCCATTACGAACAATTTTCCAAGAGTTTTCTATAGCTACGGGAACAATAATCGCAGTAGGCACGATTTTCAACAAAGTTGCGATACCACCTACTTGAAAAGGCTTCATTTTGCCATCTTTAGCTCGTGTACCTTCCGCGAAAATTACCGTACTCCAGTTATTTTCGTTCATTCGTCGACCTAATTTGATGATTTCGCCTATAGACTGTTTGCTATCTTTCCTATCAATATTAGCACCACCACCATATTTCAAGTTAAACGAAATAGAAGGTATCCCTTTGGTGAGCTCAATTTTCGAGATAAACTTTGGATGATGTTTGCGTAAAAACCAAATTAAGCTCGGAATATCGTACATACTTTGGTGGTTGGCCACAAAAATAATTGGTCTATCTGTTGGCAATTTTTGGCTGTTCTTAAAACTTACGCTATTAAGCAAGGTAATTTGAGAATAAGTAAGGAAAAAGTTGAGCACATCTACCGACCATTTATGTGCCGAGTAACCGAAAGCTTTATAGCAAATCCACTGTATGGGGTGAAAAATAACTAGGAATAAACCGAAAGACAGATAAAATATTGGAGTTAAGATATAGCCAATAAGTTTGCTCATTTTATTTTTTATAAGGTGTGTATTTAAACGAATTTACGTACGCAAAGGTAGGAAGTTTTGCGTCTTTTATACTACCTGCCCAATTTTCAGATTTGGTAGCCCATAAGTTAAAGATTACCTGCATTGGTTTATTGGGTACAGCAGTAGTGGTGCTATGGATTACCTTTCCATCTATTTCCCAAACTATACTATTTGGTTTCCAGTGAATCACATAAGTATGGAAGTCTTTCGTGCTGTCAAAATCTAGGGGTGTTTCCTTGTCGTGCGACCGTCTGTCTACCCAATGGTTTGTTGTAATTACCTTTGGGTATTTTCCGCTAATTTCGAAATCTATTTCGGTGTTATGAGCTGCATTTGGTCGGTAAAGAAAAAATGCCGTGATACAGCCCATGGCATCAGATGCTTTTAGCTGCGCTTCGAAGCGGCCGTAAAGAAACATCTTTTTGGTACGAAGTTCGGCTGCGGTGTAAGCTTTTTCGTGATGCTTTTTATTGTCAAGCGTTAAAATAATTTGGTTCTGCTGTGATGAAACATTGTACTCTGAGAAGTGAGCTAGGTTATTCTCGAAAGTATGATTTTCTGCCTGCCAATGTTCGTGGTAACCATTGCTGAAGTTTTCTTCAAAGGTAGTTTTCTGTCTTGCTTCACGTTGTGTTTTACATGAAAGGAGTAGTAAAATGAGTACTAAAACATAGCAAAAGCGCACTATATTGATCCTTTCTCTAGCAACAGTTGTACTTTCAAAATTGCAGCCACGCTCATGCTGTCAGTAATTTCACCATCCATTACCATTTGGTAAGCCTTTGCAAAGGGCACTTTTATAATTTCAAGCTCTTCTGTTTCCTCAGGTTGGGCTTCGCCCTGCGTTAACTCTTGGGCAAGATAAATAATTGCTAATTCATCACTCACAGAATTGGAAAGATGCATGCGCTGTATTTCCGTGAGCTTGTTGGCAACCAAGCCTGTTTCTTCAACTAACTCTCTTTTTGCACTTAACTCTGGGTCGATGCCTAATGGCCCACCACCTTCTGGAATTTCCCAACTGTAAGCCTTTAGCGGAAAACGATATTGCCCAACCAGCCAGGTATTTTGTTCTCCATCTAATGGAAGCACGCCTATGGCAATGTTCTTGAAATGTACTTCGCCATAAATTCCTTTGCCGCCAGAAGGATTAATCACCTGATGTTCGGTAACCTTTATCCAATTGTTACTGTATTTTTCTTCGCTGCTAAGGGTTTGCCAAGGGTTTTCGCTGCTCATAGGCAGGCAATATACACAAAATCCTAATTAGCTTTGGTTACCACTTTTGGTGCTGGCGGTACCGTAACCTTGTTGGTTTTAATTCGTGTAAATCTGTAATTGATATTCAAATTGAAGTTATTGGTGTTGTTTCTACTAAAAGAATCAGCAAAAAAATTGGTGCCCTCGTTAAAAGAATAGCTATGACGACCTCTAAACGGATCGTTCGCAGAAATTCTTGCAGATAATCTATTCTTCAAGAAGTTTTGCCTGATGCCTATGGTGGTATTCATCGAACTTCTATTTCTGCCCTGCGCCACCAAATTATTGGCGTAATTTAAACTTCCTTCTGCTGCGGTTCTATTACTAATCTGTAGCGACATACCAATCCGAGATCTTATACTCCAACCACCACGATTTAACGATTGGTTCATGGCAGATTTGTAATTGCTTTGTATCAACGTGAAATTACCATTGAAAGATGTTTTCTTCGTAGGTCTGTAATTACCAATTAGGATATATGAAATGTAGTAGTTGCTGCCCACATTATCGAACGTAGACTCCGAAACCCCGTTAGGATGCACAAACCTGTATCTTTCTATCACGCCAGTAGCCCTTGAATAAGTAATGCGTGGGTTAAATGACCAATCTCTTCCGTACATCCCCATGTTTAATGCAATCTGGTGTGTATACGAAGGCGATAGGTTTGGGTTTCCGTAAGAGATGTTTAAAGTATCGGCGTTGTTTACTTGTGGGTTCAGCGTGTTTTCTCTAGGCCTGTTTACCCTAACGCCATAGCTAAGTCCCACGTTATATTTCTTTTTGATGAATTTGCTTACCGATAGGGATGGAAACATGCTGAAGTATGGATTTACAGCGTAGCTTTGCGCAGTATTCAGATCAAAATCTACGTTGGTATATTCTGCTCTCATAGCCCCTCTTACCGTCCAGCCGTCTTTTCTATAATTGTATGAACCGTAAGCTGCATATATCTTTTCGTTATAGATGAAATCGCTGCTTAACTTATCGTTCTTGTTGAATACATTATTTTTGAAATTGTAGTTTTCTACCAATAAATCACTTTGGTTTTCGCGTATGCCAACAGCTACGCCAACTTCTATGCGATCTCTCTTGTTAAACAACGGTTTCTCATAATCTAGGTTAAAATTTAGCCCGTTATTGCCAATGTCGTTGTTGTTTTGTTGTAATGATGGCGATAGATTTGTTGGAAAAATATAGCTTCTGTCAAAATTCCTGAACGAGTAATTGCTATTAGTGTTTAATGTTAAACCCATCGAAAGCGTGTTGCCAGAAGTATCAATTCTATAACTGTAATCTGCACTAAAAACCAGTGTTTTATTATCACCATTAGAACCGTTTAATTGGTTTCTTAACCTCCTCTCGGTAAGTTCTTCGGTAATATAATAGAAGTTGTTGGTGGTGAGCCCTTCATTGTGGTTTTCCGCATAACTTGCAGAGGTTTTTAGGTTTTGTTTTTTGTTGATATCCCAATCGAAGCCTACTCGGACATTGGTACCTCCATTGTCGCTCTCGCTATTATTGTACTGGTTATAGTAGTAAGTGGTGTCTGGGAAAACATTGGTTCTAAAATTTTCGTTATACCCTTTTCCAATACTAGATCTAATAGAACCACCACCGTTAATGCTGTAATTTTTGCCTTTGTAAGACGCGTTAGCGTTAGCATTTTTGTTGCCTTGCAAACCTGCCCCAATACCTACGTTGCCATTAAAACCAACCTTAAAATCTTTTCGTAAAACGATGTTGATGATACCCTCGCCATCAGCAGAATATTTTGCTGGCGGATTAGTCATCACTTCAATCTTTTCTACTGCATCTGATGGCAGTACGTTCAGCAAATCAGCAATGTTGGAGGTCATGTAATCAGAAGGGCGACCATTGATAAAAACACGAGTGCTTCTCATGCCAGAGATGGTTGGCTTACCATCAATGTCTACTTCTACCATTGGCACATCTTTTAAAATATCCACGGCAGAACTTCCTTCGGCATGTATGCTAGCACCAACATTGTAGGTAATCATATCGCCATCGCTTTCAATTAGAGGCTTTTCACCAGTAATTACTACTTCCGATAAACTGTTTTGAGATTGACCGAGCTTAATGGTACCTATGTTTTTTTCAGCTTCTGATGCGCTAACGTAGATGTCGTTCACCACTACCTGGCTAAAACCGACAAAACTAACCTTCACTTTATAACTCCCTAATTTAAGGTTTTGAAACTTGAAGTAGCCATTTTCGTCTGTCTGGAAAGTTGCTGTTGGCGATTCTGAATTGCTTTCCGTTACCGAAACTACTGCGTAAGGAATTGGCAAGCCACCAACTTCCTCCACAACCTTACCTCTAATAGCACCTTTATTTGCCGTTTGCGAGCTTGCTAAAAAAGGAAAAAAAAATAGGATTACGGTTACAAAGGCAAGTAAATTTTTCAACGTCTAGTTTGCTAAATCATGTGTTTGGTTACGCTAATATATTAAGAAACAGTATCAAATTCAATTATATTCATTGCTAAAATTATTGCAGTTAGCGATGTAATCAATATCTAAACTTTAGGTTTCGTATTTTAAAAATTAGCCGATTAAGCATTTGGACAACAAAAAACCCTTAAGGTTTAATTTTCTTAAGGGTTTTTACATTTTTTTAAATTAGGTTAAATTTCGTTTAAAACGTCTCCTCGTCAGATCTTGGCGTTTCTGGCGCTTTCTTTTTACGCTGGCTAAAATCGGTTTTAC
Source organism: Pedobacter sp. T50_32 (assembly GCF_057652195.1). Taxonomy (NCBI): domain Bacteria; kingdom Pseudomonadati; phylum Bacteroidota; class Sphingobacteriia; order Sphingobacteriales; family Sphingobacteriaceae; genus Pedobacter; species Pedobacter sp. T50_32. The sequence goes on along the minus strand of NZ_JBYFBY010000001.1, from coordinate 197,798 downwards.
CAAAACGGTAAGAGAAAGTTAATGAACCCATGTTTCCTGCTCTCATTCTACTGAAGTCGATAGTAGAACCTGTGTTTTGGAACTCCATTTGGAATTTACGGGCATTGAACAAGTTTCTGATGTTGAAACTTAAACTTGCTTTCTTGTTCATCAAATCCATTTTTGCACCGGCATCAAATCCGTACATAGCTTTGAAAGTTCCTTGCGCAGTTACTTCGCTCGAACGGTAATCGGCTCTTAACTGTAAGGTGATATTTGCTGGTAATGTGATGTTGTTGGTGATGTTAGCGTTGTAAGCCATTCCATCAACATCCGAGGTGCCAAATTCTGCCACACCTTCAATTTTTCTGTGGAATAGGTTAAAGTTCGATGTTAAATTCCATTTTTTTGAAATGTCGAACTTTCCAATTAATTCAACCCCGCTATTTTTTGCACTGGTAAGATTTCGAGGCGTAGTTAAGTTGATACCGTTACCAATTTCTTCCCTAATACGTTGTATCACATCATTTGTTTGACGGAAGTAAACCGATGATACCAAAGAGAATTTATTGAAAAATCTGCTGTAGCTAAATTCAAATGCGTGAACATCTTCTGGCATCAAATTCACATTACCCTGACGGTAGTTAATCGGGTCAGAAACGTCTAAGAAAGGGTTGGTATCCCAACCTCTTGGCCGGTTAACACGACGACTGTAGCTTAATTGAAGCTGCTGCTCATTCTTCAATTTCTGGGTTAAGAAAACACTTGGATACAAACGAGTGTAAGCTACTCTTCCCGGCGTATAGCTAATGTTTCTGTTGGCATCGTAAGCACCCATCTCAGTTTCTAAAGCCGCATCTTCACCCCTTAAACCAACTTGGTAACCAAAGTTTTTAATCTGATTTTGATAGTTCACATAAATCGCATGCACATAATCATCGCTATTAAAATCATTACTTAAGGCACGGCTAAATTCGTACACATTGTTAATTAATGAATCTGCAATTGTTCTGCTGTTGGCAATACGGAACTGACTTCTGTAGCCTGCCTCTAGACGAGATGTTTCGGTTAGCGGTAAAGTATAATCCAATTGGATGTTATAGTTTTTATTGTCGCTAGGTCTGTCTGTACGTTGCAAAAAGTAAGCAGTAGTTGGCAAATACTGATCGGTATTAAATAACTGGTATGTATCGTTATTTCCTGTTGCGTAACTTGCGTTGAAGGTTAATTCTTCACCCTTTTTCTTCAGTTTTTGTACAAAATCTAAGCTTAAATCATAGCTGTTACCTTTACGGTCCCTAGTATTAAATCTATCAGATCCATTCACCAAAACGTTGCTCGAGCTAAAGCTGCTCAGGTAGATAAATTCTTCGTCGGTACTGTTTCTAGCGTTAAAACCACCAGAAAGGCTCACCGTACTTTTTTCACTTAGGTTATAATCTACGCCCAATTTAACGTTGTGCCCCTGCTCCAAATCGTTAGAACTATTGCGCTGACCAACAAATCCAATTCCGTTAACTTCGTTTCTATAAGAAGTGTTATTAAATCCGCTGCCTGGTCTGTTACCATAGCGATAGCTGTAGTTGGCGTAAAGGTTTACGTTCTTATTCTGGAAAGCGAGGTTGGTAGATGCATTGTAATTATCTCTATTACCTGCCGTTAAGGCTACATTACCGTTTAAACCTAACTTCTTGTTTTTCTTTAAAACAATGTTGATGATACCCGTTTGTCCCTCAGCATCATATTTTGAAGAAGGATTGGTGATCACTTCAATTGTTTCGATAGAACTGGCAGGAATGGAAGCTAAGATTTGCGCTACATCTCCACCTCCAATCAACGATTGCTTTCCATCGATCAGAACTCTTGCGTTAGAACCTCTCAGAGAAACACCACCATTCATATCTGTTTGTATAGAAGGTACGTTTTGTAATACGTCTGTAGCAGAACCACCTTCACTTACAACACTTTGATCTACCGAGAAAACCTTCTTATCAATACCTAACTGCATGGTTGGCCTTTGGGCGGTAACGGTCACTTCATTTAAGATGTTGCCTTTGCCAGTTTTCATTTTAATAGTGCCCAAGTTGATGCTTTTCAGAGCTCCAGTAATCGAGATAGAATCTCTTACCATTGTTTGGTAACCTACATAGCTAGCTTTAAAAGTATATACGCCATTGGCTAGGTTGGGGATACTAAAATTTCCGTCTAAATCAGTCTGTACTATTCTAACTTGCGCTTTAGTTTTTCTGTCGGTAAGTACAGCAGAAGCGTAAGGTATGGTCTCATTGGTTTGGGCATCTACAATTCGGCCGCTAATTTTTCCTGTATTACCCGTTTGGGCATAAATTTTTACAGTTGCAATACAAATAAAAGCGACTAATAAAAGAACTTTGCACTTAATCCTATCCATTTAAATTCGGTGAGTTTAATGTAATTTTAATGAGGGGGCAAATCTCGCTCAATAAAAGAATTAAAAGAAGGGAGTAACCATTTTATTACAGCTATTTTATGCTCAATTACAGTAATATTTTTGATAAAGAGGCGCTAGACTATCCTAGCTACAGAAACTTAGTGGATGAACTTTTAGCCAACGGCAAAACTACCGGTCCAGATAATTCGGAAGATATGCTGCACTACACCAAAATGAATGTGCAACGTATGAACAGAGTTGATAAAACTACTGTTTTAACCGAAGAAATCATCTCGACCTTACAACAAATTCAAGGCAAGTATCGCTTTTTAATTATTACTGAAGGCTGGTGTGGTGATGCAGCTCAAATTGTACCTGTTTTCAATAAAATTGCTTCAGCAGCGGCTGATAAATTCGAATTGAAACTGACTTTAAGAGACAAAAACCTCCCGTTAATCGATGCTCACCTAACCAATGGTGGAAGAGCAATCCCCGTATTATTGGTTTTAGATGAAGCTGGAAATTTGGTGTTACCTAAATGGGGACCAAGACCAATCGCTTTGCACAATTTGATGTTGGAGTGGAAAAATGAAGGAGTAGTAATGCCCGAGTTAGCAGAAAAACTTCATTCTTGGTACGCAAAAGACAAAACTGCTACAACTCAACAAGAGTTAAATCAATTGTTGAAACAGCTAAAGTAAGCTGGCTAAAATCTGCATAGAGTAATGTCGTTCTTATCGATGTCGTTACAATTGATTGGTGTGTTTGCGCAAGCCATAAAAATCACTAACTTGAGCTTACTAACTTATAAGCCGAGATGCAGATTAAAAAACAAAGCAAACATTATGATGCGGTAATTGTAGGTTCGGGCGCTGGTGGCGGTATGGCGGCTTATACGCTTGCCAAAGCTGGACTAAAAGTGTGTCTTTTAGAAGCTGGAGCCATGTATGACCCGCAAAAGAACATTACGCAGTTAAAAAATCCTTGGGAATCACCGCGTAGGGGAGCAAGCACAAAATTTCGTCCTTTTGGCGATTTTGATGCCTGTTACTACGGTTGGGATGTAGAAGGTGAGCCATATACGAAAGAAGCCGGTACCGAATGGGATTGGTGGCGTGCCCGTATGTTGGGTGGTAGAACCAATCACTGGGGACGTATTTCACTGCGTTTCGGTCCAAAAGATTTCAAAAGAAGAAGTATAGATGGTTTAGGCGAAGATTGGCCTATCAGCTACGATGATATCAAACCATTTTACGATAGGGTAGACAAACTGATTGGTATTTTCGGTACCAATGAAGGTTTGGAAGATCATCCCGATGGTTTCTTCTTGAAGCCACCAAAACCACGTTTGCACGAACTTTTTATTCAAAAAGGTGCTGCGGTGTCTGGCGTTAAGGTCATTCCATCAAGGTTATCTATCCTTACCCAAAAATTAAACGATGATAGAGGGGTTTGCTTTTTTTGTGGGCAGTGTAACAGAAACTGTAGCATGGCAAAAGCCGATTTTTCTTCTACCAACGTACTCATTTATCCAGCTATAGAAACCGGTAATGTTGATGTAATTCCTAATGCCATGGCTAGGGAAGTTTTGACTAATGCAGAAGGCTTGGCAACTGGAGTTTCGTACATCAACAAAGATGATATGATGGAATACCAAGTAACCGGACGTACAGTAATTTTAGCGGCTAGTGCTTGCGAATCATCGCGTCTGTTGCTCAATTCGAAATCGAAGCGTCATCCAAATGGCTTAGCGAATAGTAGCGATGTTGTTGGTCGTTATTTACACGATTCTACTGGTGCGGCTTTAGGTGGTGTGCTTCCTCAATTATTTGATAGAAAACGTTACAACGAAGATGGCGTAGGTGGCATGCACATTTACTCGCCTTGGTGGTTAGACAATAAAAAACTAGATTTTCCACGTGGTTACCATATCGAATATTGGGGCGGAATGAGCCAGCCAGCTTATGGTTTTGGCGGTGGAATTGAGGGGATGAATGGGAAATTTGCCGTTCGAGGTGAACAGAAAGAAGCAGGAGGTTATGGCAAGTCGTTGAAGGAAGATTACCGTTATTTCTATGGTGCAAGTGTGGGCATGGCAGGTAGAGGCGAAGCTATTCCTGTGTACGATAATCGTTGCGAAATCGATCAAAGCGTAGTTGATAAATTTGGTATTCCGGTGTTAAAATTCAATGTGAAATGGAGTGAGCACGAGATTTTGCAGGCCAAGCACATGAAGGAGACTTTCGATGAAATGATGCATAACATGGGTGCAATTGTAACTTGGGGTGGCGATTATAACAAGGAGAACAATTATGGTTTAGAATCTCCAGGTAAAATCATTCACGAAGCAGGTACGGCACGTATGGGGAACGATCCGAAAACATCAGCTTTAAATAAATATAACCAAGCACACGACTGTAAGAATTTGTTTGTGGTAGATGGGGCAGCCTTTACATCACAGGCAGACAAAAACATCACTTGGACCATTTTAGCGCTTTCTATGAGAGCTAGTGAATACATTATTTCGGAAATGAAAAAACAAAACTTATAAGCATGAACAGAAGAGAAACCTTAAAAATGTTGGGCGTTGGCGCCATTTCTGCTACTGCTATAGTAAGTGGCTGTAAACCTAGCGAAGAAAAAAAGGAAGTAGTGACTGGCGATCCAGAATTTACCTACGACCGAGCTAAAGAAGAGATTGAAAGAGAAAAGGAACTACTGGCTCAAGGTAAGTTTTTCAGCAAAGAAGAAATGGCTACCATTACTATTCTGTCGGATATTATAATCCCAAAAGATGAAGTAAGTGGAAGTGCTTCTGAAGCCAAAGTTCCAGACTTTATAGAGTTTATTGTAAAGGATATGCCTTACCATCAAATTCCGATGCGGGGCGGTTTGCGTTGGGTGGATATGCAATGTTTAAATCGCTTTGGGAAACCTTTTCGCGAATGCAGCGAGAAACAGCAGATTGAGTTGGTAGATTTAATTGCTTACCCAAACAAGGCCCCAAAAGAAATGAGCCAAGGCGTAGCATTTTTTAACCGATTGCGCAATTTGGTAGCTTCTGGTTTTTATACTTCAGAAATTGGCGTAGCCGATATTGGTTATGCTGGTAATGCTCCAAACCAATGGAATGGTGTACCTGATGATGTGTTGAAGCAGTATAAGTTAGCTTACACAGAAAAGCAGTTGAAGGAATGTGTTTCGTTTGATAGTTAATTAGGTATTAGTAGTTAGGAACTAGGACTTAGGGAGTAGTCATCAGCCTCTGGCGCTATTATTATCCCTACCGTCATTGCGAGGCACGAAGCAATCTTAAAGGGAATAATTACTAATGTTGTAAGATTGCTTCGTGCCTCGCAATGACGAATTATACTTGAGACTTACGAAGTTTCTAAAGCTTCGTAAGTCTTTCTAAAATCTAACCTACAACTCCCCAACAAACTCCTTCATCGCCAAGCCTGGGTTCTCCGTTTTCATAAAGTTTTCCCCAATTAAAAAACCTTGAAAACCAACTTGCTTCAAATCTTTAATTGTCTGCGGATTGCTAATGGCACTTTCCGAGATCTTCAAAAACTCATTAGGAATTCTATCCACTAAATCGAATGAAGTTTGGATGTTAACTGTAAAATCTCCCAAGTTGCGGTTGTTTACGCCAATGGCATCCAAATGCGGACAAATGCTTCTTTCCAGCTCTGCTAAATCATGAACTTCCAGCAATACATTTAGACCTAAGCTTTGTGCAAACTTTCCATAATCAACAATTTGCTGAGGTGTTAAAATGGCTGCAATTAATAGAATGATATCAGCTCCCCAAGCCTTAGCTTCTAAGATTTGATATTCGTCAATCATAAAATCCTTCCTTAAGATTGGAATTTCATTTACGCTGCGGGCTTGTAATAAATCTTCTTTCTTGCCACCAAAAAAGTCAGTATCAGTAAGTACAGAAAGTGCCGAAGCACCAGCCGCATTGTAGGCTTGTGTGATTGCTTTTACATCGGCATTGCCATTAATTATACCTTTAGAAGGCGATTGCTTTTTGAACTCGGCGATAATACCAGTTCTATCATCGGCTAAAAGGAAATCCTTAAAACGATAGGGTGTTCTACGAAAAGTTGGATTACTTTCTAAGTCTTTTACGCTTACTTGCTGCTTAGCAAATGCAACTTCTTCTTTTTTTCGTAGAACGATTTTGTCAAGTATGTTCATATATAAGTAGTCGTCATTGCGAGGAAGAATGACGAAGCAATCTATTTAACAGATTCCTCGTTCCTCGGAATGACGGTAAAGTTAAAGAGTTAACCAATTTTTCATCATTTGCTTTCCTTCAGGTGTCAATACACTCTCTGGATGGAACTGCACGCCACAAACATCCAGTTCCTTATGCCTAACCGACATGATTTGTCCGTCTGCATCTACCGAAGTAACGGTCAAGCTCTCTGGTAAATTCGCAGGATCAACCACCCAACTGTGGTAACGACCAACTTCAAACGGAGCTGCTACATCTCTGAAAAGCAATTCGTTTTCAACGGTTTTGGTTACTGGTGTAGCAATGCCGTGCATTGGTCTACCTAAATTCAGCAAACTTCCACCAAAAGCTTCTGCAATAGCCTGCTGACCTAAACAAACCCCCATGATACTTTTTGTCGGGGCGTAAGTTTTAATCACCTCCAATAACAAACCCGCTTCTTCTGGTATTCCCGGTCCTGGAGAAAGTAAGATCTTATCGTATTTGGCTACATCCTCCAGTTCAAATTTATCGTTTCTCCAAACTTCGGTATCATAGCCTAATTCGTTAATTAAATGCACCAAATTATAGGTAAAACTATCGTAGTTGTCTATTACTAGCACTACGCTCTTGTCCCCCAATGGGGAAATAATTTTGTTATTCATATTATTAATTTACCACCAAGACACCAAAAACTCTAAGTTTTTCTTTGTGTACTTTGCGCCTTTGTGGTTAGTCTAAATTTCAACAGCCATTTCAATTGCCTTACGCAAAGCCGCAATCTTATTATTTACTTCGTTTAACTCTGTTTCGGCAACAGAATCAGCCACAATACCAGCACCAGCTCTGTAATGAAGCTTGTTATTCTTGCTCATAAAAGTCCTGATCATAATCGCATGGTTAAAATCATCATTGAAACCCATGTAGCCAATTGCACCTGCGTAAAAATTACGACCAAGGTTCTCATTTTCGTCAATCAATTGCATGGCTCTGTATTTTGGCGCACCACTTAAAGTTCCGGCAGGATAAGTATCTGCAACCACTTTAAACGAGCTTCCCTTATCTTGCAGTTGTCCGCTTACTTTAGAAACCAAGTGGATCAAATGCGAGTAATATTGTACTTCCTTAAAAGATTTTACCTCAACTTGCTTGCAATGGCGACTTAAATCGTTCCTTGCTAAATCAACCAACATTACGTGTTCTGCACTTTCTTTGGGGTCGTTTTCTAGAGCTTTTGCAATTTTTGCATCCTCTTCGTCGTTGCCGCTACGTTTAAAAGTTCCTGCTATTGGAAAGATATTTGCCGTTTCGTTTTTAATGGTAATCTGTGCTTCGGGCGATGAACCAAAAAGTTTGAAACTGCCATAATCGAAATAGAATAAATACGGCGATGGATTGATAGAACGTAAACAGCGGTAAACGTTAAACTCATCGCCTAAAAATCCTTGTGTAAACGCTCTTGATGGAACAATTTGGAAAACATCGCCACGGTAAATATGCTTTTTCAGCTTCTCTACCACATCAATAAAATCTTGATCGGTTAAGTTTGAGCTTTCTTCGCCGTTGGTACTAAAACCATACTCTGGGAAGTTTTTGTTCTGGATAATATATTCCATCTTGCTCAAATCATCACTTTCATCTTCGTTAAAAGTATTTTTAAACAGAGTGATTTCATTTTTAAAGTGGTCGATAGCAATGATGTACCTGTAAATATGGTACTGCATTTCTGGAATTTTATCTTCATCCGGAGTAGCCGAAGAAAACTTGATATCCTCGAAATATTGTACGGTATTCCAAGTGAAGTATCCAAATAGACCACTAGAGATGTGCTTCGAATCTGGAGAAGAAACGCGTTCGAATTTTCCTTTAAAAACAGTAATTTCTTCTGATAGATCGAAGTCTTTTTTTACTTCGGTTTTCCCATCTGGATAATTGATGTTCAACTCGCCATTTTTAAGGATAATTCCCGCTACAGGCTCAGCACACACATAACTCGTGGCATTTTCACGACTATGATAATCGGAACTTTCCAATAATATGGTATTGGTAAAAACATCTCTCAAACGCAGATAAATGCTAACAGGCGTGGTGGTGTCTGCTAACCTTTTCTTGCTGTAAGTATGTATTTTGTAAGTGTTCATTTTTTTATAAAATAAAAAACCCGACGTGTGGTTCCGTCGGGTTTGAATGTGGTTTAAGTTTAGGTTTAAGTTGATAAACTATTTCTTGCACGAGCCATTGACGAAACTTTCTTTCGAGTTAGTTCGCCAGTGCCAAGTGTTTGTTTTGTTAATCATTGTAAAGCAAATTTATAGAAAATGTTAAATAATCAAAATATTTTAGAAAATTTTCTCTGCCAAACCTAAAAATATTATGAAATATTCAATTAAGATATGCCGAATAATGTTCTTGATGGATCATTTTTTACCATCATAAAGATTGATCCAATAATTAAAATTAATGCAATACCGAAGAAAATAGCAATAGCTTTATGTTTTGCAACTGCATCAGCAATCTTTTTAGATTTCGAATTTCCAACAGTAATTAACACTACGGCTACAATCATAATCGCAATGTGTTCCATTTTCCAGTAACGATATACAGCTTCACTAGTTGGCCCTTTAGTAAACGGACTTAAGAAATACAAAACTAAACCAATTAACAACTGAATATGCGCACTAATTAAAGTGAAAACATTCAGCTTTCTATTACCTTCTGTATATCCTTTTTTGCCTAACCAGCCAGCTAATGCTTGGATAATTGCAACTACTAATAAAATTAATACTAAATAACGCCATCCTGAGTGCGCACTTTTTAAGATATTGTATAAGTTCATGTTTTGTCTTTTTATTTTTTCAAAAATAGGAATTTAATTGAGCGATTGTGTTAAGCGTAAATTTAGGGCGTAATTTATAATCGTTTTAATTTACAGCTTTGCATCCATTACTTGACTATTTTTTTACTTCCCTTCTCCTCAACTGATAATAATCCTAAAAAACGCACTTAACAAAAGAATAATCCAAACACATCGTTATATTAACTTTTTATATACATTTTTATGTTTGATACCTTTACAAAACGAATACTATGAAAAAGCTAATTGCACTAGGAGCTATACTAATTACATTAGGTGGCTGCAAGCCAAAATTACCATTTAAAATAGATTTTGAACTCGCTCCAGGTATCGTTATTGGACAGGAAAACTGCTCAAATGATCCATCAAAAAATGCATGGTTGATACAATTAACTAAACCTAGTGCTGGGGGTAGAACTTTCGGAAATGAAATTACCTATAACAATATAAAGTACGTAAATGTTGTAAAAACATATAATCTCGCGGACGCTTATAAAAACATTGGAAAAACCTACTCGTTTCACTTTTACTTAGATACAAGTCCTGTCAAACAACAATGTGAAGTACAAACTCCAATAACCTTTGATATTTTAAACATTCGAATAAAAGAAGTTGGTATTTTAGTTAATTGAACAAACTGTGGTATTTACTATCTCCATATTTTCGAAGGTAAAAATTTCAGCAAGTAACAGATAGAGATATTTCATTAACTCTTTTAAACAATATAAACTCAAAGCCATCCCAGAATAGGGGATGGCTTTATTGTAAAAAGTAAGTTAATCTTGTAATTGCTCCTAATTTATAAATAGCTTTAAGCAATAATTCTAAACTTTAACTAACATGAAGAAAATTTTACTAGCGTTAGCGTTGGTATTTTCTACTGTATTTGCATTTGCGCAACAAACTTATCCAGTAAATGGTTCTTATGATGTGCGGTCGGGGCAATATGCCTTTACCAATGCAACTATTGTGGTAAACGCTAACCAAACTATTAGCAATGGCGTGTTGCTAATCAAAAACCAGGTCATCCAATCTGTGGGTACTGGTACGTCAATTCCAAAAGGATATGTAGTCATTGACCTCAAAGGAAAATACATCTATCCTTCATTGATTGATGCTTTTACAAGCTACGGAGTTCCTGTAGATGCCAGTGCTGCACAACGTGGCGGCTTCGGCGGACAGCGTCAATCTATCTTCACTTCACAGAAAAAAGGACCTTACAATTGGAACGCAGCTATTCGCCCAGAAACAGAAGTAAGAACTATCTTTTCTATCGATACTAAAAAAGCGGACGATTTACGTAAGGCTGGTTTCGGTAGTGTGAATGTAATTAACCGTGATGGTATTGCTCGTGGTACTTCGGCTGCGGTTACTTTGAACGATGAATTTGAGCACAAGGTAATTTTGAAAGACCAAACTGCGGCAAATTATTCGTTCAGCAAAGGAAGTTCTACTAACGATTATCCAACCTCTTTAATGGGTTCTATCGCTTTATTGCGCCAAACTTATTTAGATGCAGCTTGGTATAAAGGTCAAAAAGAAGAATACAACATCTCGTTGGATGAATTTAATAAGCAACAAAACTTACCCCAAATCTTTGAAGCTGATGGATGGCAAAACATTCTTCGTGCCGATAAAATTGGAAAAGAGTTTGGCAAGCAATTCATCATCAAATCTAATGGCGATGAATACCAACGTATAGATGCGGTTAAAGCAACTGGCGCTAGTCTGATTATTCCAATCGCTTATCCGAAAGCTTATGATGTGGAAGACCCAGCAGAAGCTAGAAACGTTACTTTGGCGCAAATGAAAGCTTGGGAAATGGCGTCGTCAAATCCTGGGATTTTAGAAAAAGCTGGAATTAACTTCGCTTTAACTTCTTTTGGTTTAGATAACACTCGTGAGTTTTGGGCAAATATCCGCACCGCGATAGAAAGTGGATTGACCGAGAAACAAGCATTATTGGCAGTGACTGAAACCCCCGCGAAAATGTTGGGCATTAGCGATAAGGTAGGTTCTTTGGAGAAAGGTAAATTAGCTAACTTCTTAATTACGTCAGATAATTTATTCAAAAGCACTAATATCATCCACGAAAACTGGGTGCAAGGCAAACGTTACGTAGTAAACAAAATGGACGTAAGCGACTTGAAAGGTGTTTACAATTTGAACGTTGATGGCGTTGGTTCGCTAACTTTAAAAATCACTGGACCTACTGCAGCTTCAATTGAAAGAACTGGTGCTGACAGCGTTAAAACTACAGCAACTTTAGGTCGCAACGGCGATTGGATTACTTTGAGCTTCAACTTAAAGAAAAATCCAAAAGGTGATGTTCGCTTAACAGGATACATTTCTTCGGAAGCACCAATTGCTATGAAAGGCGAATCTGCATTAAGTGATGGTTCGGAAGGCAAATGGACAGCAACTTTCAAAGAAGCTGGAAAGGAAGCTCCAAAACGCGACGAACAAAAACCTGCTTTGGCAGCAAATGCACCTTTAGTTTATCCGTTCCAATCTTTTGGTAACGAAGTACAGCCACAAGCAGAAAGCGTATTGCTAAAAAATGCAACGGTCTGGACTAACGAAAAAGAAGGCATCCTGCAAAATGCAGATGTACTTTTAGAAGGTGGAAAAATTAAAGCAGTAGGCAAAAACTTAGCTGCGGGTTCGGCAAAAGTAATTGATGCTACTGGCAAACACGTAACTACAGGTATTATCGATGAGCACTCGCATATTGCGGGTACAGGTGGTATCAACGAAGGCGCACAATCTGTTTCTTCTGAAGTTCGCATTGGCGACATCATCAACTCTGAAGATGTCAATATTTATCGCCAGTTGGCGGGTGGTGTTACTACTTCGCAAATTCTACACGGTTCGGCAAATCCAATCGGTGGTCAATCTCAATTAATTAAATTACGTTGGGGTAAATTACCTGAAGAGTTGAAATTTGCTGGCGCTGATGGTTTCATTAAATTCGCTTTAGGAGAGAACGTGAAACAAAGTAACTTCGGTTCTGGTCAGCGTTTTCCGGTAACTCGTATGGGTGTAGAGCAAACATTTGTTGATGCTTTTACTCGTGCTAAAGATTACGAAACTGCTTTAAAAGTAAAAGGCAATAATGTACGTAGAGATTTAGAATTAGATGCTTTGGTAGAAATTCTTAACAACAAACGTTTCATCACTTGTCACTCTTATGTACAGTCAGAAATTAACATGTTAATTCATGTTGCTGATAGTTTGGGCTTCAAAATCAACACTTTTACGCACATTTTAGAAGGTTATAAAGTGGCTGATAAAATGAAAGCTCATGGTATTGCAGCATCAACTTTCTCAGATTGGTGGGCTTATAAATTTGAGGTAGCGGAAGCAATTCCTTACAACGGAAAAATTATGCACAATGTGGGTATCACCACTGCATTTAACTCTGATGATGCTGAGATGGCTCGTCGTTTAAATCAGGAAGCTGGTAAAGCGGTATTGTATGGTGGTGTTTCGGAAGAAGATGCTTTCAAATTCGTAACCTTAAACCCGGCTAAAATGCTTCACATCGATAACAAAGTGGGAAGTTTAAAAGCTGGTAAAGATGCCGACGTAGTAGTTTGGTCTGATAATCCACTGTCAATTTATGCAAAAGCAGAAATGACTTTCGTAGATGGTGTTTTATATTGGGATATCGAAAAAGATGCTCAAAAATTGAAACAACAACAAGTTGAAAGAGCTAGACTAGTTCAAAAAATGTTAGATAGTAAAAATAAGGGAGGAAGAACTCAGCGTCCAATGGGTAATACTTCTACATTATACAATTGCGAAACTGCGAGCGATTTCTCAAACGGTTTCGAAGCAATTCATTCAGAAGAAGGAGGACATCACCATGAATAAGAAAATTTTAACCTTGTTTTTAGCGCTTGCGGCAAGTGCATCTGCATTTGGGCAGGCCAATATTTCTCCGGCCAAAGTACAATCCAAAAAAGCGATTTTGATGGGTGCTGTCATCCATGTCGGTAACGGACAAGTTATCCAAAATGGCTACATGACTTTTGAGAAAGGCAAAATTACTGGCGTTGGCGATGCAACTGTTGTAAAATTGGCGCTTACAGATGCTGATGTGATTGATGCCAATGGAAAGCACGTTTATCCTGGCTTTATCGCTCCGGTAAATACTTTGGGTTTGGTAGAGTACGAGTCAATCAAAGCAACTTTAGATTTTCAAGAGATTGGAAATTTAAATCCGCATATCAGGTCGTTAGTAGCTTACAATACTGACTCTAAGGTGCCAGCAACTTTACGTAGTAATGGCGTTTTAATGGCGCAGATTAGACCAAGCGGTGGTGCTGTTTCTGGTAGTTCTTCTATTGTTCAGTTAGATGCTTGGAACTGGGAAGATGCTGCCATAAAAACCGATGATGGTATGCACGTGAACTGGCCGGCTACACCTCGTTTCAGAGGTTTTGCAAGACCTGGTTTTTCTGCGGAAGCAATGGCTGAGCGTACGCAAGCTGCAATTGCAGAATTGAACAGTTTCTTCGCAGAGGCAAAAGCGTACAATGAAGGTGCTAAACCTGCTGAAACGAATACTCGTATGGCAGCAATGGCGAAACTTTTCAAAGGCGAGCAGAAGCTTTACATCAGCGCAAATACTCAAAAGGATATTGTTGCTGCGGTAAATTTTGCGAAGAAATTCAACATCACTCCAATAATTATTGGTGGTAGCGATGCTTATTTAGTTACTGATTTCTTAAAGCAAAACAATGTTCCTGTAATTGTAAATCAGCCGCACTCTTTGCCCGGTAATATAGACGATGATGTGAATATGCCATACAAAAACACAGCAATTTTATTTAATGCTGGCGTTACTGTAGCGGTAAGTATCAACGATTTTTGGCAGCAACGTAACTTACCTTTTATGGCAGGTACGGTAGCAACTTGGGGCTTAGATAAAGAAAAAGCTTTGCAGACCATTACCTTAAATACCGCTAAAATTTTAGGTATTGATAAAACTACTGGAAGTTTAGAGGTAGGCAAAGATGCTACATTCTTCGTTTCTACTGGCGATGCGTTGGATATGAAAACCAATAAAATCGAAAAAGCTTTTATTCAAGGTAGAGATATCAACCTAGATAACTTACACAAGCAATTGGATAAGAAGTTTAGCGATAAATATACAATTAAGTAATTGTTGCACGTTGGCGGGGACGTCAACGTGTGCTTCCATTGCCGATGTTGGCGTCCTCGCCAACATTGAAAAAATCAAGTTAAAGGCGGGTGTTTATCACTCGCCTTTTTTATTAGATTTATTTTTCACTCAAGGATGTTTTGAAATATTGATAGCTAATTAATCAAAAAAATATATAAATGATTATTTCGTACATTTGAACCTGCGTTCGTAAGTGCTCACTTCGAGAAATAATGAAATGCAAAGTTTGGTCTTTGAAAAAATAATGAAAATAAAAAAAGCGATTCAATCCAGAACCGCTTCCTTAACTAACTTATTATTTATAAAAATGGCTGTTGGGGAAGGAGTCGAACCTTCAAGGGGTAGTTAGCTACAGTTCAAAAATTAATTTGTGGTCAACCCATAAACTGCGTTTGTCCCATGATCCCCACCACCGAGACAAGGAGGTGTGTCTGCCAATTTCACCACCCAACATTTTGTTTAGTTTTACAGTTTTCAGTTTCCAATTGGCAGTTAAAACTGCAAACTGTTTACCGAGAACTGTTCACTGCTGTAGGGGAAGGAGTCGAACCTTCATAGAGTGGTTGTACCGTTGCCGGATTTCCCATTTCCTCTACCACCGAGACAAGGAGGTGTGTCTGCCAATTTCACCACCCTACATTTTGTTTGTTATTTCAAGTTTCAGTTTCCAATTGACAGCTGTCAATACTGCAAATTATTTGTTGGTAACTGTAAATCGCTTATGCCCTCTGGCGTTTGCTTGAAACAAATATAGAACAATTAAATAGTTTATTGCAAATTTATTAATGATTTAATTTTATTTTTATTATATTTTCATTTATATTTATAAATAGTTAACAAAAATGTAATTTATGCTTAAAAAGGAAACTCAAAATTTAGAAATTGATAACCTCGACATTCAGATACTTACCCAGCTGATGGCCGATGCTACTAAACCATATACAGAAATTGCCAAAGAACTGATTGTTTCTGGAGGAACCGTTCATGTAAGAATGAAAAAATTGGCTGATATGGGTATCATTAGAGGATCACATTTAATTATCGACCCAAGAAAAGCTGGTTATGATATTACTGCCTTTTTAGGTATTTATTTAGAGAAGGGTTCTTTATATAAGGATGCCGTAGATCAATTGAGTAAGATTAAAGAAGTGGTAGAATTGCATTACACCACTGGAGCCTATAGTATGTTCGCTAAAATTACTTGTAGAGACACCGATCATCTACGTCATGTGTTAAACGAAGAAATACAGGCAGTTAAAGGTATCCAGCGTACAGAAACGCTTATTTCTTTAGAAGAAAGTATTAAACGCCAAATTGAACTTATTTAGTGTAAAAAGTACTCTAATATCACAAAAAGGAGTAAAAATTGAGTTTTTATTAATAGATTAGTTCCGTACTAATTGTTGTAGCAATTTGCCCAAGCAACACATTTCTAGGTATGAGGATAGGCCAAGACAAAAAACTGATTTTACTCGTTGATGATGAGATAACCGTATTGAAACTTTTGGAGTTCATCCTTAAGAAAGATTACGAGTTGGTTATTCATAATAATGGGTTGGAAGCCATCAGTTGGATGGATGAAGGAAATATGCCAGATTTGATCATATCAGATTTGGAAATGCCTTATGTAGATGGGCTCGATTTTGTACGTAGTTTAAAAACCAGCGGCTATTATCGAGATATCCCAATCATCTTGCTTTCGGCGGCTTATTCTTTAGAAGACTTAGCTGAAAAACTACCTTATAATTTCAATTTATTAATGCCTAAGCCTTTTAACCCTGCAAAGTTAAAAGAGAGTATTCAAACCCTATTAAACTAGCCCATCCGATATGCAAGAAAACAGCTCATTTGGCATGCCGCAGTCTAGAGTTAATGTGATATACTATGCCAATTTATACGATGCAGATATTGTTGCTGCATTTGGAAACGGCGGAACTGCAAAAAAGGCGAATAGCTTTATTAACCTTTACGAAATTGTAAGCAAATTGTCGGTTTACGAGCTCGATGTAAGTGTTTTATTGGAAGTACAGCCGGGCCAAATTAACGAAGCGCTTGGACTTGTCGAAACACTCAGGAAAAACTGGTTGAGTAGAAACTTAGTGGTCATCTTCTTGTTAACCGAAAAGGATCCTGCGGCAACAGCAGCAGCTTTCGAAGCTAGAGTTGCAGACTGTTATTCTCCGTCGATATCCTTTGCAGATGTAAAACTGCGTATCCAATTCTTGTCTGCCTACAAAATTTTAAACGAGCAGTTAAAGAATTTACCAGAAGCTCCATTAAAACAATATAAAGCTCCCTTCTTAAAACGTTTCTTAGATTTAGGGATATCAGTTACCGCACTTATTTTGTTAAGTCCATTCTTTTTAATCATCGCTATCTTAATTAAGCTAGATTCTAAAGGGCCTATTTTTTACACCAGTAAGCGTGTAGGAACCGGTTATAAAATATTCGATTTCTATAAATTTAGATCGATGCGTGCCAATGCCGATAAGGAAGTTGAAGCTTTAAAAGCAACTACGGCAAACCAATATGGCGATTCTGCGTTTTTCAAAATGAAGGATGATCCTCGGGTGACCAAACTGGGTAATTTTTTACGAAATTCGAGTATAGATGAGCTTCCGCAACTATTTAACGTAGTTAAAGGCGATATGTCTATTGTAGGAAATAGGCCTTTGCCATTGTATGAGGCAGAGCAGTTAACTACCAATGAATGGTCTATGAGGTTTCTTGGCCCTGCCGGAATTACCGGACTTTGGCAAATTATTAAAAGAGGGAAAAGTGATATGTCTGATCGTGAACGAAAGAAACTGGATAACTTCTACAATAAGAAGTTTTCGGTTTGGTTAGACTTGAAAATTATTTTTATGACTGTGCCTGTGCTTTTCCAAAAAGAAAAGGTATAAATGAGAAATCAATGATATTAAAAAGGCTGACAATCTTATTGCTTCTTTTGGCGATTAACATAAGTGTTAATGCGCAAGATGATATTATAAGCCAAATTAACACGCCCTTACTTCAAAAATATATAGACCTCGCTAAAGAATATTATCCTAAAAGGAAGATGTATAAAGCGAGCGAACTAAGTTCAAAAGCGAAAATTGGTATTGCTAAAGCAAGCTATTTAGAGGCGCTGAATGCTTCATATTTTTATCGCCCTGGTAATGGAACCATTTTAGATGCCATGAATCCTTATTCTATTAATGGATTTCAATTTGGTGTAAATTTAAACTTGGGCATGTTTTTCCGTACACCATCATTAGTTAAGCAAGCAAGGGAAGAGTATAATTCTGCTGCCTACCTAACAAAAGAGTATGATATTTTGCTCGAAACTGAAGTGAAGCAGCTATATTTTGAGTACCTACAATGGTTTGCCGATCTAAAAGTGCGCAACCAAGCCTACTATGATAATAAAACATCGAGCGATGGGCTGCGTTATAAGTTTGAAAAGGGCGAGGTTTCTCTCGATGTATATAGCAAAGCAAAATCTTTAACATCACAATCTAATTCTGAAAAACTGACTGCCGAACTGAATATGCTAAGGGCAAAAAGTTCGTTAGAAGCCTTAATTGGAAAAAAACTGGAGGAAGTAAAGTAGCATATGAATATAAAGGAGTTTTTACATCTGATTGCTAAGTATAAATGGCTGATTGTCGCTATCCCGATAATTACGCTTTTTGTTACCTATCTTTCTGTTAGAAACCTTCCAAAGCAGTATAAATCTTATGCTAAATTATCTACTGGTCTGTTAGATCCTTCTAGGCAGGTTGCCCCAGAAGTGCCTAATTATTCTGGACCAGATTTGCTCATCAAGATTAACCAGCAGTTTACCAACATCATGGATATCATGGCGATGCCAAAGAATATGAGCATTTTGTCATACAGGTTGGTATTACATGATTTGCGCAATCCTAATGATCCTTTTCAGCCACAAAGTGATGATATGAAGGCGCTAAGTGCAGCGCAACGCCAACGAGCAATTGAAGGGTTTGAGGAACGTTTGGCAAAAAAACTCGTGTTAACGCCATTTGATAATTATGCAGATGTAAAATATTATAACCTGGTTAAATCGATGGGTTATGATGGCGCTACCATTAGTAAAAGATTATCAATTAGTCACGAAGACAATAGTGATTTCATTACCGTAGAGTTTACTTCCGGAAACACTTTCATGTCTGTTTTCGTGGTAAATACCTTATCAAACGATTTTATCAATAATTACAGCTTAGACCTCATCAGCAATAAAAATAAATCTATTCTGGTGCTTGATTCTTTAGTGAAAAAGGCAGAAGCGGTAATGAACGCGAAAAATCAAGAGCTTAAAGAGTACAAAATCAGCAACGGTGTACTTAACCTCGATAAGCAATCTCAAATCGTGTATCAGCAAATTATTGATTACGAGAACAAGAAATCGCAAGCGTTGATCGATTTGCAGTCTCTGCAATCTGCTTTGAACAATGTAAATAGTACACTCGACAATACATCGCTAGATAAATACCTAGGTGCAGAGTTGTCGAGCGATAATCAGGCGGTCATCGCTTTGCGCAACAAATTGCAAACAGCAAATGAAAGGTATTTGGATGGTGGCTTTAATCCGGCAGATAAGAAAAAAGTAGACTCGCTACAGCAACTTCTTACAGAACAGCTGATAAAAACGAACGACCAATATGTGGCAGATCCTGTAATTGCTAAGCAGACTTTGGTGCAGCGCAGAATTGGTTTACGTATCGATTTGGAAAAAACTAGAGCGAGCATCCAAGATATCGACAGAGAATTAGCAAAGCTGAATGCAAAGTTTTCTACCATGGTGCCTTATGATGCTGGTGTGCAAAAATTTGAGCGTGATGCAGATGTGGCCACTAAAGAGTATTTGGATTTGCTGAACCGTTACAATCAGAACAACCTCGATAAAAATATTGGCCTTCGTTTACAATTAGAACAGGAAGGTGTGCCATCGTTGGCAGAACCTTCTAAAAAGTTAATTTTTATGGCGCTGAGTGCCATTGCAAGTTTTGTAATTTGCTTTTGCGTACTGTTTGTCATTCACGTTTTAGATCGTTCTATCAATAATAAGAAACAGCTTGCTGCGGCTACCAAAGGGAAAGTGATAGGTGAACTTAACTACATCAAACCTGATCACAGAGATATTGATGAGATTTGGAAAAATGCTGAGCATAGTAAGGAAATGCTTACCTATAAGAATTTGCTGCGTGAAGTTCGCTTCGAAATTGACAAATCACTTACTGAAGGAAAGCATAAAGTTTTGGGTTTAACGCGATTGCATCCCGAACATTTTACGGTGTTTTCTACGGTAAGTTTAGCCTACGCTTTTGCAAGATTAGACAAGCAGATCTTGTTAATCGGAAATTCGGAAATAGCCGAAGAAATTCAGAAGTGGAATGTGCCGACCAATCAATCTTTAAAAACCGTTTTAGAAACGCTTAGCCTTCAAAAAAATAACCTCATTACCTTTTTAAATAAAGATTTAGATGGTGTTTCTCTGTTAGAAAACAAAGATAATTCTAGCGTTGCGCAAATTTTTAAGGGTTTAAAGAACGAGTTTGATTTAATCATTATATACCTAGATGCGGTAAATAGTGTTTCTGATGTAAAAGAGTGGATTCAGTTCACAGAAAGGTACGTGGCCACTTTTATGGCTGGTAATTCGTTCAGCGAAAAAGACAAAGAGGCTATTCATTTACTCAACAAGGATGAGAAATTCATTGGTTGGCTGATGAACGGCGTAAAAAGAAATAAGTAGGCTATGCTTAAAAATCTGCAACTACATATTGCCGATTACAAACAGAAAGTGCTATTTATTCTGATAGCTTTAAGTCTTTCTATTTTGGTTGCTGGCTCTACAGCTAGATACGGTTTCTTAGGCCCAGCTTTTGTGCTTGCAGCCGCTGGTGCAGGAGCATTTCTGGTTGCTGCCTTTAGTAACCCACGTATCGCTTTTATAGTTTATTTTGTCTACTGTTTCTTCCTCGGCTTTGTTGGCAAAACTTTCTTGAACATACCGGTAGGCTTAGCGATGGACGCTACTTTACTGCTCACTTGGGCCAGTATTTTGGTGAACATGAACCGCTTTAATTGGAAGGCCTTAAAAAACGAACACGTTTTACTTTCCCTAATTTGGTTTGGGGTAAGTGTGTTACAAGTGTTAAATCCTTACGGCGGCAGTATTACCGGCTGGTTTAACGAATTGAGGTTTACTGCATTAAGTTGGTTGCTCATTGCCCCAATCGTATTTTTGCTGTTTAACCGAATGGTTGATCTCAACCGTTTTATTGCCTTTATTTTCTTTTTTTCTGCTGTGGCTACGTTATATGGCGTAAAACAGCTGTACGTTGGCTTAACCAGTGGCGAGCAGCAATGGCTAGATTTGGGAAATAGTGTTACCCATATTTTAGGTGGGAAGTTAAGGGTATTCTCTTTTTTTACCGATGCAGGTCAATTCGGAGCATCACAGGCAATTATGGCAGTAATGGCGATGGTGCTGGCTATGGGGCCGTTTTCGCTATTCAAGAAACTCATTTTTGGTGTGCTTGCATTGGTTATGCTTTACGGAATGGGTATTTCTGGAACTAGGGGTGCTTTGTTTGCCCTAGTAGCTGGATTAGCCTTTGCACTTTTTTTAAGTAAGAATTTTAAAGTTTTGATCATAGGTAGCGCCTTTGCGTTAAGTGGTTTGGGCGTATTAAAATATACCACCATAGGTGATGAAATTTTCCAGATAAGACGTTTGCGCAGTGCTTTAGACCCGAAAGATGCATCTTTTAACGTAAGGATGATTAACCAAAAGAAATTAGCCTATTTGCTGAAAGATGAACCTTTTGGTGCTGGGCTGGGAATGAGCGGCATGAATGGAACCACCTATAATGCAGATAAGCCAATAGCTAACATCCAGCCAGATAGTTATTGGGTAAAAGTTTGGGTGATGTACGGCGTAGTTGGGCTAGTTAGCTGGTTCGGCATCAACTGTTATATGATAGGTAAATGCAGTGGAATTGTTTGGCAGTTAAAAGATCCGAAGCTTAAAACCAAGATGATTGCACTTACATCAGGCACAGTAGGCTGTTTTGTCTGTAGTTATGGTAATGAGGTGATGAATGCCGTGCCTTCTTCCGTAATCATGTTTATGTCTTGGTCGTTTATATTTATCGCCCCCTGGCTAGATACACAAAGAAAACAATTGGAAACCGATGGAGATAGTTTATAGCATTATTGATATCATATTTTGGATAGTCGGCATTTACATTATGCTCAACTGCGCCTACCTGGCTTTCTTTGCCTTGGTGGGATTACTGCCTTTGCGCAAATCAAAAAAAGAAGCAACGCATTATAGGAAAATTGCGGTTTTGTTTCCAACTTATCAAGAAAATGTGGTGATCATAGATAGCGTGAAAACGGCTTTGAAACATCAATACAAAGGAAATTTTGAAGTAGTAGTTATTGCCGATGGTTTGGAACAAGAAACACTGCATACATTGAACGAATTGGGAGCGAAGGTAATTGAGGTTTTCTTTGAAAAAAGCACCAAGGGAAAAGCGATGCAATTTGCAATGAATCAGTTAGAAGGCCAAGGTTTCGAAATTGCGGTAGTTTTAGATGTAGATAATATCATGGCCGATGATTGTCTGAACTACATCAACGGTTCTTTTGAGCAAGGGAAACTAGCAGTGCAGGCACATCGCGTAGCCAAAAATATGGACAGCAGTTTCGCATTTTTAGATGCCTGTAACGAGGAAGTGAATAATCATCTTTTCCGTAAAAGCCATGCTGTTTTGGGTTTGTCGCCAGCGCTAATTGGTTCTGGAATGGCATTTGAGTTTGGTTATTTCCACAATTTGCTAAATAATATTGGCGAAACCGTAGGTGAAGATAAGCAGTTGGATTTTATGATTGCAAAAGACAAAGTAAACATTGCCTATTTAAACGATGTGTATGTTTATGATGAGAAAATAGAAAATGCAAAGGTTTTCACCAAGCAACGTACCAGGTGGATTGCCTCGCAGGTAGAGTTCCTGAAAAAATATGCATTTGTGGGTTTTGCGGAACTTTTTAAAGGTAATGTTGAGTTCTTCAATAAAACTTTACAGACTTTTTTAGGTCCAAGAATGTTGTTGCTGGCACTACTTTTTTTATTGGTTGCTCAGTCTTTTTTTAACCCTTTCGGTCCGTCAAAAGCATTTTGGATAGGTTTGCTCATCAGCCTCTGCTTAACATTGATTATCTCTATACCAAGAAGATTTTACGCAGATAAAAGGATGTATGTTGCACTGTTCCAAATACCGAGAGCAATGTGGGGAATGGTGGTTGCTTTGTTGAGTATCGGCAAAGCAAAAAAGTCTTTCATGGCAACGCCACATAGTAGTAAACCTGTAGAAAAAGAAAATATTTAGTTATGCCTTTAGAGTTATTAATCCTTCCCGCTATAGTTTTCGGTATATTAGGTTTCGTACGAGGCGTAAGTGCTTACAAACGCGTTCAAGATAAATCATAGCTATGGCAATTATTGAGAATAGAGATGTTATTGTAGTCGGCCAACAACCTTGGGATACTCCTATTGGAAGTAACTGCAAGGATATCGCAATGGAGTTTAGCAAGCATAATCGGGTGCTGTACATTAATGCGCCTTTAGATCGTAGAACTAAATTTCAGCAGGCCGAAACCGAAGGCGTTAAAAAACGTGTGAGGGTAATTAAAGGAGAAGAAGATGGCTTGGAGCAAATAGCCCTTAACTTCTGGGTTTTTTATCCAGACGTGATGAATGAGTCTATCAATTGGATGCCTACTGCGATCTTCCGTTTGTTCAATAAAATCAATAACAAACGATTTGCGAAGTCTATCAAAAAAGCCATTCAACGGTTAGATTTTAAAAATTTCATTTTATTTAATGATAGCGATATGTTCAGGAGCTATCATTTGAAAGAATTACTTAACCCGGCTACCAGTATCTACTATTCTCGAGATAATTTATTGGCAACACCTTATTGGGGCAAACATGGTAAACATTTAGAGCCAAAGCTCATTAAAAAGAGCGATTTATGCGTAGCTAATTCAGTTTACTTGGCCAATTATTGCAAAAAATATAACCCAAACTCTTTTTATGTAGGGCAGGGTTGCGATTTTACGATCTTTAGAAACGATGAAAGCGTAGAAATTCCTCCAAATCTTGTTTCAATTCCGAAGCCCATTTTAGGTTACGTAGGCGCCTTGCTTTCTATCCGCTTAGACGAAAATATTTTGATTCATTTGGCAGAACAAAGGCCAAATTGGAGTATCGTTTTGGTAGGCCCGGAAGATGATGATTTCAAACGTAGCAAATTGCATCAGTTGAGCAATGTTTATTTCCTCGGTCCGCAAAAGCCAGAAACTTTGCCTGCTTATATTAAAGGCTTTGATATTTGTCTAAATCCGCAGGCATTAAATCCGTTGACTATTGGAAATTATCCACGCAAAATTGATGAATATTTAGCCATGGGAAAACCAACGCTGGCTACCAAGACCGAAGCAATGAGTGTTTTTGAAGATTATGTCTACATTGCAGAAACAAAAGAA
Organism: Pedobacter sp. T50_32; assembly: GCF_057652195.1. Lineage (NCBI taxonomy): Bacteria > Pseudomonadati > Bacteroidota > Sphingobacteriia > Sphingobacteriales > Sphingobacteriaceae > Pedobacter > Pedobacter sp. T50_32. The sequence goes on along the minus strand of NZ_JBYFBY010000001.1, from coordinate 173,578 downwards.
GATTACGTTGCGTTGGCTGAAAAAGCATTAACAGAAAATAGCGAAGAACTAGCAAATAAGCGCATCGCTTTTGCCCATACGCATACTTGGGAAAGGAATGTAGAGGAGATATATAAAACAATTAAGACTTTATAAGTTTTTTATTGCCACAGATACACAGATAATTACCTGCAAAATATCTGTGCATCTGTGGCTAATTTAGATAAGGATGTCATTAACCACCATTATTACCGTCAATTTTCATCAAGCAGAAGTAACTATAGAATTATTGAAATCTGTAGCAAAATCTTACTCGCCTTCGCAAGTGGAAATTATCATTGTAGATAATGGTGCCGATAAAAACATGGAACTAATTTTTCAGCCATATTTTGAGAATATCAAATACATTCAGTCTAGAGAAAATTTGGGATTTGCTGGCGGAAATAATTTAGGGATCAAACAAGCTAAGGGCGAATATATTTTCCTGCTTAACAACGATACTGAAATTCCTGCTAATTGCATTGAAACAATGATTGCTGAATTGGAAGCTAACGATAAAATCGGCTTACTTTCGCCACTGTTGCTATACTATGATCAAAAGGATTTGGTACAATATGCCGGTTTTACGCCAATGAATTATCTCGTTGCACGTAACGCATACATCGGTCAGTTTGAAAAAAATGTGGGACAATACGACAACCAAACCTGCCAAACCGGTTATTGCCATGGCGCTGCGGTAATGTGTCGTAAAACAGATTTGAACAAGGCGGGTTTAATGGACGAAACCTATTTCCTGTATTACGAGGAGTTAGATTGGTGCGAGAAGTTTATGCGCATTGGCAAACAGATTTGGTTTACAGGTAAAACGCAGGTTTATCATAAGGAATCGGTTAGCGTTGGCAAAGCTAGCGGTCTGAAGATTTACTTTAACACCCGCAACCGAATGTTGTTCATTAGAAAAAATACCGGGTGGTTAAACACCATTTTCTTCTCAGTGTACTTCACATTGATTGCTTGTCCAAAAGCGGTTGTAAAATACCTATTGGCTGGACAAACTCAGCTAGCTAAATGGACATTAAAAGGATTGTGGTGGAATTTTACGCACACCAAAAACAGCAAGGAATTAGGCTACGAAATAAAATCCTAATTTACCTTTTTGTAAGTCGATATTTTTTTGTCACCAGATTTTTCGATGAAGAATTATCGTTAAACTGACACCCTTAATTTGTTTCCGCATAAGTGGTAACGTTTTGAAGCTGAATAGATAATTGCAGTTTGTTTGAGATTAAATTTTGTGTATGATAGTATCATTTGATAGTATGATTTTGCTGACAGTTCTATCTCAATCTCTTCCAAACTGTAGAAAAAGCATATCGAACAAAATGATATATTGAGGGGATTAGGCCCAGTTTTTCACTTTCCCTGTAGATTTTCCAAGTAAAGCCAATTACCTTTAACTTGTTGGAAGAAACCGATCCTTGCCTTATTCTGTACTGGACTAGTGCTTCATTAATCCCATATCCGTTAAAGGGTTTTTTAAAGATTTCCAGCCAGAAAATCCAGTCTTCGTGCCCCGCTTTTTTAAATTTGGTATCTCCAATTACACTTTTTAAGGTTAGCGAGGTAGAAAAAATAATTACGTTGTGAGATAATAGCTGCTGGTAACTTACGCTATGTGGAACCTCAATTTTTTTAGAGATCACCTCGCCAGCCTCGTCAATTCTGTGGTAAGCGCAAAAAGTCATTGGTAAATTATCATTTTCCATGTAAACCACTTGCTTAGCTAACTTGTCTTTCAGCCAGATATCATCACTATCTAAAAAGGCAATATATTTCCCGTTTGCATTGGTTAAGCCTACATTTCTTGCATTAGCAACTCCGCCATTCTGCTCCAACTTAATCAGCTTGATGTTACTGTGTTTTTGTGCAAACTCCTCTGCTACTTTACAGGTTTCATCTTTAGATTTATCATCAATTAGAATTAACTCCCAATTGCTATACGTTTGCGCTATAACAGAGTTGATGGTTTGCGCAATAAAATCGGCAGAATTGTAACAAGGCGTTATAATGCTTACAAGTGGTTCCAAATTATCTTATTTTATTAATTGATTTGAAAATGATATCCAAAATAAACATATTTTATCACAAATAGCTCTAAGTTTAGGCATAAAACGTAATTTAGTAAAGCTAATAGAAGTATGGATAAAAGACGGTTCGTAGTAAATTTAGTTTCTAATTTTTTCAGTGCACTTTCGGGTGTAGGTATTTCTTTTTTTCTAACGCCTTATATTGTAGAGCATTTGGGAAAAGAAGCGTACGGGTTTTTTCCGTTGTCTAACAACTTTGTGATGTACGCGGGCATTATTACAACGGCGCTAAACTCAATGTCTAGTCGCTACATTACCATAAGCCTAGAGAAAAAAGATATCAAGGAAGCTAATACCTACTTCAACTCGGTTCTATTTGGAAATATCTTTATTTCACTTGCTTTTGTAGTAGTAAGTGCGCTGTTTTGTTTTTTTATCGATAAAATTTTAGACATACCGGGAAATCTACTGTACGATGTAAGGCTGCTTTTTGTGTTCATACTTTTCAGTTTGGTTATCAATGTTTCGTCTGCAGTTTTCCAGGTTACAGCTTTTGCACTGAATAGGTTTGATAAATTGGCTTTTATCAATATCATTTCAAATGTATTGAAACTAGGTGCCATTATTTTGCTGTTCTACTTTTTTACACCACGCATCTATTTCTTAGGCGTAACTACGGCGGCAACATCAATTTATATGCTAGTAGCCAACTATCGGCTTACTAAAAAGTTGCTTCCAGAAGTACAGATAGATTGGTCATTCTTTTCTAAAAGCGCACTTTACGTAATCGTGGGTTCAGGCGTTTGGAACTCAATTATGGCCATGGCAAACGTAATCAATACCCAATTAGATTTATTGATCGCCAACCACTTTTTTGGTGCTTCTGGAATGGGTTTTCTTTCGCTCACCAAATTTATACCCAACGCTATTTACATCCTTTTAGGGATTATAGTGCCCATATTTTTGCCAGAAATGCTGAAGGCCTACGCCAATAGTGACATGGGCAAGTTGAAAAAAACGTTAGACCTATCTTTCAAAGCTATTTTCTTGGTGGTATTGCTGCCACTTTCGGTGTTTTTTGTTTACGGAGAAGTATTTTTTAGGCTGTGGTTGCCAACGCAAGATGCCCATGCGCTGCATATTTTATCTGTAATTACACTTGTTCCGTTTATTGTACATGGTACAATAGAAACGGTGTATCACATTTTCGTAATCACCAATAAACTGCGCATAGCATCGTTCTGGGGTATTTTTATCTCCTTTTTCAACTTTGTTCTAGTCATCATTTTATGTAAATACAGTAGCTTAGGTGTATACAGCATCCCGGTAGGAGCTTTGGTAAGTGGCGTACTTAGCCATTTAACTTTCACGCCCTTGTATGCTGCTTATTGTTTGCAGGAAAGTAGATGGTATTTCTTCAAAAAAATTATACGTGGGCTTGCGGGCTTCTCGTTTTTAATTGCACTGTGTTACGGTTGGAAACAGCTTAACTTGTTTGAAGTACACACTTGGTTAACGTTTCTCATCAATTGTTTTTTAATTGGCTCTGTATTATTGGTAGTAACGCTATTTATAAATTTCGATAGCGGTACCAGGGCCAAAATTTTTAGAAAAATTAGAGAGAAGGCGAATATATGATATCCAAGATTATACATTACTGTTGGTTTGGGAAAGGCACTATGCCAGAATTAACGCTAAGGTGTATAGAGTCTTGGCAAAAACATCTTCCCGACTATGAAATTGTAGAGTGGAACGAAGAAAACTTTGATGTGAATATGTATCGTTTTTCTTCAGAAGCTTATAAAGAGAAAAAATATGCTTTCGTAGCCGATGTTTGTCGTTTATACGCACTTAAAAATATGGGGGGAATTTACCTCGATACTGATGTAGAATTTCTACGCCCGTTGGATGATGGGATACTCGACGATGTTGCTTTTACTGGTTTCGAAGATAATCTTTTGCTTTCTTCTGCTATTATGGGAAGTGAGAAAAATGGGAGCTGGATTAACGATCTGCTGTCTTATTATGATACCCGAAGTTTTTACCTCAAGAATGGGGGATTTGACGTAAACCCAAATACAGAAATCATCACCCATTTTATGAAAACGAAGAAAAACGTGCGAATTGATAACCGTTTTCAGAAAATAGAAGGCTATTGTACAATTTATCCCAGCGATTATTTCTGCCCTAAAACTTGGAAAACTTTGGAAATTAAACAAACAGAGAATACTTACTGCATTCATCATTTTGCAGGCTCTTGGTTGCACAAGAAACAGAGCTTTTTGGGTAAAATGGCTCGTTTTTTGTTTGGTAAAAGGATTGCGGACGCTTTGTCTAAAATATATAGGAGTAAAAAAATGTTTTAAACTGGTGCTCTAAACGTAAATTAAGCTCATGATACCTAAAGTTATTCATTATTGCTGGTTTGGTAGGGGAGAAATGCCTGAGTTGGCGCTCAAATGTGTTGATTCTTGGAAAAAACATCTTCCAGACTATGAAATTAAGCTATGGAACGAAGATAATTTCGACATAGATAGTTATCAGTATGCCTCAGATGCGTACAAGGCAAGGAAATTTGCTTTCGTGGCGGATGTGTGCCGCTTGCATGTGCTTAAAGAAGTTGGCGGACTTTATTTAGATACTGATGTAGAATTCATCAAATCTATGCCAGATACTTTTTTAAATGATGTTGCATTTACTGCTTTTGAAGATCAGTTAGTTTCGGCAGGAGTAATAGGCAGTGTTAAAGGTAGCGAATGGGTTAGCAGTTTACTTGAGTTTTATGAAGATAAAAGCTTTTACAAAGCCGATGGAAGTCTAGATCTTAATCCGATTACGGAGATGATTACCGACCATTTAGTAAGTAAAAAAGGAGTTTTAGCCAATAACACTTATCAGAAAATAGAGGAGTATTGCACGATATACCCTAGCGAGTATTTCTATCCGAAAAGTTGGAAGACTTTAAAGATGGATATTACCCCAAATACGTACTGTATTCACCATTTTGCAGGTTCTTGGATAGATCATAATTATACCTTGCTCGGTAAGGTTGCGAATGCCGTTTTAGGAAAAAGAACGGCCGAGAAATGGTCTAAAGTGTATAGAAAAATTAGAGGGAAGAAGGATTAATGTGTGAGCTGCTAGGCAGCTCTTTTGGTATTCTTTTATTTCACTGCCTCTCTATAATAATTTTCCATCCTTAACTGGAATTTCTTAAAGTGAGGGATACGTCTGTTTTTTAAGTATTCGCTTAATTCTGCTAAAGTATTTGTATGCAGAAAGTGAAAATAGATGGCATAGGTTATCCCAAAACCGACACTTGGTCCGTGACTTTTATGTTCAATTGGTCTCTGTTCTTTCGAAACAGTTTCTCCTTTTGGGTACTCCTCGCCATCATTTGCTTTTTGTTCCCCTGCATAAAGCAACACTCCAAATTTTACCAATTCACTTCTATTGTTGATGAAATATGAATGTAAAACAGTGGTGTCATACTCTGTTCGATTTCTTTTTGGATCAAATTTCGGATGATATGTTTTTGCTCAGCGTACAGCTCCAATCCTAATTCAGATGCAATCTGCTTTTCTACTTCATTCACGGTTGGATTATCGAACAATTCTTCTTTGATCATGGTCATGGTTTTGGCCTGGTAGCTAACTTTTTATATCGGATTTTTTGGAAAAACTTCCTCAAACCATCCAATTACCTAATATAGGAGGGAGTTTATGCAAACAAGAAAGAAGATAGCGATTACTTAAACATTCCCTTCAACTTCGCTAATTTCTCCTGCAAATCGCCATCAACTTCTTTTTCCTTTTTAGGTCGATTTTGATTGAATTGCTTACGAGGTTGCTCATTACGTTTCTGCGCTTTGTCTTTATTCCTTGTTCCTTGCTCCTTGTTCCAATTCTTCGCTCCTTGTTCTTTGCTCTTGGCAACTCCTTCCTCCTTCATCGACAAAGAAATACGTTTACGTTCTACATCAACATCTGTTACAGTAACTTCTACCACTTGGCTCACTTTTACCACATCATTTGGGTTTGCCACAAAACGGTTAGCCAACTGACTGGTATGCACCAAACCATCCTGATGCACGCCAATATCTACAAAAGCACCAAAGTTGGTAATGTTGGTCACAATGCCCTTCAACTTCATTCCCTTTCTCAAATCTGCCATGCTATTCACGCCATCGGCAAAACTAAAAGCTTCAAATTGTTCACGTGGGTCACGACCTGGTTTTGCCAATTCTTTTACAATATCTTGCAGCGTAGGCAAACCAACTTCTGCGCTCACATATTTCTGTAGGTTAATCTGTTTTTGCAGTTCTGTATCTTTCATCAGCTGTGCTACAGAAACGCCCAAATCTTTCGCCATTTGTTTTACCAAGTCGTAACGTTCTGGGTGTACGCCGCTACTATCTAAAGGTTGCTCAGCATTGCGGATACGCAAGAAGCCAGCCGCTTGTTCAAAAGCTTTATCGCCTAAACGAGGCACTTTCTTCAAGCTAGCTCTATTTTTAAAAGCACCATTGGTAGTTCTGTAGTTGATGATGTTTTGAGCCAAACTTTCGCCCAAACCAGAAACGTAAGCTAAAATTTGTTTCGAAGCCGTGTTTAATTCAACGCCAACCGCATTTACACAACTCATCACGGTATCGTCTAAGCTTTGCTGTAATTTGCTTTGGTCAACATCGTGCTGGTACTGACCAACGCCAATAGATTTCGGGTCAATTTTCACCAATTCTGCCAAAGGATCCATCAACCTACGACCAATAGAAACCGCACCACGCACCGTTACATCGTGCGTAGGAAATTCTTCTCTTGCCAAAGGCGATGCCGAATAAATAGAAGCACCACTTTCGTTAACCATCACAATAGTCATGTTGGCTAACTTTAAACCACGCACAAAAGTTTCGGTTTCTCTACCTGCCGTTCCGTTGCCAATAGCAATAGCTTCAATCTCATATTTCTCACAAAGCTGCTTAATTTTCCACTCAGCATCTTTAATATTTCCTTGTCCCGTGTGCGGATAAACTGCTGTATTTTCCAACAAAGTTCCCTGTCTATCTAAACACACCACTTTACAGCCAGTTCTAAAACCAGGGTCAATGGCCATCACATTTTTCTGTCCCAAAGGCGCCGCCATTAACAACTGACGAGCATTAGCTGCAAAAACTCGGATAGCTTCTTCGTCTGCTTTTTGTTTAATCGCAGTTCTTAATTCCGTTTCCATCGATGGGCGAAGCAAGCGTTTGTAGCCATCGTAAATAGCTAATTCTACTTGTCCACTGGCTGCGTTATTTCCCGTAATAAATTGCTTTTGCAATAAGTCAATCGCATCTTCATCTGGCGGAAGTACATCTAGTTTTAATAAACCTTCTTCTTCTCCACGAAGCATTGCTAGAACCCTGTGCGATGGTGCATTCTTAGCACTTTCTTCCCACTCAAAGTAGTCCTTGTATTTTATTGCTTCAGTTTCTTTGCCTTTCGCTACAACCGCTTTGTAAGTAGCTTTTTGCTCAAAATACTTGCGCATTTTAGTTCTAGTTTCGGCATCTTCGTTGATAATCTCTGCGATAATATCTCTTGCGCCGGCTAAGGCTTCTTCAGTATTGACAACACCTTTTTCACTGTCGATATAAGTAGCCGCTTCATCCTCTATATCAATTCTACTTTGCGCCAAAATGCGTAACGCTAAAGGTTCTAAGCCCTTTTCTCTCGCTATCGATGCTCTGGTTTTGCGTTTTTGTTTGTATGGTAAATAGATGTCTTCTAAAATGGTCAAAGTTTCTGCTGAATTGATTTTTTCCTCCAATTCTGGGGTTGATTTGCCTTGTTCGGCAATCGATTTTAAAATTGCTTCCCTGCGTTTGTCCAACTCTTTTAAAGCTTGTGCCAAGTCCCTAATGGCGGCAACCTGCACTTCGTCTAAACTGCCTGTTACTTCTTTTCTATAACGAGAGATAAAAGGAACGGAAGCTCCTTCTTCTAAGAGTGTTAGCGTTGCATTAACTTGTTTGCTACTGATGTTTAATGCTGTAGAAATATGTTGTAGATGGTTACTCATAATCAATTTTAAAAGAGGCTAAAATTAACCTAATTAAATAAGATTAGAACGTGCTTTTTAATATAAAATTGGAAACCTTGTAAAGGAAATGTGACGTTATTGGCATGGAGTTTGATTTTCCGCTTACTCCTTAAATGTGTAACCTTAATATTAAATCATGAAAAATTTTAGAAAATTATTAGCTCTTTCGTTTTGTTTAGTTGTTTTAACAGCCTTTTTCTCTTGCTCAAAAGATGATGAAAATAATAATGGTGGACCTTATGAAGTTGAGTATAGAGTAACAACTTCTTCAAATGCGAGCATAAGCACTGTTGTACATACCAATGCACAAGGTGATGCATCTTCAATTACCAGTTTAAGTGGAAGCACTTGGAGTAAAACGTTGACTGTTAACGCAGGTGTGCAAGCTATATCTCTTGGAGCTAATGCAACTGCCACAGATGCAACTGGAACCATAAAAGTACAGATCTTAGTAAATGGTAAAGTGGTGAAGGAAAATGAAAGTTTTGGCCAAATTTTATCGAGTACTGTAGTTTATATGACTAGCAACTAATATAAAATGAAATTAGAAAGAGCGCCATCCATTTAGGATGGCGTTTTTTGTCTAAACACTATTACATATAGTCTGTTATCTTAATGAAAGGAAATAGCCTACATCTATGTTTTGTTTTAAATGGATGATGGTAGGTCACCCGAAATTATCGGAATCGGTTTTGTATCTTTGTATTAATTAATGGGAAAACAGAAATTTTATGACACAGCGCCCAAGCAAGAGAGGGCGGTTTTAGTAGGGGTGGCTTTGCCAGGTGAAAAAGCCGAGCAAACCAAGGAGTATTTGGATGAGTTAGCCTTTTTGGTAAATACAGCTGGTGGTGTGGTGGAAAAAAATTTCACCCAGCGTATGCAAAAGCCAGACCGTGCTACCTTTGTGGGTACTGGTAAGTTAGAAGAAATACAGGCTTACGTAAAGGCGGAAGAGATTGATATTGTAGTATTTGATGATGAGCTTTCGCCATCGCAATTGCGTAACATAGAAAGAGAATTACAGGTTAAAATATTAGATAGGAGTAATTTAATCCTAGATATTTTTGCGGGTAGAGCACAAACAGCGCAAGCAAAAACACAAGTAGAACTAGCACAGTTGCAATACTTGTTGCCTCGTTTAACACGTTTATGGACCCACTTGGAGCGTCAAAAAGGCGGTATTGGTATGCGTGGTCCTGGAGAGAGCCAGATAGAAAGCGATAGAAGGATGATTTTGGAAAAAATCACTTTGTTGAAAGACCGCTTAAAACTGATTGATAGGCAGAACGAAACGCAGCGTAAAAACCGCGGACAGTTAATTCGTGTGGCTTTGGTGGGTTATACCAACGTTGGTAAATCTACCATTATGAATATGCTTTCTAAGTCTGATGTTTTTGCAGAGAACAAGTTATTTGCAACTTTAGATACAACGGTACGTAAGGTAGTAATTGAAAACTTACCTTTCTTGCTATCTGATACGGTTGGTTTTATTCGCAAGCTTCCTCACCATTTGGTAGAGTGTTTTAAATCTACATTAGATGAAGTTCGCGAGGCCGATATTTTAGTGCACGTAGTAGATGTTTCGCATCCGAACTTCGAAGACCAGATACATACCGTAAACGAAACCTTGAAAGATTTAGGTGCAAGAGATAAAGAAACTATCATGGTTTTCAATAAAATTGATGCTTACGTTGCACCAGAATTTGATAATTTGGTAGATGTAGATGAGCAGCGTGAGCCAGTAACTTTGGCAGATTTTAAGAAGACTTGGATGGCACATAATAACGCTCCGGCTATTTTTATCTCGGCTACGCAAAAAGAGAATTTAGAAGAGTTTAGAACATTATTGTACGATAAAGTGAAGGATATTCATACCACGAGATATCCGTATGATAAATTGCTTTATTAGGAATTAAAACCGTCATTGCGAGGTACGAAGCAATCTCTTACGCTTTAAGATTGCTTCGTACCTCGCAATGACGAAAAGAAAAAAATATGGAAAGTAACAGACAAAAGAAGTTTGCAGGATTATTACAGGAAGAATTGGCGTCAATTTTTCAACGTGAAGGGGCTGCTTACTTGCCAAATACATTGGTAACAATTACTAAGGTGCGTGTATCGCCAGATTTGGCGGTGGCGAAGGTATACCTTAGTTTTTTAAATACAAACAACACAAGCTTATCGGTAGCCACGGTTAATTCACACGCTGGCGAAATTAGGTACAAATTGGGTTCTCGCATTCGTCACCAGGCTAGGGTTATCCCAACCTTATCTTTCTTTGTTGATGATACCAACGAATATGTAGAAAGAATGGACCAGATTTTCGATAAAATAGCGAAAGAACGTAAGGAAACGGATTTGCCAGAGAATGAATAAATACATCCGGGAACCTGGAAATTTCATTACTCACTTCTTGCCTGCACTGTTGGCTTTGCCAGGGATGTATTTGCTGCTGCAAAAATCGACGACATCTATTGAGCAAACTGCTTCGGTAGTTTATGGTTTGGGCATATTCGTGCTATTTAGCGTAAGTGCTATTTACCATAGCGTACCCAAAACAGAATATGGCATTAGGTTTTGGCAAAAGTTCGACCATTGCTGCATCTATTTAATGATTGCAGGTTCGTTTACTCCCACAGCACTTATCATTTTTGATGGCTGGTTGCGTTGGTTGTTGTTTGGATTGGTGTGGTTAATAGCTATACTAGGTTGTTTGCTTAAAATCTTCAACAAACTAAAAAAGGGAAAACTGTCTACGGCTTTGTACATTGGCATGGGCTGTTTAATTATTCCGTTTATGGCAAAGATGGTTGAAGCTGTGCCTGTAATGGGCTTGTTTTGGTTGTTTCTGGGCGGTGTTTTCTATATTGGCGGTACTTACTATTATGCAAAAGATAAGCCTTTGTACAAATATTTGCATAGTCACGAGTTGTGGCATTTGTTTGTGAACTTCGGGGCTTTATCGCATTTCTTTTATAACTACGTTTACGTGTTTAAGGGATAGTTTTGCTGACATGTCAAGCGTCTCTAATTGAAAGTTTACCCGCAGATTTTCGCTGATTTCTCCGCAGATATAAGGAGATTTAGTTCGAATTGCTCAAATATTAATGTGAAATAAATATCAGCGTAAATTAGCGGTTTCAAATCTGTTAAAATCAGCGTGAATATTAGGCGTTGAAACGGTCTTCTTCAATAGTTGCAACTCCAGAAGTTTCATAAACCCGGTTGTAGCGAGCACGTAGGGGCAAACCTATGTGTTTGCTCCAAAGTAAAGCGGAAAACGGGACTTTCGTAACCTTAGAACTACTGCAATTGCTTTTCAAGAAAATAAACTCTGAACCAATTGAGTAACAATGCCAATGCAAGTTTTAGGCTTTGGTTTATAAATCGTAAATTTAAGTATGAGCAGATTGATTTTGGTTTTACTACTAGCTTTATCGTTACAGCTTAATGCACAACAGCCTACCATTAAAAATGGCTTGGAGAATTTTGTGAAGGCAAATACCATATACCCGACATATTCGCTCGAAAACTGCATTCAGGGTACTATTGAAGTAGCCTTTAAAGTGAACAAAGAAGGGAAGATCACCTATGCGGGGGTGACTAGAGGCATTGGTGCCGATTTAGATGGCGAGGCGCTTCGTTTAATTAAATTAACCAGCGGAAAGTGGACAGTACCTGCAGGTTACGACACTACTTTTTTGATCCGTTCGCCCATGAAATTTTCTTTGCAAGATTATGGCTGCGAAAATATTAATCCGGGTAGTGTGGGTTTGGCCATAAAGCAGTATGCTGATGATATGACTTCTTACAGTAAAATAGCTAGTTTTTACCGTAATATAGAACAGGGTACAGAGAATTTTATTGAAGAATCGAAAATTATCTCCCTAAAAAACGATATGGGCGTAGATGACGATTTTATTGCAAAGAAAATACGAATTGCAGAGAAAAAAATTAGTCAGGGCGATTTGGAACACGCTTGTGAAGATCTTAAGTTTGTGAAATATATGGGCTCTACAAAAGCGGATAAACTGCTTGCCAAATATTGTAAATAAACATGCGTATCCTTCTTCGTGCTTTTGCTTTTCTAGACGTAGTATCACTTGTATTTATGTCAATGCAATTGTGGGCAATATTTAAAAACTACGAAAGGTTTTCTTTGATGTCTGAGAAGGTGCAGGGCGTGTTAATGTTTCCGATGTTCATTTTGGTTTTGGTAGGAGCTTACGGACTGTTTTTCTTTAAGAAAATTGGCTTTATCAGCTATTATATTCAGTTTCCTTTCAGACTTTATTTGTGGGTTTTTACCTTGGGCTTTATCACTCTTTTTCCGGAAGCCTTGGGCAATTACGATGATAAGTGGTTTTCGATCTTATTTAAAGTTTGCTTTGCTGCCGAATTTATCCGACTGTTTTTAACAGTGAGGGCGCATCAATCTATTAGGGTGTAACTACATTTATCGCGTTTGGCAAAAGTTTAGCTTCTACCTTGTTGGTTTTGCCTAAATATTCGCCATCTACTTGAAAATGGGCTTTGTGTTTGGTGGTTATTTGTACTTCAGATGCTTGAAAACTTTCGATTTTTTTGGGGTTCCAAGGAAGTTTACTCACCCAAATTTTAAGAATTTCCATTACTGCATATTCTTTAATTAAGATAATTTCAAAAGCATCATCGTCTAATTTACCATTGGGGTTGATGTTAAAACCAGTACCGTATTTAGTTGCATTGGCAATAACCACCATCGCTGCGTCGGTTTTAATCTCACGGTCGCCAACTTTAAATTGTACCTTCATTTTACGATGGTTCCAGAAGGCGTGCCAAGCAGATTTAGCATAGGTGAGCATGCCTCGTGTGGGTAGTTCATCAAATTTTTTAACTAAATAGGCATTAAAGCCGATGTCTGATAAATGGATGCAAAGCTCGTCGTTAACTAAGGTAGCGTGTATTTTTTTTGGTGTACCTGTGGCGGCAACTTCCAAAGCTTCTTCAATATTTAAAGGAATGCCGAGCTCTTTTGCCATTCCGTTGGCAGAGCCTGTAGGTATAATTCCGATGGGTGTTTCAGTGTTGAGCAAGCACTCTGCTACTAATTTGAGGGTACCATCTCCACCCACAGCAATCACTCTATCTGCCTTTGCTTTTTCAATGGCATCCTTAATTTGTTTTGAGTTGCATTTGCGAGGAAGTTCGTAGATTTCAATAGCTAAATCGCTCTCACTGAAATAATTGATAATTTCTTCACTTAGGCTTTGGTCTTTGTTGCCTGAGCCTTGATTTACTACGAAGAGTAACCGTTGTTTGTTTTTATAGGTCATATCAAAAATATGATATAAAACAACAATTGTATTAATCTGTTTTAAAATTATATGTCAAAAAAAACTGCCGAAGTAAAAGTATATCATGGCTATGGGCACACCCATAATTTAGTAGTCTATGGACATGTTTTTAAGTATAGAGCAAAAACAAAGCAGCGCTTTAAGAATGGCCTTTTTGTTAATCTGATGCACGTTTTTAAGTTGTTTGTACTAAAGCCTTATGCCTTTGCAAAAGTGCAGCTAACTTTTAATGGAAAAACCGTTTATACTAACGCTGCCTATGATGGTTTCTTTAAGTTTGAATGGGATGCTGTTGATAATGTAGACGCTGGTTGGCACAGTGTGGATGTGATTGCTTTTGATGAAAATGGAAAGGAACTTGCAAATTCTCAAGGTTCTATTTACGTTCCGCACATTACGCAGTATGCCTTTATTTCTGATATTGATGATACAATTATGGTGTCGCATTCTAAAACCATAGCTAAAAGATTGAAGGAGCTTTTGTTGAAAAATCCACGGACTAGGAAAACTTTTCAATCTACAAGGTATCATTACGAATTGTTGGCTAAGGCACATACAAAATCAGAACAGCCAAATCCTTTTTTCTACGTATCGAGCAGCGAGTGGAATTTGTACGATTATTTGGTAGAGACTTTTCGTTTCAACGGATTTCCAGAAGGTACGTTTTTGTTAAATCAGTTAAAAAGATGGAAAGATTTGATGAAGACAGGAAAGACCGGGCATGAAGGAAAACTACTACGAATTATGCGGATTATTGACGCTTTCCCTAATCAGAAATTTGTTTTCTTGGGCGATAATTCACAAATGGATCCCGAAATCTATTATAAAATAGCTGAAAAATATGGTAAAAATGTTATTGCTGTTTATATTAGAAACGTGAGAAAGTCTAAATTACTCGCAACACAAGAAATATTGAATAAATTAGAGGAGAAAAACATTAGTACCTGTATTTTTGTACATAGCGAAGATGCAATTGCTCACTCCAAAAAAATAGGCCTAATTACTTAATTATGAAAAAAATCATTCTAGCACTATTTGTAGTTTTTACTATGCAAGCTTGTACCAAAGATTTAAGCACTATTAAGCAAAGTGACAGCAAATGGGAGCTTGTACGTTGGCCTGGCAAAACATTGCCTAACGAAGCTAAAGCTACTTTGAATATAAGTAGCGGAAATAAAATTGGCGGTAAATCTTTCTGCAATAGCTATGGCGGTAGCGCTGTAATTAATGGCAATGCAATACAATTTAGCAAAATTTTTGGCACCAAAATGTATTGTGAAGCCGTAGGCGATGCTGAGAATAAATATTACGCAGATTTAGAAAAGGTAACTGCTGGAAACATCTCTGGTAAAAGATTGTATCTGTATCAGAACGAAACATTATTAATGGTGTTTACTAAATTACCCTAAATTTAGTATTCATCGATTTTGTTACTTAGCTAGATTTCTTTTGGCATTGTTAGTGTTTAAGGTTTTATACACACAATTTAAACCTTACACAAATGAAAAGAACCATCTTATTGGCGGCAATGCTCGCCTGCTTTGCTTATGGCAAAGTTTCAGCTCAAACCATTAATGGAGTTAAATTATCGGAGTTAAAAGAACCAGTTTTGGAACTTCGTGCTTTCAAACAAGATTTTGGAAGCAAAGTGCTCGTTCAACTTGAATATGGCCAGCGAGTAATCAACGAGCGACAGGCATCGCTCGTGAAAGATGAAAATGGGAAAAACATGGAGTTTAACTCGGCGCTCGATTTCGTAAATAAAATGAAGGCTTATGGTTATGAATTATTTACGGCCTATGGTGTAACGCTTCGCGATGATACCATTTTAAAATATTATGTGCTAAAGCGTAAAGATTAATTTTTATGGCAACCTAAATATCTGTTCTGTATTTTTGAGCATGGTTTTTAGGTTGCCTGATGATGAAATTGTATTCCCTAACCCGGAATTAGCCGACGAAGATGGTTTGCTTGCTATTGGCGGTGACCTCAGCGCAGAGCGATTAATTCTTGCCTACGAGTACGGTATTTTCCCTTGGTTTAGCGAAGGCGACCCCATCTGTTGGTATTCGCCGCACGAACGTTGTGTAATTTATCCTGATAAGATTAAGATTACCAAAAGTATGAAGCAGGTGCTGAAAAATGCAGGTTTTAAAGTAACTGCAAATCAGGCATTCGAAAAGGTGATTGCCAACTGTGCAAAAACACCACGTAAAGATCAGCCAGGAACGTGGATTACCAAAGAAATGCAAGATGCTTACATCAATTTACATCAATTAGGTTATGCGCACAGCTTGGAAGTTTGGAAAGCTAACGAGCTGGTTGGCGGATTGTACGGTATCGCCATTGGCAAAGTGTTTTGCGGCGAAAGTATGTTTAGTTTACTAAGTAATGCCTCTAAAGTAGCACTGATTTTTCTTTGTCAGCAAACAGATTTTGAGTTAATAGATTGCCAGCTGCCTAATGAGCATTTGTTAAGTTTGGGTGCGGAGATGATGGATAGGAAAACTTACGAGGAGTTTCTAGCTAGTTGATATGATAGTCGATTAGTACTACTATTAATGTTTCAATTCTACTTCGTGCTCTTCCGCAACTTCTCCATAAATTCCACAAACTTCTTACTATTATAATTCGCTGCTCCTTCGTGCTTAAACGATACACGACCTTGCTTATCGAAAACCACTGTGGTTGGCAAAGACCCAGCAAAGATCTGCTCTGGAACACTGCTCGCCATCTGATAAACCGGCATGCTATACTTTCTAGCATTCATGTAACCCTGTGATTTTTCTAAATTACTATCAGCATCAACCATAATGAAAATCACATCCTTGTTATTCTTATGTTGCTCATAAAGCTTGTTGATAGATGGCATTTCTGCTAAACATGGCGGACACCAAGTAGCCCAAAAATTGAGGAAGACAACTTTTCCCTTCAAATCGTTCAACGTAACAATTTTTCCTTGTCTGTCTTTAAAGCGTAAATCTAAACTTGGGTTTGCAGCCACTTGTTCGGTTGTAACATCAGGATTAAACAAACCAATTTTTATTAAACCTTGTATCACCAATGCCTTTGCAGATGGCACGAATAAAATCAATCCTAAAATGAGGATGAAAATCCCGTTGGAAATGTATTTTGTTAAGTTCTTTTTGTTCATCCTTATTTCGTCAAATCTAGCAAAGCTAAATAAATACCATCAATAACTTTTGCCATACGGCGGATGTCTAGCGTTTCCATCTTGTCCGTTTTCTTGTGGTAATTCTTATTTCTATAGAACGATGTATCGGTAATCATCATTGCGCTGTAACCAAAATTCCAGTAATTTTAATGATCTGAAAAATCGATGCCTGGTAATGCCCTTGGCGCATTAAACTCTTCGGTTTTTACAGATTTAGACTGTTTGAAACGCTGACTGAAGTCTTCTACAAATTTTCCTTTGTTAGAGGTAGAAACTAGTGTGATATAATCTCCTTTATTGCCGTACAATTTAGACATCTCTGCTACTGGATAATTTTGGCTATTTTCTTTATCGCTAAAATAGCCAATCATCTCTATAGAAATCATTCCCAAAACATCAATTTTATTGTCTTTTAACGACTTGGCATGAACATAACTTCCCATTTGTTCTGTTCTAAAATAGGGCGGTTCTTCCAAAGTGTAAGCCACCAAATCAATTCTCTTATTTAGTTTTTTACCTTTCAGTTGACAGGCCAATTCTAGTAAACCAACCACGCCGCTTGCATTATCATCGGCACCTTCTTGGTCTCCACAAACATCGTAATGGGCACCAACAATGATGCGCTGTTTATTTTCGATGCCAAATGAACAAATTACATTCTTATAAGTTTTTCCATCTACTTTGTACTCCTGATAAGATACATTGCTGCTGTATGTAGAAAAATCTTTTTTAATGTATGCCGCAATAGCATTAAGTTGGACAAGGTTTTCTGGATTACGATAGCCAGCAGTTTTGGAGATGTTTTTAAGATGTTTTTTAACCAATACAGTATCTGTGTTGCCGAAACATAAAAAATAGCTTAGGCTTAAAATGAGTAAGATCGAAATTTTTTTCATCCGTTTATTTTTGCTTTTATTGGTGATGAAGTTTCAAATTTTTCATTCCATGTTTTGTTTTGAAAAACCATGTGGTATACATCAAAAATCTGGATCTACACGGAAAGTAGTACCCCTTGCACCAAATTTAGAGACATTGTAGCTTAAACCGAAAGAGAAAACTCTGGTAATTACATTGTTTCTAGAATCAATAACTGAATTACCCGATACCTGCCTGAAGACCATATTGCCTTGATTTAGCAAGTCGCTTGCACTAGCGGTTAAGCTTAGCGATTTGTTTTTTAGGAAATTCCTGCTGAAACTTACACCCAATAGCAGTGGGTTTTGATTGGCAACGGCAAATCCAGTACTAATTCTTTTCGAGCCGTTAAAACTTATCCTATACGTTTTTTTGATGAAAGCACTTCCGTTTAACGAAAATGATAAGTTCTGTAAATCCCGATTTCCACCTTGCAAACTACTATTTGAGTTTGAGCTGTAAGAATATTCGGCATTGCCACTGATGTTAAAGTTTTTGATTGTTGCTCTACCATTTAAACTAGAGTTAAAGGTTCTTGTAACAAAAAACTGCGTAGTTGTAAATTGCCCGGGATTAAATGATGGCAAAACATAGCCTGGGTTTAGGCTGCCTATATCATAGTTTCCAAGGCTGATGTAGTTGCTTTGCAAGTTTTGTACGTTATTGTTATTTACTTGATTATAACCAGCCCTAGCGCTAAGATGGGCTTTCTTAAAATTTAAATTGCCAGAAATTTGTTGCGAAAAGTTTAGTCCACTATTAAAATAGCGTACATTATTGATAAATAACGCTCTGTTTGATACGCCAATAGTCCCGTTGTAGCCCAAAGTGAAAACCTTCTTTTTAATAGGAATGCTGATATTGTAATTTCCGCTAAGGTTGTAGGTGCCATTGGTGTTTTCGTAGCGGGTTTCCTGCCTAAAAGCACCCAGGGTATCGGCCAATAAAACCATGTTATTTACTATTTCGTTTTGTGTAGTAGAAAAATTTGCTGAAGCGAACATAGAAGCCCCCGATTTTTCTTGGATATAATTGTAGTTGGCATTTAACCTATGCTGAAAAGAAGGCTTCAGATCTGGATTTCCAATAATAATGTTTTGTAGATTTTGCGTATTTCGGATAGGTTGTAACTGAGCTGGTGTTGGACTATTGTTACTGCCAGAATATCCTAACGTTAATGTTTTGCCTTTCTTCAACGTCTTGTTGTAATTGATAGTGGGCGAATAATTTAAAGTGTTGTTATTTATCTTTCGCCCTAGGTTGATGTAGTTGTTTTGTAAGATGTTAGGCCGAGCATTAAAACCTACGGTTAGTCTGGTCTTTTTACTGTTTTGACTGTAGCTTACACCCATTGATTGCGTAATGAACAAAGATTTGAGCTCAGAACTTAGCGAATCTACAAAGCGGTACTCGTTGGTTAGGTTGCTTAGCACACTTGTGGCAGAGCGATTGAAAGAGTTGTTTAACGAAAGGGAATAATTGAAGTTGACGTGTCTTCGGTTAACGGTATCGGTAACCTTACTTATAGCTGCAGAGTAAGCAGTGCTAAACGAAAAATTCTGCGATCGGTTATCGTTGTCGATATTACGGTTCAGCACAGAGTCTTTTAATAAGGTTTGATCTTGCTGGTTGTAGTAAAGTGTGTTGGTGTTTACGAGCTGAGCAGAATTTTGGTTATTAATTGAAAAGCCAAAATTGGTGGAGAAATTATTGCGGACGTTCTTTAATTTCTTTGATAAACTAAAGTTAGCATCTATGTTTGCCGAATTACCATTGTTGTCACTTACGTTTCTAAAATCTTGTTTGGTTACACCACTTTGGTTATTGATTGAAAAATTGTTGTTATTGTTTCTGCCAAAGCCAGCATTTAAAGATCCGTTTAAGAACCAAATTTTATTACGATGGTTAATGTCGGTGCTAAAACCATGTCTGCCATTTTTTGAGTTGCCGTTATTTTGTGAATTATTGAAATAGGTACCCAGATCACTCAAAGTTTCTACAGCTTGTTCTCTGGTAAAAGCATTGCTGTTTTGGTTGGTGTTGTAATTGAAACCAATACTACCCGTTTTTCCAATTTTATCTCTGTGATTAATTGAAAAGTTAGCATTCTTACTATCTCCAGCTCCGTTATTTTGTGTTGTATAATTTAAACCTAAACCAGTCTGTTTATCGCTTTTCCAAAGGTTCATTCTGTTTTTAGAGCCAATCTGATCGTTCGACCCAGCGTTAATAGCAAGGCTGCCGAATTTTCCTCTGTCCATGCCGGGTTTCGTTACAATGTTGATCAGTTTTTGCGGTTCCCCAATCTTCAATCCTGTAAAATTGGCTTGGTCACCATAATCATCTATAATTTGAATTTTTGAAACAATTCCGGCAGGTAAAGTAGCAATAAACTCCTTTACATCGTTAGTGAAAAAATCTTTTCCGTTTACCCGCAATTTAACTACGTTTTGCCCCATCGACTTCACGTTGTACTCATCGTCAACTTCAATTCCTGAAAACTGCTTAATTAAATCAGCTACATTATCTCCATCAAAAACTTGGTAAGCTGCGGCGTTGTATTCTACAGTGTCTTGCATAATGCGTATAGGGTTTGGCTTCGATTTAATAACCACTTCCTTTAGCATGTTGCTCGCTAGTTTTAGGCTAATAACCCCAACGTCTAAATTCTTCTTTTTGCCAAAACTATAGCTCTGCTGGAAAGTGTAATAGCCCATTATACTTACATCAAGCTTGAAATTTTCACTTTTTATTTTGCTGAAATTAAACAAGCCATCAGCGTCTGTTTTAGTGCGTAAAGTGTCTTTTTGATCAATTACTAAAATGGTGACATCAGAAATGGCAACACCAGCGGTATCTGTAACCTTGCCGTTAATTTTTTTGTTTTGCGCAAATGAAGTCAATCCTCCAAAAAGAAGTAGTAGAAAGAGCGGTAAGAAAGATAAATTCTTCAAGAGTTTTGTATTTCTAAAAACAAACTTAATGTTTAGTTGTCAAGCTTTTTAGTTTTTAGGAAATTTTAACAAAGCTTCGTTATAAGATGTAATCTTGGGCAAGATTCCATAATTTTTTAGTTACTCTATTCACTATAGCTTAGTTTAATCTTATAGAATCGAGATTGAAACTTGGGCCGTCAAAAATGATTTTATCATCTTTCGCAACTAAATTAATGTATGTCATATTAGAAATGTCTATATCAAATTGGTTGTCTAATAAAAATTCTTTGTCAAATATGATTTCTAAATTTGGAGCATGATATTTCTTTAACAAATTATAAGTGTCAATGTTAGAGCTAATAATTAGAATGGAAGAATTGGATTTTTTAGCTGGAAGTTTTTCTAATAAGAAAGAAAGGCTTTTTGCCATACATCCAGAACAACCTTTACGTGGAATTAAAAAGATATGGTCGGCAGTTTCATTAAAATTTTTATTTACCCAATTTAGATATTTCCGTTTTATAGGAGGGGTATCTATTTTAAGTTTATTATTTCGATAAGCGTAGAATGAACTTAATAAGATTATGTTAATTAAAACTAAGTATATCCATTTCGATTTTATCATTCCTGTAATCTTTAAGAGCTTTGGTTACAATTAATCCTTTTTCTGATGGCGATACTAGCAAATAAATGTATTGACTACTATCGAAGACAATATCTCTGATGAAAGTAAAGTCTTCACGATAAAAAGATATACCCCATTTAGCAACAGTCATTTTTGTTTCAGTATTTTTTAACTGATATATTCTCAAATATTGCTTGTTGTAAGGGTCATACATTGCTTTAATGTATTTCGCCTCATTTCTAATGTATTTGCTTATCTTAGAGTTAATAAGCAAATCATCAAAAGATATTTGTTCTATTTCATGTTTAATGTTTTCGGAACCCAGGTAATATTTTTTAGGTTCAACATTTTTTTTTCCATAAACAAATACGCTGTCATTTGCTGCATAACTAGCTAAAATGTTCTCTCCGTCTGTTTCAATGTTACAAAAGTAGTTATTGTAGTTTTTTCCTAACCTATAGTTCTCAGGAAACTCACCTAGTAAACGTACATTTTCCATTTTCCCGTTTGAAATCGTGCCATTTATAAATGATGGGTTTTTGCAGTATAATGAGTAGCCTGTTTTTGTATTCGCTACTGGGATTGGATCTACTATATTCAAATTAATAAATCCATTAATTGCCTTTGGTTGTATATCAGAGCTTAATGATTCTAAAACATAGCCATTGGGTGCATTAAATAAAATCTGAGTTAAAAGATTAGAAGAGTTTAAACAAAAGACTTTGTTTGAAATGGTCCAATATAAGTCATCTTTTGCGGAATCATAAGTTATCCCATCTAATGGCATTGGCTCGGATAAAATTTGTTTTTTCATTTTCTCGATACCATTTTCAAAGAAAAGCACTTCATTACTTTGATTCAAGAAATAAAAACCAGAACTCACACCATTGTTGTATGTTCCAAATCCAATTTTATTATTTATGTCTTGGTACGTAACATTGAGTTTAATGTTTTTTACGACCTTAAAAGAAGTTTCCTGTTTGGGGTTTTTACACCCAAACAGGAAAGAAATTAATATGAGAAGGTTCCTATTAATCATAAGCTGTCGTAAATTTCTAGATAACTTTCAGCTACTGGAGAGGCAAAAACAACTTGTTCTTCACCATTCTCTATTTTATAGCTTTTTAAAAACATTATTCTTGTTTTATAATCAGTAACAATTTTTGTCTTAATAGTTGAATGAGCCAGTAATCTAGATTTAAGCTCTGGAAATTTATCAAGTGCTTGAAATGTTTCTGCTAGAGCTTTTGAGGAAATCTCTCTTTCTTTTCTAACTTCATAAATATAATCATCTGACTTATTCGAAGCATTTTTATTCTCTGTAGGATTTGAAGGAACTATAACAACTGTTTTTAAACAATTAGTATTCGGCCAAGCACAAAATGTTTCGTAAAACGTAACAGGGCTAAAAATGGATATTGGAATTTCGTAAAATGTTTCTACCGTATTTGCAACGGCGAGATTTAATTTAGTTTCTACTTCGGTTTTTGATTTACTTTCTGTAAAGGAAGATAACACTGAGGTAAGCCCAATCGCAGTTAGACCTAAGATTAATTTTTTTTTCATGTTTTTTAGATTTTGATGTTAAGTCTAAGTTATCTATTAAGTTTTTCTATTTTATATTCTTACAACCAAGGTGTTTTATGTTGTTTTATTCATTTGATATACAGTATTTTAAAATAAAAAAAAGCCGCCACTGCGATAGAAGAAACTTTTGTTGCTTAGACATTTTAAGTCCCTCCTAAAATCGCAATGGCGACAGAGTATTGTGTGTTTGGGAGTATTAATTTCCGCTACTGTGAACGAATAACTTAGCAGAAAATCTAGTATCGTCAGTGTTTGCTTTTAAACCCTTTGCATAAACTGTATAAATTTTACCGTCTTCAAGTTTAACATTGGTAAGCGTAGTTTCTACAACTCCGCTAGTAGCATTTTTGATATTAAGTGTTGTACTTTCTGTCGCGTCAACAGGTTCAAAAGTGCTAAATTCTTTAAACGCTTTGTTGGTAGCTAGATCTGTTGCAGCACCATTTACATTTAAGCTCAAAGAACCGCCATCTGGGCTCAAATTCACGAAACGAATTTTTGCTTTTCCTGTTGCTGGTTTTTCTAAATTATCGTCGAGCATTAAAAGCTCTATATTCTCTAGTTTGTTAACTACAAAAAGTGAATAACCTAAGTTTGGCTTCAAGGTGTATTGTAAACTTTTTAATGAAGTCAGATTGTTTTTCTTAGTTACGTTAAATGTTCTGTTGCCAGAGAAAGCACTTAGATAACCAATTTTATTTCCAAATTCGAAATCTGTTGAGCCATTTGCTCTGTCGTTTCCTACGAAAACATCTAACAGCTCGGTAGTGGGAGAAGCTTGGATAATGTTTAATCCAGATACTTGAATTGGCTCATAATTGTTGTCCATTTTAGAACAAGAAACCAAGCCTAAAGAAAACACTGAGAACGTTAACGCAGCAGCGATAGCTTTGTGTTTTAAAAAAAATCTCATGATGATATATAAAAATATTTAAACAATACGGCACATTGCCATTAACTCACACATCTAATACGTTAATCCTATTAAGAACGCTACAAGTTTTTAAATGTTTTTTGTTTGAGATTGATTTTTAGCGACTTAGTTCTTGTTTTTTAAGCTCAATTACCGTGATTTCTGGCCAAATTCCAACCCTGCCAGAAAAACCAATGAAACCAAAACCTCTATTTACGTTCAAGAATCTTCCATTTTCTTCTTTAACGCCAGCCCAATGTTTGTACCTAAATTGGACAGGGCTCCATTTTAAACCAAAAGCTTCTATACCGAATTGCATTCCGTGGGTATGCCCAGCTAAGCTAAGGTGTATTTTCGATGGATGGTTTTTCACCTGCGTTTCCCAATGACTTGGATCGTGAGACAACAAGATTTTAAATTCGTCTTTGGTAGTGCCTTGCAAAGCCTTTTCCAAATCACCACGTTCGCCAAAGCCCAAGCCCCAGTTTTCTATTCCAGCTAAAATGATTTTTTGGCCGCCTTTCTCCAAAGTCGCATGTTCATCCAACAATAATTCAAAACCAATTTCAGAATGGTACTTTTTTAGTTGTTGGAGGTTTTCTCGTTTCGCAGCGTCGCTTTCCCATTTTATGTAATCGCCATAATCGTGGTTGCCCAATACAGAGAATTGTCCAAATGGGGCTTTAATTTGCGAGAAATGATTGATGTAAGGTTTTACTTCCTCTGCCTTATTATTTACTAAATCTCCAGTAAAAACAAATAAATCTGCCTGTTGACGATTAATCATATCGATACCTTTTTGTACCGCATTTGGATTGGTCAAACTGCCTGCGTGTACGTCTGAAATCTGCACTAATTTAAAACCATCGAAAGCATCTGGTAAATCATCAAAATACAAAGTATGCTTAATGATACGATAAGCGTATTTGCCTTTCAAAATTCCATAGACAAAAGCTATGATAATTAGTAATGATAATAGAATTCCTAAATAAACACTGTTTATAGGTCTTTCGGGATATGTGAAATTTCCTTCAGAGAGATAATTAATTCCAGCTGCTCCTAATCTATAGACATCAGTGAGTACCTCTGTCAACACGAATACGAGTAGCGAAGCAAAGTATACCAGCAGTGTGTGTGCACTAATTTTAAATAAACTTGTTTGTCCGTCTACGCTAAGTCTGCTTAAACTAAAAGAAAATACCACTAACAATAAAATTGGAAAAAGCCATAGCCAAGGTAAAAATGGCGCAGCAATAACTGGAGCTAATGCACTCAGGGCATATCCATTAATTGATAGAAATACCAATGCAAATATTAAAATTGGTACAAATGGAAATTTTCTTCTCATATTTTGAAATTTTGAACCACCTTAGGCACCTAAGAAAACTTAGAAAGACTTATACTTAGATGAACTTAGGTGTCTAAGGTGGTTAAATAAACAAATCAAAAAAGCGTCACCTCGACTGTAGTGGAGAGGTCTTTAGAGAGATTTCTCCATTTCGCTACGCTTCAGTCGAAATGACGCTATATGTTAATGTTGTTTTATTAGTTATATCAACTCAACGCTGCGGCTTACAAATGCAGTTAATTCTGCACCAGTCAACATGCCTTGAGATAACAATGCTAAATCAACTGCTTGTTTGGCAAATTTGCTTTGCTCTGCTTCATCAGCCGATGCTAAAATTTTGCTTACCAATTTATGGTTTCCGTTAATTGCTACTTTGTAACTATCAGGCATGCTTCCATAGAAACTCATTCCACCGCCCATTTTAGCCATGTCTTTCATTCTACGCATAAACTCGTCCATTGTTATGGTAACAGGCGCATCATCCGGATTTAAACCAACAACTTCTACGGTATAACCTGGTTTAGTAATCGCTTTCTCAAAAATACCTTTAACTGTAGTTGATTGTTCTTCGCTCAATACCGACTCCAATTTCTCATCTTTCTCGATCAATTGGTTAGCAACCGAAGCGTCTACACGTTTCAATAAAGTCTTCTCCAACTTCTGCTCTAAACTACTTACAAAGTGACTGTCAATTGCAGAGTTCATTACCAATACATCGTAACCTTTTTTCTCTGCCGCTTGGATAAAACCATCTTGTTTATCTAAATCTGTAGCATATAAGTAAACTACGTTACCGTTTTTATCAGTTTGTACAGCACTTACCTTTTCTTTGTACTCCTCAAAAGTGAAAGCCTCTTTTTTAGTGTTGGTTAACAAGGCGAAATCTTTCGCTTTATCGTAAAATTTCTCCTCGCTAATCATACCGTATTTCACGAACAAGCCAATATCGCCCCATTTTTCTTCAAAACCTTTACGGTCTGCTTTAAACAGTTCGCTTAGTTTATCAGCTACTTTTTTAGTGATATAGTTGTTAATTTTTTTCACATTTCCATCCGCTTGCAAGAAACTTCTAGAAACGTTCAAAGGAATATCTGGACTATCAATTACACCGTGTAACAACATCAAAAACTCAGGAACAATATCCTTCACCTCATCCGTAATAAAAACCTGACGAGAGAATAACTTGATTTTGTTACGTTGCATGTCGAAATCTTCCTTCACCTTAGGGAAATATAAAACTCCCGTTAGGTTAAAAGGATAATCAACATTTAAGTGGATCCAGAACAAAGGATCATCAGAGAACGGATATAATTGCTTGTAAAAATCCAAGTAATCAGCATCTGACAAATCTGCAGGTGCTTTGGTCCAAATTGGGTTAGTAGTATTTACAATATTATCAACCTCAACCGATGTATATTTCGGCTTGCCTTCCTCGTCAACACCATCTTCTACGCTGTCTGTTTTAGTGCCAAATTTGATAGGCACAGGTAAAAACTTAGCGTATTTATCTAAAATTTCTTGCAGTTTGTGCTCGCTTAAAAACTCTTCGCTTTCTGCGTTAACATGCAAAATAATATCGGTGCCACGAGTAGTTCTAGAACCTTCCGAAATTTCGAAAGAAGTACTACCATCGCAAGTCCATTTTGCAGCTTCAGCGCCTTCTTGGTAAGATAAAGTGTTAATTTCAACTAAATCTGCAACCATAAATGCCGAGTAGAAACCTAAACCGAACTTACCGATAATCTCGTTAGCATCTTTCGCATCTTTGAACTTTTCAACAAACTCGCTAGCGCCCGAAAAAGCCACTTGGTTAATATATTTCTTAATTTCTTCGGCAGTCATACCCAAACCATTATCACTAATTGTGATGGTTTTTGCCTTCTCGTCTAATTTTACCTCTACCAAAGGTTCGCCAACCTCGCCGTTAAATTGACCAAGAGCGCCTAAGCGTTTAATCTTTTGCACCGCGTCAACCGCATTAGAAACTAGTTCCCTTAAAAAGATCTCATTGTCCGAATACAGGAATTTCTTGATGATTGGGAAAATGTTTTCTGTGTGTATGGAAATATTTCCTTTTTCTGTTGTCATATCTTAATCTAAATTTTTGCTTATACGCTTGTTTATCAATGCTTGTTCCAAAGTAAAATATAGGTCAAAGTGGCAGGCAGTTAGTTGCTGTTTTATAATATTTGAAAAGCAATTGCAGTAGTTCTTCGGGTACGATAGTCCCGCTTTCCGCTTTACTTCTCCCGATAAAATCGGGATACGTGTTCGCTTCAATCGGGTTTAATTAACCAAAAAAATTGCGGGAAAAACCTTTGCACCCTTCGCGAAACTTTCCTTTTCTTTGCGGCTAATTTTAACGCAAAGTTTTTCAAAGTATTCGCGAAGTTGCGCAAAGGCAAGCTTCTAAAACTGCAGTAACACTAATTTACACCATAAAAAAAGCTTGGTGTTCTTAGTGTTTTTGTGGTTAAATTCTATTCACAACATTTCAACGTTTTAACAACAAAACAATACTTATCTTTGCCGCTTAATGGAGTACAACGTTCATACACTTAAAAACGGCATCCGTATTTTGCATGTTCCAGCTGCCTCGGCAATTTCGCATGCTTGTATTTTAATTAATGCCGGTTCCCGCGATGAAGAAGATGCGCAAATGGGTTTGGCGCATTTCATCGAGCATTTAATTTTTAAACGCACCGAGAAGCGTAATACATCGCAAATTTTGAACAGATTGGAAAGTGTTGGTGCCGATTTAAACGCTTACACTACCAAAGAATATACTTGCGTTCATGCGTCATTTCTTCATCCTTATTTAGATAGAACTTTAGAGCTTTTTAATGATATCGTTTTTCACTCAACCTTTCCCGAAGATGAAATGGAGAAGGAAAAAGGAGTGGTGCTAGATGAAATTTCATCTTATTTAGATCAGCCAGAAGAAGCTATTAACGACGACTTTGAAGACATCCTTTTTAGAGGCCATCAATTTGGTAGAAATATTTTAGGAACTCCAGAAACTGTTTCTAAATTATCCAAGAAAGACATCCAATCTTTTATCAAAAAGAAATACCGCACAGATCAGATAGTAATTGCAGTTATTGGAAATTACTCTTTTAACAAGCTTGCTAAAATAGGAGAGAAGTACTATGGCGATGTACCTGAAAACACGAGCGCAAACAGTAGAATTGTGCCAGTTGTTAATCCTTCAGCCCATCAAATTGTAGATAAACAAATTGCGCAAAGTCACTGTATGATGGGTACGCAAACTTATTCTTTACATCATCCTTATAAAACGGGTTTATTGCTTTTGAATAACCTTTTTGGTGGCAACGGAATGAGTTCAATTTTAAATCTGCAATTACGAGAAAAGTACGGTATTGCTTATACTATCGAATCTGCCTATAGCCCACTTTCTGATACGGGAATTTTTGCCATTTACTTTGGTACAGATAAAGAAAAATCGCAGAAAGCACTGCGACTCATCCGCAAGGAAATGAATAAACTGAAGCAAAAACCTTTAACAGAGGTACAATTGCACAAGGCGCAGAGTAAGTTCATTGGTCAAATTGCACTAGGAGAAGAAAACAGAATTGGTTTAATCATCGCTATGGCAAAAAGCTTGCTAGATTATAACCAAATAGATAGCTTGGAAACCGTTTTTCAGAAAATTCACCAAGTAAGTGTTTCGGATATGAGCAACATCATCAACGAAGTTTTTGATGAAAGCAAATGGACGAGTCTACTATTTAACCCAATAGATTAAGCATTGGCAAAACCTTTCTGAAACTCGTTTACAACAATTAAACAATCAAGCAATCAAACAATTTTCTTAAATTTGCAGCATGAACCATGATGGTTTACCTATTTTAAAATAATTTCTAAAGCCATCATAGCTCATCGACCATTAGAAAAGATTAAAAATACCCGATGAAACTATCAATTGTAGCCTATGGCGACCCAGTTTTAAAGAAAGTTTGTACGCCAATAGACGAAAATTATCCAGAGCTTAACGAGCTGATAGAAAATATGTGGGAAACCATGTACAATGCAAGTGGTGTTGGCTTAGCGGCTCCGCAAATTGGTTTACCTATCCGTTTATTCATAGTAGATACTGGAGATAATGACGACGAACCTCGCTATAAAAAAGTATTCATCAATGCTCAAATTTTAGAAGAAACTGGCGAACCTTGGGGTTTTACGGAAGGTTGTTTAAGTATTCCAGAAATTAGAGAAGAGGTGTTCCGCAAGCCGAATGTTTTGATCAGTTATTATGATGAAAACTGGCAAAAGCACGAAGAACAAGTTACTGGTTTTGCAGCTCGTGTAATTCAGCATGAATACGATCATATAGAAGGTAAGTTATTCACCGAAAAAATTAACTTATTGCGTAAACAGTTAATAAAAGGCAAGCTAGATAAGATCTCTAAAGGAGAAATTAGAGGCGATTACAAAATGAAATTCCCTAGACAGAATAAGAAGAGATAAACAGAAAGCCCCGATTAATTCGGGGCTTTCTGTTTAAAAGACTTACGAAGTTTTATAATTTGTTGTCCTCAAAGGAATAGTTGAGGGCTTCGCCGTTTAAAAACTGCATAAGTCTATAATACAATCAGCTTTATGTTCTTCTTAAATGTATTGTCGAACAAGGTTAGAATGTATTGGCCTTTTGGTAAATCATTCTTCAAATTAAGCTGATACTTACTGCTTCCGTTTTGTGTACTGAACTCTTCTTCGTGAACTATCTGGCCATATAGATTAATCAACTTTGTTTTTATCGACTTGCCTTGGAAATTATTCAGATTGAAATTAATATCTTTTTGTGTTGGGTTGGGAAACGCAGTAGCGTTAGCTATAATCAATTCATTGAAATCTACGGAGGTTAACCAGGGCTTAGCTACTTCACCATTTTTATCGAATTGAGTTAGTCGATAGTAATTTGTTCCGTTAAAAGGATTGATGTCAAAAGTTACGTAATTTTTAACTGTAGTGGTATTTTCAGAGCTCGAGCTTTGTTTATCTAAATAAGTAAATACGCCATCAGCTCCAGCTTTTTCAATTAGAAAATAGTCGCTATTCATTTCAGTTGCAGTAGACCATTCAATCTTGATTCTGTTGTTACCTTTCTTCGCAATGAAATTAATTAGCTTAACAGGAAGTGTAACCGCATCTGGAACCACATTGCTTGCTGCACTTTCGTTGCTAATTCTGTCTAGGGAGGTGACAGCATAATAATACGAAGTTCCTTGCCCAGGCGTAACGGCATTGTCGGTGTAAGTTGCATCGTTACTAGAAATTACAGCAATTAAATTGGCCGAGTTGCTATAATCTATTGTCGCAGAAGTTGAACGATAAACCGCATACCTTACAACTTTCTGCAATTCGTCGGAGGTAGCTGCAGGTGCAGTCCAAGTTAGTTTGGTTTTGCCAGCTACCAAACTTGGCGTTAAGTTAGTGGGTTCTACTGGTGCAACATTGTCTATCCAGCTCATGCTTGGGATAATTGCAGGTGTGTTATATTGTATGCGTACCAAATCCATGGCATCTTTCACTACTGTTTTGGTAGAAAGTAAATCATGGCTAGTGAAATGAGCAGCACCCAACACATTGGGAGTATTAGTTCTCAAGTAGTCAATTTGATTTTTGATTTCGGTTCCGGCTATTGTAGATGACCACGCACTCCCATCTGCAGGATCTACTCTATATGTGCCTAAACCTATGTATAGATGGCGAGTGAAATTCTGCCTATTCCATTCATCAACTATATAATTAAATTTGGCATTTGCGGTAGGTTGGCTAAACGCCCAATACACTTGCGGGACTAGGTAATCTATGGTGCCTTCTGTTATCCATTTTCTGGTGTCGGCGTGTTGGGTAACGTAATGTTGCGAGCCTGTAGTGGTAATTGCGGGATTGGATCCTGGAACCGTAAAATTCCTATAAATTCCCGATGGCGAAATACCAAACTTAACCCAAGGTTTTAAAGATTTAATAGACGTGCTCAATTGCTGTATCAGTAGCGTAACATTGTCTCTTCTCCAATTGCTTTGGTTAGTAAAACCTCGTGGGTCGCTGGCAAATTGCGCATTATCTTGGGTGCCGATACCTGCATAGTAAAAGTAATCATCAAAATGGATACCATCCAAGTCGTAATTTGTAACCAGTTCTCTAACCACGGCATCTATATGATTTCTAACATCAGCCAATGCCGGATTCAGATAACGAAGTGTTGATGTTCCGCTCACCTCACTCAAAAGCCAGTTTGGATTAGTTTTCGCCTTATGTATCGCGCTGTAGCTGTTAATGTTTGCTGCTGCGGTTGCCGCTCTGTAAGGATTTAGCCAAGCATGGAGCTCAATTCCATGTTTATGGCTTTCTTCAATTGCAAAAGCTAAAGGATCCCAACCAGGGTTTTGACCATAAACACCAGTTAGCCAATGTGACCAAGGTACAAGTGAACTATTGTATAGCGCATCACCAACTGTTCTGACTTGAAAGTAAACAGTATTTATACCAGATGCTTTTAAACCATTTAAAATATTAGTAAGTTTAGTTCGCTGAGTTGCTGGAGAATCGCCAGAACTGGGCCAATCTATTCCAAATACAGTAGATATCCAAGCAGCTCTCATCTCTTTCTTAGGGTTTTGAGAGAATGCGGAAATTTGCCATAAAATGATAAAAATAGCAAGTAAATGTCTTTTCATATGCTGGTTTTTAGTTGGTTATTTTACTAAAATAAAAATAAAACTGCAAATGTTCGCATAAAGCTGCAATAAAATTAAAAAGCCAGCTATCAATAGATGCTGGCTTTAAATTATAGTTTGTTTGATTTTATTTCCGTAAATAGATTTTACCGTACGTAGATTTAAGAACAATCTTTTCTCCACCGCCGTTTAGTTTTCCATTAACGGTAGTTCCGCCAAATGCGTAAGAAAAAACAGAAGGACTTGCAGCAAAATTGAATACACCATCGCCTACTATGGTAGCCGATTTTTTAGGGGCTGCTGGTTTTTCTGGATTGGGAGGTGTAGGTACTGCCATTGCTACAGCTACGGCAGGGCTTTCGCTTGTTGAAGTAACAGTTTTACCTTTAGATTTAGCAGATGTAGTGGTGCTAGTAGAGGTGCTTGTACTAAACCCATCAACGGTATAAACTTGAATGTTTTGTCCTTCTACCCTCACTGGATTTTCGTCCATTACCAATTTAAGATCTTTAGCAGCGTAAAGGTTTTCGTACTGCGAACTAATTGTCAAGTCGGCTTTTGCTTGATCTGGTACTGTAACATCTATAAAACCATATACCGAAACCAAAGAAATTGGACCTTTAAACGAAGGTGTTAACTTGCCTTCTATATTTCCATAAAGGCTTTTTAAACTAATAGGCCCTGTAACATTGTTTAAGTTAAAATTCTCGTACTGCGTAGAGCCATCTATTTCGCTTTTAAGATTATTCAGTACAATTACTGTTGAGTCTCTGTGTGCAAAGCCCGAGGTTTTAATAGATAATGCTACACCCTGAGGAAGTTTCACCGTTAACTTCACATCTTTTTCTACAGGGGAAACAATAGCAATACTTTCCTTTTCTGTTACGCTGATACCAATGCCAGTGTTGTCAAAACCAGAGCTGCTCAGAGCGCTTAAACCAGCCGCTCTTGGGTCTTCTGTTTTATCACTTTTCTTGGCTGCTGCCGAAAAAATAATTTCCTTTCCGTCGTAGCCTTCTACTTTTAAGTTAGGGATATTGTTAATTACTAATTTTCCGCTACTTTTAGCAATTTTAAATTCTTTTTGGGCAAACGCTTGGGCAACTATTAAAAGTAATACCGAAGCTATCAAAGTTATTTTTTTCATCTGTTTGTTTATTTTTTAAAAGACGATGAAGCTATACGATTCAAAAACATAAGGTTTCATCTGTGTGTGTTTAATTATTGTTTGTTAATAGAGCAAAGTGCACTTGCTCTTTCACAGCGTCTACTGTAAATGGATTGTTGGCCATCGCAATCAATTTATCTGTAGCTTCTGGGCTGCTGTTGTTCCCCATTATCTTCACCAGTTCCAACTGTACAATTGGATCTTTTTGTCTACTTAAACCAGCCATCAGTTGTTCGTGGATATATTTATCATTCGAAAATTTCGATAAAACTTCTAAAGCCGCTAATCTCACGTTATCATTATTGTCGTCGCTAAAAGTTTTGCAAAGCTCAGCTTTCATCTTTTCATTTAGCGATGCTAGCGCACTTGCCTTAATAATTGCCTCCATTCTGTTAGCAACTGATGAGCTATCTGACAAGCCTGCGTATATCTCTTGGTGCGCTTCTGCTTTTGGTTTGTGAGCAACAAAGTTTCTTTGTGCTTTTATGGTTTTTTGCTGCGGCGGTTCTACTACTTCTTCCAATGCTAATACTGGAGCTGGTTCAACACTGGTATTGTTATTTGATACGATTTGAGGAGGCATTGCGGTCAACTCATTTTTCTCTTGCGAAAGAAACAAGTAAGCACCAGCTACCATTAACAATGAGCACGCTACAGCCAACCAAGTGTAGTTGAGTTTACGGCTCTTTGGCGCAATTTCAATTTTTAGGTTCTCTTCAGCTGATTTGCGCTCCTCTAACTTATTTAAAATATTGCCTAGCATGTTTGGAGGCAAAGCTTCATTTTCGAAGGCATCTCTGTGCTCATCTACATATCGCTTAAAAAAATCACGTTCCATAGTATGCTTTATCTTTTAATGCTATAAAAATTTTTTTCTTTGCTCTGTGGTATTGACTGCGTACTGTTGCGTGGTTAATACCGAGCATTTGGCCTATCTCTTCTTGTCCCATATCTTCAAATAGATGCAATGACACAATCGTTCTGTAACCATCTGGTAGTTCTTGTATGGCTCGCTTCACATCATCTACTTGACATTGAAACAGAAACTCCTCGTCCATATCTACATCTTCATCAGCAACTGCTTCTAGTTGGCCATCGTCTGCAAAAACCATCTTCTTTTTTCTCAAAGCAGATATCGCCTGATTAATAGCGATCCGTTTTACCCAGCCTTCAAAATTGTTTTGATTTTTTAACCTGTCAATTTGCTCGAAAGCAGTACAAAAGGCTTCCTGAACAATATCTTCGCTTTCGGCACTATTGCCCATCACTCTAAAAACTGCATGGTAAATACGTTTTGCGTACTTGTTGTATAGCATGGCATAGCCTTTTTCTTCGCCGGCTACACATTGCTGTACCAATTCTTGTTCGTTTATAGAGATACTCAGATGCAAGGTGTTAAAACTTATTTCTACTAATTTCTTAAACTGTATGAATTAAAGATATTAATTAAATCGCACAGCTTTTTGGTTGCTAACTATATGATAGTCGCAAACGAATTAGTTTTGTTGCACGGAGTTGTGAAAATATTTTGAAAAAATATCAAAATAGACGGTAGATAGAATAATTACTTTCTTTTAAATGAAAATCTAAGCTTTTCTGAAGGGTAACTACGGTTATGGATGTTGACAATCAGAATGTCTTCTCTATCCACTTCTAACTCGTTTTTGGTTACTAGGTTAAATTTCCTTTTGTAATTTCGTTCGTAACTGTAATTTGCTGTCCCTTTCTTTTCTGTAAAAATCAATGTATCTCTATCTATAGAAAAATTAAGATCAGCTATGCTATTGTCTTGTGAATACTTATAAAGTAAAAACCTTGCTTTGCTATTTCTAGGCGCATACGATTCTATGATTTCGGAACTTAGTAGAGGACCAAATGAAAATGCGTCAATTATCTCTGTCGACTTAAAAGAAAAGTCACTATTTAGTGTAAGGCTTACGTTGCGTAAATTTCTAAAAGAGTCTAAAGGGTAAGACACTTTAGTTTCTAGAAAAGTAATTTTATTTAGTTCCCAAGTACCAATTAATTTTTTTTCAATTGGTTCGTCTTTTTTACAAGCATAAAAACTTAGAATAAATACCAAGAAAGAAAGTGTAATGTAAAGTGAGCGCTTTGTTTTCATAATTTTACTGTTCCGAACTTCTGGCTTTATCGCCGTTAAAGATCTCCTGCATTAACTTGCCCCAAGCAAATGGGTTCAGTAATGGATTGGTTTGGCGCATATTCACGTTCATCATCCTATCGAAATTGTAACGATAGTTGGAGTTGGCAATCTCACCACCATCTCTTGGTAATGTTAGTTTCATGCCATTTATACTTTGACGAGAGAGGTTTTTCTTTGCAATAGCCATATCGTCATCAGCTACTTTTAAAGCGAGAAAATCTTTATTAAATTCTTCTACGGTAGCCCAAGGATTTACCCTTACTGTTTTAAGGTAAACAATTTCTGATTTGATTTGAACCATTGCCGTGTATTTGTTATCGGCTACAATTCTAGGTAAAACCAATGTTTTGCTGGTAAAGCCTACGGCAGAAAACATCACCGTATCGCCTGGGTTTACCACAAAAGAGAAAAAGCCTTGATAATTTGCAGCGTACTTTTGTCCCTTGTTGCTCAAATTGGTGATGGTAACATAGGGCACAACCATATTGCTATCAGCATCGGTAACAATACCAGAGAACTGAATCAATTTGTTTTGCTGGGTTTTATCTTGTGCAAAAACCGAGCTTACAAAAAATAATAATATGACGGCTAACGAATATCTCATCTGTAATACAATAATATAACAAATGTATATGCTATGGAGTTTCTATTTGGTTAAAATGTGTTAAAAGTGTTACGCTCTTTAACGCTCTCTTACGCTTGTTCTGCTAAATCAACAGACTCTACACCTTTAATTTCGGGCACATCTTTCATGATAGCCTGCTCAATTCCGGCTTTCATAGTCATAAAGCTCATTTTACAAGAACCACAGTTACCCAACAACTTAACTTTTACAATGTTATCTGGTGTAATTTCTTCAATAGCTACATTTCCCCCATCGGCTATCAGATATGGTCTGATACTTTCTAAAGCTTGCTCTACTCGTGCTGTTAAATCCATGTTGTTAATTTTAAAAAGATAAAAGTAATAAAAATTTAGCAATTAGCCATTTGCTGCGCATTGTGTATAGAAATCTGCTGTGCAATTTTTCCTGCCATTTCTTTAAATGAAGTCGCTTGCGGATGATCTTTTTGCAAAGAAATCGGTGCGCCTTTATCTCCAGCCTCAGTAATACCCTGCACTAATGGGATTTCGCCTAAAAAAGGAACCTCGAAACGTTGTGCTAGTCCCTTACCGCCATCTTTACCAAAAATATAATATTTGTTTTCTGGTAGTTCTTCTGGTGTAAAATAAGCCATATTCTCTACCACACCCAAAACTGGAATATTAATTCCTGGCATGCTGAACATTTTTAATCCTTTTGTTGTATCAGCAAGGGCAACTTGTTGTGGTGTAGTTACTATTACAGCTCCGGCAATTGGGAAACTCTGGCAAATTGTAATATGGATATCTCCCGTACCAGGAGGCAAGTCAATCAGTAAATAGTCTAGTTCACCCCAATCTGCATCGTTAAATAATTGCTTTATAGCATTAGATGCCATTGGTCCACGCCATGGCACAGGCTGATCTGGATCTGAGAAGAAACCAAGAGAAAGTAACTTAATACCATATTTCTCTATCGGAAGAATTAAAGTTTTACCATCCTCAGTTTCTCTGGCACTAGGTTTTGCACCAACTAAATCGAACATAATCGGTACAGATGGACCATAAATATCTGCATCTATTAAACCAACTTTAGCACCGTTTGCCGCTAATGTAACCGCTAAATTGCTCGATACTGTAGATTTTCCAACACCACCTTTACCCGAAGAAATTAAGATAATGTTTTTGATCGCTTTCAGTTGGCTCGTGTCCATTGGCTTGGTTACTCGTGAAGTTATGTTGATATCAATTTCAGCGGATGCATCCACGAAATGTGTTATAGCGTTGGTACAAGCATTTTTCAACATGTCTTTCATTGGACAGGCTGGTGTGGTCAGTTCAAGCGTAAAAGAAACCTTTTTATCTTCAATTTTAACATCCTTAATCATCTTTAAGGTGACCAAGTCTTTTTTCAAGTCTGGGTCTTCTACATGACTAAGTGCGGCTAAAACTTTTTCTTCGGTAATTATCATGCCGCAAAATTAATAAACATAAGCTACAAATAATTTTGTATCTAGCTTTTTGTTGTATTTTTAGCGCAAAATGAGCCGCCGCTGACACCCATTTGGATAAAGTGGTTATAATTGGTAAATTCCATTGAAAAAACATGAACTAAACATTTGCTTTTTGCGTTTGTTAAAACAATGATTTCTATATAGATATATGCAAATACCTAAAATTAAGATCCCTAAAAAATACTTGAAGATTGGCGCCTGGGTGTTGGGCGTATTTGCATTAATATTGGTTGCTGGTGGAGCAATAGCTTATTCTAAAAGAGAAGCACTGCTCAATAAAATGGTGGCTAAGGCTATCAGCAAAGCTGAGAAAGACTACGGTTTAACGGTAAAAATTGGCGAGTATGGCTTTAAGGGACTAAGCAGTGTACATATGAACCACGTTTCTGTGGTACCCAAAGATAGAGACACACTAACCACCATTAGCGATATTACTGTTGGTGTTAAGATATTTCCTTTGCTATTTGGCGATGTGAAGCTGTCGGAAGTTGCTATAAAAGATGGTAAATTAAATGTTGTAATGCGTGATACGCTAACTAATATCGATTTTATCCTTAAAAGAAAGAAAAAAGACAGTACAACAACTAAGAGCAAGGTAGATTTAAGTGAAATTGCTAGTAACTTGTTAAATCAGGTTTTTTATAAGATACCTGATGATATGGAGATCAATAATTTTATGATGCAGTTGAACGACAACGATACTGCCTTTGTAAAATTTTTAACTACTACGGCAACCATTGATGGTGGTGAATTAAAATCGACTATCAAAGTAAATGATACAGCTGCGGTTTGGCATGTTAACGGTGAATTAGATCCTGGAGATAAGCAATTAGATGTAATGCTATTTGCCGATGGGAAGAAAGTAGAACTACCTTATTTAGAAAATAAGCTACACACCAAGATTAAGTTTGATACGGTTAGGACCCAAATGAAAGATGCTCGTTTTAGCGGGGGCGACTATAAAATTTCTGGCTCTTGGGCTATCAAAAATTTACTGATCAACCAGCCTCGTATCTCGGCAGAAGACATTATTGTGCCCGATGCCAGAGTAGAGGCGGACATGCTGATTGGTGAAAATTTTGTGTGTTTAGATAGTACCTCAACAGTTCATCTGCGAGATGCTTCTATACATCCTTACTTGAAATACACACTTTCGCCGAACAAAATTTATGAGATGAAATTGAATGCGCCAGAGCAAGATGCACAGGCTATTTTCAATTCTTTCCCAGTAGGTTTGTTCGAATCGTTAGATGGTATTAAAGTGCAAGGAAAACTGAAATACAGTTTAGATTTCCATTTAGACACGAAAACGCCAGACAGCGTTAGGTTTAGTTCTACTTTAACACCAACAGATTTTAAGGTACTGCAATTTGGTAAAACAGACCTCACCAAAATTAATTCAGACTTTGTTTACACGCCTTACGAGTATGGTAAACCAATGCGAAATATTACCATTGGCCCATCAAATCCTAACTTTACGAGGCTTGATGATATTTCTCCAAATTTTAAGAATGCTTTGCTAACGGCAGAAGATCCGTCATTTTTTAGGCACAAAGGTTTTGTAGAAGAATCTATCCGTAAATCTATCGCGGTAAACTTTAAAGAGAAGAAATTTAAACGAGGCGGAAGTACCATTTCCATGCAGTTGGTTAAAAATGTATTCCTAAGTAGGAAGAAAACCTTGGTACGTAAAGCAGAAGAAATCCTTATTGTTTGGCTCATAGAGAATAACCGTTTGGTAAGTAAATCTCGCATGCTCGAGGTTTATTTCAACATCATCGAAATGGGCAATAATGTATACGGAATAGGTGAAGCTTCGAGACATTACTTTGGTAAAACGCCATCGCAGTTAAACTTGGGCGAAGGTATATTCTTAGCGAATATTGTACCCAAACCAAAAGTGGCGCTATACAAGTTTATGAGTAATGGTAGCTTAAAAGGCTATTTGCTGCCGTACTTCAGATATATAGGAAACATCATGGCTCGCCGTGGCCTGGCTCCGGCAGATAGTACGGGATATGGCTTTTACGATGTGCGTTTACGTGAAGGTTTACGTCAATATTTACTGCCAGACTCGACTACAATAGATACTAATGCAGTTGATATTGGTGAAGATGATATGATGACGCCAGAAGGGATGCAAGATAAGTCGAAAAACCTTTTTGACCGCTTGTTTGGAGGTGCAGCGAAGAAAGATACAGTTAAGGTACAACCTGCCACGGATACTACAAAAACTAAAAAACAGCTGAGGCAAGAGCGAAGAGAAGAACGCAGACGACAAAAAGAGGAGGAGAAAAATGGAAACTAACGTCAACGTTCATGACAAGGAATTTGAATTATTGCTAGAGCAGGAGGCGATTGAAAAACGCATTCGTTTAATGGCGATCCAACTCAATGTCGATTACGAAAACAGAAACCCAATTTTTATTGGTGTGCTCAACGGAAGTTTTCTTTTTATGGCAGAGCTGATGAAAGAAATAGATTTAGCTTGCGAAACTGAATTTATCAAAGTTGCCTCTTACCACGGTGCTACTAGTACTGGCGCAATAAAAGATGCCTTAGGGATGCCGCAAAACCTCAAGGATCGTGATGTAATTGTTGTGGAGGATATTGTAGACAGCGGCTTAACAATGAAATATATTCTTTCTAAAATTAACGAACAGGAGCCTGCATCTGTTACGGTATGTACTTTGCTTTTTAAGCCCGATGCTTTGAAAGAGGAAGTAGAGAATCTCAACTACATCGGTTTCGAAATTCCGAATGAATTTGTAGTTGGTTATGGCTTAGACTACGATGGTTTGGGCAGAAACTTGAACGATATTTACAGAGCTGTTTAGCGCTAAATTTCAATTATAGGCGCTTAGATTTTTTAGAAAAGCAATTTCAGTAATACTGTTGTTCCGATAGCCCCGCTTTACATTTTAGCCCTCGTTAGCAAACGCTCTCCCGGGGCTGCCATTCCAATCGGGTTTAGTAAACCAAAAACAATGCAGGTAGGTCAAAAAAGACACTACAAAATTGATAAATTTTTACGAGTTTTGCAGGTAACTAAAAACCAGATGAAATCATTCCTGTGTATAGCGCTCGGAATAGTTAAAATCGTAATTCGTAAATCAAATGACCATACATAAAGAAGGATATACCTCAATTGCCCTTACAGTACTTTTTATATTTATCATCAATGCAGTAGTAGAATACAGATTTGCTGATATGTTTGTGCTAAGATGGTTCGTTTACATCTTTTCTTTTGCATTGTTTGTTACCGTACTACAGTTCTTTAGAAATCCGAAACGTACTTTTACCAATGGCGATAATTTGATTATTTGCCCTGCAGATGGTAAAGTGGTAGTAATTGAGGAAACTGAGGAAGGTGAATATTTCAAAGACAAACGTTTACAGGTTTCTATCTTTATGTCGCCAGTAAATGTACACATTAACCGTAACCCAATTTCTGGAGTGGTTAAGTTCTTCAAATACCACCCAGGTAAATATTTAGCTGCTTGGAACCCGAAATCGAGTACCGAGAACGAACGTACAACAGTAGTTGTAGAGCATAAAAATGGTGCGCCCGTATTGTACCGTCAAATTGCCGGTGCTTTGGCTCGTCGTATTGTGTGGTATGTGAAAGAAGGCGATCAAGTAAGTCAAAACGAGCAGTTTGGTTTTATCAAATTTGGCTCTAGGGTAGATCTTTTCTTACCATTAGGTACCAAAATTAACTTAGAGCTTAACCAGGTTGTTAAAGGTGGTATCACCGTTTTAGGAGAATTGAGCTAGTTTCGCTTTAATAGATATTCGAAAGCCTTGTGAGTTAATACTTGCAAGGCTTTTTTTATTGTAATGGATAAGTGGAGTTCCCCGTCATTGCGAGGCAAGAAACATCGTTATTTATTCATTAACCTATTGAGGGGAAACTGTCCGTTATGCCTAACACTTACCCGTGTTAAATAAACGGGATTGAAGCGGTAATACTTTTTGTTTACTTGTCATTCTGATCCGCCAACTGGCGGAGAAGAATCTGTTGCTTAACGTACTTCTTAAATAGATCCCTCGAAACTCCGGATGACAGGTTACCTATACAAAAAGATTATAGCAAAAAGCCCGACTAATATTTAATCGGGCTCCTGCAATTGCTTTTCTAATACAATTAATTATCATTTTTTGCCGGAGTGCTTTCGCCGATGCTTCGCTGTGTTGGGTAGGCAAAGTCAGAGCCGTTTTGCTGTACAATTTCAATAATGGCAAAGTTTACCGCTTCCTTTACTCTTGCCAAATCAAACTCCTTTTTCATTGGCACCAAGTAAATAATTTGGATGTTCAGTGCCGAATCTCCGAACGAATCAAGTGCAACAACTGCATCTGTAGTCGCCGGATTTTCGTTTAAAAATGTACTGATATCTGCAATA
Source organism: Pedobacter sp. T50_32 (assembly GCF_057652195.1). Lineage (NCBI taxonomy): Bacteria > Pseudomonadati > Bacteroidota > Sphingobacteriia > Sphingobacteriales > Sphingobacteriaceae > Pedobacter > Pedobacter sp. T50_32. Next base: position 132,052 of record NZ_JBYFBY010000001.1, on the reverse strand, counting down.
ATTTTCTTCAGTACTTCATTGCTGGTTTCGTAAACCAAACCAATATCAAATTTTACTCTGCGGGCATTTCTCATGGTCAAGTTCTCCAACACGCCGTCAATCATAGCACGGTTAGGGATAACATAAGTGGTTTTATCGGCACTGCGCAATACGGTACTTCTAAAGCCTACACGCTCAATAGTGCCCTCAATGCCGTCAACTTTTACCACATCGCCTACGGTAAAGGGCTTGTCTAAGAAAATGAGGAAAGATCCCAAAAGGTTCTCCAAACTTTCTTTAGCTGCCATTGCGATCGCAATACCACCAATACCCAAGCCAGTAATTAAACTTACCGCATTTACTTCGAAAACGTAGCCAAGCAACACGAAAAACCCGATAAACGCAATGATGAATTTCAGCAGTTCTTTGATGAAAGGCACCAATTGATCATCTGCTTTGTTTTTTGTTTTGGCGGCACGCACCAATAATACGTGGGCAACAAAATCGATCATCCGCAGAACAATCCAAAATATCGAAAGTAAAATGAGGAAAAGAAATACCTTGTCTACCAGTTCGCCAATGGTAAAAACTTCATCAACCTTAACCTTATCAATGGTCTTTTTATACTTGAAAAAGGTAACATCAAGCGGGTGCTTTAATTGCTTAACGGCAACGTAAAACGTAAATACACTAATGAAAAACTCAATTGGTTTTATCAATAAAGCAATAAAAGTTTCGGAATTGACTTGATCTGCAAATTTTTTGAAGAGCTTAAAAATCAGCTGACTAAGTACACGAGATACTATCCGTTTAAATAGTAGGCCAATAATGATAATGCCAGTAATAATGGCATAGGTTTTTAAGGTGTTGCCCCAAAAAATCTGTTCGAAAAAGTCTGTATTCATAGGTTATACGAGTTGTTTTAATGCGATCTCGAACGCAGTACTTGATAGATTTGTTTTCTTGTTAGATGTTTGATGTACGGCTTTAAGTGCGTTGCCGATGATGTTTGATGCATCTGTGAAAATGGCATCGTCGCTCATTTCTACATTACGCTGCATTAGGTAAGCAAACACTCTTGCCATGCCACAGTTGGCTATAAAATCTGGAATTACCGCTAAATGGTTGTCTGCATGTTCCATAATGCTGCCGAAGAAAATTTCTTTATCTGCAAAAGGCACGTTTGCACCACAGGCAATTACTTCCATGCCGGCAGCAATCATTTGGTCTACTTCGTTTTGTTTTACTAATCTCGAAGCTGCAGCTGGAACAAAAATCTCAGCACCCATACTCCAGATTTTTTCGTTTGCTTCTTCAAAAGAAAGCAGGTTATCGGCAACCAAAGTGTTGTTTACACGATTGTTGAAAAGTTGGGCTACTTCAGCAACACTAAATCCATCTGGGTTAATTAAGCCACCAACACGATCAATAATACCAACCACTTTTACGCCTTGCTGTGCCAAATAATAGCCGGCTGCTGCAGCCACGTTGCCCCAGCCCTGTATAATGGCTTTTTTGCCTTTAATTTCGCCTCCCCAAATTTCGTAGAAATGTCTAATGGATTCTGATACACCATAACCGGTAATCATGTCGGCAACTTTGTATTTTCTTTTGATGTCTGGCGTATAGGTCAAATCTTCCAACACTTTAGAAACACCGTAACGTAATTGACCAATTTGGTGGATACGCTCGTTTTCTCTAGCTTGGTAATGGCCGCTAATTACACCTTCTTGTGGATGCCATAAGCCGTAGCCTTCGGTAATTGGAATAACTTCGTGAATTTCGTCGATATTTAAATCGCCACCAGTACCGTAGTAATTTTTAAGTAAAGGCATTACGGCTTTGTACCAACGTTCTAGTACTTCTTTCTTACGCGGATCGGCAGGATCAAAGTTAATTCCCGATTTTGCTCCGCCAATAGGAGGGCCAGAAACCGTAAACTTCACTTCCATTGTTTTTGCCAAAGATTCCACCTCGTTTTTGTCCAATCCTTTACGCATTCTAGTACCGCCACCAGCAGCACCGCCACGCAAAGAGTTAATTACTACCCAACCTTCAGCTTCAGATTCTTTGTCTTTCCATTCAAAAACAATTTCGGGTTGTTTTTCTTCGTACTTCTTTAAAAGTTCTTTCATTTGGTGTTCATTTTTATAAATAATGAAGCTGTTATGAGCAAAAGTTAGTTAAAGTGCGCACAACATGTCACTATCAGATTTTTTATTTGGTTGCGCAAAGATAGGAAACAAAAAAACCCCGACATGATGTCGAGGTTATATTTTTTCTATTAGAAAGTAAATTACTTTCTTAATGATTTGATACGAGCTGCTTTACCAGTTAAGCTACGTAAATAGAACAATTTAGCTCTACGTACTTTACCATGGCTGTTAACTTCTACTTTCTCAATATTTGGAGAACTAATAGGGAAGATACGCTCTACGCCAATACCATTACTAATTTTACGAACAGTAAATGTTTCATTAGCGCCAGCACTGTTACGTTGGATAACAACGCCTTGGTAAATTTGAACACGTTCTTTGTTACCCTCGCGAATTTTATAATGAACACTTATTGTATCTCCTGATTTAAAAGAAGGAAATTCTTTTTTAGTGCTTACCTGTTCTTCTACAAATTTTACTAAATCCATGATTTTAAGCTATTAAGCCGATTTTTGTATTGTTTAAAATCGGACTGCAATATTAGGGATTATTTTTTTAAAATAAAAGTGAAATTTAAAAATATTTATCGATTTAATATTTTGCCAGTTAGCTAATTATCAAATCGGTCTGTTGCCGCTTTATTTTAATAAATCAGGGCGGCGTTCTTGTGTGCGTTTCAAAGCTTCTTCGTGTCGCCATTCGTTAATTTTGGCTTCGTGTCCGCTCAACAAAATATCTGGAATTTTATGTCCACGCCAATCTGCAGGTCTGGTATAAACGGGTGCATCTAGCAACTCACCCTGAAAACTGTCTGATAATGCCGAAGTTTCATCATTTAAAACTCCTGGTATTAATCTGATAACAGCATCTACCAATACTGCAGCAGGTAACTCTCCGCCAGAAAGCACATAATCGCCAATAGAAATTTCCCTAGTTACATAAATATCACGGATACGTTGATCAATACCCTTGTAATGGCCACATAAAATGATGATATTTCCTTTAATAGAAAGTTCGTTGGCAATTGTTTGGTTCAATGTTTCCCCGTCAGGGCTCATGAAAATGATCTCGTCATAAGTGCGTTCTTGCTGCAGTTTCTCTATGCAAGCCGCAAAAGGAGGGATACTCATCACCATGCCGCTGCCACCTCCGTACGGGTAGTCGTCTACGCTTTTTTGTTTGTTAGTAGCATAATCCCTTAGGTTGTGTACCACAATTTCCGCAATTCCCTTTTTTTGTGCCCTCTGTAAAATAGAATGGGCAAAAGGACTGGTCAATAAATCGGGGAGTACAGAAATAATATCAAAACGCATGGCGCAAAGGTAAGAATTGTTTGCGGTTTCAAACAGACTGTAAACTTGGTTTAGATTTTTTGAAAAGCACAGGCGTTGCCGCTAAGATAGTTCGGCCCCGTTTTTCACTACAAGTCCTCATTCGCCTTGCCAACGCACTAATTCTTGCGCTCGCTCATTCCGGGCTTTTCGCTGCAATCGGGTTTAATTAACTAATGATATTGCTGTAAACTAAAGTCTAGGTCGTCCATTGGTCATGTACAATTGCTACCAAAAAATAGGTGCCCTGATGCGGCTTAAAAACCAAACGCAAACTGGTCCAATCCATACCTTCGTGTTTTTCATCAAAGCCGCTAAAATAATATTCTACGAAAGGGTATTGAGGGAATATTTCGTTGAGATTGTTTATGGAGTTTCCTTTGCCGATGATTTGATTGTAAGCAGTTTTCTCTGCGTTGATGTAATCGGCGTTGTACACAAACTTATCCAAGTATTGCTGCGCAGTTAATCTAATTGTCTCGCCAGAGCCATCGTAGCTTCCCCAAATTACTGAGCCATGTTCTTCTATTAACTTTAAGAAGGTGGCTTTTGTCATCTTTTTCGAAGTTTTGGTATCTATAAATCCGTACGGAGAAAAAACAACGCCTTCTGTGGGATGAAAGTAAGCTGCAAATGCTTTGTAGTCTTTTGCTTTTAAGGTTGTCAGTATTTCTAAAGCTATCGTGTTAATTGTCTCTTCTTCACCAATAGTGTCGGTAGGCTTTTGGTTCTTAATTGTATCTTTCGACAATGTAGATTCTGTCGTACGGTCCGTACGGTCAGAGCCAGTACAAGCAAGTACCAAGGTAGATAGGATAATAACACAATAAGCTCCGAGTTTTTTCATAATTATACAAACTAAAATAAATTGGCTTTTGTTTGCAGCGCCTTACGGGTTAAGATAAACATCTAGCAATCCCTCAGGTAAATCCAAGGTGAGGATATTTTCTTCATCGTCTATCTCTACAATAAAATCTTCGTTTAAAGGAAAAAGCACATCGGTATTTTTATAATGCACCGTCGCTACAAACTGTTGAGGATATTCGTTTACTTCTATGATTTCTCCTAACTCCCCTAAAGTTTCATCAACAGCAATAAAACCTTTTAAATCGGTATAATAGAATTCGTCCTCATCGCGTTCCGGCTTTTTGCTCAAAGGCAAATAAGCTTTTTTCTTTACCAAAGGCGATGCTTTGTCCACATGGTCAACATCATCAAAATAGAATAGACCTGTTTTATTGTCATACAACTTATGGCTGGCAATAAAGAAGGGAACCATTTTTCCATTCAACTCTAGAAATATTACATCTAGCTCAAGATCGTGGTAGTCTTCAAATTCGAAGAAAAGCTGCACCTCACCCTTTAAGCCTTTAGTTTTAGTAATGTAACCTATATAAAATGATTCGTCTTTAGTCATGTATCTTGAATTTTGTTATTCCGAATGCTAATGAAGAGTCTGTAAGCAAAATTGTAGGATGAAACAGATTTCTTTCACTTTAGAATAACAGGTGGGTGGTTATAAAAATAGCGTCCCGATTTACTCGAAACGCTATTCCTTTTTGAAGTAAAGCTAATTATTCAGCTTTATCTTCTGCTTGAGTTTCTTCAGCAGGAGCTTCTGTTGCAGCCTCAGCTTCTACCGCTGGAGCTTCTTCAGTCGCTACTTCTTCTTCAACAACTTCTTCCGCAACTGGTGCGTTTTTAGCTGCGATAGCTGCTGCTCTGTCTTCATTTTTCTTAGCTTCTGCTGCTAAAGCCACTTTACGAGCTTCAGCTTTACTAGTAGCCAATCCTTCTGTTTTACCAGAAATTTTGCCAGCTTTAGTTTCTAACCAAGTAGCAAATTTAGCATCTGCTTGTTCTTGAGTTAAAGCACCTTTTCTGATACCGCCTTCTAAGTGTTTTTTGTAAAGCACACCTTTGTAAGAAAGGATAGCACGAGCTGTGTCTGTAGGTTCAGCACCGTTAAGTACCCAAGTTACAGCTTTATCGAAGTTAAGTTCGATAGTTGCTGGGTTAGTGTTTGGGTTGTAAGAACCTAAACGCTCGATGAATTTTCCATCTCTTGGAGCACGAGCATCTGCTACTACCACGTGGTAAAAAGGCTTTCCTTTTTTACCGAATCTTTGCAATCTGATTTTAGTTGCCATTCTTTTTTATAGTTTATGTATTCAACATAGTTCCCGGAACTTTGTATTGCGGGGCTGCAAAAATAAACAATATGTTGGTAATTAGCAAACTAGGTTAAAAATTATCATCAATTGTAAATATTTGAAAATCAAAGTCATCGTTTCATGGTGATTGCAGCCCTGCTTTCCGTTTTTATCTTTTTGTTTTAGTCTGCCTGTCATCCCGAGTTTAGAGGGATCTATTCCCACAGATTCTTCGCTGCGCTCAGAATGACAAGTAAACAAAAAGGATAATCACTTCAATCAGGTTTATTGCCGAAAGCCAACGCAAAAAATGCCTGTTTTTGCCCAAAATAAGTCGAGCTAATAAAAGTGAAATACCTTTTGTCGATATTTGGTTACATCAGCCATTGCAAAAAAATAAATTCAAAATAAATGAGAATAGCCATAGACATGGATGAAGTTTTAGCCGACCCAATTCATAAATTCATGCGACTTTATAATAGAGACCATCAAGTTCCCTTAGATTTAATCATCAAACCCGGAACAGAACTTTTCGAAAACGTTCCAGAAGATGTAAACGATAAATGGTTCCATTACATTAACGAAAAAGGTTTCTTCAGAGATTTGCCGGTAATTGACGGCGCAGTTGATGCTGTTAAAAAGCTACAAGAAAAATATGAAGTTTATATCGTATCTGCAGCAATGGAATTTCGCAATTCTTTAGAAGATAAATTAGACTGGTTAACCGAACATTTTCCATTTATAAGTTGTAAACATATCATATTCTGTGGAGATAAAATCGTAAATGTGGATGTTATGATTGATGATAGGATAAAGAACTTTATTGACTTTAACGGAAGGCCGCTGCTTTTCACTTCTCCCCATAATATGCTCATCACAGCGTACGAACGTGTAGATAGCTGGCGACAAGTGCTCGACAAACTCATGTAATTACATTCACAAAAAATATTGAATATTTTTAGAATGATTGCTCGTAAGTTGGTTGGCAATGGATTAGGAGCATTATCTCTACAGCGTTATTCCTATTTGGTGTAAATCAATAACCTACCTATGTAAAATTCTTATAGAAGTTCGATAAAAATACTATTTTTGCGACGTTGCTCATCTACAACTTTTTTATTACAAACAAAGTGATGTATATGATAGCGCACGTTAAATCTTACTCAAAATATAAATGAAAGTTGCACTGATTACGGGAGTGACCGGCCAGGATGGCGCCTATTTGGCAGAGTTTTTACTGAAGAAGGGCTATTTCGTACATGGCATTAAAAGGAGATCTTCGCTATTTAACACCGATAGGATAGACCATTTATATCAAGATCAACATGAGAGTAACCTAAGGTTTAAATTGCATTATGGAGACCTAACAGATTCTACCAATCTTATCCGTATAATTCAAGAAACACAGCCAGACGAAATTTATAACCTGGCCGCAATGAGCCATGTACAGGTAAGTTTCGAAATGCCAGAATATACTGCAAATGCAGATGGTCTTGGAACATTAAGGTTGTTAGAAGCAATTAGAATATTAGGTCTAACAGAAAAGACAAAAATTTACCAAGCATCTACTTCAGAACTTTATGGTTTAGTGCAAGCTGTACCGCAAAGTGAGAATACGCCTTTCTACCCTCGTTCACCATACGCAGTAGCTAAAATCTATGGTTATTGGATTACAGTTAACTATCGTGAAGCTTATAATATGTTTGCTTGTAACGGTATTTTATTTAATCACGAAAGTCCGCTACGTGGTGAAACTTTTGTAACACGTAAAATTACTAGAGCAGCTTCTAAAATTGCTTTGGGCCTGCAAAAGTGCCTATATCTTGGTAATCTTTCAGCACAAAGAGATTGGGGGCACGCTAAAGATTACATTGAAGCGATGTGGTTAATCTTGCAACAAGAAAAGGCGGAAGATTACGTTATTGCTACTGGTATTACAACAACTGTACGTGATTTCGTGCGTATGGCTTTTGCAGAACTTGGCATTACTGTTGAGTTTTCTGGTAAAGACGAAAAGGAAACAGGTGTAATTATAGATATCGACAGAGAAAAAGGTTTGCAATTAGGTTTAAATGTTGAAGTACTTAAACTTGGAGAAACAGTAGTTAAGGTAGATCCTAAGTATTTTAGACCAACCGAAGTAGATTTGTTGTTAGGTGATCCAACTAAAGCTAAAACCCAGCTTAACTGGCAGCCTAAATACGATCTGCAAGCTTTGGTAGAGGATATGATGCAATCAGACCTTAACCTAATGAAGAAAGATGAATACCTAAAACAGGGAGATTACCAGACCTTAAATTATTTCGAATAATAAAAAGTAAAAAGGACACGGCTACGGCTTATGAAAAAAATATTTCTATTACTCTCATTTATCATTTTATCAGCTTCAACCTTTGCACAGGTTGGATCTAACATCAAGGTAGATGAGCTTTCTGATGCTCAGATTCTACAGATTGTAAAACAGGCAGAATCAATGGGTTATACGTCCGAAGCACAACTGGCGCAAGTAGCACAAAATAGAGGGGTTAAACCGGAAGAACTTGTAAAGTTTAAAGCAAGAGTAGAAAAGCTGAAAAAACAAGGTGCTGGCGTACAAACTACAGACAAACCTACAACAGGTACTGGTAGGGAATATAGCGAAACTACTGATGGTGGGTCTATTACCAACGATAAGAAAGAAGATGATGGTGAAATCCAAGCAAAAATCTTCGGGTCAGATTTGTTTAGAAATGGAAGTATTACATTTGAACCAAATTTAAGGATTGCTACACCAAAAAGTTATGTTATTGGTCCAGATGACCAACTTATCGTTGATTTGACAGGTGATAACGAACGTTCATATAACCTACAAGTAAGCCCAGAAGGTGTAGTCAATTTAGAATATGTAGGAAGAATTGCTGTTGCTGGTTTAAGTGTTGAACAAGCATCTTCTAAAATAAGAGCAGCAATGTCTAAGACCTATCCGGCTTTAAGAACGGGTAGAACTTCCGTTGCCATCAATTTAGGAAACATCAGAAGCATCCAAGTAACAGTAACGGGTCAGGCCGTAAAGGCAGGTACCTATACATTGCCGTCGCTTGCCAATGTATTTAGAGTGCTATATGTTTCAGGCGGACCATCACAAAACGGTTCTTTCAGAAATATTCAAGTAATCCGAAATAATAGAATAATCTCTACAATTGATGTTTATGATTTCTTATTGAGAGGAATTCAACAAGGAAATATTCGTTTGCAAGATCAGGATGTAATCAATATCCCGGCTTATGATAAGCGAGTAGAAATTTCTGGAGAAGTTAAGGAAGCTGCCATTTTCGAAATAAAAGGAACAGAAACCTTGCAAGATGTGATCAACTTTGCCAAAGGTTTTACTGCTGAAGCATACACTGCTAAAATCAAAACCTTTCAAAATACAAACAAAGAGAGAAGAATTAGAGATATTTCTTCATCACAATATGCCACGTTTCAACCTAAGAATGGAGATAAATTTGTCGTAGAAGCAATCTTAGAACGTTTTGAAAATCGTGTTGAAATTATTGGTTCGGTATTCAGACCAGGTGTTTATGCTTTAGATAAAGGCCTTACGCTAAGAGGATTGATTAGGAAGGCAGATGGAATTACCGAAGATGCTTTTTTAAATAGAGGATACATCAATCGTTTAAACCCGGATAAAACACAGTATTTTATCTCATTTGATGTAGCTAAGATTCTTTCCGGTGAAGAAAAAGATATCCCTCTAACAAGGGAAGACAAAGTAACTATCAGTTCGATCTTCGATTTAAGAGAAGAGTATTCGGTGACCGTCCAAGGTGAAGTTAGAGCGCCAGGCACTTTTCAATTCGCCGAAAATTTGAAATTGGAAGATGTCATACAGATGGCTGGAGGTTTAAGGGAAGGTGCAGCGCCAAATAGAATTGAGGTTTCTAGAAGAATTAAAAATACGGATCCAAATTCTACATCTTCAAAGACCGCTGACGTGTTTGTAGTTAACGTAGATGAAAACTTGAGGGTTTTGGGAGATAAGTTTGAGATTAGGCCATTTGATATTATTTCTGTGAGAAATTCTGAAGGATATGCCATTCAGAAACAGGTTAAAATTGAGGGAGAGGTACTTTATCCGGGGCCTTATACTATAACAAGCAAAGATTATCGCATATCAGATTTAATTAAAAGAGCTGGTGGTTTAACGCCATTTGCTTATGCTGAGGGTGCTTCTTTGAAACGTCCAGGGGCTGAGAAAGTTAATCCAGCGGATAAGAATGCCATAAACAATAAGGAAGAGGAAGAGAAGAAATTCTTGAATTTAGAGCGTGTTCAGGAAAAGAATGGCAAAGAAAACGAAGGCACTAAAAAAATTGACGAAAAGTTGGTTCAATCTGATTTGGTTGGAATTAACTTAGAGCGTATTTTGGAAAAACCTTTGTCTAGGCAAGATTTGATTTTGGAAGAAGGTGATATTGTGCGTGTTCCTAAACAGCTTCAAACGGTTAAAGTAACAGGAGAGGTATTAAATCCAAATAGTATAGTTTATATCCCTGGCAAAAGCTTTAAACAATATATTAATGGTGCTGGTGGTTTTACTAGTAGTGCCTGGAAAAATAGAGCGTACATCAAGTATGCTAACGGTTCAGCAGAGGCAGCTAAGAAATTCTTGTTTTTTAATAACTATCCTAAAGTTAAGCCAGGGTCAGAAATTATGGTTCCTGTTAAAGCTGAAAGAGAAAAAATTAGTCCGCAAGCTTGGATTGGAATAGGAACAGGCGTAGCTTCATTGGCGGCTATTGTAGTTAGTTTGTTAAGATAAGATTACGCTGCCGATAGATTAAAAATCTCAGTAATTGGCTTCGTTTATATTATTTACCGTTGGCATTTTGTTTAAAAAGCTAATTTAATATTCAGATTTTCTTGGCTAGAGTTCGCTAGCTAAGGCGAAATGATAGCCAGTTTCCCGGTAAGATACTTTTTTGATAGGATAGTATTGAATAAATTACAAATTCCATTTTTTGACGCTTCTGCGCAGTACATTGCAAATAAAGCAGAGATAGACTTGGTTATGCAAGAAGTACTAAAAAGAGGTCTATATATTAATGGGCCAGAGGTTCAGATTTTTGCAAAAAATCTTTCGAATTATCTAAATATCAATTACGTTATTCCTTGTGCCAACGGAACTGATGCCATTTCTTTAGGATTAATGGCGTTGGATTTAGAAAAAGGTGATGAAGTGATAGTTCCTGCGTTCAACTTCATAGCAGCAGCAGAGGCTGTCGCCTTATTGGGTTTGGTTCCTGTTTTTGCCGATGTAAATGCTAATGATTTTAATATCAGTGCAGAAAGTATCGCCGAAAAAATAACGCCAAAAACCAAGGCTATCATAGTAGTTCATCTTTTTGGTGGTGCTGCAAATATGGACGCAATCATGACGATAGCAGATAAGCATCATATCTCTGTAATAGAAGATGTGGCTCAGTCATTGGGAGGCGAATATAAAGGGCGCAAGTTAGGAACTATAGGTAATATTGGTTGTACATCTTTTTTCCCCACTAAAAATCTCGCATGTTTTGGGGACGGCGGAGCTATATTTACCAATATTTTAAGGCTGTCGGAAAAGATTAAGATGTTAGCCAACCATGGTCAGAAAAAAAAATACGAACATCAATATATAGGTATTAACTCAAGATTGGATACGCTCCAAGCGGCTATTTTAATATATCAGCTTAAAAAGCTTGATGATGATGTTGAAAAGAAAAGAAAGTTAGCACAGCACTATTCAGAGGGTTTAAGAAAGCTCGGTATCAAGCTGCCAGAGGAAACAGCAGATATTAAACATAGTTTCAATCAATATTGTATCCAGCTACAAAATGAATCTCAAAGAAATAGTCTGAAAAAATATCTAGAAGATCAATGCATATCTACAATGATCTATTATGATAAACCTAATCATTTACAAGAAGCCTACTCATATTTGGGATACAAAGAAGGAGAATTACATGCTTCCGAAAGTATTTGTAAGAAGGTTTTAGCACTACCCATTTCTCCTGCACTTACCTCTGAACAACAAGACTACGTGGTCGAGCACATCAACCGTTTCTTTACTTATGCTTAATTACTTTGTACATGAAACATCAGTTGTTGATGAAGGTGCTCAAATTGGAGAAGGAGTTAAGATTTGGCATTTTTCGCATGTAATGCAGAATGCTATAATTGGAGAAAATTGTATTTTGGGACAAAATGTAATGGTCGCCAACAATGTAATTTTGGGAAATGGGGTTAAGGTACAGAACAACGTTTCTATTTACGATGGGGTTTTAATTGAAGATGATGTTTTTGTTGGCCCCTCTGTAGTGTTTACAAATGTAAAGATGCCGAGAAGTTTTGTCAATCGTAAACATCAATTTTTAAAAACGACTGTTGGCTTTGGTGTTTCCATTGGGGCAAATTCCACCATTATTTGTGGAGTAACGATAGGCAATTATGCGATGATCGGAGCTGGCGCAGTAGTTACGAAGGATGTAAAAGCGCACTCGTTGATCGTTGGTACTCCAGGAAAACATAAAGGTTGGGTAAGTAAGTGTGGGAATGTACTCAATTTTAACGTAGGTGACGTAGCGGTTTGCTCGGAATGTAATATAAAATATAAGTTGATAGATAATCAATTGGTTGAGTTGAAATAATGTCTGAGCACATAAAATTTGCTATTTTAGGTTGTGGCCATATTGGGAAGAGACATGCTGAATTGGTGCAGAAGCACCCAGAAGCAGAACTGGTTGCAATTATCGATCCTGTTGATGGGCAGAAATTGCAAATTTCGAATTTTAATGTTCCACATTTTAAAAATTTAGAAGATTTTTTGTCAACTGGCCCACAGGTAGATGTTGTTAATATCTGTACTCCAAACGGATTACATGCAAGTCAGGCAATCAGTTGTTTGAATCAGGGACTTAATGTGATAATTGAAAAGCCGATTGCATTGACTGCGGCTGAAGCACATTCTATTTCTGCTGTAGCTTTGGCTAGCGGGAAACAAGTTTTCCCTGTGGTGCAAAATAGGTACTCTAAAACTGTAAAGTGGCTTAAGGAAATTGTTGCTAACGGCAAGTTAGGTGAAATATTTGTTGTTCAATTGAATTGCTTTTGGAATAGAGATGATAATTATTACACTAAAGGAAGTTGGCATGGCACACTTTCATTAGATGGAGGTCCCTTATATACTCAGTTCTCTCACTTTATAGACGTATTGCATTGGACTTTTGGTGATATAAAAAATTTACAAACGAAGTTTTTTAACTTTAATCATCAACATAGTACCGAATTTGAGGATAGCGGTGTAATTTCTTTCGATTTTGTAAATGGAGGTATTGGTTCTATCAATTATTCGACATGTGTTTACCAAAGTAACTTCGAAAGTAGTATTACTGTGATAGCAAAAAAAGGAACAATAAAGATCGGCGGTCAATATATGAACTGTTTAGAGTATAGTCACGTCGAAGGTGCTGAACAACCTGTATTCCCTGACGAACTGTTAATGAATAACTACGGTACTTATAAAGGTTCTGCATCTAATCATAATTGTGTGATAGACAATGTAATTCATGTTTTGAAAAATAACGGAATTGCAGATGTATCTCTTGAGGACGGTGTTAAAGTGGTTGAAATGATAAGTCATATATACGATAGTAGAAATATCAAAAGTTATGCTAAAAAGAGAAAAGTTTTAGTTTAATTGTACAAACAACAATGACAAAAGAAACGGAGAGAAACAAGAATATTCAGGAAGATGAAATTTCATTAAAAGAACTCATCTTAAAAATTAAGCAATTGTGGCTATATCTTTGGAGTAAGAAGTGGATCATCATAGCCGCAGGTATTTTTGGAGGAATATTAGGCTTTGGATACTCATTAGTAAAGAAGCCAATTTATACTGCAACTACAACATTTGTTTTAGAAAGTGGCGAGAAAAGTGGCGGACTTAGCACTTATGCTGGGGTGGCCTCTATGATGGGGATTGACCTAGGGGGCGGAGGTGGAGGCATCTTCCAGGGTGACAATATTCTAGACCTCTATAAGTCGCGTAAGATGATCGAGAAGACTCTATTCAGTCCGGTTGACAGTTCCTCGAAAATCCCACTTATTGAAAGTTATATCGAAATTAACGAGTTACGAGAAAAATGGTCAAAAAAACCTAAATTGAAGAACCTTGTCTTTACATTAAACACTGTTAATATCAAACGTGATAGACTTAGAGACAGCGTAGTAGGAAAGATCGTTGAGGATATCAATAGAAATTATCTAAATGTCTCTAAACCAGATAAGAAATTGAGTAAAATTCAGATCGACGTAAAAGCTAAAGGAGAAATTTTTGCCAAACGTTTCAATGAAGAATTAGTAAAGAACGTTAACGATTTCTACGTGCAAACCAAGACTAAAAAGTCGCTAGATAATGTTAAGATTCTGCAACATAAAACAGATTCGGTTAGAGCAGTGATGAATGGAGCCATTTATTCTGCAGCTTCGGTAGCGGATGCTACACCTAACTTGAATCCCACTAGACAAGTACAACGAGCAGCGCCAGTACAGCGAGCCCAATTTTCTGCAGAAACCAATAAAGCTGTATTGGGCGAGATGGTAAAAAACCTAGAGATGAGTAAGATGTCTCTGATGAAAGAGACTCCTTTAATTGAAATTATAGATGGACCGATTTATCCACTTAAGGAAGATAAACTAGGCAAAGCAAAGGGAATTGTATTTGGAGCATTATTGTTTGGGGTTTTTACTTTTTTTTATTTAACAATATATAGAATATATAAAGGAATTATTAATGGATAATTATAAAATAGGGGTCATTGGCCTTGGTTACGTTGGGCTACCATTGGCGATAGAGTTTGCGACGAAATTTAATGTTGTAGGCTTCGATATAAATGAAAACAGAACAAATGAGCTTCAAAGAGGTGAGGACAGAACTAAGGAAGCAGATTTAGTAACTTTGAATGCGGTAATTGAAAATAAAACATTAGTTTTTTCTTCAGATATACAAGCAATTTCAAATTGTAATATATATATCGTTACTGTTCCTACCCCAATAAATAAATTTAAGACCCCAGATTTAACTCCACTACTTAGTGCATCCAAAATGCTTGGAGAAATTCTTAAAAAGGGTGATATCATCATCTATGAATCAACTGTATATCCGGGATGTACTGAAGAAGATTGTGTGCCAATCTTAGAAAAATATTCTAAGCTTGAGTATAATAAAGATTTTTTTTGTGGGTACTCCCCAGAGAGGATTAATCCAGGGGATAAGGTAAATACCCTTACTAAAATAATTAAGGTAACTTCAGGCTCTACACCAGAAATTGCAGAGATTGTGGACCAATTATATGGAAGCATTATTACGGCAGGAACGTACAAAGCAACAAGTATAAAGGTAGCAGAAGCTAGTAAAGCTATTGAAAATGCTCAAAGAGATATAAACATTTCGTTTGTGAATGAATTAGCTCTGATATTTGACCGAATTGGAATTGATACTTCAGATGTTATAGAGGCGGCTGGAACTAAATGGAATTTTTTAAAATATAAACCAGGACTTGTAGGAGGCCATTGTATAGGGGTAGACCCTTACTATTTAGCTCACAAAGCTGAAGCATTAGGCTATCATCCCCAAGTTATTCTTTCCGGAAGGCGAGTGAATGATAACATGGGTATGTTTGTCGCTAATAAGGTTATTAAGTTAATGATTAATGGGGGGTATAAGATACAAGGAGCAAAAGCCCTAATATTAGGTGTTACTTTCAAAGAGAATTGTCCAGATACTAGAAACTCTAAAGTGATTGATATTTATACAGAATTACTTCAATTTGGACTTGTAGTAGATGTGTATGATCCACATGCAGATGCAGGAGAAGTATCGGAAGAGTACGGGATACAGCTGACGAATAAGCTAGAGCAGAAGTATGATGCCATTGTACTTGCAGTAAGCCATAATGAGTTTTTAAGCATTAATTATGAAGATCTAAAAAGACAAAGAGAATCGATAATTTTTGATACAAAATCTTTCTTGGATAAAGGGCTTGTTAATGGTAGGTTATAGAAGATAGATATTGCTCATGAAATTATTAAACTTAATTGGAAGAGATACTGAATTGTTTCATCATGATATTCAAAAGCATGATGATCAACTTCGTGAAATTGTAAGCAGATCTAAATTTTTGGTAATTGGCGGTGCTGGCTCAATAGGACAGGCAGTAACCAAAGAAATTTTTAAAAGAAATCCTAAAAAACTTCACGTAGTTGATATCAGCGAAAACAATATGGTTGAGCTGGTAAGAGATATTAGAAGTTCTTTTGGTTATATAGATGGCGACTTTCAGACATTTGCGTTAGACATCGGTTCAATAGAGTATGATGCTTTTATTGAAGCTGATGGTCAGTTTGACTACGTACTGAACTTATCGGCATTAAAACATGTACGTAGCGAGAAAGATCCTTTTACGCTAATGCGAATGATTGACGTGAACATATTTAATACAGAAAAGACCATCAATCAGTCGATAGCAAAGGGGGTAAAAAAATATTTCTGTGTTTCAACGGATAAAGCTGCAAATCCGGTAAATATGATGGGCGCCTCGAAACGCATCATGGAGATGTTTTTAATGCGAAAGAGCCAAGAGATTTCTATTTCTACCGCTAGATTTGCGAACGTCGCATTTTCTGATGGCTCATTACTGCATGGCTTCAATCAACGTATTCAAAAAATGCAGCCAATAGTTGCTCCAAATGATATTAAAAGATATTTTGTAATTCCTAAAGAGTCTGGCGAATTATGCTTGATGTCATGCATTTTCGGAGAAAATAGAGATATTTTCTTCCCAAAACTGAGCGAAGATCTACATCTAATAACCTTTGCAGACATTGCAGTAAAGTATCTGAACGACCTCGGCTATGAACCATTTTTGTGCCAAACCGAAGAGGAAGCACGTGAATTAGTTAAAACCTTGCCTCAAAAGAAGAAATGGCCTTGCCTATTCACAACTAGTGATACTACTGGCGAAAAAGATTTCGAAGAGTTTTTTACGTCAAGAGAAATTTTGGATATGGCCAAATTCGAAAATTTAGGTATTATCAAAAATGAACTTCAATTTGATGATAATAAACTGAATAATTTTACAGCGGTTATATCAAAATATAAGTCTGACAAGAAATGGTCTAAAGAACAAATAGTAGAATTATTCCATCAAATTATTCCAGATTTTGGTCATAAAGAAACTGGGAAGTACTTAGATGCTAAAATGTAATATGGAAAAATTTCAAAAAGTAGTTGATTTCGTAAAAGAGCAATATCCTGATAAAGATTTTATTTCCTTACACGAGCCTGTGTTTATAGGGAATGAGCGCAAGTATGTGTTGGATGCAATTGACTCAACTTTTGTTTCTTCAGTTGGCGCTTATGTAAATCGTTTTGAAGAAATGATGGTCGAAATTACAGGTGCAAAACATGCCGTGGCTATTGTAAATGGAACAAATGCGCTTCATTTGGCACTTATACTAGCTAATGTAACAAGCGAAGATGAGGTAATTTCGCAAGCATTAACATTCATAGCTACAGCAAATGCTATTTCTTATATTAATGCAAAACCTGTGTTTATAGATGTAGATAAAGAGACATTAGGTATGTCGCCAGTTGCTTTGAAAAATTTTCTAGAAGCAAATGCCGAACTGCGAGCTGGTGGCTGTTATAATAAATCAACAGGTAAACGAATAGCTGCTTGTGTGCCTATGCATACTTTTGGTTTGCCTTGCAAGATTGATGAAATTGTTTCCATATGTGAAGAATGGCAAATTACAGTAGTCGAAGATGCAGCAGAGTCGTTGGGCAGTTATTATCAGGGTAAACATACAGGTTTGTTTGGTAAATTGGGTGTATTCAGTTTCAATGGCAACAAAACAGTAACTTGTGGAGGTGGCGGTGCTTTAATTACTAATGATGAGGAGCTTGCCAAAAGAGCTAAACACTTAACTACCCAAGCTAAAGTTCCTCATAAATGGGAATTTGTACATGATCAAATAGGTTATAATTACCGAATGCCAAATTTGAACGCTGCGTTAGCCTGTGCCCAATTAGAACAATTGGCAATGTTTGTAGAAAATAAACGTGAATTAACTTCAAAGTATATCACGTTGTTTAACGAGCTATCTATCGATTTTGTTCAGGAACCAGACAATTCCAAATCAAATTATTGGTTAAATGCTGTTCTATTAGCTGATTCAGCTCAGAGGGAGGATTTTTTAGCGTATACCAATGATAGGGGCGTCATGACGAGGCCTGTGTGGGAATTGATGAACCGTCTACCAATGTTTGAGGATTGTCAAACAGACGAACTTACCAACAGCATTTGGATTGCAGACAGATTGGTGAATATACCAAGCGGCTACAGGACAAGATAATTGATGAAGACTAAGCTTATTCTAATTGGCGGGGGCGGACATTGCAAAGTTTGTATCGATGTAATTGAACAAACTGGACAATTTGAAATTATGGGCATATTAGATTTGGCAGAATTGGTAGGGACAACAGTATTTGATTATCAAATAATTGGAACAGACCAAGACATTATCAAATATGCTGAATTAGGATATGGTTTCTTGATAACCGTAGGGCAAATAAAATCAGCAACTTTAAGAGAAAAACTATTCAATAAGCTAAGAGAAAACCATGCAGATATAGCTACCATAGTGGCTCCATCAGCCTATGTTTCTGAGTATAGCAAGATTGGTGCCGGTAGTATTGTGATGAACCATGTTATAGTTAATGCAGGGGCTACGATTGGTGATAATTGTATTCTAAACAACAAATGTGACATTGAGCATGACGTTATTATTGGCAATCATACTCACATTTCTACTGGAGCTACTGTAAACGGGAACTGTAGGATTGGTAATGGAGTATTTATTGGAAGTAATGCCACTATCGCTAATCAAATTATTATTGAAGACAAAGCTGTGATAGGGGCAGGATCGGTAGTAATAAACAATGTTAATATAAGCGATATACAAGCTGGTAATCCCGCTAAAAGTATTAAAAAATGAAGCACACGATTATAATTGCAGAAGCAGGCGTAAATCATAATGGAAGCATAGAAAATGCTTTTAAATTGATTGACACAGCTGTAGATGCTGGCGTTGACTATGTTAAATTTCAAACTTTCAAAGCAGACAAATTAGTTTCTGGAATTGCAAAAAAAGCAGATTATCAGATTGATAATACAAATAATGCAGATGAATCTCAACTAGAAATGTTACAGAAATTGGAGCTTTCTGAAGATGATCATGAAAAACTAATCCAGTATTGTAAGCAGAAAAATATTCAATTTTTTTCAACAGCATTTGATTTGGTTTCACTACAATATTTATCGGAAATTGGCTTAGATATGGTGAAGATTCCTTCTGGAGAGATAACCAACTTGCCGTATCTGCGTTTAGCAGCAAAATTGTTTGATAAGGTAATTCTTTCCACAGGAATGGCAACGCTTGAAGATATCAGATCGGCCTTAAATGTGTTTTTAGATGCAGGTATTGCAAAAGATAACATTACAATTTTGCATTGTAATACAGAGTATCCTACACCAATGCTAGATGTCAATTTGAAAGCAATGCTTACTATTGGCGAAGAATTTGGAACAGCGATTGGCTATTCTGACCATACATTAGGTATCGAAGTCCCAATTGCAGCCGTTGCTTTAGGGGCAACAATGATCGAAAAGCATTATACATTAGATCGTAATTTGCCAGGACCAGACCACATCGCATCATTAGAACCAAAGGAATTAAAGGCAATGGTATCTGCCATTAGAAATATTGAAAGCGCATTAAAAGGTTCTGGTATTAAAGAGCCTTCTAGTTCGGAAGTTAAAAATATAGCTATTGCTAGAAAAAGCATAGTTGCACTAACAAATATTAAAAAAGGCGAGGTGTTCACAGAAGATAATATAACTGTTAAGAGACCAGGAGATGGCATATCTCCTATGCTTTGGGATCAAGTTATAGGTAACACAGCGGTATTTGATTTCTCTGCTGATGATTTAATTAGACTAGAATGAAGAAAATCTGTATTGTAACAGCTACAAGAGCAGAATATGGCTTGCTAAAACCCTTAATTAAAAAAATTAAGGAAGAAGAAGATTTTATTTTACAAATATTGGTTACAGGAGCCCATTTATCTCCAGAGTTTGGATTAACATACGCTCAAATAGAAACAGATGGTTATGCGATCGATAGTAAAGTAGAAATGCTTTTATCGGCAGATACAGATTCTGGCATAGTTAAATCAATGGGGATAGGGATGATAGGTTACGCAGATGCATTTGCTCAGTTAAAACCAGATGTAGTTATTATTTTAGGCGATCGATATGAAATGTTAGCTGTTGCGGCATCTGCCACCATATTTAAAATTTCTATTATACATATACATGGGGGCGAAATAACCGAAGGAGCCTATGATGATGCAATTAGACATGCCATTACTAAATTGAGTTATTTACATTTTACCTCTACAGAAGAATATAAAAATAGAGTGATACAGATGGGGGAAGCTCCCGAAAGAGTTTTTAATGTGGGAGCTATTGGATTAGATAATATTGTAAATCAACAACTTCTTTCTAAGGAAGATTTAGAAAAGCAATTAGATATCAAGTTTAAGAAGTATAATTATCAAATAACTTTCCACCCAGAAACGCTTAGTAAACAAAGTGTTGTGCAGCAGTTCGAAGAGCTGTTAAGTGCCATTGATCAACAAGAAGATAGCTTTTTTGTTTTTACCAAAGCTAATGCAGATACAGATGGAAGAATCTTGAACAAACTGATCAACGAGTATGTAACTAAGAACCCCGAGACATCTAAAGCTTTCGACTCTTTGGGTTCTCTTAAATTTCTTTCTTTAGTAAAGCATTGCAATGCCATAGTTGGTAATAGTTCTAGCGGTATTATAGAGGCTCCGTCTTTAGCAACATTTACAATAAATATTGGAGGCCGACAAAGTGGGAGAATACAGGCTAATAGTGTGATAAATTGTGAAACAAGTTGTGAAGCAATAGCAAATGCCTTTGAACAAGTTAAGCTACTCGGCTCGAAGAAAGTTACTATAGAAAATCCTTATGGTAATGGTAGCACAACAGGAAAAGTGTACGATGTATTAAAAAAATCCCTTAATAAGGGACTAGAAATGAAGAATTTTTTTGATTTAGTATGAAAGAAATAGTAGCAAAGCATATTATAGATAAAAATCAATCTGTTAGGGAAGCTTTAATTAAATTGGACGAAATAGCCCCAGATTCTATTTTGTTTGTTACAGATTCAAGCAACAAATTATTAGGCTCACTAACTGACGGAGATTTAAGAAGAGGATTTATCAAAGGGCTTGACTTTTCAAATAGACTTTTAGATTTTGTACAATCATCGCCAGTTTATCTACAAGAGAATGGTTACGATCTCAAAAAAATAGAAGAATATAGAAATAATTCATTTAAGGTAATCCCAATTTTAAATGAAGAATCGATAATTGTAGATGTTCTTAGTTTTAGTTTCCAAAAAACTATTTTGCCTGTAGATGCCATTTTAATGGCGGGAGGAGAAGGAAAGAGACTAAGACCATTAACAGAAAATACACCAAAGCCATTACTTGAAGTAGGCGGTAAGCCTATTATAGAATATAACATTGACAGATTAATTAATCATGGAGTTAAAAAAATAAATCTTAGCATTAATTACCTGGGAGATCAATTAATTAATTATTTTGGAAATGGCGACTCGAAAGGAATACAGATCTCTTATGTAAAAGAAGACAAGCCTTTAGGTACCATTGGATCAATACTCTTGGTCGATAGATTCCTACACGATGACATTATTGTAATGAATAGTGACCTGCTTACAAACATTGATTTCTATGATTTCTATAAAACTTATAGAGATTCTAGTGCAGATATGATTGTAGCCGCAACGAGTTATCATGTTGATGTACCCTATGGTGTTTTAGAACTTGGAGAAGGGATATCGATAAAATCTTTAAAAGAAAAGCCAAGATATACTTATTATTCAAATGCAGGTATTTATATCCTCAAGAAGAAATTGTTAAACATGATACCTGCAGATACGTTCTTTAATATTACAGATCTAATGGAAAAAGTTCTAGAAATGGATCTAAAATTAATTACATACCCAATTAACGGATATTGGTTAGATATAGGGAAACCCGATGATTTTAAGAAGGCCCAAGAAGACATAAAACATATTAATCTATAGATATATGAAAGGATTAATCACAATATGTGCAAGGGGTGGTTCTAAGGGAATACCTGGTAAAAATATAAGAGAGCTGGGAGGAAAACCCCTGATATTTTATTCATTGAATACAGCATTTAATTTTTCTCTAAAAAATAATGTAGATATTTTTCTATCAACAGATTCTGAGGAAATACGAAATGTAGTAGATAAATTAAATATACCTAACATAAATACAACATATACCAGACCTGAGAGTCTGGCTACAGATCAAGCTGGTAAATTAGATGTCATTAAAGATATTAAACGCTATGCGCAAGAAAGTAATAGCTGCAATTATGATTATGTCATAGATTTAGATGTAACTTCTCCTTTAAGAACAGTGGAAGACTTACAAATAGCCAAGTCAATGCTTTTTGAAAACGAAAATGCACTGAATCTTTTTTCTGTTAGTCCGGCAAACCGTAACCCTTATTTTAATATGGTTGAGGAACTACCCTCAGGGTTTTATGGACTATGTAAAAAAGGGAAGTTTCTTACTAGGCAGTCAGCCCCTAAAGTATATGACCTTAATGCGTCTTTTTATGTTTTCAAAAAGGAATTTTTTGAAGATAACTACAGCACAGTAATTACAGAAAACAGGAGTTTGATATATGAAGTTCCGCATCTGTGTTTTGATTTAGATCATCCCATTGATTTTGAGTTTATGTCATACCTCTTTACAGAAAACAAACTTGGTTTTGCTTTATGAAAGTGCTAATTGTAGGGCTTGGCTCAATTGCTGGTAAGCACATCTTATCACTTAAAGCCCTCCTAAATTCGGTAGAGATTTTTGCATTACGAAGTACGACAAACCAGTCGGAGGTAGAAGGCGTTCAGAATATTTATTCTATAGAGGATATTGAAAAAATTAACCCTGATTTTGCTATAATCTCAAACCCAACTGGCAACCATTTTCAAGTAATAGATGATTTGAAAAGGTTTAGAATACCACTGTTTATTGAGAAGCCATTATTTTCTGCCTTAGGTCGCGAAATGGAAAATTTGGTAAATGATATAAATGATGCTGAAATAGTAAGCTATGTTGCTTGTAATCTACGTTTCTTAAACTGTATCTCTTATTTCAAAAACGAGGTGTTAGATAAATATCATCCAAGAATTGAAGAAGTAAATGTTTACTGCGGGTCTTATTTACCAAATTGGAGAAAGAACGTAGATTTTCGAAAAACATACAGCGCAAACAAAGAAATGGGAGGGGGGGTAGAGATAGATTTGATACACGAGTTAGATTATGTCTATTGGCTATTTGGCAAGCCTCAAAAAAATTCTGGTTTCTTTACCAACCACTCATCATTAAATATAACAGCAAATGATTATGCCAATTACCTTTGGGTCTATCCAACATTTTCTGTTAATGTAATATTAAACTATTATAGGAAAATACCTAAGAGACAATTGGAAGTCATCACGGATAAGGATGTTTGGATTGTAGATTTATTAAAGAATACTATCTATAAAAATGATGAGGTATACTACGAATCTAGTAATACCATTGCAGATACTTATCAGTCTCAAATGGATTTTTTTCTAAATAAGATATGCTCTGGACAAGCAAAATTTAATCCGATTGATGAAGCTTATGAAGTGTTAAAATTATGTTTGAAAAATTAAAAAATAAGGTAATTATAGTAACGGGAGCAAATGGTTTAATCGGGAGATCGACGGTTAAACATTTGTCTGATAATGCTGCAATTGTTGTTGCGGTAGACCTTGAAAGAGATAGATTCCCCTTTAAGGATATAGACTTTATCGAAAAGAACATTACTGAGGCTTCGAAAATAGACGAGCTGATACAGCAAGTTTTAGAAAAATACAAAAAGATAGATGGCTTAGTTAATTTAGCCTACCCAAGAACTAAAGACTGGGGGGCTAGTTTTGAAAATATAGAATTAAACTCATGGAGAGAAAATGTTGACATGCAGTTGAATAGTTTGTTCTATATTTGCCAAAAGGTTTTGCCGATAATGAAGAAGCAAAATTGCGGTTCGATAGTAAATATAGCTTCCATTTATGGCGTAGTAGGTAACGATTTTAGCCTTTATGAAGAATATGGAGGAACCTCTCCAGCAGCATATTCGGCAATCAAAGGAGGAGTAGTTAATTTTTCCCGGTATTTAGCTTCCTATTATGGGGGGTATAATATTAGGATTAATTGTGTTTCACCGGGAGGTATTTTAGATGAAGCAAATCAACATCCTTCTTTTATAAGAAGATATAGCGAAAAATCACCCTTGAAACGGTTAGGGAAACCAGAAGAAATTGCCCCTGCAATCACATTTTTATTGTCTGATGATGCTTCGTTTATAACAGGACATAATTTGATGGTTGATGGAGGATGGACAGCTATTTAATATAAGCTTTTACAAGCAAATAAATAAAATAAATGAAAACAGTAAGAATAATTCCTAGGCTAGACATAAAAGGGCCAAATTTAGTTAAAGGTATCCATCTTGAAGGGCTTAGAGTTTTAGGAAAGCCTTCGGATTTTGCTAAGTTTTACTATGAGCAAGGTGCCGATGAATTAATGTTTATGGATGTGGTAGCATCACTGTATGAGCGTAATAGTCTTCATGATATTATTTCTGAAACCGCAAAGAGGATATTTATCCCAATTACGGTTGGCGGTGGCTTAAGAACAATATCTGATATCAAAGAGGTTCTTAGAGCAGGTGCAGATAAAGTTTGCTTAAACACTGCAGCTATTAAAAACCCAAATTTAATTAAAGAAGCTTCGAGAATGTTTGGGTCTTCAACAATTGTTGTGGCAATAGAAGCTATTAAAGAAGGAGAAGGAAAATATCTAGCTTATACAGATAATGGCAGGGAATATACAGGTGTAGATGTTTTTGAATGGGCACAAAAGGTTGATGAACTAGGTGCAGGCGAAATTGTAATTACCTCTGTTGATAAAGAAGGAACTGGGCAAGGGTTTGATTTAGATTTAGTATCAAAAGTAAGTAGTCTGGTAAGCTGTCCAATTATTGCTCACGGTGGAGCCGGTAAAAAAGCACATGTTGTGGAAGTATTGGAAAAAGCGCAAGCAGATGCCGTAATGATTTCTTCACTTTTCCATTATGATTTCATTAAGGAAAATGAGTCTAAAGGATCAATGCTTGAAGGGAATGTAGAATTTTTGAAACAAAAAAGAAACTTTCATACCTTTGAATCTTGCAGCATAAACAGTTTAAAAAACACTTTGGTAGACTATAAAATTGATTGTAGAATATAAAATGGAAAGCAATAAAAAAGTAACGATTATAGATTATCAATTGGGTAATTTATTTAGTGTGAACCAAGCATGTGAAACTGTAGGGATGAATGCGAAAATCAGCTCGTCAAAAGAAGATATTCTAAATGCGGACGCACTTATCTTACCTGGTGTTGGAGCTTTTATTGAGGCGATGAACAACTTGAAATCACTGGACTTGGTAGACGCCATCAAAGAGAAAGTGAAAGCCGGGACGCCAATTTTCGGAATATGTTTGGGCCAACAATTGTTGTTTACAGAAAGCGAAGAATTTGGAGCAGGAAATGGACTAGATTTAATTTCTGGAGTAATTAAAAGATTTCCGGAAGAGTTAAATGGCAAGAAAATTAAAGTACCTCAAATTGCCTGGAATAGAATATATGGTAGCAACCAAAGTTGGGGAGATACTGCACTGAAAGAACTTCAAGATGGAGAATTCATGTATTTTATACACTCTTACTATGTTGAACCTGCTAAAAATAGTTGTATCCTAACAACTACAAATTATGATGGAATTGAATTTTGCTCTGCAATTTCAGAGAATAATCTATTTGCTACGCAGTATCATCCAGAGAAGAGTGGCGAAAAGGGACTATCGATTTATAAAAATTGGGCTAAAAATTATAACTTAATATCATGAGTGAAAAACAAGAACTAGAAGCATATTATGGCTTGCCTACAGAAGTGAAATTCTGTAAAATTTGTGTAATGTCTAATCAAAGGCCGGCTTCGACCATTGAATTTAAACATACTAAAGATAGTAAGAAAACAACCATGAACTTTGATGAGCATGGTGTTTGTGACGCATGTAGAACCGCCGAAATTAAAGACGGAATTAACTGGGGAATGCGTGAAGAAGAACTGGTTGCACTATTGGATAAGCATAGAAAGAATGATGGCTCTTACGACTGTCTAGTTCCAGGCAGTGGTGGTAAAGATAGCGCATATCAAGCACATATTCTGAAGTACAAATACAACATGAATCCACTTACTTGTACTTGGCCACCAATTTTATATACAGATTATGGATTAAATAACTGGAGAAATTGGTTAGATAGCGGTTTTGATAACGTATCATTCTACAGAAACGGAAAAGTGATGAAACTGCTTACCAAATTGTCTATAGAAAATTTAATGCACCCGTTTCAAACATTTATCCTCGGTCAAAAAAATCTTGCCCCTAAAATAGCTGCAGCTCATGGCATCAATTTGATTTTTTACGGAGAAAATGAAGCGGAATACGGAAATCCATTAGCAGATAACACTAGTTCATTAAGGGATAAATCATATTACAGTTTTGAACATTTAGATGATATTTATCTTGCTGGAGTTTCTATTAAAGATTTAATGGAAAAACATGACGTTAGATTAAGTGATTTGATGGCTTATCTTCCGCCGACTGCCGCAGATTTAGAAAGAGCAAATATTG
This sequence comes from Pedobacter sp. T50_32, assembly GCF_057652195.1. Classification (NCBI taxonomy): domain Bacteria; kingdom Pseudomonadati; phylum Bacteroidota; class Sphingobacteriia; order Sphingobacteriales; family Sphingobacteriaceae; genus Pedobacter; species Pedobacter sp. T50_32. The sequence continues at coordinate 105,434 of NZ_JBYFBY010000001.1, read as the reverse complement.
AAGTTCATTACTTAGGCTATTACCTAAAATGGACTCCACAAGAAGTTTACTACTATGCTGTTGAAAATACAGGATTCAAAGCGAGGCCTCACAGAACACAAGGAACCTATAGTAAATATAGCGGGATAGATGATAAAATTGATGATTTGCACTTCTATACTACTTTCATTAAATTCGGTATTGGTAGAGCAAGTTATGATGCGTCTCAAGAGATTAGAAACAAACACTTAACCCGAGAGGAAGGGGTCGCGTTGGTTAACCGTTTTGATGGCGAATTCCCAGATCGTTATTTTGATGACGTTATGAAGTACTTGGATATGGATGCTAACCAATTCCATGAATTAGTAGATAAATTTAGATCTCCGCATCTTTGGGGTAAGGATGAGAACGGGCAATGGAAATTGAGGCATAACGTTGCGGGTAAGGGATTAGATGATTAATCAGTGCTAAATGTCATTAATATCTGATTTTCTACTAAAGAGAAAGTTTGATTTAAATTGTGATCGTTTAGGTCCGGATATTCCTTTTACCCATTGGAAGCTATATTTTTCGTCAACAATGAAGAGAATTTGTGAACGAAAGTTTAAGCAATTCGATAAAGGATCACAATTTAGACCGGGAGCCTATGCTGTTGGTTGTAGTCAAATAGTTATCGGTAAGAGCGTGGTTATTAGGCCGTTGACAATGTTGCATGGCGAGACCAACACCTTAAGTATCTCTATTATTATTGAAGATGACGTTTTAATTGGTTCTGGTGTGCATATTTATGTTGAGAATCATCGATTTTCAGATGGTAGTAAATTAATTGTTGACCAAGGACATGAACAAGCTAAACAGGTTATATTAAAAAGAGGCTGTTGGATAGGAGCGAATGCTATTATTTTACCAGGGGTTACAATAGGAGAAAATGCCGTAATAGGAGCAGGATCAATAGTTACTAAAAGTGTACCGGATAGGGTTGTTTTTGCCGGAAATCCTGCGAGATTGATAAGAGGAATTTAATTTAGGATGCCTTTCGTAGCCAAGTTTTTAAAGAAAGCACAAAGTAGTATTTCTTTGTTATTTATATATGCGTTTTTGCTCCATGGGATAATCTATTTTTTCTTTCCTCAAGATATACAAAATCCAGAGAGTCCATTAAAGTGGATTAAATATATTATAGTCTTGCTACTAATCGCAATTAATTTTAACAAGATTTCTATTCAAAGGGTATTTCTAATAACACTGATAGGTTTTTTTTTATTTTTTCTACTGCTTATCTCTAATTATTATGTTCAAACTAATCCAGCCCAACTTTTAGGTAAATTCATTCCTTATTTTTTTCCTGCAACAATACTTTTGTTAGATAGGGTGATTGATATTGTAAATTGGAGAAAAGTGGCAATATTCACTTTGCTTTTTACGTCTGTGGTAGGGTATGTCGAGTTTTATGTGTTAAAAGGCATTTTTGAAGCATTCTACTTAGTTGCGGGTGGTGATTCCTTTAGAATTTCTTCAGTATTTATAAATCCAAACAATGCAGGATTATTGATAGCTCTGTTAAATTATTATATTATAGAGAATACAAAACATAGAACATTTATAAGCTATTGTTTATCAGGAATTATTTTTTTGAATAGTTCTTATTTAGTATACCTAACCGGATCAAAGACGGGATTTGTTGTACTTGCAATGTATTTGCTGTATGTTGTTTTTAAATCTACCATTCGCATATTAAATACGTATTCAATAAAAAGAAATACACTGAAATTTTTATCAATTTCGTGTCTCTTAGCAGTTGCTGCGTTTTATGTGCAATTAAGTCGTAAAACGAGCGATGGAGGTGGTAGAGAGGTTTCTCTGGAAACGGGAGAAATTAGGGCACAACAGATGGTGGATTTTGTAGATGATGTCAAAAAAAACTTTCTATTCCCTTTCTATGATAAGGAGGGATTTACTGTAGATAATGCATACATACAACTATGGGGAGATACTAGTATAATTGGAATGATTATTTTTTGTGGGGTACTCCTTTTCTCAGTATATAAAATGTATTACCTACAGCCAGCATTAATATTTCCTTATATGACCTTGCTATTGTGTGGTTTTTCTTTGAATATCTTTTACATATGGCCTACCGCCTATGTTTTTTGGGTAATTCTAATTAAGTCAGTAAATCTAAGGAGTAGTAAGAGTTGAAAAGAGCATTAACCGCATATAAGCTTGCGATTGAAAGTGAAATACAGGGAGATGAAATAGCTTTGGCTTTTTCTGGTATAAACAAAATTATTGACTACAAGTTAGTAAGAGTTCATAAAATTCAAGGATTGGTTCGCAAGTATCCTAAGTTATTCAAGGTTTTTATATACTTTTTTGCATTCTTATGGCCAGTTTTATTTATAATTATTACTACATGTAAATTTTTCTATGGTTGTATTTTATCGCTTTTAGAGAATAAACAAAATACAATCGATAATCGTGTGGTTTTGGTTTTTACACCTAGAATTGAGGAACAAATTGGAAAGATTTTGAACGCTAATTTACCCACTCAATACCTGTCTATCTATAAGGGGCGGGGTAATTTAATGCTTAGTAAATTCAGTACAATCAAAATTTTATTTAGAGCATACAGAGCTAGTCTTTCAACGTCTTTTTTAGTTAAAAAATTGAAAGTCGATTTTATATATAAACTTCAAAATTATACCGCTTTTGAATGGTTTGTAGCTTGGTTTACGCTAAATAATATGTCTTTAAAGGAAATATGGTTTGCCAATCATTTTGATAGATGGGCTGTACTTTGTGAATATTTACCAGTAGAGAATAAAATTTTTGTGCAACACGGTATCGAAGAGGGAAACGTAATTCCTATCGTTAGGTACAGAACAATTAAAAAAGCATACTTAATTGCGCCAGATCAGAGACCTCATTTTGAAAATAAAATTTTCATGAGAACACCTGAAATTCTGTACTTGGAAGGCAAAATCAAGTTGGGAAGTATTCAAAAATCGCAAAATTCGTCACTTTTAATAATTGGTAATTCTGTGCTTACTTTGGATAAAGAAATTCAATTAATAAAAGAACTGCATGGCGTATCGGTAGATATTTATTTGAAGCCCCATCCAGTACTACCCAAAAAGGAATATTATAGACTTCAAAAAGACCATCCTTTTTTCTTGATAGAAGACAGTACATTTTTTCCAGAGGTAGACTTAGTTGTATCATACGAATCTACATTAGGAGTAGAATATGAGCAAGTAGGCATTGAAGTGTTATACTATCACCGATATCCAATGAAAAGTATTATAGACATTATTAAAGACAAGTCGAAAGGAATTAGTTAGTTGAGGAAAGAATTAATAATTTATGGTCTTTCGGTAGGTCTTAATAGAGGGGCGATATTATTACTTATGCCCTTTCTTCTCGGCATCCTATCTGTTCAAGATTTCGGGCTTTACAGTTACGCACAACTATTATTTCAGTTATTGGCTCCAATACTTTCACTTAATATTATAGTTGCTATTAGCAGAGAAGGAGCAGATGATCCAGGCAAAGGATTATATTTATACCATAAATCTTTAAAGCCTTTACTTATAATAGCTATTATAGTCGCTTTAACCGCATGGATGCTTACAAACATTAACGTGGGCATTATATATACTTGGATTTTACTTTTAGCTAGTATAGAGGCCTGGCATAATATGATTCTAAATGTTTTTAGAGCATTTGAGAAAAATTGGACTTTCTTTACATTTTCTATTAGTAAAACATTAGGACTACTAGTGATTTATGTAGCTTACAACTATTTCACAAATAGCAAACAACTGTACGATTATCTTCTCCTTCAAATACTATGGTTCAGTTGCATTGGAATAATATACCATTTGATAATAACTAGATATAGACTTAAAGAATATATTATTTCTTTAGCCGAAGCAATTAGGTTCTCCATATTATTAATCCCCCATTCTATAGCACTTTGGTTAATTGCTAGTTCTGGACGGTTCTTACTTAAAGAATTATTAGGAGACTATGAATTAGGGCAGTATAGTAAGGTATTTAATGTCGCTATGGTATTGATGATAATTAATAGTGGTATTGGTATAGTTATTCCCCAACAAATTATTAAAAATTATAACAAATGGATTACGGGAACATTAAGAAGTAAGTTTTTAATTTATTATACAATATCAAGTGTTTTACTCTACTGTTTTTTATTAGCAGGTATTTTTATAGATCAAGCTTATATAAAAAAAATAAACATTAATATTTCGACTTTTATTTTCGATTTCTTATTGATATACCTCGGTTTTTATCTGCTGGGATATTATTATATCTACTCTAACATTCTATTTGCTCTAAGAAAAAATAAGTCCCTTTCACTTATAACTTCTTCTGTTGCTGTTTTCTGTATTCTAATAAATTACGGTTTGATTATATCTAAAGGAATGTTTGGTGCGTCTATAGGTATCTTTTTAACTTACTTAACGTATTGCCTATTAACCTTTTTGTATTCCTCGAAATATGAACCAGAATTCAAGAAAGGTTATAAGGATTTTTTTGTCATGATAACTGCATTTCTTGTTTTAGTACTGATAACTTTTTTATATCGCAGTTTAAATGATATCATTATTTAGTATAAAATTTAAAATAACTCCAAAAATATGTGTGGCATAGTAGGTTTAATAGGTGAAAATTCGAAAGAGTATATTGATCAAGCGATTGATCTTATGGGACATAGGGGGCCAGATGGGGCAGGTGTTTTTATCGCAGAGAACATGGCTATGGGACATAAACGTCTAGCTATTCAAGATTTAAGCCAAAGTGCAAGTCAGCCTATGCACTCGGCAGATGGTAATTATACGATAATTTTTAACGGAGAAATATATAATCATGCAGAGATTCGATCGTCACTGATCAATAAATATCCTTTTCATTCCACCGGAGATACGGAAACTCTTTTATATGGATATATAGAATACGGAGAAGAATTGTTGAATATGTTAAATGGAATCTTTGCTTTTGCTGTATTTAATCACAGCTCCAAAGAGATTTTTATTGCAAGAGATCACTTTGGAGTAAAGCCATTATATTACTACATAGAGGGAGATAAGTTCTATTTTGCTTCAGAGATGAAGTCTTTTTTGGCAGATCCTGCACTAAATAAAGAGATAGCTTATAACAGTTTGGTTAACTATACCTCTTTACTATGGTCGCCAGGAGAATTAACACCATTTTTAAAAGTAAAAAAGCTATTACCCGGGCATTATATTAAGTTAATTGTAACAAATCCCAAACAATATCAGGTTAGAAAATATTATGATATCCCCTTTAATGGAAATAGATTAAAAAGAACAGAGAATGAAATTTTAGATTTATTAGATGAGAAATTATACAAAGCTGTTGAAAGACAATTGCTATCAGATGTGCCAGTAGGCTTTTTCTTGTCTGGAGGACTAGACTCTAGTGCAATTGTTGCAATGGCGAAAAGAATTAGGCCAAATGAAAGATTGAGGTGTTATACTATAAAAACAGATTTTGAATCGGAGGAAAGTGAAGGCATTGGCAGTGATCTGGAATATGCTAGAAAACTTGCCGATAAATGGAATCTGGATTTGGTAGAAGTAGAGGCTGATGCAGGAATCTTACAGGAATTTGATAAAATGATTTTTCACCTAGATGAGCCTCAAGCGGATTTGGCAGCACTTAACGTATTGAATATATGTAGAAGGGCTAATCTTGATGGGTATAAAGTTTTATTAGGAGGGACAGCTGGAGATGATCTTTTTACGGGTTATCGAAGACACCAAGCTATAATTTTAGAAAAATACATAAGGCTTCTTCCGGTTGCCATTAGACAATTTGCTAGTAAAAAAATTATGGCAGTTAAAAGTAACTCAACAAGTAGTCGTAGGATAAAAAAAATTGCTCAAAATATAGCCAAAAGCAAAAATGAGAGACTTTATTCTTATTTTGAATGGCTGGACAATGAATCGGTAATGAATCTCTTTACAGACTCAGCTAAAGCTAGAATACAAAACTATCTTCCTAGTGATTACTTTATGAGCTTGCTAAATAATATATCAGAGGAGAAATCTGATATAAATAAAAGTTTATACTGGGAATTGAAGACGTTTTTGGTGGATCATAACTTAAATTATACGGATAAATTGAGTATGGCTGCTGGTGTAGAGGTTAGGGTTCCTTTTTTAGATAAAGAGCTGGTAGAGTTCTCTACAACGATCCCTGTCCATCTGAAAATGAAGGGGAAGACTACAAAGTATATTCTAAAAAAAGTAATGGAGCGCTATATGCCTAAAGATATAATTTATAGGCCTAAGGTAGGATTTGGGGTTCCTTTACGAAAATGGATATTAAATGACATGAATACGTTGGTAGAAGACTATCTTTCTGCTGAGAGTATCAAAAAAAGAGGAGTTTTTAATCCAATACAGGTGGAAGCACTCTTAAATAAAAATAAATCTGGTCAAATTGATGGCTCTTATATTGTTTTGGCGTTAATGGCCTTCGAATCATGGAGTAGGCAATTTATAGATAACTAGTTTGGAAAGAAAAAAGGAAGATGTAAAGAACTTTTGGAATGAAGCCTCTTGTGGAGAAAAGCAATATCTTCACGGCTCAAACGAGCTTGACGCTTTCAAAAATCAATCTATTAAAAGGTATAAATTAGAGCCATATATTGTTCCTTTTGCAGGTTTTGAATCGGTAAATGGTTTAAAAGTTCTTGAGATTGGAGTAGGGCTCGGGGCAGACCATCAACGCTTTGCAGAAAATGGAGCAGACCTTTACGGAATTGATCTAACGGATAGAGCGATAGAAAATACCCGCAAGCGTTTTGAAATATTTGGATTAAAATCTAATTTATCTCTGGGCGACGCAGAAGCCTTATCTTTTACAGATTCTTTTTTTGATGTTGTTTACTCTTGGGGGGTAATACACCACTCTCCTGATACACCTAAAGCAATTGATGAAATATTTAGAATTCTAAAGGAGAATGGGAAAGCAAAAATTATGATTTATCATACTAATAGTTTTGTAGGATATATGCTTTGGATAAGATATGGCTTGATGAAACTAAGGCCATTTAGAAAACTATCAGATATTTATGCTGACCAACTTGAAAGCCCAGGAACAAAAGCATATTCTAAAATTGAAGCCGCAGAGCTATTTAAAAAGTTTAAAACAGTTAAAATAAAGACAGTCCTAACGCATGCAGACCTGTTAGAAACTGATTCTGGTTCGGGCCAGAGACACCGTGGAATTTTTCTTTCAATAGCAAGGTTTATATGGCCAAGCTACTTGATCAAGAAATTTTTCCCAGAGCACGGATTATTTATGTTAATTGAAGCATCTAAGTAAGTTATGAAACAAATTATACAATCATTTAAAACAGGAGAAACAATTCTTGAAGAAGTACCTGCTCCAATAGCAGATGCGGGCTGTGTATTAATAAGAACAACTAAAAGCCTTGTATCTTTAGGTACAGAAAGAATGCTAGTCGAATTTGGTAAGGCGAATTTAATACAGAAAGCTAGACAACAGCCAGATAAGGTAAAACAAGTTTTGGATAAAATTAAGACGGATGGGCTAATGCCAACTTTAGAAGCCGTATTTAATAAATTAGGAAGTCCTTTGCCATTGGGCTACTGTAATGTTGGAGAAGTTATAGGTATTGGAGCAGGAGTAAGTGAATTTAAAATAGGTGATCGAGTTGCATCAAATGGTCATCATGCCGAATTTGTGTCTATTCCAAAGAACTTAGTATGCTCAATTCCAGAAAACGTTTCAGACGAAGAGGCGGCTTTTACAGTAATTGGAGCAATTGGCTTACAAGGAATAAGATTATGTAATCCTACTCTCGGAGAAACCATTGTTGTCATTGGATTAGGATTAATAGGTATTATTACAGCGGAGCTACTGATAGCAAACGGCTGTAGAGTAATAGGTATAGACCTAGATGAACGTAAAATTGAAATAGCTCGTTCAAAAGGTGTGTTAGCTGTAAATCCTAAAGATGGTACAGATGTAATTAAGTATGTAAATGATATTACTAACGAAATTGGTGCCGACGGAGTAATAATTACCGCTTCAGCTAAATCTAATGAAATTATTGGACAGGCTGCTAAAATGAGCAGAAAAAGAGGTCGAATAATTTTGGTTGGAGTTACAGGCCTAGATATTAGTAGAGCTGATTTTTATGAAAAGGAATTGAGTTTTCAAGTGTCATGTTCTTATGGACCTGGGAGATATGATGAGAACTATGAACAAAAAGGTAGAGATTATCCATTGCCATTTGTAAGATGGACAGAAAAGAGAAACTTTGAAGCTGTTTTACAAGCAATTTCGTCTGGAAAACTTGAGGTGAAGTCTTTAATAACAGAACGCGTAGATTTAGAAGATTATGCTCAGATCTATGATAACATGGCTTCTAGTGGGAATTCAATTGCCTCTATTCTATCTTATAATAAAAATAGTAAGAACTTAAGTACTGTTGTTTTGTCAGATGGAGAATTTAAACCAGGCATCGGAGGAATAGGTATAATAGGAGCTGGAAATTTTACTCAGATGACCATGTTGCCCGCATTAAAGAAGGCAAAAGGCAATCTGATGTCGATAGCGAGTAGAGGTGGATTATCTGGAACAACTTTGGCCAAGAAATATGGGATTGCTAAAAGTACTACAGACTATCAAGAAATATTAAATGATTCGGCTGTAGAGATGGTTATGGTAATGACTAGACATAACCAACACGCCCAAACAGTAATTGAAACACTTAATGCAAATAAGCATGTATTCGTTGAAAAACCGTTAGCTCTAAATGCCGATGAACTTGATAGAATTATTGAGGCTTATACAGGTAGTAAAACTTTAACAGTGGGTTTTAATAGGCGGTTTTCTCCTCACATCCAAAAAATGAAATCCCTAGTAGGTAAGTCTCCCATGAATGTAATTGCTACTATGAATGCAGGTTATATTCCGCCTAGTGTTTGGGTTCATGATTTAACAATAGGTGGAGGGAGAATTATTGGAGAAGCCTGTCATTATATAGATTTAATTACTTTTTTAACTGGAAGTAAAGTGAAATCGGTTTGTATGAATGCGATGGGAATAAATCCGCAAGAAAATACAGATAATGCGTCTATTTTATTAGCTTACGAAAACGGTAGTACAGGAGTAATCAATTATTTCTCGAATGGGTCTAAAGCATATTCTAAAGAAAGGGTAGAAATCTACTCTCAAGAGAGAACCCTTACTATGGACAATTTTAGAGTTACTGAAGGGTTTGGATTTAAGAATTTTTCTAAGCTTAAAACAAGAATTGATAAAGGTCATGAAAATCAATTCCAATTATTGGTAGCTTCCTTAAAAAATGGAGGTAGTCCACTAATACCTTTTGATGAACTTGTAAATACAACGAAAGCATCATTTGCCGCTATTGAAAGTCTTAAGAATAAAAAATGGATCGACATCTCTTAAAAGTAAAAACAAGAAAGTAATGTTAATAACGATAATCGCCGGGGCAAGACCTAATTTTATGAAAATTGCCCCTATAATTCATGCTATTCAAAAAGCAAAAATAGAAAGTAAAAAAATCGATTTTAGATTGATCCATACTGGACAGCATTTTGATCAAAAAATGTCTGGAGATTTTTTTGATCAATTAAATATCCCTTCACCCCATGCTAATTTGGAAGCAGGAGGTGGTACCCAAGCTGAACAAACGGGGGCAATCATGATTAGATTTGAACAAGAATTGCTTTCAAATCCAACAGATCTCGTTCTAGTTGTGGGCGATGTAACTTCAACTATGGCCTGTGCCATTACTGCACAAAAGCTTAAAGTTCCAGTTGCTCATGTAGAGGCAGGCATTAGATCCGATGATTGGACCATGCCTGAAGAGATAAATCGATTGGTGACGGATGCGATTACTAACTATTTCTTTACTACATCTGAAGTTGCAAATGATAACTTGAGGAAATCCGGTATTCCAGAAGAAAGAATATTTTTTGTAGGGAATACTATGATAGACACATTGCTGAAAAATAGACCTCGATTTGTTGCGCCAACAATTTGGGATAAAGCAGGGCTTGTGCCGGGAAATTATTTAGTATTAACCCTACATAGACCAGCTAACGTAGATCAGGAAAATGGTCTTAAATATTTAATGGAAGAGATCATTAAAAATAGCCGCAACATACCCATCATTTTTCCGGTACATCCTCGTACGGCTAAAAACCTTGAGAATTTGGGTATTAAGGCACCAAATCTTTTCTTTATAGAACCGTTAGGCTATCTGGAATTTAACTATTTGGTAGAAAAAGCCAAAGCTGTAATTACCGATTCTGGAGGCATAACAGAAGAAACTACTGTTATGGGGGTTCCTTGTATGACCTTAAGAAATAACACGGAAAGACCAGAAACCATTTCAATAGGTACTAATGAGCTTCTAGGCATCCATCCTAAAGCTATCAAACCTGCAATGGAAAATCTATTTGCAGGTAATTGGAAAAAAGGAAGTATTCCATCACTATGGGATGGAAAAACTGCTGAACGCATTGTTAGCCATTTGTTATCGATAGTAAAATAAGGCTGAATGTTAAAAAAAATCAGATTATTATTTAATACTGTTAAATATCTAAAACCTACTCAGATTTCTCATCAAATTCTTTATCGTTTAAAGCCTTCTAGAGATCTCAATTTTTATCTCAATAAATTCGAAAACTCTAATGAACTCAATTTTTTAGCTTTTGAAGGCGAGACATTCCCTAAAACACATGTTACCGAAATTGGGGAGTTTAGTTTTTTGAACTTAAAGAAAACGTTTGATGAAGATATTGATTGGAATTATCAAGGTTTTGGTAAGCTGTGGAATTATAATCTTCAATACCTAAATTATTTAAACGATCCTTACTTAACGAAAGAAGTAAAATTAGCTTGGCTTAAAGATATTGGTATATGGTTAAAACAAGGTAGGCTAAAATTGGAGCCTTATCCTGTCTCGTTAAGAGTGATAAATACGATCAGATTCCTATCTCGGGAAAAATTAACAGATACGTCATTATTTGCAGAAATAAAGGCTCAACTCAAATATTTATATCGAAATCTGGAATATCACTTATTAGGAAACCATTTGTTGGAGAATTCCTTTGCATTGATGATGGGTGGTTATTTTTTTGATGAAGACAAATGGAAAAAAAAAGCCAAGTCTATTTTATATAAAGAGTTGGACGAACAAATACTCGATGATGGTTGCCATTTTGAGTTAAGCCCTATGTATCATCAGATTATTTTATTTAGGGTATTAGAACTTATCGATTGGTACAGCAAAATTAATGAGGATGAGGAGTTTTTAAGGTTTTTAAACAAAAAGGCAGCAAAAATGTGTGCTTTTTTAAAAGAGATCACCTTTTCTAATGGAGATATTCCTCATTTTAATGATAGCGCCGATTTGATAGCGCTAAGTTCTAAGGAACTTTTAGACTACGCTGCGCATTTAAAAATTGATAATTCTGTTTCGGTTGAACTAAAAAATTCAGGTTATAGAACTTTTAATTATCCCAATTACAAGTGTATTGTTGATATAGGCGCTGTTGGACCTAATTACCAGCCTGGACATAGCCACGCAGATGCTTTATCATTTATTCTTTACTACAAAAACAACCCTTTATTAGTAGAACAGGGAACATCAACATACCAAATTGGTGAAAAAAGAAATAAGGAACGTTCTACTGCTGCTCATAATACTGTCGTGGTTTCGAATATCAACCAATCAGAAGTCTGGGGAGGCTTTAGGGTAGGTAAACGTGCTGTTGTTAGTACTATTGAGGCTAGTAAATCTAAGTTAACTGCTACTCATAATGGTTACTTGTCTAATTTTGGAATACTCCATAAACGTGAATTCATTTTCTCTGATTCTCAAATTTTTATACTAGATGAAATAGGTAATGGCTATGGAGAGGCAAATTTTCATTTTCATCCAAATTGTCAGTCGGTTATCGTTAAAGATAATGTGGTTTTAATTGACACAAATGCAACTTTATCGTTTGCAGATATAAACCTAATAGATTTACGGGTAGAAGATTATGAGTTTGCAAGTGGTTTTAACATTTATAGATCTGCGAAAAAAGTGATTGTTAAATTTCAAAATCAATTAACATCACAGGTAACATTTTTAAAATAAGATGAAGAGAATTTTATATTTAAGCTTTTATTTTGAACCTGATTTATGTGCTGGTTCATTTCGTAATTCGCCATTAATTAAAGAGCTTGGGGTACAAACAGAAGGGGAAGCAGAGTTGGACGTAATTACTACACTCCCGAATAGATATAGTACTTTTCAAGCAGATGCACCTAGGTTTGAAGTACGCAGTAACATCAATATATATAGGATAGCTATACCTAAACACCAGAGTGGCATGAGGGATCAAATATTCTCATTTAAAGAATATTTTGCAGAAACGAAGAAGTTAATTAAATCAAAAAAGTACGATTTGGTAGTAGCTTCATCCTCTAGACTTTTTACAGCATACCTAGGCTACACTATTGCAAAGTCTCAAAAAATACCGTTGTATCTTGATATTAGAGACATTTTTACAGATACATTAAATGATGTGATAAAGAATCCATTAATTAAATTATCGGCATTGCCAGCATTGAGATTGATTGAAAGAAAGGTGTTTAATTATGCCGTGCATATCAATCTTATCTCGGAAGGGTTCAAAGGGTATTTTGAAAAGTTTCCTTCAGCAAATTACACTTTTTTCCCTAATGGCATCGATGACATATTTCTAGACTTACCTAACTCTGCCCCAAACGATAGCGATTCGAAATTAATTACTTATGCCGGAAATTTTGGAGAAGGGCAGGGTTTACACAAAATAGTTCCTGAAGCAGCTAATAGGCTAGGAGCAAAATTTAAATTTTTACTAATTGGAGATGGAGGAGCTAAGAAACTATTGCTAGATGAATTGGAACGAATGCAAGTGAAAAACGTTGAAATTGTGGAACCTATTAAGCGCAATGAACTCCTTAAGATTTATGAAAAATCAGACTATCTATTCATTCATTTAAATGACTATGATGCGTTTAAAAAAGTTCTTCCTTCAAAAATATTTGAACTAGCTGCATATGATAAGCCATTAATTGCAGGTGTTGCAGGGTTTGCAAATGAATTTATCAGGAAAAATATCTCAAACAAAATTTTATTTCTCCCCGGCGATGTTTCTGATATGGTTGCTCAACTAGAAGAGTATACTTATAAGAATGAGTTTAGGGAGGGATTTGTTGAAAAATTCAAGAGAGAAAATATAAATCAAGAAATGACCAGGTCAATTGTGAAATACCTCTAATAGGGTAGTTATTGTCTATTATTAAATGAAAGTTATGATTGTGAATTCCCTCAATTTATTCCAAGTAAGTTAAATGACAAAAAATGTGTAAAATAGCAATCACTGGCTTATCTGGCTTCGTTGGCCAAAATCTTTTGGTTTATCTAAAAGATGATTTTACTCTGGACCAACTTACCCGCGAACAGCTAAGCAATCTAGCAATTGAGCGATTAGAGAATTCCGATGCAATTATCCATCTTGCAGGTAAAGCCCACGATCTTAAAAAAACTTCGAACCCGGAGGAGTATTATCAGGTTAACTACGAATTGACAAAAAAACTTTACAATGCGTTCTTGAAATCTGGCGCAAAGAAATTTATTTTCGTTAGTTCTGTAAAGGCCGCTGCAGATAGTGTTGACAACGTTTTAACTGAAGACCATCAACCTAGTCCAAAAACGGACTACGGCAAGTCTAAATTGATGGCTGAGCAATATATTCAAGAGCAAAAACTTCCAGAAGGTAAATCATATTATATTTTAAGACCTTGTATGATCCATGGGCCTGGTAACAAAGGAAATTTGAATTTGCTTCATAAATTCGTGCAAAAAGGTATTCCATACCCCTTAGCTGCTTTCGAAAATAGGCGCTCTTTTTTAAGTATCGAAAACCTTTGTTTCGTAATCAAACAGCTATTGGAACACGAAGTGCACTCCGGAATATACAACGTAGCTGACGACGAAGCGTTGTCGACAAATAAAGTGGTAGAAATTTTAGCTCAATCATCAAATAAAAGAGCTAAACTTTGGAAAATTCCGTCTGGATTAATCAAAGGAATGGCAAAAGTTGGTGACATATTGAAGTTACCTCTTAATTCAGAACGGCTTCAAAAACTGACAGAGAGCTATTTAGTAAGCAATGCAAAAATTAAAACTGCACTAGCTACAGAACTCCCAAAATCTGTTATTGAGGGACTAACAGTTACAGCTAAATCGTTCAATACCTCAACTCCATCCCAGTCCTAAATATCAAATATCTTTCAAGTAAGGATAAAAATTTATTTAAACTTAATGCAAAACTCAATTCTACTTCTATATTTTGTTCTTTTTGTCATTTTAGAACTGTTTTATTTTAAGATCGCAGATCGATATAATATTATTGATAAACCTAACCATCGTAGTTCTCATACTAAGATTACCATTCGCGGTGGTGGGATTATCTTCCCTTTGGCCGTTCTCGCTTACTCCTTGGTTAACGGATTTCAAAATATTTATTTTGTAATTGGTCTAGTCGCTATTTCTACCATCAGTTTTCTAGACGATGTGTTGACGCTAAACAACAAAGTTCGATTAAGTATACATTTAAGCTCGGTATTGTTATTGTTTTTTCAATGGAATTTATTCAGTTTAAACTGGTATTGGATACTGATCGCTCTAATTTTTGTAATTGCTACTATTAACGCCTATAACTTTATGGATGGCATAAATGGCATCACCGGCGGATATAGCCTGCTCACAATTATAACACTATATTATATCAATGAGAGAATAACAAATTTCACTTCAAGCGAACTCTTAATAATTGTCGGCTTATCTTTAGTTGTATTTAATTTTTTTAATTTCAGAAAGAGAGCTAAGTGTTTTGCTGGTGATGTAGGAAGTGTAAGTATAGCATTTATCATCGTATTCCTTCTAGGCCAGTTAATATTAACTACTCAAAATCTATCCTATATTTTACTGCTGCTAATCTATGGAACCGATACAGCCTTTACCGTTTTATTTAGAAAAGTAAGAGGTGAAAACATCTTTGAGGCACACCGTAGCCATTTTTATCAATATCTTTCTAACCAACGTAAGTATCCACATATATTAGTTTCATTAATCTACATTATGGCTCAATTATTGGTAAATGTAGTCCTCGTATCAGTAGTTAAAACGGATGTAATATATTCTCTAATGATGTTTTTTGCTTTTATCTCAATTTACCTTTTGCTTCGCGTTAAACTCGAAGGAAGGCAAAAGTTATTGGTGTCTTATCATTAGTGAAATGTAAAAAAATTGATAGACTGTATTAATAGTTGTACCTTAGTTAAAATTATCTACTTTGTTTGGTAAAATAAATATTGTTCCCCGGTGGATTATTTTCCTCCTAGACCTAGGCATTTGCTTAGTTTCTGTCGTGATCGCCTATGCGGTTAAATTAAATCTAGCATTATCTGCTATTGATATTGTAGAGTTTAGTAGAAACATTCTGATCCTCACTGCAATTAATATCGTTGTATTTTTTAATGTAAAAACCTACGCTGGTATCATTAGGTACACAAGTGCACAAGATACCTTCAGGATATTATTTGCTGTAATTATCAGCAATGGTGTTTTTTCATTTATCAATTTTGTCATCACTGCATTTGGTCACCACCCATATATTTCAAATACAGTTCTGATCATAAACCTTCTTACATCATTCCTTTTACTGATTACGTATAGGGTTCTTATCAAGTACTTCTTCATGTATATCAAGAATTTAAACCTGGATAAGAAAAAAGTAATCATTTATGGTGCAGGTGAAGCTGGTCTTGCAACAAAGCGTACTTTCGATCACGATGGTAAGGTAAATAAAACCATTATGGCTTTTGTTGATGATGATGAGAGAAAGGTAGGTAAGGCTATTGATGGCGTTAAGATTTTAAGTGCCGCTCGCTTGGAAGAACTTATTAAGGATCACGAGGTGGATGAAGTTATTTTTGCGTCCTATACTATTCCTTTAGATAGAAAAAATAGTATTGTAGATGTATGTTTGGAGAATGATGTTGTTGTTCTAAATATCCCTCCAGCAGATGCTTGGGAAGGTGGAAAGCTGAATAAATCGCAAATCCAGAATATTAATATTGAAGATTTACTAAACCGTAAACCTATCGAAATAGATATTAAAGAACTTCAAAATCAGCTGAAAGACAAGCGGATTTTAATTACCGGCGCTGCAGGTTCTATAGGAAGTGAAATTGTACGTCAGTTGATGAATTTTGAGGTCGGTTTAATTATCCTTTGTGATAAATCCGAAACTGCTTTACATGATATTTACTTAGAACTAGAAGAAACGCATAAGCACAATAATTTTCACGCGTTTATTGGAGACGTGAAAGACGAAAAAAGAATGATACATCTTTTTGAGATGTATAAACCTCATTACGTTTATCATGCGGCAGCATATAAACATGTTCCTTTAATGGAGGATAATCCTTCCGAAGCAATTAAGAATAATGTGTTAGGTACGAAAATGATTGCAGACCTGTCTGTAAAATATGGTGTGCAGAAATTTGTAATGGTTTCTACGGACAAAGCGGTTAACCCAACTAATATTATGGGTGCTTCTAAGCGTATTGCCGAAATATATGTACAGTCGTTAAATAATTCTCTTAATAGAAAAGATTTTGTTTTTAGTAATGGATTAAGTTACATTAACAATTTACAGGTAAAACCAATTACCAAATTTATCACCACGCGTTTTGGGAATGTATTAGGTTCCAATGGTTCCGTAATTCCTCGTTTTAAACAGCAAATTGAAAAGGGCGGGCCAGTAACCGTAACTCATCCAGAAATTACAAGATACTTTATGACAATACCAGAAGCATGTAGATTGGTTCTTGAAGCTGGATGTATGGGTAAAGGTGGAGAGATTTTCGTGTTTGATATGGGTAAATCTGTAAAGATTGTAGAGCTTGCTAAGAAAATGATCCGTTTGGCGGGATTGATACCAAATCAAGACGTGAAAATTCAATATTCTGGTTTAAGGCCAGGAGAGAAGTTATTTGAAGAGTTACTGAATGATAACGAAAATACTATGCCTACACACCATGAAAAAATTATGATTGGCAGGGTGAGGGAATATGTTTTTAGCGAAGTAGAAGATCAGATCTATTCATTGATTGATTATGCTAAGGCGAATGATGATAGGCAAGTGGTAATTGGCATGAAGAAAATGGTAGTAGAGTTTAAAAGCAAAAACTCTGTTTACGAAGAGCTAGACGGAGTAATAAATAAAGACTAAATTTTAATGAAGACTAAAATTATAATGGCCACTCTCATGGCCTTTTTTGTTTTTGGAGCAAATGCACAAGATACTAATCCAACAGCAAATCAGAACATACTTCACGATTATCAATTCTATCAAAAGCTTAATAAGTCTGTTTACGATATTAAAGCGAAATTTCACTCGTCCATTAGAGGGTTTTATGCAGATGATATGAAGTTGAAATCAGCTTATGATTCTTTAATGAATTACGGTACGGATAGTCTTAACAAAAGGAGCTGGGTTCGCCGCAAGTTGTTTCAAGAGCATTTAATTCAATTTAAAACTGATGAATATAACATTTATGCCGATTTTCTTGCAGACTTTCAGATTGGTAAAGATATAGAAGGTAATAGAGGTACTTGGTTAAATACTCGTGGTTTTCAAGTTGGTGGAAATGTAGGACAGAAGTTTTCTTTCTACTTAAATGCTTTTGAGAATCAAGGTAAATTCGCTGATTATATCAATGACTATATTGTTACTAATCGAGTGGTGCCAGGACAGGGTTTTGGCAAACTTGGAACTGACACCCAAGATTGGGCTTATGTTACCGCTTTACTTTCATACACACCCAATAAATACCTAAATTTCGCTTTAGGCTACGATAAGAACTTCATTGGAGACGGTTATCGCTCGGTACTGTTATCGGATGTTTCGTCCAACTACTCTTTCTTTAGAATGAGGGCTAGTTTAGGAAGTTTGCAATATCAAACCATTTATGCCTACATGCTAGACCCCGGAGCACCGAAGTTGGCTAACGACAGGAGATTAGGCGACAGAGGCAAGTGGATGGCAGCACACTACTTAGATTGGAACGCAACAAATCGTTTATCTATCGGTTTGTTTCAGGCGGTAACCTGGGCTGATGCTGAGGTAGAAGGCAAGAGGGGGTTTGATTTTAATTACATCCATCCTTTTATGTTCTTACGACCAGTAGAGAATACGAACACTACATCTCCAGATAAAATGAGATTAGGTTTGAATGCAAAGTACGAGCTATTAGAAAAGACAGCTCTTTACGGGCAATTCATGTTTGACGAATTTACAGCAAAAGAATTTTTTGCAGGAAATGGATACTGGGCAAATAAATGGGCTGTACAGTTAGGTTTAAGAGGTTCTGATTTATTTAAGGTTGCTCGTTTAAATTACCTAGCCGAGTTTAATACAGCTCGTCCTTACACTTACGCACACTTTGATAGGTTATCTAACTACGCAAACTATAATCAGTCTTTAGCGCACCCTTTTGGGGCTAATTTTAGAGAGTTTTTAGGCTTGTTGAACTACAGCGTAAAACGATTTGATTTCCAAGGGCAAGCTTTATATGCTACTTATGGTTTAGATGCAGCTGGAACGAACTTCGGAAAAGATATTTTTAAAAGCTACGAAACACGTTCGGTACAATATGGCAGCCATGTGGGACAAGGAATTAAAACAGACCTTCTCACATTACAAGGAAGAGTGGCTTATTTGTTAAATCCGAAATATAATCTAAGGTTAGAGTTAGGCGGTATCTTGAGACAAGAGAAAAATAGCTTAGCCAGCCATAATACAGCAATGGTAACCTTCGGATTGAAGACTAGCTTTAGGAACCTTTACTACGATTTTTAATCTTTAGACTTACGAAGTTTTTAAACGGCGAAGCCCTCAACTTAACCTTTAAAAATCAATAAACAAAGAAAGTTAAACTTCGTAAGTCTTGTTACAGCATAAGAAAAGTCCTGATTTGAATTCAAATCAGGACTTTTCTTTTATTTCTTGCTTAGATAATCTTGATAGGCAAGTTTTAAACCTTCTTCCAATTCTATTTGGTGCTTCCAGCCTAAGTTATGAAGCTTAGAAACATCCATCAGTTTACGTGGTGTGCCATCTGGTTTGCTCGTATCGAATACCAGCTCTCCTTCAAATCCTACAGTTTTCTTAACGGCTAAAGCTAAGTCTTTAATGGTTAAATCTTCTCCGGTACCAATGTTAATTAAAGTTGGCTCGCTATAGTTTTCCATTAGGTAATAACAAGCGTCAGCTAAATCATCTGCGTATAGAAACTCACGCATCGGCGAGCCTGTTCCCCAAATAACAACTTCTTTGCTGCCGTCATTTTTAGCTTCATCAAACTTTCTAATTAAAGCAGGTAAAACGTGAGAATTTTCTGGGTGATAGTTATCGTTTAAGCCATATAAATTAGTAGGCATTACCGAAATGAAGTTACAGCCATATTGTTCTCTGTAAGCATCACACATTTTAATCCCGGCTATTTTAGCGATAGCGTAAGGCTCGTTTGTAGGCTCTAAGGTTCCAGTCAACAAATAATCTTCTTTAAGT
Source organism: Pedobacter sp. T50_32 (assembly GCF_057652195.1). Classification (NCBI taxonomy): domain Bacteria; kingdom Pseudomonadati; phylum Bacteroidota; class Sphingobacteriia; order Sphingobacteriales; family Sphingobacteriaceae; genus Pedobacter; species Pedobacter sp. T50_32. Next base: position 85,725 of record NZ_JBYFBY010000001.1, on the reverse strand, counting down.
GGCTGGGGGGCCAATTTCGGATAAATACAGCTTGAGCCTAAAAACATCAGTTTAGTTACGTTATTCAAATAAGATTGATGAATAACGTTGTTCTGAATAGCCAAGTTCTCGTAAAGGAAATCTGCTCTGTAAGTGTTGTTCGCTACAATACCACCAACTTTAGCCGCTGCTAAAAATACGTAATCAGGTTTTTCGGCTGCAAAAAAATCGGCTACTGCTTGTTGGTTACGTAAATCTAACTCTTTTGAAGTTCTAGTGATGATATTTTGATAACCTTCTTTTTGAAGTTTACGATAAATGGCAGAGCCTACCATACCTCGGTGGCCTGCTACGAAGATTTTAGAATTCTTTTCCAATTGAGTGTTATTTGTCAGCCTGCGCTTTTCGAAGACTAAGAAGCCATTATTTTAGTTGGTCTGCTTACTGCAACTTTTTTTACTGCTTGGATAATTGCAGTAGTATCATAGCCACAAAGTGCCCATAACTCTGGTTGCTCTCCGTGTTCTACAATCTCGTCAGGAATACCAAGTCTAGTCACGTTAGATTTATAACCGTTATCAGCCATAAACTCTAAAACCGCACTTCCCATTCCACCTTGTAAGCAACCATCTTCTACCGTAATTACATTTTTAAAACGAGTAAATACATCGTGAAGCAATTCTGCGTCTAAAGGCTTTACAAAACGTAAATCGTAGTGTGCAGGGTTAATGCCATCGCTGTTCAACTCTTTACAAGCTTCAACAGCAAAATTACCAACATGACCAATGGTTAAGATGGCAACATCTTCGCCATCACACACCTTACGACCTTTACCAACTTGTAGTTCATTTAATGGACGTTTCCAATCTGGCAACATTCCATTTCCTCTTGGGTAACGAATAGTAAATGGACCTTTGTTTTCCAACTGTGCGGTGTACATCATGTTGCGCAATTCCTCCTCATTCATAGGAGAAGCAACTGTCATATTTGGAATGCAGCGCATGAAAGCTAAATCATAAGCACCGTGATGCGTTGCACCATCAGCGCCAGCTAAACCAGCTCTATCTAAACAAAATACTACATTCAAGTTCTGTATCGCCACATCGTGGATAACTTGGTCGTAAGCCCTTTGCATAAAACTAGAGTAGATATTACAGAAAGGAACCAATCCTTGGGTTGCTAAACCGGCAGAAAAAGTTACTGCATGTTGTTCGGCAATACCTACGTCAAAAGCTCTGTCTGGCATTGCTTTCATCATGATATTTAACGAACAACCCGATGGCATTGCAGGTGTAATACCCACAATTTTTTTATTTGCTTCCGCTAATTCCACCATAGTATGTCCAAAAACATCTTGGTATTTTGGTGGTTGCGGTTTATCTGGAACAGATTTTTTAATCTCTCCCGTGATTTTATCGAATAAACCTGGTGCATGCCATTTGGTTTGGTCTTTTTCCGCCAATGCGAAACCTTTGCCTTTAACCGTAACGCAATGCAATAATTTAGGACCAGGAATATCTTTTAAATCTTTGATGATAGCCGCTAAACGCTTCACGTCATGGCCATCTACCGGACCAAAATATCTGAAATTTAAAGCTTCGAAAAGGTTACTCTGTTTTAGCAAAGTACCTTTAATGCTTTTTTGAATTTTCTTTACGTATTTCTGTGCGTTTGGCCCAAGCTCCGAAAGTTTGGTCAGCACATTGAAAACATCATCCCTAAAACGATTGTATGATTTAGAAGTAGTGATGCTCGTTAAATATTCTTTTAATGCCCCAACGTTCGGGTCAATCGACATGCAATTGTCGTTCAAAATCACCAAAACGTTAGATTTCTCAATGCCAGCATGGTTTAAACCTTCAAAAGCTAAACCTGCAGTCATAGCGCCATCGCCAATTACGGCAACGTGTTGTCTATCTTTTTCGCCTTTGTAATGAGAAGCCACAGCCATACCCAAAGCTGCAGAAATAGAAGTAGAAGAGTGGCCTACACCAAAAGTATCATATTCGCTTTCGCTGATTTTTGGAAACCCACTGATGCCATTAATAATCCTGTTGGTATGAAATTGGTCCTTTCTTCCTGTTAAGATTTTATGACCATAAGCCTGATGGCCGACGTCCCAAATCAACTTATCGTAAGGAGTATTGAGCGCATAATGCAAAGCAACAGTTAGCTCTACCACACCTAAACTCGCTCCAAAATGCCCACCGTTAACACTCACTACATCAATGATATACTGACGTAACTCTTGACAAATCTGCTCCAGTTCCTGCTCACTATATTTCTTTAAATCCTCTGGATAATTTATAGTAGATAATAAGGCTCCTGTTTTTACTTCCATGCAATGTTATAAAAGCACAAATTACGGTATTTTGTTTAATAAATTTATCAATAAAAGTTCCAAATAGGTAGAATGTGCCGACCAATGCTAATGAGGATGACTTAGTTATCCGCATTTGTTCATTGTATTCCCTAATAATTTGAGTATTTTTACCGAAACAAACACATATTTCCAATTCCAATAATGAACAGAGACACATTAGTTTTCGATTTAATTGACAAAGAATTAGACAGACAAGAACACGGTTTAGAGCTTATTGCTTCTGAAAACTTCGTTAGCAAGCAAGTAATGGAAGCTGCGGGGTCGGTATTAACTAACAAATACGCTGAAGGTTTACCAGGGAAACGTTACTATGGAGGTTGCCAAGTGGTAGACGAAATAGAAAACATCGCTATCGACAGAGCTAAAAAACTTTTCGGTGCTGCATGGGTAAACGTACAACCACACTCAGGAGCACAAGCTAATGCTGCGGTAATGTTAGCTGTAATTCAACCTGGCGATAAAATTTTAGGTTTCGATTTGTCTCACGGTGGTCACTTAACTCACGGTTCTCCTGTTAATTTCTCTGGAAAATTATATCAACCTTTGTTCTACGGAGTTAAAAAGGAAGATGGTAAAATTGACTATGCAAAATTGGAAGAAGTTGCATTGGCCGAAAAACCAAAATTGATTATCTGCGGTGCTTCTGCTTACTCGAGAGAGTGGGATTATGCTTTTATCCGCAAGGTAGCAGACCAAATTGGTGCTTTGGTATTGGCAGATATTTCTCACCCAGCAGGTTTTATCGCTAAAGGCTTATTAGACAATCCACTTCCTCATTGCCATATTGTAACTACAACTACGCACAAAACCTTAAGAGGTCCACGTGGTGGGATGATTATGATGGGTAAAGATTTTGAAAATCCTTGGGGTTTAAAAACACCGAAAGGCGAAACTAGAATGATGTCTAACTTATTAGATATGGCTGTTTTCCCTGGTACACAAGGTGGTCCATTAGAGCACATCATCGCTGCTAAAGCAATTGCATTTGGCGAAGCTTTAACAGATGAGTATGGCGATTATATCAAGCAAGTTGGTGTAAATGCACAAGCTATGGCTAAAGCGTTTGTAGCTAAAGGATACGGAATTATCTCAGGTGGTACAGATAACCACTTGATGTTAATTGACCTTAGAAACAAGAATATCACAGGTAAAGCTGCTGAAGAAGCTTTAGGCAAAGCCGATATCACTGTTAATAAAAATATGGTGCCATTTGACGATAAATCTCCATTTGTAACATCAGGATTTAGAGTAGGTACTGCTGCGATTACTTCTAGAGGTTTTAAAGCAGAACAAATGGAAGAAATTGTTGACTTGATTGATGAAGCATTGATGAATGCTGGCGATGACCAAGTACTTGAGGCAGTAAAAACTAAAGTTCAAGCCTTAGTAAGTCGTTTTCCACTTTATAAATAGTTATATTCGGTTTTAATTACCGAATAATATGTTAAATGTACCTTCTCCAAGTTCTCAGATGGAAGAGCGCCGCTTGGCCGCACTTTATTCTTACGATGTACTTGGAGAAGGACTTAACAATGAACTAGATAACCTAGTTAAATTAGCTGCTCAAATCGCCTCTACCAAAAAAGCCTATATCAGTTTCATTGATAAAGAAAACATTGTCTTTAAGGCTACTTATGGTTTAATTACTCAGCAACGTATTTTTAGCAGAGAAGGCAGCATTTGCCAATATGCGATGTATAAAGACATCTACCTTGCGCCAGACCTTAGATTAACAGAAGAGTTTCATGATAATGGATTAATTTCTTCGCAGGATAATATCTTGTTTTACGCCAGTGTGCCATTGATAGATGCTGATGGTTATGCCTTGGGCTGTTTGTGCGTAGTAGACGATTGCGTGAAAGAACTTACATCGCTGCAAACGGAAGCTTTGCAAACTTTGTCTCTACAAATTATTACGCAACTTTCCTTAAGGAGAAAAAATCTTCAGTTAGAGGTTCAAACCAAACGTTCAGAAGAATTTATCAATGTATTTGAGGCTTCTCCCGAAATTCACTGTATTTTAACTAGAGACGGCGATATTATTTTTACCAACCAAGCTGCCAAAAAATTACTTGGATACGAGATTGAAGATGTGTTGGGTAAAAGTATGTGGAGCTTTTGCCATAGTGAAGATATTTTTAAGATTATAAGTTATATTGAAGAAGGACTAAAAGAGGGTAAAAAGCAGTTCTTTTTAGATTTTCGGGTTGTTGACAAAGCAAAACAGATTAAGTGGCTGAGCTGGATTATGGTCGCCAAAGACGATAGGTGGTATAGCTACGGAAGAGATATTACAGAAAAGAAGCGCTTAGAAACTGAACTTACCCACTTGTCGTTTGTGGCAAGCAAAGTGAATAACGGTGTGGTAATTAGCGATGATTATAATCGCGTTAGTTGGGCAAATGATGCCTTTACACAAATTACCGGCTTTACTTTAGAAGATATTCAGGGTAAGCCATTGGGCGATTTAATTAGGGGACCAGAAACCGATTGGTCTGTAATTGAGGAAGCTAGAAAGCTGATTAGCGAAAAGAAATCTTTCACAGTTGATATTCTGGCTTATCGAAAAGACAAAAGAAAAATTTGGCTTTCCATTTACAGTACAATAATTTTAAGTGAAGACGGAGAGGTAGAAACAGAAATTGAGATTATTTTAGATATTACAGATAAGAAAAAAGCTGAGCAAGAGCTGGAAGTATTGTCTACAGTTGCGAGTAAATCTCACACAGGTGTTGCAATTTGTAGCCAAAATGGAGAGATTACTTGGGTTAATGAAGCTTTAGAACAGCTGATAGGTTACTCTTCTGCAGAATTATCTGGTAAATTATTGGGTGATGTACTTTCTACTGATGAAACAGATAGACAAGTAATATTGAAGGCTAGAGAAGCATCCGAGCATCAGCAATCTTTCTCAATTGAAGTATTAGCGCAAAAGAAAGATGGAACAGATGTTTGGCTTGCCGTTTCTAATACACCAATTATAAGTAAGGGAAAAGTAGAGCGATATGTAGAGCTGATTACCGATATTACGGAGCGTAAGCAGGTAGAACGTGATATTTTGCTAGCCAAAGAACAGGCTTTGCAGCTAAGTGAAGCTAAGGAAATGTTCCTTTCGGTAATGAGCCACGAGATACGCACTCCGTTGAATGCTATTATCGGCATGACGCATTTGCTCATCGAAAATGATCCTAAGCCATCTCAAACCGAAGATCTTAATATCTTGAAGTTCTCTAGCGAAAACTTGCTGAATATAATTAACGATGTGCTTGATTTCACCAAAATTGAAACAGGAAATTTGCATTTGGAGTTTTTGCCAACCAACCTCCATCATTTATGTAACGATATCATTAACTCGCTACAAGTAAGCGCCGCTAAACAGAAAAACTCTTTAAAGCTTGCTTTTGATAGTCAGATACCTCATTTAATACTTGCGGATAAAACCAGACTTTACCAAATACTGATGAACTTGTTGGGTAACGCCATCAAGTTTACCACAAACGGTAATGTTGATTTGTTACTGAAATTGGTAAAAGAAGGTTCTGATAATATTGAAATTCAATTTGAAGTTAGAGATAATGGTATTGGTATTCCATCGGATAAGAAAGAATACATTTTTGAGACTTTTACACAAGCGAAAGCAGATATTTCTAGAAAATATGGAGGCACAGGCTTGGGGCTTGCAATAACCAAGAAGTTGTTGAAACTATATAACTCTGAAGTAAGAGTAGACAGCATAGAGGGGAAGGGGACAACATTCTCTTTTACAATTAGTTTTGGTAAATCATCTCAAAAGGCTTTGCAGGAAAAAACTAAAGCCGTAGATTTTGATGGAAAAAGGGTTTTAATTGTAGATGATAATGAAATTAATATTCTTATTGCAAAACGAATCTTGATGAAGTGGGGATTGCGTATTGATTTTGCATCTGACGGTTATAAGGCGATTGAGCATATTACCAAAAACCATTACGACTTGGTATTTATGGATATTAAAATGCCTGGAATAAATGGTTTTGAAACTACAATAATTGTTAGGGGAATGGAACAAGAGTATTATAAAAACTTGCCAATAGTTGCACTTACAGCCTCTACTTTGCACGACGAAGAAAGTAAATTTAAAGAAAGCGGCATGAATGGTCATGTGTTAAAACCATTTAATCCGAGTGAGATCAAAAAGGTTTTAATGGATTTTTTGGGATAATTGAGTTTTAGGACTGATTTACTGACCCTGAATTTATTTTACTGCGTAACTTTTCGCTTCGCTACAGGTCAGCATCGGCTTTCATGTTCGGCGGATTATTAAAAGTAAAGGGCCGATATTCCGTATGGAACTATCGACCCTTACCATCTAAATTAACGCTCTCGATATAATAAACGAGAAGCGTGGTCAAAAAGTTTTTGAAAGATTGATATTTTTTTAATTATTCTCGTAACATCCTAATTCAGAAGGAAATAATCTTTCGTTTGCTAAAATGTCTTTCGATAAATAAGACGAAAAGTAAGGATGCGATGATAAATTTATGCCTTTGTTTTTAGCTGGACTGTTTTCAGAAATCTTGAAGTTTCCTTGTCTTGTGTTGATGAAAAGCGGATCTGAATTAATTAGGTTTCCGTTTGTGTTAAATTCAGCTTTTGTTGTTTTAATTAAGTTGTTTTTAATATCAACGACAGAAACTGCACTCGACTTTTTTTCTATCAATAGTTCATCTTCCAAACTGCCCCAAATGATATTGTTGGTTAAGCTCGCTCTTAATGGTGCAAATTCGGTAGCGCTAATGAAATCGGATAGATGCACTGCCGAAGTTCGTCGTGCAAAATTAAAGTTATATGCGGCGAAAGTATTTTGAGCTAAATCGTAATTGCCACCACCAATGCCGTAAATTAAGTATTGTCCACAATTATAAAAGAGATTGTTAAAGGCTGCTACTTCGGTATGATAGCCAAGCAAGCCAACAACTTGCATGTTCTTAACCACAGTATTTGCCAACACCAATTTCGGATTACTATTCACCGACAACGAATCTACAGTAATACCTGCAATGCCATTTTTAATGGTGGCGTAATTGATAATAGAATTTTTACTAGTGCCGTAAATATGGATGCCATTCCATTGTCCAGGTTCTTCTTCGTAAATACGCTCAGTTCTATCGCTGGCTAATAGAATGGTATCTTTTCTTGTTCCTACTGCGTTCAGTGTCCCTTTGATGTGCATTGTGGCTCCGTTATGGAACAAAACCCTCGTTCCCGGAGCAATGTTTAGCGTTGCACTCTCTTCAACAGTAATAGAATTAGAGATGATATACGGTAATTTACTATCCCAAGAGGTATTCGTTTTTATAGAGGCATTTTTGAGGAAAATGGCATTTTGACCGTATGCGAGTAGTGGTATTTTTTCCTTTTTGCCATTGAAGAACATCAAGATTGAGTCTTGTACAATAAATGGCTGATTTTCTGCAGTTGGATTAATGTTAACTCTAACTAATATATTGATAGAATCTTTGCCGTTAATTTTAACGTTTTTCCCATCAACAATTTGCCTCCCATTTACATTCATCACGAACGAGGAATTGGCACCCCCACCAATCTTTATTTCATCTAAGTTGATAGCTTTTTCGTTATAATTGAATATTTTAAATCTGCGAACGGTCGATCCTATAGACGTAAAAACCGTGTCGAACAATACACTGTCAGTAGAAAAACTGAGCTTCGCATTAGGGTCAAAAGTGATGTCCTCATCTTTATTGCAAGCCGCAAAAGATAAAGTGACTATAGTTATTAAGAAAAGTAGAACTCTATTTTTCATCTGTTTTTTTATAAATTTTTATTTGTCAGATGGAGCTTACAAAGATTAAAACCAATTAAAATCTTTGACGGTTCATTATTCTGCAAATGCTACAGCAGCGATGCTCAATTTTTTAATTCCATTGTTTAGCAAGACATTTCCGCAAGCTTCTAATGTAGCCCCAGTAGTAACTACATCATCTACTAAAAGGATGTGTTTTTCTGCGAGCTCTTCGGCTTTAATAACGCTAAAAACATCTTGCATGTTTTCGTAACGCGTATATCTTGCTTTTTTGGTTTGGCTTTCGGTAGATTTATCACGCAGTAAATATTTTGTACTCACTGCTATTCCTAGTTCTTCTGCCAAACCAGTTGCAATATACTCACTTTGATTGTAACCTCGAGTTCTCATTTTCTTTTGATGTAATGGAACTGGAATTACCACATCGACATCCGCATAAAGGTCGCTCTCTGCTAGTTTTTTCGCCAATAGCTTTCCAAGCATAACACCAATTTCGGTTTTACCGTCATATTTTAATCCATGAATGAGATTTTGAACCTTAGTACCTTTCTTAAAATACAACATCGCCATTGCTGCGTTTACTGGTAATCTGCCCCAAAGCTGTTTGGCCACCAAATTCTCTCCATGCAAGTGAAAATCTGTATAAGGCAAATCATAAAGACACTTGGTACAAATGTCTTTTTCTCCGTGATAAAGTAACTTGCCACAACCATTGCATAGTTCTGGAAAAAGTAGATTGATGAGATCTTCGGTATAACGTTTCAAGGCAAACATTATACAATTTACTAAATATTAGTTGATTAAGAAAGGTTAAGCTTTTTCCTTTACCGCCAGCTGTCCACAAGCGGCGTCGATATCTTTACCTCTACTACGTCTGATATTGGTAGTGATGCCTTGTTTCTTTAGATAATTTGCAAAAGCATCAATTTTATCGCCTTCAGCATTAATGAAATCTGCAAATTGAATTGGGTTGTATTCAATTAAGTTTACTTTACAAGGTACGTGTTTACAGAATTTGGCCAATTCCATTGCATCTTGTATTTCATCATTAAAGTTATTGAAAACGATGTACTCGTAAGTAACTGGATTTTTAGTTTTCTGGAAATAATATTTCAATGCTTCGGCCAATGCCTTTAAAGAGTTATGCTCTGTAATTGGCATAATTTCGTGACGTTTTTGGTCGTTTGCAGCGTGAAGTGAAAGTGCCAAATTGAATTTTACTCCGTCATCACCTAGCTTTTTAATCATTTTGGCGATACCAGCCGTAGAAACCGTGATACGTTTGTACGACATGTTCAAGCCGTCTGGTGCAGTAATACGATCGATAGATTTCAGTACATTGGCGTAATTCAACAAGGGCTCGCCCATCCCCATGTACACAATGTTGGTGAGGGGAATATTGTAGTTTTTCTTCGCCTGTTGGTCAATTAATACCACTTGGTCGTAAATCTCATCTGCATTTAAATTACGAACACGATCCATGTAGCCAGTTGCGCAGAATTTGCAGGTTAAACTGCAGCCTACCTGTGAACTTACACAGGCAGTCATTCTTTCTTCTGTAGGAATTAAAACGCCCTCAACGATATTGCCATCATGTAATTTAAAAGCATTTTTGATGGTATGGTCGTTACTGAATTGTGCGTTGCTAATTTCGACGGTATTAATGGCATAGCCTTCGCTCAGTTTCTTGCGCAAATCTTTCGAGAGATTGCTCATTTCCTCGAAATTGCGAGCAGATTTTTCCCAAAGCCATTGATAGACTTGTTTGGCCCTAAACGCAGGTTCGCCCATATCCTTAAAATGTTGGGCTAACTGTTCTGGGTTTAACGATCTGATATCTATCTTCTTTGTGCTTTGCATGAGGCTACAAAGTTACTTAAAAAGATTGAGGCTTCGAAAACCTAATTCCGAAGCCTCAAAAATGTATAAAAGCTAATTAAAATTAAGCTTTAGGATTGGTGTCGTTTGCTTCTATTGTAGGAGTCACTTCCGTATCTTCTCCTTTTAGGTAAGTAGGTAAGTTCAATCCGGCCATGTTAAACAAATCATTTAAAGGAGGTACTGTTTTCATCATGCCCGAAACAAAGTTTGCGGTAGAACCAGCACCATTTTCTCCAGTTCCGTTACCAGAATCCCAAACAGTAATTTTATCAATCTTGATGTTTTTAACCGCTTCAACTTGCGTTTTAACTAATTCAGGTAATTTTTCAATTAACAATAACTGGAAGGCCTTGGTTGGGTCGCCACCTGCAGCTGCAACCACGTCGCGGTAACCTTCTGCTTGCTTAGTTAAGATTTCGAATAAACCTTTCGCCTCTGCTTCCATTTTTGCGTAAATAGCATCAGCTTCACCTTTTGCATTTTCTCTAATAGTTTCTGCATCAGCTTGTGCTTGGATAATCGCTTTTTGTTTAGCAATTTCTGCTGGAACAACAATGTTTGCAATCTGCGTTGCTCTTTCTCTTTCAGAACGAGCCTCCTCTGCTTTTTGCTCCGCTAAGTAAGATGCTTCTAGGGCTTTCGCTTGTTGTACTTTCTCTGCGGCTACTGCGATTTTCAAAGCTTCCGCTTCCTTTTCACGACGTAAAGCATCTGAAGCGGCAATGTCAATTTTCGCTTCGTTTTCTCCTTTTACGGCGATAGCATTTGCTTCCGAAGTTTTGATACGCGTATCTCTTTCTGCTTCTGCCTTACCAATAGCTTCGTCCTTAAAAGCAGAGGCAATACTAATCTCTCTGTCTTTTTGAGTGATAGCGATTTTAACATCACGCTCACGTTGTGTTTCTGCAATTTGTACGTCTTTTTCTCTATCAGCAATGGCTTTACCGGTTTCACCGATTTTAGTTTGTTCAGCAACGCTGATGATCGCTTCGTTGATCGCTTTCGCTGCGGCTTCTTTACCTAAAGCTTCAATATAGCCAGATTCGTCTTTGATATCCGTTACGTTTACGTTGATCAATTTTAAGCCGATTTTCTTTAACTCGGTATCTACGTTTTTAGAGATATTATCTAAGAATTTATCACGGTCAGAGTTAATTTCTTCGATAGTCATAGTAGCAATAACCAAACGTAACTGACCAAATAGGATATCTTTCGATAATTCTTGAATATCAGCAGGTGCTAAACCTAATAAACGTTCAGCTGCGTTGTTCATGCTATCTGCTTCGGTAGAAATAGCAATGGTGAAACGACAAGGGACATCTACACGGATGTTTTGTCTACTCAATGCGTTAACCAAATTTGCTTCGATTGAAATTGGCTTCAAATCTAGATAAGCAAAGTCTTGAATTACTGGCCAAATGAAAGCACCACCACCGTGGATACATTTTGCGGATGTACCACCAGTTTTTCCATAAATCACTAGGATTTTATCGGAAGGACAACGTTTGTAGCGGGCTAATAAAGCAGAGAGCGTTACGAATACAACGATAACAGCAATTAAAATTAAGGTAATAGGCGATTGTAAGAGGTTTTCCATATTATATTTTTTCTACGAGTACTAAGTTGTTACTTTCAATTTTTACGATTTTTACTGCTGCACCACTGGCAATTTGCTCATCATTGGTAATGGCATCTACTTCCTTGTAAGATCCGTTTACGCTTACTTGTATTTTACCCATGCCGGTTCTTTTTTCGGGAATACGGAGGTAAACAGAGCCACTTCTGTGCAAAAGCGAAGTAATTTTAAAGGAATTATCTTCTGCTAGTTTTTGGATTTGTTTGATGATGGCAAAGAAGATCAGGATAAAAGCAATACCTATTACTACAGAAAGAATAATGAGGATAGCTCTATTCGTAATCAAACCATAAAATGAAATGCCTGTCCAGCTAAAACCTAGCAAGAAATTGATTAAGTTCCTAAAAGAAAAAAGTTGAAAGGGAGCGTTACCGCCGTCTAAATCACCATCAAAGTCTGCATCAAGACCATCGCCAGAATCGGCACCGATAAATGTCATGACAGTTTGAACGATGAAAATGAAGCTGATAGGTATAGCAAGATACCAAAAGACCTTAAGTAAGGGTTCGAGATTGTTTAGTGCGTCCATAGATTGTAATTGTGCGTTTCTCGCTAATATAATGAAATTAGGCGATTATTGCAACACTACTTCAATAAAAAGCAGTCAAAAAAGGGGTAGGACTTATCTTCTTTTCCCTTTTGATGAGAAATTTTTAGGTTTTGCTTTTGCAGTGCTGTTTCTAGTATTTTTGTTGGGAGATTTTCCAGTAGATCTGGATGTTGTTTTAGCTCTTTTATCTACGTTAGCACCTACTTTAATTGCTTTCTGCTTGCTAAAGTCTTTTGCTGCCTTAATCGCCGATTTCTTTTGCGTTTCTACTTCTGAGCTTGAGTTGGATAAAAGTTTATAGATAGCGTTGAGCTCTTGTTCTTCTAACTCACGCCAATCGCCAACAGCAAGTCCTTTTAACGAAATATTCATGATGCGAACCCTTTCCAATCTAACAACTTCGTAACCAAAGTGCTCGCACATACGTCTTATTTGTCGGTTTAATCCTTGTATTAGTGTAACTCGCAGTACATTTGAACTCTCTTTTTTAACCTTACATTTTTTGGTCATTACACCTAATATGGGTACACCATGACCCATGCCTTCAATAAATTGGTCGGTAATGGGTTTATCAACTGTAACGATATATTCTTTTTCGTGATTGTTACCGGCACGAAGAATTTTGTTTACCAAATCGCCATTATTGGTAAGAAAAATTAAGCCTTGCGAATCTTTGTCTAACCTGCCGATAGGAAAAACACGATCGCTGTAATTTACGTGATCAACAATGTTGTCTTTAACCGAAGCTTCTGTGGTGCTAGTTACGCCTACAGGTTTATTATACGCTAAAATTACGGTGTTGTCTGCTTCGCGAGCTTCAATTTTTTGTCCGTTTACGCTTACTACATCACCTACAGCAACTTTATCGCCTACTTTTGCTCTTTTGCCGTTGATAAAAACCTGACCTAACTCAATGAATCTATCGGCAGCCCGTCTTGAGCAAAGTCCGCTTTCGCTGATGTATTTATTTAAACGAGTGGTGTTATCCATAATTGGTTCTTCGAAGATGCAAAGTAACCAATTCTAATTTGAATATCTTGTTGAAGGCTTCAAAAAATGAAACCACATAGGCACATAGGTCTGTATGCAATAAGGCAAGATCTATTTCAATTCCAAAGCTACCTTGACTATGTGTCTATGTGGTTATAGGAATTAGAAATTCTGCTCGTCGGCACTTGGACCATAAGATCCAGGAATTGGAATGTTAAGCAAACGAAGGTAAACACCTAATTGAGCTCTGTGGTGTGTAATTTGATTGAGCGACACTCTGATAAGTCCGTATTTAGTCATTTCGGCATGAATTTGTTCGCCAGTACGTAAAACCCAAGGTTTTTCTAGAAATGCTTCTTCAACTTCTGTTAGACTGGCCAAGCTTTCTGCTAAGCCTTTGTCTAAAATGGCAATTAGTTGATCGTTATTTTCAACTTTTGTAGGATTATAAGGAGCAGTTGCGAAATCGAGCTCGTCGGTTTCTACACCTAACTTAGGCCAGCTAAATAGATCAGCAATGTGCGTTACCAAATCCATCATTTTCATACTTTTCTCATGTGGTGCATAATCAGGCCTGTCGAAAGGTACTAACGCTAAAAATTTACGGGTAGTTGCAGCCTCTTCGGTTAGTTCGTGTTTTAATAATTTGATGATATCCATAACGTTTATTTTTTTGTTAAAACAAAGTTGAGAACCGGGAGTGACAACCCTATGGCAGTGGGAAATTGATGAGAAAATATTTTTTGTCTCTTTGTTATTTCCATGTTGGTGGGAACAAAAAGTGCTCAGCGAAGCTAATGTTAGATAGGATTTTTATTGGAACTTTCGCATTACGATACCCAACCGAGTTGGGTATGACGACAATTGGAGGGCTTTGCGTCCTTTGCGAACACTTAATTAATCTTTGCGGTTTTATTTTTAACGCAAAGCGATAGAAGAATCGCTAAGGGCGCAAAAGTAGAAGCTTGCTTTGTTAAATAAGCCCGATTGCAGCGGAATACTTTTTGGTACGTCATTTCGACGAGGTACGAGGAGAAATCTGTGTGTCATTGCTCCTGTCTGACAGATTTCTCTCTGAGTTCGAAATGACGGAAACAGTATACAAAAAGATTGTAGCGGAAAGCGGGGCTGCAATTGCCGATGTTGGAAGGAAATCGCTTTCTAAAAACTAATAATCTACAGGAAGTTGTTTCATGTAATCGTTAATGCTGATGTGCGATGACAGGGTAAAAGGCAGCGAGGAACAATTGAGTTGCAGGATGTTGTTCACCTTGAAATCTCGATAGGAATTTCGCAGATGGCAATAGCCAATTAAGTGCCAAGAAAAAGCGTAGAAAATTAATCCGATTGGTTCTAAGCGGCGCTCGCTAATTTCTTCTTTGTAATTTTTGTATTTGATGGAAATGACGTTCTTATCGGCAATGGCGTTTTGTAGCAAAGAAAGATACTCGACATCGCTGTGCAAACGTTTTGGAAGCTGAAGCCTGATGTTCTCATTCAAGTTCTCCAAAATTTCTTTCTGATTACTTTTCAGTACGTTTTTAACTTTATCTAGCGCACTGTGGTAATGCTGTTTGATAGACTTATCGGCAAAACCTTCGATGAAACGTTCCATCATTAATAGTGCACTGGCTTCGTCAGTATTAAATGAAACGGGTGGGAGGAAATATCCTTGAACGATGAAGTAGCCTTTGTTAGGTTCGAAGCTTAAGGGTACGCCTTGCTCGGCCAAAGCTTTTACATCTCTGTAAACGGTGCGAACGCTAATTTCGAACCGACTGGCAATGGTTTCGGCACTTACATGTTTTTTAGATTGCAATAAAATGAGGATGCCAAATAGCCGATCAATTCTGTTCATTTAACAAAGATATAAGATTGAAAAAAATCTGATCATGAGAATTGAAAGATTTGTAATTGATAGGGATGTAGATAGTAGGAAGATGTTAAGTAATAAAATTTTTAGATTTTGAAAACACTTTCGGTGCGTGTTTTGTGGTTACTATTTAAATATGACTTCGAAAACGCAACCTCAGAAACATTTTTTTAGGGCTACCAAAGGTAAGGTAGTGCTTGGATTCTTGTTTGCGGGTTTGGCACTGTTTATGGCCTGGGGCGTTAGTAAGTTTGTTTTTGAAGAAATATTAGGAACGGTTGAAAAAATATCGACCCCTAACGATAAGTTGAGGCTAGTTAATAAACTTTCGCACCAAATTGCCTCTTTAGATCAATTGCAGCGGGAGCCGAAAAACAATGTGAGTTTTTTTGCAGCCACACAGAAATTACGTAGAACTTTAGAGACCTTAAATACGCTTTACGATGCCGATCAGGAGCAACAAAAACGTATTTCGAAGTTAAAACAGCTACTTAAAGATCGGGATAAACAGTTTCTGCTTTATTTGGAAGTGAAGGAAAATTTGGTGAACACCCAATCGTTTTCTGAAGAGGTAGAAAAACTGAACACGCTATTTGCACAGCGAACCAGAGAAGCAGATAGTGCTGTGTTTACTACCGAAACTTCGACTTCTACTACAACAGTGGCTCCTGAAGAAGAGCAAAAATCTCGAGGCTTTTTAAGCAGATTGTTCGGTAAAAAAAAGGCAGAAGTTTACAAAATCATTAACGAAGAGTACAAGGTTAAAAAAGATACACTCAATCCGCAGGTAGAAGATAGCATTATGCGAGGCGTAGAAATTTCGTTGAAAACGATAGAAACCGAACAACGCGAAAAGAGTAACCGTTTTTTAAAGAAGGAAGCCGAATTAGCGAGTTCTAGTAGTGCGCTAACCAAGCAAATGCTGAATGTACTTCGCGAAGTGGAATCGGAGGCTCTGACACAAATAGACTCTACTGGAGAACAAGCAAGAGCTGTGGTGAGCGAGGGTGTGGAGCAAATCAAAATCATCATTATTGTGTTTTTTGTGATTACGTTGATTTTGGGTTCGTTGATTCTCATTGATATTACGAAGAATAATAGATATAGAGTGGCGCTGGAGAAAGCTAAAGAGGAGGCAGAATATCATGGTAGGGCAAAGCAGCGCTTTCTTTCTAATATGAGCCACGAAATTAGAACGCCTCTGCAAGCCATTTTGGGTTATGCCGAGTTTATTGCGCAACAAGACAGACCCGATAAAAAACATGTGGATGCGATACATCGTTCTTCGGTGCACTTGTTGCAAATTGTGAATGAAGTGCTAGATTATAACCGAATTACTTCGGGCGAGTTTAGTTTTAAGCAGGAGAATTTTGATCTTCAAAAATTGCTGGATGAGGTGTTGGATGCTGTACGTCCGTTGGCGGAAAAGAAAGGCATCAGCCTGTTGGCTAATTTTGAATTAACCGAACCACGTTGGGTAAATGGTGATGCTTTTAGGTTAAAGCAGGTGTTGTATAATTTATTGGGTAATGCCATTAAGTTTACCATGAAAGGATATGTGAAGCTTTTGGCAGATTGCAAGGAAGCAGAAGGTCTGGTGCATTGCTACTTTACTGTAGAGGATACTGGTATTGGTTTTTCGCAGAAAGATCAGGAAAAGATTTTTAAGGAGTTTGAGCAGGTAGCGAACCAAGATCATCAGGCAATTAACCAAAATGGCACTGGTTTAGGTTTGGCTATTGTGAAAACATTGGTTGATGCGCAAAAAGGTAGAATTACTGCGAAAAGTAAACCAGGTAAAGGTACTTCTTTTGTGGTTTACCTGCCTTATCAACAAGTGGATGCTCCGCTAGAAACCATTGGCTTGACGAAAGCGAAAGCTGTGGATAGAATGAAGACAGTTTGGGTGATTGACGACGATAAACTGATTTTAGAATTGTGCGATTTGATTTTCTCCGCCCATCAAATTCCATATAAAACTTTTAGCACCGCCGAGGCAATTTTGAGCGAACCAATAGACGATAATTTAACCTATGTTTTGGTGGATATGCGCTTGGAGGGAATTACAGGTATTGAGTTGCACAGAAAGCTAAAAACTAAGTTACCAGCGAAAGTGAAGTATTATGCTATTACTGCCCAGGTTTTGCCAGATGAGCAGCAGGCGGTTTTAGATCAGGGATTTGAAGGGGTGATTATCAAACCTTTTAAGGCGGAAGATCTGTTGAGCTTGTTTTCGATTTCGGCGGCAACACAAGATGTGAATTTTGATGATAGTTCTTTGCAAAAAATGACAATGGGCGATCAAGTGATGATGGGAAAGATTTTGGCCAGCTTTAAACGAGATTGCGAAGAAGATAAAATGCTATTGCAACAAAGTTTGATCGACGGAAATCAGCCGCAAGCTAGGTTGGTGGTTCACCGATTAGCTGGAAGGGTTGCCCAAATTGGTGCCAAAGATTTGGGTGCTGCGTTTAGGCAATTGGAACAAGAGATTGCTGGGGTAGAAATGCTGGATGAGACTATTCAAGCTAGCATATCAGGTTTGTCGGAACAGTTGCAGTCGTTATTGAAAACAGTATCATTTCGTATTCAGTCTTTCTCTTAAAAAATTTGCCACAGATACGCAGATTTTCTTGGGAATACTTCAGCCTAAAAAATTAACCATTTGATGATTTATCTATGCATCTGCGGCAAATAAATACTCTTAACTTTGTTCTATGCAAAATCCATCCGTAAAAGCTGTTTTTTTCGATATTGACGGTACATTACTAAGTTTCAAAACGCACAAAGTAGCTGCTTCTACAGAAAAAGCAATTGCCGATTTACAGGCTAAAGGCATTAAGACTATCCTATCTACCGGTCGTTCAATTAACAGTATCGATCATGTAAAGTATTTGAATTTTGATGGATACATTACGTTTAACGGTGGTTATTGTGCCGCAAAAGATGGAGAGCTGCTTTTTAAACAATGTATCGATGCTGATGATATCCGAGGGATTTTAGCCTATGCGAAGGAAAATTCATTGAGTTTTTCGTTCATGTCAGAGAAGGAAATCGGTATCCATGATGTTACTCCAGAAATTGCTGGAATGTATGCGCATGTGAATTTGCCAGTGCCACCGCTTATTGATTTTGATAAGGTTGATGTTGCTTCGGTTTTGCAAACAAACATTTTTTTAGGGCCGGAGCAGGAAACTGCTTTTATGGCGGCGGTAATGCCAAATTCTACAGCTTCAAGATGGACACCTTTATTTGCTGATGTGAATGCAAAAAATCAAAGCAAAAAGGTAGGTATCGATGTTTTCTGTAAACATTTCGGTATAGATTTGTCTGAAACTATGGCTTTTGGCGACGGTGGAAACGACATTGAAATGCTAAAACACGTGAATATTGGTGTAGCTATGGGCAATGCCAATCCGGAAGTAAAAGCCATTGCAGATTACGTTACGGACGATGTAGACAGTGATGGGATTTTAAATGCATTACAGCATTTTGGTATTTTGTAATTGATACTTTCACTATTCCTGATATTAATTTTTCTTCTTAAAGCGATAATGCTAGGGTTGTTTAATAGTTGTAATTGCTTCTTTAAATAAACCTTATTGTAGCGGCAGCTCCCGACAGAGTGTAACGAATGAAGGGACTACAGCGGAAAGAAGGACTTTCTGTTGGTAGTGGTAGTGGTTGTGCTTTTCAAAATAGATTAATTCGTGCTTTGCAATGCTGAAAAAAGACGAACTGCCTAATCAATGCCGTAGCGTTCCATTTTGGCGTAAAGTGTTTTTCTATCGATATTGAGCAATTTTGCCGCTTTAGATT
Organism: Pedobacter sp. T50_32; assembly: GCF_057652195.1. Taxonomy (NCBI): domain Bacteria; kingdom Pseudomonadati; phylum Bacteroidota; class Sphingobacteriia; order Sphingobacteriales; family Sphingobacteriaceae; genus Pedobacter; species Pedobacter sp. T50_32. The sequence goes on along the minus strand of NZ_JBYFBY010000001.1, from coordinate 66,814 downwards.
TATTGTATTTTACTTTGGTTAAAGTTTCGGCAATTAGTGCTTTCTCGTTGCTTTCGTTTACCGCTTTCAAATCAGACGGATTGTCTAAAGGTACTTCATTTGCTACGGCAATCTTCATCTCATCTGGCAAGCTATCGGCGGTTGCCACACTACCAGCGGTAAGCAAAACCATGCGCTTTATCACGTTTCGTAGCTCACGTAAGTTACCTGGCCAATCATATTTAAGCAGTAAGCTTCGAGTTTCTTTATCTAATTCTTGTACATTCCTGTTTAGTTCTTCGTTAGATAATTTGATAAAAAGTTCGATAAAAAGCTCTAAATCTGAACCTCTTTCTCGTAAGGGCGGTAACTGAATTTTGAACTCGTTGATACGGTGGTACAAATCTTCTCGGAACTCGCCAATTTTCATGCTGTTGGCCAAATCATCGTTGGTGGCGGTAATGATACGGACATCAACTGGAACTTGTTTATTACTGCCCAAAGGTTGAATTACTCGTTCCTGTAAAGCTCTAAGTAGCTTAACCTGTACTTCGTAGCTTAGGTTTCCAATTTCATCGAGGAAAATGGTTCCGCCATTTGCGGCTTCGAAAGAACCTTTCTTATCGTTAACTGCCCCAGTAAAAGCACCTTTAATGTGTCCGAACAATTCGCTAGCTGCTAAATCTTTCGATAAAGCGCCACAATCAATAGCAATGAAAGGTTTGTTCTTTCGTTTACTTTGCTGGTGTAAAGTTCTTGCAGCAAATTCCTTTCCAGTACCACTTTCACCTTGTATCACTACAGACATATCGGTTTCGGCCACTAAATCTATATGCTGGTAAAGTCTCTGCGCTACGTCACTTTTACCACGAATAAAGTTGTTTTCGGTATTTTTTGGAGTTTCCTTTTTCTTAAGTGCATTGCTAATTACCATCAAAAGCTCGTCAGGGTTAATAGGCTTGGTGATAAAATCTGCAGCGCCTAAATGGATGGCTTTTACAGCGGTACGGACATCATTAAAAGAAGTCATGATTATTGCAGGCACAGATAAACCCGTTTCTCGTCTGTGGTTAAGCACATCTATACCAGTACCGTCTGGCAAGCGATAATCAATTAATAAGAGCTGAAAATCTTCGTTTGCGATGAGTTTGAGAGCTTTGGCAACATTACTTACGGTGGTTACTTCAAAATTGTTCTTAATTAAAAATCCTTCAATAATCTGAGCGAAAGTGCTGTCGTCTTCAATAATTAAAACAGATGCCATATATACAAAAATAGGAAAAGCCAGTATTATATAACTGACTTTTCCCGCTTTTAGTTTTAAGAATATAATAGATTTAACTATTCTACTGGTTTACCTTCAGCGTCGAATTTTAATGAAGCTGTTTCTTCTTCTTTCTTCACATCAACTTGGAAGTAGGTTTTATCACCATCTTTTACACTGAATGCTGCTGTTGGTGTCCAAGCTTTGTACGGATCTGTTGCCAATACTGTTTTAATTGCATCTGGTAACGCCGATAATTCTATTGGCGTTTTTACAACACTGTCTTGTACAGTTACCATTTCTACTTTATTGATTGAAGCCTGTGCTTGAGTTGCTGTAAAACCTGCGAATGCTACGATAGCTGCTACAAATAACTTTTTCATAATATCTATTTTTAAGTTTAATACATTTTGTGAATTATACTAAGTAATGCTACATAATGATGCCAACAAGGATTTGATGTTGTGCCAAAACTTTAATTATTTGAAAATCAGTTTATTGGAGTTTTTGCGTTAAAATTAGTTTTGAGGACTTTCTCTACAACTTGTTTCTTATGTCGACAATCAGCAGATTAATGATCTAGAAGGTGTTTACTATGAATTTGATAAGTTTTCTTAGGAACGCTGTTGCATATCTTTCTACTTTCTACAGTTGCTTGTGGTCGTCCACCTTCTCCATAATCAGTACAAAAAAAAAGCCAGCATTAAAGCTGGCTCTTTCAAATTATGTAGTTTTTAGAATGATCTAATTATTCTACTGGTTTACCTTCAGCGTCGAATTTCAATGAAGCTGTTTCTTCTTCTTTCTTCACATCAACTTGGAAGTAGTTTTTATCACCATCTTTTACACTGAAAGCTGCTGTTGGCGTCCAATCTTTGTATGGATCTGTTCCTAATACTGTTTTAATAGCATCAGGTAATGCCGATATTTCAATTGGAGTTTTTACTACACTGTCTTGTACCGACACATTTTCTTCGTTAGCAATCGAAGCAGTTGCTTGTGTTAGGTTAGTTCCAGCAAAATCTACCGGTTTACCTTCAGCGTCAAATTTTAATGAAGCTGTTTCTTCTTCTTTCTTCACATCAACTTGGAAGTAGTTTTTATCACCATCTTTTACACTGAAAGCTGCTGTTGGTGTCCAATCTTTGTACGGATCTGTTGCCAAAACTGTTTTAATTGCATCTGGCAATGCTGATATTTCAATTGGCGTTTTTACAACACTGTCTTGTACAGTTACCATTTCTACTTTATTGATTGAAGCTTGAGCTTGAGTTGCTGTAAAACCTGCGAATGCTACGATAGCTGCTACAAATAACTTTTTCATAATATCTATTTTTAAGTTTAATACAATTTGTGAATTATACTAACCTAATGCTACAGAATAGTGCCAGAGGCTATTATCGCGTTATGCCAAAACTTAAGTGAATAAAAATCAGTCATTTATGTGTTTTTTGCCGAATTTAAGAATGTGGAGTTTCTCTACAACTTGTTGCCTAAGGCTGCAAAAAAGTTTTAAATTTCCATATTAGGCTGTATTCCGTTTAATTTGTAGGATGCAAAGATACTTGTCAGCAGAATGGATTTATCCTGTAACCAGTGCGCCAATTGAAAATGGTGTATTAGAGGTTTCTATAACAGGCGAAATTATTTCAATATTAACTACCGAAGAAGCAGCCGCTAAAAATATAGATGGTATAGAACAATTTGAAGGTGTTCTGGTTCCTGGCTTTGTAAATACGCACTGCCATTTGGAGTTATCACACCTATTTGGCAAAATTCCGGAACAAACCGGGTTGCCAGCTTTTGTGAGGGAAATTGTGGCTCAACGTGCGGCAGAAGATGAGGTAATCATAGCTGCTATGGACGCTGCGGATAAACAAATGTACGAGCATGGAATTGTTGCAGTAGGCGATATTTCAAATCAGTTGATTTCTAAAGAAGTGAAACAACACAGTTCTTTATATTACCACACTTTTGTGGAGGTTTTTGGATTTAACTGGCCATCGCAGCCTATTATAGATGAGGCGGTGAAAATTAGAGATAGCTATTGGCCGCTTAAAGCTTCAATTGTGCCGCACGCACCATACTCAGTATCTAACGAGTTATTTCAGCACATCGAGAAAAATACCCGCCTGCAAGATGTTCTTAGTATTCATAATCAAGAAACCATTGCAGAAAATGATTTTTTTGAACGAGGTACTGGAGATTTTGAGGTAATGTACCAGCGTATGGGTGTGCCTAAAAGTGATGCACATGGAACTGGGAAAAATGCTATCCAATACCACTTGCCTCAAATGCCAAGTAACAAAAGTTTATTAGTGCACAACACTTTTACAAGCAAAGCTGATATTGATTTTGCCTTAGCCACTCACAAAGATTTGTATTGGTGTTTATGTCCAAACGCCAATGTTTACATCGAAAATAATTTGCCAGACGTTACTCTTTTCATCGATCCAAAAGTTAAAGTTACTTTAGGAACAGACAGTTTGGCGAGTAATCACCAGCTATCTATCTTGGCAGAAATGCAAACGCTACAACAGAAAAAAAGAGTGCCTTTCGATGAGCTTTTAAAATGGGCAACTATCAATGGTGCTGAGTTCTTAGGTATCAACAATCAGTATGGAAGCTTTGAAATCGGTAAAACTCCCGGAGTAAATTTGATAGAGTTGGGAGGTGCAAAAATTATAAGATCTAAAAATGTAAAACGATTGATTTAATGGCAAACCCAATCACTTCCTTATTTAATATCAAATATCCAATTATCCAAGCTGGTATGGTTTGGTGTAGTGGTTGGCGCTTAGCCGCCGCCGTATCTAACGCTGGTGGTTTGGGTATTATTGGTGCAGGTTCTATGTATCCCGATGTTTTACGAAAGCATCTTCAAAAGTGCAAAGAAGCGACAACTCAACCTTTTGCCGTAAATGTACCTTTACTCTATCCGAATGTGCAAGAGATCATGGATATTTTGGTGGAAGAAGATATTAAAATTGTTTTTACCTCAGCGGGCAATCCAGCAACGTGGACTAGTTTTTTGAAGGAAAAAGGAATGACCGTGGTTCACGTAATTGCAAATACAAAATTTGCTTTAAAAGCACAACAAAGTGGTGTAGATGCTATTGTTGCCGAAGGTTTCGAAGCTGGTGGCCACAATGGAAGAGAAGAAACTACAACCTTATGTTTAATCCCTATGATTAAAGCAGTAGTAAATATACCAGTAATTGCTGCGGGAGGTATTGCAAGCGGAAAAGCGATGTTAGCGGCTTTTGCTTTAGGAGCAGATGCGGTGCAGGTAGGTTCGGCTTTTGCCGTTGCCGACGAGTCGTCTGCACATCCTAATTTCAAGGAGAAAATCCTTTTATCTACCGAAGGCGATACCAAATTGAGGATGAAAAAATTAGTTCCAGTTCGGTTATTGAAAAATGAATTTGCCGATGCCGTAGCACAAGCAGAAGCTAACGGAGCAGGCACAGCAGAGTTGGCTACATTACTCGGACGAGCAAGAGCCAAACTCGGAATGTTCGAAGGAGATATGGAAGAAGGCGAGTTGGAAATAGGTCAAGTATCAGCCATGCTTAATGAAATTAAACCCGCTGCGGTTATTTTAAATGAAATTTGGGATGAGTTTTTAGCGGAGAAAGAAAAACTAGCTGGTCTGGCATTTTAGGTTTTATCGCCTTAGACACCTAAGGAAACCTAAGCTGATTGTCTAAGAATTTTTGGCAACTTTATAATTCTTTGTTGTAAAATTAACTTAGGTGTCTTAGGTGGTTCAAAATAATTACTTTTGCGGTAAGTAAATTTGTATTGTATCTCACATTTCAATACTCAAATCTAGTAATGAAGCACATCAACATAAAAGTAATAGGCAAAGTACAGGGCGTGTTTTTTAGAGCAAGCACTAAAGCGGTAGCCGACCAAATGGGAGTAAAAGGAAAGGTAAAGAACGAAAAAGATGGCTCCGTTTTAATCGAAGCCGAAGCTGATCAAATTATTTTAGATATGTTTTTGGAGTGGTGCCATAAAGGACCAGAGAAATCTAATGTGGAGCAAGTGCTTGTAGAAGACGGGGAATTGCAAGGTTATACTAACTTTGTTGTAATTAAAAAGAATTTGCTTTGGTAATATAATTTACGATTGTAGATTGACGAATTACGATTTAGCCATCTGCAATCTCAAAAATGATTTAATAGGTATATTAATTTTAGAAAATCGTAAATCTAAAATCGCAAATCTAAAATCAAATTGGCTTTAAAAAAATTCCTCGGTCAAACAGCAATATACGGATTGAGCACTGTGTTTTCCCGCTTGTTCAATTTCATTCTTACCCCAATTTACACCGGAGTTTACAAAACAGGTGTGTACGGGATCTTTACCAACATGTACGCCAATGCTTCCATCATCAATGCGGTTTTGGCATTTGGTATGGAAAGCACATTTTTCAGATATTTAAATAAACACGAAGACAAAAAGCAGGAAGTTTATAATAATTCATTTTGGTGCATTGCATTTATATCCACATTGTTTTTGGTAACAGGGTTGATATTTCTCGATCCAATTGCCAATTACCTTGCAAGTTCTCCCGATGATATAGGCGACTATAAAAAATATACGATTTACTTTTTGTTGATCCTTTTTTTGGATGCGATTAGTGTAATCCCTTTTGCTAAAATTAGAGCAGATGAAAGGCCAATAAAATACAGTGCTGTCAAATTTCTTAACATCGGGTTTTTCGTTGGATTTAACCTTGTGTTTTTGTTTGTACTTCCAGCAATTATCAAACATCAATGGATTGGAGCACAATGGGTAGAAAGTTGGTACAGAACACAGTGGATTGGTTATGTTTTCGTTTCTAACCTTATTGCAAGTGCGGCTACGTTAATTATGCTGTTGCCAGAGTTTGGTAAAATTCAACTTAAGTTCGATAAGGTATTATTTAAGCAAATGTATAGTTACAGCTGGCCAATTTTGGTAGCTAACTTGTCTTTTACCATTAACGAAAGTTTAGACAAGATTGTATTAAATAAATTATTGCCAGAAGATATTGCAGCTAGCGAAGTTGGTATTTACGGAGCTGTATGTAAGATTGCCGTGTTTATCAGCATTTTTATCACAGCTTTTAGGTTAGGTGCCGAACCTTTCTTTTTCAGCTATGCAAAACAAGAGAATGCGAAAAAAATTTACGCCATTATACTCCAATATTTTGTTGTTGCATTAGCTATTCTTTTTGTAGCACTAATTGCAAATATCGAGATCCTTAAATATTTTATCCGAAATCAGGATTACTGGGTAGGTTTGCCTGCTGTTCCCTTTTTATTGTTGGGCTACGTTTGTTTAGGTGTTTACATGAATTTATCTATTTGGTATAGATTGTCTGATCAAACTAAATTCGGGCTTTATATTTCTGTTATAGGTGCGGTTATCACCATCGCTTTTAATCCCATTCTTATTCCAAAATTTGGATACATGGGCTCGGCTTGGGTAAGCATGATCACCTATTTCACCATGATGGTGATTTCATATATTTTGGGGCAAAAGCACTATCCAATTCCTTATAATCTGAAAAGAATTTTACTTTATCTCATGATCTCGGTAGTGATTGGCTTCAGTTCGTTTTTCTTATTCAATAAAAATATATTCATCGGTAATGCTTTGTTAATTTTATTTTTGGCGATAGTATACGTTTTAGAAAAGAACGACCTAAAGCGATTTTTTAAGAAAGCCTAGTCTCAAATCTCAATACGCAAATCTAATATGCAGATCAAAATCATCAATAAATCTAGCCACCAATTGCCAGCTTACGAAACTACACATGCAGCAGGCATGGATTTAAGAGCTAATATCGAAGAACAAATCATAATTAAACCTTTACAACGTTCTTTAATTCCAACGGGTTTGTTTATTGAGTTGCCAGTAGGATACGAAGCACAGATTAGACCCCGCAGTGGCTTAGCTTACAAACACGGTGTTACGGTATTAAACTCACCAGGTACCATTGATGCCGATTACCGTGGCGAGTTAAAAGTATTGCTGGTAAATTTATCAGATACTGATTTTGTGGTAAATAATGGCGAACGCGTTGCACAAATGGTAGTAGCTAAACATGAAACTGTAATTTGGGAAACTACCGAAGAATTAAGTAACACCGACAGAGGTGCTGGTGGCTACGGACATACAGGCAAGGGTTAATTGCTTAAATTGATAAATTGTTAAGAAAGGAGTTTCCAAGTATGAACCGAAACTCACTTAGTGCTCTTGGCGCTTGATAACTAAAAAGTAGAATCAATGAATAAACTATTTTTTGCAGCGGTATTTATAAGTTTGTGCTTTTCCGTAAAAGCGCAACAGAAACCTCTTGCCGTAAAAGATAGCAATGCGATAAAAGAATTTTACTTCGCGGGTTTAAAGGAAAAGCTGAGCGAAAACTATGTAAATGCCAGCAACAGTTTTTCGAAGATTTTAATCATAGATCCAGATAACAGTGCTGCTCATTTCGAAATTGCTAACATCCAGTTGCGCCAAAATAAACTGCTCGACGCAGAAGTATCTATCAAAAAGGCATTGACCGGTCAACCCAACAATGTTTGGTATTTGAAGCTGCAAAGCGAAATCTATAAGCGAAGCGGTAATATGGATGCTTTAGTTCAGGTTTTCGATCAATTGATTAAACTAGAGCCAGATGCAGAAAGCTTCTATTTTGACAGAGCAAACGCATTGTACATTGCGGGCAAAGTAGATGAATCAAAAAAAGCTTATGATTTGCTGGAGGAGAAATTCGGTGTTTCAAAAGCCTCAACTACGGCCAAGCAACGTTTTAAAAGTATAAATGATCCTGCAAAAAGCAACGACCTGCAAAAACAGATTAACGATAATCCTAACGATCTTAAAAACTACCTCGATCTAAGTGGTACCTTGTTAGAGAAAAACCAAAATGACGAAGCTTTGGCAACGCTATTAAAAGCTAAGCAGATAGATGCAGATAACTATGAGTTAAATTTAGCATTGGCTGATGTGTATTATGCCTTAAAGAAGCCCGAAGAAGCCTTTACCTCACTTAAAGCTGCATTCACTAACGCTGAAATGCCTTTGCCTAACAAGGTGAAAATTTTGAGCCAAATGCTATTGCGTTTTAATAAGCCAGAAGTAGTAAAAAACGCAACGGAGTTAGGCTTAATTACGCTAAACGAACATAAAAGCGATGCTAAAATAGTTGTGCTTTATGGCGATATTTTATATCAACAGGGAAATTTAAGTGGTGCTAAAGAGCAATACTTAGCTGCAATTAAGCAATCAGAACAGCTTTACATTGCTTGGGAAAAATTGCTTGGCGTACAAACGCTGATGGGGAGCTATGCAGAAGCCATCAAGTCAGGAGAGGAAGCTTTGCAGATTTATCCAAATCAGGCAATATTATATTATTACCGAGCGTTTGCGTTGCATCGTAATGGGCAAAATGCCGAAGCAGGTTTCGAACTAAAGAATGCCTTGCAGTTGGAGCCAGAAGACGCCAATTTAAAAGCAATGATTTTAGCCTTGCAAGCAGAAGTGCTGATAGATCAAGGGAAATTAAAGGAGGCTGATCTGGCTTTCGATAAAGCGGTGTCGTTAGCACCTAATAATTACCTTACGTTGAGCAATTATGCCTATTATCTTGCCCTGCGTAACCACGATTTGCCAAAGGCCGAAAAATTGGCATCCAAGGCAGCATCGGCTATGCCACAAAATTCTTCAATTTTAGATACTTACGCCATAGTTCTCCTAAAGTTAAACAAAGTTGATGAGGCACTAACTTATATTCAAAAAGCTTTACAAAACAACGAAGCTAACAATCCTGTTTATTTGGAACATTACGGTGATATTTTGTTTTTAAAAGGTGATAAAGAAAATGCTGTAGTGCAGTGGCAAAAGGCAAAAGCCGCAGGTAATCAATCGGAGAAGTTAAATAGAAAAATCAATGAGAAGAAATATATTAAATAGCATTTTGATAGCTGCTTGTGTACTTACTGTAGCAGCGTGTAGACCTAAAAAGGAAATTATAAAGGCTCCACCAGTAGCGGCAGAAACTACGCCCGTTAAAGATAATAAAGCTGAAAATTTAGCAACGCTTTCTGGGAAAGATTTGGTTTATAATAGTTTGTCGTTAAGAGGAAAAACTGAACTGAATGTAGATGGCCAAGAAAATAGTGTTACACTTAACCTTCGCATTAAAAAAGACGAAAAAATTTGGTTTAATATTACCGCATTGGGTGGTGCATTCGAAGTTGCTAGAGGCATCATTACGCCAGATAGTTTGTTGCTAATGAACAGACAGGCAAAAACGGTATTGAGAAAGCCGTTCGCCTATATTTACGACTATACAAATAAGCAAGTAAATTTCGGGTTGTTGCAGTCTCTCCTAACTGGAAATACGATATCAAAATTAATGGCAGAGAAATCTGCACTTAAACAGGAAAATGGGGTTTGGCTACTTAGTGGAACTGAACAGAGTTTGGCTTATAGCATTTTGTTTAATACCCTTTTGAAACCCGCAGAACTTAATCTAAATGATGCTCGCGAAGGGCAGGCGCTGAAAGTGAGTTACGACAAATACACACCAGTAAATAACGGGCTGTTTCCATCTGTTTTGAAAATAAACTCTGTAGTAGGCAATAAAAAAATAGGTGTAGCCGTTGAGTTTGTTAAAATCGATGCTAACGTAGCGGTAGAATTCCCTTTTACGGTTCCAAAGGGTTTTGAGATAATCCGTTAAATTTTTATACTTTTGGTTAATGAAGTTAAACAAAGTCCTCCTTGTAATTGTTGCTATATGTCTTTGCGCTAATGCTTTTGCGCAATCTAGTAAAGAATTAAAGCGTAAAAAAGAAGCTTTACAAAGAGAAATTGAACTAGCCGAACGTAATTTAAAAAAGGCAGCAAGCGGTAAGAAGCTAACCTTAGGGCAAATCAATACCATTAAAGCGCAAATCAGATTACGACAAGAGAAAATTTCTACCATCAACTCGGAAATTAAAAACCTCGATCATCAAATTCACGAAAATGCCAATAAGGTTCAAAATCTAAAAGGAAGATTGGCAGATTTGAAAAAGGAATATGCTGGTATGATCCGCTTTGCGCAACGTAACAGAAACTCGTACGATAAGATGATGTTTATTTTTGCCGCAAACGATTTTAACCAAGCCTATAAGCGTATCAAATATTTACAACAGTTTGGTCAATATCGTAAAAAGCAAGCAGCTTATATTCAAGGTACTGAGAAGCAGTTGAGCAACCAAATTGTGGTGCTAGATAAAACTTTAAAAAACAAGAGCAGCTTGTTAAAAGAAGAAGAAACTGAAAAAAGTAAACTTGATAAAAACAGAAGTGCGCAGACAGTTGTGCTTAACAAGTTGAGCAAGCAAGAAAAAGCTTTCCAGCAAGATATTCGTAAGAAAAGACAACAACAAGCTGCTATTGATAGACAGATTCAAGCTGCAATTGCAAGAGAAATTGCTGCTGCACGTAAGAAGGCCGAAGAGGAAGCGAGGGAAAGAGAAAGAATTGCTGCGGCGAAAGCAAAGGCAGAAAATAAACCAGCACCAACGGTTGCAGCAAAACCTAAAACGGCTAGCGAAGCTTTAAGAGCTACTCCAGAGGCAGCTAAATTGTCGGATGCTTTTGAAGCCAATAGAGGTAGCTTGCCTTCTCCTGTGGCATCTGGTTATATAACAGGTAAATTTGGGTCTTATAAGGTTGACCAAGCTACTGCTATGCGTAACGGAGTGGTTTTTCAAACCGGTGAAGGCGCTGCTGTAAGGGCAGTTTTTAATGGCACGGTAAGTACGGTTTTTCAACAGTACGGTAGGTTTTATGTAATGATTATTCATGGAGAGTACTTTACTGTTTATGAAGGTTTACAAAGTGTGAGTGTGAGTAAAGGAGATAAAGTTAGTACGAAACAGACCATTGGCGTAGCTGGTACGGCTGACGGTGTACCTGAATTGGGTTTTCAGATACACAGAGGTGCCGTTGCGCAAAATCCGGAGAGCTGGTTAGCCCGTTAAAAGTGGATATTTGGGTAAATAAACCCTATATTTGTATAAAATTAGCTTAAAATGTACAACACGCCGTTATTAGAGTTCTTGAATATGGGGGGAGGCGAGATGATTATCATCTTAATTGCCGTACTTTTGTTATTTGGAGGTAAAAAATTACCTGAATTAGCGAGAGGTTTAGGCAAGGGGATGCGTGAGTTTAAAGATGCTTCAGAAGGTGTAAAGCGAGAAATTCATCGCAATATCAACTCGTTCGATGTTGACGAAGAGGATCGGAAAGCTGATGCAAACCGTAGCTATCGTGAACCAGAAGAAGATCACTCACACTCTATCCATGATGAAGCTCCTGAACAGGCAGCCTCAGAAAACCAAAGCGAAACATCTACCGTAGATACTAAAGAAGATAAAGAACCGAAAAGCTCGGTTTGATAACGTTTTTAAGAAATTGAATATATAAAATCAACAGTCATGTTACAATCAACAATGCTAGCAGCGCTAGGAACAACCGAAATCATCTTAATTATTGTGGCAATTTTATTGCTTTTCGGAGGTAAAAAAATTCCTGAATTAATGCGTGGTTTAGGTAAGGGTATGAAGGAGTTTAAAGATGGTAAAGACGGAGTTGATTCTTCTGCAAACACTACTACTGACAAAACCAATAAGCCTCAATAAGTAGTTTTTTAAACGCTTTATTTTAGATTTTGAAGAAATACACCTCGTTAACGGAGATACAGGGAGAACTTGCGCAAAAGCAACTAACTTTAAAAGAACTAATTGCCTACTATTTTAAGCAAATAGAGCAGCATCAACACCTCAATGCATTTAATGAGGTGTTTTTTGATTCTGCAGTAAAACAGGCCGAAGAAATACAAACTAAGCTAGAAAATGGCTCAGCAGGGAGATTGGCGGGCATGGTTATCGGTATTAAAGATAATATCTGCTACGAAGGTCATGTGGTTACTGCATCTTCTAAGATGTTAGAAAACTTCGTTTCTCCTTATTCATCAACAGTAGTTAAGAGGTTACTTGCCGAAGACGCCATCATTATTGGTCGCTTAAATTGCGACGAATTTGCAATGGGTGGTTCTAACGAAACCTCTTACTTTGGCACGGTAAAAAACGCTGCCGATGAAGAAAGAGTTGCGGGAGGTTCATCAGGAGGTTCTGCAGTTGCTGTACAGGCAGATATGTGTTTGGCTGCGCTAGGAACTGATACAGGAGGTTCTGTTCGTCAGCCGGCAGCTTTTTGTGGTAACATTGGCTTTAAGCCGACCTACGGACGTATTTCTCGTTATGGTGTCATTGCCTATGCGTCTTCTTTCGATCAGGTGGGTACATTAACGTCTTCAGTTGCTGATGCTGCTTTGTTATTAGAAGTTTTAGCAGGAGCTGATGAAAATGACAGCACCGTTTCTTCTTTGGAGGTGCCTAGATATTCAGAAAATTTATCTCAAGGCGGAAAACAAAAAATTGCGGTAATAAAGGAAACGATAGAAAGCAATGCGCTTGATTTAGAAACCAAGGAAGCGGTACTAGGTGCTATTGAAAAATTTAAACAAGACGGTCACGAAGTAACAGAAGTATCTTTTGACTTATTGGAGTACTTGGTGCCAACTTATTACATCCTAACTACTGCAGAAGCATCGTCAAATTTGTCTCGTTATGATGGTGTACATTATGGTTATCGCAATACCCAAGCGCAAAGCTTAAATCAATTATACAAAAGCTCAAGAGCAGAAGGTTTTGGCCAAGAAGTAAAACGTCGTATTATGTTGGGTGCTTTTGTTTTAAGTGCCGGATATTATGATGCTTACTATCAAAAAGCACAAAAAGTTCGTCGTTTAATTAGGGAGAAGGTAGAAACGTTACTGAAAGATCACGATATATTGGTAAGCCCTGTTGCAACAACGCCAGCCTTTAAAATTGGCGAAAATGTACAAGACCCTTTAGTGATGTACATGGCAGATATTTATACCGTATTGGCTTCATTAGCCGGTATTCCGGCAGTTGCATTGCCTTTGGGCAATAATAAAAGAGGTTTGCCGTTAAGTATCCAATTAATGACCAAACATTTTAATGAGCAGGCATTGCTCAACTTATCACATAGTTTTTTAAAATAAGCATCACCCAAATTCCCCTCTTTTAGAGGGGTGGTCGAAGACCGGGGTGTTTAAGATTAGCCTATGAGGAAATTGATACTTACTATTTTGAGTTGTATAATTGCTTTCAGCGCTCAAGCTCAAATTCCAGTTAAAATCCAAAGCGATACCATTTTAAATAGGTTAACTACTGCGCCACTTACAGATACGATTGCCGTTCCTGTGATAGAACAGCCTTTGCTTTTTGGTCAGAGTTTATTGTATAAAATGCGTTTAGACTCTATACAACAGACCGTTCCCTTAGATTATAATGAGTACGTACAAACTTACATCGATATTTACACCAAACGCAAAGCGATGTATGGCGATATGCTTGGACTTTCGAACTACTATTTCCCAATTTTCGAAAAGGCACTAAAAACTTATAACATTCCAACGGAAATTAAATACTTATCGATAGTAGAATCTTCTTTAAATCCGCATGCGGTTTCTAGAGTTGGCGCTACAGGTTTATGGCAGTTTATGTTTGGTACCGCAAAAGCTTACGGTTTAAATATGGATAACTTTGTGGATGAACGCAAAGATCCTATTCAAGCTAGTTACGCTGCTGCGGCTTACTTTAGAGATGCTTACGAGGAACTTGGCGATTGGCTGTTGGCTATTGCTGCTTACAACTGCGGCAAAGGCAATGTAAATAGGGCTATTGCTAAAGCTGGTTCTCGTAATTTTTGGGATATTAGGAAATTTTTACCAAAGGAAACCAGCAACTATGTGCCTGCATTTATTGCAGCAACCTACGTAATGAAATATGCGCCTATCCATCAAATTGTAACTAAGCCCAATGCTTTTACCTTCAAAACAGATACGGTGCAAGTGCGAAATTTTGTAGCCTTGGCTGATGTTGCAGAGGCGATTAACCATAAAGAAGAAACTTTAGTAGCGCTAAATCCGAGTTATAAAAAGAAGATTGTAAACGGAACGGATATTGCGCCGAAGCGTATTGTTATCCCAAGGCCAGAGCACCAGTTTTACGAACCGCTTTTTGCTGTTTTAAATAGTGATATAGAAACAGACCGAGAAATTATTTTGGCATCAACAGATGATGTTAGGGATTTAAGAAAGAAAACTTTGCCTAAAAAAGAGGTTTCGGCTTCGAAGATTTTGGTGCATAAAGTACTTCCAGGTCAGAGTTTAACGGCCATTGCCAATAAGTATGGGGTAGAAGTACAAGACTTAAAAGTTTGGAATAAGTTAAACGTAACTACAATTATTCCTGGGCAAAAGCTGAAAGTTTACCATGATCCTGTTCCGTCTAAGGTTATACCAAAAGCCAAAGCAAGCTTTGCGAATTATAAGGTAAAACAAGGTGATACTTTATCTAGCATCGCTGAAAAATTTGACGGTATTACCGTAGCGAGTTTAAAAGCCGCGAATGGTCTAAAATCTGCAAAAATTACCGAAGGCATGGTGTTGAAAGTGATGTAGGGCAAGCACCTTGTGGTCATTTCGATAACTGAAAGAAAGAGAAATCTAGCAATTTGGATGACATATTCTTAGATTTCTCGTCGTACCTCCTCGAAATGCCGTATGATGTTGAATTTTTTTTTCCGACGAAGCTTTGTTTTTAAAATTAGGTGCTATGCAATGACTTTTGTTTGCTAAACCCTATTGAGGCGGCAGCCCACAGCGATCCGCCTTTGGCGGGAGCGAGGACTATAGCTGAAAGAGGGACTTTCTGTTGATAGTAGCTATGAATTAGCTTTTCAAAAAGAAAAATCTATAGTATACTTTTCGGTCCTTTCGGGCAATTACAACGACTAAATTTTAAAGGCTTACAATGATTAAGCTGCTTGCGTAAGCAAAAAACACATTGTATCCCCTAAAAAAAGATTGTAACTTTGACCGCTACAAAAAAACAAAAGATGAGCAAGACTAACAGAAAACAAGACGCTTTAGACTATCACTCGCAGGGCAGACCTGGTAAAATTCAGGTAATCCCAACAAAACCATATTCTTCGCAGAGAGATTTAACCTTGGCTTACTCGCCAGGTGTGGCAGAGCCTTGTTTAAAAATTGCAGATAACAAAGAAGACGTATATAAATACACCGCAAAAGGAAACTTGGTAGCGGTAATAAGTAACGGTACTGCGGTACTTGGTTTAGGCGATATTGGTGCAGAAGCTGGTAAGCCAGTAATGGAAGGTAAAGGCCTTTTATTTAAGATTTTCGCCGATATCGACGTTTTTGACTTAGAATTAGACACCAAAAATGTTGACGAGTTTGTAAACATTGTTAAAGCATTAGAGCCAACTTTTGGTGGGGTAAACTTAGAAGATATTAAAGCACCAGAGTGTTTCGAAATTGAGCGTAGGCTGAAGGAGGAAATGAATATTCCGGTAATGCATGATGACCAACACGGTACGGCTATTATTTCTGCAGCAGCATTATTGAACGCATGCGAGTTGCAGAAAAAGAAAATGGACAAAATCAAGATTGTAGTGAACGGCGCTGGCGCTGCTGCTATTTCTTGTTCGCGTTTGTACGTGGCTTTAGGTGCAAAAAAGGAAAACATCGTAATGTGCGACAGAAGCGGTGTAATCCGTGCTGATCGTGAAAAAATTGATCCAATTAAAGCTGAGTTTGTAACGAAGAGAGATTTACATACGCTTGAAGAGGCGATGAAAGACTCTGATGTTTTTATCGGTCTTTCTTCGGCAGATTGCGTTTCGGTAGACATGCTAAAATCGATGGCTAAAAACCCGATTGTAATGGCAATGGCTAATCCGAATCCAGAAATTGCTTACGAATTGGCGATTAATTCACGTAAGGATATCATTATGGCAACTGGCCGTTCAGATTATCCTAACCAAGTGAACAACGTTTTGGGTTTCCCTTACATTTTTAGAGGAGCTTTAGACGTAAGAGCAACGGCAATTAACGAAGAAATGAAGATTGCTGCGGTTCGTGCCATTGCAGAACTAGCTAAAAAGACAGTTCCAGAAGCGGTGAATATGGCTTACAATGCCAAAAACATCAAATTTGGCAAAGATTATATCATCCCTAAACCAATGGATTTCCGTTTGATGACCAACGTTTCTATGGCGGTGGCAAAGGCGGCAATTGAAAGTGGTGTTGCACGTAAGGTAATTACAGATTGGGATGCTTATGCTGAAGAGTTGAGAAAGCGTTTGGGTACAGATGATGCCATTATGCGTGCCATCACTAACAAAGCAAAATCAGATCCTAAGCGTGTGGTTTTCGCAGAGGCGGATAACTATAAAATCTTGAAAGCAGCGCAAATTGTTAAGGATGACAACATTGCTATTCCAATTTTATTGGGTAACAAAGAGAAAATCCAACAAATTATTGAGGAAAGCGCATTAGAGCTTGATGGTGTTCAAATCATCGATCCAGCTTTAGAGCCTGCAAGAACTCAGAAATATGCCAAATCGTTGTATGAGAAGAGACAAAGAAGAGGTGTGACATCGGTAACCGAAGCTGAAAAAATGATGCGTGACAGGAACTATTTTGGTTCTTCTATGGTAGAGTTTGGCGAAGCTGATGCAATGATTTCTGGTTTGACCAAAAACTATGCAACTACCATTAAGCCTGCTTTGCAAATTATCGGTACAGAGCCTGGCGTTAAGCGTGTGGCTGGTATGTATATGATGATGACCGAAAAAGGACCAGTTTTCTTTGGTGACACTACGGTAAACGTAGATCCAACCGCAGAAGAATTGGTAGACTTAACTTTGCTGTTAGAGAAATCGGTGCGCAAGTTTAACATCACACCTCGTATAGCAATGCTTTCTTATTCTAACTTCGGTTCTAATGACGGTGTTATTCCAGAGAAAACTAGAAAAGCTGTTAAAATTCTTCACGAGAAATATCCAGATATTATTGTTGACGGTGAGATGCAAGGAAACTTTGCAATCAACAACGCAATGTTAAAAGACAATTTCCCTTTCAGCACATTGGCAGATGCACCAGCAAATACTTTGGTGTTCCCTAACTTAGAATCGGGTAATATTGCTTACAAATTGTTACAAGAGCTTGGCGGTGCCGAGGCGGTTGGTCCAATCCTTCTAGGCTTGAAAAAACCTGTTCACATTGTGCAGTTAGGTAGTTCGGTTAGAGAGATTGTAAACATGGTAACTATTGCCGTTTTAGATGTACAAGCTAAAGAGGAAGAAGCAGAACCTAAGAAGCGAGGTCTGTTTAAAAAGAAATAGTTCTTATTTAGATAGATAAGTAGTAAAAAACTTCATTTAATGAGTTAAAAAGCTAAAAGTTTCTGTTACTTTTAGCTTTTTAACTTAATAGGGAATTATGTACGCTTATATAGATGGAAAACTAACTTTTAAAGGGCCTACTTTTATCGTTGTAGAAGCAGGTGGCGTTGGTTATCACATCAATATATCACTTCATACTTACGCTGCTTTAGGTAGCGCAGAGCGATGCAAAATCTACACTTGGCTACACGTTAAGGAAGATGCGCATACACTATACGGATTTGCAGATGAGGGCGAAAGAAAACTATTCCTTCATTTGATTTCTGTTTCGGGCATTGGTCCCACCACCTGCCGAATGATGCTTTCGTCTATTACTCCGGCAGAAATACAGCAAGCTATTGTGAATGCAGATGTGGCATTGATACAAAAAATTAAAGGCATTGGTGCTAAATCGGCACAACGTATAGTGTTAGAATTACAGGACAAACTAAAAAAAGAAGGTATAGAATCATTAATTTCTATGCCAATTCACAATACAATTAAAGATGAAGCGTTATCTGCTTTGATCATGCTTGGCTTCGGCAAACAGGTGGCGGAGAAAGCTTTGGATAATGTGATGAAGAAAGCTGATGGTGAACTGACTGTCGAGCAAATGATCAAACAAGCTTTGAAGAATTTATAATAAACCAAACCATATTTGAAAAACAAACTTACCTATTTTGTTTTATTGGTAGGCCTATGCATGGGCCAAAAATCGTTCTCGCAAGTAAATACTACGGCGTCTAGGATAGACTCTGCCAAGAACACATTTACCCCAAAAGAAAAACAATGGATGGGATTGCGCAACTTTAGCAATCCATTTTTTAAGCTCCCAGAAAATATTAAGCGAGAGGTAGAGTACGATGCCGCTAACAATCGTTATGTAATTACAGAACGCATTGGCGATAAACTCTATACGCCGCCACAATATCTTACAGTAGAGCAGTATTTACGCATGGTAAATAGCGATATCAAGCGTGAAAACTGGCGTTTGTTCTCTAACCAGGAGATAGATGATATCCGTAAAACAGGAATTATCCCAGAGGTGAAGATTAATAGTAGGATGTTCGAAAAGATTTTCGGCGGAACTACCATCGATATTCAACCTAGTGGTGAGGCCGAGTTGACTTTTTTGGGCAGAGTAAATAAGAACGAAAACCCACTTTTCAACGAGCGCCAAAGGGTACAAAGCAATTTTGATTTCACGCAACGTATCCAAATGGATGTGGTAGGTAACATCGGTACCAAGATGAAAATCAAAATGAACTACAACACCGAGGCGCAGTTCGATTTTGAAAACCAGATCAAGCTAGATTACACTGGCGGGCCAGATGACATCATCAAAAAAATTGAAGCTGGTAACGTCAGCTTGCCTTTAAATACTTCGCTCATTACGGGCACACAAGCACTTTTTGGTATCAAAACGCAGTTGCAATTTGGTAAGTTGGGTTTAACCACCGTTTTTACGCAACAGAAATCTCAATCTAAACAGATAGAAATTAGTAACGGAGCGCAGCAAAACGATTACCGAATTAGTGGTAGCGAGTACGAAGCGAACAAGCACTACTTTTTGGCGCAGTATTTCCGTAATCGATATAACACTGCGTTGAGCAAACCGCCAGCAATTTTATCGGGTGTTAATATTACCAAGATCGAAGTTTGGATCACCAATAAAACGGGTAATACCGCCGATTCGAGAGACGTTGTTGGTTTTATGGATCTGGCTGAAAACGCACCGCTCAATTCGACGGCAAACGGTGGCTTATTTACTGGAGGAGGTTCGGTACAACCTTCAGCTTTTACCAATCCAAATTTCCCTGCACAATCAAACAACTTATTAGCAAGCTTGCCTGCTGGTGCCAGGTTATCTAACGACCCAGCGTTAATGACTTACTTTACCGACAATGCTTTGTTGGGTAGAACAGATAACTTTGCTAAAATAACTTATGCCCGTAAACTAACGGATAGAGAATTTACAATACACCCACAACTGGGTTATATCTCTTTAAACGTTCAGCTAAATACCGATGAATTGTTGGCTGTGGCTTATCGCTACACGGAGAACGGGAGAGAATATCAAGTTGGAGAGTTTTCAACCGATGTACCTTTCGATCAAAACAACCCGAATGTTCTATTTGCCAAGTTGTTGAAAAACGAAACTACCAAACCTCAATTGCCAATTTGGGATTTGATGATGAAAAACATTTATAACATTGGTGGTTATCAAATCAGTAACCAGAATTTTAGACTAGATGTTTTTAGGCTTGATGAAACTTCTGGCGTTGAGCGTGCCGTGATTACTGAAGGTGCAAATACACAAAACAAGATATGGGTACAGGCCGTTGGTTTAGATCGGTTAAACCCGCAAAGGGAAGCTAAGCCAGATGGTGTCTTTGATTTTGAATCTCAAAATAGTCCGTTTGCTTCGGCACAAAGTAATATTGGAACCACCAATAATCCGAATTTTGGTAGTGGCGCTTCTGCTACGTCGTTAACAAATAGCATTAGTGGTTACATCACCATCGATCCGCAAAATGGACGTATCATTTTCCCATTTGTAGAGCCATTTGGCGAATCGTTGGCAGCGCAGTTTAACGCTGGTGAAGCTAACCTGATCGAAAAATACACCTATCCGCAACTGTACGATTCTACAAAAGTGGTAGCACAACAAAACTTCCCAGGTAAAGACAGATATATCCTCAAAGGACATTATCAATCAGAAATTTCTTCTGAATTTAGCTTGAACTCTATCAACGTACCAGAAGGTTCTGTAAAGGTTTTTATGGGCAGCATTCCGTTGATTGAGGGTAACGATTACACTGTAGATTACATGAGTGGTAGGGTGAAAATCCTGAACACTGCTTTGTTGAGCTCGGGGCAGTCTATCCGTATTTCTACAGAAAATAACGAGCTTTTTGGTTTGCAACAGCGCTCTTTATTTGGTATTCGAGGCGATTATCGTGTGAACAATAAGTTAAATATTGGAGGTACGTTTATGAACCTCACCGAACGCCCGATTACGCCAAAAGTAAATTTCGGTGAAGAACCGATTTCCAACTCTATTTGGGGAATGGATGTAAACTACACCTCTTCATCTAGGTTTTTAACGAAGATGGTTGATAAACTTCCTTTCATTTCAACCAAAGAGAAGTCTAACATCAGTTTCTATGGAGAATTTGCGCAATTAGTTCCTGGGCATCCATCGGCATTAAACATGGGCGGTAGTAGAGGTGGTACTAGTTTTATCGATGATTTCGAAGCCTCACGTTCGGTAATTGATTTGAAGAGCGCCATTGCTTGGCAAATTTCGGGCACACCGCAAATGTTCCCCGAATCGATATTTAATGATGATCTGCGTTACGGCTACAACCGTGCAAAAATTGCCTTTTACAACATCGACCCAATTTTTTATGGAAGAGGTGGGCAGGGACAATTACCAGCTAATTTGCGTAACAACAAGAACGAGTTATCTAATCACTATGTGAGAGAAATTTTAGAAACCGAAGTTTTCCCTTTCAAACAGATCAGTACTGGCCAAGCAATTACTTTGCAGACTTTAGATTTAGCTTATTATCCATCATTGCGTGGACCATATAATTTCACCACTACGGGCTTTAATCCGAATGGTACCTTGCAAAATCCACGTAGCAGATGGGGCGGTTTAATGCGTAGGGTAGATGTAAACGATTTCGAAGCTAACAATATCGAATATATCGAACTTTGGTTACTAGATCCATTCATGTATAAGCCAGGTTCGCAAGGTGGAGATTTGTATTTCAACCTTGGTAATATTTCTGAGGATATTTTGAAGGATGGCAGAAAATCGATGGAGAATGCCCTGCCAGGAAACGGCGATGCCTCAAAATATGATGAAACACAATGGGGTAGAGTGGCAAAGTTACAGCCAGTAATTCAGGTTTTTGATAATGACCCTAATGTTCGTAGAGCACAAGATGTTGGTTTAGATGGATTGTCAAATGCAGATGAAAGAACATTTGTTCACTATCAATCTGCTATTGCTCAAATTAAAGCCATTCTAAATCCAGATGCTGCTGCGGCTTTTGATAACGACCCTTCATCAGATGATTATTCTTATTTTAGAGGTGGAGCACTTGACCAAGAGGGTGCTGGCATTTTAAAGCGTTACATGAATTTTAATGGTTTAGAAGGCAACTCGAAAACTTCTCAACAATCGCAAGAAGAGCTAGGTTTGGAAAACTCTGCCTCAACTGCTTTACCAGATGCGGAGGACGTAAATCGTGATAACAACATGACCCCTTCTGATGAATATTTTCAGTACAAAATATCTATTCGTCCGGGTGATTTGCAGGTTGGACAAGGCTTCGTAACCGACAAAGTGGTTTCTTCTGTGAAGTTGGCTAACGGACAAACGCAGAATGCGACTTGGTATCAAATCAGAGTGCCAATAGCACAATATGAAAGAGCTTTTGGATCTATCCAAGATTTTAAATCTATCCGTTTTGTAAGGATGTTCATGACCGATTTTGCCGATACTGCGGTATTGAGATTTGCAAAAATCCAATTTGTAAGGGGTGAGTGGAGACAGTACAACGTAAAGAACGAGAGCAACAAAGTAATTGCACATCCAAGTTTGGGTTTAACGCCATCGGCTGATAATTCTGTTCTGGAATTAGGAACGGTAAATATCGAAGAAAACGGAAGAAGAACGCCAATACCTTATGTTGTGCCTCCTGGTATCGAGAGAGAAAGAGATTTTAGTAACTACAGAGGTGATACTCGCCAAAATGAGCAATCGTTATCATTAATCGTCAAAAATTTACGAGATGGATATGGTAGAGCAGCATTTAAAACCGCAGTCAACGATTTCCGATCTTACAAACGATTGGAAATGTACGTCCATTTAGAGGGAGATGGAATTCATCCTTTAGAAAATAATGACCTTAATGCGTTTATAAGAATTGGTACCGATAACAATGATAACTATTACGAATACAACAAACCACTAAGAGTTACTAATCCGGGTACAAGCGATCCTTATGCCATTTGGCCAGAAGACAATAAAATTGATATTGAACTAGAGTTGTTCCAGAGAGCTAAAATTGCTCGTAATCAAAGCGGCTGGCCAGTTAATCAGCCTTTCCGCTATACGGATGGAGTAAACACAATTATCGTGAAAGGGCAACCAGACATGAGTAAGGTTCGCGTTTACATGCTTGGTTTGAAAAATCCGTTGAGAGGTGCTGTTGGTTCGCCAGCAAATGATGATGGATTAGAAAAATTCGGTCAGGTTTGGTTTAATGAATTGCGTTTAACAGAGTTTGATGAACGCGGCGGATGGGCAGCTACCGGCAGAATGAGTATGAAACTGGCCGATTTTGCAGATGTTAACGTCTCTGGAACAAGATCTACCATTGGTTTCGGTTCTATCGATAGCAAGGTGAGCGAACGTAGCAGGTCAGAAAACCAGTCGTTTGATCTATCATCTAATATGGAGCTTGGGAAGTTTCTGCCGCAAAAAAGTGGTGTTAAAATCCCAATGTACGTGAGCTATTCTAAGCAGGTAGCTACACCACAATTTGATCCTCGTACTCCAGATATAGAATTGTCTAAAGCGTTAGATAATGCTTCAAAATCACAACGTGATTCTATCTTAAACTTTGCCCAAGATTATACCACCCGTAGCAGTTTGGCTTTTACAAACGTGCGAAAGGATAGGGTAGCTGAAGATGCGAAGGTAAGGTTGTGGGATATAGAAAACTTCAACGTTTCCTATGCGCAGAGTAAAATTTCGCACCGCGATTTTATCAATGAAGTTACTATCCAAAATACCTACAAGGCTTCGTTAGCTTATAACTATAGCTATAATTCTAAGAATTATCAGCCTTTTGATAAGCTCATTAAATCTAATACTTTAAAGTTATTGAAGGATTTCAACTTCACCTTGGTGCCAAATTCGATCAATTTTAGGTTAGATCTGGACCGTTTTTACTCTGAAAATACCTTGAGAAATAACGATCCGAACAATGCTATTCCTCTCAATGACCCTTCCAATAGAATTGGTACCACCTTCAACAAAAACTTCTTGATGACTAGGGTTTACGGTATTGCATGGGATTTAACCAAGTCTTTAAGTTTAGATTTTGATGCAACTAACTACTCAATTATTGATGAGCCAGATGGTCGTATCGACGGAATTAAGAGAGATATCGTGTGGAACAACCTGAAGAATTTGGGCCGTACCACCGATTACAACCATAGCTTAAATGTAAGGTACAATTGGCCAATCGGCAAAATTCCATACATGGATTGGATGACCGTTGCTACCACCTACGGTACTACCTTTACTTGGCAAACCGAAGCTTTGGCAACTTTAAACGATCCAACAATTGATCTTGGAAATACAGTTCAAAACTCTAGAACAGTACAGGTAAATCCAACCTTAAACATGGTTTCGTTGTACAACAAGTTTGGTTTTATTAGACGAACATTGAACAACAGGGATACTACATTTAAGCTTTCTAATTTTATGGTTGGTTTGCTTACCAGCGTTAAAAATGTAAACGTAGCATTTACGCAAACTAAAGGTACTTTCTTGCCAGGATATTTACCTCAAACAAGGTTCTTTGGTATGGATCAAATGGGAGCGCCAGGTTTGGGATTTGTGTTTGGTAGTCAGCGAGATATTAGGTTGATGGCAATTAATAACGGTTGGATTACCTTAGACGAGCAGCAAATGCAATTGTACGTGAATACAATGCGTGAAGACTTCCAGTTAACCAGTACTATAGAGCCACTGCGTGATTTGAAAGTAACGTTAACGGCAACCAAAAACAGAACGCTTAACTATTCTACCAACTTTAAATATGATACACCAACTGGTGGATTTACCAACCTAAGTCCAAATACAACGGGTGATTATAGCGTTTCTACCATCACCTTTGGTACAGCATTTAGAGATAAGAGCGGTGCAACTTTGTCTAGCGTATTTAACGAATTTATGAGCAATAGGCAGGTGATCTCTAGAAGGTTGGGAGCATTAAACCCTAATTCTGGCGGTGTTGTGAATGGTTATGCTGCTGGTTATGATAAAAGCTCGCAAGATGTGGTGGTGTTAGCGTTTTTAGCAGCTTACAGAGGTAAAGATCCTGGTTCATCAAGTTTGAACAGCTTGCCAAGAATACCTTTGCCAAACTGGCGTTTAACTTACGCAGGATTAACGAAATACCCTTTCATTGCCGACCGTTTTTCTGAGGTAAGTTTAAGACATGGCTATCGTTCTACATATAGCGTTAATGGTTTTAACACCTTATTAAAATATGAAGAAACCAATGGGGCAGTAAGTAGCATTGATGTTAATGGTAATTTCTTGCCGTTGTATCAGTTTGCTCAGGTTGCTATTTCAGAACAGTTTGCGCCCTTGGTAGGTATCGATACCCGCTTAAAAAACAATATGACCTTAAATTTCGAGATCAATAAAACAAGGTTGTTAGGTTTAAGTTTGGCAAATAGTCAGTTGGCACATCTTTCGGAGAATAACTTGGTGTTTGGATTGGGATATCGCACCACTAAATTCAGATTTCCTTTCGGATTGTTTAAAGATCTGAAGATGGATAATAATATGGATTTCAAACTTGATGTTTCGGTTAGAGATAACAAGACGGTAATTTACAGAGCCGATATTACCGAAGCAGAAGTTTCGTCTGGTGCGAAAAACATTACCCTGCGCCCAAGTGTTGACTATGTGCTGAACCAACGTTTTAATGTAAGATTGTTCTACGATTCTAATATCACCAAGCCTTATACTTCACAATCGTTCAATACATCGTTTAGTAACTTTGGATTTAGCTTAAGAGCAACGTTAAACTAATCATAAAGAAAGGATTTCTTATGTTGGTGATAATATATTGCCAACGCAGAAATATTTTTCGCCACAACAAAAATTATTAACTTTGACATTGTCAATTCACCGAGAACAAAAGAGCTTTAAAAGCTTAATGTTTTCGTTAAAGAAAAGTAGAAACAAAACTTAATCATATAAAAATGAACTTTCCATCAGAATTAAAGTACACTAAAGACCACGAATGGGTTTCGGTATCTGGTAATGTTGCAACTATTGGTATTACCGATTTTGCTCAAAGAGAATTAGGTGATATTGTTTATATCGATATCAATACTGTAGGTTCTGAAGTTGCTGCAGAAGAAGTATTCGGTACAGTTGAGGCGGTTAAAACAGTGTCTGATCTTTTCATGCCTGTAGCTGGAACAGTAGATGAAGTTAACGACGCGTTAAACAACAACCCTGAGTTAGTAAATTCTGATCCTTACGGCGAAGGCTGGATGGTTAAAGTTACTTTGGCTAATGCAGCTGACGTTGATGGTTTGTTAAGCGCAGACGAATACAAAGCATTAATTGGCGCATAAAATAATGGCCAGTTTCAAAGCACTAAGGTACCAACGCTGGGCCATATTGTGGACAGTACTTACTTTAGTGCTTTGTAATATAGATCTATCTAGCGGTAGCAATTCAGGTTTTTTCTTCGTAGGTTTCGATAAGCTAGCCCATTTGGGCTTTTTCTATGTGCTAACCATCTTACTTTTCTACGGGAAAATAAAATACCAGCACAACTACAGCTTTCGTTCGCTAACTATTTTTAAAATCATCATGATTTCTGTGATAATTGGTGGAGGAATAGAGCTGCTACAATGGAAGGTATTCACCTATCGCTCTGCAGAGTGGTGGGACTTCGCTTGTGACATGATTGGCTGCTTAATGGCAGTGTTTAGCTATGTGTTGTTGCACCTGTCAAATTACAATGAAAATAGCGTTGCTAATACAAAATGAGATGATTAAGAAAAGGTTTAATCTGATTTGGATTTTTTTTCTTTTAATCCTGCTCAACTCTTGTAGTATCTTTAAACCTACTTGTAAATGCCCAAAAGTTAATCAAATTAGCTTTAAAGCGATATAAGCCTATCTTCCTGTGAATCATCTTCTTTTCTTTGTAACGATAAAGTTAGTTGTATTTAAATTGTTACCACGTTTTTCGAGCTCCTTGCCAAACCTTTTCGCTTTTGTGTAGTCTGATTAGGTAATTTCAAAAAAATATTATTTCTAAAAACATCAATGAATAAACATTTACAAAGATTACTATTTGTAGCTATGCTCTGCCTAGCTAATTTGGCCTTTGCACAGGCGCAGGGAACTGTGAGTGGGAAGGTGCTTAACCAAAAAGATAAACAACCTATTGACTATGCTTCCATAGCAATCAAAAAATTAAGTGCAGACTCTACCGTAGTTGGTGCAGGCTCTACCAATGCAAATGGAACCTTTTCTATCAATAATATTGCTGCAGGTAAGTATCGCCTATATGTAGTGTATCTCGGTTTAAAAACTGTAAATAGAGATTTCGAGTTAACTGCTGCAAAGCCGAGTATTAACTTCGGTGAATTGTTAATGGAAGATACCGGCGTTACCCTTAAAGGCGTTGAAATTAAAGGAGAAACACCTCCTGTAGTAGTTAAGAAAGATACCTTAGAGATTAATGCAGCTACTTTAAAAGTGAAAGAAAACTCGGTAGTAGAAGACCTTTTAAAGAAAGTTCCAGGAGTGGAGGTTTCTAAAGATGGTACTGTAACTACGCAAGGAGAGACCATTAAAAGGGTAAGAGTAGATGGTAAAGACTTTATGGGTAACGATCCATTGTTGGCTACCAGAAATTTACCTGCTGATATGGTTGATAAAATCCAGATTATTGATGATATGTCTGAGCAGTCTAAATTCTCTGGGGTTGATGATGGTAATCGTGAGAAAATCTTAAACATAGTTACCAAAAACGGCGTTAAAAATAAAGGATATATTGGTAACAGTACAGTAGGCTATGGTACAGATGAACGCCATGATGTAAATATCAACGTTAACCGTTTTGATGGTTCACAAAGAATTTCATTGCTTGGTCAATTCAATAACGTAAACAAACAGAATTTTGGTGGTGGTATTGGCGGTGGCGGCGGTGGTCGTGGAATGATGTTTGGTGGCGGCGGTGGTGGTCAGCAGCAACAAGGTATTACCACTACAAGTGCAGCAGGTATAGATTTTGCAGATACTTACGACGACGGTACGCAATTTAACGGAAGCTACTTTTTCAATAAAACATCTCTATTCAATAGAAGTACCACAAATTCACAAAGTTTTATTGGTAATGAAACAGCATCAAGTTTTGATAATACAGAAAGTAATACCAAACGTTTAAATCACCGTTTAAACTTCATGATTGATACGAAGTTGGATTCGGCTACTTCAATTCGAATTCAGCCTAATATTTCGTACACTAGCAATTCAGCGAATAGTTTTAAAGATTACGAGCAGAATACTATTGCTGGTCTAGAAGTAGGAACACAAAACAATGTTACTGCTTCTACTTCACCTTCTATCAACAACAATATCTTAATTAGAAGAAAATTTTTGCGTAGAGGCCGTACGTTGTCTTTAAATATCAATACTTCAATTAATGATAACGATGCTAATAACTTCAATAGAAACCCTTGGACATTAACATCGCCAAACGGTGTGAGAATTGAAGATTTGGATCAGCTAAATGATAACAAAGTAAATTCTTTTAGCAACACTGCAAGATTGGTATTTACGGAACCTTTATCTAAAACTTTGAGCTTGGAGCTAAACTATCAAAATGGTTATATGCACGATAACAGGAAACGTTTTGTTTATGATTTCAACAATGTAACGCAGCAATATGACATTATAGATATTGACTACAGTAACGAATTTGAAAATACAACCTTAACGAATTCAGTAGGTTTTAGTTTTAATAAGAATGAAAAGAAGTATAACTGGAATATAGGATTAGCAGGCTTACAGACTAATCGTAGAAATGACAACCTTACCACTGGTAGATTGCTAACTCAAAATTTTATTAACATTACACCTTCTGCTCAATTTAGGTACAACTTCAGTAATAACAAACGTTTAAATATCCGTTATGATGGTAGAACAAATCAACCTAGTATAGACCAAATTCAGCCAGTAAGAGATAATACAAATACCAGAAGTGTTCCTGCAGGTAATCCAGATTTGAAACCATCTTTCTCAAATAATTTGAGGATTTTCTATAATAACTTTGATTTTGCTAGTTACCGTACTTTGTTTTTAGGGGCTTTTATTACGCAAACATTTAACGATTTTGGTAATACGCAGCGTGTAATTACAGATCAAAGTTCGCTAGATTTTGGTAAAATCGAAACGGGTTTTATAAACGTTAAGGGCAATTACAATGCTAACCTTTTCGGTAACCTAGGCTTGCCTATTATTAAAGGAAACAAGCTGAATTTACAGATTGATGGTGGTTTATCAGCAAGTAGAGGAACTAATATTACGAGAGGCATAGAAAATGTGACCAATAATTTTGGTGTTAGAAATGGTTATAAATTAGTTTCGAACCTAGACAAATTTGATTTAATTGCTGGTGTTTCTGGTAGATGGGATCATGGTACTTATACTGTTGGTGAAACAACGAACTTCTACACGTTATCTCCAAATATCGATATCAGCTATATGTTTCCTGGCAATATCAGGCTACAAACCGATGTTACGTATAACAGCTTAACAGGTAGAGGTCCAGCAAATACAGATTTTACACAAGTGAATGCTTACATTAGCCGTCAGTTTTTCAAAAACAAGGGTACATTTAAATTATCTGTAAACGATTTGTTTAATGAAAATACAGGGGTAATACGTACAGCAAATGCCAACGAGATCGTAGATAGAAACTTTATTGTACTTAAACGTTACTTCATGTTCTCGTTTACTTACTCGCTAAGTACCATTGCTGGCATGAACCCGCAACAACAACAGGGCAGAGGACCAGGAAGCTTTAGAATGGGTGGCCCTGGAAGAATGTAAGGGCTTTAAACATATATAAAAGAGGCTGTCTAAAACAGTCGTCATTGCCGGCTCGACTGGCAATCTTGATACGATACTAATTTTTCACATTAGGATCCTTTCAAGGAAATGACGGTCTAAGTTTTTAGATAGCCTTTTTTTATTCTGCGATATTCAGTGCCTTTTTGGCGTGGATGTTATCTGTATGGATAAAATCTGGATCTTTTGCAACAACAGGTCTTAGTTCATCTCTAAAATAAGGTGTCCAAAGTTGTACTTTAAGACCAGCAGCTTTCGCCTGCTGAACTTCTTCGGCAGTAGCTTTGATACCCTCAACACTAACTCCATCATAACCCCTAGCTAATGCCGTGTTTATATGAGCTTGCATACCGCCATCGCCAGTGTAATATCTTACCATTTTCTCAGTTGTTCCGTATGTTTTAAGTTGCGATAAAAAGCGTGGACTATCGAATTCTAGAAAGATTTTCTCGGTTCCCTCAGCCGAACTAGGTAGGCTAGCTAAACTTGCCGCAAACTTGTCGTAATAGTTAGAACGACCTCCAGCCACTTCAAATACCCAAGATGGAAACGTAGGTTTAACATCTAACGAGATGTAAAAGTTTTTACCCCTGCTTTCCCAAAATTTAACCAATTCAGAGAATTTATAAATCCTATCTTGTTTATCTTCATGGCAAAGCATAATTTGCTCCAGTTCCTCATCACGCATTGCTGGTATAAAGCGCTCGGGTGCTTCGTCGCATGCATAATCGTTTACATCTTGGTTATGATACATCCAAATGGTCCCGTCTAGGCTCATGGCAACATCTGTTTCTACACCATCAAGGGTTTCTATGGCTTGTGCAAAAGAGGGAATGGTGTTTTCCATGTGCACGTCGTTAAAGAAATTACTTCCAGCTCCTTTATGTCCCAGAAACTTAACATTGGTAACTAGTTTGTCTTTTTTGCAGCTCAAACAGCAAACAACAATAAGGAGTAAGGATGAGATCGATAATTTTTGAATCGTATTCATAAGTGGTTGGATAGTAGTGTGTAAAGGTACGTATAATTGCTGGTTTAGACAAGGTTACTCGTTTTGGTTAGTTTGATCTCTTTACCTTTTTGTTACATTTCCTTATTTTGATTTATTATAAATAAGGGTTAACTTGCGACAGTTTTAACAGCGCATAAAATTGCATTTTTATGCGTGTAGGTAAAGATTTTTGTATGACACTTTCACAATTGAACCCAGGCCAAAAAGCAACCATCGTTTCTTTCACAGATACTGAGATGGCAGTAAAATTAATGGAAATGGGTTGCCTTCCCGGCGAAGTTGTTGAAGTGGAAAGATGTGCTCCTCTTGGTTGTCCTATCGCTATTCGCGTAGCTGGATATCAACTTTGTTTACGCAAAGCAGAGGCTGCTGTAATTATAATTCAATAATATTTTGGCTGATTTAAAAGTTGCTTTAGTTGGGAATCCGAACACCGGAAAATCTACCCTATTTAACCTTCTGACAGGATTAAATCAAAAAATCGGAAATTTCCCAGGAATTACCGTTGATAAGAAAACCGGTTACTGTAAGTTGCCATCTGGTAAAACTGCAGAAATTATTGATTTGCCTGGAACTTACAGTTTGTACCCAAAAAGTAAGGATGAAAGTATTGTTTTTCAGGTACTGGCAGATAAAAACAATAAAAGTTATCCAGACGTAATTGTGCTGGTGGCAGATTCCACCAATTTGCGTCGTAATTTGTTGCTTTTTTCGCAAGTGGCAGATTTGGGTATCCCAATGTTATTGGTACTCAATATGGCAGATATGGCCAAGAAAGAGGGTATCAATGTAGATGCTGACAAGCTTGCTGAACGTTTAGGTGTACAAGTGGTTAATATATCCGCCAGAAGAGGAGAGGGTATAAATGTGCTGAAAGATGCGATAGCGCAAACTACTAATATTGCCACTCAAAACAATACCATTAATGCTAGCGATTTTGCTCCAACTGCTATTGAAGCGGTGAAGCAAAAAATTGGGACAGATAACAATTACTACGCACTACAAGTATTACATCAGCATGAGCATTTAGGTTTTTTCAATGAAAGAGAGCAGCAAGAAATTGAAGCCATAGAAATTAGCAATAGTTTCGACACAGTAAAATTGCAAGGAGAGGAAACTGTAGCGAGATATAAGCATTTAAGTAAAGTACTAACAGATGTAGTTACTGATACAGGAGCTGCGAAAAAATTCACGTTAACAGATAAGCTTGATTCGATATTAACCCACAAAATTTGGGGTTTTATTATTTTCTTTTTTATCCTTTTCTTCATCTTCAATGCTATTTTCTCTTGGTCATCTGTACCGATGGATTTAATTGAGGGTGGATTTGCATGGTTAACAGAATGGGGGCATGAAAACCTTCCGGCAGGTGTATTTACTGATCTTTTGCTAGATGGTGTAGTTGCTGGTTTAGGTGGTATTGTAATATTTATCCCTCAAATTGCGATACTTTTTGCCCTGATCTCTATTTTAGAAGATACTGGATACATGGCTCGTGTTACCTTCATGATGGATAAGATCATGCGTAAATTTGGGCTTAGCGGTAAGTCTGTAGTACCTATGATTGGTGGTATTGCTTGTGCTGTTCCTTCCATCATGAGTGCTCGTAACATCGAAAGTTGGAAAGACAGGATCATCACCATTATGGTTACGCCGTTGGTGAGTTGCTCGGCCAGATTGCCAGTTTACACCTTGTTAATCTCTTTGGTAGTACCCGATGAGAAAGTTTTAGGCATATTGAATCTACAAGGTTTAACCTTGATGGGTATGTACCTTATTAGCATAGTTGCCGCAGTTTTGGTGGCTTTAATTTTTAAATTCATCATCAAAGCAAAAGAGCGTTCATATTTTATTATGGAGTTACCTGTTTATCGTATGCCACGCTGGAAAAATGTGTTGTTTACGATGTATGAGAAATCTAAAACTTTCGTGGTTGAAGCAGGTAAAGTGATTATTGCTATTTCAATCATTTTATGGGTGATGTCTACTTACGGCCCTGGTGATCGTTTTGATGCAATAGACAAGAAATATGATGCTATTGAGGCTAGCTCTACGGATACAGTGCAGTTAGCAACGTTAGAAAGAGATCGATCTGCAGAGAAATTGGAGAACTCTTATGCGGGCATTATTGGTAAAACAATTGAGCCAGCTATTAAACCTTTAGGCTACGATTGGAAAATTGGCATTGCTTTAATTACATCTTTTGCTGCTCGTGAAGCTTTTGTGGGCACCATGGCTACAATTTACAGTGTTGAAGGTGCTGATGATGAGGATGGAGAATTGCGATTACGTGATAAAATTGCTGCAGCGAAAGATCCTGAAACTGGATTGCCCATATTTACCCTTGCCACTGCATTTTCATTGATGCTGTTTTACGCATTTGCGATGCAATGTATGAGTACCGTTGCTATTGTGTATAGAGAAACCAAATCGTGGAAATGGCCAATGATCCAATTGGTTTACATGACCGTTATGGCTTATGTGGCAGCATTAATTGCGTATCAGCTTTTAAAGTAAATTGCTATATTGCCTTATTGTTAAATTGTCGATTTCAGTTAAACAGTTTAAACAATTAAACGATTAAGCTTTGGATAAGAAGGATGTTTTAGCACAATATATGCCTCCATCTGCAGCGCCTATTATCGCTAAGTGGATAGATTATTTCCAGTGTGAGTTTAAGATATCAAAAAATAGAACGACTAAACTAGGAGATTACCGGCATCCATTTAAGGGTAATGGACATAAAATATCCGTTAATAACGATTTAAATCCTTACGCTTTTTTGGTAACAACCGTGCACGAGTTTGCACATTTGCTCACTTGGAATGATCATAAGAACAAAGTGAAGCCACATGGATCCGAATGGAAGACTAACTTTAAAAGAATGATGAAGCCATTCTTTGATTTAGAAGTTTTTCCACCTGATGTTAACCAAAGCATTGTTGCTTATTTAAATAATCCTGCGGCATCTAGTTGTACGGATTTGAGGCTAGCAAGGGCTTTGAAAAAATATGATCAGCAGGAAGAAACACAACATGTAGAACAGTTGCCATTGAATACTATTTTTAGTTTGAAAGATGGGAGAAGATTTCAGAAGGGAGAGCGGGTGAGAAAGCGTTTTCGTTGTACTTGCTTAGATAGTGGAAAGATTTACCTCTTTAATCCACTGGCGGAAGTTTACGCCGAATAGTTCATTTGGTTAGACGATTTGCTATCGAACAACAATTCTTTGTCTTTTTGAGCTTTAATTAAACGTTGCGTAGTACTGCTGTTTACGTAATGCTCATATTCTAAACATAAAATTAGATAATGTAGTTCAAATCCGTAAAAAATTGCGATCAACCTTGCGGTATCAAGCCTCAACATCGTTTTATCTTTTTCTAGTTTGGCATAAGCGGTACGCTCCAAATTTAAAAATGTGGCAATATTCTCTTGCGTAACCCCCTTGTACTTTCTAAGTTTTCTTAAGATTTTACCAATATTCATAAAAGCGTATCATAGTGAATCGACTAAAGATACAATTTCATCAAATGCGAAAATGTGAAAAAAAGTCACATTTTATGCTTAGATGTTGTAAATGAATATTTTTACAACCATATTAAATCCGTCATTTTAATAACGCTCAATTATTATTGCCCATCATCTGGATTAACGCTCATCGTTTCCATATGTTAGGGCAATTTTATTTTTTAGGGTTGGTTGGTGTTAATAGTTAAGCAGTTTTTCGATGGTTTCGCCCAGGCGAGCTTTTGCCAAGAAATCGTCTTCTAATACTTTGCTCATTGGAATAGCGGTATCTAAGCTGGCACAACGCATTACTGGTGCATCAAGGTGCTCAAAGCAGTTTTCATTAATCCATGCAGCTATTTCTGATCCAAAACCGTTGGTAAATGTATCTTCATGTAAAACGATAACCTTTCCTGTAGCTTTAACTGCTGCCGCCACGGCTTCCTTGTCCCAGGGCTGTAAACTCACTAAATCTACCAAGGTTGCAGAAATAGCTGGATTAGCTTTCAAATAATCTAGCGCCCAATGTACACCTAAACCGTAGGTAATAATACTGATCTGATCGCCCTGCTTCAAAGTATTAGCTTTGCCAATTTCTACAGTATAAAATCCATCAGGAACAAGTCCGTTTAAGCTTCGGTACAAATATTTATGTTCAAAATAGATGACTGGATTTGGATCTTCAATGGCAGCAATTAGCAAACCTTTCGCATCATAAGGAAAAGCTGGATAAACAATTTTTAGTCCGGGAGTTTTGGTGAACCAAGCTTCGTTGCTTTGCGAATGGAACGGTCCAGCACCTGTACCGGCACCAGTAGGCATGCGTACTACTACATCAGCTTTCTCGCCCCAGCGGTAATGCGTTTTAGCTAAGTTATTTACAATTTGGTTGAAACCAACAGTCACGAAATCTGCAAATTGCATTTCTACCACAGCCTTATATCCGTTGATAGATAAACCCAAACCTGCGCCAACAATGGCAGATTCACAGATTGGTGTATTTCGAACTCTAGCTTTGCCAAATTCAGCTACAAAGCCATCTGTGATTTTAAAAGCACCGCCGTATTCTGCAATGTCTTGCCCCATCAATACTAAATTTTGATGACGTTGCATCGCTGTTCGCAGTCCATCAGTAATGGCATCTAAATATCTCTTTTCAGTAGTAGATGCAGACGGAGCGAAGCTACCACCTTGGTAAGGATAATACATATCACTTAGTTCCTGCGCCGAATTTGCTTGTGGTTCTGGTTCAGCAAAAGCTGCTTCAACTTCACTGTCAATTTGTTTTTTAAAACCGTTTCTAAGGTCTGATATCGTACTCTCCGTTAAAACACCTTCATCCAATAGGTAATCTTCAAAATTCTTTACTGGATCTTTCTGTGTCCATTCATCAAATAAGTGCTGCGGAACGTATTTTGTACCAGAAGCTTCCTCATGGCCACGCATTCTAAAAGTTAAGCACTCTACCAAAATAGGTCTTGGATTTTTGCGAATATCTTCCGCCAATGCACTTAATTTATCGTAAACTTCCAGAATGTTGTTGCCATCTAATTGTACGCCTTCAATGCCGTAGCCAATGGCCCTATCTACTAAATGTTTGCATTTAAACTGTTCGTTAATTGGGGTAGACAGGCCATAGCCATTATTTTCAATTAAGAAAATAACAGGCAAATTCCAAACAGAGGCTACGTTAATGGCTTCGTGAAAATCTCCTTCGCTTGTGGCGCCTTCGCCCGTGAAAACGAGTGTTGCCTTTGGTCTTTCAGCAATTAAATCTGCAAGAGCAATGCCATCGGCCAATGCCATTTGCGGACCCAAATGCGAAATCATGCCAATAATTTTATATTCCTGAGTGCCAAAATGAAAAGACCTGTCTCTGCCTTTGGTAAAGCCAGTTAATTTACCTTGCCATTGCGCCATCAATCTTTTTAACGGAATATCTCGAGTAGTAAAAACCCCTAAATTGCGATGCATTGGCAGGATATATTCATCGCCCTGCATGGCTAAAGTGCTGCCAACTGCAATTGCTTCTTGCCCAATGCCCGAAAACCATTTACCAATTCTACCTTGACGCAACAAGATCAGCATCTTTTCCTCTACCATGCGTGGGTAAACCAAGCGTTTGTAGATTTCCAATAACTCTGAATCGGTTTTTTGCTTACGGTCGAACTGCATATGGGTTGATATTGGTTTGCAGTAAAGATAATAATTAAGTTATCAGTCGATAAGAAACGAGGAGAGTTTTTAAACTATTGCTCAATTCTTTGTTGGCTAATCTATTTCCTTCTTTTTCTGATGCTCTTCCCAGCGTTTGGCAAAAGATTTAGGAGCTACTTCTGGCATTTCGCGATATTTGCCCCAGCCTTTTTTAAAGAAAGTTTTAAGGAAGAAGTTTTTCATTTTTCCACCAAAGAAATCCATCATCGAACGCTTTTTCATTCCTCGTTTCCAAAGGTTCCAGCCTATGTTTTCTGCTGCGGTGTTGATGTTGCTAGCGGCTGCATCTCTACGGTTTAGCAGCAACATTTTATGGATATCAATCTTAACCGGA
The DNA here is from genome assembly GCF_057652195.1 of Pedobacter sp. T50_32. Taxonomy (NCBI): domain Bacteria; kingdom Pseudomonadati; phylum Bacteroidota; class Sphingobacteriia; order Sphingobacteriales; family Sphingobacteriaceae; genus Pedobacter; species Pedobacter sp. T50_32. The sequence goes on along the minus strand of NZ_JBYFBY010000001.1, from coordinate 30,186 downwards.
CAAACTTCCGAACATTTACCACACAAACTCGACGCATAGCTTAAATGTTTGAAATCTTCCATCCCCTTAAAATGTGGCGTAATGATAGATCCAATTGGTCCACTGTAAGTGGTGTTATAAGTGTGGCCACCAATATTTTTATAAACCGGACAAGCATTTAAACAAGCGCCGCAACGAATGCAATATAAAGCCTGACGCTGTTCTTTTTGTGCCAAGAGATTTGTACGGCCGTTATCCAGTAAAATAACGTACATTTCTTCGGGTCCGTCTGTTTCACCAGCTTGCCTCGGGCCACTTAAAATAGTATTGTAAACCGTTAAATTCTGCCCTGTACCGTGGCTAGAAAGCAAAGGCCAAAATAGATCCAAATCAGTAATAGATGGCACTAGCTTTTCTATACCAACAATAGCGATGTGTATTTTAGGGAAAGTGGTTGTTAGCCTTGCATTTCCTTCGTTTTCTGTAAGCGCAATACTGCCGCTATCTGCAATGAGGAAATTACCACCAGTAATACCAATATCTGCAGTTAAATACTTGTCGCGAAGCAATTCACGAGCTTTTTGCGTCAATTGTTCTGGCGTAGCATCTATCGGTGTACCAAACTTTTCGTTAAATAACTTGGCAATATCTTCCTTACTAAGGTGCATGGCAGGCGTCACAATATGATAAGGCGCTTGCCCTAGCAACTGTACAATGTATTCACCCAAATCACTTTCTAAAGAGTCAATACCGTTCTTCTCCAAAAACTCATTCAAATGAATTTCTTCGGTAGTCATCGATTTAGATTTGATAACCGATTTACCGCCAACACGCTGAATAATTTGCAGAATTTCTTTTTGAGCTTCTTTGGCATCGTTTGCCCAAATTACCTTTCCGCCACGCTTTTGGAAATTAGATTCGAACTCTGGTAAAAGTTTGTCCAAATTTTCCATTACACGCCATTTTACAACGTGTGCCTTACGTTTTGAAGCTTCCAAATTTTCAAATTTCGACAAGCCACGAGCTACCGCCACATTATACTTCCCAATATTGTAATTGATCGTATCACGGTGCGACTGGTCAAACGCCTTTTCATCGGCTTTTACAAGAAATTCTTCGGCAACCTTCATAAGTGCTCAAATATAGTTAAATACGCTAGGGCTTTAAAATTTAACGGCAGGTTGTTGATATAATTATGAATTCTATAAGTCCTAATCGTTAATTTTTTTATTTGAAAAGCAGTTTTAGTGTTCTATATGTACCGAAAGTCCCGCACTTCGCTATTAGTCCTCGGTTTCGTTCCTCAACCTGCGGGCTAACCGCTTCGTTCGGGTTTGTTTTACAAAAACTTATGCAACTATGAACTTTGTCAATCTTATCGAAGAAAATGCATATAAAGATTGACAAAGTTGGCTAAAGACGAGATACAGAAGACACTTAGGCATTCTATTGCAAACTATCAATCTCTTTCATGTAGGCCAAATAAGCTTCTTTATAATTCAATTTTTGATGCTCTGGTTTAGAAATGAACAAGAGAAAATCTTCTAGATCTGCTTCGGTAAAACCAAGTTTCCTAAAAAGTAATTGGTCATTTTCCCAATTGCTTGGGTTTACCTTTATAGTTGCCATTTGTTTATAAAGCAAAATACCCTTTCTAAATTCGGCGTAGCCGATGTTTTGTTTAAACGCCTGTACCGATTCTACTAATTTTTTATAGGTAACTATGGTGTCTACATTGCTTTCGCTCAGTATGGTATATAAAATTTGAGGTTTCAATATTTCTAAATCCACGCTGTCTAGCACCACAAATTTTTGAAGAACGGAGATATCTTTAAGAAAAAGAGAATCGCTTGCTTTTAAGCGTGTTTTAAGAAAATTAGGTTCTTGAGATAGTAGTTTAATATCGTCTGTATTTTGCTGTGCGGTTACAAAAAGACTAGTAAACAATAAGAGAGACGTAAACAGTAATTTTAAAAAATGGATGTTTCTCATGAATTACAAAGTTACGCTTTTGATATAGAGACTTACGAAGTTTTTAAAAACTTCGTAAGTCTTGTGAATTACTGATTTAGTTTTGCATTGTTTAGGTAAGGTTTAGTTTTGCATGCACATGCCTGCTAGACCCGATGGAAACGGAAACCCCGCAGGCAAGCGTAGCGCAGCCGAGGAGTTGAAGTGTACAGCGGGACTTTCTCGAAATAGTAGCACTGAAACTGCTCTTCTAAAAACAAAAAAATCCCGCTAGTTGCCTAACGGGATTGAATATTTTGAAATGGTTTATTTAGTTTTTAAAGAACCATCTTCGTTCTTGTTCACTACTGGGCGGTTGGCTGCATTTGCTAATTCCCAAGCGGTGTAGTAAACTAATTGCGCTCTTTTTGCCAACATTGGGAAGTCGATTTTGCTTACTTCGTCGCCAGGTTGGTGGTAATCTTTATGTACACCATTGAAGTAGAAAATTACCGGAATGCCGTGTTTAGCAAAGTTGTAATGATCTGAACGATAGTAAAAGCGGTTCGGATCTGTACGGTTGTTATACTTCTCATCTAACACGATGTTCACATAGTCAGTATTTGCTTTTTTGCCGATTTTATCTAAGTCGTCGCTTAACATGTTAGAACCAATGATGTAAACGAAGTTATTGTCTCCAGGACGGTCATCGTCGCCACGGCCAATCATATCGATATTTAAGTTAGTAATTGTGTTTTCTAAAGGGAATACCGGATAATCTGAATACCACTCAGAGCCCCAAAGACCTTTTTCCTCACCTACTACAGTCATAAATAAGATACTGCGTTTAGGGCCTTTTCCTGCTTTTTTAGCTTTAGCAAAAGCTTCTGCAAGCATTAAAACGCCAGTAGTTCCAGATCCATCATCATCTGCACCATTGTTTACTTTGTCGGTAGCGTTTGGATCATCTACTAAACCGATATGGTCATAGTGGCCAGTAATGACCAATACTTCGTTCTTTAATTTTGGATCAGAACCTTCCAAATAACCTAAAACGTTATCTGCTTTGATGTTTTCTTCTACTAATTTAGCCGAGAAAGCAACAGGAGTGTTAATTACTACTGTGGCAGGTTTTAAGGTTTCAGCAATTTTTTTCTTTACATCGGCAAGGTTAGTATTTGCAACAGCTAGAATTTGGTTAGCAACAGCTGTACCTACCGTTACAATAGGTAAAGAGTTGTTGTTTTGATCTGCTTCGGCTCTTTTTAAGCCAGCAGCACCTTCTGTTAAAAATGCTTTTGCAGCATCGGTTAGGTTATCTACTCTCTCGTTGATGACCAATACACCAGCCGCTTTATGATCGGTTAAATATTTGATTTTTGCTTGTTGGCTACCAACACTGCTTTGCGGTCTGCGACCTTGAGCTGGCTGTGCCGGAGCTTTTGCGGTTGGATCGCCAGTTGCGAAAATTATGACCACTTTACCAGCTACATCTAAGCCAGCATACTCGTTAAAGTCGTCTTTATTTAAACCGTAACCTGCAAAAATTATTGAGTTGGCTTTAACATCGAAACCTGCTGCAGGTGTTGTTTGAGCAAGGATATAGTAATCTTTAAGGTTTTCTTTGGTTTGTGAAGCAACACTTAAATTGATGCCAGTTAATTTTTTGGAAACGATACCTACTGGTTGAAAGTAAGCATCGGCGCTGCCTTTTACTGGGCCAGTTAAACCAAAGCTTTGGAATTGCTTTTTGATATAATCTGCCGCCATCCAGGCACCTTTTTTGCCTGTCTCACGGCCTTCGTACTCATCTGAAGCCAATATAGAAAGATGCTCGAAAGCCCTCTCTTTATTAACTGGAGCACTAAATTTGATGGCGTTTTTGTCTTGCGCCATTGCACCAAAACTAAGCGCAAGTGCTAGTGAGGTGTAAACAAATTTTTTATTCATTTTTATGTTGTTATAGTTAGTCTTTTGGTCTTTAAGCTTCGGTCTTTCCTTTTAGCAAGATATTTTATCCACTCTATTAGCATGTCTGCCACCTTCGAATGGCGTTTCTAAAAATGTGGTTAACATTTCTTTAGCTAACTCTTCTGATACAAAGCGAGCTGGAATGCAAATTACATTGGCATTGTTGTGCTGCCTTGAAAGTTTTGCGATTTCTGTTAACCACGTTACTGCGGCTCTAATTCCTTGATGTTTGTTGGCAGTAATGGCCACACCTTGTGCGCTACCGCAAACTAGAATTCCAAAATCTGCTTCGCCTTTTTCTACAGCACTTGCTGTTGGGTGAGCAAAATCAGGATAATCTACAGAATCAAGTGAGTTGGTACCGAAGTCTTTTACTTCTGAAACACCTTCATAAGCACTTAAAAAGTCCTTCAAGATTTCTTTGTACTCGAAACCTGCGTGATCTGCGCCAATGGCTATTTTTAATGGTTTTGCTGTCGACATACTCAAAGTTATATAGAATTATGTTATCTATCTAGTAAATATTTTGTTGCTTATTTGGTTAACTGATTAATTGTTTAATCGGTTAACTGCTAACTGAAAACCGCCAACTGTTTAACTTTTTTTTCCGTAAAAGGCTAACTCGGCTTTTTGTCTTTTCTTTTCGATATTGGCTGATATCAAAATACTTAATTCATATAATAAGAACAACGGGAATGCAACAATTAACATCGTGTACGGATCTGCTGTTGGTGTAACTACCGCCGCAACAATTAAGATTAAAACTGCCGCATATCTTCTGGTAGAACGCATAAACTTAGGTGTCATGATACCTAGTTTAGACAAAATGTAGATGATTACTGGTAGTTGAAAGATGATACCCGAGCCTAAAGTTAGTGTTAAAACAGTAGATAGGTAACTCGAGATGGTGAATGTGTTTTCAATACTTGGATCAACCGTGTAATTAATTAAGAAGTTGATAGATAGCGGGCAAATCATATAATAGCCGAACAATAAACCCAACGCAAAAAGGAATGAAGCAAATGCCACGAAACCGCTTGCAGATTTACGCTCGTTTTCTAAAAGAGCTGGTTTAATAAACAACCAAACTTCAAATAACAAATACGGCACACCTAAGATAACACCAGCCATTACGCAGGAGTTCATTTGTAAGGTAAACTGCCCAGACATTTCTGTGTTGATGATTTTTGCTTTGATAGTTGTAATACAGAATTCATTACCGATTGATGGGAAGGCTTCTACCAGTTTACACATCATGCGGTAGGTCCAAAAATCAGCGTTTTTAGGAGCCATAATTACATCATGCCAAATAAAGTCTGTAAAATAAAATGCAACGCAAACTAATAGAACTATCACCGCCAATGCCCTAAGTAAGTGCTTGCGAAGCACATCTAAATGGTCAAAAAAAGACATCTCTGCCTCTAAAGTTTGACCTTTTTTCTTTATCGAATCTATTAAATCTTTGGCTTTATTATTACTCATTGTAGCTATTTGAAAACAAAAATACCATTCTATTTGGTTAGAATGGTATTTACGTTTAAAATCTAATAAAAGATTTACTTAGTTGATATTAAAATTCTTTTTGAGCGATCCAATTTTAACGCTAAACTCGCCAGGTTCTATTACAGATTTTCCATCTAGGTGGGTAAAAGAAAAATCTTTTTTATTAATTTTAAAGGTAACCGTTTGCTTTTCGCCAGGCTTAAGGTTGATTTTTTCGAAGCCACGAAGTCTCTTAGAATCTGGGGTTAAAGTAGCGTATAAATCGCTTAAATAAAGCTCAACTACTTCTTTTCCTTCTCTGTTTCCGGTATTGGTAACTTCTACAGAAACTGTCAACTCTTGGTTGGCGTTAATTTTTTCTGCACTCAACTTTAAGTTGTCGTACTTGAAAGTGGTGTAGCTTAAACCAAAGCCGAATTCATATTGTGGGTTGTATTCTGCATCGTAGTTGTACACACCTTCCATTACTGTTCTGTTTTCAGATGGTTTGTGGTTGTAGCCTACCAAAGAGTTAGGGAATTTAGGATAATTGTAAGGTAATTTTCCAGACGGGTTAACATCACCAAAAAGGATATCGGCTAAGGCATCGCCACCAAAATTTCCAGGCAAGTAGGTTTGCAAAACACCAGCCATTTGAGCTTCAAATTTGCTGATTAATCTCGGTCTACCCTCGTTAAGTACCAAGATTACAGGTTTGCCAGTAGCACCTAGTTTTTGCGCCAATTGTGTTTGCAGGTCAGAAATGTACAAATCGCTCAAATTACCTGGGCTTTCGGTATAAGAATTTTCCCCTAAGCAAAGCACAATGGCATCTGCATCTTTCGCCGCTGTAACTGCCTTTTCGATGCCATTTTCGAACTCTTCATAATATTTGCCATCCATTTTGTAGCTTACGCCTTCAACAAAAGTTACATTTTCTTTGCCAGCTTTTGTTGAAACAGCTTCTAAAATAGTATTGTATCTAGCAGCAAATTCTTCTACTTTTTCGCCTTGCCAAGAGTAAGTCCAGCCACCATTAAGTGTACGCATAGAATTTGCATTTGGACCTGTAACCAAAATTTTTAAGCCTTTTTTAAATGGCAAAACATTGTCTTTGTTCTTTAACAATGTGATAGACTCGGCAGCAGTTTGATAAGCAGCTTGTTCAAATTCCTTGCTTCCAAATTTTGAATAGTTTTTCAAATCGTGAACGGCTTTTTCAAATAGACCTAGTTTGTATTTTAAAGTAAGAATATTTGTAACGGCATCATCAATTCTCGTTTCTTTCACCTTTCCTTCCTTAACCAAAGCAATTAAATTATCACAAAATCTTTCGTAATCGTAAGCAATCATCGACATGTCAATACCAGCATTAATAGCCAACATAATAGCCTCTTTATGATCTTTAGCTACTTTATCTCTGGTATGCAAATTTTCAATATCTCCCCAGTCGGTTACGATTAGTCCTTTAAAACCAAGTTCTTCCCTTAGCAGTTTAGTTAGTAGTTGATAGTTTGCATGAACCGGAACTCCATTAATTACACCAGAATTAATCATGATACTGTGTGCTCCAGCCTCAATAGCCGCCTTAAAAGGAGGGAGGTGATGATCTCTCAGTACATGGTCTGGGATATATGCAGGAGTTCTATCCTTACCAGAAACTGATACTTGGTAACCTATAAAATGTTTTAAACAAGACGCTACGCGATACGGGTCGGCAATGTTATTTCCCTCAAAACCTTTAACCATTTGTAATCCGAGTTCGCTGATTAAGAAAGGATCTTCCCCAAATGTTTCCCATTGACGAGGAAAACGAGGATCTGGCGCTAAATCCAATACCGGCGAGAAATTCCAAGGAATAGCGCTGGCTCTGGTTTCGTAAGCCGTAATTTCAGCTCCTTTGTAAACCAGACTTCTGTTACGAGTTGCCGCTTGACCAATTTGTTGCGGAAACATAGTGGCGCCTGCAGTATAAGTAGTGCCATGTATAGCGTCAATACCGTATAGTACGGGGATGTTTAATCTGCCTTTACCTGTTTCCTGGATTTTATTGATGATTTGATGCCAAACCTGTGGTGTACGGGCTCTATTGTTAGCTGTGTTTAGTACTGAGCCCACTTTATACTTAACCAAAGCATGTTCTAGTTGCTGCTGATTTAAAGCCACTGGCTCGTAACTGCTAAATCTGTCTTTACCATTGGTGATTACATCCATGGTGATTTGCGCCATTTGCCCAACCTTTTCTTCTAGGGTCATTTTACCTAGTAAGGTTTTTACTTTTTGGTCAATAGCTTGATTTGTTTTCTGCTGGGCGGTTGCCAAGAGCGAAAGGGCGAGGAGCGGGATAGTTAGAAATTTTTTGTTCATATCTAATTAGGGTTGATTAGGTTTTTGTGTATTTGTAAAATATTCGGTTGATGTAAATGCCAAATATCAATTTTACAGGATTGAATTACGAAAAACTCACCTTCTCAAAACCCCTACAAAGCATAAAAAAATGCGCTCCAATCTAAATCAGAGCGCAAGAAACTAAAAACTAAAAAAAATCGGGCTGTTACTATCTGAATTAATCCCAAAGGGTGCCAGCCAAACCTAAAATTGTACCCATCCATAATGCGATGATAAAAACGATAAAGCTGATGATGTTGGCGACAATAGTATTCCATCCACCACGTACACGTAAGATGTCCATCATGTGATAGAATAGACCGCCCATCGAACCAGCTAGCGGCACAACTATTAGTGGACGTAATATCCAAAGTTTGCCCCATTCTGGTTTTGCATTATCAACCCCATAGAGAAAAACAGAGATAATGACTAATGCAATGGCGGCGCCTACAAGCATACGTTTGGCTATTAAATTGGAGCGTTTATTAGCGGAGTTGATGGTTGTTTTCATTTTGTAAAGTGCTTTGTAATTCAAAGTTAATAATGATACTTTGAATTACAAAGTGAAAGAATGAAAACTTTATAAATCTTTATTTAGATGAGATTCAGGTTTACCGATCATGGTTGTTAATTTGATACCGCAACGATACTAAACCGGTTTCGTAAGTTTTGTTTTCTAATAAGGTTAGTTTGGTGCGTTGTTCATTCTTTTGAAATAACAATTTGCCGCTTCCTAGTAGGATAGGATGGACGGATAACCATAATTCGTCTACCAACTTGGCTTCCATTAGTTGCTCCGTAAGTGAAGCTCCGCCAAATAACCAAATGTCTTTGCCATGCAACTGTTTAATTTTGCGAGCTTCGGCAATGGCATTGTCAGCAATCAATACAGCTCCGTCTTTTACAGATTTTAAAGTTCTCGAAAATACATAATCGGTCATTTCTGGCATTCCTGGTGATATTTCGCCGTTGTTGCTCTCTGCATGTTGCTGTGCTATCTCATAACTTTTTCTGCCGATGAACATTGAATCGATGCGTTCAAAAAAATCATTCAAGCCATAATCTTGATCGGTAAAGCACCAATCGTATTCTCCATTTGGTCCTTCAATGTAACCATCCAAGGTGATCGCTAATCCTAGTATTAATTTTCGCATAATTATTTATTTAGATTGCAAACTTGCCCAAGTTTATCGAAAGAAAATTGTATAAAATAGACATCAATATAAAATATTCTTATTACGAGCCACCTCGCTAGGTGTGTAGCCTGTATAAACTTTACAATCTCGTATAAAATGTGCTTGGTCGTAATAGCCATTTCTATAAGCAATTTCCGTGAGCGAGATGCTCGGATACTTTTTTAAATGTGCTAAAGAATTGATAAACCTGTTGATGCTTAAATATGCCTTTGGCGATAAGCCAACTTGTTGTTGAAACTTTCTGTTAAATTGTCGCTGACCGATGCCAAAGTTTTTATTGAACTGATTAGCGGCTAATCGCGTAGATAAATTTATGTTTGCTACAGAATGTACGATAGGTGCTGGCAGGTTATTTTTCCCTAGTAATTGCAATAAGTATTGTTGCGCAATTTCTACACGAGTATAATTGCTTCTAGCTTCCGATAGTTTTTCTTCAATGTCTAAGATTGTTTGTCCCCAAAGATTAGTTAGCGGAATGGTTTTGTTGCTGAGTAATTCCATTGGCGCACTAAAGAAGTGGTAGGCCATGCCCGGTTGAAAGCAAATTGCAATGCAACCAGCTCCTTTACGCATCCTTACGTCCATAGAACGGTTCATTCTAGAAGTTACGATACTATGTTGATGTAGTTTATTTTCAATGATAGCCAGCGGAGTTTCGGTATAATTCAAGAAAACTTCAACACAAGTATCGGGAAGTACTCGTATGTGATGGGTGTCAACGTTTTCATCACAATCCATAGTGCAAATGAGCCTAATGTAAGGTTGTAGTAACGGATTGATTTGATATAGCTGTAAACGCACCCTTAAAGATAAGAAATTTGGTTAATCGGACCGGACTAAAAGCAAAAATCCCGCTCTACTCATCGTAAAGTGGGATTTAGTAGCCCGTAGGGGAATCGAACCTAGGGCGTAAACATCTTTTAGTCAATATTTTATGGGGAATTATTTTCGGGACTCAACGAATTCCCCACTGCTGTTTTGTACGTTTTAACCGTAATTGCTTACTGATGTAAATATAACCATTTGAGCTCAAAAAAAGTTAACAATTATCAATTTTAATATGATATTTGTCTAACTACTTAAAATATTAAATGAAGGTTTGGGTGGAGGATATTCGAAAAGTGGTCATCTGTTCTTTTTCTAGATTACCACTTTTTTCGTTATAAATTGTTCAGCTGATCTCGGTTAAAAGCGTTCAGTTGATTGATTTTAAGGATGTTTAAATGTTGTTAGGCCGCCTGCGGATGTTCGTGTTTGCCGAGGTGGAAAACTGTCGGCAAGCGTGCTCTTATGTCGTACAGGACTTTAAAAAAGATTTGTATTGCAGCTTGGATAAATATTAGTAAAATGCTGGGGTGAAATCTGTCTTTTGCTAAGCAAAAGCTAGCTGTTTTTAGACTTTCCCTATCAAGAGTTTCAAAAGCAGAACCGGATATCCTAGGAAGAACATAGGAAGAAATTAAACTAGGAATTTTGAACAGTTTGCTCCGAAATGAAGTGGCAACTTTTGCCGGAATACACACAATGATGGAAAAACGGTGAAAGACCATGCTCAAACCTTCGATATCGCAGAATACGGTCTAAGCGGTGCGCCATCAGAAAAGGTACCGCTGACCTATCTTCCAAGGTCAGCCTATACCTCAACACTTGATACTGAACCCTATGAGCTGCAAACCTTCTGGCAAGACTATATTTCGGATTATTGGACGACCGCACTGGCCTATTTCCTAAGTCTCGCGCTGACCCTGAGGCTTTGCCAATTCCTGATCCGGAAAGTATCCTGAAGAACAATATCAAGTATTTCTACAAGAATGAGGAGATCAACCTTCCCGAGAACTATAATGGGCTTGGTTAATAGTAGCCTGATTTTCCTCTTCAATAAATCGAGGTATCAAAATAATGTTTTCGCTTGTTGACTAACCAAGGTAAAGCCTCTGGTTTTGTGTCCATAATCTGCGCGTTATGCTATTATCCATCTAAATTGGATATTTTTATTTTACTTATTTAGATATTATTAGGTAATTAGGTTTTTATAAAGACAATTTTATTTTGCAAATTGGGCACTTGCTAAATTTTATACCAATAACTGTCCTTTTCTATCCAATTTATGAGTAAGTTTTCTGCTGATTACCATCATCAGGTTTTGTTAGATGCTTCAGAGGGAGATGAGAAGGCCTTTGCTGAGTTATTTTACGAATACAGCCCCAATTTATTAGCTTATGCCCGAAAGCTATGCAATAGCTCGTCGGATGCCGAAGAAATTATACAGAACGTATTTATCAGGGTATGGATTCACAGGGACAGGCTACCGGAAGTAGAAAATCTTAAAGGTTGGCTCTACAAGTTTGTGGTCAATGAGAGTTTGACATACATACGAAAGAGGGTGGTAAGGGATAGGGCAGGGTTGCAACTTAAGGCCGAAGCGAAAATTGCCGATAACAATATCGATAAAACGATAGATTTGAACGAATTGAGACGCATCGTGGCCAAAGCCGTCGACTGTCTGCCAGAGCAAAGGAAAAAGATATATGAGCTAAGTAGAAATGAAGGTATGACCATTCCGCAGATCAGTGAGTTACTGAATATCTCCCCGCATACCGTAAAGAACACTTTGGTAACCTCTCTCAAGTTCATCAGGGACTATCTTAAGAAATGTGGTTACCCGTTTTATATTTTTATTATGATGATAATCAGTTAGTTGTAATTATTTTTGTCTTTAGGATAGTCCTATTTTTTGCCATAAGCATCTTACTATTAATAACCACTATAAACATTCCCTGTTTAAGGTATACCTATCAGTAAGAAAATGGATAAGCAAAGGCTAAAGTATTTATTTGAGCGCTTCATCGATCAGACCATACAGACAGAAGAGCGGGATGATTTACTACAAGCGATCAATACTAATGATGAAGAAGATTTTTCTGCTATCTTAACTGATATCATTGATTCTTCTGGAAGCGAAAAAATCTCTCTTGAACAATGGACAAGCTTATTGTCACCCTCATTTTTAGCAGATAAACCGGCTAGCAAGGTAAGGTCATTTAGATTTGCTTACCGATGGGCAGCCGCCGCTGCAATCCTTTTGTTGGTAGGTGTGGTTTCATTTTTATCGTTAGAACGGAACAAAAAGGTTCAACAGGTGGCCTCACTTATCAAACCAGGTTCAGATAGGGCTATTTTAATATTGGAAGATGGATCGTCCATCAATCTAGATGGGAATCTTAAGCTGGATCAGGCGATAGCATTTAATCCTACCATTGAGTCTGTTTCCGATGGTGAGATCGTTTATGATCAGGACAACGACAGTGAAACGAAAGTGAGTATCAATACCCTGAGAATTCCAAAAGGAGGGCAATATCGCGTGGTTTTACCAGATGGTACTGTCGCTTGGCTAAACTCTGATTCTGAAATCAAATTTCCCTCTGCTTTTAATGGAAATACAAGGGAAGTTGAATTAAATGGTGAAGCTTATTTTGAAGTAATCAGTTATAAAAGGAAATGGCCTTTTATTGTCAAAAGTTTAGGGCAAAAGATAGAGGTGTTGGGTACTAAATTTAACGTTAGCGCCTATCAGGATGATGATTTCATTAGAACCTCACTCTTGGAAGGGAAAGTTAAAGTTACCAATGAGGCTTCTCAGGAGACTGAAATTCTCAAGCCGGGGCAGGAAGCTTCGCTAAATAGAAATTCGAATCAAATGCGAGTATACGCTTCCGAAGTAGAAGAGGCTATCGCATGGAAAGAAGGGCTTTTCGTATTTAATAATGAAGATATACACATAGCCATGGGCAAGATCGCCAGATGGTATGATGTAGAAGTGGTCTATAAAGGAAATTTTAAAGCTAAAGCACTATGGGGAACGGCTTCTAGAGGTGATAAAGTAGAAAAACTACTTAGCACGCTGCAAGCTACAGGTGTTGCAAAATTCAAGATTGAGGGAAGGAGGATCTTAGTGATGCATTGATTCATAACCCAATTAGTAGCTGATATAAAATTTAGCTGAGAGCAGTACCAGTGCTCTCAGCATTACTGTAAGACAGTAAGCTAGGCTTACTCAGACTAATCGTTAACCAATCCAATAGTAAACTAACCAAACAAAAGTATGTTTTTTTCTCCTCTGTTGTCTTTTACAGGACTTTCTGTAATTTTTAGTAAGCGTAACTTGCTGATTATGAAGTTGATATTTTTTATTATTGTTGCTGTGATACTCCAGGCTAATGCTAACGGATTTGCCCAAACTATTTCCCTAACAAAAGACAGGGCATCTTTGGTAGATGTTTTCCGTGAAATCAGGAAGCAAACAAAGTATAATGTGATCTGCGATGCTTCTATTCTGTCGCAAGGTTACAAAGTTTCGGTAAATCTGAAAAGCGCAAGTTTGGAAGATGCAATGAGGCAATGTCTTAAAGATCTTCCCTTAACATTTTCAGTACTCGAAAAGAATATTATAATAAATACTAAAAATCTCGTCGAAGCCCAAGTACCTACCGTAAAGGGTATCGTCGCCGACCAAAATGGACGTCCTATACCCGGAGTAGCGGTTACGGTAAAATCCACGGGTAAGGTAACCCAAACAACTAGCGACGGAACTTTTGTCGTTAGCGTTGCCGAACAGTCCGACGAACTCGTGTTCAGTCATATCAGTTTTGTTAGCCAAACTTTAAAAGTTATTGCAGGCCAGTCGGTAAACGTATCGTTGGTCGAAGCTACAGAAGTGTTGATGGACGTAGTGGTAACGGGATACGGAACCCAAAAAAAGAAAGATATCCTTGGGGCAGTAAGCGTGATCAAATCGGAGGATTTTGAAGATAGGCCATCCACCAACCTTGGCTATTCCATGCAGGGTAAGGCTGCGGGTGTGCAGATCATCAGGCCTTCGGGTAAACCACAGGGAGGTTTCAGCCTAAGGGTAAGGGGAACTACTTCCATCACTGCAGGGAGCGAGCCTTTATATATTATCGATGGCGTACCGACCCAATTGCTTTTTGATATCAATCCCAATGACATAGAAAGCATCTCGGTCTTAAAAGATGCTTCTTCTGCAGCGATATATGGTGCCGCTGGTGCCAATGGGGTGGTGCTGATTACCACCAAAAGAGGGAATTCTGGTAAAGCTAAGTTGAGTTTATCTGCCTACACGGGATTAAGTAATGCGGCCAAAAAACTTAATGTGCTGGACAGGACACAATACCTTTCATTGATGGACGAATTGGGGCAAGTGGCCAACTGGAACAACTTCACCGCGAATACAGATTGGCAGGAAGAGGTTTTTAGAACTGCAAGCCTACAAAATTATCAGCTGGCAGTAGCTGGAGGAAACGAACAGACCAAATATTACATCTCTGGGGCTTTTTCTCAGGAACAGGGAATTGTGAAATCTAACGAGATTAAAAGGGGAACGTTCAAAACCAATATTGATCAAAAAGTTACCGAAAGAATTACCATAGGTGCGAGCTTAAGTTATGCCCGTTGGTTCGACAGAAATATAGTTTCGGATGTAGGTTCCGGTAATTCAGGTGTCATCATGAACGCCTTAACCTCGTCACCAGTGATCGGAATTTACAATGCCGATGGGACCTTTACGGCCAATCCACTTAGGTTGTCTTTTAACAATCCAGTAGCTTATATAGATGGTTCTGAGAATGCTTATAATAATAGCCGCTTTTATGGAAATATCTATGCCAATGTAGATATCATTAAGGGCTTAAGATTCAGGAGTATGTTTGGCTACGATAATTACAACAGTAAGTATAATTATTTCCTAGACCCATTCTCTACAGATTGGGGCCGTGCAAATGCTGGTGTCGCCAATTTCAATACTAACCAAAGTGAATATTGGTTGTCTGAAAATACATTGGAATATAAGACCGTTTTCAACGAAAAACATGCCTTCGAAGCTTTGATTGGTTTTACTACACAGAAAAAATATGGTGAATCGTCCTCTATCGAAGCCAAAGGATTTAGTAGTACCAGCGTGAAGACTGTGAATGGTGGGTCTATATTTGGAAGGCCATCGGCTACGAAAAGTGAAAGAAGTAATGTTTCTGCTATTGCCAGAATCAGGTATGCTTATGATGATAAATATCTGTTATCCGCCAATTTCAGGGCAGATGCGGCATCTCCTTTTGGTGAAGAACACCGAAGAGGATATTTTCCTTCATTCTCTGTAGGTTGGAGGTTATCAAAAGAAAATTTCTTGAAGGATGTTGAGCAGATCAATGATCTCAAAATTCGATATGCCTGGGGAAGTGTGGGTAACGATGGTGTTTCCAATTATGCAGCATATGGTTTGGTGGGAACGGGATATAACTACGTACAAGGCGGTAAGGTATTAGCTGGAACTGCACCTTCAACACCGGAGAATAAAAGGTTGCAATGGGAAGCCACTATTCAAAATAACATAGGTTTGGATATTGCGATGTTTAACAGTAGGGTAAACCTTACAATTGATGCCTACCAGAAAAAAACAACCAAGTTGTTGCTAGACAAACCGGTTGCACTTTCAAGCGGATTTAGTGGCGCTATCCAAAACATTGGAAAATTGGACAATAGAGGCTTAGAATTTTTATTGAGTACCAAAAACACCGTGAAGGCTGTTAGATGGAGCACCGACCTAAATTTAGCCTATAATAGAAATAAAGTGGGATATATTGGTGGTTCGGATATTTTAGATGGCTTTATCAACCTTCGTCAAGAAGCGTCTTTAATTAGGGAAGGTTTGCCTTTAGCTGTTTTCTACGGCTATCTAGCTAATGGAGTTGATCCTCAAACAGGGATGATGATTTATCAGGATCTCAACAACGACAATGTTATCGATGATAAGGACAAGACCATTATCGGTAATCCAAATCCTAAATTTACCTACGGAGTAACCAATAATTTAAATTATAAAAACTGGAATCTTACTGTTTTTGTACAGGGAGTACAGGGAAATGATGTTTTTAATGCGACCAGAATAGAGACTGAGGGAATGAACGATTTTAGAAATCAATCTACCGCCGTATTAGACAGATGGACAACACCAGGACAAATCACCAATATTCCAAAAGCTATTTATGCTAACGTTTCCAATTCAGATATCTCTTCACGTTTCGTAGAAAATGGTTCGTACTTGAGATTAAAATCTGTAACGCTGGGCTATACGTTGCCAAAAGGGATTTTCGGCAAGCTTGGGTTAAGCAATGCCAATCTTTATGTTACAGGGGAAAACCTGTTCACCATTACGGATTATTCTGGGTACGATCCAGAGGCCAGTGCTTTCAGTGGAAATGGGGCCTTTGGAATTGATTTCGGTAGCTATCCACAAGCTCGTCAGGTAATTTTTGGTTTAAACGTATCATTCTAAGTTGATTTTTATGAAAAGGAATTTAAAACTAATGATCATTACGGTGATCGTTTCAATATTAACTATAACATCTTGTACCAAATTTGTTGATATAGCCCCAGAGTCTGACTTGACTACGGGAAATGCTTACAGAACTGCAGCTGATCTAGAGGCTGCCTTGATCGGGGTCTATAAGACGCTGAATTCTGATTATTTTATTTGGGAGAACTTTGTGATGTCCGATGTAAGGTCTGATAATGCCTACGCTGGAGGGGACGATCCTGAGATTTATCAATATGATGAGTTACAGATTTCTGCGTTAAACTCTAGAATCCTACTAACTTGGAGACAATTATACAACGGTATTGCCAGGGCAAATCTAGTCATAGAAAAAGCGCCATTGGTAAATGACGCCAAGTTGGAAGATGGAAACAAAAGAGCTAACATTATCAACGAAGCTCGCTTTTTAAGGGCTTTCTATTATTTCGAGCTAGTAAAGGCATTTGGTGGCCTGCCAATTGTAAGGGAATTTGGAAAGGTAAATCCGGAAGATGCCAATATATCCAGATCTTCTGTTACAGATGTATATAATTTTATTGTTGAAGATTTAGAAGCGGCAGCGGCATTGCCTACCGACTATGGCAATAATCTGTCATTAAATAAATCGAAAATTACCAGAGGTGCAGTTTATGCGTTGTTGGCAAAGGTACATGCACAAAGGCCAGACAGGGACTACAACAAGGTTTTGCAATATTGCGTTGAGGTAGAAAAGCTTGGCTATGGTCTGCATGGCAGCTATGACCAGTTATTCGACGGGCTGAATTACAACAATAAAGAGACCATATTACTGGTGCAATATAACGCCAGTACTCCAGAAAGCAACTGGGGACCTCAAATGCTTTTGCCTCCTTCGCTGTCTGGAGATGACTGGAGAAAATATGTTACACCTTCCAGAAACCTGATCGCCGCTTATGATAATGCGGGAGATGTACAGCGGAAATCAGCCTCTGTTTTTTATGACAACGCGGAATGGTCTGATGAGTTCTGGAAACCATGTGCTGTAGCAGGATCGATCCCTTTCCCTTACAAATTTAGACATGCAAGTGCTTGGGAAAGTGGTGACAATGTTTATCTGTTGAGATTTGATGATATCTTATTGCTTAAGGCCGAGGCATTGAATGAACTAGATAGAAGCCCTGAAGCATTGGCTCCGTTAAACATGGTTCGTAATCGTGTAAATCTCGGAGGGATTACAACAACAGATAAAATAACGTTACGTGACATTATCCTAAATGAAAGAAGGTTAGAGCTCGCCTTTGAAGGCTACCGTTGGGACGATTTGGTAAGAATGGGCAAGCTGGTGAGTACGATGACAGCTTTGGAAGAATATTCATTGACCTGTGCAGGCGGAAGTACCAAGATGAACTATAATATGAATCCGAACAAGGCGTTGCTGCCGATCCCTCAGGGAGAGCGTAACCGTAACCCGAATTTGACCCCAAATCCATAAGGCTGCTGACGATAAACTTGAGCTATGTTATATTATTTTCTACAAAACGGGATGTATAGAGGCATAATGCTAATGATGGCAGTTTTCTTTGCGCTGTCTTTGAACGCCCAGGAAATCCATCGTAAGATAGAGGTAAAATGGACGATTGAAGATGGGAATCTAGGGAAGGAAAATCCAATTTCTAAATTCGTGTTTTATAATGCATCTAAAGAAGATGTACCCTGTAAAAATTGGCACCTTTGGTTCAATTTTATGCGTGGTATCAACGTGAACTCGGTTGACAAGAAGTTTAAGATAACGCACAAGAATGGAGATCTATACCAGCTAAGTTTTGTAGCCGAAAATTTAACGATACCAGCAAACGGATCGATAGAAGTCAGTTTTAAAACTAATGGTACACTTCCAAATTTTACAGATGCACCGGCAGGTCTATATCTCACCTACGATGATGCCACTCAAACCAATGCACATCCCGTAATCTATAATTCGATCAACAAGGAATATCCATTAGCTGAGAAATTGAATAGGTTGGCAGCTCAATATGAGCTTAACCGCTCACATGAATCTTCCAATATTCAAAAAATAATTCCTTCTCCCTTAGCACTACAGCAGGGAGATGGGTTTTATACGATCAGCGCTAAGTCTACCTTGTGGACAGATCCATCTTTTGATAAAGAAGGAATTTATCTTAGGGAATTTCTGAAAGAGACGTCTGGTGTAACATTTTCTTCAAAAAAACAGGACAAAAAAACTGCAGATATCAAAATTCTGCACAATGTGTCATTTGGAGAAGAAGCCTATGAATTGGTAGTAAACCATAAAGGTATTACCATTTCTGCTGCTACAGCTAAGGGCACTTTCTATGCAATCCAAAGTCTAAAATCATTATTGCCTGCCCAATATTGGAATGTAAATTTAGAAAAAATAAACATTCCTGCCGTGGTCATTAAGGATCAACCTAGATATGGGTATAGGGGACTGATGCTGGATGTAGCCCGTAATTTTCATTCTAAGGAAACGGTAAAAAAAATCATTGATTTGATGGCAATGTATAAACTGAATACCTTGCATCTGCATCTCAATGATGATGAAGGCTGGAGATTGGAGATTCCCTCTTTGCCAGAGCTGACCGAGGTAGGAAGTACGAGAAGTGGATTTTATGCAGATGGGAATTCGCTGCAGCCGGCTTATGGCTCTGGGGCAAACCCTAAAACCAAATTGTATTACTCGGTCGATGATTTTAAAGAAATCCTGCTGTATGCTCAGAAAAATCATATTCAAGTGATTCCCGAGCTGGAAACTCCGGGACATGCAAGAGCAGCCATCAAGGCTATGGGAGCCCGTTACCGTAAGTTTATGAAACTAGGGGATAGGGAAAAAGCGGAAAGGTACCTGTTGAACGATACAGCTGACAAGTCTGAATATTTCTCTGCACAGAGCTGGAACGACAATGTTATGAATGTGGCCAAGCCTTCGGTATATAATTTTATTTCCCAAGTTTTGGATGAGATGAAAGGGATGTATGCTGCGGCAGGGGTCCCCTTGAACAAAGTTCATTTGGGAGGTGATGAGGTGCCTAGGGGCGCTTGGGAAAAGTCCCCACAAATTACCCGTTTAAGAGATAGTTTAAAGTTTTCTTCCGTAAATGAGGTGTGGCCGTATTACATCCAAAAGATTGCAGAATTATGTAAGCTAAAGGGATTGAAACTGGCGGGCTGGGAAGAAATGGGGATGGTGAATAACGGAAATGGTATGGTGACCAATCCAGCATTGGTTAATCAGGATATTCAGGTTGATGTCTGGAATAATCTTATTGGGGGCGGTCAAGAAGACTTGGCCTATCAGCTAGCGAATGCGGGATATAAAGTGGTGTATACCAGCGCCAGCAATTTTTATTTCGATATTGCTTGGCAGGATACCTTCAAAGAAGCTGGACACACTTGGGCAGGTTTCACAAATCTCAAAAAGTCCTATTCTTTTTTGCCCGAAAATTATTTCCTGAATGTTTTTGCCAACAATTTTGGCGAGAAGCTTAGCGATGGATTTTTAGCCAACAAGGTCAGGCTTACAGAGGAAGGCAAACGTAATATTATCGGCATCAAGGGGGCGGCCTGGTCAGAAAAAATCCTTACTAGTGAACGGTTAGAATATATGTTGTTCCCGCGGGCTATAGCATTGGCCGAAAGGGCATGGGCACCAAAACCATCTTGGGAAACAGGGACTAACTTTAATGAAGCTGCATTTGCAAAAGACTATGCGGGCTTTATGAAAAAGTTGGGCACACAAGAGCTTCAGAAGCTCAATAGCTTGAATGGCGGATATCGATACAGGTTGCCGGTGTTGGGACTTAGGGTTTACGAAGAGTCCCTGATGTGTAACCTCGAATATCCTGGATTTGATATCTATTACACCACGGATGGTACTGCGCCAAATCTGAAATCCGAGAGGTATACCCAAATAATTCCTTTAGATAGAACGAAAACTTACCAGTTCAATGTTATCACTAAAGACGGTAGAATGGGTGATGTAGTTACTTTAAAATTCTAAAACCACAATTTTATGAAAGTTAATAAGAAGATATTGTTTTTACTGCTGATGTTATCTACGGCGCAGACATTTTCATGTAAGAAAGCTGATAGCGGAACTGTTGATGGCGGCGGCACCACCTTGCCCACGCTATCTGCCATCCATTCGATCATCCCTTTGCCACAATCGGTTCTTTTCAATGATGAAGAGTTTTTAATGGATAACAATGTTAAAATAGTGGCAGGCAGTCAACACGCTGCTGGCATAGAATTACTAAATAAGGATTTGACCAGTTTAGCTGGAATTACCTTGTCGAATGGAAGTTCATCGGATGCCAAGGCAATTGTAATTTCGGAAAATAGCAACCTCAGTGTTACTTATGAAATCACTATCAGGAAGGACAAAATAAATATTGTTGGCAAAGATGTGGCTGCTGTTTTTTATGCGCTGCAGAGCTTTAGACAGTACCTGTGGGACGCACGAATAGAAAAAAGTGCTAAAAAAATCACGATGAAAGGTGTAACTGTACAGGATAAGGCATTTTTTGAATGGCGTGTTTTTGCGCTAGATGTGGCTAGGAATTTTTATACCAAAGATTACATCAAAAAGCTGATTGATTGGATGGCCCTATACAAGATGAACAAGCTGCACCTGCATCTCACCGATGATCAGGGATGGCGTATTCCAATTCCGGGATATCCAGAGCTAATTGAGCAGGGCAGCTGGCGAGCGTTCAATAAATATGATTTAGAGAATGTTGAAAGAGCTAAATCAAATCCTATTTACAATATCGATAATCGGTTCTTGACTACAATGAACGGTGTTAAAGTGTATAAGGCATCCTACACTAAAGCAGATTTAAAAGAGATCGTAGCTTATGCGGCCCAAAACTATATAGATGTTATCCCTGAGGTTGACATGCCTGGGCACATGTTTTCGGCTATCAAGGCTTATCCATGGCTGTCTGCAACGGGTACAGCTGGATGGGGAGCAGAGTTTTCTTATCCTATCTGTCCTTGTAAGCCTAATGTGAAGCAATTTGCCTTTGCCGTTCTGGATGAACTGATGGATATTTTTCCTTCGAAATACATCCATATTGGCAATGATGAGGTTGATAAGACCACTTGGGCAGCTTCTGCAATCTGTCAGCAGTACATGACAGAAAATAGCCTTACCGATGTGAAACAGATCCAGAAATTATTCATCAGTGACCTGCAGTCCCATCTGAAAGCTAAAGGGAGAAAGGCAATAGTTTGGGACGATGCCAACGAAGTAGGCATAGACGCCGATGCGGTAGTTACCTATTGGAGAGACTGGATTACACCTAATAATGCGATTGCCAACGGGAATAGGTTTGTCATGACGCCTTGGACCTGGTTCTACCTGAGTAGTGCCTCTACTGATGAAAGCATCACCACACTGTATAACTTTACACCGAACCAGAGATTTGGTAATGCTTTCAATAACAGTATTGATGGTTACCAGGCAAGTGTATTTACAGAAAATATTCCATCGGAAGCCGCACTTGAATATTTTATCTATCCAAGATTACAGGCTTTCGCGGAATTTACCTGGTCTAATGATCGAAGAGATCTAGATTCATTTACAAAACGATTAAAATCGCATTTAACAGCAATGGATAACAAAGGAATTAGATACAGAATGCCAGGTTTTATGAAATAAGTAAATGTTGGTCCGCTTTGTACCAGAAAGCTGATCAGCAAATGAACGTCAACTTAGAATAAACGTTAACCAATCCAATACAATTATGAAAAAATCAATCCAGTTTTTATTGATGCTGTTCTTGGCATCAGCCATCCTCACGTCCTGTAAGAAGGGAGACGGGGAACCCGAAGATGCACTACCCGAAAAGGAACTCCGTACCAAGGTACCAACGGTAGCACCACAAACACTCTACCTGATTCTCCCTACAGGTACCAATGTAGCATTGGTAAAGAGGGGAGACGCATTTGTCTCTGCCAATTATGTAGCCCTAGAGGTAGACAAGTCCTATTCCTTTAATACCAAGGCAGATGGTTCAGGCACATCTTATATTATCAAAGAACCATTGTCTGCCTATGACTATGCCAATGATGACAAAGTGGTATGGGATGATCCATTGTTAGAAGTTGTACAGGGCAAGGGCAAGTTTACTGTGGCGAGAAGCCAAGCCTATCAGCTTTCGGTAAATTTTGGTGCTGCCCAGCTTACCTGGCAATATCACAATATAAAGTTGTTCCATTATACCGATTGGGCCACTAGGACAGAAGTATTGTTGAGCTATAAACATCCCTTAACATTTGAGAAGACTGTGGCTTTGCCAGCCAATAATTACCTGAAGTTTTACTCTGTCAATCCAGATTGGCTGGAGTGGGGCGGAATGGAGGAGAATAATCTTGTTGGCAACCTGACTGCTACCGGAGGCAAAGATATTATTGCTGTGAAAGAAGCGGGGAATTATAAGGTGAGTATTACTTTGAATGGGGACCTAAAGGGTGGCACCTATGCTTTTACGAAACAATAGCATATAGAATTATTTATTAATCAATCTAAAAATATTTGTTATGAGAAATCAAAAATTAAACTTTGGACTCGTTTATTTGGGAGTTTTTATCCTGATGTTTTTTGGAAGTTGTGATAAAGCGAATATTGCAGAAAATTTGGGTGATCCAAGTAACCCAAATGCTGTTGCCAATGTTTCGGGGAAAAATTCAAAACCTATTGCAAGCCCGCCGGTTCTTGGCGGTAAATTAGTTTATCATAAGTACGATTGCTACGGTTGCTCCGACACCCGCATCTATATCTATAACTTTGCGACCAATGCTTTGACATGGGTGAGCCAATATTGGAACATTGACTTTCCGATGAATGCACATTTCAATGAAGATGCCAGTAAGATCGTTTTTATGGGACAGCCTGCGGGTTCGGGAGATTGGGATATCTATATTTGGACGGTCGGGTCAAGTAGTGCGCCGGTCAATCTTACAGCAGGTAACGGAAAACGCGACGAAGATCCCAAATTCTCTCCTAATGGTTACCGTATAGCATTTAAGCAGGATAATGATTTGAAGATCATGGAGACAAATGGCACCATTACCGATGTGGTAACCTCAACATCAGCTCTTGAAGAAGGTATGCCCTATTATTCCGATGATGCTACACAGTTGATATTTGCCCAGGGAGCGGGAAGCGCCTCCGATATCTATAAAATCAATATCGATGGCACAGGGAAAACGGCCATCGCCAATGCTACTGGTATCCAAGAGTACTATCCGATAGTTTGGGGGCCTACCAAATATCTGTATTCAAGATGGTATAGTGCAACCAATGGGCACGATCAGGTATATATGGGCTATTTTAGTGGTGCAACACCTACAAGATTACCTTTTAACACCACGACCGCAGATTATTCGGATGCATTTCCGTGTGGAACAGACCATGTGATTCTATCCAGTACAAAATCGGGCGGATCAGGTGGCTATGACCTGTACGTTGCGAATATTACCACTGGGGATATTTACTCCCTGAATTCATACAACACGGGCATCAACAGTGCCCTGAATGAACTCGGAGCATGTTATAAATGATCTTTGAGTGTAGATGTCATACATCAAAGGTGCAGTCTAAAGATAGACTGCACCTTTTTTGTGTTAAAGTCATTTCTAAGATAGGCGTCATGCCGTTGTTCGACCTCCTCGCCGAGCGTAGAAAGTGCATGTTCGTTATTTAAATCCGTAGGTTTAAGGCACTACAAAGGAAATTGCGGAGTGTCTACTGTATTGGCGCTTATTGGAAATGAATCTGCCGATTGAAGCTAATCTTTGAGCGTCAAATATGGTTGGGCCAGGTTGAACTTCCATTTAACTGATCATTCGCTTATCTATCTAAAGTTCCTTCCCCCATGAAAGGCCTCACTTTCCTGCTGCTGCCGTACTTGGCTGCGCTTGTTCTCCGTAGTGAACGGAGCCGCCTTTTGATCATTAAGTTCCGACAACAGGCCCGTGAAGTCAAAACAGCGCTGTACGATCACGTGTACCACCTGGCCCTCACGCTGTAGCCTACCTTCCACCATCAGCAGCTTTGCATGCAAGATCTCCCTGCGATACGTTTCAAAAAGCTTTTCAAAAACGACCAGGTTGGAAAATCCCGTTTCATCCTCTATGGTGATAAAACAGACCCCGCCCGCAGTTCCCGGACGCTGTCGGACCAGCACCAGGCCCGCCACCTTGACCATCGTGCCATTATCCGTCGCAGCAATCTCAGCCGAAGACTTCACCCGCAACAGCTTCAGCTTCTCCCGCACAAAACTCACCGGATGCGCCTTGAGCGATAGCGAAGTGCTCGCATAATCCTGCACCACATGTTCGCCCATTCCCATCAGCGGCAAAGCAATCTGTACTTCCTTCTCACCGTTGCCCGCCTGTCCCTTGAACACTCCAATAGGCCGATCCTTCAACGCCGAAACTTCCCAAAGCGCCTGCCTGCGATCAAGGCCCAATGAACGGAACGCATCCGCATCCGCTAGCCGTTCCATGCCAGCAAGCGACACTCCTGCATCCAGCAGCTCCGCCAGCCCCCTATAGCCCTCCCTACGTCCCGCCACCAAAATCTCCATGTCCTCGGCACGCATCCCGCTGATCTGCCTAAAGCCCAAACGCAGTGCCCTAAACTTACCCACCTGCTCCTCCAGGACATTGTCCCAAAACGAGAAATTTACATCAATCTCCCTGACCTGCACCCCATGGTTACGCGCATCAATGACAAGCTGCGCCGGCCTGTAAAATCCCATCGGCATCGAATTCAGGATCGCACATGCAAAAACATCAGGATAATAACACTTTAGCCAACACGAAACATACACCAACAAAGCAAAACTGGCCGCATGGCTCTCCGGAAAACCATAGGAACCAAAGCCCTCCAGCTGCTTGAACACCCGGCGTGCAAACTCCTCGCTGTAGCCCCTGGCCGTCATCCCTTCTACCAACTTCGTCTCAAACCTGGTCACCATCCCATGCATCTTGAAAGTCGCCATGGCACGCCTCAGCTCATCGGCCTCCGTAGCCGTAAATCCAGCAGCCACAATGGCAATCTTCATCGCCTGCTCCTGGAACAGCGGCACCCCTAGGGTCTTTCCCAAAATCTCCTCCAGTTCATCCGAAGGATATTCCACCGGCTCCTGGCCATTGCGCCTGCGCAGATAGGGGTGCACCATATCCCCCTGGATCGGACCCGGACGTACGATGGCCACCTCGATCACCAGATCATAGAAACACTTTGGACGCAGGCGCGGCAACATCTGCTGCTGGGCACGACTCTCGATCTGGAACACCCCGATCGTATCGGCCGCACTGATCATCTCATACACCTTGGGATCATCCTCGCGATTGATCGAGGCCAAAGTCAGATCCAGCCCATAATGCAGCTTGGCCAGGTCAAATCCCTTCCGGATACAGGTCAACATCCCCAAGGCCAGCACATCGATCTTCAGAAAGCCCAAGGCATCAATGTCATCCTTGTTCCATTCGATATTCGTCCGGTCCACCATACGGGCATTGAAAATAGGACAGAGGTCCGTCAATTTTCCCTGCGTGATCACAAACCCGCCCGTATGCTGGCCCAATTGCCGCGGAAAGCCCATCATCTGCCAGGTCAGTTCCAACACCTTCCTTAACAGCGGATCATTCGGATCCAGCCCACTTTCGGTCAACCTGTTCCCCTCAAACCACTCGTCGGTAAACTCCCAAATCGAAGCGGACAACCTGTCGATCGTATCCACCGACAGCCCCATTGCCCTGCCCACATCACGCAGCGCCCCCTTCTGGTGCAACTGTGTAACCGTCGCTACGATCGCCGCCCTGTCCCTGCCATACTTTTCATAGATATACTGGATCACCTCCTCCCGGCGCTCATGCTCAAAATCCACATCGATATCAGGCGGTTCGTTGCGCGCAGAAGAAATGAAGCGCTCAAAGAGTAGATCAAATTTCGTAGGATCCACCGAAGTGATCCCCAAGCAATAACAGATCGTCGAATTGGCCGCAGAACCACGGCCCTGGCACAAGATATCCCTAGACCTGGCAAAACGCACGATATCGTAGACCGTCAAAAAGTAAGACGCATAATCCATCTCCCTGACAAAAGCCATCTCATGGTTGATATTGTCCACCACCTTCTCCGGCAAGGGCAGTCCGAACAGTTCCTCGGCGCCCCTCCAGGCCAGCATCTCCAGCTCCTCCATCGGCGAACGGTCACCAGAAAGAATCTCATCCGGATATACATACTCCAGACTGTCCAAGGAAAACTGGCAGCGATCGGCAATCTCCAGCGTCCTTTCCAACAACTCTGGACTGGCCCTGAACAAACGCTGCATCTCCCCAACAGGCTTCAGGTGCCGCTCGGCATTACTGAGCAGACGAAAACCTGCCGTATGGATCGTACACTTCTCCCGCACACAGGTCAGGATATCCTGCAGCTGCCTGCGCAAAGGCACATGGTAATACACATCATTCGTCGCCACCAGCGGAATCCCCAACTCCAAACCCAAAGCCTCCAAACGGAACTGCCGTTTCTGGTCCTGCCCATGATAGTACCGGCTCACCCCAAGGTAAAGCGAAGCCCCCAAATGCCTTTTATAATCGCCCAAGTCAGCCAAAAAGCCAGCATCGAACCTAAAATCCTCATCCAAAGCCTCCGGCGCCACAGCCACGAACAAGATCCCCAAGCTATAATCGAACACATCCCTACGGTAAAGGAAACACTTGCCCTTTTCCGCACGCAGGTTTCCCAAGCTCAACAGCGCCGAAAGCCGGCCATAAGCCGCCCTATCGGTAGGATAGGCCAACAGCGGAGGCCCATCCAATAACTCCAGCCTGCAAGCAGGGATAAAACCGATCCCAAACTTCTTCGCCGCCACATGCCCCCGCACCACCCCCGCCAAAGTATTCACATCCGTGATCGCCAACTTCACATAGCCCAACTCCGCCGCCCGCTCCACCAGTTCCTCCGGATGCGAAGCACCCCTCAAAAAACTAAAATTACTCGTCACCTGCAGCTCACAATAGCCCATAACACACCAGATTAAATCCAAAAAAAATCAAACCATCAAGCCCCAAAAACCCGACACCACATCCAAAACCACAACAAAAAGGAAATGCAAACGCAAAGATATTGCTAAAAATATTAGCAATTATTAACATTTTAGACGGACTTATGAACAACAAAAAAGATCGACGAGCATCCTTTTTTAACATAAACGCGCTAGTTAATCAGCTGATTATTTCGAAATGTTATGCATCAAGCTGTTCAGTAGAAACTTTAGATTTATAGTTTCAAGCTTACCGCACAGATCCTCTCATAGAATACAAGATTTTTTGTTTCCCCTATTGTCCCTTCGTCAGCAATCTCGAAAGAAGGCTATTTTACCGTGCATAAAACCTAGAATAACCATTCCGATTCTGATCAAATACATGTCCAATTTGCTTGTTATAGGCTTAATCCATAATTTCGGACTTAAAAAACAAAATCATATGAATTCATTCGAAAAACTAAAAGAACTGATCGCAGCAACCGAGACAGATGCAACAGCATTCTACACCAAAGGCAACAAAGCTGCCGGAACACGTTTAAGAAAAGCCTACATGGAAATCAAGAACCTGGCATCCGCAGGACGTAACGAAGTGACAACGATAAAAAATCAAGAAAGTAAGTAATACTTTACAGCTAATTTGGGATAAGGCCATCGGAAATCGATGGCTTTATTTTGGTAACTGTGAATTAATGTTAACTATTATCTAATCCAGTTTATTACCCTAGGGCAGTACTATCTTCACACAAACGTTCCTGCGTAAATGCAAAAAGCGGGAACTAGCGGAGGAAAGAGGAGGGGAGTTCCGCAGGCCGAAAATGAGCGAAGGGATTATACCTAGCAGCTATTCTTAGATTAATAATGTATTGAACGTCGACACATGAGCCTACATCACATCAAAAACATAAGCAAATTTCTTATCTATCTTTGGTTCTTGTGAGATTTGATGCGCGCTTGGTAAGGAACTTTTTCGATTTAATGCATTGATAATTCTAGGAAAAGAACTGCTTTACTTCGAAGAAATCAGAAGTTCTCTAGCATCTACATCAAGGACTTTAGCGATTTGAAAAAGCCTTTTTATTGAAGGCTGTGCTGTATTTGTACACCAACTGGAAACAGTTTCTGGTGCAGTATTTAAAGCATCTGCCAAATCCTTGTTTGATTTACCTTTCTCCGCCAACACCGATTTAATACGATTATATACTGTTTTACCCATTTAGATGATGATGTAAAACAAATATAACAAGCCAAAAAATAACAAAAATTTACTTAAATTAATGTTTTTAATTAATTATATAATGTAAAACATTATATAATTTTTGTTTTACATTAATTATTTTTATTTTTATAAAAATCAAAAAAGAATTAAAAGTTATATTTTAGCAATTCTTCTGTAAAAAGTATTGCTTACGAGCCTCGTCACTAAATCTGGTAAATTTATCCCACGAGTGTAAGTAGAGTATCCATCCCTATACATGTGATAGGGCCGGTGCTCACTTATGTTTAGTGTGGGAACCTATCTTCGGAATAGGGGGCTTACCAGAGCCTTGTGACATTAAGCTTTGTGGCACCGGCCCTATTGATTTTTTTCAATCGCTGTTCTCATTGTTTAAGGTTCGAATAAAACCTTGGAACATGTCTTTACATCAGATCCTTTTTAAAAATAAAATGATTTCTTCCGCGGAAAGGCAACACGGTGTCTTCATATATATCTACCGTCGATACTTTCTAATCTATACCGATTGGTCAATAAAGGAGGGAAATGTTTGTCAGTGTCATTTCATCTAACCATATATTACAATGAACCAAATTGATCACCAAACACCGGAGCAAAACCTTGTCATCTTATTGAGGGAGGGGAACAACGAAGCCTACACCGAAATTTATAACCGCTATTTCCAGCTCATGTTCAAGTTTGCCTATAGAAAGCTTCAGGATGAAGAACTAGCAAAGGATTTTGTGCAAGAGCTGTTCGCAACGCTATGGCACAAACGTGAAAAGGTGTTGCCCGAAGGCAACCTAGTACAGTTCCTTTACATAACACTGCGGAGCAGTATCCTCAACCACTATGCGCACCAAGGGGTAGTAACGAAATACATTGACTTTCTCGCAAACTTTGCCAATACCATAGCAAACAATGCCGACCACAAGGTGAGGGAAAACCAACTACAGGGCTACATCGATAGACAGATCAGCAAACTTCCCCCGCAGATGCGGAAGATTTTCAAGATGAGCAGGGAAGAGCAACTGAGTAACCGTGAGATTGCCTCAAAACTGGGAACTACCGAAAGTAATATCTCTAAACAGATCGGCGGAGCCAAAAAGATCTTGGGAAAGAAGATGATCAAGGGTTACGATTGACATTGGTAGCTTAAGCTAAATCAAGAAATGTAAGCCTACATATATCCTTCGTTAGACATACTCAAGTAGCTGTAAACCAAAGCAATAATCTAAGTCAAAAGATTCAAGTTCTTGTGCTCGCAATTCGCCCGAGACTTAACTTAAACCTGTTGTTATTAGGCGTTTTCTATCCTTCACAATCACCTTGCTCTGTAAGCAGGTTGGTTAATCAATTACTTTTTTGAACGTTCTTTGTCTGCCTTGTCGCTCTAGCAAAATTAATTTGTCGTAAGACAGATTGATTATGTTGTCCGTTATAATTTCATAGTACTCGCCGTTTTTATCTTTTATGGCATGTCTGTATATTTCGGAGAAACTGACCATGGGATTCCGTGTCAAACTGACCACCCAAACTGCTGGCGAACCTGTGCAACAG